>NZ_JBVJGQ010000006.1:72272-599404 GCF_055587245.1 Micromonospora sp. NPDC047756
AACGCCTCGGCTACCAACGCCTCGGCTACCAACGCCTCGGCTACCAACGCCTCGGCTACCAACGCCTCGGCTACCAACGCCTCGGCTACCAACGCCTCGGCTACCAACGCCGGTCGCTCTGCGCGCACCCGCACTCGGCTCTGCGCAAGCTAGCGTGTCGCCATGGAACGTGGCGATATGTCGATGTCTGTCTCGGCCGATCTCACTGTCCGGCTGCGGCCGGTTGCCGAGCCGGACCTGGCGATGTTCCGGCGGTTCCGCACCGAGCCCGGCCTGATCGGCCTGGACTGGGCCGGCTTCCTCGACGCCGGGGCGCCGGCACGGCGGTTCGCCGTCGACGGCTACCTCGGCGAAGACGACGGACGGCTCGTCGTGGAGGTCGAGCAGGAGCAGGAGCAGGCCGCCGCCGGCATCGTCAGCTACACCGCCGGGCGTTACGCCGGACGGGCGTCGTACTGGGAGATCGGCGTCGTCCTGCTGCCGCAGTGGCGGGGGAGAGGCATCGGCTGGCGCGCCCAGGCGTTGCTCTGCGACTACCTCTTCCACCACAGCCCGGCCCAGCGCATCCAGGCCGGCACGCACCCGGAGAACGTCGCCGAGCAACGAGCGTTGGAGAAGGCCGGCTTCCAGCTCGAGGGCGTCGTGCGGGCCAGCGAGTTTCGGGCCGGTCAGTGGCGCGACGGCTACCTGTACGGCCGGTTGCGCGACGACCCGTCCCCCTGGGACCCGCCGCCGCAGGTCTGAGCGTTAGGCCTGGCGTGGGCGGACCCCAGGCTCCACCGTCAGGGTCCCCGCGGCGGCGTCGATCGTCGCGCGCGAGCCCAGCGGAACGGTGAGCTGCCCGTTGCCGTGCCCCAGCCGTAGCCCGCCCAGGACCGGCACGCCGAGGTCGTACAGGCGGTCCTTGAGCACCGCTGCCGCGTCCCACTCGCCGGGTTCGCCGACACTGTTGGTGATCTGGCCGATGACCACACCGGCTACCCTGCGCAGCACGCCCACCCGACGCAGCTCGGTCAGCATGCTGTCGATGCTGTACGGAGCCTCGTCCACGTCCTCGAAGAAGAGGATCGCGCCGTCGAACTTCGGAGAGTCCTCCGCGCCGAGCGAGGTGGAGATCAGTGTCAGGCAACCGCCGAGCAGCGGCCCCGATGCCCGCCCCGGCACCACGACGGAGGCGGCTGTCTCGGCCGGGTCCCGGGAGATGGTGACCGGTGCGGTGGTCATCACCGCCCTGCGGAGCGCCTCGGCCGACTCGGGGCCGGTGCGGGCGTCACTCCAGTTGACCATGGGGCCGTAGAAGGTGACCAGGCCCGTCTCGCGCCAGAGCTTGCCGTGGATGCTGGTGATGTCGCTGAAACCGACGACCACCCGGGGGTCGCGGCGTAGAACGGACACGTCGATCTGGTCGACGATCCGCTGCGTGCCGTAACCACCGCGTGCGGCGAAGACGGCTCGGATGCCCGGGTCGGTGAGCGCGGCGTTCAGGTCGGCCAGCCGCTGCGCGTCGGTGCCGGCCAGATAGCCGTACTTGGTGAAGACGTGCGCGCCCAGCTCGACCTCCAGGCCCCAGCTGCGCAGGATCTCGATGCCGCGAGCCATGTTCGTGGGGTCGGGCGTGCTGCCGGGCGAGACCACCCGGACCCGGTCACCGGGTGCCAGCGCCGGTGCCCGCAGGACGCGCTTCGCGCCGACCGGCGCGGCCTGTGCGGACGCGGTCTCCGCCGAGCCGACGAGCACCGCGCCACCGGCCGCCGCCGCTCCCATCCGCAGCATGTGCCGACGGGACAGGGGCATCCGCGCCGGGCCCTCGATCGTGGCGGGGTCTGTTCCAGAAGTGGCCACCGGCGTCCCCTCATCGTGATCAGACGATGTGTGCGAGCTGCCACAGCCTACGACAGTCATCGATTCGCATGGGGGTCCACAAGGGATGATGCGCGCTCAGGCGGGGTGACAGGCATGTTTGTGAGGCTCCGCCCGTCGATGGCGGAAAGTCCGATTCGCCCGTGCCCGTTTGTCGCCGGGGAGCCGGGGAACTCGCCCCGTTCGTCACCAGGCAGTCGTGACGGCATACCGACGAGACCGAAGGAGCGGGGCATGGAGTACGAGCAGATGATCGCCACGGTACGACAGCGCGCGGGCCTCGGTGAGAACGAGGCCGTGCGGTCCATCCAGGCCGTCCTGTCGGTGCTCGGTGAACGGCTCGCCGGACAGGAAGCGGACAACCTGGCGGCACAACTACCGGAACGGCTCAACGGGTCCGTCACCCGTAACCCGCAGGGCCGCCGGTGGGATGTCGGCGAGTTCCTGAAGAACGTCGCCGACCGCGAACAGGTCGCGAACGCGGACCAGGTGCGTCAACACGCCCAGGCGGTGCTGCGTACCGTCGCCGAGGCGCTGAACGACGACGAGCGACACGACCTGCTCGCCCAGCTTCCCGGCGGCATCATCGACCTCTTCGGTGTGCCCACCCCGCGAGGCTGAGCTTCGCGTCGATCGGGCCACCTGTCCGGTGTGCTCACGGAATCGGCCACTCGTGCACCGGCCGGTTGCTGTGCATCAGGTCGACGTAGTGTCTGACCACCTCGCGCAGCGCCTCCGGCCGGTCCAGGTGGTCGGCCGACTCCAACCGGTGCAGCGTCTCCACCTGCCAGGTCGCGCCGTTGCGGCCGGTCAGGCAGCGTTGCTCGATGATGCCGAGCAACCGGTCGCGCTCGGCCGGGTCGAGGCCCCACCGGTCCAGACCGTGATGCGCCATCGGCAGCAACCGGCGCAGCACCAACTCGCTGACCGGCAGGTAACCGAGACCGGGCCAGAAGACCTGCGCGTCGATGCCGTGCCGGGCGCAGCTGGTGAAGTTCTCCTCGGCGGCGCTGAACGACATCTGCGACCACAGTGGCCGGTCCGACTCGGCGAGGGCGCGCACCAACCCGAAGTAGAAGGCGCCGTTGGCGATGGTGTCCAGCACGGTCGGACCGGCGGGCAGCACCCGATTTTCCACCCGCAGGTGCGGCCGGCCCCGCGACACGTCGTACACGGGGCGGTTCCACCGGTAGACGGTGCCGTTGTGCAGGCGCAGCTCGGCCAGATTGGGCACCTCACCGGCCGCGAGGGCCTGCCCCGGGTCCTCCGGGTCGCAGACCGGCAGGAGCGCCGGGAAGTAGCGTACGTTCTCCTCGAACAGGTCGAACACGCTGGTGATCCAGCGTTCGCCGAACCAGACCCGGGGGCGTACCCCCTGGGCTTTGATCTCCTCCGACCGGGTGTCGGTGGCCTGCTGGAACAGCGGAATGCGGGTCTCGCGCCACAGCTCCCGGCCGAAGAACAGCGGCGAGTTCGCGCCGACCGCGACCTGGATGCCGGCCACCGCCTGGGCGGCGTTCCAGTAGTCGGCGAACTGGGCCGGGCTGACCTGAAGATGGAACTGGGTGCTGGTGCAGGCCGCCTCCGGGGTGATCGTGTCGGCGGTGACCACCAACCGTTCCACCCCGCTGATGGCGATCGGCAGATCCTCGCCGCGGGCCGCGAAGATCTGCTCGTTGAGCAACTTGTAGCGGGGGTTGGCCGACAGCGTCTCGGCGGTCAGGTGCTCGGGGCGCAACGTCGGCAGGATGCCGATCATGACCATGTGCGCGCCGATCGCCCGGGCCTTCAGCTCGGCGGCGTTGAGGCTGGCCCGCACGTAGTCCTCGAAGTCGGCGGTGCCGGTACCGGTCAGCCGGCGCGGCGGCACGTTGATCTCGACGTTGAACTGGCCCAGCTCGGTCTGGAAGCTCTCGTCGGCGACGGCCGCCAGCACGTCGGCGTTGCGCATCGTCGGGTTCGACGCCTCGTCGACCAGGTTCAGCTCGATCTCCACGCCGGTCATCGGCCGGTCGAGGTCGAAGCGCGACTCGCGCAGCATCTCGGCGAACACATCCAGGCAGCGGCGGACCTTGTCGCGGTATCGGGCTCGATCCTCTCGACTGAAGGTTCGTACGCCGACGTCCTCGCCCATGGTCACCACCCTGTCACCGCTGGTCCCCCTAACCTCGCACGTTGTCGGCGGGCGGGGAAAGACCCGAGGACCCTTTTCTACCCAACTGCCAGCCCGGTTAGCCCAGCCCGAACGGACCGATAGCATTGCGCCCCGAGAGGTGGTGGCGTGCGGATGCGCGAGAAGGTGACCAGGCTGTTCGTCGCGGCGGCAATCGCCGAGGCCTGCTCCTGGCTGGCCCTGCTGGTCGGCATGCTGGTGAAGTACGGTCCGCCGGACAACGAGCTGGGCGTCAAGATCTTCGGGCCGATCCACGGCGGCCTGTTCGTCGCGTACGTCCTGCTGGTGCTGGCAGTCGCCCGGCTGCACCGCTGGAGTCTGCTGGCGACCGCGGTGGCCCTGGCCAGCGCGGTGCCGCCGTTCGCCACCCTGGTCTTCGAGCGCTGGGCCCGCCGCCGGGGCATGCTCGGCGTCGACCGGCGACCGGCCCGCGAACCCGCCCCGGTCGGCTGAGCCGCCGAACCGCCAGCGAGCCCGACTGAGCCGCGCCGCCGGGGCCGGTCAGGTCAGCGCGGAGCAGGCCGCGATGCCGGCCAGCAGCAGCGTGCCGAGAAACGCCTGCAACAGCAGTGGCGGCCCGAGATGCGACCAGAGCGTCGCCGTACGCGGGGTCAGCAACTGCCCGGTGGTGAGGTTGACGATCCGCTCGATCCGGGGCGGCAACTCCGGGTCGCGTTGCGGGCGCAGGGTGAGCTGCACCTGATCCGCCGGGTGCAGGGCGCTCTGCGGAAGGTGGCCGTGCAGCTCCACCTCGCAGAGCTGACCGGCGGTGTTGCGGAGCCGCACCGGCGTGACCAGGTATTCCGGGCCCTGCTTCAGCTCTTTCCACCGACGGCGGGTGCCGCCACCGCCGAACGAGAAGAGTGAGCGCAGTAGCAGCGCGGGCAGCCGGGCGAAGGCCGCCGCGGCGAGCACCGCCACCAGCACCGGCTGACCGACGCGTACCTCACGGGTGTAGCCGTCGAGCAGGCGGATCAGCCGCCCGGTGACGATTCGTTCCGTCGGGTGCACGATCCGCCGCGTGTCGAGTCCGCTGTCCATTTCCACCACCGAGAGTCCGCATGTGTTCACAGATCGTATCGACGTCCTCGGTTGAACGACGTGAATGAAACCTGGTCACGGGCTCACGGCCGCGAGGTGACATCCCCCGCGACCCGGGTAAGCGGGGGGCCGAGCTGGAAAGGGGTCGAGCATGCAGCTGTCCTTCCTGCGCCCGCTCTACGACCGTCCCGGGCCGTGGTGCTCGGTGTATCTGGACGCCTCCGCCGACACGGAGGACGCCAAACCCGCACTGGATCTGCGCTGGCGTGCCCTGGAACGCAGCCTGGCCGAACAGGGGGCGGACGAGGCGAACATCGCCGCGCTGGACCGGGTGGTCCGAGGTCACGACCCGATGGTCGGGGACTACGGACTGGCGGTATTCGCCAGCCACGGCCAGGTGGTGCTCTCCGAGTACCTGTCCGCGCCGCCACTGCGGGACCTGGCCCACGTCGGCCCGTTGCCGCACGTGATGCCGCTGCTCGCCCAACGCGGCGAGCAGGTGGCCTGGGTACGTGTGGTCGCCGACCGCCTCGGTGCCGACGCCATGGCGGTCAGCGCCGGCGGGGTACCCCGCCGGGCGCACGTCGCCGGCCGGGACGAGTATCCGCTGCGACGGGCGAAGCCCGGCGGCTGGTCCCAGTCCCGCTACCAGCGGGCGGCCATGGAGGCGTGGCACCAGAACGCCGGCGACGTCACCGCGGCGACCGTGCAGCTGGCCGACCGGGTCGGCGCGGACGTGGTGGTGGTCGCCGGTGACGTCCGGGCCACCGGGATGATCGCCGCCCAGATGCCGGAACGCTGGCAGGACCTGGTGGTCCGCACCGATGCCGGGTCGCGGGCCGGCGGCGCCGACCAGACGATGTTGGACGACCTGACCGTGCAGACCATCGCGGAGATCGCCGACCAGCGGATCAGCGCCGCGCTGGACAAGTTCGGCGTGCAGGAGGACGTGGGCGGCGGGCTCGACGCGGTCGTCTCGGCCCTGCAACGCAACCAGGTCGACATGATGATCATTGTGGACGACCCGTCGGCCAACGGTGAGTTGTGGATCGGCGCGGAACCCACCGAGATCGCCGTCGACCCGGGGCAGCTGGCCGCCATGTCGGTGGCCGACCCGCAGCGGGTACGCGCCGACGCGGCGCTGGTCCGGGCGCTCGTCGGCACCGACGCGGCGCTGACCGTGCTCGGCGCCGACGAGGCGCCCGACCTCACCGACGGCGTCGGCGCGGTACTGCGCTACGTCGACCCCAGCACACCGGGGCGCGGCAATGGTTGACCGTACGGTTGCGGACGTCGCGGTGGAGCGGTTGCTGGCCTGGCGGGTACCCCGCGCCTTCGGGTACCCGGGCGAGGCGATCGCTCCACTGGTCGACGCGCTGGACCGCACCGGCGGCGAGCCGGCGTTCATCCCGGCCCGGCACGAGGAGACCGCCTCGTTCATGGCCACCGGGCACGCCAAGTTCACCGGTGGCATCGGAGTCTGCCTCGCCACCCAGGGCCCCAGCGCGGTCCAGCTGCTCAACGGCCTCTACGACGCCAAGCTGGACAGCAAACCGGTGGTCGCCATCGTCGGGGAGGACATCTCCGGGCCGCTCGGCGGGGCGCACCAGGAGATCGGGCTGGGCCGGCTCTTCGGTGACGTGTGCAACCAGTTCGTCCGCTACGGTCGCAGCCCCGACGAGGTGGGGGCGCTGCTGGACCAGGCGTTCCGGACGGCGGCGGCGACCCGAAGCCCGACGTGCGTGGTGCTGCCGCGCCAGTTGCAGGAGGCGCTGGTACCCGACCTCCAGTCGTACGGTGCCGGGGTGATCACGGCCACCCCCGGCGAACCGCTGGCCCGGGTCCTGCCGCACGAGGCGGACCTGGACGCCGCCGCGCAGCTGCTCGACGGTGGCCAGCGGACCGCCATCCTGGTGGGCCAGGGTGGTCGGGACGCCGCCGCGGAGATCATCGAGATCGCCGACCGGTTGGGCGCCGGGGTGGCCACCTCGCTGCTCGGCAAGCCGGTGCTCGACGAGCGGTTGCCGTTCCACACCGGGGTGCTCGGCGAGGTCGGCACCCCGGCGGCGGCCGAGCTGATGGGTGGTTGCGACACGCTGCTGATGGTCGGCACCAACGACCCGTGGACCGACTACTTCCCGATGCCCGAGCAGGCGCGCACGGTGCAGATCGACATCGACGGCCGCCGGATCGGCACCCGGTACCCGGCCGACGTTCCGCTGGTCGGCGATGCCGCCGAGACGCTGCGAGCGTTGCTGAGCCGGTTGCGCGGTCGGTCCGAACAGCAGTGGCGCGCCACCGTGGAAAGTTCGGTGGACCGCTGGCGCGAGGTCGCGGCCGAGCGGGCCGCCGCCGCCGCGGACCCGGTCAACCCGCAGCTCGTCCTGCAGGAGCTGTCCGCCCGGATGCCGGGCACCGGCGCGGTCGCCGTCGACGTCGGCTCAGTCCTCTACTGGTACGCCCGGCACCTCACCCTGCCACCGGGGGTCAACGCGCAGCTGTGCGGAACCCTCGGCTCGATGGGCTGCGCGCTGCCGTACGCGGTGGCGGCCAAACTCGCCGCGCCCGACCGACCGGTGGTCGCGCTGGTGGGTGACGGGGCGATGCAGCTCAACGGTCTCGCCGAACTGATCACCGTCTCGCACCTCTGGCAGCAGTGGCGCGATCCGCGGCTGGTCGTGCTGGTGCTCAACAACCGGGACCAGAACGGCATGGGTGGCGGGCGACGGCCGTCGTCCGACCCGAAGCACCGCCGCCCCGATGTGCCGTATGCCGGGTGGGCCCGGCTGCTGGGGCTGCACGGGGTGCGGGTGGACCGCCCGGAGTTGGTCGGCGCGGCCTGGGACGAGGCCCTCGCCGCCGACCGACCCTGCGTACTGGAGGCGGTCGTCGACCCGGCGGTGTCGCTGGCGCCGCCGGAGCCCGCCTTCGCCGACCTGCGTGGCCTGTACGCCGAGGGCGCTCCGGCCCGGAAGGTCCGCGAGCAGGTCGAAGTCACCGCGAGCGCTGACGATCTCGTTTAGCCACCCCGGACCAGGGCATGAGTAGCGGCCCGATGACGCTGGAGGTCCCATGTCCGAGCCCGCCGACCGCCGCTACGGTCCCGCGACAGTGCCGAGGGCCCGCGGTCCGCTATCCGCAGCGGTCGTGGATGCTCTGCGGCACCCGCCGCACGACCTGCCGGCCGATCTCGGCGTCGACCTCCACCCGGCGGACCCGATCACCGACGAGGACCTGCAGCTGACGCTGTTCCTCTGCTACGAGTTGCACTACCGGGGCTGGCTCGGGGTGGACGAGTCGTGGGAGTGGCAGCCGACGCTGCTGGCGCTGCGTGCCCGCTGCGAACGGGTCTTCGAGGCGGCGCTGCGTCGGCTGGTCGGCACGCCGTCGGTGCCCGCCGCCGGGGTGGCGGCCGGCCTGACCGAGGTGGTCGCCGCCGACGACGGTCCGGCGCTGGCCGCGACGCTGCAACGCCGCGCCGACCTCACCCAGTTCCGTGAGTTCGTCGCCCACCGCTCCGTCTACCACCTGCGGGAGGCGGACCCGCACAGTTGGGCGCTGCCCCGCCTCGGTGGCCCGGCCAAGGCCGCGCTCGTGGAGATCCAGACCGACGAGTACGGCAACGGGCGGCTGGACCGGATGCACGCCGAGCTGTTCCGCAACACCCTCGACCGGCTGGGCCTGGACACGGCCTACGGCGCGTACATCGACGTGGCACCAGCAGTGACGTTGGCGACCAACAACTTGATGTCGCTGTTCGGGCTGCACCGGCGGTTGCGCGGCGCGCTGCTCGGGCACCTGGCCGCGTTCGAGATGACCTCCTCGCAGCCCAACCGGCGCTACGGCAACGGGTTGCGCCGGCTCGGCTTCGACGAGGCGGCCACCCGCTTCTACGACGAGCACGTCGAGGCCGACGCGGTGCACGAGCAGATCGCCGCGCACGACATGTGCGGTGGACTGGTCCGCGTCGAGCCGGCCCTCGCCCGCGACGTGCTGTTCGGCGCGTCGGTCGGGCTCGCTGTGGACCGGCTGTTCGCCGGGCACCTGCTGGACAGCTGGACCGCCGGCCTCAGCTCACTGCGCGCACCCGCCCCGCCGGCCCTGCCGCCCACCGTCCCGCTCGTCGCATCGGCCACGGTGGTGGCTCCGCCGGCCCCACCCGCCCTCGTCTGACCCTCGGCCCACCCGGCCGCACTCGCTGCGCGAACGGGCACCCACGTACAGATCCACCCGGGCCCGGGCGGGGTGTCTGTCTGCCGGTGCTGGGGTGTGGAGAGTCGGCCCTTGAGCTGCGGTGTCGGGCCTTGAGCGGGTGCCGGGCCTTGAGTGGTTGTCGGGCCTTAAGTTGTGCGGCCGGGTGCCCGGCCCTTGGGTTTCGCGCTTGGGGTGCCCGGGCCCTGAAGTATGCGGCTGGGTGCCCGGGCCCTTAAGTGTGCGGCTGGGATACCCGGCCCTTGGGTCGTGCGGCTGGGAGTCTCCCGCGTCGGGGCCGCCCTTTGCTCTGCACCCGCCGATGCGCCACGCACGCGCGCAACCCCCAGGTGCAACCCCCCACGCGCAACCTCCACGCGGGACTCGGCCTTCACGAAGCGCCGGTAGACGAGGCTGTCCGCCTCCCGGCGCGCTGCCTGCTCGGCACCTCCCGCGTCGATCATGGACTTGTGGTGGGTGATAAAAGGTACGCAAAATGATGAACCGGGCACCATAACTCCATGATCGCCGAAAAGGGCTGCCCCAGGTTCGCGATCTTGCACTTTCTGTCGTGACACAAGGGGCATATCACCTCAGTTCGACAGCCGAAACTGCAAGATCGGCGCGATGCTCGTGTTCGGCGCGTTGCTCACGGGGCACGGTCCTGGGGGCAGGGCCTCGGGGTGCGGCTTCGGGGGCGCGGCTTCCGGGGCACGGTCTGGGCGCACGCGGCTTTGGGGGGCACGGGCGGACGGCGTGGCCTCGGGCGCGGGCTGGGCGGGACGGGCGCGGGCGCGGCCTGGGCGGCACGGGCTGGGCGGGACGGGCTCGGGCGCGGCCTGGGCGGCACGGGCTGGGCGGCGCGGGCTCGGGCGCGGCTTGGACGGCACGGGCTGGGCGGCGCGGGCTCGGGCGCGGCCTGGGCGGCGCGGCTTGGGCGGCACGGTCTGGGCGGCTCGGGCTGAGCGGCGTGGCCTCGGGCGCGGGCTGGGCGGCACGGGCTCGGCGGCGCGGGCTCGGGCGCGGGCTGGGCGTTGCGCGAGGGCTTGGGTCGACCCTTGCGCTCACCGCGGGCGGGTGACGGGGCGAGGGGTGGGCTCACCCCTCGCGGGTGGTGCCCGCCCGAAAAGCGATCGCCTTGTGGGTGCCGTCGCAGAACGGCTTGAGCGCCGACTTGCCGCACCGGCACAGCGCCACGGTGCCCCGCCGCGCGTCGATGCGCTCGCCGTCCGGGGTGACCAACGCGAAGTCGCCGCGGACCAGCAGTGGTCCGTCCTCGTACGGGGTGATCGTGGCGGCGGCTGGCTCGCTGGTGTCGTCGGTGCGCATGGCCCCGGAAGTGCCCGTCCTGGCCCTGACGAAACCCGCGCCGCCGAACGCCGGTCATGACCGGGCCACCCCACTGACCAGCGGAATGTGCCGCCGGGTGGGTGATGCCCCGTTTGAACCCCATCGGGACGGGAAGCCGGGCCGCGTGGTGAGCGAACGAGGCAAGGTGGGGCCGGTGCACAAGGTGCACAAGGGGCTCACGGCCGATGGCGCCGGTCTCGCCGGTGACCGGGTCGTGGCCGCGGGCAGCTCCGCCCGGGTGCTGGTCGCCGCCACCGCGCGGGCACTGCGCGGGGTCGACTGCGCCGACCTCGGGCACACCGGGCCGACGTCGCGGTTCCCCGGCGCCCCCGAACCGGTACGCCGTGCCGCGGTCACCCGCGCCGCCGGCCGGGTGGCGCTCACCGTGGCCCAGATCGACGAGGTGGACGCGGCGAGGGTGGCCCGCTGGTTCGTCGACCAGTACCCGCGCCGGCGTTATCCCGGGGTGCTCATCGGCTCTCCGCACGGCGCTGCCGCGCACCTCGCGGTGGCCCTCGGTGTGCCGTGGCTGCCGGCAGGGTTCGAGATGACCGTGCACTGGTCCGACGGCGCGGTGGACCGCCCCGCGGACGCCGCGGAGCATGGCGCGGCACTCTCCACCCGATTGCTCGTCGGCAACGCCGACCTGCACCTGCGCCAGGTGCACTGCCCGGCCAGCCGGGGCGCGTTGACCGGGGCGACCGTGTCGCTGACGGCCACGTGGAGGGCCCTGCCGGCCGCGTACGCGCGGTTCCTGGCCGACCGGCTGGTGCCGGGCGCCCCCGTGCTGCTGGTCCGCGACGCGCGCACGTGGCCGGTGCTGGAGCGCGGACCGGGGCACAGCTTCCAGGTCGGCTGCCCGGGCAGTGGGCTGGACCCGGTGGACTTCCACCCGGACAGCCACGCGTTGCGGCAGGTGCTGCGCTCCGTCGGCGGGGACGCGACCCGGTGGGAGCCACCGGAGGTGTCCGTGCCGTCGGCGTACGCCGAGCACGGCGTCGACGCGGGCTTCGAGCTGGCGGCGCGGGACTGGTCCGCCCGGCACCAGCATCCGCTGCACCGAGTGTTGGTGCCCCGGCCGGCGGCGTTGAGCGCGGGCGTGGCCGACCTGTACCGGCGGTGGTTGCGGCGCGCGGGCAAGACCGGTGACCGGCTGGTGGTGGAGTGCGGTCGACTGCTCGACCCGTGGCAGGTGGTGCGGGCGGGGCTGGTGCCGTACTGGTGTGAGAACGCCACCCGCCGCAGCGTCGACGAGGCTGAGTGGTGGCTGGCCGGCAGCGAGGCCTTCAGCTCGGTGGACGTGTTGCCCGAGCCACCCGGGGTGCGTTCACCCGCGCTGGCCGGGCTGCCGCAGTGGCTGGCCGTCGCCGGATTCGGCCGACGGCGTCGGGCGCTGGACCGCACCACCGCCCGCGGGTACCCGGTCACCTCGGTGCCCACCCGCCGGGCCACCGAGGTGCTGCGCGCCCAGCCGTACGACCTGCCCGCGCCGCCCCCGCTGGGGGTCGCCGAGGCCCTCGCGGTGCTCCGCGACAGCGGTGGCCACCAGGGGTTGTTGGTCTCCTGAGACGGAGGACGCCGAAACTTCCTCGCGAACCCGGGGTCCCGTGATTGAGTACCTACGGAGCGGGAACATCGCTGGCTGCGACGGCCTGATTTCGCTGCGTAGAGGCGTTGTCGCCCGCTGGCATCCCAGTCACTGACCCACTTTCCGGCCCGGTGCGTGGCTCGACCACGCGCACGACCGGTTTCCCGATCCGGGCGGGGGACCTTCCTGAGGGAGGCGCGGATGTTCGGACAGACGAGCACGAGCACGACCACGACCCCACCACCACCCAACGATCGGGGTCTGGAGGATCTCGACGCGGCGGCGATGGCGTACGCGGCCCGGATCGCCGGGCTGCCGCCGGAGCGCCGGGGGGAGGCCCGGGACGACCTGGTGCGCTTCGCGCTGCCGTTCGCCGGCCGGCTGGCCCGCCGGTACCGGGGGCGGGGGGAGCCGCTGGAGGACCTGGAGCAGGTGGCCCGCCTGGGGCTGGTGAACGCCGTCGACCGATATGACCCGGAACGGGGCTCCTTCACCGCGTACGCCGCGATCACCATCGTGGGCGAGATCAAACGGCACTTCCGGGACCGCACCTGGGGCGTGCACGTGCCCCGCCGGCTGCGCGACCTGATCCTCGAGGTGGGGCAGGCCACCGCCGCGCTCACCAGCGAGCTGTCCCGGGCCCCGTCGGTGGCCGAGCTGTCGGCCCGGCTGGAGACCCCGGAGGAGGAGATCCTCGCCGCCCTGGAGTCGGCGGCCGGCTACAGCCCGGCCTCGCTGAACGCGCCGGTGGGCGGGGAGAGCTCCGCCGAGTTCGGCGACCTGGTGGGCGAGTCCGACAACGCGCTGGAGTCGGTCGACGACCGGGTGACGGTGAGCGGTCTGCTGCACCGACTGCCCTGGCGGGAGCGACGGATCCTCGCGATGCGTTTCTACGGCAACCAGACCCAGGCCGAGATCGCCGCCCGGTTCGGCATCTCGCAGATGCACGTGTCCCGGTTGCTGTCGCGGGCGCTCACCTGGCTGCGTCAGGCGATGCTCGCCGACGCGCCGCCGCCGTGGCAGAACGGCGCCGCCGAACCCGACCCGGGCAAGACCCGGATCTCGGTCAAGCAGAACGGCGACTCGGTGGTGGTCGAGGTCGGCGGCGAGATCGACCGCGACGGCGCGGACCAGTTGCGCCGGGCCATGCTGGAGGCGGTCACCGGCCAGCCCAGCGAGGTGGTCGTCGACCTCGTCGGCGCGGGTGGCTTCGACGCCGGTGGGATCGCCGCGCTGATGGCCGGTCGGGACGCGGCGGAGCGCACCGGGGTGCCGCTGCGGCTGACCCGGGTCCAGCCCGCGGTACGCCGTTCGCTCACCGCCGCCGGCCTGGCGCCGGCCCGGGACTGACCCGTACGGACAGGCGAAGGGCCGACACCCCGCCGGGTGTCGGCCCTTGCGCGCGTACCCCTGGTCAGCGCTCTTCGGTGTTGCCGTCGCTGTGCGGGTGGCGCCAGCGTTCGTGCGGCTTCGGCGCGTCCTCGGCGTCCTGCGGCGGGTCGGACTGTTCGAAGCTGGGCCGGCGGACCCCCTCGGGCTCCGGCACGTCCACCGGCCGGGCCCCGGAGCGCGGCGCGGGTTGGTAGTCGACCGCGTCGCGGGCCCCGTGCGCGCCCTCGGCGGCCGGTGACTCCGGGGCGCGGTGCTCCAGGTGGAACTCCTCGGCGAACTGCTGCGGCGGTTTGGTGGTGCGCTGCGGCAGGTCGCGTCCCAGATCGGCGACGAGCGGGCCGTACTTCAGGTCGAAGGCGGGGCGCTCGGAACGGATCCGGGGCATCCGGTCGAAGTTGCGCAGCGGCGGCGGGCAACTGGTGGCCCACTCGAGGGAGTTGCCGAAGCCCCACGGGTCGTCCACCGTCACGATCGCCCCGTACCGCCAGGACTTCCAGGCGTTGTAGATGAAGAAGAGGGTGGACAGACCGAGGATAAACGCGAAGATGCTGGAGACCGTGTTCAGGGCCGTGAAGCCGTCGGTGGGCAGGTAGTCGGCGTACCGGCGGGGCATGCCCTCGGCGCCCAGCCAGTGGTGCACCAGGAAGGTGCCGTGGAAGCCGATGAACATGGTCCAGAAGTGCGCCTTGCCGAGCCGCTCGTCGAGCAGTCGTCCGGTCATCTTCGGCCACCAGAAGTAGTAGCCGCCGAACAGGGCGAAGACCACGGTGCCGAACACCACGTAGTGGAAGTGCGCCACCACGAAGTAGCTGTCGTGGGTGTGCCAGTCGACCGGCGGGCTGGCCAGCAGGACGCCGGTGAGGCCGCCGAGCAGGAAGGTGACCAGGAAGCCGATGGCGAAGAGCATCGGCGTCTCGAAGGTGAGCTGACCCTTCCACATGGTGCCGATCCAGTTGAAGAACTTCACGCCGGTGGGCACCGCGATCAGGTAGCTCAGGATGCTGAAGAACGGCAGCAGCACCTGACCGGTGGCGAACATGTGGTGCGCCCAGACCGTCATCGACAGCACGGTGATGGCGACGGTGGCCAGCACGATTCCCGTGTAGCCGAAGAGCGGCTTGCGGGAGAAGACCGGAATGATCTCGGTGATGATGCCGAAGAACGGCAACGCGATGATGTAGACCTCGGGATGGCCGAAGAACCAGAACAGGTGCTGCCAGAGCATCGGGCCGCCGGTGGCGGGGTCGTACACGTGCGCGTTGAGCAACCGGTCGGCCGAGAGCGCGAGCAGCGCGGCGGCCAGCAGCGGGAAGACGAGGATCACCAGCACGCTGGTGAACAGCATGTTCCAGGTGAAGATCGGCATCCGGAACATGGTCATGCCGGGCGCGCGCAGGGTGAGGATCGTGGTGATCAGGTTGACCGCGCCGAGGATGGTGCCGAGCCCGGACACGACCAGGCCGAGCACCCACATGTTCGCCCCCACGCCGGGGCTGTGGTCCACGTCGCTGAGCGGGCTGTACGCGGTCCAGCCGAAGTCCGCCGAACCGCCCGGGGTGACGAACCCTCCGATGACCATGAGGCCGCCGAAGAGGTACAGCCAGTAGGCGAGCGCGTTGAGACGGGGGAACGACACGTCCGGCGCGCCGATCTGGATCGGCACGATGTAGTTCGCGAACCCGAACGCGGCTGGCGTGGCGAACAGCAGCAGCATCACCGCGCCGTGCGAGGTGAAAAGCTGGTTGTACTGCTCGGAGGAGAGGAACTGCATTCCCGGGCGGGCCAACTCGGCCCGCATCACCATCGCCTGGAGCCCCGCCACCAGGAAGAAGCCGAAGGAGGTCAGCAGATACAGCAGACCGATCTGCTTGTGGTCGGTCGTGGCGAGGAACTTGATCAGGGAGTTGCCGGGGACCGGTGCCCGTACCGCTCCGGGAAACCCCCCGAAACGGGCCGGTGCCAGGATCGCCGGGCCCCGATCGCGACCGGGTTCCGTGGTTACCCGCTTGGGCATGGCTGCTCACCCCGTCGTGACGGCAGAAAGGACGGGCGTGCCTACCCGGCCCTCGAACCATGTAACCAGGCCAGAGCGGGAAATTCGGTCAGAACGCTGGTACCGGGCGCAAGCGCCTCGAACGCTCAGGTTGCCGGCAGCATCGCCCAGACGGCCTTGCCCTGCCCCGCCGGCACGCTGCCCCACCGCTGGGTCAGCTCCCGGACCAGCATCAACCCGCGCCCACCCTCGGCGTGCAGGTCCATCCCGCCGGCACGGGCCTCAGCGCTGCTGCCGTCCACCACGGCCAGGTGCAGATACGGCCGGCGCAGGGTCACCGTCACCTGCATCGGCGTGCCGGCGTGGCGCACCACGTTGCCGACCAGCTCGCTGAGCACCAACGCGGCCGGGCCGGACGCGTCCGGCAGGTTCCACCGCGTGCACGCCTCGGTGACCAGCTCCCGGGCCCGCCGACAGGCCCCGGCCACCGGCTCCAGCCGGGTCCGCATCCGCAACGGCGACGTCGTGCCGGCCAACCGGGTCGCCTCGGCGCAGTCCGCCGAGACCGGAAGCACCCGGCACGTGGTCGACTCGGCCAGCCATCGTGCGGCGATCGGCGACGGGGAGCAGAGCAGCACCGGCACCGCCGGCCACTCCTCGGCCCGGCGGGCCGTCGCGGCGAACACCGACAGCGCCAACCGGTCCTCCACGCGTACCCCGGCCATGTCGACCACCAGCGCCTCCGGCTGGTCGACCAACGCGTCGCTGAGCGCCTGGTGCACCGAACGCATCGTGCCCAGGTGCAGGGGGCCGGTGAGCCGGACGACCGCCACCGGTGCCGTGGTGCGCACCTCGCAGGTGATCCCGCTCGACATCGGCGCCTCGATTCGCTGCTCGCTGGGTCGGGATCTGCCAACTACCCGCGGCCGTTCCCGATGAAACCGGACCGACGGCGGGGCGAGGCAGGTCACTCGCCGCAACCCCAGGTCAGCGACGAGGCCGGGCGGTCAGGACACCCAGGGCGATCATGCCGACGCCGAGTCCCAGGTGCAGCCAGCCGTCGGCGTCGTTGACCGGCAGCACGTTCGCCCCGGTGTCGTGGTCCACCGCCAGCCCGTAGAGCCAGAGCACCAGATAGACCGCGCCGCCGCCGATCAGGAACGCCCGAGCACCGGTGACCGTCCGGGCCAACAGCAGACCCACCACCCCGTACGCCAGGTGCACCAGGTTGTGCAGCACCGACACCTGGAAGACCCCGAACAGGTATGCGTCCGAGTCGTGGCCGGCGAAGCGCAGCGCGTCGAAGCCGGTGGTGATCCCCGGCACGAAGCCGAGCACGCCGACCAGCAGGAACAGCACCCCCACCGTGGCCGCCGCGCGACGGACCGGCGGCTTGCCGTCGGCCGGGTTGGGTCGGGCCCGGGAGTGCGCCATCGGTCCGACCATTCCCGGCTCCTCGTCGCGCGGCGGGCATGAGCGTTGCCGGCTACCCGCCGGCGCGGCCGGCAAACCGGCCGGCACCGCCACCGGTCACGCCGGCAACAACCTCGGGGCGCTCGCCGACTGCCGGACCCGCTCGTACAGCTCGACGTAACGCTGGGCCATCACCGCGGGCGTGAAGCGCTGCGCGGCCACCCGCCGGCACTCGTCGGGGTCGAGCAACTCGGCGGCGAGGACGAGATCACCCAACTCCTCCTCGTCGGTGGTGAGCAGGCCGGTACGACCGTGCTCGATCAGCTCCGGCAGGCAACCCCGGGCGGTGGCCACCACCGGCGTACCCAGGGCGAGCGACTCGACGACGGCCGTGCCGCCCGGCTCCTCCCACCGCAGCGGGAACAGCGACGCGCGGGCGCTGGCCAGCAGGTCGTCGCGCTCCTGCCCGGCCACGGTGCCGACCCAGCGGACCAGGTCACCGTCGACGTGCGGCGCCACCTCGTCGAGGAAGAACCGCACATCCGGGTTCTGCCGGGCCTCGTCGCCGGCGGCGGCCAGGTCGGCCGGCCGGTGGTACGGGCCGACGGGGCCGGCCAGCACCAGCGGAATACCGACCCGGTGCGCGAGGCGGGCACCCACGTCCTGCCCCTTGCCCGGGTTGATCCGGCCCAGGATGAGCAGGTGCTCGCCCTTGTTCGCTCGGGGCCGCCGGTCGGCGTCGACGGCCAGCGGCGTGGACAGGTGCACGTGCCCCACCGAGTGCTCCCGCAGCGCCAACGGGGCGCGGGCCAGCTGCGACGCGGAGACGCCGTTGACCCGGACCCGGTCGCCGCCGTCCAGGCTGCCGTAGAGCGCCGGGTGCTTGGCCAGGTCCCAGTGCAGGGTGTGCAGGGTCGGCGGCCCGGACGGGCCCATCGCGGCGAGGGTGGCCAGCCCGACCGCCTCGACGTGATCGTGCACCAGGTCGATGTCGTCGCGGGAGTGCAGCTCCCGGACCACCCCGGCCAGGTGCGCCTGGGCGATTCCGCAGACCTGGTTGTACGGCCGCTGCAACGCGGCGAACTGCCCGTCGGCGAAGACCGAGACCTGCTCGTCCACCGGCAGGGTGCTGCTGCCCACCGAGGCGAGCACCACCCGTACGCCCAGTCGCCGCAGCTCCGGCACCAGCGTGGCGATGACGTTCTCGATGCCGCCGTAACCGGGCGGCGGCACCGACAGCCACGGTCCGGCGTTCATCAGCACGGTGAGGCTCCCGGCGCTCACGCGGCGGCCACCCGGCGGCGGCGGGGCACCCGGTGGCGCAGTTCGGCCAACGGCGGGCGTTCCTCGATGGACACGTCGCTGACCACGATCTCGCGGTCCAGGTTCGGCAGGGTGTCGGAACCGCCGCGACGGAACTGGGTCAGCAACGACTCCGGCGCGAACCCGGGGGTCGCCCAGCCGCGCCGTTGCAGCCGGGACCAGGCGGTCAGCATGATCTGCGCGGACATCCGGCCCAGGGCGGCGGTGTCCTGGTGGCGGTGCTTGCGCTCACCGAGGTCGACCTGCGCCAGCGCGTCCAGGCCGACCAGGTCGAGCAGGTCGATCATCATGGCCGTCTCCACGCCGTACCCGGAGACGAACGGCACCTGGGCCAGCACGTCCCGGCGGCCCGCGTACTCGCCGGCGAGCGGCTGCACGAAGCCGGCCAGTTCGGGCCAGAAGAGATTGAGCAGCGGCCGGGCCATCAACTCGGTCACCCGGCCCCCGCCGTCCTGCTCCACGCTGGCGGCGCCCACCAGGGGGCGGTGGTAGAAGCCCTTCACGAAGTCGACGGACGGGTCGGTCAACAGCGGGCCGAGCAGTCCGCTCACGAAGTGCGGCCGGAACTCCCGCAGGTCGGCGTCGATGAACGCCACCACGTCTCCCTCGGCGGCGGCCAGCCCCGCCCAGAGCGCGTCGCCCTTGCCGGTGAGCCGGGGCAACCCGCGGGTCATCGCGTCCTGGCTGACCACCTCCGCGCCGGCGGCACGGGCCACCTGCGCGGTCCGGTCCGTCGAGCGGGAATCCACCACGATCAGCTCGTCGACCAGTGCGACCCGGTCCATCAGGTGCTCCCGGATGGTCGACACGATCGCGCCGACGGTGGCCTCCTCGTTGCGCGCCGGCAGCACCACGCTGACCCGGGTCTCACCCTTGGCACGCATCAGCCGACGGGTCGGCCAGTCGGCCGCCGACGTCGTCCGGTACGTAGCCCACGCCTCGACCACCGGCGACACACTCGATGTCATATCCCGCACGGGCACCCCTCCGTTCGTGCGTGGAAAAACCGAAATTGGTTGTTCCCATTCCTCATCACGCGCTAACCGCATTCTCGGCAACAGCTTGATCACAGAGGTGACGACAATTCGTTCCCGGGGGATGAACGTTTGATTGCGCGCAGCCCAGGGGACTGCTCCCATCGCAGGTGAAATGTCTTCGAAGGGGTGTGGGGGATGCGGAACTGTCGGGTGGGGCTCATCGGTGCCGGCGGCGTGGCACAGCGTCACGCGCGGGTGCTGACCGGGTTCGACGACGTCGATCTGGTCGGGGTCACCGACGTGGCGCCGGAGGCGGCGTCCGCGCTGGCCGCACAGCACGGCGGGCGGGCCTTCGCCGACGTCGCCGCGCTGCTGGCCGCCGATCTGGACGCCGTGTACGTCTGCGTGCCACCGTTCGCACACGGCCCCGCCGAGGAGGCGGTGATCGAGGCCGGGGTGCCGATGTTCGTGGAGAAGCCCGTCGCGGTCGACCTGCGCACCGCCGAGCGGATCGCCGACCTGGTCGCGCGGCGCGGGCTGCGCACCGCCGTCGGCCACCACTGGCGCTACCTCAGCGTGCTCGACCAGGCCCGCGACCTGCTCGCCGACCGCCCGGTGCGGATGGTCAGCGGCGCCTGGCTGGACAAGGTGCCCCCGGTGGCGTGGTGGTCGCGGCGGGACCGCTCCGGCGGCCCGGTGGTCGAGCAGGCCGCCCACGTGCTCGACCTGATCCGCGTACTGGCCGGCGAGGTCACCGAGGTCACCGCGTACGGCAACGGCACTCCACCGCCGGTCGACGGCGCCGACATCGACTCGGTGACCACGGCCGCGCTGCGCTTCGCCGACGGCGCGGTCGGCACGCTCAGCGCCGCCTGCGTCCTCGGCTGGAAGCACCGCGCCGGCCTGGAGATCCTCGCCGACGGGCTGGCCCTCGCGATCACCGAGGAGGGGCTGTCGATCCGCGACGCCGACGGCGAACGACACGTCCCGGCCGACCCGGAAGCCGCCCGGGTGGCGGTGGACCGCGCCTTCGTCGACGCCGTCCGTGGCATCGGCGACGACGTGCGCGTGCCGTACGCCGAGGCCCTCGCCACCCAGCGCCTGGCCCTCGCGGTGGCCGACTCGGCCCGTACCGGAACGACGGTGCGGCTCGCCACCGCGACCGCGCCGGCGGTGCTCACCAGCGGGGTGGCAGTCGATGCGTGACAAGGTCGTGGTGGTCACCGGCCCGGGCCGGGTCGACCTGGTCGAGCAGGACGCCGCCCCGCTGCGCCCCGGCACGTTCCGGGTCGAGACGCTGTTCAGCGGTGTCTCCGCCGGCACCGAGCTGAGCTACGTCAAGGGCACGAATCCTTACCTGAACGTCACCTGGAACCCCGACCTGGGGCTGTTCCAGCCGGGCGCGGCGAGCACGCCCTATCCGGTGACCCGACTCGGCTACATGCAGGTCGGCCGGGTGGTGGAGAGCGAGACCCCGGCCGTCGCGGTGGGCACCGTCGGTGCGATGACGTACGGGCACCGCACCGGCTGGCTGGCCGACCCGGTCGCCGAACGGTTCGTGGCGCTGCCCGACGACCTGGACCCGCTGCTCGGCGTCTACGTCGCGCACATGGGCCCGATCTGCGCCAACGGTCTGCTGCACGCCGCCGCCGACCTGCACGGCACCGACGTGCGCGCGCTCGGCGACGGGGTCCGCGGCCGACGGGTCGCCGTCGTCGGCGCCGGTGTCGTGGCGCTGCTGACGGCGTTGTTCGCCCGACGCAACGGCGCCGCCTCGGTGGTGGTGCTCGACCCCACCCCGCAGCGCCGCCAGGTCGCCGAGGCGCTCGGTCTGGACACCCTCGACCCCGACGCGGACGACCCGGCGGTGGTGCTCAAGACCCGGTGGGCGCACACCGCCGGCGACCGGGGCGCCGATGTGGTGTTCCAGTGCCGGGGGCAGGCGTGGGCGCTGCACCTCGCCCTGCGGCTGCTGCGGCCCCAGGGCACCGTCATCGACCTCGCCTTCTACCAGGGCGGCGCGGACGCGGTCCGCCTCGGTGAGGAGTTCCACCACAACGGGCTGTCGCTGCGCTGCGCCCAGATCGGCCGGGTGCCCCGCGGGCTCGCGCCGACCTGGGACCGCGAACGGCTCTCCGCCGAGACCGTCGACCTGCTCCGGACGTACGGCGACGCGATCGGTAAACATCTGGTCTCGGCGGTGGTGCCGTTCGACGAGGCCCCCGCCCTCCTCACCGACCTGGCCGAGCGTCGTCGCCAGGAGCTTCAGGTGGTGCTCGCCGCCTGAGCCGCCGTCGCCGCGTGCCGGGGGCGGCTACCGTTCGCGACATGAGCACCGTGCAGGAACGGCCGGTTCCCGGCGACACCCCGACCGGCCGGCCGGCCGGCGGCAACCCCGCAGGCCGATCGGTCGGCCTGGCCGCGTTGCTGCAGTACCTGCGGGAGCACCGGGGCACCCTGGTGGTGGTGGGCGCGCTGTCGCTGATCGGCTCGGCGGCGTCGCTGGCGCAGCCGCTGCTCACCCGGTCGGTGCTCGAACGCATCGGCGCCGAGCAGGGCGTGTCCCGGCTGGTGGCGGTGCTGGTGGCCCTCGTGGTGTTCGGTGCGGTGATCGGTGGGCTGCGGGACTACCTGCTGCAACGCACCGCCGAAGGAGTGGTGCTGGGCACCCGGCGTCGGCTCGCCGCCCACCTGCTGCGGCTGCCCATCGCCGAGTACGACCGCCGCCGCACCGGCGACCTGCTCTCCCGGGTCGGCTCGGACACCACGCTGCTGCGCGCCGTCGTCACCTCCGGGCTGTTCGAGACGGTCACCGGGGCGGTGACGGTGGTCGGCGCCGGCACGGCCATGGTGCTGCTCGACCCGCTGCTGTTCGGGGTCACCCTGCTCGGGGTGGCGCTGGGGCTCATCTTCGCCGCCACCTTCGCCCGCCGGGTCCGGACGCTGGCCCGGGTCGCCCAGGAGCGGATCGGCGAGATGACCTCGGCGGTGGAGCGGGCCATCTCGGCGGCCCGGACCATCCGGGCCAGCCGCGCCGAGCCCCGGGAGACGCAGACCGTCACCGGCAGCGCGCGCGAGGCGTACGCGGCGGGGCTGCGGGTGGCCCGGGTGCAGGCGGTGGTCGGGCCGATCGGCTCGGTCACCGTGCAGGGCGCGTTCCTGCTGGTGCTCGGCATCGGCGGGGCGCGGGTCGCCGCCGGGGCGATCTCGGTCGGTGACCTGGTCGCGTTCGTCATGTACCTGTTCCTGCTGGCGCTGCCGTTGGGTCAGGTGCTGCGGGCGTACACCCAGTTGCAGTCCGGCCTGGGCGCCCTCCAGCGGATCGAGGAGATCCTGGCCGTCCCCGCGGAGGGCGCGGACGACCGGCCGGCGCCCGGCAGCGCGACGGCGAACCCCCGGCGCCCGACCCCGATGATCGAGTTCGACCGGGTCGGCTTCGGCTACCCGGGTGGCGAGCCGGTGCTGCACGAGGTCAGCTTCGCGGTCGCCGCCGGCACCCGGACCGCCCTGGTCGGTCCGTCCGGTGCCGGCAAGTCCACGCTGCTGGCCCTGGTCGAACGCTTCTACGAGGTGAGCGCCGGCGCGGTCCGCCTCGACGGCACCGACGTGCGGGACCTGCCCCGCGACGCGCTGCGGGCCCGGCTCGGCTACGTCGAGCAGGAGGCGCCCGTGCTGGCCGGCACGCTGCGGGAGAACCTGCTGATCACCACCCCGGACGCCAGCGACGACCGGTTGCGCGACGTCCTGGACGAGGTCAACCTGGGCCACCTGGCGCAGCGCACCCCGCTCGGCCTCGACGTGCAGGTGGGCGAGGGCGGCGTGCTCCTCTCCGGAGGTGAGCGGCAGCGGCTCG
The DNA here is from genome assembly GCF_055587245.1 of Micromonospora sp. NPDC047756. NCBI lineage: Bacteria > Bacillati > Actinomycetota > Actinomycetes > Micromonosporales > Micromonosporaceae > Micromonospora > Micromonospora sp. NPDC047756. The sequence goes on from NZ_JBVJGQ010000006.1 coordinate 95,427, forward strand.
CCATCGCCCGCGCGCTGCTCGCCGGCCCGCCGGTGCTGCTGCTCGACGAGCCGACCAGCAACCTCGACTCCCGCAACGAGGTCGCGCTGCGCCGCGCCATCGACGCCGTGGCCGTCCGCCGGACCCTGTTGATCGTGGCGCACCGGCTCGCCACCGTGGTCGACGCCGACCAGATCGTCGTCCTCGACGGCGGCCGGGTGGTGGCCGTGGGTACCCATGCCGAACTCACCGCCACCGACCCGTTGTACCGGGAACTCGCCAGTCACCAACTGCTGGTCGGGTGACCGACGCGCGGTCGCGGCGAACTTGCCGGGCGACCGGGCCGCGCACGCCGGCCAGAATCGCGTACCGTTGCCGCTCATGGGTGTGTCGCAACGGTTCAAGAGCAAGTTCCGGCGGTTCCTCCAGCGCCCCGGCTCGACCGTGGATCTTGCTCCGCTGGAGAAGCTGCTCCCGGCCATCGAGGCGCGCGAGGCTGACCTCAGCGCGCTCGACGACGCCGAGCTGACCGCGGCCGCGGGCGCCGCCGTCGGTTACGAGGAGATCTGCGCCGTCGGCCGTGAGGCCGCCCGCCGCGGCCTCGACCAGCGGCCGTACGACGTGCAGCTGCTCGGCGCGATGTCGCTGCTCTCCGGCAAGGTCGCCGAGATGGCCACCGGTGAGGGCAAGACACTGACCGCGACGATCGCCGCGTACGGTCACGTCCGGCTCGGCAACGGCCCGGTGCACGTGCTCACCATCAACGACTATCTGGCCCGCCGCGACGCCCAGTGGATGGAGCCGGTCTACACCCTGCTCGGCCTCACCGTCGGCTGGGTCAACGAGGCCTCCACCCCGCAGGAGCGACGCGACGCGTACGCCTGCGACGTCACCTACGTCTCGGTCAGCGAGGCGGGCTTCGACTACCTGCGCGACCAGCTGGTCACCGACGTCGAAGACCGGGTGCAGCCCGCGCTGACCACCGCCATCGTCGACGAGGCCGACTCGATCATGATCGACGAGGCCCGGGTGCCGATGGTCCTGGCCGGCGCGGTGCCGGGCGAGCAGGACCCGGTGCACGCCGCCGCCGCGCTCGTTCGTGGCCTGCGCAAGGGCAAGCACTACACGGTCGCCGAGGACGGGCGCAGCGTGGCGTTCACCTCCGCCGGCCTGGCCGCCATGGAGGCCAAGCTCGGCATCGACCTGTACGACGAGGAGCACGTCGAGCAGCTCTCCGCGGTCAACGTGGCGCTGCACGCGCACGCCCTGCTGCACCGCGACGTGGACTACATCGTCCGGGACGGCTCCGTCGAGCTGGTCGACGAGATGCGTGGCCGGGTGGCCCAGCGCCGCCGCTGGCCGGACGGTCTCCAGGCCGCCGTCGAGGCCAAGGAGGGGCTGGACGCCACCGCCGAGGGTGAGGTGCTCGGCACCATCGCCATGCAGGCGTACATCGCGCTCTACCCGAAGGTGTGCGGGATGACCGCCACCGCGGTGCTCGTCGGCGACCAGCTGCGGGAGTTCTTCAGCCTCGAGGTCGCGGTGATCCCGCCGAACACCCCGTGCATACGCGAGGACGAGCCGGACCGCATCTACGCCACCCGGGCGGAGAAGGACGAGGCGCTCGTCGACGAGATCCAGCGCGCGCACGCCAAGGGGCGGCCGGTGCTGATCGGCACCCTGGACGTCAAGGAGTCCGAGGGGCTCGCCGCCGGGCTGAACGCCGCCGGGGTGCCGTGCGTCGTGCTGAACGCCAAGAACGACGACGAAGAGGCCGCGATCATCGCCGAGGCCGGCGCGTACGGCGCGGTCACCGTCTCCACCCAGATGGCCGGTCGTGGCGTCGACATCCGCCTCGGCGGCAGCGACCAGACCGACCAGGAGCGGGTCGCCGAGCTGGGCGGGCTCTACGTGATCGGCAGCGGCCGGCACGACAGCCGCCGGGTGGACGACCAGTTGCGTGGTCGGGCCGGCCGGCAGGGCGACCCGGGCGGCTCGGTCTTCTTCGTCAGCCTGGAGGACGACCTCGTCGTCCGGCACGCCGCCGACTCGGTGCCGGCGTCGCCGCGGATGAACGCCGACGGTCTGGTGACCGACGAGCAGGTCGACTACGCGGTGGAGCACGCCCAGCGGGTCGCCGAGGGCGTCAACCACGAGATCCACCGCAACACCTGGCGCTACAGCGTGGTGATCGAGCAGCAGCGCAAGGCCCTTGCCGCCCGCCGGGAGCGGCTGCTCACCAGCGACGTGGCCGCGGTGATGCTGCTGGAGAAGGAGCCCGAGAAGGCCGGCGAGATGGACGAGGACCTGCTCGCCCGTGCCGCCCGGTCGATCGCGCTCTACCACCTGGACCGGCTCTGGGCCGAGCACCTGGCCGAGCTGTCCGAGGTGCGCGAGGGCGTGCACCTGCGCGCGCTGGGCCGGCTCGACCCGCTGGACGAGTTCCACCGGGCCGCGGTGCCGGCGTTCAACGACCTGATCCCGGAGATCGAGGCCCGTACCATCGCCACCTTCACCGAGACCGAATTCGATGAGGACTGGCAGCCCGACGACGGCACCCTGGTCCGGCCCACCGCCACCTGGACGTACCTGGTGCACGACAACCCGTTCGGGTCCGAGCTCGATCGTCTGATCGCGTCGATCGGGCGGCGGCTCGGCGGCGGCTCGCGCTGACGTTCGACCGTCGGGGCCCCGACCGCGCCTGCGCGCGCGACCGGGGCCCCGATTTACGCCGTTTCGACCCAGGTTTCCCAGGGTAGTAGGGCTGGTCGGTCGAGTCGGGAGAGAGCAGACGATGACACAGGTGACGATGCGTACCGGGCAGGCGCGAGACCGCACGGAGGCTGCGTACCGGTGAATCTCGACACGCGGGAACCGGTGGTGCACACCCTCGGTGTGCTGGAAGCAGCCGCACTGTTGCGGGAGCTGACCGCCGGGCTGATCGCCCTGACCGACTTTGATGAGGCGCTGCTGGCCCTGGTCCGCGTCACCCGGGACGCCGTCGCCGGGGTGCGCTGGTGCGGGTTCACCGCCCTGCGGGCCGGCGAGCCGGCCGGGGTGGCCGCCTCCGACGACGGGCTGGCCGGGCTGGACGACCTGCGACACGGGCCGGACACGCCGGCGATGAGCGCGATCCACCTGCGCGAGATGATCCTCGCCGCCGACCTGACCGGTGAGCCCCGCTGGCCGGCCTGGACGGCGCACGCCCACGACCTCGGCGTACGCGGGGTGATCTCCGCGCCGGTCGACATCGACGACCAGGTCATCGGGGCGATCAACCTGTACGCCGCCGCGCCGGACCTGCTCACCCCGCAACACCAGTTGACCGCCATGCTGCTGGCCGAACATGCCGGCCTGCTGCTGGCCGCCGTCCGGGACCGCAACCGACAACTCGCCCTCGCCGCCGAACGGGACGCCTCACTCCTGCACGACGGGGTGGTGGGCCAGGCCGTCGGCGTCATCATGACGCAGCGGGGGTGCCCCCCGGCCGAGGCCCTCGACGTGCTGCGGACCGCCGCCTCGTCGCTGGACATCCCGCTGCGCGAGGTGGCCGAGCGCCTGGTCCGGACGGTCTCCCGCCAACGCGACAACTGACCCCGGCCGGCATCTCGACGGTGGTGCCGCCCGTGATCCACGCGAATCCCTTGAACCCGCGGTGTCACAGTCGCCCGGACGCCCCGACTTCCGGGAAACCGAGTTGATCAGCGCTGGTCCGGCGGCGGCCCCCGTGCCCGTTCTCCCTACTGCCGGCGAGTCGGGCGGCATCGTTTCGTCGCGACCGGCCTCGGGTAGCACTCTGGTCAGGTGAGCTGCGCCGACCCGGGGGAGGACCGATGCAGAGCCGGCTGCGGGTGCAGGGGCACCCGATCCAACCAATGCTCGTGACGTTCCCGCTCGGGCTCTTCGTCAGCGCCACCGTCTTCGACCTCACCGACGTCGTCGGCGGGCCCGCGTTCCTCGGCGAGGTCGGCTACTGGACGGGCGTCGCCGCGCTCGTCGCCGCCGCCCTGACCGCCGTGGCCGGCATGGTCGACCTGTGGGACGTGCCGGGCGACCGTACCCGCCGCACCGCCGTCGCCTTCAACCTGGTGAACGCGGTGATGGCCGCCATGTTCCTGCTCACCTGCCTGGTCCGGTCACACTCCCCGCAGCGCGGCGCGTCGGTCACGATCCTCGCCACCGAGCTGGTCGCCCTGGCGGTCGGCGCGGTCGGCGTGCACCTGGGCGCACGGCTGATGCGCCAGTTCGACAGCGGACGTACCGAGGCCGGCGGCCTGGACGCGCTCGCCGGCATCCGTGCGGCTGGTCGATCCACGAGCCGCTGACACCTTCGCTCCCGAAGATCGCGCTTGCCACCCCCGGCCGGGCGGTGGCAATTGGGTTGCCGGCCGGGTGGCCGATCGCGAGGCTGACCGCCATGACCGATGAGCGTGACGCCGAGGACCTGATCGCGGAGGCCGCCGCCGCGCCCGTCGACGGTTGGGGCTTCGGCTGGTTGGCCGGCCGGGCCACCGAGGAGCGTCCACCCTGGGGGTACGCCCGGCTCGTCGCCGACCGGATGGCGCGGGCCGACGCGGCGCTGGACGTGGACACCGGGGGCGGGGAGGTGCTCGCCGAAGTGCCGCGTCCCCCGACAGTGTTGACGGCGACCGAGGCGTGGCCGCCGAACGTGGCGGTCGCCCGCCGGACCCTGCGCCGGGTCGGCGCGTCGGTGGTCGCGGTCGCCCCGGATGGTCCGCTGCCGTTTCGCGACGCCTCGTTCGACCTGGTGGTCAGCCGGCATCCGGTGCGTACCGACTGGGTTCAGACGGCGCGGGTGCTACGGCCCGGCGGGACGTTCCTGTCGCAGCAGATCGGTGCCGGCACCATGCGGGAGCTGAGTGAGGCGATCCTCGGGCCGTTGCCACCGCCGACTCAGCGGCACCCCGAGCACGCCGCCGCCGCCGCCGAGGACGCCGGCCTGCGGGTGGTCGACCTGCGCCGGGCCACGCTGCGGGCGACCTTCGCCGACATCGGCGCGGTGGTCTGGTTCCTGCGCAAGGTGATCTGGACGGTGCCCGGGTTCACTGTCGACCGCTACCGCACACCTCTGCGGAACCTCCACCACCGCATCGCCGAAGAGGGCCCCTTCGTCGCCCACGCCCAACGCTTCCTCATCGACGCCACCCGCCCCTGAACCACCCCACCCCGTCCCGCACCCCATCCCCGCCGAACCCTCCGCACGCGTCGAACCCTGTCCCCGCCGGACCCCCGCACGCGTCGCCCCCGTCCCCGCCGGACCCGCACGCGTCGCCCCTGTCCCCGCGCCGGACCCCCGCACGCGTCGATCTTGCACTTTCTGTCCCGGCAAAGCACTCCGATAAGGGCAATCCGACCACCGAAACTGCAAGATCGCCGGGCCGGGCCGGGTCGGGTCGGGGCGCGGCGGGGCGCGAGTCGGGAAGGGCCGGGCCGGGGTTGGGGCGGGCCGGGCCGGGCCGGGGCGGATCGGGTCGGGGCGGGGCGGGTGGGGTTAGTGGGGGTGGGTCTGGTGGTGGGTTGCCAGGACGTCGGCACCGAAGTCGCTGGCGGGGCGGCGTAGCACGGTGTGCGCGTGGTTGCCGTCCGCTGTGGTGTTGTCGTACTCGATCAGCAGGTCGTCGCCCTGCACCCGGTAGTAGTGCCGCCGCCCGGGGTGGGTCGGGCCGGCCCAGGCGAAGTGCAACGGGCCGGCGTCCAGTCGGGTCGCCTCCCGGATGGCCAGCTCGGGCGGCAACCGGTCGAGGTAGAGGGCGACCACCTGGTCGAGCAGGGCGCGGCCGGTCGGTCCGAGCCGCTGTGCCGGTACGCCGAGGGGTTCCAGCGGCGCGTCGACCCGTCCACGGGTGGCGCTGATGATGTCCGCCGGCGCCTCGTCGGCGATGATCGCGGCGGCTCGCTCGGCGGGGCCCAGCGCGTCGAGCAGGGCGCGGGCCAGGTCCTCTTCGACACCGAGTGGGCGGGAGACGGGCCGGCCGGCGTAGCGGACCGCGGCCGGGTTGGCGCCGAAGAAGATCGGCGCGGGGGAGACCTGACCGTCCACCACTGTCATGTTCACCGACAGGTGGTGACCTTCGAGTCGCCACGCCCACCGGTCGTCGCGTGCGGGGTCACCGAACACGGCCACCCAGTAGTCGGCGCTGTGCCGCCCGCGCTGCCAGCCCTCGGCCCGGTCCAGCACCTCCTCCAGCGAGATGATCGCCATCGCCTGTGCGTACGCCGGGGGGCTGAGCGCGGTGGCCAGCAACCGGTGCGCGGCCTTGCGGGCGGTGACGTCGAGCTCGGCGAGGCAGACGCCCGGTCGGGGTCGGGGCCGGTATTCCAGCCAGCGTCGGGCCGCCTCGTCGTCGAACGAGTGCACGGCGCTCTCGCGGGCGGCGGGGTCGAGCGCGGTCAGCAGCGCGGTCGCGGCCGCCCGCATCTGCTCCGGCAGGGGATCTTCCACCGACCCTGTATACCGGCCGGCCGTGCCGGTGTCAGCCGACGCGCAGCAGCTCTGTCATCTCCGGCAGGTCGAAGAAGCGTGCCGTCTCGACGGCCGACGGGTTGCCGTGTGCCGGATCCGCGCCGGCGGCGAGCAGTGCGCGGACCCCTTCGGCGCTGCTGCGGAAGACCGCCGCCGCCAACGCGGTCTGACCTCGGTCGTTGGCTCGGGTGTGGTCGGCGCCGCGGCTGAGCAGGGCGGCCACCGTGTCCGGGTGGGCGTGGTACGCGGCCAGGATGAGCAGCGTGTCGCCCTTGTCGTTGGTGAGGTTGACCGGCAGGCCGGCGTCGATCTGCGCCGCCAGTTCGTCGGTGGCGCCGGCGCGGGCCAGGTCGAACATCCGGTGCGCGAACGCCAGCGTCTCGGCGTCGAGGTTGTCGGTCACCGGTCCAGGTTAACGACATCGCTCCTGATAGGTTGCTCGGCCGGCGCGCAGGGTGGGGGGTCCGATGGGTGAGACGGTGTACGTGGGCAACGCGGGCGTCGACGGCGCCACCAACGCTGGTTGGTTGCTCGGGCACTTCGCGCCGCCGGGGGAGATCCGGCACAGCACCGACGTCGAGGTGAAGTGGGGCGTGCATCCGCCCGGGCAGGCCCGGTCGCGGTGGGCGACCGGCGAGGTGCGCACCACTCTGCTCGTACTCGTCGAGGGGTGTTTCCGGGTGGAGTTGCCGGACCGGACGGTACGGCTGGCCGCTCCGGGCGACTACGTGGTGTGGGCCCGTGGGGTGGACCATTCGTGGTTCGCCGAGCGCGCGTCGGTGGTGTTGACAGTGCGCTGGCCCTCGTTGCCGGGCTATCGCACGGACCCGCCGGTGCTGCGCTGATTCACCCGAGCGGATGACCCGTGTCCCACCAGACGGAATTACCTACTAAACCTATAGGCTTTGCCGTCTAGAGTACGAGGGCACCCCGCCGAACGACCCGCGAGGAACCGCCATGACGCACCACCGCCCGGAGCCCGACCTGCTCACCGTTGCCGCCGGGTGGGCCGACCCGGCCGGCTGGCCGGTCGCGCTGCGCTTCGATCCAGCCGAGCGCTGGTACGCCCGCCTCGCCGTCGGCGACGACCACGAGGTGTGGGCGCTGAGCTGGCTGCCCGGGCAGGGCACCGACCTGCACGACCACGGCGGCTCCTCCGGAGCGTTCCGGGTGGTCAGCGGCGCGCTCACCGAGGAGACGGTCAGCGCCGGCCGACTACGCCCTCGACTGTTGCCGGCCGGTGCGGGCCGCCGCTTCGGCCCCCGGCACGTGCACCAGGTGACCAACCGAGGCGTCGATCCGGCGGTCAGCGTGCACGTCTACCGGCCGGCGCTGCTGCGAATGACCCGCTATCACCTTCTGGACGGGCGGCTGCGGGTCGCCGAGGTCGCCGAGGCCGGCCGGTCCTGGTAGTCGCGCGCCCCGAGAACCCTGTCACCGGAAGGAATCCGAGAATGCAGATAACCGCCGAACACTGTCCCGCTCCCGTGCCGCCACCGGGCTCCCGGGGCATCGACGAGATCCTGACCGCCGCGCGGGCCCGGCTGCGTCGGCTGGACCCGGAGCGGGCGCACCTCGCGTACCGGAGCGGAGCGCTGCTCGTCGACATCCGCCCGGCCGCACAGCGGGCCGCGCACGGCGTGGTGCCGGGCTCGCTCATCGTCGAACGCAACGTGCTGGAGTGGCGCTTCGACCCGCGCTGCGCGGCCCGGCTGCCGCAGGCCGTCGACTACGACGTGCCGGTGGTGATCCTCTGCCAGGAGGGCTACACCTCGTCGCTGGCCGCTGCCGCGTTGCAGGACGTCGGCCTGCACCGGGCCACCGATGTGGTCGGTGGGTTCGCGGCCTGGCGCATCGCCGGCCTGCCGGCCCTCGGCCCGACCCCACTGCACCACCCTTCACCCCTCGCGTCCCCGGTCAACGCCGGGTGGGCGCGCCGCTGACCGTCACGCCACACCCGGCGTGGCGCGCGTACCGCCACTCAGGAGGCACCATGTCCGTCGTCGCCATCCCCACGCGCCGTCACCCCGGCGGGCGCCCGTCGGCCCGTCCGCGGACCAGCCCGACCCTGACCATCACCCTCGACCTCGTCCCCGGGCCGCTGAGCCCCCGGCTGGCCCGGCTCGTGCAGTTGCTCGGCGAGCTGGCCGAATCGGGGGAGGGTCAACTGCGTGGCGTGGAGGAGCCCGCGGCAGGGTCGCGACCGGCCCCGCGCCCCGCCGCACCGGACCACGTCCGCATCCTGGCCGGCTCGCGGCTGGTCCGCCAGGGCGACCGGGTCGTCGCCCTGACCCGCATCGAGTACGAGCTGCTGCTGTTCCTGGCCGAACGGCCCCGCCGGGTCTTCACCCGCCTGCAACTGCTCTCCAGCGTCTGGGGCTACGAGCACGCGGTGGCCCGGACGGTGGACGTTCACGTCCGCCGGCTGCGCGCCAAGCTGGCCGGCTCGGAGGTGGTCACCACCGTCTACGGCGTCGGCTACCGGCTGGCCGACGAGGCCCTGATCAGCGTGGATCACGGCAGCTGAGCCCTGGTCCGGAGGCGATGTGACCGCCTGGTGAACCGGTCGGGGACCCCCGTAACGGGGCAACTCGACGACTCTGCTGTAATCATCAGGACTCGTACGCAGAGCGAGCATCCGGCTCCGATGTGTTCGTCAATTGTCACATTCATGCAACGCAGCCGCCTCTTGACCCTCGCCCAGGCGCCGGGAAGCATCGATGAAGCGGCGTCCCGGGCCGTGGGGAGATACCCGGACCAGCCCAAGGAGGACCATGTCGGTCAGCCCCGCCTCGTCGCGTGCCGGATGGCATACGTCCCAACCCGCGGTGCCCGGTCGACCTCCCGGCGGCCAGCGTCGCCCGGCGAACACCGCCGCGCCCGTGCTCACTGTGACGCTGTCCATCCCGCTGGCCTGTGAGGAGTCGCTGACCCCGGCGGCACGCCGGCTGTTGGAGGCCGCCCGCGAGATGCTGGAGCGGGGCGAAGGCGTGATCATCGGCTCGGTCCCGACCGAACGCCGCCCCGACCAGGCACCCGCCAACCGGTCGCCGGCCCGCCCGATCAGCCCGACCATCCCCGCCCTGCACATCCTCGCCTCGTCGCGCTCGGTGCTGCGCGACGAGGAACCGCTGCCGCTGACCCGGCTGGAGTTCGACCTGCTGCTGCACCTGGTCGCCCACCCGCGCCGGGTGTTCACCCGCCTGCAACTGCTCAACGCCGTGTGGGGCTACGAGCACGCCGGCGTGCGCACCGTCGACGTGCACGTGCGTCGGCTTCGCGGCAAGGTCGGCGTCGACGTTCCACTGGTCACCACCGTCTACGGCGTGGGCTACCGGCTGGCCGACGACGCCCGGGTCACCATCGACCGCAGCGGCTGACCGGCCACACCCGCGTACCCGGCACGGGGCAGGATGGTCCGGTGCGCATCCGCCCCATCTCGCCCGACCTGCTCGTCACCGAGCTGACCGGCCGGCTGGCCGACGAGGCGACCCGCGCCGCGAGCGCCGCGGCCGGGCCCGCGCGGCTGCGGGTGGCAGTGGACGGCGCTCCCGCCGCCGGCGCCGACGAACTGGCCGCGGCGCTGGTCGACCCGCTGCGCGCCCAGGGCCACCCGGTGCTGCACGTGCGCGCCACCGACTTCCTGCGCCCCGCGTCGCTGCGCTTCGAACTGGGGCGCACCAACCCGGACTCCTTCTACGAGGCCTGGGTCGACGAGGCCGGGCTGCGCCGGGAGGTGCTCGACCCGGCCGCCGCCGGCGGCAGCGGCCGGCTGCTCCCGTCGCTCTGGGACGCCGACGCCGACCGGGCCAGCCGCGCCCGCTACGTCGACCTGGCACCCGGCGGCGTCGTCCTGGTCAGCGGCTCACTGCTGCTCGGCGGCGGTCTGCCCTTCGACGTGACCGTCCACCTGGAGTTGTCCCCGGCGGCGCTTCGCCGACGCACCGAAGCGGCCCAGCGCTGGGCGCTGCCGGCCTTCGACCGGTACGCCGAGGAGGTCGTCCCGGCGAGCTTCGCCGACGTCGTGGTACGCGCCGACGACCCCCGCCGACCGGCGCTCGTGGAGCCCGGCGAAAACGACTGACAACAACCGAGAATTCGTCGGTTTGCCCGGCTGGTCCGGCGGGTACTCGCCCGGCTCACAGAGCACGGGTGATCGCCCGCGCACCGAACGCTACCGTGACCGGGGCCCCGCGCCGCCGGCACCCGGTTCACCTTGAGCCACAGGCCCAGGAAAGGCAGGCAGCGATGCTCGTCCACGACACGGTCGGTACGGCCCGGTCCCAGACGGAGATCGACCAGATCCGACAGTCGCTCCAGGCGCGCTACGACGAGCTGACCGCGGAGTACGACCAGGCGGTGCTCCAGAGCCAGGTGCTGCGGCTGGTGGAGGTCGGCGACACCGCCGGCGACGACCAGGCCGACAGCGGCACCAAGACGGCCGAGCGGGACACCGCCCAGTCCCTGTTGCGCACCATCCTCGACCGCCGCGCCCAGTACGAGCACGCCCTCGGCCGGCTCGAGGAGGGCACCTACGGCTGGTGCGAGGGCTGCTCGGCGGCGATTCCGGTGGAGCGGCTGGAGATCTTCCCGTCCGCCACCACCTGTGTGACGTGCAAGCAGACTCGCGAGCGGCGGGCGGCCTGAGCCACCTCAGCGGTTGCCGGTCGGTCCGGGACGCGATGGACTTCAGCCATGGGTGACATCCTCGTGGGCACCGCGTCCTGGACCGACCGCACGCTGCTGGACTCGGGGTGGTATCCGCAGACCGCCGACACCCCGGAGAAGCGGCTGGCCTATTACGCCAGGCAGTTCCCGCTGGTCGAAGTGGACGCCACCTACTACTCGCCGCCCGCCGAGGCGACCGCGCGGCTGTGGGCCGAACGCACCCCCGCCGGCTTCACCTTCAACATCAAGGCGTTCAGCCTGCTGACCGGGCATCCCACCCGGGTCAGCGCGCTCTACAAGGACCTGCGCCCGGAGACCGACAAGAAGAACGTCTACCCCGACGACCTGCCCGCGCAGTCGTACGAGGAGGTGTGGACGCGTTTCCTGTCCGCGCTGGACCCGCTGGTCGAGGCCGACAAGCTGGGCGCGCTGCTGTTCCAGTTCCCACCCTGGTTCACCATCAAGCGGGCCAACAAGCAGTACCTGCTGGAGGTGGCGAAGCGCTGCGCCCCGCTGCGCCCGGCATACGAGTTCCGGCACGCCTCCTGGTTCGACGGCGACAACGCCGACGAGACCCTGGCCTTTCTGCGCGAGCACGAGCTGCCGTACGTCTGCGTGGACATGCCCCAGGGCCACCGTTCGTCGCTACCCCCGGTGCTGGCCGCCACCGCGGACCTCGCGGTCATGCGCTTCCACGGGCACAGCGACAAGTGGACCAGCAAGGACATCCACGAGAAGTTCGGCTACCACTATTCCAAGCGCGAGTTGGCCGACTGGGCGCCGAAGCTGCGGGAGCTGGCCGACGAGGCCGGCCAGACCCACGTGCTCATGAACAACTGCTACCGCGACTACGCGCAGACCAACGCCGCGACCCTCGCGGCTCTCCTCGACGTCGACTGACCTCACCCGATCAGGGTGGTGCCCCCTCACCCCACCCGCCGGCAGATTGGACGCGGTGGGTTCGGCCGTCCTCGGGCGGCCGACGCCGGAGACGACACGGAGGTGACGGGGATGACGGTTCGAGTGGTGACGGATCGACGGCGCGGTGCCGTCCTGCACGTGGTCGGCACGCCCGACAACGCCCGGCGCGCCCCGCAGGGCAGCCCGGTGCGGGCCCGCCGTGGCCCGGTGGGGCCGCCGCGCCGCGCCGACGACCGACGGTGGGACACCACGGAACGGGGGTCGACCGATGGCTGACTCGATGATCTCGGCGTTCGAGTCCTCGCTGGACAAGACGAACCTCATTCTCAAGGACATCGAGAACGCCTACGGCTGGCCGAAGGAACGACGCAACCAGTCGTACGCGGCCCTGCGCACGGTGCTGCACCTGCTGCGTGACCGGCTGCCGGTGGACGAGAGCGTGGAGTTCGCCCAGCAGTTGCCGGTGCTGGTACGGGGCATCTACTTCGATGGCTGGGTGCCGTCCGACGTGCCGATCAAGCTCAACCGTGACGACTTCCTCTACGAGGTTCGGCAGGGCTTCCCGTACGACGCGGAGGGTGGCCCGGAGCGGGTTACGCAGGTGGTGCTGGACACGCTGCGCCGCCACGTCACCCAGGGTGAGTGGCAGGACGTGAAGGACACCATGCCCAAGGACCTCGCCACGATGATGCCGTGACGGTCTGACACACCGCGAGCCCGCCCGACCGCTGTCGGGCGGGCTCAGTCGTCCTCGGCGGGCACCCGCGACACCGGGTGCCCGGCCCGGCGGGCCAGCGCGGCGAACGCCACGGCGTCCACGATCGCGGCCCCGCCCGGATCGTTGTTGAAGTAGACGTACGCCGGCTCGTGGGCGTCGAAGGCGTCGGTCAGCCGGCCCACCCAGGACCGCAGCGCGGCCCGACCGTAACGCGGCCACGGCCGTGCCCGCCCCTCGTGCAGCCGCAGGTAGCCGAAGTCGGTGGTGCGCCAGCGGGGGGCGACCGGGCGGCCCAGCCGGTCCGCCCAGACCAGCGCTGCCCGACGCCGTTCGAGGACCGTCCGGGTGGCGTCGGTCCACCAGGAGGGGTGCCGGGGCTCGACCGCTACCCGCACCTGCGTCGGGAACAGCCGCAACGTCGCGTCCAGCGCCTCGACGTCCGCCCGCAGGTTCGGTGGCAGTTGCAGCAGCACCGGGCCGAGCCGGTCACCGAGCGCGGTGGCGCGGCCGAGGAACCGGGCCACCGGCTCCTCCGGGTCACGCAGTCGCTTGATGTGGGTGAGGTAGCGGCTCATCTTCACCGCCACGCAGAAATCAGCCGGGGTGCGCGCCCGCCAGGCGGCGAAGGTGTCCCGCTCGGGCAACCGGTAGAAGGCGTTGTTGACCTCGACCGTGGCGAACCCGGCCGCGAAGTGCTCTAGCCAGAGCCGCTGCGGCAGCCCCTGCGGATAGAAGCGGCCGCGCCAGTCACGGTACTGCCAGCCGGACGTGCCCACCAGGATCACCAACCCATCCTGGCACTCTCCGCCGCCGCTCGCGAACTGCCCGTGTCGCCCCGGTTCGGCGTCTACGGTGAGGGTTAGAGAAGATCGCGCGTGGGGTACCACCCGCAGCACGACGGACCCCGGCGTACGGCGGGGCGGCACACCCGAGGGAGTACCGATGGCACTCAACGATGACGACATGCAGACCACCGGCGGCGGCGGCGCGGAGGGCCCGGCCGACGGCGGCGCGACCCCCGGTCAGCACGACGGTGGCGCCGACGGTGGCGCGGAGGGTCCCGCCGACGGTGGTGCCACCCCGGGTCAGCACGACGGTGGCGCCGATGGCAGCGCGGAGGGTCCCGCCGACGGTGGTGCCACCCCGGGTCAGCACGACGGTGGCGCCGACGGCGGCGCGGAGGGTCCCGCCGACGGTGGTGCCACCCCGGGCCAGCAGGACGGTGGCGCTGACGGCAGCGCCCGGTAGCGGCTCGCCATGACCTACCTCGACCCGCCGGGCGGCCACCACGGTCGCCCGGCGGTTCCGTCCGCCGAGGCCACCGCGGCGCTGGCCCGCTGCGTCTCGGTCGAACCGGCCAAGTTCGCCGCCGCGCACTGGGGGCACACCCCGCTGCTGTCCCGAGCCGCCGAACTGCCCGACCCGGCCGGCTTCACCGACCTGCTCAGCCCCGCCGACGCCGACGACCTGCTGAGCCGGCGCGGTCTGCGTACCCCGTTCCTGCGCGTTGCCAAGGACGGCCAGTTGGTCGCGGCTTCGCGCTGGACCGGCGGTGGCGGCGCGGGCGCGGAGATCGGCGACCAGGTGCTCGACGAGCGGGTCCTGGAGCAGTACGCGTCCGGGGCCACCCTGGTGTTGCAGGGGCTGCACCGGATCTGGCCGCCGCTCATCGACTTCGCCCGCGACCTGGGCCTCGCGCTCAACCAGCCGTTGCAGATCAACGCCTACCTGACTCCGGCCGGCAGTCAGGGCTTCGCCACCCACTACGACACCCACGACGTGTTCGTGCTCCAGGTCGACGGCCGCAAACACTGGCGGATCCACCCGCCGGTCCTGCCGGACCCGTTGGAGAAGCAGCCGTGGGGTGGACGCGCCGACGAGGTCGGCGCCACCGCGCAGGGTCCGGCCGCGCTGGACGTGGTGCTCGCCCCCGGTGACGCCCTCTACCTGCCCCGGGGGTGGCTGCACAGCGCGCAGGCACAGGACGCCAGCTCGCTGCACCTGACCGTGGGCATCCGCGCGCTCACCCGCTACGCCCTGGTCGAGGAGCTGCTGGCGCTGTCCGCCGAGGACCAGCGACTGCGGGCCAGCCTGCCGTTCGGCACCGACGTCGCCGACCCGGACGCCATCGAGCCGGAGCTGACCGAGACCGTGGAGGCGTTGCGGGACTGGCTGCTGCGCGCCGACCCGAGCGCCGTCGCGGCGCGGTTGCGTCAGCGCGCCTGGCCGGCCGCCCGCCCGGCGCCGATCCGGCCGCTCGCCCAGGCCGACGCGCTGGCCACACTGGACGCCGACTCCCGGCTCACCCTGCGGCCGGGCCTGCGGTGGCAGCTCGTGCCGCACGGGTCGGACAGCGTGGCGCTGCGGGTCTTCGACCGCACCATCACCCTGCCGGCGACCTGCGAGCCGGCCGCCCGCGCCCTGCTCAGCAACGTGGTCACCCGGGTCGGCGACCTGCCCGGACTGCCCGACGACGCCGACCGGGTCACCCTGGCCCGCCGCCTGCTCCGAGAGGCCGTCCTGGTCCCGGCCTAAGGCCGGCGGGGCGATCGGCCCGGTCTGATCGGCGGGTCGGCGATGATCAGCCGGTTGGTGGTGATCGACTCGGTCTTCCGGAAGTCGCGGTGACCGGGAGGCCAGGACAGCGGTGACCGGGAGGCCAGGACAGCGGTGACCGGGAGGCCAGGACAGCGCGGTTTTCAGGAAACCGAGTCGATCACGCCAGCGCTCGACGGTGCTGCCGCGCTCCGGGTCAGCGGCCGAGGGCCAGCAGCAGCCCGGTGGCGACCACTCCCGCACCGAGGACCACGGTGATCGGCCGGGGGCCGAGCACCGCGTGCCGGCGATCGGCCAGGACCCGCGCCGGCACCAGACCGACCAGCGGCCCGAGCAGCGTCACCACCAGCGCCAACACCGGTAGTCCGACCGCCAGGTCGCCGCCGTACCCGGTGCCGAGCGCACGGGCGCCGGCCCCCAGCGCGTACGTCAGCACGGCGCCGGCCACCCCGCACAGCGCCAGCAGCGGGTTGACCGAGCCCGGCAGCTCGCCCGGCTGACCAGCCCGGTCGAGCAGGTCACTGGCCTTGGCGAGCAGCACCACCGGGTCGGTGGCCCCGACGCCGTTCGCCGGGGCGGGCGGGCCACCGAGACGGCGGGCGCCGAGGCGTGAACGGACCTGTTGCCACAGGTGGGCCACCTCGGCGTCGACCCGTTCCTGCTGCTCACGGGCGGCGACCAGTTCCTCCTCGGCGCGCTGGAGCTGGTCGGCCGCCTCGGCGACGGCCCGCTCGGCGGCACCACACTGCCGTTCGTGCCAGGTGTGCGCCTCGGCGCGCTGCTCGCGTACCCGCGCGCTGAGATCGGCCAGCCGCCGGAGCTGCGCCGCGTACGTCTCGCTGGTCACCGGTTCGTTCATCGTGTCGGTCCATACGGGATGATCACCTGTCCGGTGCGGTGCACCGCCCGGTCGAAGAAGAGCCCCCGCCAGGGGCGGGGATACCAGTCCGGGCCGCCGGTGCCCGGATAGAGCGACGAGCCCAGCTCCCCGCCGTGCGCGTCCAGGGCCACCCAGGCGCCGATCTGGTCGGTGCGGGCAGCCGGCCCACCGAGATCGGCGCGCATCCGGGCCACACCCCGCCACCAGGCCAGCACGTGCGTGCGTCGTTCCGGCCCGTCGTGCATGATCCGGCGGAGCTGCTCCAGGCCGGTCCGCCGACCCGTGCGGGCGGCCAACGCGCCCGCCGCCGCGTCGACGGCGAACAGCAGCAGATAGTGCGGACTTCCCGGGCCGCCGAGCCCGTCGGCCGTCTCGGCCATCAGCTCCCCGACGGTCTCCTCGTCGTACCAGGCGGCGTCGTCGGCCAGGTCGTCGTAGAGGGCGCGGGCGATCGGGTCGGCGTCCGGGTCGAGGCAGGCGATGGAGAACCGGGCGGTTCCCGGCGGGTGCTGACGGGCCAGCGACCGGGCCGCCGCGTCGAGCACCGCGCACGCCTCGTCGACGCGGGTGCCGAGCACCGCGAGGTTGCGGCCCGGTGCGCGCGGCAGCCGCAGCGACGCCGAGCGGGACTGCACGTCGATGATCTCGCCGAGCAGGGCCACCGGGTTGCGCGGCGCGGTCCCGTCCGGAGGTGCGGCGAGCGCCCGGAAGTCCGGGGCGTCCGCCAGCCGGGGGATCGCGTCGCCGTCGAAGAGCCGGGCCGGCGCCGCGTCGGGGGCGCGCATCCGCCACAGCCGGTGCTGCAAGCCGCTCCAGGTCTCCCAGTCGCTGGCCGCCGGGATGCGGGCCACCTCGTTGCCCTCCACCATGCCCGACTCGGCGTTGACCACCGCGTGCCAGCGCGGCAGCGACTGCGCCGCGTCGTTGCGCTCGGCGAGGATGCGCAGCGCCTTGGGCAACGCGATGCGCAGGGCGAACTGGGCGACCAGCGCGGGACGGCCCCACAGCGCCTCGATGCCCCGCACGTCCTGCGATGCCAGGACCAGGTGGATGCCCTGGGACCGGCCGCGGCGGGCCAGGTCCTCCAACAGGTCGGCCGCCTCCCGGGCGACCACGTCCCGGCCGGCCAGCAACATCTGGAACTCGTCCACCACGGCGACGATGCGCGGCCAGTGCCCGGTCGGGTCGACCGCCCGCAGCTCGGCCAGCTTGGTCACCTCGTGCTTCTTGGCCGCGTCGGCGCGTCGGCGCAACTCCTCGGCGAGGAAGCGCAACAGCGCCAGCCCGAACTCCCGGTCGGTGTTGACGTTGATGCCGACCAGCCGCATGTGCGGCAGCCAACTCGGGTCGCGCCGGCCCTGCGCGAACCGCGCGAAGGAGACCCCCTCCTTGAAGTCCAGCAGGTAGAACTCCAGCTCGGCAGGGGAGTAGCGGGCCGCCAGCGCGCCGATCCACGCGAAGATCAAGTTGGTCTTGCCGGTGCCGGACGGCCCGCCGATCAGCGCGTGCGGTGGGTAGTCGCCGAGCGTCAACCGCACCGGCCGGCCCTGGAGGCCCTCACCGATCGGCGCGGTCAGCCCGTCGGCGGAGTCCTCCCGCCACATCAACTCGGGCGCGGGCAGCAGGTCGGTGAAGGGAGTCGGCGGCGGGCCCGCGTTCACCCGGGCGGCGACGTCCCGGCAGGTCTCGGTGACCAGCGCCGCCGGTGGCGGTGGGTCCAGCCGGACCGCCAGCCCGGCCGAGCCGCCGATCCGCGCGCCGGACCCGCCGGCCACCACCCGGGTCACCGTCGGATCCTCCGGCAACGGCACACCGTGCACCACCAGGTGTACGCCGCAGGCGGCGCCGGCCCGCACCACCCGGTCCAGTTGCCCGCGCTCGTGCCGGTTGAGCTCCTCCCCGCCGAGCAGCACCGCCACCCGCCACGGCTCGGGTCGTCGGCCGGTCGCCGCCGCCAGTTCGCGCAGCGACGCGTACTCGCCGGCGAGGACCGTCTCGTTGATCCGGCGGATCTGCTCCACCAGGTCGTCCAGCAGCGGGCCCAGCCCGCCCGGGCCGACGAAGGTGAGCAGCCCCGCCGTGCCCAACGGGGCGAACCCGGCCAGGCCGCCGCCGAGCTGGTCCGGGTCGTACCCGACCAGTCGTACCGCCCCGGGGTCGGCACGGCCGACGGCCCGCAGCAGCAACGCGGACACCACCGCGTCGCAGCCGGCGCGGTCGTCCCCGGAGAGGTGCACGTGCCCCGCGTCGAGCAGCGGCACCAGCGCGGGCACCGGGTCGACGCCGTCGATCCGGACCGTGCCGACCCGCAGCGCGCCGGGCGGCTCGGCCCGGCGGGCGGGCGTCGGCGCCCACCCGGCCCAGTCGGCCCCCGCACAGCCGGGCGCCTCCTGCCGGGCCGCGTCGGCGGCCCGGCGGGCCAGCTCCGCGAGCCGGGCGGAGTAGCGGGCGTCGATCTCGGCGATGCGGCGGTCGCGCTGGGCGCCCACCCGCTCCGGTACGGCGGCTGCGGCCCGCTGGACCCGGGCCAGTCGTTCCCGCCCGGCGCTCAGGTCGGCCTGGGCGGCGGAGAGCCGGGTGCGGGTGGCGCCCAACGCCTCGGCGAGGGTGTCCCGGACCCGGCTGGCCAGCTGACCGCGCCGGTCAGCCATCGGAGCCCCGACGCGTCGGCGCGTCCCGCCAGGGGCTGCCCGAGCGTGGGGGCGGCCCGGCGGGGCGGGGCGGCGGCGCATCCGAGCGCGGCGGCAGACCACCGGAGCGCTGCACCGCGCCGCCGGCGCGGGGAACCGCGCCCGTCGGCCGCCCGGCCCCGCCCGGTTGCTGCGTGCCCGCCGGTTGCCTGCCCCGCGCCGGTTGCCCGACATCGCCCCGCTGTTCCGCACCCGACGGCTCCTTCCCGCCGGCCGGCAGGTCCCGCCCGAGGCGGGCGAGCAGCAGCCCGGTCGCCACCCCGGCGGTCACCGCGGAGTCGGCGGCGTGCGGTGGTTCCCCCGAGGCGCGCGGCGGCGGCATCCGGCACACCCGGGTCAGCAACGTTTCCAGCACCGGCGGCGGCAGACCGGGCAGCAGGTCGCGCACGCGCCCGTCCAGCTCGCCGCGCAGCCGCCCGAGATCGGTGGCGCGTGGCGGGTGCCCGAGCAATTCGCCGGCCAGTTCACGCAGCAGCGGCGGCGCCAGCGCCGCCATGCCCAGCCCCACGTCGGCCGGGGCTCGACGCAGCTCCTTGCGGAGCCGGTCCCGGTCGCCGGAGCGGACACCACCCACCACTCGGCGCAGCAGTTCCTGGGAGTCGTTCACCCGCTCGTCGGGTTCCTCGTCGGTGCCCTCGCGCCCGCCGGTCAGCTCGGCCACCCGCACCGACCACCAGCGGCGCATCCGCACCTGCTCGGCCGGCTCCGGCGTGACCGTGGCGGGCCCGGACACCGGGGGTGTGTCGTGTCGGGGAGCGCGTTGCTGCTCAGGGCGGGGCGCCGGGGCGCCGTCCGCGCCGAGCCCGATCGCCGTCAGGTACGCCGACAGCTGTTCCTGGGCCACCCGCAGCGCGTAGCCGGCGCTCTCGGCGTGCTCGGTGGCGGCGGACAGCTCGGGCACCCCCATCGGGTTGGCCGACTCCTGTCGTACCCAGCGCAGCCGCTCCGCGGCCAGGCCGAACTTCTCCAGCGCCTGCCCGAGCAGCGCCACCGGGAACTCCTCGGTGGCGGCACGGACCTGCCCGCCGACATCCTCGATGATGGACACGGCGGCCTACAGGGTGGAGACGTAGAGCTGCGCCTGCTCCACCGCGACAAGTGTCGCGGCGAGACACTCCTCCAGCTCCTGGCTGGCCTGGGTGAGCGACGCCTGGGCCGCCTCCACCGTCTCGTGCCCGCTGCCCTCCAGCGCACCGGCCAGGGTCTGCTGTGCCTCGGAGAGTTTCTCGCCGGCCGCCTGCACGGCTGTCTGCCCGTCTCCGATCTGTTGGAGGGCGACATCGATGGCAGCCTTCAGCTCGGCGACGCTCGCCACGGCGGAACCTCCTGGGGGCGGGGAGATCTCCATTAGAGCCTATCGCCGGTTCCGAAAGAACATCCGCCCTGTCGGTGTTCCTGCCCGCCTGTCCGGAAGGCCCTCGGAAGTGCCGGGAGTCCGATCTGTGGGAGTCCCAGTGCGAGAACTTCTCAATTGTTGGTCGGGTCCTCGCGGAGCCAGCGCGGGCCGTACACCTCGGCGCCCAGCGCCGTCACCCGGCCGCGCAACTCCCGGTCGGCGGTGACCACCAGCCGCCGACGCCGCGGCGCGCCCTCCACCAGCTCGACCACCGTGTCGTCGCCGGAGCCGGCGGCGGAGACCACCCGCACACCCTCGGTGCCCGGCACGCCCCGAGCGGCCCCCTCAACCACCAGGACCACCTCCACCGGGGCGGTCAGCCGGGCCGGCAACCCGACGGTCGCCACCGGGGCGAGCGAGTCGCGCAACCGGGCAGCGGCCCCGGCACGGTCACGCCACCACCCGTTCGGGCGTGAGCCCACCACGTTGGCGCCATCCACGATCAGCAGCGGGGTCTCATCCATCCGGTCAGCCTGCCACCACCGCCCGGCCCAGGCCCGACGCCACTCCCGCAATGCCGGTCCTCCGCCACCTGCGGCGTTTGTCGGGGCGCGCGCCGGGTAGCCCCTGCCGACCGTGCCGAGCCCTACTGCGGAGGACAGACATGATGGGACCCGGTGACATCGGCTCCGACCCGTGGGACGAATTCCTGGCCAGGTACTTCGGCCGGGGCGAGGGAGGGCGCCGACCGCCGCACCGGGTCGACATCACCCGACTGATGACGGCCGACGCCCGCGAGATGCTGGCCGACGCGGCCCGACGGGCCGCGCAACGGCAGAGCAGCGACCTGGACACCGACCACCTGCTCTGGGCGGCGCTGCAACGCGAACCGCTGCGTGACCTGGTGAGTCGGGCCGGGGCCGACCCGGACACCCTGCTCAACGCCCTCGGCGGAAAGGGCGACGGCGCGCCCCGCGGAGAGGTGCCGCCCAACCTGTCGTTGACCCCCGCCGCCAAGCGGGCGCTGCTCGACGCCCACCAGCTGTCCCGCGCGATGGGCGCCAACTACATCGGCCCCGAGCACATCCTGATGGCGCTCCCGCTCAACCCGGAGTCGCCGGCCGGGCGCATGCTGGCCGCCGGCCGGATCCAACCCGAGTCGCTGCAGGCCGCCAACGCCGAGCGCGGGCCGATGACCGGGCCGAAGCCGGACCGCGGCACCCCCACCCTGGACCAGTACGGGCAGGACCTCACCGACCTGGCCCGCAACGACCAGATCGACCCGGTGATCGGGCGGGCCGACGAGATCGAGCAGGCCGTGGAGATCCTGTCCCGGCGGACCAAGAACAACCCGGTGCTGATCGGCGAGGCCGGCGTCGGCAAGACCGCCATCGTCGAAGGGCTGGCCGAACGGATCTGCGACGGCGACGTACCGCAGACCCTGCTCGGCAAGCGGGTCGTCCAGCTCGACCTGGCCGGTCTGGTCGCCGGCACCCGATACCGGGGCGACTTCGAGGAACGGCTGAAGAAGGTGATCGACGAGATCCGGGCGCACCGGGACGAGCTGATCATCTTCATGGACGAGATCCACACCCTGGTCGGAGCCGGTGGCGCCGGCAGCGAGGGCGGGATGGACGCGTCGAACATGCTCAAACCCGCCCTCGCCCGCGGTGAGCTGCGGGTGATCGGCGCGACGACGCTGGACGAGTACCGCAAGAGCATCGAGAAGGACGCCGCCCTGGCCCGGCGCTTCCAGCCGGTGCTGGTGCCCGAGCCCAGCGTCGACGACACCATCGCCATCCTGCGCGGGCTGCGCGACCGCTACGAGGCCCACCACCAGGTGCGCTTCACCGACGAGGCGCTGGTCTCGGCGGCCGAGCTGTCCGACCGGTACGTCACCGACCGGTTCCTGCCGGACAAGGCGATCGACCTCATCGACCAGGCCGGCGCCCGGGTGCGGCTGCGGACCCGCACCCCCGCGTCCGACGTGCGCGAGCTGGAGCAGGAACTCGACGAGGTACGCCGGGACAAGGAACAGGCCGTCACCGACGAGCAGTACGAGCGGGCCTCCGCGCTGCGTGACCGGATCTCCGAGCTGGAGGAGGACATCCGGCGCGCCAACGGCGAGGACGGCTCGTCCGGATCCCAGGTGCCCGAGGTGGGGCCCAAGGAGATCGCCGAGGTGGTCTCCCGGGCCACCGGTATCCCGGTCAGCCAGCTCACCGAGGAGGAACGCGACCGGCTGCTGCGCCTGGAGGGGCACCTGCACCAGAAGGTGGTCGGTCAGGACGACGCGGTCACCGCGGTCGCCGAGGCGGTGCGCCGCTCCCGGGCCGGGCTGGCCGACCCGGAGCGGCCGATGGGCAGCTTCCTGTTCCTCGGCCCGACCGGTGTCGGCAAGACCGAGTTGGCGCGGGCCCTGGCCGAGGCGTTGTTCGGCGAGGCGGACCGGATGGTCCGGGTGGACATGAGCGAGTTCCAGGAGCGGCACACGGTCAGTCGACTGGTCGGCGCGCCGCCCGGATACGTCGGCTACGAGGAGGCCGGTCAGCTCACCGAGGCGGTGCGTCGCCGCCCGTACGCGGTGGTGCTGCTCGACGAGATCGAGAAGGCCCACCCGGACGTCTTCAACATCCTGCTCCAGGTGCTCGACGACGGGCGGCTCACCGACAGTCAGGGTCGCACGGTGAACTTCAAGAACACCGTCCTGATCATGACGAGCAACCTCGGCTCCGAGCTGATCACCGGCGCCCAGCGCTCGGTCGGCTTCGGCACCGGGGACGTGGGCAGCGAGCAGGAGAGCAACGAGCTGCGCGAGCGCCTCATGCGCCGCCTGCAGGAGAACTTCCGCCCGGAGTTCCTCAACCGCATCGACGAGGTCATCATCTTCCGCCGGCTGGAGGCCGAGCAGCTGCGCGACATCACCGCGCTGCTGCTGGAGGAGACCCGCCGCCGGATGCACGCCCAGGACCTCCAGGTGGAGTTCACCACCGCCGGCATCGACTGGCTCGCCGAGCACGGCTACCAGCCGGAGTTCGGCGCCCGCCCGCTGCGCCGGGTGATCCAGCGGGAGGTGGACAACCACCTGTCCCGGATGCTGCTGGAGTCGGCGATCTCGCCGGGGCAGAAGGTCACAGTGGACGTCCGCGACGGGGCGCTCACCTTCGACGTGACAGCGGGCGAGCGGGGGTACACCGCCGCCACGACCACACACCCGCGATGAGCGGGCCGGCGCGAAGCGACGAGCACGAGGACCCGCACGAGCGCGCGGAGGCCGCGAAACCCCGGGACGAGGACGACGAGCATCCCGACCCGATCCTGGCGTCGCCCACCGCCAACCCCCGCCGGACACGGGTGCCCGCGGAGGGCCTGCATCCGAAGACCGACCAGGACGACCCGGAGACGTCCGGGCCGCCGCTGCGAGAGGAGACCTGATGGTACGCGAAGCGCGGCTCGACCCCGAGGTGGAAGTGCTCTGGGAGGACTTCCACGCCGAGGTCAACGTCCCGTCGGAGCAGTTGCGGACCTGGCTGTTGACCCGGGGCTCGGGGGAGGAGTCGTTCAGCCCGAACCCGAACCTCGACCTGCCCCAGCCCGGCCGGGAGATCCTCAAGGTGCTCAACAAGCGCAAGGTGGACCTCACCCCGGAGGACATCGAGGTGATGCGGGAGGCGGTCGAGCGGATCCGCGAGCTGATGGACGCCAAACCGTCGCGCGGCAACGCCGACGACAGCTGGCGGCACTCCCTGCTGGACCTGGGTCACGACCCGCTCGTCGAACGCTGAGCAAGGTCCACCCGCGGCGGTGCCGTCCCGAAACCCGGGACGGCACCGCCGCGGCGCGCTACTGGCCCTGGTCGGGCTCCAGGCTCGCGATGGTCAGACCCGCCGCGTCGGCGGCGGCGTCCCGGTCACCCCGGGTCTGGTCCTCCCGGGTGAGCAGATTCGCGTACTCGGTCACGTCGGCCGGGTCGGGCACCGTCGGCAGGCGGCGCAGGAACGCCTCCACCGCACGGGTGGCGGCGGTGTGCGCGGCAGCCGCCTCGCGCAGCAGTTCGCGGTCGTCGGCGGGCGGGTAGAGGTCGGTCATGTTCGCCAGATACCCGGCCCACGCCGGTTCGCACCGCCCGCGGCCCGGAATACCGGCAGCTCAGCCCGGCCGTACCCCGGTGGGGTGCCGGACGCCGAACCCCGGGTTGCGGGGCAGCCAGGCCAGGTACGCCGGGTGCGGCGCCAACGAGTCGACGTACGCCGCCTTGGCGCTCTCCAGCACGAGCTGCGCGCCCTGGGCGGCGGGGGAGTCCGGATGCCAGCCGAGCAGCAGGCGCCAGCGCAGCGGCGTCCCGGCGAGTTGACGGGTGACCAGACCACTGACCGGACGGAACGTCGCCTGGCACAGGGCCACCGCCACGCCGGCCTCCACCAGGTCGACGCAGCCGCGGATGTCGGTCTCGTACACCTTGCGGGGGGTGAAGCCGGCGCGGGCGCAGGCGGCGGCGAAGCAGTCGGCGAAGCAGCCGTCACCCGGCGCGGCGACCCACTGCTCATGACGCAGGTCGGCCAGGCGGACCTCATCCTGCCCCGCGAGAGGATGGGTCTCCGGCAGCAGCACCAGCACCGGGTCGACGGCCACCTCCTGCCAGCTCAACCCGAACCCGGCCGACGGACTGGCGTCCCCGCACACCCCGGCCAGCGCGAAGTCCAGCCGACCGCCGGCCACCAACTGCGCCAACTCGTCCACCGACCACGACGCGTACGTGGTGATCTGGGCGGGCGGCTGCTCGGCCGCCAACCGGTGCACCAGCCGACCCAGGATCGGGCTGTTCACCCCGCCGAACCGGTAGCACGGCGGCGCGTCGCCCGCCCCGGCCAGCCGGGCGGCCTCGTCCTGCAGCCCCTTCATCGCCGGCAGCAGCACCCGGGCGCGGGCCAGCACCAGCTCACCGAGCGCGGTGGGTCGAGCCCCGCGCCGGTCCCGGTCGAACAGCGGGCCGCCCAGTGTCCGTTCGATGCGTTGGAGCTGGGCGGTGAGCGCCGGCTGGGCCAGGCCGAGCGCCGAGGCCGCCTTCGTCACACTTCCCGTCTCCGCGATCGCGCAGACCACCCGCAGGTGACGCAGCTCCAGGTTCATAGGGTGACGGTAGGACTACGCGTCTGCTGGCGGAATAGCCCGAGCGGATCGGTGATAATGAATGCAGTGCCGGCGGTCGCCGGGTCACCGCTCGCGCGGCGGCTCCGGCAGGTCCGCCAGGTACGTCGGCCGCCGGGTCACCGCGTCGAGGACCTTGTCCACGACCCCGACCGCCGGCTCCACGATGCGGTTCCACGGAGGAGTGGCCGGCGTGCCCGGGTGCGGTCGGGTCGGCGCGGCCTCCTCGGCGATCTCCAACCGGTTGCCTAGCCGGATCAGCTCCTCCTCGGTCGCGACCGCGCGGAGCTCGGTGACCAGCGCGCCAACCCCCTCGACATGCCGGCGGACCCGCTCGGCGACCTCGGTCAGCGCCTCGTCCGTCAGCCCCTTCAGGGCGCTCAGCAGAGCCGCGTCGGCGCTGATCTCCGCATCGACCCGCTCGGTGGCCGCCGGCAGCGCCGCGCGGACCGCCGGCAGCAGGTACTGCTCCTCGGCGGACAGGTGTCGCGACAGCGCGGCGGTGAGCACCGCCAACCCCTCCTGCGGCGTGGTGTCCGGGCCAGAGAGCTGATCCAGCAGCGCCAGCAGTTGCCGGTGCTCCCGGTCGACGATGTCGGCGATGCTACGACCGGCGGGTCGGTAGCCCTCCTCGGGTGCGGGCGCGGGCGGCAGCGGCGGCAGGGGAACAGCGGACATGGTGCCCTCCTCGACTGGCGGGCGGAAGCTCCGGCAGGGACGTTCGGTCGTGGGCGGCGGTACCCGAACGCGACCGACGCGAAACCGACCCGTCGATGCGTCCACCCGCGCCGGCCGGTCGAGCGGCCTGGGCTGGTATGAAGAGGCGATGACGAGCGATGCCGCCTCCGCCCTGCCCGACCCCACCGCAGAGGTCGTGGACCTCTGCCGCGACCTGCTGCGCATCGACACCACGAACACCGGTGACAACGACACCAGCGCCGGCGAGCGCCGCGCGGCCGAGTACGTGGCGGAGAAGCTCGCCGAGGTGGGGGTGGAGTCCGTCCTGCACGAGTCCGCGCCGGGCCGGGCGAACGTGGTGGCCCGCATCCCGGGCGCCGACCCGAGCCGGGGCGCGCTGCTGGTGCACGGCCACCTGGACGTGGTGCCCGCCGACGCCGACGAGTGGTCGGTGGGCCCGTTCTCCGGCGAGCTGCGCGACGGCTACCTCTGGGGCCGGGGCGCCATCGACATGAAGGACTTCGACGCGATGGTGCTCGCCGTGGTGCGGCACTGGCAGCGCACCGGCGTACGCCCGCCGCGCGACATCGTGCTGGCCTACACCGCCGACGAGGAGGCCGGCGGCGAGTACGGCGCGCACTTCCTGGTCGACAACCACCGCGACCTCTTCGACGGCTGCACCGAGGCGATCGGCGAGGTCGGCGGCTTCTCCTACTCGGTCAACGACAGCCAGCGGCTCTACCTCATCGAGACCGCCGAGAAGGGCATCGACTGGCTGCGGCTGCACGCCAAGGGCCGCCCCGGGCACGGCTCGATGATGCACGACGACAACGCCGTCACCGCGCTCGCCGAGGCGGTCGCCCGGATCGGCCGGCACCGCTTCCCGGTGGTGGTCACCGACACCGTGCGGGCCTTCCTCACCGAGGTCTCCGACCTGCTCGGCATCGAGCTGGACCCGGACGACCCGGAGGCGGCGATCGCCAAGCTCGGCCCCATCGCCAACATCATCGGGGCGACCATCCGCAACACCGCCAACCCGACCCGGTTGAGCGCCGGCTACAAGGACAACGTCATTCCCGGCCGGGCCACCGCCACCATCGACTGCCGCAGCCTCCCCGGCCAGTCCGAGCTGCTGGAGCAGCAACTGCGCGAGCTGGTCGGCCCGGACATCGCGATCGAGTACATCCAGCGGCAGCCGGCCCTGGAGACCACCTTCGACGGTGACCTGGTCGAGGCCATGTCGGCGGCCCTGCGCGCGGAGGACCCGGGGGCGCGGCCCGTCCCGTACATGCTCTCCGGAGGCACCGACGCCAAGGCGTTCTCGCAGCTCGGCATCCGCTGCTTCGGGTTCGCCCCGCTCCAACTGCCCGCCGACCTGAACTTCTCCGCGTTGTTCCACGGCATCGACGAGCGCGTTCCGGTCGACGGACTACAGTTCGGCGTGCGGGTTCTCGACCGGTTCCTCCGCACCTGCTAGTCGCGTCCGGCGGTGGCCGCCGGCGCGCAACCTCCCCATCGTGAAGGGACTGCCCCACATGACCGACCAGCATGGTGAGCTGGACGCCGCTCTCGAGCGGGTGATCGAAGCGGCCCGCCACCACCTGGCCGCCGTACGCGCCGCGCAGGGCCGCGTCGACGACGACGACGTCTGGCAGGCGTACGTGGCGTTGAACAACGCCTCCTTCGCGTACGACGAGCGGCTGCTCGACGCCTTCGGCGAGGTGACGCCGTGGGATGTCGACTCGATCGACCCGGACGAGGCCGACGAGCGGTTCGGCGGCGGCGAGGGTACCGAGGCCAGCGACCCGCACCCCCGGGTGATCTCGGTGCGTCAGCGTCGCGACTACCGGGTGCCGAGCGTCGCCGCGCTGCTGCGGGTGGCCGAGGCGGCCCGCCGCGAGGGCACCCCGGAGGACGACGAGCCGGCGCCGGTGGAGGGCGTCGGCGAGGCGGTGCTGGAGCTGCTGCAAAGTGGTGACGGCTCGCTCGGCGCGTTGGACGTCCCCGAGTTGGAGCCGCTCGACGGGGTGGTCATGGTCAGCGAGGTGGGCACCCCGGTCGACCTGGAGTCGTTCGACGACGACGACGCGGTCGGCCCGTTCCAGCCGGCTGCCGACGACCGGCTGGTCGGTCGGCTCGACGAGCACCCGTTCCTGGAGCTCGACGACGATCACGACCACGCCGGGCACCAGCACTAGGCCGGGTGCCGCCCGGGGCCGACTCCGGCCTCGGGCGGCACCGCCCGGTCGTCAGTACGACAGACCCGGCTGCGGCTGGTTGACCCGCCGACGACGCAGCACCACCTGCCGTGTGCCGTCCCGGAACAGCCGCACCCGGGCCAACTCCCATCCGGAGAACTCCGCCTGGATCGCCAACTGCGCCGCTGCGGTCAACCGGTCGACGTTCGGCGGCAGCCGCAGTGGCGCGTACTCGTAGTCCATGCCCTCCATGCTGCCCAGCCCAGCGACCGTTTGCCACCCCCTCCAGGGTGACCAACAACGCCACCCGCCCCTCGCCGCGCTGCTCGGTCGCGCCGCCCCCCGGCGCCCTGCCCGCCCCCTCGCCGCGCTGCTCGTTTCCACACCGCCCCGCGCCCTGCCCACCCCCCAGCCGGGCTGACCGGGTTCGCGCCGCCCCCCGCCCAGCCCCGAGCCGCGCCGATCTTGCACTTTCTGTCGTGACAAAACGGTCATGCCGCACTGAAACGGCAACAGAAACTGCAAGATCGACGCGGCCGCCCTCGAACCCCACCCCGCCGCGCGCGTCTCCCGCCGACCCCCCGTCGATCATGGAGTTGTGGTGGGTGACAAAAGGCCTGTTATCTGGCTCGATCGGGCACCACAACTCCATGATCGACGGCGCGCTGGTGGGGCACGGTGGTGGGGCACGGGCAGAGAGTCGGGGCCGGGGGCTTCGCGGGTGGGTGGGGCTGGGCGACCCGCGTGCCGTGGACTTGCCGGAATTCGTCGTCCAGGGTGTCGGGTGGCGGACGGTCGCATTGACCGGCCGGCTTTCTGTTCCCGGTAGCGGACAGGTCGACCAGACGGTGTGGGCGGGGCGGGGCGGACTGGGTCGAGCAGAATGTCTCCGGGCCGCCACCGGCGGGTCAGCCGGCGGGCCGCTAGGGAGGTACGCGTGATGTCAGGGGAGCGTGGCCGGCTCGGTCGGTTCAGCGACGCGGTGCTCGACGGCGCGCGGGCAGCCCGGGACAAGGCCCGTGAGCTGCGCGACGAGTTCCGCACCAGCGACGAACCCGAACGTGCTCTCGTCGCGCCCCTGCTAGCGGGGCAGGAGCTGCGCTATGTGGGGCTCGGCCCGGTCCGCGCCCCGCAGACCCACAAGGCCGGTCGGCAGCTGGCCGATGTGATGGCCGACGAGTTCGTCGACTCGCTCGATCCGAAGGTGCTGTTCGGGTTACTCAACATCGTCAACCCGGTGGTCTGGGTGGACGCGGTGCTGACGCCGGTCCGGCTGGCCGCGGGCGTGCTGCTGCTGCCCGGCAAGGCCGGTGCCGTCGCCGCCGGTGTGCCAGAGCCGGCCGGGCCTGAGCCGGCCGGATCGGAGCCGGCCGCACCACACCAGCGGGCGCAGCGGGATCCCGTCCCGCTCACCGAGGAGCAGGAGGCGTTCCGCGCCCTGTTCCGTCTCAGCCTGTACCGCCCGCTGGCCGAGCAGCTCGCCGAGATCGCCTACCGTCGCCGGTTCGTGTTCAGCGGCGACCTCGCCACCCTCGCCGGCAGCCTGTTGCTCTTCCTGGAGCGCTACAGCGGCACTCCGCTGGCGGTGACCGATACCCACCTGCACCTGCTGCGGATGGGGCCCCGTCCGGACGCCGACCGGCCCGACCGACGGCAACCTCGGGTGCTGTGGAGTGTGCGACGCGAGCGGGTGGCCCGGGTCGACTCGGAGCGCGGCGCGACCGGGCTCGTGCAGCTGACGTCCACGATCGTCTTCGACGACGGCTCGTGGATCCGGCTCACCCAGCCGGCGCTCCGCGACGACCAGTCGCGCTTTCTGACCGCGATCCACGACCTCCCCGGGCGACGCCCTCAACCCTGAGCCGGCCAGGCGGAACCAGCCAGGCCGCTGACCCAGAAGTCAGCCCTGGCCCGGCGCGCGTGCCCGGCCCTGGTCCGGCGCGCGTGCCCGGCCCTGGTCCGGCGCGCGTGCCCGGCCCTGGTCCGGCGCGCGTGCCCGGCCCTGGCCCGGCGCGCGTGCCCGGCCCTGACCTGGCCCGCGTGCCCGGCCCTGACCTGGCCCGCGGGGGCCAGCCTGACCCGGCCGGATGGTCAGCCGTCGCGTTCGGGGTAGCCGACCGGCACCGCGGAGACGTCGTCCAGCGCGGTGGTGATCTCCTCGGGCAGGGTGATCCGCTCCACTGCGAGCGCGCCGAGCAACTGCCCGACCGTGCGCGCGCCGAGGATCGGCGCGGTCACGCCCGGCCGGTCGCGGATCCAGGCCAACGCCACCTCCAGCGGAGACACCCCCAGCCCACCGGCCGCGGTCGCCACCGCCTCCACGATGCTGGAGCAGCGCGGCTCCAGGTAGGTCGAGACGAACCGCTCGAAGTGCGGCGACGCTGCCCGGGAGTCGGCCGGACGGCCGTGCCGGTACTTGCCGGTGAGTACGCCCCGCCCCAGCGGCGACCAGGGCAGCACGCCGAGGCCGAGCGCGTCGCACGCGGGCAGCACCTCCCGCTCGACGCCGCGCTCCAGCAGCGAATATTCCACCTGGGACGCGACCACCGGCGCCCGCCCCGGCCAGGCGGTCTGCCAGGCGGCGGCCCGTGCGGTCTGCCAGCCGGAGAAGTTCGACACCCCGACGTAGCGAACCTTGCCGCTGGCCACCGCGTGGTCCAGGGCGGCCAGGGTCTCTTCGAGGGGGGTGTCCGGGTCGTACCCGTGCACCTGGAACAGGTCGACGTGGTCGGTGCCGAGCCGGCGTAGCGACGCGTCCAACGTGCGCAGCAGGTGCCCCCGGGAACCGTCCCGGCGTCGCCCGCTGCCGGGGCGCAATCCCGCCTTGGTGGCGATCAGCAGCTCCTCGCGCGGGACGAGGGAGCCCAGCAGCGAGCCGATCACCGACTCGGCGTCGCCGTCGCCGTACACGTCGGCGGTGTCGATCAGGTTGCCACCCGCGTCGAGGTAACTCTTGAGCTGAGCGGCCGCATCGTCGGCGTCGGTGTCCCGGCCCCAGGTCATGGTGCCGAGCGCGAGCCGCGAAACCGCCAGCCCGCTTCGGCCGAGCGGTCGCTGTTGCATGGGTGAACCTTATTTCGAACCTGCCGCCACCGATATCCTCGCTCCCGTATCTCTGCCGGTTCTGCCGGTTCCGCCGCCCCGAGCTGCCTTGATGGAGGGGGGATCAAAGGTGTCGAGCCGGTGATCGAGTCCGTTATCGGCATTGCGTAACCTGGGGCGACCTGTGCCACGGATGGGGGAGGACCAGTGCGACTCGGGCTCAGTCTCGGATACCAGACGGCGTGGAGCACACCGGCCGACCACCTGGCGCTGGCCCAGGAGGCGGACCGGCTGGGCTACTCGGTGGTGTGGGCGGCGGAGGCGTACGGCTCCGACTCGCCCAGCATGCTCGCCTGGATGGCCGGCCAGACCGAACGGATCGACGTCGGCGCGGCGGTGATGCAGATCCCCGCCCGTACGCCGGCGGCCACCGCCATGACCGCCGCCACCATCGACGCGCTCTCCGGCGGCCGGTTCCGCCTCGGCCTGGGTGTCTCCGGCCCGCAGGTCTCCGAGGGCTGGCACGGTGTGCGCTTCGCCAAGCCGCTGGCCCGGACCCGCGAGTTCGTCGACATCGTCAAGCTGGCCATCGCCCGCAAGGAGGTGGCGTACGACGGCGAGCACTACACGCTGCCGCTGCCGGACGGCCCGGGCAAGGCCCTGCGACTGGGCTTCCACCCACCGCGCGAGCACATACCGATCTACCTGGCCGCGGTCGGCCCGAAGAACCTGGAGCTGGCCGGCGAGATCGCCGACGGCTGGCTGGCGGTGTTCTACGCTCCGGAGTTCGCCGAGGAGCAGCTCGCCTCGGTGCACGCCGGGCGGGCCAAGGTTGGCAAGGAGCTGGCCGGGTTCGACGTGGTGCCGTCGGTGCCCGTGGTGATCGGCGACGACGTGGCCTCCTGCGCCGAACTCGTCCGCTGGTACGCCGCGCTCTACGTGGGCGGTATGGGCAGCCGGCAGCAGAACTTCTACAACCAGCTCGCCACCCGGATGGGCTACGGCGACGCCGCCCGCGAGGTGCAGGACCTGTACCTGGCCAAGCGGCAGCGTGACGCCGCCGCGGCCGTGCCCATGGAGTTCATCGACCGCACCTCGCTGCTCGGCCCGAAGGAGCGCATCGCCGAACGGATGCGGGAGTACGCGGCGGCCGGGGTGACCACGCTGTCGGTGACCCTCTTCGTGGCCGACCGGGACAGCGGTGTGCAGACCCTGCGTACCGTCGCCGAGGCTCTCGACCTTTCGGGAGTCGGCGAGTGACCTGGGTCGAGGCCATCGTCCTGGGCATCGTCCAGGGACTGACCGAGTTCCTTCCGGTCAGCTCGTCGGGGCATCTGCGGATCACCTCGGCGATTTTCTTCGACCGTGACGCCGGCGCGTCGTTCACCGCGGTCACCCAGCTCGGCACCGAAGCGGCAGTGCTGATCTACTTCGCCAAGGACATCTGGCGGATCACCCGGACCTGGCTGGTGGGCATCCGGGACAAGTCGGTCCGCTCCAGCCTCGACTACCGGATGGGCTGGTACGTCATCGTCGGCTCGATCCCGATCGGACTGTTCGGTTTCGTGTTCAAGGACCAGATCAAGACCGCCGGGCGCAATCTGTGGGTGGTGGCGACCACGCTGATCGTGTTCGCGTTCGTGTTGGCGTTCGCCGAGTACTGGGGGCGGCAGACCCGCACCCTGGAGAACTTCCGGATGAAGGACGGCATCGTGATGGGCTTCGCCCAGGCGATGGCGCTGGTCCCCGGTGTGTCCCGCTCCGGCGGCACGCTCACCGCCGGACTCCTGCTCAACCTGACCCGGGAGGCGGCGGCCCGGTACTCGTTCCTGCTGGCCATCCCGGCGGTGGTGATGTCCGGGGTGTTCAGCCTCGGGGACGTCTTCGAACCGTCCGCCCCGGGCACGTCCGTGCCGACCGTGGCCCAGACGATCGTGGCCACCCTGATCGCGTTCGGCGTCGGCTACGCGGCCATCGCCTGGCTGCTGCGCTACGTCGCCCACCACACCCTGTACGTCTTCGTGCTGTACCGGGTCGCGCTGGGCACCCTGGTCCTGGCCCTGCTAATGACCGGCACGATCGACGCCACCTGACCGGCCCTGTCGACGGCCCCCGGCCCCGCCCGCGAGCGGAACCGGGGGCCGTCTGCTGCCCGCAGCCTGCTGGCTGGCCCGCAGCCTGCTGGCTGGCCCGCAGCCTGCTGGCTGGCCCGCAGCCTGCTGGCTGGCCCGCAGCCGGCAGGCGGCTCGCCTGCCGGCCCGGCATGATCCACTCGGGTTTCCGGGAGTCGCGGCATCCGCAGCGGCCCGACACCCCGACATCCGGGAAGTCGAGTTGATCACGGTGTGCGCGGAGCCCGCGACGGCCCGCCGTCGGGCCCAGGTCATAGGGTGGTCACCGTGGCGACCCTTCTGCTTCTGCGACACGGCCGTACCACGGCGAACGCCGATGGCGGCCTGGCCGGTCGGCAACCGGTCGAGTTGGACGACACCGGGCGCGCGCAGGCCACCGCGGTCGGCGAGCGCCTGCGGGCGGTGCCGTTGGCCGCCGTGGTGACCAGTCCGCTCATCCGCTGCCGGCAGACCCTGGAGTTGGCGCTCCCGCAGGCCGCCCCGATCGTCGAGGACGGGCTGATCGAGTGCGACTACGGCAGTTGGGAGGGGCAGCCGCTGAAGAAACTCGCCAAGGAGCCGCTCTGGCCGGTGGTCCAGCAGCACCCCAGCGCGGCGGTCTTTCCGGATGGCGAGGCGATGGCGGCGATGGCGGCCCGTGCCGTGGCGGCGGTGCGTTCCTGGGACGCCCGGGTGAACGCCGAGCACGGGCCCGAGGCGGTCTGGTTGGCCTGCAGCCACGGCGATGTGATCAAGGCCATCGTGGCGGACGCGCTCGGCGTACACCTGGATGCCTTTCAGCGGATCGTGGCCGACCCGGCGTCGGTGACGGCGATCCGGTTCACGCCGCTGCGTCCGTTTCTGGTGCGGCTCAACGACACCGGTGGCGACCTGGCGGCGCTGGTGCCGCCGCCGGCCAAGCGGCGTCGGCGCGCGAGCCGCATGGCCGACTCGGACGCGGCCGTCGGCGGCGGAGCGGGTGCGTCCCGGTGAGGCCCGTCACGACAGCGTCCCCGGCCCGGGCGTCGACGCAGGCCACAAGGCCCGCCACGCCCGGGTGTAACCCCTGGTACACCGGGCGCGCCGCCGACGCGGCGATTCGCGTCGGTGGGGTGCGCGACGCCAGGGCGGGCCGGATAGGGTCGTGGGTATGACCCACCAGGTGCACGCCTTCGAACCGCCGGAGCGGTTCGTCGCCGGGACTGTCGGACCGCCGGGGGAGCGCACGTTCTTCCTGCAGGCCCGCGGCGGCGGCAGGCTGGTCAGCGTCGCGCTGGAGAAGGTCCAGGTGTCCCTGCTCGCCGAGAAGCTCGAGGAGCTGCTCACCGAGGCGCAGCGTCGCTTCGGGGTGGACCTGCCCGAGCTGGCGCCGGTGATCGGCGACAACGAGCCACTGGACACTCCGGTCGACGAGGAGTTCCGGGTCGGGACGCTCGGGCTGGCCTTCGACGTCGACACCGCGACCGTGGTGATCGAGGCGATCGCGGCGGGCGAGGTGGAGCCCGAGGTCGAGCTCGGCGACGAGGACGACGACGACGAGGACGACGACGAGGACGACGAGCCGGACGAGGACCTGGATCGGCTCCGGGTCCGGCTCACTCCCCAGGCGACCCGCCAGTTCATCGAGCGGGCCCGGCGAGTGGTCAACGCGGGCCGGCCACCGTGCCCGCTCTGCGGCCAACCGTTGGACCCCGCCGGGCACCTCTGCCCGCGGCACAACGGCTATCACCGGTGACCTCGTCCGGCCTCCAGCCTCGCCAGGACGGCGACGCCGCGCTGCGGCTGCTGCGTGACGGCGTCCTCGACCTGGAAGGTCGGCTGGTCGACGCGTCGAACACGACGCTGCGAGGCATCCTGACCCTGGACGGGTTGACCGCCCGCTGCGTCTACAAGCCGGTCCGTGGCGAGCGCCCCCTCTGGGACTTCCCCGACGGCACCCTGGCCGGCCGGGAGGTCTCGGCGTACCTGGTCTCCCGAGCCACCGGATGGGATCTGGTACCCCCCACGGTGTTGCGGGACGGCCCGTTCGGCCCCGGCTCCTGCCAGCTGTGGATCGACGAGCCGGAGGACGCCGAACCACTTGTCGGTTTCCTGCCCGCCGGGGAACTGCCGCCACGCTGGATCCCGATCGCCGCGGCCCGGGACGACGACGGCGCCGCGTACGCCCTCGCCCACGCCGACGACCCACGGCTGGCCCGGCTCGCGGTGCTCGACGCGGTGCTCAACAACGCCGACCGTAAGGGCGGTCACGTGCTCGTCGGGGCCGACGACCGGATCTACGGCGTGGACCACGGGGTGAGCTTCCACGTGGAGGACAAGCTGCGCACGGTGCTGTGGGGTTGGGCCGGTAAGCGGCTGCCCACGGACGCCGTGGAGATGCTCGACGCGCTGGCCGATCAGGTCGGCGGCGCGCTCGGGGCGGAGTTGGCCGACCATCTGACGATCAGCGAGGTGACCGAGGTGGCCGCCCGGGTCGACCGGTTGCGCGAGACCGGCTGCTTCCCGCAGCCCCCGGAGGACTGGCCGGCGATGCCCTGGCCACCCATGTGACCCGCTGTCATCTTGATCACCCGTGGGGCGCTCCGGCGTTGCCGCCGGCCTGGCTAGGCTGATCCCATGGAGTCTTGGGCGGGACACGAGGTGCCACGGCTGCCGGGCAGGGGCGAGCCACTGGCGTTGTACGACTCGGCGCGGCAGGGTGTCCACCCGAGTGAGCCGGCCGACGCGGGCAGCATGTACGTCTGCGGCATCACCCCGTACGACGCCACCCACCTCGGCCACGCCGCCACCATGATCACGTTTGATCTGGTGCAGCGGATGTGGCGCGACGCCGGCCGCCCGGTGCGCTACGTGCAGAACGTCACCGACATCGACGACCCGCTGCTGGAGCGGGCCGCCCGCGACGGCGAGGACTGGGTGGTCCTGGCGATGCGCGAGACGGCGCTGTTCCGGGAGGACATGGAGGCGCTCCGGATCATCCCGCCGGCGCACTACGTGGGTGCCGTCGAGTCGATTCCGGACATCGCCGACAAGGTCGAGGTGCTGCTCAAGGACGGTGCCGCGTACCGGCTCGACGACGGTACCGGCGACGTCTACTTCGACATCTCCGCGACGCCCCGCTTCGGCTACGAGTCGAACCTGAGCCGCGAGCAGATGCTGGAGATCTTCCCCGAGCGCGGTGGCGACCCCGACCGGGCCGGCAAGCGCGACCCACTGGACCCGCTGCTGTGGCGCGGCGCCCGCGAGGGCGAGCCGTCCTGGCCGGGCGGCGAGCTGGGCCCGGGCCGCCCCGGCTGGCACATCGAGTGCGCGGTGATCGCGCTCAACCTGCTCGGTGACCGGATCGACGTGCAGGGCGGCGGCAACGACCTGCTGTTCCCGCACCACGAGGCCTCCGCCGCGCACGCCGAGCGGCTCACCGGCCAGGCGCCGTTCGCCGAGCACTACGTCCACGCCGGCATGATCGGTCTGGACGGCGAGAAGATGTCCAAGTCCCGCGGCAACCTGGTCTTCGTGTCCCGGCTGCGCGCCGACAAGGTCGACCCGATGGCGATCCGGCTGGCGTTGATCTCCGGGCACTACCGCAGCGACCGCACCTGGACCGACGACCTGCTCACCGCCGCGCACGAGCGCCTGGACCGTTGGCGGCGGGCCGCCGCCGCGCCCGCCGGGCCGTCCGGGGCCGAGCTGCTGGCCGAGGTACGCGCACGTCTGGCCGACGACCTGGACACCCCCGGAGCCCTGGCCGCGGCCGATCGCTGGGCCGAGGCGACCCTCGCCGGTGCCACCGACGACCCCGAAGCGCCTGCTCTCTTCGCGACCACGGTCGACGCCCTCCTGGGCATCCGCCTCTAGCCCGTGCGCGTCGGTTCGCGCGCCCGTTGATCGACTCGGTTCCGGGGAAGGGGCGGTGCGACGCCCCGACTTCCAGGAAGCCGAGTCGATTGAACGGCTCGGCTCAGGACCAGGCCGGGGCCGGGGCCGGAGCCGGGGCCGGAGCCGGGGCCGGGGTCGGGGCACCCCCGCACGGCGTGGACGATCGGGTCACGGAATGAACGCCACCTCGGGGAAGGACCGGCTCGGGCCGTCCAGTAGGTGGCCGCCCCGGTGCCGCAGGTGCAGGTCGAAGAATGCCAGCGGGTACGCCTGCCCGATGCGGACCGCGCGGGCGGGGTCGAGCGTTCCGACCCAGGTCACGAGGTCTTCGTCGCTCATGCCGATGAGCTTCGCCAGTTGCGGCACGAGCCACTGGTTGTCGGTGTGGGACGAGTGGATCGCTTCGGCGGTCTGGATGTTGAGTCGCCATCCCCGTAGGTGCGTGAAGAACTCGGCGACGGCGGGCTCCGCGGCCCGGGTTTCGTCCACAGTCATCAGCATGAACGGCCGGTACAGGTCAGTGGTGGGCATCGGCTGCGACACCATCGGGGCGTCCAGGCTCAGCCCGGCCCGGACCCGTCGGTCGGTGCCCATGGTCAGGGCCGTCGCGGTGCCGCCCTTCGACCAGCCGAACATGCCGATCCGACTCAGGTCGAGGGCGGCGCCCAGCCCGGTCGGCAGTGGCGCGTGGTTGACGTCGGGGTTGCCCCCGGCGGCGAGGTCGCAGATCTGATCGAGGACGAATCGGACGTCCCTGGTGTAGGTCCACGGGGTGGAGTCGACGTCTTCCTCCTGGACGGTGACCCGGCCGTCGGGGAATTCGCTGAATCCGTCGTACGTGTGGTCCACGGTGACCACCGCGTACCCGTGGCTGGCGAGTTCCTGCACCACGATGGTGGTGTCCGAACGGTGGCTGCCGGCGCCGTGCGAGTACAGCACCACCGGCAACCGCCGGCCCGAGTGCCGCACCGGGGCACCCTCGTGCCCGGCCGTCAACGGCGCCAGGGCGGCGTGGGGGTCGAAGCCTGCGGATTCCAGCAGCACGCGCATCGAGGCGGCCGTCATCCACGGGGAGCGCGGGTAGTGCCGCTCGTTCCGGGCGGGGTACCAGATGCTGATCATCAGTTCCCGATACCGCCCCGGCCCCGCCAGCGGTTCCGGCCGCGACCGGTCGAGCAGATGCAACGGCACCACACCCACGCGGAACGGCCCGGTCGGCCGGGGGAGAGTGAGCCGGGCCGGGCCCGCATCGGCGGTCGCCGCCGTGACGCGGCCAGCGACGCCCGACGGTACGCCGGCCCCGACCGCCAGCGCGGCTCCGACAAGGCCACGGCGCGTGATCCCCCGTGCACCAACAGGTTTCGCGGTTGGCATTGATCCTCCCCTGGGTCGCCCGACGCCGGAACCGGCCCGCCCGGCCGTCTATATAACCGCAGTATATATACCGAGTGTATAGATGCAGCGACGACGACGCGTCTCGACAAGGGTGAGCTACTCAGGGGCACCCACGCGCGCCCCCATCGCGCCGATCTTGCAGTTTCTGTCCCAGCGAAAGGTGCAGAACAGGCAAAAAGGCGACCGAAAGCGCAAGATCGCGGGGCGGAGCGGGGGCGGAGCGGGGGCGGGGCGGGGGCGGGGCGGGCGTCGCCGGGCCGGGCGGGCCCGGGGTGGGGTGGGTCGGGGGTGGCGGCGGGGCTGGCTAGCCCAGGACCAGGCCGGGGTCGGGTTCCGGGTCGGGGGTCGGGCCGGGGATCTTGTACTCCTCGGTGAGGGTGGTCATCGGGCCGGGCCAGGTCGCCTGGGAGACCTCGATCGGCTTGCGCTGCGCGTCGTACGCGACGTGCAGCAGGTGCAGCACCGGGGTGTCCGGCCGGATCTGGAGGGTCTCGGCCTCCTCCCGGCTCGGCTGGCGGGCGCTGATCGTGTCGGTGGCTGAGACGTACCGTCGTCCGGTGGCTTCTTCGGCCTCCTGGTAGAGAGGCCGGCCGAACGCCTCGGTGCGCTCCAGTGAGGTCCCGGCGGTGTCGCGGGGCAGGAACCAGGAGGCGCCCACCTCGACGGGGGAGTCGTCGGTGCGGACGAGGTGCCGGCGGCAGAGCAGGTTGGTGCCGTCGGAGACGCCGAACGCGTCGGCCACCTCGGCGGGGGCGGGGGCGTGCCCCACGGAGACGAGCTGCTGACGGTATCGGGCGGCCAGGTCGGTGTGGTAGCCGCGGAAGCCGCCATACCGGCCGCGGGAGAGGCGGTTGAGGCGGCGGCGGGTGCCCCGGACGTACGTACCGGAGCCGGGTTTGGTGATCAGGATGCCCTCGACCCGCAGCTGGTCGACGGCGCGTTGCACGGTCTGCTTGGCGACGCCGAACATCTCGGCGATGGCCGGGATGGACGGCAGCCGCTCGCCCGGCCCCCAGTCGCCGCGCCGGACCTGGGCCTTGAGCTGCGCGGCGATCTGTCGGTGCGGGAACTCGGCTGCCCCGGGATTGATCTGCACACTCGCCTCCGTGATCACATCTAGGTTCCTAGGATGCCCTAGCGGGTGTGACGGCGCTACCCCGGACACGCGAAAACGGGCCTCCGGACCACAGAAGGCCCGAAGGCCCGCAGAAGGTCCGAAGGCCCGCAGCGAAAACAGTGCTACCAGGAGCCGGCGGTGGGGCCGGCCGAACCACCCCGACGGCGCAGGTACTTCTCGAACTCCTGGGCGATCTCGTCACCGGTCAACGGGGTGATCCCCTCGTCGCCGACCCGCTCTTCCAGCTCACGGACATACTCGCCCAGCTCGGCGTCCTGCTCGGCGGCGCTGCGCACCCGCTGCTCCCACTCGGCCGACTCCTCGGCCAGGTCGGCCATCGGCACCGGCAGGTCGACGACCTCCTCGACCCGGTGCAGCAGGGCAAGCGTGGCCTTCGGGCAGGGCGGGTTGTTGGCGTAGTGCGGCACGTGCACCCAGAACGAGACGGCGTCCACCTCGGCGCGGGTGCAGGCGTCGTGCAGCACGCCGACGATGCCCGTCGGCCCGTCGTACCGGGTGGGGGTGAGCTGGTAACGCTCGGCGGCCTGCGCGTCGGAGGCGCTGCCGCTGATCGGCAGCGGCCGGGTGTACGGCACGTCGGCCAGCAACGCGCCGAGCAGCACCACCCGTTCCACCTCCAGGCTGTGGCAGATCTCCAGCACCTGCTCGCAGAACGTCCGCCAGCGCATGCTCGGCTCGATGCCGCGGATCAG
The DNA here is from genome assembly GCF_055587245.1 of Micromonospora sp. NPDC047756. Taxonomy (NCBI): domain Bacteria; kingdom Bacillati; phylum Actinomycetota; class Actinomycetes; order Micromonosporales; family Micromonosporaceae; genus Micromonospora; species Micromonospora sp. NPDC047756. The sequence continues at coordinate 135,937 of NZ_JBVJGQ010000006.1, forward strand.
CACCACGTCCCGGTCGGTGCCCTCCGGGCTGGCCACCATGAACCGGGTCGTCGGCCACTCCACCCGCCGGGTCTCCCCGTCGGCCATGGTGATGGTGGGCCGGCTGACCTGGAAGTCGTAGAAGTCCTCCGGATCCAGCTCGGCGATCTGCCGGGCGTTCCAGACCTGCTCCAGGTGCTCGACAGCGGCGGTGGACGCGTCGGCGGCGTCATTCCAGCCCTCGAACGCGGCGATCGCCACCGGGGACCGCAGCACCGGCAGTCCGTCGAACTCGGTCACGCCGTCACCTCACCCTGCTCGTCGCGGCTGGCGCCGGGACCGCGCCCGGTCGTCATACCGTGTGGCACGGTGGCGTCCCTGTTGTCCTTCACGTCCGTCAGCCTACGTGCAGGGCGAGGGCGCGGCCCGTCGGCCGCGCCGGTCGGCCGCTCCGGCAGCAGGTCATACCCGAACGAACCAGACAGCGTGATCCCGGTGACACAATAGGGGATCGCACGAGGACGGGCGTGGAGTCGGGCCGAATCGCACTAACCTGAACGGGTGCGGACTTCATTGATGGATGTGCTGGCTGATCGTATTCTCATCGCCGACGGCGCGATGGGCACGATGCTTCAGGCCGCGGACCTCACGCTCGACGACTTCGACGGGCTCGAGGGGTGCAACGAGATCCTCAACGTCACCCGCCCGGACGTGGTGCGCGGGGTCCACGACGCCTACCTGGCCGTCGGCGCCGACTGCGTGGAGACCAACACCTTCGGGGCCAACCTCGCCAACCTCGCCGAGTACGACATCCCGCACCGCATCCGCGAGCTGTCCGAGGCCGGCGCCCGGATCGCCCGGGAGGCCGCCGACGCGGCCAGCACCCCGCAGCGGCCCCGGTTCGTGCTCGGCTCGATCGGGCCGGGCACCAAGCTGCCCACCCTCGGGCACGCCGCCTACTCGACCCTGCGCGTCGCCTACCAGGAGAACGCCGCGGGTCTGATCGTCGGTGGCGCGGACGCGTTGATCATTGAGACCTGTCAGGACCTGCTCCAGGTCAAGGCGGCAGTCGTCGGGTCGAAGCGGGCGATGGCCGAGCTGGGTCAGACCGTTCCGATCATCTGTCACGTGGCGGTGGAGACCACCGGCACCATGCTGGTCGGCAGCGAGATCGGGGCTGCCCTCGCCGCGATCGAGCCGCTCGGCGTGGACCTGATCGGGCTCAACTGCTCGACCGGCCCGGCCGAGATGAGCGAGCACCTGCGCTACCTGTCGCAGCACTCCCGGATCCCGCTGTCGGTGATGCCGAACGCCGGCCTGCCGGTGCTGACCGCCGACGGGGCGTACTTCCCGCTGACTCCCGTGGAGCTGGCCGAGGCCCTGGAGCGGTTCATCACCGAGTACGGCGTGGGGCTCATCGGTGGCTGCTGCGGCACCACCCCGGAGCACATCCGGGTGCTGGCCGAGCGGCTGCACGGCGTCACCGCCCCGGCCCGTGAGCCCCGGCACGAGGCGGGCGTCTCCTCGGTCTACCACCCGGTGCCGTTCGCCCAGGACGCGTCGGTGCTGATGGTGGGGGAGCGGACCAACGCCAACGGCTCGAAGGCGTTCCGGGAGGCGATGCTCGCCGGCGACTGGCGGGCCTGCGTGGAGATCGCCCGCAGCCAGGCACGGGACGGCTCGCACCTGCTCGACCTGTGCGTGGACTACGTCGGCCGCGACGGCACGCAGGACATGCGGGAGCTGGCCGGTCGGTTCGCCACCGCGTCCACCCTGCCGATCATGTTGGACTCCACCGAGCCGGCGGTCATCGAGGCCGGGTTGGAGATGCTCGGTGGCCGCTGCGTGGTCAACTCGGTGAACTTCGAGGACGGGGACGGCCCGGAGTCCCGCTACGGGCGGGTGATGCCGGTGATCCGGGAGCACGGCGCCGCCGTGGTGGTGATGTGCATCGACGAGGAAGGGCAGGCGCGCACCGCGGCGGACAAGGTCCGCATCGCCTCGCGCACCATCGACGACCTGACCGGCCGATGGGGCATGGACCTGTCCGACATCCTGATCGACACACTGACCTTCCCGATCGCCACCGGGCAGGAGGAGACCCGCCGCGACGGCATCGAGACGATCGACGCGATCCGGGAGATCGCCCGCCGTTACCCGGGGATCAACTTCACCCTGGGCATCTCGAACATCTCGTTCGGGCTCAACCCGGCGGCCCGGCAGGTGCTCAACTCGGTGTTCCTGCACGAGTGCGTGCAGGCCGGCCTGACCTCGGCGATCGTGCACGCCAGCAAGATCCTGCCGATGTCGAAGATCCCCGACGAGCAGCGCGAGGTCGCGCTGGACATGGTCTACGACCGACGCCGCGAGGGGTACGACCCGTTGCAGCGCTTCCTCGAACTCTTCGAGGGTGTCGACGTGACGAGTGCCCGGGCCAGCCGAGCTCAGGAGTTGGCGGCGTTGCCGCTCGACGAGCGGCTCAAGCGGCGGATCATCGACGGTGAGCGCAACGGCCTGGAGGCCGACCTGGACGAGGCGATGGCCGGCGGCCGGTCCCCGTTGTCGATCATCAACGACATCCTGCTGGACGGCATGAAGGTGGTCGGCGAGCTGTTCGGCTCCGGTCAGATGCAGCTGCCGTTCGTGCTCCAGTCCGCCGAGGTGATGAAGACCGCGGTGGCCTACCTCGAACCGCACATGGAGACCATCGAGGACGGCGGCAAGGGCCGCATCGTGCTCGCCACCGTGCGCGGCGACGTGCACGACATCGGCAAGAACCTGGTCGACATCATCCTGTCCAACAACGGCTACGAGGTGGTGAACATCGGCATCAAGCAGCCGATCAGCGCCATCCTGGACGCCGCCGAGGAGCACCGCGCCGACGCGATCGGCATGTCCGGGCTGCTGGTCAAGAGCACCGTCATCATGAAGGAGAACCTGGCCGAGATGGCCACCCGCGGGGTCGCGGAACGCTGGCCGGTCCTGCTGGGTGGGGCGGCGCTGACCCGCGCGTACGTCGAGGACGACCTCCGGTCGACGTTCCCCGGGCAGGTGCACTACGCGCGGGACGCGTTCGAGGGTCTGTCCCTGATGGACCGGGTGATGACGGCCAAGCGCGGCGGCGCCCCGGTGATCGACCCGGAGCGCGAGGCGGCTCTCGCGGCCCGGCGGGCCCGCCGGGAACGGCAGCGCTCGATGGTCACCACGTCGCTGCCGGAGCTGCACGACTCCTCGGTCCGCTCCGACGTGGCCGTCGACGTGTCGGTGCCCACCCCGCCGTTCTTCGGCACCCGCGTCGTCAAGGGCGTGCCGATGGCCGACTACGCGGCGCTGCTCGACGAACGGGCCACCTTCTCCGGGCAGTGGGGGCTGCGCGGCGCCCGGGGCGGCAGCGGACCCTCCTACGACGAGTTGGTCGAGACCGAGGGCCGACCTCGGCTGCGGTACTGGCTGGACCGGCTGATCGCCGACCAGGTCCTTGAGGCAGCCGTGGTGTACGGCTACTTCCCCGCGTACTCCGAAGGCAATGACCTGGTGGTGCTCGACGAGAACGGGCACGCAGAGCGCGCCCGGTTCTCCTTCCCGCGGCAGCGGCAGGAGCGGCGGCTCTGTCTGGCCGACTTCTTCCGACCCCAGGGTGACCAACTCGATGTGGTCGCGTTGCAACTGGTCACCGTCGGCCAGCCGGTCAGCGAGTACGCGGCGAAGCTGTTCGCCCGCAACGAGTACCGCGACTACCTGGAGGTGCACGGCCTCTCCGTGCAGCTCACCGAGGCCCTCGCCGAATACTGGCACCAGCGCATCCGCGCCGAGATGACCCTGCCGGACGGCCGCCCGTTGGGGCACGACGACCCGGCGGACCTGGCCGGCATCCTGCACAACGACTACCGGGGCTGCCGGTACGCGTTCGGCTACCCGGCCTGCCCCGACCTGGAAGACCGGGCGAAGATCATGGATCTGCTCGGCGCGGACCGGATCGGGGTCGAGCTGTCCGAGGAGTTCCAGCTCATGCCGGAGCAGGCCACCGACGCGATCGTGGTCCACCACCCGGAGGCCAACTACTTCAACGCCAAGTAACGGGCGCAGGTGCCCTGACCTGCACCTGAGGTCACCCGCAGGGCCGATGAAACCATGATCATGCCGGCTCGGGGCTCTCACCGGCTTCTGAGCCGTCCTCGACGTTTGGCCTTCGTCGACGCTTCGGACTCCCGCCAGCGCATTACTGATGACCGCCGGCCAACATCCGTGTGCCCTGTATTCCTGGGTCCCCCTGGCAAGAGAGCTGACTACGTGGAGGAAGCGTGGGATACGAGATTCACATCAGCCGAGCCGAGGAGTACTACGAGAGCGAGAGGCTGCCGATAACCCTGCCCGAATGGCAGTCCTACGCGGATGGCAATACGGCGCTCAGCGTAGGCGGTTGGCTTGGTTGGGACGAGGACCGCCAGCCCATCTATGAATACACCTGCGCGGACGGAAGTCCGGTTTCGCTGACCTGGTTCGAAGGTGCGATCGACATCAAGGGTCATTTCGATGGCGACCCCTACCGCGAGTTCGGGGCTTTCGCCGAGGATTTGCAGGCCAATCTCCAAGGCGACGACGGCGAGCGGCACACGGTGAACGGTGTTCTTCCCCCGAGTGACTAACTGGGTGACGAGCAGGCTGCGGAGTAAGCCTTTCGGGTGATTGTCGCGACCTCCCGACGTCGAGCAACGGGCCAAGGGCATGCGGTTTGGAGGTCGTCCACGGGGTCGGCACGGTCCACTGCCGACCGTCGCCGTCAGGTGAATCAGCAGCTCACAAAGTAAGTCTCCGGCTTGATCGCTACGCCCCGTCCTTGATCAATGCGACGCCACGCGTGTCGGGTGCGGATGCCACGTCATCGGAGCGCGGCGAATGGTCAGGTTTAGCCCGCTCCGAGCCGGGCAGCCCCGGGCCATGTGGGTTGACGTCGACGAACCAAACGCGGTCGAAGAGTTCTGGAACGGGATGCGGGAGGCCGCCGCTGCCGCTGCCCGACACCAGGACTCCGCCCTGTACAACGCCATCGTGAAGATCGGTAGGGCGGCGCTTGCGCAGGGCGTCGAACTGGTGCCCTCCTGCGGTTTCTTTCTTCAGTGCCCGGTCTGTAGCGCGCAGTCGGGGCAGCGCTGTCTCAACGCGCCCGGCCACCCTCTACAGGAGAACAACCTTCACCCGGAACGCGTCGAGTTGAGTGAAAAAGCCATCAGAGGTGAGGTCCCTCTTCCGGCGCCGCTCGGGAAAGTCCATCGATCCGCTTGATCAAGTGATGAAAAGTAGCTGCCAGGAGCCGTTCTGAGCTACTTTTCATCACTTGATCTCCGGGTGCCTCGCCGCCTCGCCGCCTCGCGCTGGGTCGCGGACGGACAGGTTGTTGGCGCTCTGGCACGCTGTGCGGATGCGACAGGTCACCGTGCTCGGCAGTTCCGGTGCCTTTCCCCAGCCAGGCTGTGCCTGTAGCGGCTTCGCTGTGGACTGGGACGGCTACCGCCTGGTGCTCGACCTGGGCTATGCCACGCTGCCGCGGTTGCTCAGGCACTGGCCCGATGGTGTGGTGGACGTCGTCGTCATCACCCACGAGCACCCGGATCACTGCGTCGACCTGCACGGTCTGTTCAGGATGCGGTTCTACGGTCAGCCCGGCGGCCCACGGCTGCCGTTGTACTGCCCGCCCGGCGTGCTCGACCGGCTCAGCGGCCTGGAGCCCGATGTCGACCTGCACACGGTGTTCGACCTGCACCCACTACCCGGCAGCTACCGGGTCGGGCCGTTCGACCTAACCGGGGTGTCTCTGCCGCACTTCGTGCCCAACGCCGGCATCCGGATCGAGGCCAACGGAATCGTGGTGGCCTACTCCGGGGATACGGGGCCGACTCCCGCGCTTGCCGAACTGGGCCGCGACGCCGACCTGTTCATCGTCGAGGCTACGGACCACGACGGCGAGGCCAGCCGTCCCACCCGAAACCTGATGACCTCCGCCGAGGCCGGTCGGTCAGCTCGCCGGGCGGGTGCCCGCCGTCTGATGCTCACCCACTTCTGGCCCGGCAATGACCGGGCAGCCGCAGTGGCGGCGGCGCAGGCGGATTTCGAGGGTGCCGTACTGGCGGCTCAGGAAGGGCTCACAGTGATGCTTGGGACCCCAGCCACCTGACCGCCTCAGACCTTTGTGTTCGCCACGACCCGGGCAAGGACGAGGCGGCCCATGTGGTACATGACGGGGTTGGTCTCGACGTAGTACCAGATGGCACCGAGAGCCTGTTGGAAGCTCCATGCCTTGGTGCGCTCCCACTCCAGGTCGTCGCAACCCAGCTTGTCACGGAACACCGCTCGGGACGCATCGTCGAAGAAGTACCAGCCACACATGGGGTCCAGGGCGGGATCGGCTGGAGCGAAGTCGCCGGTGTCGAGCACGCCCACCAGCCGGCCGTCGGCCACCAGGACGTTCAGCGGCTGCAGGTCGCCATGGGACATGACGTCGGCCGACGTGTGTGGCAGTTCCCGGAAGTGACTCCACAAACGCCGAAGCGTCGGGACCTCGAGCAGACCCTCGCTCTTTCCGAAACATTCCTCGACCCACTCGTCGTGGTCGGGTAGGTCGCCGCCACGGTTGTCGCCCTGGAACCGGCGGCCCTGGGTGTCGGTGGCCCGAAGCGCGCCGATCAGGTGGGCCAGGTCAATGGCGAGTTCCACGGACCCGTCGATGTCGACGGGGGCGATGCTTCCCGGTACCCACGACTGCAGCGACCACGGCAGGGGATAGTCCTTTCCGGGGTTGCCGATCGCGATCGGCCAGGGCGCCGGGAATGGGCTGTGGTCGGCGAAGCGTCGGGAGGCCTCAGCCTCCCGTTGCAGGAGCTCGGCGGCCACGGTGACATCGCGTGGCCGCAGCAGGAACCGGGCCGCCACGTCGTCGCCGATGCGGAAGATGGCGTTCACGGTGCCGTTCGACGTGACGCGCCGGACCGGTGCCGTCTCCCACCGAGGGAACTGATCCGCTATCAGCTCGCGGACGACGTCATCGGTGATCGCCAACTCATCGTCGTGCATGGCCATGCGGAAGATCTCCGATTCTGGTCGGCGGGACGGGCACACATCGCGCAGGTGGCCAGCCCGGATGTCGAGAACGCTGACGTGGCTTCGTCTCAGGGAGGATGCGGCAACGGTGACCGCACCAGACCAGGGAGATCCAGCATGGCAATCCAGCGGATGGACAACGTCCTCATCGTTGTCGAGGACCTTGACGCCGTCATCGGGTTTTTCGTCGAGCTCGGCATGGAGATGGAGGGTCGGGGGCTGGTCGAGGGGCGCTGGGTGGAGCGGGTGATCGGGATCGACGACGTCCAGCAGGAGGTGGCGATGCTGCGGACCCCGGACGGCCACGGCAAGGTCGAGCTGGCGATGTTCCACCGACCGTCGGCGATCAGCGCGGAGCCGAGGAACGCGCCGGCGAACACGCTCGGCATCCGACGCATCATGTTCGCCGTCGACGACATCGACGACGTGATCGCCCGGCTGCGGGGCCACGGCGCGGAACTCGTCGGGGAGGTGGAGCGGTACGAGGACATCTTCCGGCTCTGCTACGTCCGCGGCCCCGAAGGCATCATCGTCGGCCTGGCCGAACAGCTCCGCTGACAGGTGCGGCGGGCTCAGGAGACCAGGGTGCCGCCGTCCACGGTCACCACCGTGCCGGTGGCGTAGGTCGCCCGCAGGAGGTAGACGAATGCCTCGGCGACCTCCTCGGGTTCTCCCACCCGGCCGAGCGGAAGCGCCTCGCTGAGCTGCGCGTACATCTGCTCCCGGGTTTCGGTGGGCAGGGAGTCCCAGAGCGGTGAGCGGATCACGCCGGCGGAGACGGCGTTGACCCGGATCGGGGCGAGTTCGACGGCGAGCGCGCGGACCAGCGCGTCGATCGCCCCGGTGATGCTGGCCGCGACGGACCAGCCTGCGCTGGGCCGGTGGTTGGCGGTGCCGGTGGTGAGGGTGATCGACCCGCCGGGGCGCAGGTACGGCAGTGCCGCGTTGACTGCCGACAGGGAGCCGAAGTAGCGCAGGTCGAAGGCGGCCCGGGCGGCGGCGAGGTCGAGGGCGTCAACGGACATCAGCGCGAGGGGTTCGCCGGCGGTGTAGACGAGGTGGTCGAACGAGCCGAGACCGTGGAACAGCCGGGACACGGCGTCCGGGTCGGTGAGGTTGGCGACGTACCCCTGGGTGGTGGTTGGCAGGGTTGTCAGGGCGCGGTCCACGCTGCGCTGGTTGCTGGAGGCGACCACGACCTGGGCGCCTTCGCGGGCGGCGCGGGCGGCGGTGGCGAGGCCGATTCCCGAGGTTCCGCCAAGTACGACGACGCGCTGGTCGATGAGGGTCATGATCGTGTCCTTCCGAGATGGTGTGGTGGAGACGGTTACCACCGTGCGCCGCCGGGAACGCCCGCGTCCAAGACCTCTTTGACCTCCTGTAATGCCCGTTGGGTATCACTCCACTCATGCCCGGCGGGTATCATGGAGCGGCAACCGGACGGGGGCGGGGTGGACGTCGATCTGCGCAAGCTCCGCTACTTCGTGGTGGTCGCGGAGGAGCTGCACTTCGGCCGGGCCGCCGCCCGGCTGCACATCGCCCAGCCGGTCCTGTCGCGTCAGATCCGGGCCTTCGAGCACGAACTGCGTGCCACGCTCTTCGTTCGGGACCGCCGCTCCACGGTGCTGACCGAGGCCGGCCGACAGTTGCTGACCGACGCCCGTCCGCTGCTGGCCTCGGCTGACGCCCTGCGGCGCCGGGTGCAGCGGGCCGCGCACGACCGGCCGACGTTCACCATCGCGTTCATGCCCGGCCTTCTCGTCACCGCCGAGGCCCGCGCCATCGGCCAGCGGCACCCCGACCTGGCCGTCAACGTCGTTCGTACGTCCTGGGACGACCAGGCCGACATCGTCCGCGAGGGGCGCGCGGACGTCAGTTACGTTCGGCTTCCGGTCGACCAGCGCGGGCTGTGCCTGCGGCCACTGTTCACCGAACCCCGGGTTGTCGTCCTACCCACCGATCACCGGCTGGCCGGCAGGGAGTCGGTCGACCTCGCCGAGCTGCTCGAGGAACGGTTGTTGCAGGACCCGGACGCGGTGCCGGAGTGGCGGGACCTGCCGAACCGTCCCACCGACCCCGATCCCCGACCTCGGCCCGCGCTGAAATCCGTCGAGGAGAAGCTGGAACATGTCGCCGCGTACGCCGGGATGGTGATCCTGCCGCTGTCGACGGCGACGTTCTACACGAGACCGGACGTCAGCCACGTGCCCGTCGCCGACCTCGGCCCCAACCAGGTGTGTCTGGCCTGGGCCGAGGGCAACAGGTCTCCGCTGGTGCAGGAGTTCGTCGAGATCGCGGCCCAGCAGGCCGGTCACGATCGACCCCACGCGGGGTCAGGTGACGTGGATCGGGAAGGTCTCTCGTAGGGCCGGGTCCAGCGGCCGGCCGGTGGTCGGCTCGATGAACAGGTCGGCGAGCAACAGGTCGGGGAGGTGGCTGGGGTTGATGCCCGACTCCTTTCGGCCGAGGGCCTGCGCCGCGCCACCGAGTCGCAGCGCGGCCCGCGCCGCGCCGGCCGGCAGGCGGCCGACCCGGCGGGGCCGGCCCACCGCCGCGGCGATGCGCCCGATCATGTCCGCCCAGGTGAGGTTCTCGTCGGCGACCGGGAGGTCCGCGCCGCTGGCCTGCTCCAGGGCGTCGACCGCGACGTCGGCCACGCTGCGCGCGGAGGCCGCGGCGCTGCCACCGGTCGGGGCGACCAACGGGGTACGCGAGCGGGCCCACCGGTCCAGCGGACCGGCCCAGTTGGGCAGCCGGTCGCCGGCCCGACCGAAGACGAAGGGCAGTTCGAGTACGGCCACCGGCAGGCCCTCGCCGGCCGCCGCCCGCCCCTCCCGGGCCTGCTCCAGGCGGCACCGGATGTACGTGTGCCGTTCGGCGAGGCGCCACTGGGGGTGCAGCCGGTCGAAGTACGTGTAGTAGGAGCCCATCACGACGCCCCGGGTGAGACCTTCGAGGCGGGCGGCGGTGAACAGGCGTACCACCGGGTCGACGTTGTCGCGGCGGAACTCGGGATAGATCGGCTTGGGCAGCGGCCGTTGCTCGTCGGTGCGGGTGGCGTAGACGACGCCGTCGTGACCGGCGAGCAACCGCCGCAGCTCGTCAACCGGGGCGGACCCGACGTCGAGCAGGTGGTCGATGCCCGGCTGGGCGGTACGCGCCACGGTGGTAGCGGCGTGACCACGCTCCCGCAGGACGTCCACGACGTGTGCGCCGATCAGGCCGCTGCCACCCACCACAAGAATTCGCACGGTGCATCGTCCACTCTGGAACCGGTGTCTTGTCAACCCACGAGCGCCAACCGGCGGGTCACTGCTTGTCCTTCGCGACGTTGTAGATGTCCATGACGTCGTCGTCGAAGTAGGGCCCGTACATGTTTCCGGAGTACTTGTACGACATCACCGAGTTGACCCACCCGAACCGGAGATCGTTGTCCCAGGCACGCAGGAAGGGGCCGCCGCTGGCGCCCTTGTTGAGCGGGCAGTTCTTCAGCTTGATCCGTTGCGCCCCGGCGACCTTCGTGGTGCCGGAGGAGAAGAATTGCGACTGCCCGTCGAACGGCGGCTCGCCCGGGTAGCCGAGCAGCATCGCCGAGAACGACTTGGACTTGTTGACGCTGAGCCCCTGCCCACCGGTGACGTGCACGAGCCGGTTGCCGCCGAGGGGGTGCATGGTGACGAATGCGAAGTCCCACCAGAGGTAGCCCCAGTCGACCCAGCCCTCCACCGAGGTGAACTCCTTGGCCGACCAGAGGCCGTGCAGTGGCTCGCCCTCGGTGAACTCCGGCGCGTACACCCAGTTGTCGAACCAGACCGACCCGCCGTCTCCGGGGTGTACGCAGTGACCGGCGGTGGAGACCAGGTTCGCCTGAGGGTTGTTGATGGTGGCACCGGAGCAGAAGAAGTCCTCGTTGTGGTGGGTGAAGAAGACCCGGCCGACGCCGGGCGAGGCGTTCACCGCCTGGGTTGCCTGGCCGCTGCCCGTCGGGGACGCGCTCACCGTCGCGGTCGAGGACCGCGGTGCCGCCGGTGCTGCCACGTCGCGCGCTGCGCCGATGCGGCCGGGTCGGTCGGCGGCCTCCCCGTCGGGCGCGTCGACTCCGTCCGGCATGGGAGCGGGTTTCGCCGCTCGGATGCGCTCCGGGGTCCAGTAGGCGGTGACCAGCCTCGCCGCGGTGTCGGCGTCGGTGGGCACCTGCCCGTGAATGGTGGCGCGCGCTTCGGCCACTGTCGCGGACCCTGCGGCGGTTGTCGCGTCGGCCTGGGCCTGCGGCTGCGCGACGGTGACGGCGGCGAGCAGCATGACACCGGCCGAGATGAATCCGAGCTTGCTTCGCACGGGACCTCCTGGGATGGGGTGGTGGGGCCGATGCGTTCCGGCGTCCTGGCACAGACGCTAGGCTCGGAGAAAGGGTCCACAGTAGGCATGTCGCATACGGTCAGTGACGGTTGCCTGACTGCGGGATGCGTCACCGTGTGTCCGAGAACTTCTCACAAACGGGGGTTGGGGATGCCGGAACCGCGCGCCTTCTGGCTGGACGAGCAGTTCGACCGCGAACACGGCACCGACGGGCGCGGCCGGTACGAGGCCGAGGTGTTTCGCCGGATCGACGAGTTCGCCGACACCTGGGGTGACTTCGCACCCGTGGCGTTCGCGGTGACCGCCTGGCGGCTTGCCACCGAGCTGTCGCCGGGCTTCGTCCGCTGGCACCGGCGGATCATCTCGGCGACCTGCGAGCGCAGCCCGTGGGACGGCAGCCTGGTCTGCGCGGTGACCGTGGCCTCCCGCTGGCCGGCCGAGCTGACCTGGACCAAGCAGTGGCAACGCGACCGTGGCTGGCAGGACTGGCCCCGGCTGTTCGGCCAGTTCACCACACCCACCGAGCAGGACCAGACACGCCGCCCGCACCTGCGCGCGCTGCTTCAGGTGGAGGCGCCGGTCCCGCTCGACGACCTGCCGCCCACGCCCGACGGCCCGGACGACGGGGTCGCCGCGGCGGCGCGCCGAGCCGTGGTGGTGCTGGCCCGGGAACTCAACGACCTGCTCGCACCGATGATCGGGCAGCTCGACGCCGGAGTTCCGGCGGACTCCTGAAACGCCCGCCCGCCGGTAGGGTCGTCGGCGTGGATTCCGCCGAGATCGCCGGCCGGCTCGGAGTGCCCGTCGAGGACGTCGACCGCGTGCACCGGCTCGCCGGTGACGGGCCGTCAGCTCCGGTACCGGCCAAGGCCGACGCGCCCGCTCTCCTCGATCGGCTCACCGTGCCGCCGGAGGACGCCGCCGAGATCCTGGCGGGCTGGCCCGACCCCGACTCCGCCCTGTGGACGCCGGAGCTGCGCTGGCTGCTCGACCGCTCGATCGCCCTGGTCCGCGCCGACCTCGCGGGCCACGACTGGCTTCCGCCCGGCCCGGAGCTGCCCCGGGAACGCGGGCCGGCCTGGCGGCACCTCTACGTGTACGCGTACCTGGCTCTTGTCGACGTCGTGCGCGGCTACCACAGCGACCACGGCATCCCCGACGCCGTGACCTGGGTGACCCTGGCTGACCTGGGCCGCAACCTCGCCATCGACCGGCGGATGCGCGGCGAGGGCTGGCCGATCATGCAGAGCTGGCTGACGCTGCACTCGCGCGGCAGCGTCTACGAGCTGGGCCGGCTCCAGCACCAGCGCGGTGACGGCGCGATCGGGCTGCACGTCCCCGACTCGGGGCCGTTGGCACCGGAGGCGGTGGCGTCGTCCCTCGACGAGGCCCGCGCGTTCTTTCCCCGGCACTTCCCCGACGAGCGCTACACCGCGTTCTCCTGCGCCTCGTGGCTGCTCGACCCGCAGCTACGGGAGTACCTCCCCGAGGACTCCAACATCGTGCGGTTCCAGCGCCGGTTCGAGTTGGAGCCCTACGAGGAGTCAGCAGGGCCGGACGCCGACATCGAGGTCCTGCGGTTCGGGTTCCGGACCCTGACCACGCCGCTCGACGAACTGCCACGCCGTACGCTGCTCCAGCGGGCGATCATCGACCACCTGCGGGCCGGCGGCCACTGGCACTGGCGCCACGGCCGGTTTCCGATCTAGGCAGCCGCGTCCCACCACGCGTCGTTGGCGGCGGCCTGGGCCGACGGTTCGATGACCTCCCAACCCTCCGCGATCAATCCGTCGGCGATCCGCAGGACGTCGACCACCACGATCTCCGGCCCTCCGTCGGGGAGTCGGCGTCGCGAGTGCACCACGACGTGGTCACCGTCGGCCAGCAGGTGCAGGATGTCGACCCGCATGCCGGTGGTCGGACCGAGCGCGGCGCGGACCGCGGCGAGCCACTGCGCCCTGGTCGAGGTCGTCGAATCCGACCGGTGATGGGTGAAGTCCTCGCTCAGGTACGACGCGAGCGTGTCGACGTCGCCGGTGTCGACGAGCCCCGCCAACGCACGCCCGACAATGTTCTTGTTCTCGGTGGTCATGGGGCCAGTGTTTCCCCGGCCCGGATGGTTGTCGATGACATCGCACTTCATGGCGTCCCGGGCGAGGATGAGTAGGGTCATGATCGTGTATGCGGTCGGGGATCTCCTGCGGCAGTGGCGCAAGCGCCGAGGGCTCAGCCAACTCGACCTGGCGATCGCCGCCGACGTCTCGGCTCGGCACGTCAGCCTGGTCGAGACCGGCAGGTCCACGCCGAGCGCCGACATGATCCTCCGGCTGGCCGAGCAGCTCCACGTGCCGCTGCGTGACCGCAACCACCTGTTGCTGGCCGCCGGCTTCGCGCCCCGGTACGCGCAGCGCCCGCTCGACGACGCCGCCCTGTCGGGTGCTCTCGGCGCGGTCCGCAGGGTGCTGCGGGCACACGAGCCGTACCCGGCGCTCGTCTTCGACCGCCGGTGGAACATCGTGATGACCAACCGCGCGGTCGACCCGTTCTTCGCGTACGTGGCCCCCGACCTGTTGCGACCACCGGTGAACCTGGTCCGGCTCGGCCTGGACCCGCGCGGGCTCGCCTCGCTGGTCGTCAACCTGGCGGACGTGCGAGCGGTGTTCCGCAGCCGGATCTCACGCCAGCTCGCCGCAGCTCCGGACGCGGCGCTGGCCGCGCTCTACGAGGAGCTGCTCGGCCCGCAGACCGAGGAGCCGACGAGCGATCGCGTCCACGCCGACGTGGTGCTCCCGATGATCCTTCGGGTGGGCGATCGGGAGCTGCGGCTCTTCTCGACCATCACCACGTTCGGCACCCCGACGGACATCACCATCGAGGAGATCGCTGTCGAGTCCTACTACCCCGCGGACGCGGAGAGCGCCGCGTACTTCACGCGGTAGGGCCCGACCTGGTTGGTCACCAGGCCGGGCCCTACCGTGCGTTCACCCGCGGTCAGCCGGTGGTCAGGATGAACTTCTCCCAGGCCCCGACCGAGCTGCGGTTGGCGATCAGGGATCCGGCCCCGGCGTTCTCGGCGCACACGATCTGGTTGTTGACCGTGGCCCGCAGGCCCACCGTTCCATCCGAGTTGGTGATGAGCTGGAACGTCTCCCACGATCCGATCGAGCTGGCGTTGGCGACCAACGCCCCGGCGCCCGCGTTCGTGGCCGAGACGTAGAGCCCGTTGGCGCGTGACCGCAGGGCGATGGCACCGTTGCCGGCGTCCACCCGGTCGAACTGTTCGGTCGTGCCACCGACGCTGGCCTTGTTGGCGATCAACGCGGTGGTGCCGACCGCCGACACGTACTGGTTGTTGACCTGCGCCCGCAGCGTGCTCACCGGCGTGGTGCTACCGGTGCCGGTGGCGAAGGTGAACGCGTCGACGTCGAACAGGTAGCCGGACCCGCCCTTGAACACCAGGTACAGCGTCGTGGACGCGCTCGGCGGGTTGCTGATCGTGGCGGACGCCTCGACGAACGTCTCCCAGTTGCCGGTCACCGGCACCGTGACGGTGCCCAGCAGGGAGCCGGTGGCCGACCCGGCCCGGACCTCGATGGTGCCGCCCGCGCCGGCCGACGACGCCCGCACGGTGATGCGGTTGGCGTTGGCCAGGTTGTACGGCTGGTACGAGATCCAGTCGTTGTTCTCGATGAAGCCGGCGGTGCGGCCACCCTCGGCGTTGGTGTGGTCGGTGGCCTGGACGCCGGACTGAGCGCCGAAGTGCTCACCCTGACGGTGCTTGGGTTGCAGCGTCTTGATGCTGTGCGTGGTCAGCCCGCCGTTGTCGGTGTAGGCGGCGTCGAAGACCCCGTAGATGTTCGCCGCCGAGTCGTGCTCGCCGTCGGTCGGCACGGTGATCGAGCCACTGCACCCGTTCTTCGAGGTGATCTGGTGGGCGTGGCTGTCGTGGCCCAGCGCGTACGTCAGGCTCACCTTGGAACAGTCGATCGTGCCGTCCTGCGGGTCGCTCACGCTGATCTGGTACGACACCGTGTCACCGAAGCTGAACAGCTGCCCGTCGGCGGGCGAGGTGAGCGTCACCGTCGGGGCCGTGTTGCCCACGGTGATCACCAGGCTCGCCGTGCCGGTCAACCCATTCGGGTCGGTGACCCTCAACGTGGGGGAGAACGTGCCGTTGGTGGTGTACGTCTTCGTCGGGTTCGCCGCCGTCGACGTGGTGCCGTCACCGAACGTCCACAGGTAGCTCAGCGCCCCACCCTCGGGGTCCGAGCTGCCGGCCGACGAGAAGTTGACGGTCAGCGGGTTGGCCCCCGAGGTCGGGTTCGCCGAGGCGACCGCGATCGGGTTGCGGTTGCCGCCGCCGATGTACTCGATCCGGAACAACGCCTGGTTGTTCGAGCCGGTGCCGTAGTCCAGCACGTACAGTGCGCCGTCCGGTCCGAAGGCCATGTCCATGACCTGGGTGCCGGACCACGGGAAGTTGGAGATCTCCCCGCGGGAGCCGTCGGAGTTGACCGCGATGGCCTTGATCCAGCGGCGGCCGTACTCACCGGCGAAGAACTGGCCGTTGAGCGACTGCGGGAACTTGATGCTGGAGTTCAGCGACGCGTCGTACCGGTAGACCGGCCCGCCCATCGGCGACTCCGAGCCGCTGCCGAACTCCGATGGTGAACCGGAGTCGCCGGCGTACTTGATCCACGCCGGCCTCGCCGCGGGCAGCGTGCCGAGCCCGGTGTTGCGGAACGAGTTGTTGGTCGGCCCGCCCGAGCAGTTGTACTTGGACTGCGACGGCCCGGACGGGAAGGTGTATTCGTTGTACGTCTCGGTGCTGGTGTTGGCGCCGGTGCAGTACGGCCAACCGTAGTTGCCGGGCGAGGCGATGCGGTTGAACTCGACCTGACCGGATGGGCCACGACTGGAGTTCGTGGAGCCGGCGTCGGGGCCGTAGTCGCCGAGGTAGACGACGCCGGTGGCCTTGTCGACGCTCATCCGGAACGGGTTGCGCAGACCCATCGCGTAGATCTCCGGCCGGGTGTTGGCCGTGCCGGGTGCGAACAGGTTGCCCGACGGGATGGTGTACGTGCCGTCGGCCTGCGGTTTGATCCGCAGCAGCTTGCCCCGCAGGTCGTTGGTGTTGCCCGCCGTGCGCTGGGCGTCGAACTGCGGGTTGCGGTTGGTCCGCTCGTCGATCGGCGCGTAGCCGGACGACTCGAACGGGTTGGTGTCGTCGCCGGTGGTCAGGTACAGGTTGCCGGCGGCGTCGAAGTCCAGGTCGCCGCCGACGTGGCAGCACTGGCCACGGTCGTTGGCGACCTGGAGCACGATCTTTTCGCTGCCCAGGTTGAGCGTGTCGTCGCTGTTGAGGGTGAACCGCGACAGCCGCAGGTGCCCCTTCCACCGGTCCCAGTCCGACTGCGAGCCGGTGGTCGGCGCGTCCCCGGACGGGGTGCTCAACGAGGGGGAGTAGTACAGGTAGATCCACCGGTTGGTGGCGAAGGCGGGGTCGACGGCGACGCCCTGCAACCCCTCCTCGTCGTGGGTGTAGACCGACAGGGTGCCGGAGGTCTTGGTGTTGCCGGCCACGTCGGTCACCCGCAGCACGCCGTTGCGGGCGGTGTGCAGCACCGAGCGGTTGGGCAGGACGGCCAGGGACATGGCCTCACCCAGCTCGGCCGAGCCGGTGGCGAGTTTGACCTGTTGATAGTCGCTGGCGGGAATCACCACGGCCTGGGCGGCGGTGGGGGCTGCGGCCACGGCCAGGGCCACGCTCGCGACGGTGGTGACCGCCGCGACCAGGGCCCGGGACCAGCGCCGGGGGTAGGAGAGCATGATCGTCCTTTCTCGACGACCGGGGGTGCGGGCGCGCGGGGGCGCACCACGACCAGGTGGGGGTGGTGAAGAACGGTGGGGAGCAGGTCAGCTGGTGGTGACCAGGTCGAACTTCTCCCACTGGCCGATGGAGGTCCGGTTGGCGATCAACGGGGAGGCGCCCCCGTTGTCGGCGGAGACGTACCGGTTGTTCACCGTGGCCCGCAGGCTCACCGTGCCGTCGGAGTTGCGGACCAGCTGGAACGTCTCCCAGGAGCCGGCGCTGCCCCGGTTGGCGATCAGCGCGGACGACCCGGAGTTCTCCGCCGCGACGTACTGCGAGTTGCTCTTGGCCCGCAGTGCCACGTTGCCGTTGGCGAGGCTGACCAGGTCGAACCGCTCGCTCGTGTTCACCGAGGTCTTGTTGGCGATCAACGCCGTGGTGGAGTTGGGCGCGCTGACGTACTGGTTGTTGGCACGGGCCCGCAGGGTGGAGCCGCTGACCGTGGGCGGCGGGGTGGTCGTGCGCGGCGAGCAGTCGGCGGTCACCGAACCCGCGGCGACCTGGAGGCCGCCGAGCAGCATCCGGGTGAAGTTCGGGTCGGTGTACGACGCCTCGGTGTGCCCGAGGCCGGTGTACCAGGCCCGCCCGCCGCCGTACGCCTTGCACCAGGTGATCGGGTGGTCGCCGCTCATGTTGCCGCCGCTGTAGGACGACTCGTCGAGGTTGGCCAGGACCCGCGCGGTGGACCGGGGGTTGGTGCGGTAGTTGTACCACTCGTCGGAGCGGACCCAGGTGGCCCCGAGGTGCGCCGTCGACGGGTTGGTGTTGTCCTCGATCCGGACGGTCGCGTTCTGGATCGCCGGGTGCGAGTCGAAGTACGCGCCGACCAACTGGCCGTACCACGGCCAGCTGTACTCGGTGTCGGCCGCGGCGTGCACGCCGACGTAGCCGCCACCAGCGGCGATGTACGACTCGAAGGCCGTCTGCTGGCTGGCGTTGAGGACGTCGCCGGTCGTCGACATGAACACCACCGCCTGGTACTGGGCCAGGTTGGAGGTGGTGAACTGGCCGGCGTCCTCGGTCGAGGTCACGGTGAAGCCGTTGGCCGAGCCGAGCTGCTGGATCGCGGCGATGCCGTTGGGGATCGACGAGTGCCGGAAGCCGGCGGTCTTGCTGAACACCAGGACCTTGGTCAGTGGTGCCGCCGAGGCGGGTGTCGGCAGGGCGACCAGACTGGCCAGCATGACTGCCAGGCCGGTGACGAGTGCCAACAGGCGGGGACGGGAACGCATGGTGTTGCTCCTCTGCTGAGCGTCGACCT
Source organism: Micromonospora sp. NPDC047756 (assembly GCF_055587245.1). Lineage (NCBI taxonomy): Bacteria > Bacillati > Actinomycetota > Actinomycetes > Micromonosporales > Micromonosporaceae > Micromonospora > Micromonospora sp. NPDC047756. The sequence continues at coordinate 154,503 of NZ_JBVJGQ010000006.1, forward strand.
CGGGCCGGTGCGCATGGGCAGGCCAGGGGCCATGGTGGCGGTGGTGCGGGAGCCGGGCCGCCGATGCTCGGCTGAGGTGCTGCGGGGTGGTGGGGTGATGGAGGAGTGGTGGGGTGCAACAGCCGATGACCTCGCCGAACCACAGTGGACGGTCAAAATTCATCGATTGGTATCGCTGACGCAGTAAACCTCCGATGTATGCGCCCCGTCAACCCCACCGGGTGCGTCCGCGCACGGCCCACGTCAGGTCGAACTGGTCGCCTGGACTGATCGCGACGGCGCGCGGGCCGCCACGGACACCAGGGCGGTAACCGTCGGATGATTGCCGGCCTCGCTGATGATCGTGCCGGCCCGGGAGTGGCCCACCAGCACCGTCGGCCCGTCCTGCCGGTCGAGGGCGCGGTTGGCGGCCGCGGTGGCCGAATGCCCAGGCTTCAGCCGCTCCGGCGCTCCGGCTCCGGTGCGAGGGCGTTCCCGAACAGGTGCTCGCGGTAGCGGTGTCGCAGGACGATCCAGCTGACCGAGAAGGGAATGACCCCCATGGCCACCACGCCCAGGACGTTCGCGCCGACCACGTCGAAGACCGCCCCGACGTCACCGAACAGCTGAGCGACCGTCTGGAACGCGACGTGCAGGCCGATGCCGGCCCAGATGTCGCCGGTGGCCGCACGGAAGGCGCCCAGCAGCAACGCGAAGACGAAGAACAGCGCCAGCCGGTCCACCGATCTGGCCGCCCCGATGAGGAACCCGAAGACGGTGAACAGCACCGCCTGCCCGGCGACCGCCTGCCCGACGGGCAGCCGGGTGGCGAGGTGGTGTTGCAGGTACCCACGGAAGACCAGCTCCTCCGGCAGCGCCTCCTTGAGGAAAACCAGAACGACCAGCAGCGCCGCCACCCGCAGCACGTCCCCGACGGAGGTCCGGACACTGATCTCGACCCAGCCGAGACCGAGACAGAGCGCGAACCCCGCCGCGGCGGGAACGAGCCAGCAGGCCATCCCGAACAGCAGACGCCGCCAGCCGGCGCGCAGCGACGGCAGCCCGAGGCCGGCCCAGGGCCGACGGTCCAGGACGCGACGGGCGACGACCACCAGAGGTACGACGACAGCGGTGGTGAGCACCGCCCCGATCGCATGGGTCAGTCGGTCGTATTCAGGGCCGAGCAGAGCGCCCAGGACCAGCCACACCAGCACGGCGGCGCTGGCCACGACGAGGATCCGCCACGGCAGGGCGAGACGAAATCCGGCGCTCACCCCGCGCAGCGTAGCCAGCGGCGTCAACCGCGGACGGTCAGCGGCCGAGGACGAGGTAGCCGAGGCCGAGGACACCCCGGTAACCGCCGACGTACTGGCTCAACCGGTCGTCGAGCTCCGCGCGGACCTCGGCGGCACGGGGATCCTCCGGGTACGCCAGCAGCCACTCCTGCCGCCCGGCGAGCCAGGTCGACTCGAAATCGTCCCACTCCCGCTGGTCGGCGGTGCTCACGTGCAGCAACCGCCAGCCTCGCTGGCGGGCGGCCTCGACCAGAGCGGGCAGGGTCGGGACCTCCGGGCCGAAGATCTCGGCGATCTCCGCCGTCGGGGGCCGCTCCCAGTACGCGTCGCCGAAGAGCAGCCGCCCACCGGGCCGGACCACGTCGGCGAGGGCGTCGAGGGCGGCCTCGGTGCCACCGAAGGCGTGTGCCGAGCCGATGCAGAGAACCCGGTCGGCCGGCTCCTGCCAGGCCGCTGCTTCCCCCATCACGAAGGCGACGTGCCGGGTCAGCGAGCGTCCCGCGGCCAGCCGCCGCCCTCGGGCGAGCGCGGCCTCGTCGGTGTCGACGCCGACGCCGCGCGTCGCGACCGGGCCGGAGACACCACCGGCGGCGACCGCCCGCAGCAACAGCTCACCCCAACCACAGCCGAGGTCGAGCACACGCGCTCCGGGCCGGACGTCGAACCGTTGCAGCAGCAACGCGGCGTGTTCCGGCGAGAGCGGGGTGTTCCAACGCATCCGCGCGTAACGGCTGGCGGCGAGGTGGTCGGTTGACTGCATCCGTTGAGGGTGTCAGGGCGTGCCCCGGGTCCGGCACCGGGGCGTACGGCAGGATCGGTGGGGTGGACGCGCAGAGCCCGGGGCCCGGCGCGGCGGCCGACCCCGCAGGAGGTGGCGGCGGCGGCTGGCCGGGGGTTGCCGGACATCATCGGCCCCGGGCTACGCGTGCTGTTCTGCGGCTTCAATCCGGGCCTCTACTCGGCCGCGGTGGGGGAGCCCTTCGCCCGCCGGGGCAGCCGATTCTGGCCGGCCCTGCACGGAGCCGGCTTCACCGACCGCCAGCTGCACTCCTGGGAACGCGACGAGCTGCTGCGTCAGGGTCTGGGCATCACCAGCCTGAGCAATCGGGCCACCGCCCGCGCCGCCGAACTGACTCCGGAGGAGTTGGTAGCCGGTGTGACCGGGCTGGCGGTGAAGGCCGAGCGCCACCGGCCGCGCTGGGTGGCGATCCTCGGGGTGAGCGCGTACCGCATCGCCTTCGCCCGACCGAAGGCCGGGCTGGGCCCGCGAGCGGAACGGCTGGGGCCGGCCCAGGTCTGGGTGCTGCCGAACCCCAGCGGTCTGAACGCGCACTTCCCGCTGCCGGCGTTGACCGCCGAGTTCGCCAGGCTGCGGCGGGCTCTCGACCGCTAGCCGGCCGCGGCGACCAGCCCCTGGTAGTAGGGCTGCATCGCCGGGTGGTAGTCGTCGAACTCGGGGCGGGGTGAACCGTCCCGGGAGGCGACCAGCATGTCCAGGTAGTACTCCCAACCGGCGCCCACCTCGGCGATGCCCTCCACGCTGGTCAGGTGCTGCACGAACCGCAGCTCGGTAGTGCCGTCGGTCTCGGTCAGTGACAGCTCCAGCAGCCAGCTGCCGTAGTCGTCGACCATCGACACGGCGAGGCGCTGCCGCGGTTCGCACGCGTCGATGCGCATCTCGCACCAGGGCTGCTCCTCCTCGTACGCCATCTGGACCCGGATGGTCCGGCCGGGGCCGGCGTCGCCCTCCCACGGGCCGAACCAGCGAGCCGTACGCTCGGGCTCGGTCAGGCTGGCCCAGACGTCCGCCGCCGGAGCGCGGAAGGTTCGGGTGAGGACGAGATCGTGGCCGGTGTCGGTGTGGAACAGGCGTCCGGCGGGTGTGCGGGTCATGCCGTGTGCTCCCTTCGGTGCTCCGCCGGGCCGCGGCTGCGGCGCTCTCGGCGGGTGCGATAGACCTCGGTCTCCAACGCGTCGAGGTGCCGCTCCCACCGGTCGGTGGCCGCGAGCGCGGCGAGCCAGTCGACCAGTGGGGCGAGCGGGCGCGGATCGAGGCGGTAGATCCTCTGGCGGCCGACCATCTCGTCGTGCACCAGACCGCTCTCGCGCAGCAGCCGCAGGTGGCGGCTGATCGCGGGTCGGCTGATCACGAATCGCTGCGCGATGTCACCAGCGGACAGCGGCTCGTCGCGCAGCAGGGTCAGGATGTGCCGCCGTACCGGGTCCGCGATCGCGGTGGCCACCTCGTTCACCTGAGAAGCGTAACCTATGAGTTACGCGTTGGCGTGGCGAAGGCCACGGACGGCCGCATGTCGCCGCGTCGATGGTGGGCACATGATCACTTGACCTGGCACTCTGTATGGCATGGCCGCCCTCCTTCGCTCCCGCCTGACCGACTGGACGTTCGTCGTACCTGTGCTCGCCGTCCTGATATTGATGGTCACCTGGGGGAGGAGCCTGCCTGGGCCCGTCATCGTGGTTGTCGCGGTGCTGCTGGGCGGCGCGGTGCTTGCGGCGGTGCACCACGCCGAGGTGGTCGCTCACCGGGTGGGAGAGCCGTACGGGTCCCTCGTGCTCGCCGTCGCGGTCACCGTGATCGAGGTGGCCCTGATCGTCACGCTCATGATCAGCGGTCCGGAGAAGACCCAGTCACTCGCCCGGGACACCGTCTTCGCCGCCGTCATGATCACCTGCAACGGAATACTGGGTCTGTCCCTGCTGCTCGGGGCGCTGCGCCGCCGCGTCGCGGTGTTCAACCCGGAGGGCACCGGCGGAGCCCTGGCCACCGTGATCACCCTGGCCACCCTGAGTCTGGTCATCCCCAGCTTCACCACGGCCCGCCCCGGCCCGGAGTTCAGCCCGGCCCAACTCGTCTTCGCCGCCGTCGCGTCGCTGGCCCTGTACGGGCTGTTCGTGCTCGTGCAGACCGGCCGGCACCGCGACTACTTCCTGCCGGTCGACAGCCGGGGCAAGGTCATCGAGACGGAGGAGCACGCCAAGCCGCCCACCACCCGCGCGGCGATGGTCAGCCTGGGCCTGCTGCTGGTGGCGCTGGTCGCGGTGGTCGGCGACGCCAAGACGGTCTCGCCGACCATCGAGGCCGGGGTCGCGGCGGCGAACCTGCCGCACGCGTTCGTCGGCGTGATCATCGCCCTGCTGGTGCTTCTGCCGGAGACCCTGGCCGCCGCCCGCGCCGCCCGCCGAGACCGCGTCCAGACCAGCCTGAACCTCGCGCTCGGCTCCGCGATGGCCAGCATCGGCCTGACCATCCCGGCCATCGCGATCGCCTCGATCTGGCTGGACGGCCCGCTGCTGCTCGGCCTCGGCGGCACCCAGCTCACGCTGCTCGCGCTCACCGCCGTGACCGCCGTCCTCACTGTGGTGCCCGGCCGGGCCAACGTGTTGCAGGGCGGCGTACACCTGGTGCTGATGGCCGCCTTCGTCTTCCTGGCCGCCAGCCCGTGACCCGCACGGTCGGCCGGCTCAGCCCGTGACCCGCACGGCCGCGCCGGCCCGTTCCGTGACCCGCACGGCCCGCACGGCCCGTGCGGCTCAGCCGGCGGGCGGCGGGTCGCCCGTGAGGCGCTCCGCGCGGGTGTTCAGGTAGCGCTGCTGCGCCAGGTTCGTCGAGCGCGCCGCCGCCATCCGGTACGCCTCCCGCGCGGCGAGCCGCTCACCCTCCAGTTCCCACAGGTGGGCGCGGGCGGCCGGCAGTCGAGGGTCGTCGGCGAGACGGGGATCGTCGGCCAGGTCGGCGAGCAGCGCCAACCCGGCCGCGGCACCCCGGCTCATGGCCACCGCCACCGCGTGGTTGAGCGCCACCACCGGGTTGTCGGACATCCCGAGGAGCACCTCGTACAGCGCGGTGATCTGCGCCCAGTCGGTGGCCGCCGCGCTGGGCGCCTCGTCGTGTACGGCCGCGATGGCCGCCTGGAGCTGGTACGCCCCGACCACCCCGCGCGGCAACGCCCCGGTGATCAGCTCGACCCCCTCGGCGATCTGGTCCGCCCGCCACCGGGAGCGGTCCTGCTCGGCCATCGGCACCAGCTCACCGTGCGGGCCGATCCGCGCCGGCGCGCGGGCATCGGTGAGCAGCATCAACGCGAGCAGCCCGGTGACCTCGGGGTCCTCGGGCACCAGCCGGCGCACCAGCCGGGTCAGCCGGATCGCCTCGGCGGTCAGGTCGGCGCGCAACAACCCGGGCCCGGCGGTGCGGGCGTACCCCTCCGTGAAGATCAGGTAGAGCACGTGCAGCACGGCGGCGAGCCGGTCGGCGCGTTCCGGGCCGGTGGGCGGCGCGAACCGCAGCCCGCTGTCCCGGATCCGCTGCTTACCCCGACTGATCCGCCGGGTCATCGTCGCCTCCGGCACCAGGAAGGCGCGCGCCACCTCGGCGGTGCTGAGCCCGCCGACCGCCCGCAGGGTGAGCGCGATCTGCGACGCCGCCGACAGCGCCGGGTGGCAGCACAGGAACAGCAGGATGAGCCTGTCGTCGGCGTCGGCCCGCGGTCGGTCGGCGGCGGGGGCGCTCCACTGCTCCGGCAGCCTCCACCGGGCCACCGTGTCCTCCCGTCGCATCCGGGCCTGTTCGCGACGCAGCAGGTCGGTCAGCCGACGGGACGCCACGGTGATCAGCCAGCCACGCGGGTTCTCCGGTACGCCGTCGCGCGGCCACCCGTGCGCGGCGGCGATCAACGCCTCCTGCACCGCGTCCTCGGCCGTGTCGAAGTGCCCGTAGCGGCGGACTAGCGCGCCGAGGACCTGCGGCGCCAGCTCGCGCAGCAGGTCCTCGGCGGGAGTCTCCGACACCGGTCAGCCGGCCAGGTCCTCGACACCGTCGAGCACCGGCCGCACGTCCACGTACCCACCGGGGGCGTCCGGGTCGACCAGCCCGGCGGCGATCTCGGTGGCCCGGTCGAAGCTGGCGCACTCCACGATGGTGTAACCGGCGAGGACCTCCTGCGTCTCCGGGTACGGGCCGTCGGTGACCACGGGCGCCCCCTCGCGCACCTGCACCCGGCGGGCGTGCACCGGCTCGCTCAGGCCCCGGGCGTCGACCAACTCCCCGGACTCGGCCAGCGCCTGGTGGAAGGTCTCCATGTGCTGGTGCATCGCCGCGATCTGTTCGGCCGACATCGCCGGCCGGTCCGTAGCCCGTCCCGACAGCACGTCGTAGTCCTGCTGCGACCCGTAGAGCAAAATCATGTACTTCACGGTCTCTTCCCCTCCTCCGCAAGGCACCACCCCGGCACCCGACGAAACGTCGAACCCAACCCCGCCCTCCGGACACACCACCCAACCCGAATCGGTGATCATGAAGTTGGCGTCACGACACGCCGAGCGGGATGACGCTAACTTCATGATCACCGGAGGTGGGGGTGGTGGGTGGGGCTTAGGTTGGGCGGCATGACTGTGGTGTGGGTGGTGGTGGGGGGTTTCGTCGTCGCGGCGGGGGTGGCGTACGGCGTTGTCGCTCGGCGGGGGCGAGCGGACGCCGGGGACGATCCGGCGGCTGGGCGGGAGGCTCGGGGTCGCCAGCACCGGTACGAGGCCGAGCGGCACGGTGACCAGGGTGACACCTGGCATCGCGGTCGAGAGTCGAGCGGGTGAGCGACGCTACTGGCCGTACGAGCGGCGGAGCCGGTCGTTGATCAGGTAGTTGAGGCGGTGGCGTAGGTGCCCGAGGGTGCTCTCGCCCGGTAGGTCGCCGTCGGTGGTGAGCGTCCAGCGCAGCGCGCAGTCCGCGCCGGGCTGCCCGGCCGTCAGGTCGAAGCGGATCCGGTCCAACGGTCGGTGCGGCCACAGCGACGACCACACGAGCAGCACGGGCGCGTAGCCGGCCACCACCCGGGGCGGCACCTCGTCGTCGCGCAACTCCAGCCACGGCCGGCTGCCGGCCTCGTACGGGTCGCGCAGCGACCTCCACAGGACGTGCGCCGGCGCCGGTTGACGTCGGCTGCGACTGCCCAACTCGTGCAGCACGACCGATCCCTCCCTCCACTGACGGACGGAGGCACCCGTCCGTTGGCATTGTGCCGGCCCGGCACCGCCCCTGAGCGGCACCCCGCTGCCCGTGCGCCGCGCAAATCCGCCGCCCGTGCGCCGCCAGAACAGCACCGGGCTGATCGGCGTGAACCGTCCGTCCCCACCCTGCGTAGAACCGGTGATGGGCGTGGCGGTCGTATCGTCGGGGTACATCGCAGCGCGAGCACCGATGTCTGGGGAGGCACAGTGGGGGCACGGTTCGGACGCGACGCGCGGGGCCCGGTGGCGGGTCTGTTGATCGCCGCCCTGCTCTCCGTCGCCTGCGCCGGCGGTGGGCTGGCCGAGCCGGAGGCCGAACGCCCCGGGGCGAACCCGCCCGCGACGTCACCGGAACCGGGCACCACCCGGGCCGACAGCACCACCAGCGTGGCCGAGTTCGAGCAGGACGTCGCCGACGCGCAGGCGATCGCCGAGCGCTACTGGGCGGCCCAGTTCAAGGAGTCCGGGCAGGGTTTCCGGCCGGTCCGGCGGATCATCCCGTACCAGCGCGACGGCGAGGTGTCCTGCGGTGGCCAGGCGTTGCCCCGCAACAACGCCGTCTACTGCTCGCAGGGCGACTTCATCGCGTACGACGTCGCCTGGTCGGTGGCGGCGTTCCGCCAGGTCGGCGACGCGTTCGTGTTCTACCTGCTCGGGCACGAGTACGCGCACGCCATCCAGGTGCGCCTCGGCATCAACTACAGCTTCACCATCCAGCAGGAGTTGCAGGCCGACTGCATGGCCGGGGCGTACCTCGGCGACTCGGTGCGCTCGGGGGTCCTGACCCTCGCCGAGGGCGACCTGGACGAGTTCCGGGAGGGGGTGGCGGCGGTCGGCGACGACCCGGACCAGCCGTGGTTCGCGGAAGGGGCGCACGGCACCGCCGAGCAGCGCACCGACAACTTCTTCCGGGGTTACGAGGGTTCCCTGAAGGAGTGCGACCTGGGCTGAACGGGGTTGCCCGGATCACCCTGACGCCCGTTGCCGCCACCGGGCCCTGCGGCTGCTGGCAGGATCGCCGGTGTCGGTCACGACCCTGGAGGTTCCGCTGAGCAGCCATCACCCCGCCGCTGTGCTCTTCGACATGGACGGCACGTTGGTCGACAGCGAGAAGCTGTGGGACGTCGCGTTGCAGGAACTCGCGAAGGAGTACGGCGGGGAACTCTCCGTCGACGCCCGCCAGTCGATCATCGGTACCGCCATGGCCGAGTCGATGCGCATCCTGCACGACGACCTGGGGCAGCCCGAACGGGATCCGGAGATCAGCGCGGCGTGGATCAACGCCCGGATCCTGGAGCTGTTCCGCGGTGGTCTGCCCTGGCGGCCCGGCGCGTTCGAGCTGCTGCGCGCGGTCCGCGCGGCGGGCATCCCCACCGCGCTGGTCACCTCCAGCCCTCGGGCGCTCGTCGAGATCGCCCTGGACACCCTCGGTCGGGACAACTTCGACACGGTGGTCGCCGGCGACGAGGTGGTGGCGGCCAAGCCGCACCCCGAGCCGTACCTGACCGCAGCCCGGCTGCTGGGTGTGCCGATCGAGCGGTGCGTGGCGATCGAGGACTCGCCGACCGGGGTGGCCAGTGCACTCGCCTCGGGCGCGGCCGTGCTGGCCGTACCGGCGGAGGTGGCGTTGCCGAGCACCGTCGGCGTACGCCAGGTGGAGAGCCTGACCGGCGTGGACCTGGCGCTGCTCGCGGCGCTGCTGACCGACCGGGCCGCGGCCTGACGGACGCGACAGGGGCCCCCGTCGACGGGGGCCCCTGTCGCGCGTCGCGGCGTCAGTCGTGGGCGATGGCGCCCAGGACGTTGATCCGGGCCGCCCGGATGGCCGGGAGCACCGCCGCCACCACACCGATGATCGCGGCGAGACCGAGGAAGACACCCATCTGGCCCCACGGCAGGATCAGGTCGGTGATGCCCTCGTCCTTGAGGGCCTCGACCACCGCGGCACCGAGGCCGGTACCGACCGCCACGCCCAGCAACGCGCCGAAGACGGAGATCACCACCGCCTCCACGGTGATCATGGCCATGGTCTGCGACCGGCGCAGCCCGATCGCCCGTAGCAGCCCCAGCTCGCGGGTCCGTTCCAGGATCGACAGCGCCAGGGTGTTGATGATGCCCAGCACGGCGATGACGATGGCCAGCGCCAACAGGATCTGGATCATCGTGAGCAGCCCGTCGAGCTGACCGGTCTGCTGCTTGATGAACGCGTCCCGGTCGGCCACCGACACCTCAGGGCTGTCCGCGAGCAGCGTCTCCACCTGCGGCAGCACGTCGTTCACCCGCGCACCGGGGGCCAACTGGATGAACCCCTGGAAGGGCTGCGGGATCGCGAAGTCCTTCGCCGCCGTCACCGGCAGCATCACCGGGTTCAACAGCTGCCCGGACTCGTAGATGCCACTGATCGTGTACGTCCGCGTCTCGCCGCGGGTCAACTGCACGTTCACCGTCGAGCCCACCGACCAGCCACGCGAGTTGGCGGTGTCCGAACTGGCCAGCATCTGCGTCGGCCCGAGCCGGTCGATGTCACCCGCCACGGGCTTGGCACTGAAGATCTGCCGCAGCGACGAGATGTCGCTGCTCGCCCCGACCCAGGTGACCTTGCCGTCGATCTGGCTCATGTCGCCGTACTCGCCGTCGACCATCCGCACGCCGGGCAGGGTCTTGGCCTGGTCCAGGACGGCCGGGTCGAAGCTCGGCGGGCGCGGCCCGCCCTGCGCCCCGGCGATCACCAGCTCGGCCTTGACGCTGTCCTGGGCCAGGGCGCTGATGCTGCCTTTGGCCGAGTCGAGGATCACCGTGACGCCGGTGACCAGCGCGATGCCGACCATCAGCGCGGCCGCGGTGATCGCGGTCCGGCGCGGGTTGCGCCCCGAGTTGAGCCGGCCCAGCTTGCCCGGCAGCGACCAGGAGAAGATCCCACCGAGCAGAGCCACCACCGGCCGGCTGATCAGCGGGGTCAGCAGCGCCACGCCGATGAACGCGAACAGCACCCCACCGAGGATGGTGGACAGCGTCTGACCACCGGCGTTGCCGCTGAGCCCGAGGAACAGCAGCACCGCGCCGATGCCGGTGACCAACGACCCGGCCACCGTGACCTTGGTCAACGGCCGGTCCGGGGTGGCCACGTCCTGCATCGCGGCGATCGGCGGGATCCGCGACGCCCGCAACGCCGGCAACAGCGCCGCCACCACCGTGATGACCAGCCCGACAGCGAACGACCCGATCACCGCCGCCGCCGGCACGCCGATCCCGGCGAGGGTGAGCCCACCGGCCAGATTGCCGAACAGGTACGCCAGCAACGCGCCCACGCCGATGCCGGCCGCCAGGCCGAGCACCGAGGCGATCAACCCGACCGCGATGGCCTCCAGCACCACCGACCCGATGATCTGCCGGCCGCTGGCCCCGATGGCGCGCATCAATGCCAACTCACGGGTGCGCTGGGCCACGATGATCGAGAAGGTGTTGAGGATCAGGAAGGTGCCGACCAGCAGGGCCACCGCGGCGAATCCGAGCAGGATCTTGTTGAAGAACGACAGGCCCTCCTTGAGGCTGGCCGCCGCGTCCGCGGCGACCTGCTCGCCCGTCTTCACCTCGAAGTCCGCGCCGAGGGTGCGGGCCACGTCGTCGCGAAGCTTCTCGTCGGAGACCCCGTCGGCGGCGGTCACGGTGATGCTGCTGAACACGTCCGGCTCGCCCAGCATCAGCCGCTGCGCCACCGGCGTGGTGAAGAAGACCTCGTTGACCCCGCCGATCGAGTCCCGGTCACCGCTGTAACCGAAGACGCCGACCAGGGTGAAATCCCGCTTCTTCGACTCGAACGCGGTCAGCACACCGACCTTCTGGCCGACCTGAAGCTTCGCCGCGGTGGCCAGACCCTTGTTGATGACGATCTCGTCCTCGGCCTGCGGCGCGCGCCCCTCACGCAGTTGCAGCAGGTCGCTCTCGCCGATCCAGTTCTCGCCCAACTGCGGCGGGCCGAACGAGGTGACGACCTTGCCGTTGCTGCCGATCACCCGGGCGCCGTCGGCGTTGACCACACCGGTCGCCGAGGCCGCCCCCGGCACCTGCTTCACCCGGTCCACCAGGGCGGCCGGCAGCGGAGCGGCGGTCTGCTCGCCCTCCAGCTCGCTGAGCTCGACCTTCGGCTTCGCCGCGACGTTCACGTCGATCTCGGAGAAACCGTCGGCGAAGACCGAGTCGAAGGAGCGGCCCAGCGTGTCGGTGAGCACGAACGCGCCGGAGACGAACATCACCCCGAGCACCACCGCCAGGCCGGACAGGATCAGCCGGACCTTACGGGCCAGCAGACTCTTCAGCGTCGCGCGGAACATCAGTTGCCCACCTCGGCCGGAGTGTCCAGCTTCTTCATGGTGTCCAGCACCGTCTCGGCGGTCGGCTCGATCAGCTCCGAGACGATCTCACCGTCGGCGAGGAAGACCACTCGATCGGCGTACGCGGCGGCCGTCGGGTCGTGGGTGACCATCACGATGGTCTGACCGTGCTCCCGGACCGACGACCGCAGGAAGTTGAGCACCTCCGCGCCGGAGCGCGAGTCCAGGTTGCCCGTCGGCTCGTCCGCGAAGATCACCTCAGGACGGGAGACCAGCGCCCGCGCGCACGCCACCCGCTGCTGCTGCCCACCGGAGAGCTGCGCCGGCCGGTGGTCCAGCCGATTCTTCAGGCCCACCGTGTCGATCACCGTGTCGTACCAGGCCGGGTCCGGCTTGCGCCCGGCGATCGACAGCGGCAGCAGGATGTTTTCCTTGGCGGTCAGCGTCGGCAGCAGGTTGAACTGCTGGAAGATGAAGCCCACCTTGTCGCGCCGCAGCTTCGTCAACCCCGCGTCGCCCAGCCCGGTGACGGTCGTCTCACCGATCGACACCGTCCCCTTGGTCACCGAGTCCAGACCGGCGAGGCAGTGCATCAGCGTCGACTTACCGGAACCCGACGGGCCCATGATCGCGGTGAAGCGGCCACGTTCGAACTCCGCGCTGACCCCCCGCAGCGCGATGACCTGAGCCTCGCCGCTGCCGTACACCTTCCACACGTCGTTCGCCCGGGCCGCGGCCTGCGCCTGCTGGCCTACCGTCGCGGTCACGTCATCTACCTCTTCCGTCTGTCCGAAAATGCACGCCGCCCCCCGATGGTCCGGCGCGACTGTTCCATCATCGGTGCCGAATACGCCCGCCCCGTCCGACCCTGGGGGGACCCAGGGCGGATTTCCCGCTGCGGGTGCACCCCCATATCGCATCAGGGTTGCCCCTGAGTCGACGGCCGGTCGACCGTTTTTCCACACAGCGGCGGCAGCACCGACACCCGCACCTGACGCCACAGCAAGGTCAACCGAACCGAGCCGTCTCCGGTCACGGTAGGTGAGGACCGCAACGCCAGCCGTCCCCCCAAGGAGGGATCTTCGAGTACGCCGGGTGAGGTACCTCAGCCGACGCGACTACGCCCGGGGACGGACCAGCCCCGACTCGTACGCCAGCACCACCGCCTGCACCCGGTCGCGCAGCCGCAGCTTGGTCAGCACATGCCCGACGTGCGTCTTGATGGTGGTCTCGCTCACCGACAGGACCGTCGCGATCTCGCCGTTGGACAACCCTCGGGCGACCTGCACGAGCACCTCGCGCTCCCGGTCGGTGAGCGCGTTGAGCGCCGCCGCGGGCGTCGCCGCCGGGTCGGGCAGCAGTTCGGCGAAGCGGTCCAGCAGCCGCCGCAGGATCCGAGGTGACACCACCGCGTCCCCGCCGGCGACAGTGCGGATCGCCGCGATCAGATCCTCGGCCGGCACGTCCTTGGCCAGGAACCCGCTGGCGCCGGCCCGCAACGCGCCCACCACGTACTCGTCCAGGTCGAAGGTGGTGAGCACCAGCACCCGCACCGGCAGCCGGGCGTCGACGATGGCCCGGGTCGCCGCCACCCCGTCCATCCGGGGCATCCGGATGTCCATCAGCACGACGTCGGGCAGCAGCCGGCGGGACAACTCCACCGCCTCCACGCCGTCACCGGCCTCCGCCACCACGTCCAGGTCGCTCTCGGCGCCCAGCACCATCCGGAACCCGGTCCGCAGCAGCGGCTGGTCGTCGGCGAGCAGGATCCGCACCGGCCGCGCCGAGGGCGCCTGATCGCTCATCTGCTGCTCTCCCGTCCCGCCGACGTCGTGGCGCGCACCGGTCATCCTCGCGCACCGGAGCCGGTGCGTCGCGGATCACCGTAGAAGCCAGCCGGTCGTCCTGTCCCGACCGCGGCGGCACCGCCGCGGTCGGGTCTCCGGCGTGCGGCGGGCGATCCCGGCGGCCCGAATCGCCGCGCCGGGCGTACGCGTCGCTCAGGAGGCCGTCACTCGTCGGCGCCCGGCGCCACCGGAGCGGCCGCCCGGGAGTCGCGCAGCGGGTCGGCGCCCGCCGCGGCGACCGGGAACGGCGGTGGGGTGCCGCCGAAGCTGGGGCAGAGCGCCTGGTGGCTGCACCAGTCGCAGAGCCGGCTCGGCCGGGGCCGGAAGTCCTGCCGGGCGGTGGCCTGCTCGATCGCCCGCCACAGCGCCACCACGGTGCGCTCGAAGCGGACCAGCTCGTCGGCGTCCGGGGTGTAGTCCAACACCTCGGCGTCGCGCAGATAGAGCAACCGCAGCACCCGGGGCACCACCCCCCGGGTGCGCCACAGCACGAGGGCGTAGAACTTCAGCTGGAACAGCGCCCGCGCCTCGAACGCCTCCCGCGGGGCACCCCCGGTCTTGTAGTCGACCACCCGCAGCGCGCCGTCCGGAGCGACGTCGAGCCGGTCGAGGTAGCCGCGGATCAGCAGCTCCTCGTCGACGACCGCGGAGATCAGGCTCTCGCGTTCGGCCGGCTCCAGCCGGGTCGGGTCCTCTACCGCGAAGTAGCCCTGCAACAGCCCGGCGGCGGAGCGGAGGAACTCCACCGGGCCCGCCGGCTCCGCGCCGTCGAAGATCCCGGCCAGCTCCGGCTGCTCGGTGACCAGCCGGTCCCACTGAGGGGCCACCAGGTCACCGGCCGCCTCCGGTGTGCGGCCGGTGGCCGGCAGGTCGAACAGGCGCTCCAGCACCGCGTGCACCAGGGTGCCCCGGGCCTGCTCGATCGTGGTGCGCTCGGGGAGCCGGTCGATGCTGCGGAACCGGTAGAGCAGCGGGCAGGTCTTGAAATCCGCCGCCCGCGACGGGGACAGCGACGCCCGCACCGTCGGCGGCGCCTGCGCCGCGGGGGAGGGGTGGGGGGTGGTGACCGATTCCGCCGTCATGTCGGCAAAGGTTAGGGCACCGGTGTGACACCGACCGCCGGCCGCCCCGCACAACAACGGTCCGTAGCATCGTGGCGATGGAGCAGACAACCAGGCCGCCGCGCCGACCGGACCGACGTTCCGGCCTGAACGTCGGCACGGTGTTCGGGGTGCCGCTGTACCTCAACGGCTCCATGGTCCTGCTGGCGGTGCTCATCGCGGTGCTGTACGGCGAGTTCGCCCGCCGACAACTGGACCTGCCGCAGCTCAGCGGCTATCTGATCGGCTTCGGGTTCGTCGTGTCGCTGCTCGGCTCGGTGCTGCTGCACGAGCTGGGCCACGCCCTCACCGCCCGGCGGTACGGCATCGGTGTGCGCGGGATCACCCTGGAGCTGCTCGGCGGTTACACCGAGATGGACCGCGACGCCCCGTCGCCCCGCGTCGACCTGCTGGTCTCGTTGGCCGGCCCGGCGGTCTCCGCCGTGCTCGGCGTCCTGGCGGTCGCCGCCACGCTCGCTTTGCCCGAGGGGACGGTGGCGCACCAGCTCGCGTTCCAGCTCGCGGTCAGCAACGTCATCGTGGCCCTGTTCAACAGCCTGCCCGGGCTTCCGCTCGACGGCGGCCGGGCGCTGCGCGCCGCGGTGTGGGGGCTGACCCGCGACCGGCACCTCGGCACCGAGGTCGCCGGGTGGGCCGGGCGGGTCGTCGCCGTCGGCACCGCGGCCCTGGTCGTGCTGCTCACCGTCGAGCGGCGGCTGGCGCCGCTGGCGCTGCCGCTCATGCTCCTGGTCGCCGTCACCCTCTGGCGTGGCGCCGGGCAGTCGATCCGGGCCGCCCGGGTCAGCCGCCGGTTCCCGCTGATCGACCTCGCCCGGCTGGCCCGCCCGGTCTGGCCGGTGTCCACCGGTACGCCACTGGCCGAGGCCCAGCGCCGCCGCGCCGAGAGCGGGCAGCCCGGCGCCGCGCTGGTGGTCACCGACTCCACCGGGCTACCCGTGGCGCTGGTCGACCCGGCCGCCGCCGACGCGGTGCCGGTCGAGCGCCGACCGTGGCTGGCGGTCGACGCCGTCGCCCGGTCGCTGGGCACTCTCCCCACCGTGTCACTCGGGTGGGACGGCGAGCGGGTGATGGAGGCCGTACAGACCTACCCGGGCGCACAGTACGTGGTGACGTCAGGCGAAGATGTCGTCGGCATCCTGCACATCGCGGACCTGGCACAGCTCCTCGAACCCAACCGGAAGATGACACCGTGACCGCAACTCCCTCCACCGTCGCCGCCGACCCCGCCAACCCGGCGCTGACACCCGTGCACCGTGGGCCGTTCCGGCCCGGCGACCGGGTCCAGCTGACCGACCCCAAGGGGCGGATGCACACCGTGACGCTGGAGCCCGGCAAGGAGTTCCACACCCACCGCGGCATCCTGGCCCACGACGCGCTGATCGGGCTCCCCGACGGCAGCGTGGTGACCACCTCCGGTGGGGGCACCGCCTTCCTGGCCCTGCGGCCGCTCCTGTCGGACTACGTGCTGTCCATGCCGCGCGGCGCCCAGGTGATCTATCCCAAGGACTCGGCGCAGATCGTGGCGATGGGTGACATCTTCCCCGGCGCGAAGGTCCTCGAGGCCGGCGCCGGCTCCGGCGCGCTGAGCTGCTCCCTGCTGCGAGCCGTCGGCACGGAGGGGGAGCTGCACTCGTTCGAGCTGCGCGACGACTTCGCCCAGATCGCCAAGCGCAACGTCGAGGCGTTCTTCAACGGGCCGCACCCCTCGTGGAACCTGCACGTCGGCGACGTCGCGCAGTGCCGGGAGACCGGCTTCGACCGGATCATCCTGGACATGCTGACCCCCTGGGAGACCCTCGACATGGTCGAGCGGGCGCTGGTGCCCGGTGGGGTGTTCATCGGCTACGTCGCCACCACACCCCAGCTCTCCGAGCTGGTGGAGGCGCTGCGCGAGCGCGGCGGCTGGACCGAGCCGCGGGCCTGGGAGTCCCTGGTGCGCGACTGGCACGCCGAGGGCCTCGCCGTCCGTCCGGACCACCGGATGATCGCGCACACCGCCTTCCTGGTGTCCGCCCGCAAGCTGGCGCCGGGGGTAACCGCGCCGCCGCGCCGCCGCAAGCCCAGCAAGGGCACCGAGGCGTACGCGCAGCGCCGTCAGGACCTGCGTGAGGCCGAGGCGGCCCGACAGGCCGCCGCCGCGCAGGCGGCGGGCGCGCAGTCCAACGGTGCGGGGGAGATGGACAGGCCGTGACCATCGAGCGGGGTGTCGGCAGCGCCGAGCAGGGGGAGACGCTGGCATGAGCCGACCGGGCTACGGCGGTGGAGAGCTCCCCGCGGTCTTTCCCGACTGGTCGCCCTACCAGGACCTGGAGTCGGCGGCGAGGGCCTATCTGCGCGACCCGGACGTCGCCCTGGAGGCGCTCGGCGGCGTGCTGCGCGGCGCGTCGGTGCTCGGCTTCACGCTGGAACGCTTCGTCAACGAGGTCAACGGGGTGTGGCAGGAGGTCGTGGTCTGCGACGGCAGCCGGCTCATCCTCTGGCACGGCGAGGACGTACCGCCGGAGGAGGGCCCGCCGGGCTCGATGACCTCGTCGCTGCGGGTGGTGCCGGTCTCCACCGTCACCGAGGTGGGCTGCCGGCGGCGACTCAACCGGGCCGAGAGCGGCGAGATCCGGGTCGACAGCATCGACGTCTACCTGCTGCTCACCTCGCTGGACGAGGCGCCGCCGAGTGAGGAGATGCCCGGCACGCCCCGGCACGACGCGTTGCGCTTCGGCAAGACCCTCGACGACGGCGGGGCCGGGCAGATCGCCCGGTTGGAGGAGTTCGCGCGGCTGGTCGCCTCGGTGGTCGGCCGTCCGATGCTCTGAGGCGTACCCCGTTTCATCACCGGCCGGGCCGCGCGGCCCGGCCGGTGGGTCAGTCTTCCTCGGCGTCCGGGCCGGCGACCTCGACGCCGTCGCCGCGCACCACGTGGATGCAGTCGCCCGGGCACTCCTTCGCGGAGTCGATCACCTCGAGTCGCAGGTGCGCGGGGACGTCGACCCGGCTGCCCGGCGCCATCCGCAGCTCACCGTCGACGCCCTTGACGTAGGCCAGGCCGTCGATGTCGAACTCGAACACCTCCGGCGCGTACTGCACGCAGAGCCCGTCGCCCGTGCAGAGATCCTGGTCGACCCAGACCTGCAGTTCGTCGGTCGCGACCTCGGCCACCGGTGCACCCCCCATGTTCTCCCGTGCCACGCTCCGACGGTACCCGAACGCCGGTAACGGCCCGTCAGGCCACCCTTGGCGATCAAGGTTCGGTGACGAGGGTGTTGCATGGGACCGAATCGGCCTCATAGCGGCTAGTGTTAGGGCAGAACGTTCAAGCCCCCCGGGGAGGTGGGACGTGGCAGCACGTAGCGACGACGCGGACTCGCGCGCCGCACGGTGGGAGAAGGAAGCCCACGATCTCTCCACGCAGGTCGCGTTCCTGCAAGAGGAACTCGCCCTGGTGCGGCGCAAGTTGACCGAAAGCCCCCGACACGTCCGGCAGCTCGAAGAGCGGCTGGCGGCCACCCAGGCACAGTTGGCGCGGCTGACCGAGAACAACGACCGGCTGGTGAGCACCCTCAAGGAGGCTCGCACGCAGATCGTGACGCTCAAGGAGGAGATCGACCGGCTCGCGCAACCGCCGAGCGGTTACGGAGTCTTCCTGGCCAAGCACGAGGACGGCTCGGTGGACGTCTTCACCGGTGGCCGCAAACTACGGGTCGCGGTCTCACCCTCGCTCGACGTGGGTGACCTGCGGCGCGGCCAGGAGGTCCTGCTCAACGACGCGCTCAACATCGTCGACGCGTTCGGTTACGAGCGGGTTGGCGAAGTGGTGATGCTCAAGGAGATCCTGGAGGGGCCGAACGGCGGGCCGGGCGACCGGGCGCTGGTGGTCTCCCACTCCGACGAGGAGCGCATCGTGCACCTCGCCGAGACGCTCATCGGCTCGGCGATCCGGGCCGGCGACTCGCTCATGATCGAGCCCCGTTCGGCGTACGCGTACGAGCGGATCCCGAAGAGCGAGGTCGAGGAGCTGGTCCTGGAGGAGGTGCCCGACGTCGGCTACGGCGACATCGGTGGCCTCCAGTCGCAGATCGAGCAGATCCGCGACGCGGTGGAGTTGCCGTTCCTGCACGCGGACCTGTTCCGTGAGCACCAGCTCCGCCCACCCAAGGGCATCCTGCTCTACGGCCCGCCCGGCTGTGGCAAGACGCTCATCGCCAAGGCGGTGGCCAACTCGCTGGCCAAGAAGATCGCCGAGCGGCAGGGCAAGGAGAAGCACACCAGCTTCTTCCTCAACATCAAGGGCCCGGAGCTGCTCAACAAGTACGTCGGTGAGACCGAGCGGCACATCCGGCTGATCTTCCAACGCGCCCGGGAGAAGGCCGGCGAGGGCACGCCGGTGATCGTGTTCTTCGACGAGATGGACTCGATCTTCCGAACCCGCGGCTCCGGTGTCTCCTCCGACGTGGAGAACACCATCGTTCCGCAGCTGCTCAGCGAGATCGACGGCGTGGAGGGGCTGGAGAACGTCATCGTCATCGGCGCCTCCAACCGGGAAGACATGATCGACCCGGCGATCCTGCGCCCCGGTCGTCTCGACGTGAAAATCAAGATCGAGCGACCGGACGCCGAGGCGGCCAAGGACATCTTCTCCAAGTACATCCTCTCCGGGCTGCCTCTGCACCCGGACGACCTGGCCGAACACGGCACCGACCCCCAGGCCACCGTCGCGGCGATGATCGACGCCGTGGTGCTGCGGATGTACTCGGAGACCGAGGACAACCGATTCCTCGAGGTCACCTACGCCAACGGTGACAAGGAAGTCCTCTACTTCAAGGACTTCAACTCCGGCGCGATGATCCAGAACATCGTCGACCGGAGCAAGAAGATGGCCATCAAGGAGTTCCTCACCTCGGGTCGCAAGGGGCTGCGCCTCCAGCACCTGCTCGACGCCTGCGTCGACGAGTTCCGCGAGAACGAGGACCTCCCCAACACCACCAACCCCGACGACTGGGCGCGCATCTCCGGTAAGAAGGGCGAGCGGATCGTCTACATCCGCACGCTCGTCTCCGGCGGCAAGGGCGCCGAGGCCGGCCGGTCCATCGAGACCGCCAGCAACACCGGCCAGTACCTCTGACCCCAGCAGCGAGGGTGCCCACCATCCGGTGGGCACCCTCGCTGCGGGTGTGCCAGGGCGTCGGTCAGGCAGCGAAGATCCACCGCTTCGACACCACGTAGTTCGCCGCCGACAGCGACGCCGTCACCAACAGCTTCGCCAGCAGGTACGGCGTGCCCGCCCAGGTCAACGCGGACACCAGCACCACGTTGGCGGTCAGGTTCGCCAGGACCAGCGCGAAGTAGCGCCCCACCTGCGGCACCATCTGGGCGGACGAGCCGAACGACCACGCCCGGTTCAGCCCGAAGTTGACCCAGAACGAGGTCAGGAACGACATCCCGGCCGCAACCGGCAGGACGATCCGGAGAACTCCGTGGTACACGAAGAGTGATCCCGTGTCCACGGCGACGCTCAGACCCCCGACGACCAGGAACCGCACAGCGCTGTGTCGGGACAGGTGGCGGACGGACTCGGCAACAGGTGACAGCAAAGAGTTCTCCAAGGGGGGACCCGGAGCGGTGAGGACGACGAGGGAGTCTATCGTCTGTCCATCCACCCAGCGGGGCCTGCCCGCGCGAGCCGCGAGGTTGACGTGCCTGATCCCGCAAGAGTGACGCTGCCGGCCACCAGCGCGAGCCCGGCGGCCACCATCAGCACAGGTCGACGACGTTGGGCCCTCGCCTTCGCCGCCTTCTTCCTGATCATCTTCGCCTGGTCGATGGCCGCGCCCTACGACGGCACCCCGGACGAGCGGGAGCACATCGTCCGAGCGGCCGGCGTCGCCGCCGGGCAGATCGCGCCCCCGCCCGCCGACGCGAAGAAGGGCACCGGCGCCTTCCAGACCGTTCCCGGCGGTCTCGTCCGCGAGCAGTGCTGGCAGTTCAAGAAGGAAGTCTCGGCGGCCTGCGCCCAGCCCCCCGGCAGCGACGACACACCGACCCGCGCCGGCACCGGGGCCGGTCGTTACTTCCCCGCCTACTACGCCCTCGTCGGCGCACCCACGGTGCTCTGGCCCGGCTGGTCCGGCGTCCTGCTCGCCCGCATGATCAGCGCCCTGTGCTGTGCCGCGCTGCTCGCCTGCGCGTACGTCGTGATCCGCAACCGGTCCCGCCGCGGCCTCATGATGGGCGCCCTACTCGTCGTCACCACCCCGATGGCCGTGCACATGGCCAGCGCGGTCAACCCGAACGGCCTGGAGATCGCCGCCGGCATCGCCTTCTTCAGCGCGGTCATCCCGTTGCTCCTCGGCCCACCCGGCCCACGGCGCGGCCTCATCGCCCTCGTCGGGATCAGCGCGCTACTCCTCGCGGTCCTGCGCCAGACCGGTCCGCTCTGGCTGGCGACCGCCTTCATCGCGTTCGCCTTCCCGCTGCGCCGCGGCAACCTCCTCGGCCTCCTGCGCGACCGGGCCGCGCAGCTCTGGGCAGGTGGCATCGTCCTGTCCACCCTCGCCGTGCTCGCCTGGTCCGTCCGCCAGCAGACCTCCGACCTCGGCAACTACTCCGCCGACCGGCTCACCTACGGGCAGGCGGCCCTGCGCGAGGCCGACCGGTGGCGGGGATACCTCGACCAGATCGTCGGCGTCACCTCCTGGCTGGACACCCGGATGCCCGCCCCGCCATACCTGATCTGGCAGCTCGTCGCCGGAGCGCTGCTGCTCATCGGGCTCGTCTGGGGCAGCACGCTCGACCGGTGGCGCCTGCTCGTGCTGCTCGGCGGCGGTGTGGCCGTCCCCTCCCTCATGCAGATCGCCCTGGTCAACGAGAGCGGCTTCGTCACCCAGGGCCGCTACATGCTGCCCATGCTGGTCGGTGTTCTGCTCTACGCCGCGTGGATCGCCGAACAACGCGGCTTCGAGGCCGCCCGGGCCCGCTCGTTCACCCGAATCGCCGTGCTGCTCCTCCTGCCGATCCAGCTGTTCTGCCTGGCGTACACGATGGTCCGCTGGCAGAACGGCCTGCCCGCCAACATCGGGCTGAGCAGCCTCAACCCCCTCGCCGGCGACTGGCACCCGGTGGTCGGCTCGATGATCCCGCTGCTCAGCGCCAGCGTCGGCCTGGTGCTGTTCGGGTGGCTCGTCTGGACCACCCGCCCCGCCGCGACCGACGACCCGACGCCGCCGGCTGAGCATTCCGACACCGAATCCACCGAACTGTCGCGGCCCGCCGGCACTCACCTACAGAGTGCAGGCGCCCAGGGCGGACTACGCTCGACCTGACGGTGGAGCGGGTCGGGCGAGCGAAGCGGGTAGGTCGATGAGCGTAAGACGGATCATGGGCACCGAGGTCGAGTACGGCATCTCCGTGCCCGGACAGGCCGGAGCCAACCCGATGGTCACCTCGTCGCAGGTGGTCAACGCCTACGGGGCACGCCCGGAACTCAACCGGGGTGGCCGGGCCCGGTGGGACTACGAGGAAGAGTCGCCGCTGCGTGACGCCCGCGGCTTCACCTACTCCGGCGCCGCGTACGACCCCGCCGAGGCCCTCGCGGACGAAGACCTCGGCCTGGCCAACGTGATACTCACCAACGGCGCGCGGCTCTACGTCGACCACGCGCACCCCGAATACTCCACCCCCGAGGTCACCACCCCCAGGGACATCGTGCGCTGGGACAAGGCCGGCGAGCGGGTGATGGCCGAGGCGTCCCGCCGGGCCGCCACCATCCCGGGCACCCAGCCGATCCACCTCTACAAGAACAACACCGACAACAAGGGCGCCAGCTACGGCGCCCACGAGAACTACCTGATGCGCCGGCAGACGCCGTTCGCCGACATCGTGGCGTACCTGACGCCGTTCTTCGTCACCCGACAGATCGTCTGCGGCGCCGGCCGGGTCGGCATCGGCCAGGACGGCGGCCAGAGCGGCTTCCAGATCTCCCAGCGTGCCGACTTCTTCGAGGTCGAAGTCGGCCTGGAGACCACCCTCAAGCGGCCGATCATCAACACCCGCGACGAGCCGCACGCCGACGCCGACAAGTACCGCCGGCTGCACGTCATCATCGGCGACGCCAACCTCTCCGAGATCTCCACCTACCTGAAGGTCGGCACCACCGCGCTGATCCTCACCATGATCGAGGAGAAGGCCCTCGGCGCCGACCTCGGCATCGCCGACCCGGTCAGCGAACTGCGCGCCGTCAGCCACGACCCCACCCTGGCGCACCGCATGCGACTGCGCGACGGCCGCCGGCTCACCGCACTCGACCTGCAATGGGCGTACCTGGAGCGGGTCCGGTCCTTTGTCGACGACCGGTACGGCACCGACGCCGACGAGCAGACCATCGACGTGCTCGACCGCTGGGAGAGCGTCCTGGACCGGCTCGGCCGCGATCCGATGCTCTGCGCCGACGAGCTGGACTGGGTGGCCAAGCTGCGGCTGCTGGAGGGCTACCGGGAACGGGAGAAGCTCGGCTGGGGCTCGCACAAGCTCCAGCTCGTCGACCTTCAATACTCCGACGTCCGGCCGGAGAAGGGCCTCTACCACCGCCTGGTCAGTCGGGGATCGATGAAGACGCTGCTCACCGACGACGAGACGCGTAGCGCGATGACCGAACCACCGGAGGACACCCGGGCCTACTTCCGCGGTCGCTGCCTCGCCCAGTACGCCTCCGAGGTGGTCGCCGCGAGCTGGGACTCGGTGATCTTCGACGTCGGTCGGGAGTCGTTGGTCCGGGTGCCGATGATGGAGCCCGAGCGGGGCACCCGCGCGCACGTAGGGGCGTTGTTCGATCGCTGCGCCAGCGCCAAGGACCTGTTGGAGACGTTGACCGGCGGCTGAGATCCGGTGCCTCCGCCGGGGATCACTCTGTGGCATGCTAGGCCGTCCCCCGATCCGTCGACCCACACGGTGATGCGATGCTCCCCTCTGCGCGGCAGGCTGGCCTGCGTGCGATGACCGTTGTACCGCTGTCGAACGCGTACGCCGGGCGTGCCAACAGCTTCGGCTTCCTGCGGCTCTGCTTTGCCGTCGCGGTCGTCCTCGCGCACACCGCGGTGATCGGGTATGCCCGGCCGTTGACCGAGGTCGTCGACGTGGCTGGTCTGGGAGTGGCCGGCTTCTTCGGCATCTCCGGCTTCCTCATCACCCGCAGCGCCCGGCGGGCCAGCCTGCCCCGCTACCTGTGGCACCGCGCCCTGCGGATCTGGCCGGGCCTCTGGGTGTGCCTGCTGTTCATCGGCTTCGTGGTGGCCCCGATCGTCTGGTACGCCGATCGCGGCAACCTGGACGGCCTGTGGCGACACCCGGCCGGCGTGGTGAACTTCCTGCAGGCCAACTGGTGGGGTGGCTACCGCCAACAGGGGATCATGGACGTCTTCCGGGACACGCCGTACGGCGACCTGGTGCGTAAGAGCGTCCTCGACGGCTCACTCTGGACGCTCAGTTACGAGATCTTCTGCTACCTGATCGTGGCCTCGCTGGCCGTGGTGGCGGTGCTGCGCCGGGCCCGTTGGCTGGTGCTCACGGCCGCCGTACTCGTCTTCGGTCTGCTGCTGTGGAACCAGTACGAGGCGTTGCGCTTCGGCGGATCGACGTACTTCACCAGCGGCTCCATCGGCACCTTGCCGCTGCTCGGCGCACTCAGCAAGATCTGGTTCCTGCGGTTCGGCTTCATGTTCCTGGTGGGCGCCGTGGCGGACCTCTACAGCGACAAGCTGCCCATCAGCGACGTCCTCGGCGTGCTCGCCATCGTGGTGACCGGCTGGCAGACCCTGGAGGGCCACCTGTTCGGCCCGGCGTTGCTCGCCTACGAGTACGCCATCCTCTACCTCGCGGTCCGGTTGCCACGGCTGCTGCACCGTGTGGGCCAGAAGAACGACTACTCGTACGGCATCTACATCTACTCCTTCGTCGTGCAGCAGATGCTGGCCTGGCTGGGGGCGGCCGCCTGGGGGTTCGTCGGCTACTTCGCGGTGGTCATGGTCTTCACCGTCGTCCTGGCGTTCCTGTCCTGGCATCTGGTGGAGAAGCAGGCGTTGCGGTTCAAGGACTGGACACCCCGCCTGCGGCGCGGGGCACCTGCGGCGGAGGCGTCGGCCCCGGGGCGGCGCGAGCCGGAGCGGGTCCCGGTGCCGGTGTCGGGCCCGGCGCCGGCAGACGCCCCGGCTCCTCGGAGCTGACCGCCGCGCGGCAGTCGAACGCCCCGACGCGAACACGGCGGACGTGAGGGCTTTCTGTCGTCTGCACGGGGTAGATTTCATCCCAGACGATCGTGGAGGAGACAGCCATGGCCACTCATGACAGCGGCGGCCAGTCGCAGTCCGGCAAGTCCCGTCAGGGCGAGGAAATCGAGGACGTCACCACCGAGGCCAACCCCGAGGTGGCCGAGCGGCACGCCGAGATCACCGAGGACGTCGACGACCTCCTCGACGAGATCGACTCCGTCCTCGAAGAGAACGCAGAGGAGTTCGTGAGGGGATATGTCCAGAAAGGGGGCCAATAGAGGCTTATGTCCGATTCACCGGACCGCCCGGACAAGATGTGTCCGCAGTGCAAGAGAACGCTCGCCGGTACAGAATTCCACCGTGACCGCCGGCGGGTAGATGGCCTCGCCTTCTACTGCAAGCCTGTGCTGCCGTCCGGTCCGAGGCGAGCCGGCGTAAGCGCGGCATTGCCCCACAGCGACGGTCGCCCACGCCCGTCGGTGAAGGTCTCAAGTGGTGTCCGGACTGCGAACAGATCAAGGCTCTGGACGATTTTCCCACCACCACTACCAAGGCCAGCGGCCGGCACAGCTACTGCAAACCCTGCCATAATGCCCGTGGCAAGGAGACCGCGCAGCGGCTCTACGGCGGGACGCGCGAGTACCACCTGCGGCGCCGATACGGCGTGGGTGAGAAGGAGTTTCAGGAGCTCCTGGCCGAGCAGGGCGGGGTCTGCGCGATCTGTGGCGGCGCCGACCCGCAACATCTGGACCACGATCATCGCACCGGATGGGTGCGCGGGATACTCTGCTTCAACTGCAACGGTGGTCTTGGCCAGTTCCGTGACAGTCCCATGAGGCTGGCCAGGGCGATCACGTACCTGAGAGGAACCACGTGGCAGCGGGCTTTGATCCATCCGGGCGTCTTCCAGATGTGTTCACCAACGCGGGGACGTCCTCCTTCACGACGTTTCTGAGTCGGGTGGCCCCCGAGATGCTGCCCGGTCGGCGACCGTTGCCGCCGGGCATGGCCGCCGACCTGGCGCCGCACGCGACCACCATCGTGGCCATCGCGGCGGCCGAGGGTGTGGTGATGGCGGGCGACCGACGGGCCACCATGGGCAACCTGATCGCCCAGCGCGACATCGAGAAGGTGCACCCCGCCGACGCGTACTCGCTGGTCGGCATCGCGGGCACCGCCGGCATCGGCATCGAGCTGATGCGACTGTTCCAGGTGGAGCTGGAGCACTACGAGAAGATCGAGGGCGCGATGCTCTCGTTGGACGGTAAGGCGAACCGGCTGGCCTCGATGATCCGGGGCAATCTGGGGGCGGCAATGCAGGGGTTGGCCGTGGTGCCGCTCTTCGCCGGGTTCGACCTGGCTGCCGCCGACCCGGCGCGAGCCGGTCGGATCTTCAGCTTCGACGTGACCGGTGGCCCGTACGAGGAGACCGGCTACGACGCGATCGGGTCCGGGTCGCTGTTCGCGAAGTCCGCGTTGAAGAAGCGGTTCCGGGCCGGGTTGTCCGTCGAGGACGCGACGCGGCTGGCGGTCGAGGCGCTCTACGACGCCGCGGACGACGACACCGCGACCGGTGGGCCGGATCTGACCCGCCGGATCTACCCCGTGGTGATGACCGCGACCGCCGAGGGCACCCGCCGGTTGACCGACCCCGAGACGGCGGCAATCGCCGAGGGTGTGGTCGCCGGCCGGATGGAGAACCCGGGCGGTTGAGACCCGCACCTGATCAGTCAGCAGTCGTCAGCACAGCGCCGTAAGGAGAACCGCCGACGTGGCCATGCAGTTCTACGCCTCCCCCGAACAGATCATGCGCGACCGCTCCGAGTTGGCCCGCAAGGGCATCGCTCGGGGTCGCAGCGCGGTGGTCCTGAGCTACTCCGGCGGGGTCCTCTTCGTCGCGGAGAACCTCTCCAGCGCGCTGCACAAGGTCAGCGAGATCTACGACAGGATCGGGTTCGCCGCGGTCGGCCGGTACAACGAGTTCGAGAACCTGCGCCGCGCCGGAGTGCGGATGGCCGACCTGAACGGGCTCAGCTACGACCGGCGTGACGTCACTGGTCGGGCCCTGGCCAACGCGTTCGCGCAGACCCTGGGGGCCATCTTCACCGAGCAGTCGAAGCCGTTCGAGGTGGAGATCTGCGTGGCGGAGGTCGGTGCCACCCCGGAGGCGGACGAGTTGTACCGGCTGACCTATGACGGTTCGGTGAACGACGAGCCGGGGCGGATGGCCATGGGTGGTCAGGCCGAGGCGATCACCGGTGTGTTGAAGTCGCAGCATCGGGCGGACATGTCCCTGGCCGAGGCGGTCCGGGTGGCGGTGCAGGCGTTGAGCAGCGCCGGTGGTGAGGGTGGTGCCGCCCGGACGATCGCCGCGAACCAGCTCGAGGTGGCGGTCCTGGACCGTCAGCGGATCGGACGGACGTTCCGGCGGATCACCGGTGCCGCGCTGACGGCTCTGTTGGACGGGGACGCGGCGGCCGAGAGGCAGGCGGCGGACGCGGCGGGCGGTCCCGCTGAGCCGGTCGTGCCGACCACGGAGGGGCACAAGCCGACGTCGTCGGCCGGTTCCGCGGATCTGGAGGACCGGCCCGCGGAGGGCGGCGAGCGCTAGGGTTCTGCCTGCTGGTGCCGGGCCCCGTGTTCCGGGGCCCGGCACCAGAGGTCATTCTCGGCGCAGCAGGGGCCGGGCCAGGGCCCAGTAACCGCCGGCGATGGCGTTGAACGCTCCCAGGCCGGGTGTGGTGGGCACACCGGAGGGCGTGACCCGACCGGTCATCAGCGTCGCGATGGCCCCGTCCGGCACCCGGCGTTCAGCCTGTAGCTGCCGTCGACGGCCGCGAACCCAGTCGCGGTTGCGCCACAACCAGCCCCATCCCCGCAGCTTCTGCCGGGACCAGCCGCCGGCGATCGAGGCGGTGAGCATGGCGGCCTCGGTGAGCAGCAGCGCCGGGGCCAGCACCACGAGTGTCCGCGCCTCGTAGGCGGTCAGCAGGGTGACCAGTCGGTTCCGCTCGACCAGGTAGAGCTTCAGGGTGTTGCGGGAGAACTCGTAGTGGTGGCGCACGACGGCGTCCGGCACGTACTCCAGTCGTAGTCCGCGCTGCCACAGTCGCAGGCTGAGTTCGGTGTCCTCGTGGTAGGCGAAGTATTCGGCGGCGAAGCCGTCGAGTTCGCGCCAGAGCTGTCGGCTGATCACGAAGCAGCAGCCGCTGAGGGAGGGTACGGCCCGCCGTACGGCGTGGTTGCTGGCCGGTTCGCCGTTGCCGCCGGCCCAGGAGAGGCCGGTGAAGTGCAGCGGGTTGCCGCTGGTGTTGATCAGCTCGGGGGTGTCGGCCAGCCGGATGGATGCCATGGCCGCGCCTACGCCCGCTTCGGCGGCTACGGCGGTGGTCTTGACCAGGGCGTCGGGTGCGACGACGGCATCGGAGTTGACGAACGCGAGCCAGTCACCGGTGGCTTCGGCGGCGCCGACGCGGCAGCCGCCGGAGTAGCCGGTGTTCTCCTCCGGTCGGATCACCCGTACCCCGGGGAGGCCCTTGACGATGTCGATGCCGTCGCCGGTGCAGCCGTTGTCGACGACGATGAGGTCGATCTCGACGTCGGTGCTGGCCAGCACCGCCTGGGCGGCGTCGACGAGGTAGGGCTCCGGGCCGTAGGCGAGCATGACGGCGCTCACCCGGGGTCGGGTCATCGGATGCCTCCGGATGCGGCAGGGGCGACGGCCTCGGCGAGCGGCCGGGCGGGGGTGGTGGGTCGGCTGAAGCCGCCGCGCAGCAGCATCGCCATGGTGGCGGCCACGATGACGGAGCCGACGGTGTACGCCAGTTCGACTCGCAGGGTGACCGGAGCCGGGATCAGCGTCACGGCGATCAGGGCGGCGACGCCGGCGGTCCAGGCGAGGGCCTGGGCGCGGTGCCGGTCGAGGGCGAGCAGGGCCTGACCGAGCACCATCGCCCACAGGTAGGCGAGCGTGGCGGCTCCCAGCCAGGCGAAGTCGCCGTGGCCGAGAACACCGGGTGCGTCGAAGAGGGTGCCGACCAACCATGGGCCGAGCAGTACGGCGCCGAGGGCGCCGGTGAGGCCGAGCGCGGTGACGATGCCGAGCGCCCGTCGCAGCAGGCTGTGGAAGCCGGCCTGGTCGCCGGTGGTGGCGGTGGTGGCCAGGCCGGGCAGCAGTGACGCCTGGAGGGAGCCGAAGACGAACAGGGGGATGCGGACCAGCACGAGGGCGGAGAGCAGTGCGCCGGCGGCTGCCGCGTCGGAGGGGGAGAGTAGCTGAACGTTGATCACGCCGATGTTCACCACGACCTGGGAGAGCAGGCTGGAGGCGGTGAGCAGGCCGAGCCCGCGGAGCAGCGTGGCCCAGGCCACCGGCGGGCCTGCGCCGATGGCGCGCAGCACCGGTGGCAGGGTGAGCAGGACGCTGACCAGTGGGGCGGCGACGAGCACGAGCCCGTACCAGACGGGCGACGTCACTCCGGCGAGCCCGAGCAGGGCCACCATGATGATCCGCAGGCCGCCGTCGATCCCGAGTTGAGCGCCGTACCAGGGGAACAGTTGCAGGCCGGAGAGGACGCCACGGGTGGCGTAGGCGACGGCCATCGCGGCGAGCGCGCCGATCAGTACGGTGACCAGGTTGCCGTCACCGGCGAAGAGCTTGTCGGCGAGCGGCTGACGGCCGATGGTGACGGCCAACACCAGCACCGCGAGCATCACGGCGGCGACGGTGACGCCGCGGGCCAGCACCGGCCCGGGCGGCAGCCCCTGGCTGTGTCGGGCGGCGACGACCCGGGCGACTTCCTGCTCGATCGGCATGAACACGCCGATGCCGAGGGTGAACACGATCGACCAGAGCACCGACAGGGACGAGTAGTCGGCCTGGCTGAGGCTGTGGCCGGCGACGGCGAGGTGAACGTAGGAGGCGAGCCCGAGAAGGGCCAGCCCGGCACCGACAGCGACGGTGCCGGGCGGGACCAGGCTCAGTAGCCGTCGGATCACCGGCGGATGAGCGCCAGCGTGAGAACGGCGAATGCGCGGCCGAGGTAGACCATCGCCTTGGCGGGGGAGTGGCTGGGCGTGCCGGCCATCCGCTTGCGCATGGCGACCGGCACCTGGCGGATGCGGAACCCGCGGCGGGCGGTGTGCACCAGGGTCTCAACGGTGTCGCCGAGGTACTCGGCCGGGTACCAGCCGGCGAACATCTCGATGACCCGCCGGTTGGCGGCCCGGAAGCCGGAGGTGGTGTCGGTCAGCTTGGTGCGGGCGACCCGGGACAGCACGCCGGAGAGCATGACCATCGCCCAGCGGCGGGGGCCGCGGACGTTGTAGTCGCCCTCACCGGCGAAGCGGGCGCCGATGACGAGGTCGTTGTCGTCGAGCAGGTCGACGAGCTTCGGCACGTACCGGGGGTCGTGCTGGCCGTCGGCGTCGATCTGGATGGCGACGTCGTAGTCGTGGTCACGGGCGTAGCGGTAGCCGAGGCGCATGGCCCCACCGACGCCGAGGTTGTACGGCAGTTTGGCGACCAGGGCACCGGCGGCGGCGGCGACGGCGGCGGTGCGATCGGTGGAGCCGTCGTCGACGACGAGCACGTCGACGCCGGGCAGTTCGCCGCGGACCTCACCGACGA
This sequence comes from Micromonospora sp. NPDC047756, assembly GCF_055587245.1. Lineage (NCBI taxonomy): Bacteria > Bacillati > Actinomycetota > Actinomycetes > Micromonosporales > Micromonosporaceae > Micromonospora > Micromonospora sp. NPDC047756. Next base: position 184,982 of record NZ_JBVJGQ010000006.1, read on the forward strand.
CGTCGGCGATCGAGCCCGACTCGTTGAGAGCCGGAATGATGATCAATGTGCGCTTGCCGTTAACCATCGGTCGACACCAGTTCGTCTCGGGCTGCCCGGTCCGCGTCGATCTCAGCGCGGAGCAGGGCGAAGTCTTCGGCCAGGGTGCGGGTCTCTTCTTCCAGGGCGCTGACCTCCCAGCTCAGGTGCACGCACACCAGCAGCAGGAAGACGATGCCGAGGAAGAGCACCAGGCTGACACCGGAGGCGACGCCGAGGAGTTCGGCGACGTTGTCGAGCAGCCGGGGAAAGAGGGACAGCGGAATCACGATGATCAGTACGGCGAGCCAGAGCATGCCGTACTTCTCGCGCAGCTGACGGCGGCGCAACAGCTCGACGATGGTGCCGAGGAGCAGCAGGCCGGTCAGGCCGGTGACGAGGGTGAGCTTCATGCGACCTTCCACGGGGCGGGTGGAGCGGGGGAGTGGAACGCGTCAACCAGGGCGCTGTGCCAGTCTGGAAGCGGGGGTAGACCCACGGCTGCCCAACGGCTGTGCCCTAGCACACTGTACGCAGGCCGTGGGGCGGGACGCGGATACCGGTCGCTGGTGGTGGGTCGGATCCGGTCCGGGTCCAGTCCGGCCAGCGTGAACGCGGCGCGCGCCAACCCGTACCAGGTCGTCTGCCCGGCGCAGGTGCCGTGGTAGACGCCGGGCGGGGCGTGGCCGGCCAGCGCCGCGTCGGCGAGCGCGACGAGCCGCTCGGCGAGCGCGTACGACCAGGTGGGTTGGCCGTGTTGGTCGTCGACCACGTCGAGGTGTTCGTGCTGGGTGGCGAGTCGGAGCATGGTGGCCACGAAGTTCGGGCCGTGCGCGCCGTAGAGCCAGGCGGTGCGCACCACGTACCCGGTGTCCGGCAGCAGCCGCGCGACGGCCTCTTCGCCGACCAGCTTGCTGCGGCCGTAGGCGTTGACCGGGGCGGTGGGTGCGTCCTCCGGGTAGGGGGTGTCGGCATTGCCGGCGAGCACGTAGTCGGTGGAGACCGTGATCAGCGGGGTGTCGTCGGTGGCGCAGGCCGCGGCCAGGTTGGCCACGGCGTCGCCGTTGACGGCGGTCGCCGCCGCCTCGTCGGCCTCGGCGGCGTCGACGTTGGTCCACGCGGCCGCGTTGATCACCAGGTCGTGCCCGGCGACGGCGGTGCGGACCGCAGCGGAGTCGGTGATGTCCAGGTCGGCGCGGGTGGCGGCGGTCACCTTGAGGTCGGGTCGCGCACCCAGCACGGTGACCAGGTCCCGGCCGAGCATCCCGCCCGCTCCGGTGACGAGGAGTCGGGTCATGCGGTCGGCGCGGACTTGAGGGGCTCCCACCAGGTGCGGTTGTCCCGGTACCAGCGGACGGTGTCGGCGAGGCCCTGGTCGAGGGTGATGCTGGGGCGGTAGCCGAGCTCCTCGCTGATCTTGCTGATGTCGAGGGAGTACCGGCGGTCGTGACCCTTGCGGTCGGTGACCGGGACGACCCGGTCCCACCCGGCGCCGCAGGCGTCCAGGAGCAGGCCGGTGAGTTCCTTGTTGGTCAACTCGGTGCCGCCGCCAATGTTGTAGACCTCGCCCGCGCGGCCCTTCTGCTGTGCGAGGGCGATGCCCCGACAGTGGTCGTGCACGTGCAGCCAGTCACGGATGTTGCCGCCGTCGCCGTAGAGGGGGACGGTGCCACCGTCGAGCAGGTTGGTGACGAACAGCGGGATGACCTTCTCGGGGAACTGGTACGGGCCGTAGTTGTTGGAGCAGCGGGTGACGACCACGTCCATGCCGTGGGTGCGGTGGTACGACAGCGCGAGCAGGTCGGAGCCGGCCTTGGACGCCGAGTACGGCGAGTTGGGGGCGAGGGGCCAGGTCTCGGTCCAGGAGCCCTCGTCGATCGAGCCGTAGACCTCGTCGGTGGAGACGTGCACGAATCGTCGGGTGCCGTGGCGCAGCGCCGCGTCGAGCAGCGTCTGGGTGCCCAGCACGTTGGTGGTGACGAAGGGCGCGGCGCCGGCGATGGAACGGTCGACGTGTGACTCGGCGGCGAAGTGCACGATCACGTCGTGCTCGGCCACCGTCTCGTCGACGACCACCGGGTCGCAGATGTCGCCCTGCACGAAGCGCAGTCGCGGGTCGTCGCGGACTGGCTCGAGGTTGGCCAGGTTGCCCGAGTAGGTCAGCTTGTCCAGCACGGTCACGACGGCCGGCTCGAGCGTCGGCACGCCTTCCGCGCTGCCGAGGGGCTTGCCCAGCAGCAGGCGAACGTACTCCGACCCGATGAATCCGGCTCCGCCGGTGACGAGGATCCTCACGGGTCCGGAAGTATACGCGACGGGCGGGGCGACTCCCGGTGTGTGACCCCCGCAGGACGGGTCGGGGTGCGGCTAGGCTTCCCCGATGCGCGGAATCCTACTTGCCGGCGGCACCGGGTCCCGGCTCTGGCCGATCACCCGGGCGGTCTCGAAGCAGCTGATGCCGGTCTTCGACAAGCCGATGATCTATTACCCGCTCTCCACCCTGGTGATGGCCGGAGTCCGGGAGATCCTGGTGATCACGACTCCGGAGGACCAGGACCAGTTCCGTCGGCTGCTCGGCGACGGCAGCCAGTTCGGGCTGCGGCTGGAGTACGTCAGCCAGGAGCGCCCGGAGGGCATCGCGCAGGCGTTCATCCTCGGTGCGGACTTCATCGGCGCCGAGTCGGTGGCGTTGGTCCTCGGCGACAACATCTTCCACGGCGTGGGTCTGGGTGGGCAGCTCGCCGATCACAGTGACCTGGTCGGCGGGCGGGTCTTCGCCTATCAGGTGGCCAACCCGCAGGAGTACGGCGTGGTCGACTTCGACGCCGACGGTCGAGTGCTCTCGATCGAGGAGAAGCCGGCCCGGCCGAAGTCCCGCTACGCGGTTCCCGGCCTCTACTTCTACGACAACCGGGTGGTGGACATCGCCCGCAAACTCACCCCGAGCGCCCGTGGCGAACTGGAGATCACGGCGGTCAACGAGGTGTACCGGGAGACCGGGGAGCTGGCGGTGACGGTGCTGGATCGGGGCACCGCGTGGCTGGACACCGGCACGTTCAGCTCGATGATGCAGGCCGCCGAGTTCGTCCGGGTGGTCGAGGAGCGGCAGGGTCTCAAGATCGGTTGCATCGAGGAGGTCGCCTGGCGGGCCGGCCTGATCGACGACGCGCAGCTGCGCGCGCTCGCCGAGCCGTTGACCAAGAGCGGCTACGGCACCTACCTGCTCGGTCTGCTCAGCGACCAGGCCGGCAACGACGGGGGCGCCTGGTGAAGATCCGGGAGCTGAGCATCGAGGGCGCCTGGGAGATCACCCCCCAGCAGCACGGCGACCCGCGCGGCATGTTCATGGAGTGGTACCGCTTCGACAAGCTCGCCGAGGTGGTGGGGCATCCGCTGCGGCTGGCCCAGGCCAACCTGTCGGTCTCCGCGCGTGGCGTGGTCCGTGGCGTCCACTTCGCCGACGTCCCGCCCGGGCAGGCCAAGTACGTCTCGTGCGTGCGCGGCGCCGTCCTCGACGTGGTCGTGGACCTGCGGGTCGGCTCGCCGACCTTCGGTCGGTGGGAGGGCGTCCGGCTGGACGACACCGACCGTCGGGCGGTCTACCTGAGCGAGGGGCTGGGGCACGGGTTCTGCGCGTTGACCGACGACGCCACGTTGAGCTACCTCTGCTCGACCACCTACAACCCGACCGGCGAGCACGGTGTGCACCCGCTGGACGAGGAGTTGGGCATCGAGTGGCCCGCCGACGTTCCGCTGCTGTCCGCGCGCGACGACGCGGCGCCGACTCTGGCGCAGGTCCGCGAGCGGGGTCTGCTTCCGGAGTACGACAGGTGCCGGCAGTTCGTGGCGAGCCTCGGAGCGGACGGAATGTCGCACTCAACCGGTATGTGACCGCGCTCGGGGCACGACCTGTGGTCTGACAGTGACGAACCGGGCCTCCGGGCGGCTAATGTCACACCATGGAGCGGCGAATCTTCGGCCTCGAGACCGAGTACGGCGTCACCTGCACCTATCGCGGGCAGCGGCGGCTGTCCCCGGACGAGGTCGCGCGGTATCTGTTCCGTCGCGTGGTGTCCTGGGGTCGGTCGAGCAATGTCTTCCTACGCAACGGGGCCCGGCTCTACCTGGACGTCGGGTCGCATCCGGAGTACGCGACACCGGAGTGCGACTCGGTGACCGATCTCGTCGCCCACGACCGGGCCGGCGAGCGGATCCTGGAGGGCCTGCTCGTCGACGCGGAGAAGCGGCTGCACGACGAGGGCATCGCGGGTGAGATCTACCTGTTCAAGAACAACACCGATTCGGCCGGCAACTCGTACGGCTGCCACGAGAACTACCTGGTCTCCCGACACGGCGAGTTCGGCCGGCTCGCCGACGTGCTCATCCCGTTCCTGGTCACCCGGCAGTTGATCTGTGGGGCCGGCAAGGTCCTGCAAACCCCGCGCGGCGCGGTCTACTGCCTCTCGCAGCGGGCCGAGCACATCTGGGAGGGCGTCTCCTCGGCGACCACCCGCAGCCGTCCGATCATCAACACGCGCGACGAGCCGCACGCCGACGCCGAGCGCTACCGGCGGCTGCACGTGATCGTCGGCGACTCCAACATGAACGAGGTCACCACGCTGCTCAAGGTCGGCACCGCCGACATCGTGCTGCGGATGATCGAGGCCGGGGTGGTGATGCGCGACCTGTCCCTGGAGAACCCGATCCGGGCCATCCGGGAGGTGTCGCACGACATAACCGGTCGGCGCAAGGTGCGGTTGGCCAACGGCAAGGAGGTCAGCGCCCTGGACATCCAGCAGGAATACCTGGCCAAGGCCACCGAGTTCGTCGAGCGACGCGGCGGTGACCAGGCCGCCAAGCGGGTCGTCGAGCTGTGGGGCCGGGTGCTCAACGCGGTGGAGACCGGCGACCTGGAGCCGGTCTCCCGGGAGATCGACTGGGTCAGTAAGCTGCGGCTGATCGAGCGCTACCAGCGCAAGCACGACCTGCCGCTGTCGCACCCGCGGGTGGCGCAGATGGATCTGGCCTACCACGACGTGCGCCGGGGCCGGGGCCTCTACGGGCTCCTGGAGCGCCGCGGCGACGTCGACCGGGTGGCCACCGACCCGGAGATCTTCGAGGCCAAGGAGACCCCACCGCAGACCACCCGGGCCCGGCTGCGTGGCGAGTTCATTCGGCACGCCCAGGAGAAGCGTCGGGACTTCACCGTCGACTGGGTGCACCTGAAGCTCAACGACCAGGCGCAGCGCACCGTGCTCTGCAAGGACCCGTTCCGCGCGTACGACGAGCGGGTGGAGCGGCTGATCGCCAGCATGTGACCGGTTGCCGGGCCCGTCGACGCGCTGCGTCGACGGGCCCGCTCAGCCCGGCGCGCTGAGCGGTTAAGCTGAGCGCGCCATGACGACTTCTGGACCTTCCGAGCGCTCCGAGCGCGGCACCGAGCGGCAGAACTGGATCGAACGCCGGCGGGAGAAGATCCGCGCCGAGATCGACCGTAACCGGCGCGGTGACTACACGGTGCCGACGTGGGTGCTGGCCCTGGCGTTGGCGCTCATCGTGGGCGGCTGGCTGGCCCTGATTTTCCTGGCCTGACCGGGGTGCACCCTCACGTTCGCCCTCGCCTGCGTTGATCATGAAGTTATTGTCGCGACTCGCCGAGGCGGCGGGCAATAACTTCATGATCAACCGGGGTCGGCCGGGGGCCGGGGGTGGGGGTGGGGGTGGGTCAGGGGAGCAGGGTTGTCGCGTGGCGGCCGGCGGCGGCTGCTGCCAGGAAGTAGGCGTGGTCGGCGTCGAGGCTCCGACCCATCGTGGACAGCGGCACCGCGCTGGCCCGCAGCGCGGCGTCCAGACCGTCGGTGCGCACCCGGACGATCCGGTGCCGGGTCGCCAGGGGCGCCAGCGCCGCGTCCACGTCGGTGGCGAGGGCCGGGTCCAGGTCGTCGGGCACCACCAGCTCCGCCGCGGCGAGCGCCACCCGGCCGTACGCGGTGAGGCTGTGGTGTGACACGCCCCGGTGTCGGGGGCGGGGGTCGGCGTCGGAGATGCGCAGCGAGCCGACCGGCTTGCCGCCCAGCGTGGCGATCGCGTTGACCGCCTCGCCGACGGCGACGCCGGAGAAGCCCCACCGGGTTCCGGTGCCCAGGTTGCCGGGCCCCTGGGCCACGATCGCCACGTCCGCGTCGAGCACGTGTCGGGCGGCGAGCAGACCGCCGTGCAGGGTGGTGGCCTCCAGGTCGCCACCGAACGCCTGCCCGACGGTGATCGTGCCGGCCAACTCGGCCCGCAGCCCGGCGAGGGTCCGGGAGAACCAGGCGGGCAGCGCCCCACCGTCGGTGAGCAGGTACGCCACCCGCGCCTGCGGGGCGTCGGCCCGGATGCCGGCCAGGATCGCCGGGAGCGCCGAGTGCAGGTCGGCGGTGACCACCGGCAGGCCACCCAGGTCGTCCGCGTCGGCCAGCACGTCGCGGTGCGGGGAGGCCTCCTCGTCGACGCCGAGGAGGATCGGCTGCAACGGCGTGTAGCGGGCCTTGACCAGATGCCCGGCGTCGCGGGTGTCGACGACCTCCGGCGGGTCCGGCGGCAGTCGGTCGGGCAGGGCGACCACCAGGGCGTACCCGCCGGTGCCCAGCCCCATCAGCAGCGCGCCGGCGTTGAGCAGAACCCGATCGCCGGGCTGGGGCGTGCCGACCAGCTCCGGGTACGCGAGGGCCCGCATCCGCGTGCCGTCGGGCAGGTCGACGTCCAGCTCCACCGCCCCGGTCCACTGCCGTCGCAGCGTCGCCACCGTCCCCGTACGCCATCGCACCATGACGGGCACGCTAGCCGCGCGGGCGTGGTGGCCCGCGCCCGGGTGTGGGTCAGGTCGGCTCGGGGCCGGCGGCGTCCCGGCTCGGCCCGGCCTGGGTGTGCCGGGCGGTGCCGGTGGCGCCTGGCATCGAACGGGTCGGGTCGAGGAAGACGAAGCGGATCTCCGGGTACCGGTTGGTGAGCCGCCGCTCGGCCTCGTCGGCGCTGGCCTCGATCTGCGCGCCGGTGGCCTCGTCGCGGAAGTCGACCTTCGCGGCGACCAGGATGTCCTGCGGGCCGAGCTGCATGGTCAGCAGGGTGTCGATGCGCTCCACCTCGGGCAGCCCGGCCAGATCCTGCTCGATCTCGTGACGCAGCCGCTCCGGGACGGCCCGGCCGACCAGCAGCGACAGGTTGTTGCCGGCGAGGATCCCGGCGACGGTCAGCAGCAGGAGCCCGATCAGGATCGACGCGATGCCGTCCCACACCTCGTCGCCGGTGGCGTGCGACAGACCGACGCCGAGCCCGGCCAGCACCAGACCGATCAGGGCCGCGCTGTCCTCCAGGAAGACCGCCTTGACGGTGGTGTCGGCGGTCAACCGCAGGAACCGCCGAGGCGTGGTCCGCCAGCGCCGCGACTCGCGACGCACCTGCCGCACGGCCCGGGCCAGCGAGATCGACTCAATGACGAACGACACCACGAGCACGACGTACGAGATCAGGTAGTCGCCGCTGTGCTCGTGCACCAGGATCGTGGTGACGCCGTGGGTGACGGCGAAACCGGCGCCCGCGACGAACGTGAACATGGCGGCGAAGAACGCCCAGACGTAGCTTTCCTTGCCGTACCCGAAGGGGTGTCGCTGGTCGGCCGGGCGCGCGCCGCGGCGCAGCGCCTGGAAGAGCAGCACCTCGGTGGTGGTGTCGGCGATCGAGTGCGCTGCCTCGGAGAGCATCGCGGCCGATCCGGAGATCAGCCCGGCGATCAGCTTGGCGACCGCGATGGCGAGGTTGGCGGCACCGGCGACGACGACGGTGCCGACGCTCTCGCTCTCGGGTCGGGCCTCCGCTTGCGACATGAGGATCACCCTATGACCGCGGACGGCGACGCGCCGGGGGAGGCCCGATCCGAACAAGTGTGCGGCACGCCCGCGTGGGTGCGCGCTGTGGGCGGGTCGGCTGCTAGCGTCTACCGCGTGTCGCGGACCCGCACCGAACGCCTGGTCAACCTGGTGATCTGCCTGCTGTCCACGCGACGGTTCCTGACCGCCGCGCAGATCGCCGCGACCGTGCCCGGTTACGAGCACGATCCGGACGACGCGCGCGACCATGAGGCGTTCCAACGCAAGTTCGAGCGGGACAAGGCCGAGCTGCGCGAGCTGGGTGTGCCACTGGAGACCGGCACGGCGAGCGCCTTCGACGCCGAGCCCGGCTACCGGATCGCCCACCGCAAATACGCGCTGCCCGACATCCTCCTCGAACCGGACGAGGCCGCCGCGGTCGGCATCGCCGCCCGACTGTGGCAGCACGCCGGGTTGGCCGCCGCCGCGTCGTCGGGGTTGGCCAAGCTGCGCGCCGCCGGGGTGGACGTGGACCCGCAGGCGACCCTCGGCCTGGAGCCGATGGTCACTGTCGACCCGGCGTTCGCGCCGCTGACCGCCGCCGCCCGGGACCGTCGCGAGGTGGGGTTCGACTACCGGGTGCCCGATCGCGACGCGCCCAGCCGGCGACGGTTGCAACCGTGGGGCGTGGTCTGCTGGCGCGGCCGGTGGTATGTGGTCGGCCACGACCAGGACCGGGAGGCGACCCGCTGCTTCCGGCTGTCCCGGGTCGTCGGCGCGGTCCGGGTGACCGGCGCCCCCGGCGCGTACGAGCCGCCGGCCAACGTCGACCTGATCAGCCACGTGGCCCGCTCGTCGGGTCCGGCGGAACGCACCGGTCGGGCCACCGTGCTGGCCGCGCCCGGGCGGGCCGCCGGGCTGCGCCGCTGGGCGGTGCAGGTGACCGCCGGGCCGGACGGCGACTGGTTGGTCCTGCCGTACGCCGACCCGGACGGGCTGGCCGGTCATCTCGTCGGCTACGGCCCGGATGTGCGGGTCATCGACCCACCGGAGGTCCGCGAGGCGGTCATCCAACGACTCAAGGAGATCGCCGTGCGCCACGACGAGCTGGCCGTCGGCGGGGGTGCCCGGTGACCCGCCCGGCCGCCCGCAACGGCTCCCGCGCGTCCGCCGACCGGCTGGCGCGACTGCTCAACCTGGTGCCCTACCTGCTGGCCCGGCCCGGCATCGAGATCGCCGAGGCGGCCGGCGACCTGGGCGTCACCGACCGTCAGCTCCGGGAGGATCTGGAGCTGCTCTGGGTGTGCGGGCTCCCCGGGTACGGCCCCGGTGACCTGATCGACATGGCGTTCGACGGTGACCGGGTGACCATCACCTACGACGCCGGCATCGACCGGCCGTTGCGGCTGACCCCCGACGAGGCCCTGGCCCTCGTGGTGGCGCTGCGGATGTTGGCCGAGACGCCCGGGGTGGCCAACCGGGAGGCCGTCGAACGGGCCCTCGCCAAGATCGAGGCCGCGGGTGACCTGGTGGGCGCGCCGGTGGCGGTCCGGTTGCCCGGGGACGCCCCGCGGGTCGAGGCGCTGCGCGCCGCCGTGGAGGGCGGCAGGGCCCTGCGGATCACCTACTACACGGCTGCCCGGGACGAGACCACCGAGCGGGTCATCGACCCGCTGCGGATGCTGATGGTCGGCGGGCGGGCGTACGTGGAGGCCTGGTGTCGCCGTGCGGAGGCCGTCCGGCTGTTCCGCGCCGACCGGATCGACGCGGTCACCGAGTTGGACGAGCCGGCGACGGTGCCGCCGCAGGCCGTCCCGCACGACCTCACCGAGGGCGTCTTCCGCCCTTCGGCCGAGCTTCCGTTGATCACCCTGCGCATCGGTCGGGGCGAACGGTGGATCACCGAGTACTACCCCTGCGAGCGGGTGCAGGCCGGCGACGGCGACCAGTGGCTCGTCTCCCTGCGGGTCACCGACCTGGGGTGGGCCCGCCGGTTCGTGCTGGGCCTCGGCCCGGAGGTGACGGTTGTCGCCCCAACGGAGTTGGCCGAGCAGGTGCGGGCGACGGCGGCCGCCGCGCTGGACGCGTACGCCGTGCCCGCGGCCCTGCCCCGGCTGCCCGAGGTCGACGCGGAGCGCGCGCCGTCGGGTGACCCGGCGGTGGCCGGCCGCACCCAGTAGGCTGACCGCCGTGCTGATCTGGATCGTGCTCGCGGTGGTGCTGCTACCCCTCGTCGCGCTCGCGTTGGCCGTGCGCCCGGTGCTGGCCCGGCTGCCCCGACTGCGCCGCGCCGCCGTGGCGTTGCAGCGGCGTGCCGCCGAGGCCGAGGCGCTGCGGGACACCGCCGAGGCGCTGCAACAGCGTGCCGAGGACGTCCAACGTCGGCTCGACACCACATCCCGGCGACTCGCGGTGATCAAGGCCAAGCGCGGCTGATCGGCTACGCGCCCGGCGGTGGTTGACGGATCATCGCGGGTTGGTCAAGACTTCACCCTCCCGCCCAGACCACCACCACCCAGCGGGTGGCGGGCAGCCGATCCGGACGTACGATGGGCTGCGTACCACCCCCCGGACACAGAGCGACTGGAGCTTCTCATGGGTGCCCTCAAGCCGTGGCACATCGCTGTTCTCGTGGTTGTGCTGATCCTCCTCTTCGGTGCGAAGCGGCTCCCTGACGCGGCCCGTTCGCTGGGTCGCTCGCTGCGGATCATCAAGGCCGAGACCAAGAGCCTGCAGGATGACGACCGCGACCTCGCCGAGAAGGCCGACGCGCAGGCCGGCTACCAGCCGCTGCCGCCGCACGCCGGGCAGCAGGCGCCGTACACCGGCCAGCCGCAGCAGGCCCCGTACCAGCAGGCCCCGCCGCAGCAGCCGGTTGTCGACCCGGTGCACCGCGTCCGCGACAACTGACCGAAGGGGCCCACTCCCGTGGCCTTCGCACTGCGTAAACGCGGCCCGAGCACCTTCGAACGGGCCGCCGACGGCTCGATGACGCTCATTGAGCATGTGCGCGAACTGCGCAACCGTCTGTTCCGCGCGTCCGTGGCGATCCTCGTCGGGTTCGGCTTCGGTTTCTGGATGGCCGAGCGGGTGCTGCACCTGCTCCAGAAGCCCTACTGCGACCTGCCGCAGGCCAGGTATGTCGAGGGCAAGTGTGAGTTCGTCCAGCTCGGTCCGGCCGACCTGTTCCTGCTCAACCTCAAGGTCGCGCTCTGGGTCGGGTTGATCGTGGCCGCGCCGATCTGGCTCTACCAGCTCTGGGCGTTCATCGCGCCGGGCCTGCACCGGCACGAGCGGCGCTACGCGTACTTCTTCACCGCCCTGGCGGCGCCGCTGTTCGCGGCCGGTGCGGTGCTGGCGTACTTCGTCACGGCCAAGGGTCTGGAGTTCCTGCTCAGCATCTCGGCCAGCGAGATCAGCACGACACTGGAGATCACCAAGTACATCTCCTTCGTCACCAACCTGATCCTGCTGTTCGGGGTGGCCTTCGAGTTCCCGCTGATCGTGCTGATGCTCAACTTCGTGGGCATCGCCAGCGCGAAGCGGCTGCTCAGCTGGTGGCGGGTGGCGATCTTCGTGTTCTTCGCCTTCTCCGCCGTGGTCACCCCCACCCCGGACCCGTTCGGGATGACCGCTCTGGCCCTCTGCCTCTCGGCGCTGTACTTCGGCGCGGTGGGCATCGCCTTCCTCAACGACAAGCGACGTGGGCGCGGCAAGGAGATCTACGCCGGCGTCGACGACGACGAGGTGTCGCCGTTGGAGTTCGACGCGGACCCGGTCGTGGCCGGGCAGCGGGTCGATTCGGCAGCGCCGATCGGCGAACCCGAGCCGATCGCCAAACCGGCGCCGATCGAACGCCGCTACGACGACATGACCTGACGGCTTCGCGCCGACCGGTTCGCCGACGCCGTCCCCGTGCTGCGGGGGCGGCGTCGTCGCGTCACCTCCCGCGCCGGCGGCGGAACTGGTGGTGACGGCACCTGCCCCTGGTGAACGACGGGTGTCCGACCGGTACGGTGCTGCCCGTGACCGCAGACGATCACCTGCCCGGCCCGGTCGCCGGCGAACCCGTCGACCGCGCCCCGCTCGCCGGTGGGCCGGTGGCCCTGCTCACGAACCCGTCCGCCGGCCGGGGACGGTACAGCGCGCTGCTGCCCCGGTTGTTGGACGCGCTCACCGACGCGGGTCGGCCGCTTCGAAAGCTGTCGGCGTCCAACCCGGAGGAGGCGGAGGCGGTATGTCGTCAGGCGGTCGCGGAGGGCGCGGGTGCGCTGGTGGCGGTCGGTGGCGACGGCACCGTGCACCGGGCGTTGCAGGCCGTCGCCGGGACCGACGTGCCGTTCGGTCCGATCCCGGCCGGCACCGGCAACGACTTCGCCCTGGACACCGGCTTCCCGGCCGACCCCCTCGCTGCGGCGGCGGTGATCGCCGAGGCGGTGCGCGAGGGCCGCAGCCAACCGGTCGACCTGGCCCGGATGGTCGGCGTCGACGGCGTCGAGCGCTGGTACGGGGCTGTCCTCGCCGCCGGGTTCGACGCGATCGTCAACGAGCGGGCCAACCGGATGCGCTGGCCCCGCGGCCCGCGCCGATACGATCTGGCGATCCTGGTCGAGCTGGCCCGGCTGCGCCCACGCCGCTACACGCTGCGCCTCGACGGGGTGCCGCACGACCTGGACGCGGTGCTCGTGGCGGTGGGCAACTGCCCCACGTACGGCGGTGGGATGCGGATCTGCCCCGACGCGGACCCGACCGACGGGCTGCTCGACGTGGTGGTGGCGGGTCGGGTCGACCGGCGGACCCTGATCCGGGTGAAGCCGCGCATCTACCAGGGCACCCACGTCAGCCACCCGCTGGTACGCAGCTTCCGGGCCCGAACTGTGGAGTTGGCGGCCGAGGGCATCACGTCGTACGCCGACGGGGAACGCTCCCTGGAGCTGCCGGTGACGATCAGCGCGGTTCCGGGCGCCGTGCGGCTGCTGCGGTGACCCGTACCGCGCCGATGCTGGCGGCGATCACCAGCACGATGGCGACGCACTCCAGCACTGTCAGCTCCTGCCGCAGCACCAGCCAGCCGGCGAGGGTGGCGACGGCCGGGCCGAGGCTCATCAGCACGGCGAAGGTGGCTGTCGGCATCCGCCGCAGCGCCATCAGCTCCAGGGTGTAGGGCAACCCGGAGGCGAGCACGGCGAGGGCGGCGCCGAGGGCCAGCACCGGCGGGTCGAGCAGCACCGCGCCGCCGTCGACGATGCCCAGCGGCAGGGTGACCAGCGCGGCGACGGTCAGCGCCAGGGCCAGCCCGTCCGCGCCGGGGAAACGGCCGCCGACCCGGGCGCTCAGCACGATGTACGCGGCCCACATGGCGCCCGCCCCGAACGCGAAGCCCACCCCGACCGGGTCCAGCCGCTCGAAGCCGCCCTGCCCGAGCAGCGCCACCCCGGCCAGCGCGAGCCCAGCCCAGCCCCAACTGGCCAGTCGGCGGGCGGAGAACACCGACAGCGCGAGGGGGCCGAGCACCTCGAGCGTCACCGCCGGGCCGAGCGGGATGCGTTCGATGGCCTGGTAGAACAGCGAGTTCATGCCGGCCAGCGCCAGCCCGAACGCGCCGGCCGCGAGCCAGGCCGAGCGGTCGTGTCCGCGCAGTCGGGGCCGGCACACGACGAGCAGCAGCACCGCCGAGATGGCCAGCCGCAGGGTCACCGCGCCGGCCACCCCGGTACGCGGGAAGAGCAACGCGGCCACCGCGGAGCCGAACTGCACCGACAGGGCCCCGCCGAGCACCAGCCCCACCGCGACGACGCCGCCGCGCCGACCTGGTGGCGCTTCCGCGGGTGCCGGCGTGGGCAGCAGGATCTCGGTCACGGGCACGACGGTAGGCGCTCAGCTGCGGCTACCTCTCGGCGGTGTGCACCTGCCGAAACGAGAGCCCTGTCGTTCGGCTCGTGGCGAGAGGTCGGATCTGTCGCCCTGGGCCGAGGTTGCACCGGGCAGGGAGCGGCCGGCCACGGCGACCCGGCCGAACGCGAGATCGACCTCCGCCGCGACGCCCTGCTCGCCAACCATCCCCGTCTCTCATGATCAAGTGATGAGAAACAGGTCCCCGAGGCCCCCCACACCTACTTTCCATCACTTGACCATGGGGAGAGGAGGCGCCGGGTGGCGCTCGGTGGCCCTGACCGCGCGGACCGGTCCGGCTTGTCAGCCTGGCAGGGCGAGGTCGAGCACCGCGCCCAGCCCGTTCTCCCGGCCCGGCTCGGCTGCCGGGAGCACCAGCGCCGAGCAACCGGCGGCCACCGCGCCCGCGTCCGCCGGGGTGTCGCCGACCATGAGGGTCTGCTCCGGGTCGACGCCCAACATGCCACAGGCACGCCAGAAGATCGCCGGGTCGGGTTTGCACCGCCCCACCTCGTACGAGAGCACGAACGCGCCGACCAGGTCGGTCAGCCCCCAGGCGTCGAAGTGTGGCCGCAGGTCGAAGCCGATGTTGCTGACCACCGCCACCGGCACCCCGGCGTCGCGCAACGCGGTCAGCGTGGGGGCGGTGTCGGTGTACGGTAGCCAGCCCTCGGTGGTCAGCAGCCGCTCGTAGAGCGCGTCGGCGAAGCCGTCGATGCCGGCGTCGACGGTCTCGGCCAGCCCGGTGTACGCGCCCCGGTGGGCGTGTTGGTAGAGATCCCGGTCGGCCCACAGCTCGGCGAGTCGCGGCGGCACCCGTGCCGGTAGTGGTCCGCCGGCACGGCCGGCGGTCAGCAGTCGGTCGGCCAGCGAGGTGGCGCGGACGCGGTCCAGGGTGACGCCGCACGCCGCCGCGGCCTCCGACACCCACCGCTGGGGCTCCTCCACCTGGGCCAGGGTGCCGTGGAAGTCGAAGAGCACCGCCTTGACCGGGCGTCGGGACGCCCGGCGCTCGGTGGTGCCCGGCGGACTGGTCTGGGGCGGTTCGGCATGGTCCGGCACGCCGTGCACCCTACCGACCGCCCCCGACCGCGCCTCCGGACGGCCTTGTGGGGTGACATGACGCGGCACGCACTAATCTTGGTGCCATGTCGAGCCCCGCCGAGCGGTACGCAGCGGCGCGCCGCAAGGCCGCACAAGCCGCACAGTTTCCGGCGCTGGACGAGTTCGCCCTCGAGTTGGGGTTCGACCTCGACGACTTCCAGCGGGAGGCCTGCCAGTCGCTGGAGCGGGGCAGCGGTGTGCTGGTCTGCGCTCCCACCGGCGCCGGTAAGACGGTGGTCGGGGAGTTCGCCGTTCACCTGGCGTTGCGGGGTCGGCCCGACGACCCGACGCCCGCCGTCGACGCGACAGCCCCACCGGCACGACGCAAGTGCTTCTACACCACCCCGATCAAGGCGCTGTCCAACCAGAAGTACCACGACCTGGTCGCCCGGTACGGCGCCGAGCAGGTCGGCCTGCTGACCGGCGACAACGCGATCAACGGCGACGCGCCGGTGGTGGTGATGACCACCGAGGTGCTGCGCAACATGCTCTACGCGGGCTCCAGCACCCTCCAGGGCCTCGCGTACGTGGTGATGGACGAGGTGCACTACCTGGCTGACCGGTTCCGCGGTGGGGTCTGGGAAGAGGTGATCATTCACCTGCCCGCCTCCGTCACCCTGGTCTCGTTGTCGGCGACCGTCTCCAACGCCGAGGAGTTCGCCGACTGGCTGGTCACCGTGCGCGGTGAGACCGCCGTGGTGGTCAGCGAGCACCGGCCGGTGCCGTTGTGGCAGCACATGCTGGTCGGCAAGCGGATGTTCGACCTGTTCCACGACGCCGACGCCGCCCGCAAGCACGACGTGCACCCGGAGTTGCTGCGTTACACCCGGGAGACCGCGCGGCGGCTGGAGTTGGGTGAGGGGCGCAGCGCCGGGCCCGGTGCCGGCCGGCGCGGCCCGCGCTGGCGTGGCCCGTTGCGCCCGGACATCGTCGACCGACTGGACCGGGAGGGTCTGCTACCGGCGATCCTGTTCATCTTCAGCCGGGCCGGTTGCGCCGCCGCGGTGCAGCAGTGCCTCGCCGCCGGGCTGCGGCTCACCTCGGCGGAGGAACGGGCTGAGATCCGCCGGGTCGTCGAGTCGCGGGTCACCGCCATTCCGGGCGAGGACCTGTCGGTGCTGGGCTACTGGGAGTGGCTCGACGGCTTGGAACGCGGCCTGGCCGCCCACCACGCCGGCATGCTGCCGGTGTTCAAGGAGGTCGTCGAGGAGCTGTTCGTCCGCGGCCTGGTCAAGGCGGTCTTCGCCACCGAGACGCTGGCGTTGGGCATCAACATGCCGGCCCGCTGCGTGGTGCTGGAACGGCTGGTCAAGTACAACGGCGAGGCGCACGTCGACCTGACCCCGGGGGAGTACACCCAGCTCACCGGGCGTGCCGGCCGCCGAGGCATCGATGTGGAGGGGCACGCCGTCGTGGTGTGGTCCCCGGAGACCGACCCACGGCACGTGGCGGGGCTCGCGTCCACCCGCACCTATCCGCTGCGCTCCAGCTTCCGGCCGTCGTACAACATGGCGGTGAACCTGGTCGGCACGGTCGGCGTGGAGCCGGCCCGGGCCCTGCTGGAGTCCTCGTTCGCGCAGTTCCAGGCGGACCGGTCGGTGGTCGGCCTGGCCCGGCAGGTGCAGCGCAACACCGAGACCATCGAGGCGTACGGCGCGGAGGCCGCCTGCCACCACGGCGACTTCGACGAGTACTTCGCGCTGCGGGTGGCGATCGCCGAGCGGGAGAAGGCGATCGCCCGGCAGGGGCAGACCCAGCGCAAGGCCGCCGCGGTGGCGTCGTTGGAGCGGCTGCGGGTCGGCGACGTGATCCGGGTGCCGTCGGGCCGTCGGGCCGGGTTGGCCGTGGTGCTGGACCCGGCCACCGGTGGGTTCGGTGAGCCCCGGCCGTTGGTGCTCACCCAGGACCGTTGGGCCGGGCGGGTCAGCCCCGGCGACTTCACCACTCCGGCCGAGGTGCTGGCCCGGATCCGGGTGCCCAAACACTTCAACCACCGGTCCCCGGGCGCCCGCCGGGATCTCGCCGCCGAGGTCAGCGGCACCGGCCTGGATCGGCACGGTGGCCGACGCGGGGGCCGTTCCCGGCAGGCGACCGGCGAGGACCACCAGATCACCCAGCTCCGCAGCGAGCTGCGTCACCACCCCTGCCACGCCTGCCCGGAGCGCGAGGAGCACGCCCGCTGGGCGGAGCGGCGTCGGCGGCTGGAGCGCGACACCGATGAGTTGCGCGAGCGCGTCAGCGGTCGTACGGGGTCCCTCGCGCGAACGTTCGACCGGATCGTGGCGCTGCTGACCGAGCGTGGCTACCTCGCCCGCGATGGCGCGGTCACCGACGCCGGTCGGATGCTGGGCCGGATCTGGACCGAGGCGGACCTGCTGGTCGCCGAGTGCCTTCGCCGGGGGGTGTGGAACGGGTTGTCCCCGGCCGAGCTGGCCGCCGCGGTGTCAGTGGTGGTGTTCGAGGCGCGCCGCGATGTCGACGAACGGGCGTCGCTGCCGCGCGGGCCGGTGGCCGACGCGGTGGACGAGACGCTGAAGCTGTGGGGGGAGATCGAGGCCGACGAGGCGGCGCGGGGGCTGACGGCGACCAGGGAGCCGGATCTCGGTTTCGCCTGGCCCGTCTACCGGTGGGCCCGGGGGGAGGCGCTGGCGAAGGTGCTCGGCAGTGGCCATGAGATCGATGGTGAGATGCCCGCCGGTGACTTCGTCCGGTGGGCCCGGCAGGTCGTCGACCTGCTCGGTCAGATTGCCGACTCGGGCGGCGCCACAACGGAGCTGCGGTCGACGGCTCGACAGGCTATAGCGGCCGTCAATCGAGGCGTTCTCGCGTACCACACGTCAGCGTGACAGTTACACCCAGTAACTTTCGTCGGGTGAATCGACGCAGCGGACGGTTACCTGAATGGCACCCCTCGAATAGCCCAAGGGGGCTATTGCGCCTGATCACAGCACCCCTGATCATTGCCGAGGCGTCTTGTTGACGCATCGGTAACGAATGGGGAGAAAGCCGCCGTGGCGGAGATTAATCACTTTGAGTACGGGTGGATCACGCCCGCGCTGAGCTACGCGCTGTCGGTGCTCGGTTCGATCCTCGGTCTGGTCTGCGCCGGGCGCATCCGTACGGCCCGAACGAACGGCCAGCGGGCGTGGTGGGGTCTGCTGTCGGCCTGGGCGCTGGGCGGCACCGCCATCTGGGCGATGCACTTCATGGCCATGCTCGGCTTCGCCGTCGAGAACACCCGGATCCGCTACGACGTGCCGCTGACCGCGGCCAGCACGGTCATCGCCGTGGTGGCGGTCGGTATCGGCCTGGCCATCGTGGGCACCGGCCGGCTGAATCCGGTACGACTGATCGCCGGCGGTGTCTTCACCGGCGTCGGCGTGGCCTCCATGCACTACACCGGCATGGCCGCCATGCGTCTCAACGGCACCCTCGGCTACGACACGGTCCGGGTCGTGCTCTCGGTGGTCATCGCCGTGGTGGCGTCCACCGTCGCGCTGTGGCTCGCGATGACCGTCCGGCGGGGGTTGGCGATCTTCGCCTCCGCGCTGGTCATGGGGATCGCCGTCAACGGGATGCACTTCACCGGCATGAGCGCCCTGTCGGTGCACCGCCACGAACGGGCGGGTGAGGTGACCGGCGCCGGGGTGGGCACCCTGCTGGTGCCGATCGTGCTGGCGGTGGTCTTCGGGGTGGTCGGTCTGCTCTACGCGCTGCTGGCCGCTCCGACCGACGAGGACCGGGCCGCCACCGCGTACCTGAGCGGGCTGCGGATCTCGGAGCCGCCGGCCGCGGCGCCCGCCGCTGCTCCCGACCCGGTCGGGTTGCGCGCCCGCTCCACCCTCGGCCAGCCCGGTACTCCCTTCCCGTCCCGCCGGGACACGCCGCCGCGCTGACGTCGTGCGACCGGCCCGCGCCGCGTCGCGGCGACCTTCGGGGATCCGGCCGTCTCCGTGCGCCCGGACGGAGACGGGTCAGGCCGGTCGTCGGCTGCTGTCGATCGTGAGGGTGACCAGCAGCCCGGGGTGGTCGGTCGTCCCGTTCATGGGCACCAGGCTGCGACAGCAGAGGCTGATGTCGGCGGTCGCCGTCACGTGTTGCAGTCGACCGTCGGCGACCCGCTGATGGCCCGGCGGGATACAGGACCGCACGTCGGAGTCGGGGCCGGCGCGCAGGTTGAGGTCACCGCCGAGCACTGTCGGTTCGTCCCCGGCGTCGCGGCTGATCGTCGGCAGGATGGTGCCGAGCAGGTGGTCGCACTGGGCGAGCGCGACGCGGTAGCCACCGGTGGCGGACAGGTGCGTGGTGCAGGCGAGCACGGCGCCGCCGACGTCGACGCAGAGCCAGGCGCGTTCCTCGGGGTCCGCGAGGTCCTGCGTCGGGTGGATTCCGGCGTACACGGTGTTCGGTGTGTCCGGCGTCGGCACGTGGGCCAGTACCCCGATGCCGAACCGTTGCCCGTTGCGGCAGCGGGTGTCGTCGCCGCTCGGGCGGTCGCCGGCGGCCTGGAACGCGGCCACCACCCTCTGGCCAGGGTGGACGGTTTGGAACACCCGGCGCAGGGTCGACAGGTCGCCCGCGCAGATCTCGTTGAGGGTGACCAGGTCGGGCGCCTTGGCGGTGATCACCTCAGCGGCCCTGGCCATCGCGCGGCCGGTGTAGCAGCCGGCGAGGCCACTGTTGCAGAGGTTCATCTGCAGCATCCGCAGGACCGTGGGCTGCGCCACGTCGGTGGGCGCTGCCGACGGTGCGGCCGGCCGGTTGGCCGGCAGTGCGGCGGCGGCGAGGATGCAGCCCACCGCCAGGGTTCGACGCAGAAACCGGTACGGACGGGCGGCCAACACGGACTCCGGGGTGCAAGGCGACAGTCGTCGCCGGGGTGCCAGTGATCCTACTGGCGGCCGAGACGTCGATCGAGATTCCCGCAGCGGTGGGCCGAGGGGCACCCGCGCGGCGGGTGCCCCTCGGATCGCTCAGTGGGCGCGGACCGCGACCGCCGTGTAGGGCGTGGTGGGGGTCGGCGGTGTGGTGAACCGGGCGTTGGGCAGGTAGAGCCGGCCCAGCGCCTTGGCCACGGTGGTGGGTACGTCGAAGTGCGGATCGGTGATGGTGCCGGTGAGTGCGCCGGTGGTGCCGGCGTGGTTCAGCCGGACCACCGCGATCTGGTTGAGGCGGTTCTGCACGACGTAGAGGGTGCGGCCGAGCAGGAGAAGCCCATCGCCGTTGGTGAAGGTGTGGCCCGGCACGTCCACGACGGTGCTCGCCCCGGTCGCCGGGTCGACCCGGAACAGCGTGCCGGTGGAGGACTGGACGACGATCAGTGCCCGGCCGTCGGGTGTGGTGGTGATGCCGTTGAGGTTCACCCCCGTACCGACCTGCTCGTACGCGCCGGTCAGCGTGATCGTGGTGAAGGCGTCGGCGGGCGGCAGCGCGCCACCGCGACCGAGCGGCAGCCGGTAGAGCACCGGCCGGTTCGAGTCGGTGAAGTATGCCGCGTCGCGGGTCAGCACGACGTCGTTGACGAACGTGGGGGCGGTGGCGAACTGGTAGCGGGCCAGCACCTCGCCGGTGCGGGTGTCGAGTACCCGAGCGTCGCCAGCTGTGCCACCGGAGACGAAGAGCCGGCCGCGTGTGTCGACCTTGAGGCCGAGCGACGGCGTGCCGGTGGCCGCGCCGATCGTCGTGCCCCGGCCGGTGACCAGGTCGACCCGCTGGATCGCGCCGGTGGCGCGGGAGCCGAAGTAGGCGTACCGACCGGCGGTGGCGATGCCCTCGGGCTGGAACCCGTCGGGGAGGGCGAGGACGGCCGGCGGCCGCCCCGCGGGGTGCGCCTGTGCCGGCGCGGCGGCGACGGTGGCCAGCATGACGGCGGCCAACGCGCCGCCGATCGTGGTGCGGAGGGGGCGGTTCACTGTGCTCCTTCCGGGCGGAAG
The DNA here is from genome assembly GCF_055587245.1 of Micromonospora sp. NPDC047756. Taxonomy (NCBI): domain Bacteria; kingdom Bacillati; phylum Actinomycetota; class Actinomycetes; order Micromonosporales; family Micromonosporaceae; genus Micromonospora; species Micromonospora sp. NPDC047756. The sequence goes on from NZ_JBVJGQ010000006.1 coordinate 205,776, forward strand.
CGGCACGAGCCGACGCGTCCGCCACGTTCACTGGGGCCAGGACCCTCCCCACTGTACGACCGCTGGCGGGCGTCTGCCCGGCGTCACCGGCGCGGTCCTCGGGTGACCGCGCCGGTGAGCCCGTCGAGCGGCGGAGGTCAGGCGTTGCGGACCAGCCTCCACCGGTTGTCCGCGCTGCCGTTGTCCGGATCCTGCACGGCCTGCGCTCCCCAGGCGGTCGACCCGTTCAGGATTCCGAGCAGCTTGTTGCTGTTGACGTTGCGGATCTTGTAGGTGCCGTCGCCGTTGTCCACCAGGATCCACCGGTGATCGGCGGTGCCGTTGTCGGCCCACTGGAGGACCCGGGCGTTGTCGGCGGTGGACATGTTCTCCACGCCCAGGACCTTGCCGCTGTTGACGTTGCGGAACCGGACGGCGTTGCCGTCGGTGATGACCACCCAGTTGTGGTCCGCGGTGCCGCTGTCGCCCCACTGCACGGCCAGACCGCCGTCGGCGGTGGACATGTTCTGGACACCCAGGACCAGCCCGGTGCCGACGTTGACCAGTCGGTAGCTGCCGCCGGTGCCGCCGCTTCCGCTGGTGTTCCAGTAGACCGTGTAGTTGAAGCCGTGGGCGTCGTGGAAGGGGCCGAGGTTCACAGTGGATCCGTTGGCGCTCGCGGTGAACGCGAGTGAGCTGCTGCTGGTCCGGGTGATCGAGGAGACGGTGATCGTCGGTGGAGTGCTCAGGGCCGTGTTGCCGTAGTTGCCGGCCAGCACCGCCGGGCCGTACGTGATCGCGCCGATGCTGGCGTTGTCGTTGGCGGCCCGGACGGCGACCTGCATCGGCAGCCGTACGGTGATGGTGTCGCCCGCGGCCCAGGTGCGCGTGACAGTGGCGTAGCTGCCCGGGGTGGTGGTGACGTTCTCCACGGTGCCGTTGACGGCGATCGTCGCGCCGCTGGTCCAGGACGGGATCCGTACCCGGATGCTCCACGAGCCGCTCATCGAGCCGCTCAGGGTGAGGGTGCTGGTGTCACTGACCGGGAAGTTGGTGCTCTGGGTGACAGTGATGCCGCGTTGCGTCCAGTTCAGCACCGACGGCGCGAACAGGTTCACGCTCAGCGTGGTCCCGTTGTAGAAGTAGATGGAGTCCATCAACCTCGTGTTGATTTCCAGGCCGGTGCCCTGGCAGCACCAGAACGAGTTGTAGTCGGTGCTCCAGGTGCCGCCACCCCACGCCGGTCCCACGCCCCGACGACCACCCGGCCGCAGCGGGGTGAAGTAGGTGATGTGGCCGTGGCTGTCGGCCGGGTTCTGCCCGCCGATCAGGTGGTTGATCAGCGCCCGCTCGTAGAAGTCGAAGTAGTCCGCCCGGCTCGGGTCGAGCAGCCACAGCTCCCGGGTCAGTTTGAGCATGTTATGGGTGTTGCACTGCTCGCAGGTGTCGTTGCTGAGGTAGCCGGCGATCGCGTTCGGTGCCCGGAAGTGCTCCGCCTGACTGTTGCCGCCGATGGCGTAGGTATGCGCGCCGACGGTGATACGCCACGCGTTGCTGGCGATGTCCCGGTAGCGGGTGGTCCCGGTGGCCTTGTACTCCCGGGCGGCACCGATCCACTTGGGCACCTGGGTGTTGGCGTGCAGCCCGTTGAGCTGGTCCTGGTTGGCGGCCAGGGGGTTGAACACGGCGGCGTGGTCGAACCGCTGGGCGGTGGCGAGCCACCGGGAGTCGCCGGTCTGCTGGTAGATGTCGGCGAGCACGTCGTTCATGCCACCGAACTCGGTGCCCAGCATCGATTGCATCTGGCTGGAGCTCAGCCGGGCCGTCCGGGTGTCGACCCAGCCGGCGAGGGACAGCAGCACCGTACGGGCCTGCGTGTTGCCGATGTAGCGCCAGACGTCGAGGAGACCGGCGAGGGTCTTGTGGATGCAGTAGTAGGGCACGTTGCCGTTGGACAGTGTCCGGGCCTCCAGCGCGGTGAAGTCGGACTCCGGGAAGCCGGAGAGGTAACCCGCGCCGAACCCGGCGGCACCGTTGTTCGCCTGGCACTTGGCCAGCTCGGCGACCATGTAGTTCGCCTTGTCCCGGCAGGTGGTGTCGCCCAGCACCGCGTACGCGTACGCCCACGCGCTGAGGAAGTGGCCCTGCATGTGGGTCCGGAACGGGAAGTTCGGCGCGTCCCAGCCCCCGTTGGTGGCAGCGCCGTTCGTGGACAGCCGGTGGTTGGCGCGGAAGTTGTAGAGCATCCGGTCGACGTCGACGAACCGCAGGTAGTTCAGCGTCCGGTTCTGGTTGTCCATCCAACGGCCGGCGGTGAGTCGCACCTGCCCGGGGTCGAATGCGTACGCCGAGACGCCGATGTCGGACCGGGCCGGGGGCACGATGGCGGCGCTCGCGCCCGCGGGGGAGACGGCGACGCCGGTCGCGGAGACCACCACGGTGGCTCCGGCGGCCTGAAGCAGGTGGCGACGGCTGAGGGGCAGGGGTGACATGGGGAACCTCCAGGTGGCCGGGTACGTCGGGGCCGCCATCGATGGCGGTGGGTCGTCGGCGGCAAGAGGGGGCCGACGCCGGGTGCGGTGTGGTGGGTGGGACGGGGGTCGCCGTGGACGCCGGGTGCCCACCCCTGCGCCTATCGCGGCTCATCGATGTGATCGCTAACATAGTTCGTTGTTAACATGCCCGCAACCCCCCGGAGTGTCTGGTCGACCCATTTCCGCGACCACCTGGACCGGACTCGCCCGGTCCGGTGGCGGTTGTGGTCCGAAACGGACATTGCCCGGGCTCGCGATCATCGAGGCGTTGCCGTGAGTGACCGTTGCCGGTGGCTGCCGCTCCGTTGACGACCGTCCGGTCGCTCAGTACCGTGCATCGTAAATCTTCGATGTCTACGTTGATACCTCAATGCTGCGATGGGGTTACGACGGTCATCCCGCGCCACCCAAGAATCCAGGCCAGATAGGGGAGGGAGGCATTGGCGAATAGCTGTTAGCGCTAACACGGCCGCCGGTCGTGCTGCCCGGCTCGGGAACCACAAGCCCGTTCGAGCGGCCGTCACAGCGGTGGCTCCACCCGTCAAGCACCGCGCACTTCCTGTGGGAGTAAATGTGAACGTGAAGAATCGAACCACGACCCGGGCCGCTCGCCGGACCAGGCGAGCGGTCGCCTGGCTGGCCAGCATGGCCTGCCTCTTCGCACTGATTCCGGGTACGGCCAAGGCCGACAACCCCATCGTGCAGAACATCTACACCGCCGACCCGGCGCCGATGGTGCACAACGGTCGGGTCTACCTCTACACCGGACACGACGAGGACGGATCCACCTACTTCACCATGCGCGAATGGCGGGTGTACTCGTCGGCCGACATGGTGAACTGGACCGATCACGGCTCGCCGATGAATCTGGCGACGTTCGCGTGGGCGGACGCCAACGCGTGGGCCGGGCAGGTCGTCGCGCGTAACGGAAAGTTCTACTGGTACGTGCCGGTGCGCCAGCGCTCCAACGGGCAGATGGTGATCGGCGTCGGCGTGGCCGACAGCCCGACCGGGCCGTTCCGCGACGCGCTCGGTCGGCCACTGGTCGGCAACAACGAAATCGACCCGCACGCGTTCATCGACGACGACGGGCAGGCGTATCTGTACTGGGGTAACCCGGGTCTGTGGTACGTCAAGTTGAACCCGGACATGATTTCGTTCTCGGGCAGCGCGACCCGCATTCCCCTCACGACGGCGGGGTTCGGTACCCGCAACGGTAATGCGAGTCGGCCGACGCTGTACGAGGAGGGGCCGTGGGTGTTCAAACGCAACGGGTTGTACTACAACGTGTTCGCGGCGGAATGCTGCTCCGAATTCATCGCGTACTCCACGGCGACCGGACCGACGGGGCCCTGGACATATCGGGGAACGATCATGCCGCGGCAGGGCGCCAGTTTCACCAATCACGCGGGTGTCATCGACTTTCAGGGCGGCTCGTATTTCTTCTATCACAACGGGGCACTGCCCGGCGGTAGCGGTTACACCCGTTCGGTAGCGGTGGAGAAGTTCACCTACACCAGCAGCGGTATGTTCCCGACGATCAACATGACGACCACGGGGGCGCCGCAGGTGGGCACCCTGAACCCGTACGTGCGGCAGGAGGCAGAGACGATCGCCTGGGGCTCGGGGATCGAGACCGAGGTGTCCAGCGAGGGCGGGATGAACGTCGGCTGGATCGAGAACGGCGACTACATCAAGCTCAAGGGTGTCGCCTTCGGCGCGGGTGCGACCTCGTTCAGCGCCCGGGTCGCGTCGGCCACCAGCGGCGGGCGCATCGAGGTACGCCTCGACAGTGCCAACGGCCCGACCGTTGGCACCTGCACCGTGGGTGGCACCGGCGGCTGGCAGACCTGGAGCACCACCACCTGCGCGATCAGCGGGGCGACCGGTACCCGTGACCTCTACCTGCGCTTCGCCGGCGGCAGTGGCAACCTGCTCAACATCAACTGGTGGCAGTTCGGCGGTAGCGGCGGCACCGCCACCAACCTGCTCACCAACGGCGACGTGGAGAACGGCACGACCGGCTGGGGAGTGCACGGCAGTGGCACGCTCTCCCGCAACACCAGCGTGGCGCACGGTGGCAGTGGGTCACTGTCGATCACCGGCCGGACCGGCGCCTGGAACGGCCCCGGTCAGGACGTGACCGCCAGGCTCACCAACGGCAGGAGCTACACCACGAACGTCTGGGTACGCGCACAGAGCGGCACCCCGTCGGCGAAGGCGACCCTGTCGCTGACCGCGAACGGCACGACGAGCTACCTTCAGCTGACGCCGGCGGTGGGCGTGAACGTCAACGGCTGGACCCTGCTCACCGGCACCACGACCGTGTCATGGAGCGGCACGCTGACCAGCGCTACCTTCTACGTCGAGACGGCGGCGGGCACCGACAGCCTCCTGGTCGACGACGCCTCGTTCCAGTGACTGGTGCTGCCGGAGCCGTGCTCGGCGCGGCTCCGGCAGCACGGTGCCAGGCCCATCACCGCGACGGAGCGGCGGTTTCCCGGTGCGGTTGGTGACGACTTGACGAACGGCATGTTATCGCTCACAGTCGATGGTTGAGGGCAGCCGCACCTGTGGTTCACCGGGCGAACCTGCTGTGGCACCTCGACCCGCGACGTCCGCCCAGGGCATGTCGGACGTCGGGTCAGGACTCCCCGCACCCGCCGCCGCGACGGCGATCGTTGCTGACATCTGCCATGTCGCTGGGGCGGATCCGGGCGTGCGTCTCCATCGCTGCACCACCACAGAGAAGGAATCCGCATGATTCACAGAAGAGCCCTGAGAGCGGCGGTGACCATCGCCGTTACCGGTGCCCTCGCTGCCGGCATGACGATGGCACTGACCACCTCGGCCAGCGCCGGCACGACCCTCGGCGCCTCGGCGGCTGAGAAGGGCCGCTACTTCGGCGCGGCCGTCGCGGTCAACAAGCTTTCGAACAGCACCTACACGACGATTCTCAACCGTGAGTTCAACGACGTCGTGGCCGAGAACGAGATGAAGTGGAGCTCCACCGAGCCGCAGCAGAACACCTTTACCTTCGCCAGTGGTGACCGTCTGGTCAGTCACGCGCAGGCGAACGGAATGCGGGTGCGGGGCCACGCGCTGTTGTGGCACGCGCAGCAGCCGGGCTGGGCGCAGGGCATGTCGGGTAGCGCGTTGCGCAGCGCGATGATCAACCACGTCACCCGGGTGGCGACGTACTACCGCGGCAAGATTCACTCGTGGGACGTGGTGAACGAGGCGTTCGCCGACGGTGGCAGCGGTGGTCGGCGCGACTCGAACATGCAGCGCACCGGCAACGACTGGATCGAGGCGGCGTTCCGGGCGGCGAAGGCTGCGGATCCGGGCGCGAAGATGTGTTACAACGACTACAACACCGACGGGATCAACGCGAAGTCGACGGGCATCTACAACATGGTGCGCGACTTCAAGTCCCGTGGTGTGCCGATCGACTGCGTGGGCTTCCAGTCGCACCTGGGCACCTCGCTGGCCGGTGACTACCAGGCCAACCTGCAGCGCTTCGCCGACCTCGGCGTGGACGTCCAGATCACCGAGCTGGACGTGATGACCGGCGGCAACCAGGCCAACATCTTCGGCGCCGTCACCCGCGCGTGCATGAACGTCTCGCGCTGCACCGGCATCACGGTGTGGGGTGTGCGGGACTGTGACTCGTGGCGTGGCTCGGACAACGCGCTGCTGTTCGACTGCAACGGCAACAAGAAGGCCGCGTACACGAGCGTCCTGAACGCCCTCAACGCCGGCCCGGGCATCCCCACCAACCCGCCGCCGACGACGCCTCCGCCCACCGACCCGCCGCCCACGACCCCGCCGCCGACCACCGGTGGATGCTCGGCGTCGGTGTCGCTCAACTCCTGGAACGGCGGGTTCGTGGCCAACCTGAAGGTGACCGCCGGCTCCGCCGGCACCAACGGGTGGAACGTCAGCGTCACGCTTCCCGGTGGCGCCAGCGTCACCAGCACCTGGAGTGCGACAGCCAGCGGCTCCACCGGCACGGTGCGGTTCGCCAACGTCGACTACAACGGCCGGCTCAGTGCCGGCCAGGTCGCCGAGTTCGGCTTCCAGGGCACGGGCAGCGGGGCCGGTATGACGCCCACCTGCACCGCCTCCTGATATTGACCGACTGACCACACACGTCGGCCGGTGTGCGGGACCGTTCCTGGTCCCGCACACCGGCCGATGTCATGTCGTGGCGGACGGATCGGTCAGGAGTACGGGAGCCGCAGCACCGACTGGTTGCCGATGCCCACCGTGCTCGGGTTGTTGCCGATCGCCGACCAGACCTCCACCCGGACCCTGCCGTTGCTCAGCGTGCCCAACGTGCCGGTGGCCGACGACAGGCCGGCGTTCTGCGTGTAGTGCTCGTAGCCGGTGACCGGGTCGGTGGCGAAGTAACGCGACGTCTCCACCCGGTCCCAACTGCCGTTGCCGGTGAGGTCGTAGGAGATCCGTACCTGCACGCCGTTGCCGACCGCCGACCCGGCGTCCACGAACAGGTCGAACGCGGTCTGCCCGCCCGAGTAGGTGAGGTTGAGGCCGGTCGCCGTGAAGACCTGCGCGTTGGTGGGCGTACCGTCGTGGTTTCCGTTCGCCGCCGCGACCGTCGTCGTGGCCGCGCTGCCGGCGGCGCCCAACCCGCCTCCGGGCAGCAGGTACCGGGTCGGCCCGCCGGTGGACGGCGGCGGAGTGGTCGTCGGCGGGGTGGTCGTCGGCGGGGGGTCCGTCGGCGTCGTCGGGGGGACGCCGCCGGCCGCGTTGCCGCCACTCCAGGTGTACGCCCCGGTGGTGGCCGTCTTGCCCGCACCCACGGCGAGCGTGGTGCCGTTGGAGAACGTCACGGTGATCGGCGTCGCCGTCGGGTTCGACGCCACGTAGGTCCGGGCCCCGTTGCGGGAGAAGACCGCGGACAGCGGATGGTTGCCGGTCACCGTCGTGTCCACAGTGCCGAGGGCGGCGAGGTTACGGATCCAGTGGAACGTGTGCGCCCGGCTCTCTCCCTCCTCGGGTGTGTAGCCGGGGTTCGCGCGCAGGTTCGCCAACGCGGCGTCGGCGTCCCCGAGGGCCTGGAACTGCCAGAGGATGTCCTGCCACACCGTCGGTTGTCCGCCGTTGTTGCGGACGAGTTCGGCGTAGTTGGTCCGCACGTACGCCGGGTTGTTGCCGAGGTAGAGGTGCCCGCCGGTGACCGGCAGCAGGTTGATGCCCTGGATCATCTCCGGCTCGCCGCTGAACCAGGTGGCGTACGCGCCGCCGTCGCCCCAGACCATGCCGACCGTCGAGTGCCCGAAGGCGGCGGGGAAGTTCTGGTCGCTGACGTCGAACCAGTACTCCTGGATCGCCGCGGCCTGCGTGGTGTAGAGGAAGACACCCGCGTCACGGACGGCGGTGTCGCCCGTCGTCTGCCCCCACTGGATCAGGGCGCTCGCGAAGTTCATCCCCTCCGACGAGGACTCCTGGTTGTTGCCGGAGCCGAAGGAGCCGTGCCCGGACGCCCAGTCGTGCCCGGCGTAGATGTCGAAGTCCCGCAGGTACGGGAAGCGGGTGTCGTCGCGACGGTAGTTGTTGGCGTCCCGGATCAGCAGGTCGACCATCCCGCCGTAGCGGCTGGTGGCCGCCCAGGCCGGGTCGAACTTCGCCAGGGTCGCGGCGGCGGCGATGTAGTAGCCGTAGTGGAAGTGGTGGTCGTTGAGCTCCTGGTCGGAGCCGTACGACGCCGGGTAGCCGATCAGCGTGCCCCAGTTGTTGTCGTAGTAGAAGACCCGGCTGGTCTTGCCGCTGGACGCGGTGAACCAGTCGGTGAGCGTGCTGCGGATCGCGTTCAGCGCGCTGTCGCGCGTCGTGATGTCGTTGACCTGGTCGGCGATCTCGGCGATCCGCGCGGCCCGGCCGAGCCCCTTGCCGGTCCAGTAGGTGTCGTTGCCGCGTTGGTCCATCGGGTTGGCCCGGGTGGCGGCCAGGTGCCCGCTGAGCGTCGACAGGTCACCGCCGCTGCCGTCGCCGACGGCCGGCAACTCCGGCAGGATGCCCTGGAACTTCATCGCGGTGCGGAACTGGTTGACGCCGGTGAGCACCTTCATCCGGCCACGGGCCGACGGGTAGGTCGGCGTGATCGCTGTGGAACCGCTCAGCGACTTCCACTGGTGCGGGTAGAGGCTGACCACCGTCTGCGTGGCGGTGCCCTCCCGGGCGGTGGTGGTGAACGCGTACGTGGTGGTCAGGCCGCTGGTCGCCGGGTTGTAGGCGTACGAGACCTGGGTGCCGGTGACGTGGGCGTGTGCGTACTGACCGTAGGTCGCGGCCAGCGCGGCGCGCTCCGTCGCGCTGGACGTCGGCGGCAGCAGGGCGACGGAGAAGTAGCCGCGGCCGGCCAGGGTGGACGTGATCCGGCCGGACGCCACGGTCCAGGCGGCGCCGCTGGGCGCGAACCCGACGTAGTCGTGGCCGTTGACCCGGAAGCCGATGGTGGCACCACTGTTCGACCAGACGTCGGGGGTGCCGGCGGTGCTGATCTGCGCGTTTCCGCCGGTGGTCTGGAAGTACGCGAACGGCAGACCGTGGCCGATGGTCGCGCGCATGGTGCGCGTGCCGTCGCTCCAGTGCGGGCTGACCGTCCAGTCCGTCCAGCCGTCGACCTTCACCAGGGGTGCGGCGAGCCCGGCCAGACCGACCCGGATGTCCTGCACGTACGGGTAGTGGAACTCACCGACGCCGGTGGCGGTGCCGCTGATGGCGGGCGTGGAGTTGGCGGAGAAGCCGAGGCCGTCGCCGAAGGTGTCGTACGAGATCGGGTGGGCGTGCAGCGGCTCACTGAACGAGCAGTCGGTGCGCTTCCACAGCAGCGAGGACCACCAGTCGTTGGTGGGGATCGGCCCGGCGGGCGCGTTGGCGGTGGCGAACTGCCGGGGGTTGCTGGACATCGCGCCGCAGCCGCTGGGCAGCGCGCCGACCGGGGTGGTGGTGTAGCTGCCGGCGCCGACGGGCGCGGCCTCGGCCGCGCGGGTGACGGGGATGGTGAGGCCGCCGACGACCAGGGCCAGCGCGGTGGCGGCGGCCAGGGCCCATCGGCGGTGGGGGACGGGAGGTTTCATCGTGCCTCCATCGCGCGCGCCGGGTGCGGCCCTTGCCGGGTCCAGCGCTTTGCGTCTGAATTGGGGGGAAGGTCAGGTGAGAGAGCGCTCTCTCGGCCACGGTAATGGAGCACCGAGATCCCCGTCAATGTGTCCAACGCGTTGCGTGCTGATATCGCTATTTGCCGGCGCCCGCGCTGTCGCTCACCAGCGAGTCCGGTACGCGCATCCGCCACGCGTCGGTCACCAGCTCGGTCAACCGGTCCAGGTCGACCGCCGCCAGGCGCAGCAGCACCAGGGGCAGGCCGTCGTAGCCGGGCGTGGTGAAGAAGATCTCGGGCTCCCCGAGCAGGAGAGCCTGCTTCTCGGCCTCGTCGCCGACGAACAGCACCGCGATGTCGAGCCGGATCACCCGCGGCTTGCCCGGTGTCCGTTCCGGATAGGACCAGACGAAGCCCTTGTCGGCCACCCGGAAGTCGAAGCCGTCACTGGGGTTCTCCACCGTGTGCGGGAGGGCCAGCGCCACCCGGCGTACGTCGTCCGCGTCAGCCACCGAATCCCCTCACACCGCGCGCCATCCGCATGGGCTGAGATTACGCGGTGGACAGCTCGACGGCCGTGGCGCCGACGATCGCCCGGTCGCCTTTCTCCTGGACGAAGCCGACCACGCTGGCGCGTCGCGGATCGAGGCCAGGCGGCGTCGCCAGCTCCAGCTGCCCCCGCTCGGCGTCCAGGCCCACCGACCGGAAGGCGCGTACGACGTTGTCCTGCCGCAGCGTCCGCCCGGCGTTCTCCCCCCGGGCGATCTCGCTGGTCAGCTCGCGTTCCACGACCGCCAGGTGCATCACCGCGCGCTCCGGCGGCCGTTCAATCCGGTAGTCCACCATCACCCGGTCGTTGCCTCGGTTGGCGATGGAGAGCGCCAGCGGCGTGGCGGCGGTCGAGGCCATGGCGGACATGATCGCGGCGGCTGCCCGCCGACGATCGGAACCGACGAACTCGACGCTGCCGTTGACGACCATCTGCGGGGTGTAGAGACCCCGGGTGCCGAACGCGCGGGCGTACGCCTCCTGGCGCGCGGTGTACGCGGCGTCCGCGAACTGGTCGGGCCAGCCCAGGTCGTCCCAGTAGTCGACGTGGAACCCGAGGGCGAAGACGTTCTGGCCCCGGTCCCGGGCGTCGCGCTCGATCTCGCTGAGCAACTCCTCCGCGGGAGGGCAACTGTTGCAGCCCTGGGACGTGAACATCTCGACGACGGCGAAGCCGCCGTCCGTCGATGGATTCGTCATGGTGGCGTGTCTCCTCCCACGGTCAGCCCGGCGGCGTTGCGTTTCCCGTTTCGGCCGGGACAATGCGCGCGGGGCGGCCTCGCAGCGAGCGCCGTCGGGCCGGGTGGTTGGATGGTCGGGTGCAGTTCACCGTGACAGACGTGCCGGCGCGGGAGCGTTTCGAGGCGCGCGACGAGGCGGGCACGGTCGTCGGGTTCGTCACCTACCAGCTGACCGGCTCGATCATCGCCTACACCCACACCGAGGTCGATGCGGCGCACGAGGGCAGGGGCGTCGGGTCGACGCTGGCGCGGGCCGTGCTGGACGACGCGCGGGGCAGGGGCCGGACCGTCGTGCCGATCTGCCCGTTCATCGCCGACTGGCTGGTCAAGCACCCCGAGTACGAGAGCATCGTGGTGCGGTCCACCCGCAAGATCAAATAACCCGCTGGTGTCAGGCGTCCGGTAGGAGCTTGTCGGCGAGGGTGCGGGCCGTGGCGGTCAGGGTGTCGATGTCCAGCCCCGTCCGCCCCATGAACACCAGGCCCTGCTGTGCGGCGAGCAACGCGCGCGCCGTCTCGACCGGGTCGACGTCGCGCGGCAGATCGCCCTCGTCCTGAGCCCGCCCGACGCTCTCGGCGACCAGGGCGGTCGTCGCCTCGTAGGTGCGTCGCGCCTCGGCGAGGACGTCGGGATCGCTGGTGGCGAGTTCGTACGTGCTGTTGGCCATGAGGCAGCCGCGCCGGGCGCCGGCACCACCCGGATCGTTCACCGGTGCCATGACGAACGCGCGCAGCGCGTCCAGGGCGCGGGGAGCGGAGGCGAGCAGCTCGCGCAGGTAGCCGCCGCTGGTGTCGGTGTATTCCCGCAGCGCCCGCAGGAACAGCCGGTGCTTGTCGCCGAAGGCGCCGTAGAGGCTGCCCTTGCCCAGCCCGCTGACGCGCACCAGGTCCTCCAGGGAGGTCGCCGCGTAGCCGGCGTCCCAGAACTGGTCCCGGACGGCGCGGATCACCCGCTCCTCGTCGAACTGCCGTGGCCTCGCCATCTGACCAGCGTAGCGATTGTTGACCGTACGGTCCACCAAGCATAGGGTGGTTCGATCCGGGCCGCGGGGGTGCCGCCCGACAACGGCCGGATCGTCACCATCGGCGGGAGACCACAACGATGACAGCCTCCACCTTCCGTGCCCTGCACCACGACCGCGCCGTCGGTGACCCGCTCGTCCTGCCGGGCCCCTGGGACGCGGGCAGCGCCCGCGTCCTCGCCGACGCCGGCTACCCCGCGCTCGCGACCCCGAGCGCGGGTGTGGCGGCCTCGCTCGGGTACGAGGACGGCGCGACACCGCCGGACGAGATGTTCGCGGCGGTCGCGCGCATCGTCCGCGCCGTGACCGTTCCGGTGTCCGCCGACGTCGAGGGTGGTTACGGCCTCGCCCCTCGCGAGCTGGTCGGACGGCTGCTGGAGGCCGGTGCCGTCGGTTGCAACCTGGAGGACTCGGAGGGCGACGCCACCCTCAAGGACCCCCGGCGGCACGCCGACTGGCTGGCCGAGGTGCGTGCGGAAGCGGGCGACGCTCTCTTCATCAACGCCCGCGTCGACACGTTCCTGTTCGGAGCGGGTGACCCGGCCGACGCGGTGGAACGCGCCCGCCTCTACGTGGCCGCCGGCGCCGACTGCGTCTACCCGATCCTGGCGCCGCCGCAGGTGCTCCCGCGGTTGCGGGAGGGCATCTCCGGGCCGATCAACATGGCCGCCGGACCCACCCGGGAGTCCGTGGCCGAACTGGGCCGCCACGGCGCCACACGCATCACCTTCGGGCCAGGAATGCAGCGGTACGCCATGGCGTCGATCGGCGACCTGGCGGCCGAGCTGCGCGCCTGAGCCTGCCCGTCCACTCCCACGCTCCACCGCCGCGACGGCCGAGCCCCCGGCAGCCGTGTCGGAGGACGGCTGCCGGGGGCTCGAACGCGGTCGGTCAGGCCGGGTTGCCGTTCGGCAGCACCGCGGCCATCTCGTCGCCGGCGCCGGCGAGCACGCGTGCCTGCTGCGGCCAACTGGCCAGCCCCGGTGCGGCGCGCAGACCGGCTGCCCGGATCAGGTCACGCAGCGCCGGCTCGTCCAACCCGCCGAGCTGGTCGTACGTGCGCACGCCGGCGTCCTGCAACGCGGCCGCCATCTTCGGCCCGATCCCCTGGATCCGGCGGAAGTCGTCGGCCGGGCCGCTCGGGTCGGCGTCGACGCTGCTGATCGTCGTGTCGACGGCCGAACGGACCGGAGGGGTCGCGGCGACGGCCGGGCGGACCGGAGGCGCAGCCACCGCAGGCTCAGCGTCCACGGCGGCTACCGCAGGCTCAGCGTCCACGGCATCGGCGTGCGCCGGCTCGGCCGGGCTCGCCGACGCGTCTGCCGGGGTGGCGTCGACCGCCGTGGCCCTGGTCTCCACGTCGTCGGCCGGGCCGACGGCGGCCGCCACGTCGTCGGCCGGCTTGGCCGCGACCGGCGCGTCGTCGATCGCAGCGTCGTCGGCCGGCGTCGTGTGGAGCGGTGCGCTGTCGGCGGGCGGGAGGTCGTCCGCCGGCTGGCGGGGGGCGACAACGGCCGCCGGGGCGGGCTGCTCGTCGACAGTGCCCGGCTCGGGGGTCGGGTCGACGCCCGGCTCCTGCCGCAGCTCGGCGGCGTCGGGCTGCTCGGTGGCCGGTACGGGCGGCGGGTCTTCGGTCAGCGCCATGTCCGCCGGGTCGACGGTGCTCGGGGCGTCCGCCGGCACGGACACCGGGGTGGGACCGTCCGGTCCGGTCACCGCGGCTGGCGCGCTGACCGTGTCGACCGGTACCGGCTCGTCGGCGACCGCGGTGGGCGCCGGGTCGACGGCGGCGGCGGGCTGGGCCTCGTCGGTGGTGGCGGCCGGGGTGGGCGTGGAGATCACCGCCAGACCGGCGACCGGGTCACCATCCACAATCGAATTGCCCTGTACGCCCCGCCGGCCGCGCAGCAGCCACCCGGCGGCCAGGCCCAGCAACAGTGCCAGTACCACTATCAGCGAGTGTCCGAAAGACCACGCCACGGCGAACCTCCCTCTCAGGTCGTTGGAAAAGTCACGAGAAAAACTCGCCGCAGCTTCGCACACGCGTATTGCCGACGACAGGCAGGATCCGCCGTCAGCGTCGCGGGTGGGATGACCACCTCAGTCGGTACCCAACGGGTGACACAGCGTCGCCCGATCAGGCCGGAAACCGGCCCGACGCGGCACGGTGTGGGCCCGGCGGCGATCAGTCGGGCGTACCGCGTCGGAAACGACGAACCCGGGCCCGGCGTAAAACGCCGAGCCCGGGTCGGGCGCTTGCGGGGTTCAGTCCCGGTCGCCCTCGTAGGTGTGGAAATCGTCGACGAAGCGGCGACGGAGCCGTGGTACCCGGCTGGTCACTCCGAAGTAGCCGCGCGCGCCGAGCAACGCGAGTCGACCCACCACCGGCCGGTACATCCGGTCGTCACCGCTGGTGCCGCTGCGGTTCAGCGATTCGGCGACCCGGGCGAAGCCGTACGGCGCCATCACGGCCTCGTAGTCGGCTACCGCCTGGACCAGCGTCTTTTCCCCGGCGGTGGCGCGGCTGAGTTGCGCGCAGAGCAGGCGGGCGTCGCGTAGCGCGGTGTTCGCACCCACGCCCCGGCCCGGGGTCATGGTGTGGATGGCGTCGCCGAGCATGGTGACGGTGCTGCTCTTCCAGGGCGGCACCGGCTCGGATGTGGACACTGTGATCGGTAGGGCGCTGGCCGGGTCCGCGTGGGCGAGCAGTTCCCGCAGGTGCGGGTGCCAGTTCGCGGTGAGGTCCAGGGCCACCTGCACCAGGTCCTCACCGTGGCGTTCCATGATGTCGGTCGGGAACCGGTTCGCCGCACTCCAGATGATCAGGTTGATGTTGTCGGTGGTGGTGTCGTGGGCCAGGCCGGGCCAGTCTCGGAGTAGCGCGGCGTCGGGCTCGCCGACGCCGGGCTTGATCGCGCGATCGGCGTCCCACTTGAACTCCATGACGTGCAGCACGCCCATCATCCCGCCGACGCCGAAGATCAGTGAGATGCCCTGCTGGACCCGCTCCGGAACAAGACCGCGGGTGTGCGGGGTCAGCGGGATGCGGGTGGCGATGTTGATCGTCCCGGCGTCGCGCGTGACAGCGTCTGGCAGGTACTGGCGGCGTACGGCCGAATGGGTGCCGTCGGCCGCCACCAGCAGGTCGCCGGTGGCGCTGGTGCCGTCGGCGAAGTGCGCGGTGACCGTGCCGTCGTCGCGCTGCTCGTACCGGGTGAAGGTCTTGTCGAAGTGCACCACGTCCTCCAGGCCGGTCAGCAGCACCTGGCGCAGCACCATCCGGGCCACCGAGTGTTCGGTGCGGACCGGGTCGGCGCTGGGCCGCAGCGCGAACGACGCGGTCTGGCGCAGCCCCTGGGTGACGACGTTGAAGTAGTGCGGCGGCCGGGCGCAGGTGGCCAGGAAGGTGGCGAACAGCTCCGGAGGCAGGCACTCTTTCAGCGCCCGGCTACCGGTGGGGCCGATACCGACCCGGTAGCCGAGCAGCCCCTCGGCGCGGTCGCGGTGCCGTTCGTAGACGGCGACGCTGATCCCGGCGCGGCGCAGGCCGTGCGCCAGGCACAGTCCGCCCGTGCCCGCGCCGATGATCAGCACGTGCGGCGGCGCGGCGGACATGTCAGCCGGCCGGGTGCGCGGCGGGCGCCTCGGTGACGGCCGGGCGCGGAGTGGGTGCCTCGGCGCTGGCCGGACGTGGAGCGGGCGTCTCGGTACCGGTCGGTCGCGCTGCGGGCGCCTCGGCCGCGTCCCACCGGTAGAAGCAGCCGGCGACCGCGTCCCGGGGGGAACGCCAGGTCGGCAGGTACGGCGACGTGTGCGCGGAGAGCCGCTCGTTGACCTGTCGGAAGAGTGGGTGGTTGCGGGCCGCGGCGAGCGCGTCCGGGTCGACGTCGTCCGAGGTCTCCAGCAGGTGTACGTACAGGTCGTGCAGGCAGTACAGGGATCGGTGCGTGACACCGGTCAGGCCGGGCAGTTCGGTGGCGTCGGACTCGGCGAAGATCTGCGCGACCCGCCCCTCCGCTCCCGGGATGATCCGGCTGACGATCAGTAGACGACTCATGGGGCCCCTTCCGCCGGTGGCCTGCCCGACCCCTCGGGGACGGTGCCACGTGCTCTGTGCGCCCACCGTGCCGCAGCGCCTGTCACATCACCGTCACGTAGGCCGAACGGACCGTGACGGCCACCGTCGTCACGGACGCCGAACGGCGGGTGACGGGCGGTCGGCGACAGCCTCGCGGCTGGCCTGGCGGATCGGGGCGAGGGTGTCGTCGAGCAGGGCGCTCATGGCGGGGCTCGGCTCCAGCCGCAGTTCCCGGCGCAGCAGGTCCCGGTAGACGTAGAAGGCGTGTACGGCTTCGAAGGCGTTGCCCTCGGCCAGGTGGATGCGGACCACCAGCCGGTGTGGTGTCTCCCGCAACGGCTCGGCGGCCATCGCCTCCAGCGCGGCTTCGAGGGCCTCGCCGTGCCGCCCCGCGGCCAGGTGGTGCCCGGCCACCTGCTCCAGCATGTGCAGGCGGAGTTGGCGCAGGCGTTCGCGGTCCAGCAGCACCCAGTCGTCGTACCAGCCGGGCAGGAGATCGTGCCGCCCGGCGGCGAGCGCCCCGGCTGCGGTACGCGGGTCGTCGCCGTCGCGAACCCGGGCCGCGGTGCCGACCAGGTCGTCCACGTCGAGCCGGACGGCCGGGCCGAGGCGTACGGTGTCGCTGGCCACTGTCATCGGGCAGCACGGGTCCTGTCGCAGCCGCCACAGGGCGGTCCGCAGGGAGGACAGCGCCCGTTCCTCCGACGCGTCGGGCCAGAGCAGCCCGGCGAGCTGGCTGCGGGTGGCGCCGGGGCGGAGCCCGATCAGCGCGATCACCCGTTGCAGCCCGCGCGGCACCACGACCGGCACCGCCTCGCGCAGGAGTCGGAAACCTCCGAGCAGGTGCAGCGAGACGCCCTCCTCGGGCGGGTCTCCGGCGGTCGGCACGGACGGATCAGCGGCCACGGCGGCACCCCCTGCGGAACGCTCGTCCCGACTGTCTGCTGTGTCCCGGATCGGTTGCCCTCGACGCCACTGTCGACCCGCCGATCGCGGCCTGGCCGGGCGCGGCCCCACCCACCGAGACCGGCGGGCTGACCACGCTGAAGATTATCAATAACGGTCACGTTGCGTCAACGCCAAGATGGACCTTCTATTGCCGACGGCCAACCCGAGATCGGTTCTGAACTGCATAAACAGTAGCGCGTCGAACTCGCTCGACACATAGCTGATACACAGGTTGCGTCAACGCAGCGTCACCACCGTTCGTCGCTGGTCGACCGGGCACGGTGACGCCGCCGTGACGAGGATCGGCGCATCGTGTCGGCAGTCGTCCAGCGCGTCCGGGGGCCACCCGTCGCCGGCCGGACGCCGTGGGGGGAGGACCCAACATGGACCGATCGCTGATCATCGCGAAGGTCGATCCGACCGCCGAGGAGCGGGTCGCCGAGATCTTCGCCGAGTCGGACGCGACGGAGCTACCGCGCCTGGTCGGTGTCCGGCACCGCTCGCTGTACCGACTGCACGACCTCTACGTGCACCTGCTCGAGACCGCACAGCCGGCGGAGGGGGCGGTGGAGGCCGCGCGCGACCACCCCGAGTTCATCCGGGTCAGCGACCGCCTACGCCCGTACGTGTCGCCGTACCTGTCGACCTGGCGCTCACCGCGCGACGCCATGGCGCGGTGCTTCTACCGGTTCGACGCCCCGGACACCGGGCGGCGGTCGTGACGGCCACCGCGCCGCGCGAAGAGCAGCTCTGGTCCCGCTGCGCGGGCTGCGCGACCCTGCTCTACCGCAAACGGCTGCGCCGCAACCTCGACGTCTGCCCGGAATGCGGGGAGCATGCCCGACTCGGCGCGCCGGAACGCCTACGCCAACTGGTCGACCCGGGTTCACTGCGCCTGCTGCCCGACCGGCTGCCGGGGGCGGACCCGCTCGACTTCGTCGACGTGCTGCCGTACCCGCACCGGCTCACCGGCGCGCGGGCCAGCACGGGTCTCGCCGAGGGGGTCGTCTGCGCCACGGCCACCATCGGCGGGCACCCGGTGGCCCTGGCGGTGATGGACTTCCGCTTCCTCGGTGGCAGCCTGGGCTGCGCGGTCGGCGAACTGATCACCCGGGCGGCCGAACGGGCGCTGGACGACCGCACGCCGCTCGTCCTGATCACCGCCTCCGGCGGTGCGCGGATGCAGGAAGGCGCGCTGTCGTTGATGCAGATGGCGACCGTCAGTCAGGCCATCGCCGCGTTGCGCGAGGCGGGACTGCTCACCGTGAGCGTCCTCACCGACCCGACCTACGGCGGAGTCGCCGCCTCGTTCGCCACCAACACCGATCTGGTGATCGCCGAGAGTGGTGCGCGGATGGGCTTCGCCGGCCCCCGGGTGATCCGTCAGATCACCGGACGGGCCCTGCCGGAGGGCTTCCAGACCGCCGACTTCCTGCTCCGACACGGTCAGGTCGACATGGTGGTGCAGCGCCGGTCGCTGCGTGGACGGCTGACGGCGCTGCTCGCCGCGACCCGCGTCGGCCGTCCGGCGCGTCCGCCCGTACCCCGGCAGGATCCGGCGTGGCACCGTGAGCGCCTCGCCGACGACGGCGCGGTCCAGACGCGGCCGACGGACCCGCCGGCCGAGGCAGACGCCGGCCCCCCGGCGGTACGCGACGCGTGGGACACCGTCCGGATGGCGCGGCACCCGGGGCGGCCCACCACACTGGACTACCTGGACTCGGTCTTCGACGGGTTCGTGGAGCTGCACGGCGACCGGCTCGGCGCGGACTGCCCGGCCATCGTGGGTGGGGTGGCGCGGTTGGCCGGCCGGCACGTGATGGTCATCGGTCACCAGAAGGGGCACACCACCGCCGAGCTGGTCGCCCGCAACTTCGGCATGGCCAGCCCGGCCGGGCACCGCAAGGCGCTGCGGCTCATGCGCCTGGCGGCCCGCCTCGGCCTGCCCGTGGTCACCCTGGTGGACACTCCCGGCGCCGACCCGGGGGTGAGCGCCGAGGAGCACGGCCAGGCGGCGGCCATCGCCGAGAACATCCTCGCCCTCACCGTGCTGCCGACCCCCGTGCTCGCGGTGATCACCGGCGAGGGCGGCAGCGGCGGCGCGTTGGCGCTGGCGGTGGCCGACCGGGTGCTGATGCTGGAGAACGCCGTCTACTCGGTGATCAGCCCCGAGGGGTGTGCGGCGATCCTCTGGCCGGACCGGTCGGCGGCCCCGCAGGCCGCCCGCGCCCTGCGACTGACCGCGCCCGACCTGCGCCGCCTCGGCGTGGTCGACGAGGTCGTGTCGGAGCCGTCGAGCGCCGCGCACGACGACCCGGCGGAGACCGCCCACCGGTTGCGTGCCGCTCTGCTGGCCAACCTCCTGCCGCTGCTGGACGTGCCGCCGGCCATGCTGGTCCGCCTGCGCCGGCAACGCTTCCGACGGTTCGGCGCGAACCGCGTCGGCGCTCGGGCGGGCCTGCGATGACCGCCGGCGACCGGGGGCTGTCGACAGTCGACGCGTCCGACGATGTCGGGGTGGACGGCGAGGAGGCCCTCGCCGGGCTGCGCCGGCAGGCGCAACACCTGATCGCCGAGCTGGCCGGGCCGGTGCGCCGGATCCGGCTGCGCAGCGGGCCGGCGGTGCTGGAGGTCGAGTGGCACCCCGAGGAGGCGACCCGACCGGACGTACCCCTGCCCCGGGCCGAGGCGGCGCCGGCGGTCGGACCGACGACCGACGCCGCACCTGCGCTGCTCCGGCCGCCGGTTCCCGGGCGCGCCGCGGTGCGGGCACCGATCGTCGGCACCTTCTACCGGGCGCCGGAGCCCAGCGCGCGTCCGTTCGTCGCGGTGGGTGACCTGGTCCGCCCCGGCCAGCCGGTGGCCATCGTCGAGGCGATGAAGCTCATGAACGAGGTGACCGCCGACCGGGCCGGCCGGGTGGCCGCGATCCTCGTCGAGGACGGTCAGGCGGTCGAGTACGACCAGCCGCTCGTCGAACTGGACCCGGCATGACGGCGCGGGGTGACTGACCATGTTCGAGACCGTGCTGATCGCCAACCGGGGCGAGATCGCGCTGCGGGTGCTGCGCGCCTGCAAGGAGCTCGGCGTCCGGACGGCGGTGGTCTACTCCGCCGCCGACGCCGACTCGGCGGCGGTGCGCCTCGCCGACCAGGCCGTGCGGATCGGACCGGCGTCGAGTCGGCGCAGCTACCTCAACGCCGCCGCCGTCGTGGAGGCGGCCCGGCAGGTGGGGGCGCAGGCCGTGCACCCCGGCTACGGCTTCCTCTCCGAGGACGCCGACTTCGCCGAGATCTGCGCCGACAACGGGTTGACGTTCATCGGCCCGCCACCGGCGGTGATGGCCACGCTGGCCGACAAATCCTCGGCCCGCGCACTGATGAGCCGCGCCGGCCTGCCGCTGTCGCCGGGCAGCGTCGCGCCGGTACCGACCGCCGCCGCAGCGGCGGAGGTGGCCGACGCCGTCGGCTACCCGGTGATTGTGAAAGCCGCCGCCGGGGGCGGGGGCCGGGGGATGACGGTGGTGCGCACCCCGGGCGAGCTGCGCCGGGCCTACACCCGGACCCGGGCCGCCGCGCAGGCCGCCTTCGGCGACGACCGGGTGTACGTCGAGCGTTACCTCACCGAGGCGCGGCACGTCGAGGTGCAGGTGCTCTGCGACGCCCACGGCAACGGGGTGCACCTGGGCACCCGGGACTGCTCGGTGCAGCGCCGGCACCAGAAACTGGTCGAGGAGGCGCCCGCGCCGGCGCTGCCCGCCGCCGTTCTCGACACCATCGCCGAGACCGCCCTGCGGGGTGCGCTCCAGGTCGGTTTCGTTGGCGCCGGCACGCTGGAGTTCCTTGTCGACGCCGAGGAGAAGTTCCACTTCCTGGAGATCAACTGCCGGATCCAGGTGGAGCATCCCGTCACCGAGATGGTCACCGGGATCGACCTGGTGCACGAGCAACTCCACATCGCCGCCGGCGTACCGCTGCGGTGGCGGCAGAAGGAGATCCGCCTGCACGGCGTCGCGGTGGAGTGTCGGGTCAACACCGAGGACCCCGGGCGCGGCTTCGCCCCCACCCCCGGCCGGTTGGAGCGGTTCACCCCGCCCGGCGGCCCGTTCACCCGGGTGGACACCCACGCCAGCGCCGGTTACCTGGTCGGTCCCTGGTACGACTCCCTGCTCGCCAAGGTGATCGTCTGGGCGCCCGACCGGGAGTTGGCCCTCAACCGACTGGAACGTGCCCTCGACGAGTTCGACGTCGCCGGTCCGGGCGTGCACACCACCATCCCGTTCGTCCGGCGGGTGCTCGACGACGCCGCGTTCCGCAAGGGCCGCTACACCACCGGCCTGGTCGACCGTCTGCTCGCCCCGCCCGCGCCCGCGCCGACGGCCACCCCCGCACCGCGCACCGCGCCCGCCGCAGATCCCGACGCAACCCACAGGAGGACCCGATGACCGTCACCCATGGTCGACCGATGACAGCCGAGATCACCGACATCCTGGTGGCGCACTGCGGGCTGGACGCCGACGCCGCGGCACGGGCGCCCGCCGCGTCGCTGGAGGAACTGGGCATGGACTCGCTCGCCCTGCTGGAACTGTCGGCGGTCGTCGCCGACCGCTGGCAGGTCGCCATCCCCGAGCAGGCCGGACAGCTGAGCATCCCGGCGGTGGCCGACCTGGTCGCCCGCCGCGCCGACCCGCCCGGGCACACCGAGAACAGCGTGGTCATCGACGCGCCACTGGGGCTGGTCTGGGAGGTCACCAACGACGTGGCGAACTGGACCGAGCTGTTCACCGAGTACGCCGTGGTGGAGATCCTGCACCGCGAGGCCCACACGGTGCGGTTCCGCCTCACCATGTACCCCGACGAGAACGGGGTGTCCTGGAGCTGGGTCAGCGAGCGCACCGCCGACCCGGTGAGCAGGCAGGTCCGGGCGCACCGGGTGGAGACCGGGCCGTTCGAGTACATGCGCATCCACTGGCGCTACACCGAGGAGGCCGGTGGCACCCGGATGACCTGGACGCAGGACTTCGCGATGAAGCCGACCGCGCCGGTCGACAACGCCGCGATGACCGAGCGGATCAACACCAACAGCGTGATCCAACTCGCGGTGATCAAGGACCGGGTGGAGCGGATCGCCTGGCAGCGCGCCGACCAGGGCACGCCGACCGGCAACGACGCACCGACGGGAGCCGACGGTGAGTGACCTGAGCACCCGCCCGATCGCCGCCCGGGACGTACCCGCCGACCGCCGTCGCGGCGGTGAGCTGCGGGTGCTGCTCGGCCCCCGCACCGTCGGCAGCACCTCGGGTTTCCTCGGGGTGGCCACGCTCGAGCCGGGGGAGCGGATCGCCGAGCACTACCACCCGTACAGCGAGGAGTTTCTGTACCTGGTGCGGGGCGCGATCACCGTCGACCTGGACGACCAGCCGACGCTGCTGGCCGCCGGTGAGGGGCTGTTCGTCCCGGTGAACGTGCGGCACCGGCTGCGCAACACCGGCGTGGAACCGGCCGAGGTGGTCTTCCACCTGGGCCCGCTCGCCCCCCGGCCCGAACTGGGCCACGTCGACACCGAGCTGGTGGAGGCACCATGACCGGGCGCCGCACGGTGGTGACCGGGATCGGGGTGGTTGCCCCGGGCGGCGCCAGCCGGGACCGCTTCTGGAAGACCATCACCGAGGGGCGCACCGCCACCCGGCGGATCAGTTTCTTCGACCCGTCGGCGTTCCGGTCGCAGATCGCGGCGGAGTGCGACTTCGACCCGGTCGCGGCGGGGCTGAGCGAGGCCGAGCGACGCCGGGCCGACCGGTACGTGCAGTTCGCGCTGGCCTGCTCCGCCGAGGCGGTGGCCGACGCCCAGTTGGCGCTCACCGACGCGCAACGGGACCGGGCCGGGGTGGTGCTGGGCACGGCGGTGGGCGGCACGATGGCGTTGGAACAGGAGTACGTCACCGTCAGCGAGCACGGCCGACGGTGGTTGGTGGACGGGACGCGCGGTGGCCCGTACCTCTATCAGGCGCTGGTGCCCAGCAGCCTCGCCGCGGACGTGGCCTGCCGGCACGGGCTGCACGGCCCGGCGCAGGTGGTCTCCACCGGCTGCACCTCCGGCATCGACGCCATCGGGTACGCCCACCAGATGATCGTGGACGGTGAGGCGGACGTGATGCTGGCCGGTGCGTCCGACTCGCCGATCTCGCCGGTCACTGTCGCCTCGTTCGACGCGATCAAGGCGACCAGCCCGGACAACGACGACCCGGCGCACGCCTCCCGCCCGTTCGACGCCGACCGGCACGGGTTCGTGCTGGCCGAGGGCGGGGCGGTGCTGGTGCTGGAGGAGGCCGGCCACGCCCGGCGTCGGGGTGCGCACATCTACTGCGAGGTGGCCGGCTACGCCAGCCGCAGCAACGGCTTCCACATGACCGGGCTGCGGCCGGACGGGCTGGAGATGGGCCTCGCCGTCACCGACGCGCTCCGGCAGGGCCGGATCCTGCCCGAGCAGGTCTCCTACATCAGCGCCCACGGCTCGGGCACTCGGCAGAACGACCGACACGAGACGGCCGCGTTCAAGCGGGCACTGGGCCAGGCCGCGTACCGGATCCCGATCAGCTCGATCAAGTCGATGGTCGGGCACTCGCTCGGCGCGATCGGGTCCATCGAGATGGCCGCGTGCGCCCTCGCCATCGAGTTCGGTGTGGTGCCGCCGACGGCGAACTGGAGCACCCGGGACCCGGAGTGCGACCTGGACTACGTACCCAATGAGGCACGGGAGGTGCCGGTGGACGTGGCCCTCTCGGTGGGCAGCGGCTTCGGCGGTTTCCAGTCGGCGATGGTCTTCCGTCGGATGCTCGGCGCGGTGGCGGCGTGAGCGAGCGTAGCGAGCGAGCCATCAGGTACAGCAGCGTGGCGTCTCGCGCCGGCGCGGAGCGAAGCGGAGTGCTGGTGTGAGCGAGCGGAGCGAGCGAGCCGGGGTCGCCCGTGCGGTGGTGACCGGCATCGGGGTGGTCGCGCCGAGCGGCATCGGCGCGGACGCGCACTGGCGCACGGTCCTCGCCGGCACCCGCCGGACCGGGCCGATCACGTTGTTCGACCCGGCCGGTTATCCGACCCGCTTCGGCGGGGAGGTGTCCGGCTTCACCGCCGACTCCTACGCCGACAGTCGACAGTTGGTGCAGACCGACCGGTGGACGCACCTCGGCTTCGCCGCCACCCGGCTGGCGCTGGCCGACGCCGGCCTGCCCGACCGGGCCCCCGACCCGTACGGCTACGCGGTGACCCTGGCCAGCTCGTCCGGGGGGAACCTGTTCGGTCAGCGGGAACTGCAACGGCTGTGGGGCGGCACCTCCCGGACGGTCGGGGCGTACCAGTCGATCGCCTGGTTCTACGCCGCCAGCGTCGGGCAGCTCTCCATCCACCACCAGTTCAAGGGCCCGAGCGGGGTGCTGGTCGCGGAGTCGGCCGGTGGGCTGGACAGCCTGGCGCACGCCGCCCGCGCGGTGCGCCGGGGCACCCCGGTCGTGATCGCCGGAGCCACCGAGTGCCCGTTGAGCCCGTACGCGCTCGCCTGCCAGCTGCGTTCGGGGCTGCTCAGTGACGTCGCCGACCCGGAGCGGGCGTACCGGCCGTTCGACGCCACCGCCAGCGGCTACCTGCCGGCCGAGGGCGGGGCGGTGTTCGTGGTGGAGGAGTTGGGGCACGCCCTGGCCCGGGGCGCCCGGGTCTACGGCGAGGTGAGCGGCTGGGGCTCCACCCACGACGCCGCGCACACCACGGCGGAGAGCAGCGGTGACCCGGCCCAGTACGCGCGGGCGATGCGGCTGGCCCTGGACCGCGCGGGCGTCGCCGCCGCCGGAATCGACGTGGTGCTGCCCGACGCTCTCGGCGTGCCTCGCTACGACCGCAGCGAGGCCGAGGCGCTGCGGGCCGTGTTCGCCGACCGGCCGCCTCCGGTGACCACGCAGAAACCGCTGACCGGTCGGGCGTACCAGGGCGGCTCGGCGTTGGACGTGGCCACCGCTCTGCTCGCCTTCGCCCACGACACGTTGCCCGCGTCGGCGGGACCGGACGAGGTGGCCGAGGGGTGCGAGCTGGATTTCCTGCGCGAGCACCGCCGACCGCGCAGTCGACTCGCCCTGATCTGCGCGCGGGGTTTCGACGGGTTCAACAGCGCGCTGGTCCTGCGCGGGGCCGCGCCGATGAGGGGAGAGGCGTCATGAGCGACAAACGGGCCCGGGTGGTTTTTCTGGTGCGGGTGCCGGTGCCGCGCACCGAGGCGTTCCTCGCCGCGTACGAACAGGTGCGACACCTGGTCGCCGGTGGTGTGCCGGGGCACTTGGTCGACCAGGTGTGCCGGTCGTCGACCGACCCGGAGCAGTGGCTGATCACCAGCGAGTGGGCGAGCCTGGCCGACTTCGAGGAGTGGGAACGCAGCCCCGAGCACCGGGACCTCGTACGCCCGATGCGGGAGTGCTTCACCGACGCCCGTTCGCTGCGCTTCCACATCCACGCCCAAACCCCAGCCCTGACCTGACGGACCCGCCCCGTCCCGCCCCGCCCCGCGCTGCCCCGCCCTCGTCGATCAGGGAGTTGTGGTGGGCGACAAAGTGCTGCTTACCAGGACAAGCAAGGCACCACCACTCCATGATCGACGAACCCTCCCCGCGATCTTGCACTTACTGTCGCGACATAGAGGGCATTTAACGCGTCTCAACGACGGAAACTGCAAGATCGGCGGGGCGGGGCGGGGCGGGGCGGGGCCGTGCCCTGCGCCGCTCGGGTTCGACATTGGGGAAAGTGCGCGTAGGGTCCGGTAGCCATGAAGGTGCTGATCTCGGTGGACCTCGAAGGCATCTCGGGGATCGTGCATCCCGCCGAGACGAATCCCGATCGATACGACTACGAGCGCGGTCGGGCGTTGATGACCGCCGAGGCGAACGCGGCGGTCGCCGGGGTGCTCGATGCCGAACCCGACGCGGTGGTGTGGGTCGCCGACGCACACGGGACGTTTCGGAACATCCTGCCGGAGGACCTCGACCGGCGTGCTCACCTGGTGCGGGGCAAACCCCGCCCGCTGGGCATGCTCGCCGGGCTGGACGAGCACACGGACGCCGTCCTGCTCGTCGGCTATCACGCTCGGGCCGGCGCCGGCCCCGCCGTACTGGCCCACACGATGAGCGACGCCATCCTCGACGTACGGGTGGCCGGGCGGTCGCTGGGCGAGATCGGCCTCAACGTCGCCATGGCGGGGCACCTCGACGCGCCCGTCGTCCTGCTCAGCGGCGACGACACCGCCTGCGCCGAGTTCAGTGAGCTGGTGCCCTCGGCGGTCACCGTCGCCGTCAAGCAGACCCTGGGTCAGGCCGCCGCGGTGGCCCTGCATCCGCAGGAGGCGCGGGATCGGCTGCGCCACGCCGCCGCCGAGGCGGTCGCCCGGCGCGCCTCGATCCCACCGGCGACGATGGCCGGGCCGGTTGACGTCGAGGTCGATCTGTACGGGCCGTACATGGTCGACCTCGCCGTTCTGGTCCCGGGTGTGACCCGCGTCGGCGGCGGCCGGACGGTCGCCTTCCACGCCGCCGATGTCGCCGAGGCGTACCGGCTGGTGCAGCTGCTCGTCCAACTCGCCAGCATCAAACCGAACTAGTACGCGTGAACTGCTCAACGCCCCGAGCCTGTCCCGTACGACTCAGGAGGCGATGAGGTCCCGGGCATCCTCACAGAACCGGCGGACTGTGGGAGTGCGCCGGTACGGGTTCAGCGCGCCAACCAGGTTGCGAACGTGCTTGATGCACCTGGTAGAGGTGACCTGCCCGGTCAGGGTCTGCACGGCCTGGTCGCCGAGGGCGAGCGCCTTGTCCAGTTCGGGGTGTTCCTGTTGGACGTACGTGGTCGCGAGCAACGCGTTACGCAGTGCGCCCTCGCGGGTGTACTCGTTGCTCTGTAGCCGCAGCGCCGCCCGCAGGTGGTCGCGAGCGCGCGGCCAGTCTTCGAGCTTGACGAAGCAGTAGCCGGCCTGCGCGTGGGCCTGCGCCTCGTTGATCCAGTAGGACCAGTCGGGGTCGCCGTGCTCCGGCCGGCTGTCGGTGAACCTGTCGAATGCGGCGTCGAGCGCACGGCGGGTGTCGGTCATCGCCCGGTTGTTGGCATACGCCTCGGCGGCCCGCAGGTCGAGGATCGTCGCCACCCTGGGGCTTGTAGCCGGGTAGCTGGCGCGCGCCGTCTCCGCAAGGGTCACGGCCTGGCGGAGCTGACCGAGATCCTTGGCCTGGCAGGACATGAAGCCGAGGATGTTCGCGCCGAGGCCGCGATCACCGGCCGCGTTGGCCTGATAGAGCCCAGCGATCCAGAACCGTTGCGCCTGGGTGTGGTGGCCGTCGTCGAAGGACAGCCAGCCGGCGAGGCGCAGCAGCTCACCGGCGGTGCCGTGCAGCCGTCGGCCGACCGTGTCGGTGTAGCTGCGGTCGCGCAGCACCTCGACCACCGTGCTCAGGTGCTTCCGGACCAGGCCCAGGGTCTGGCCGCTGCCGAGGTGATCGTCCATCCGTCGAAGGCTGGCGGTTACCGCGTCCAGGTGGTCCACGACGTCGCCGGACACGGGCCGGCCGGCCGTCGATGCGATGTCCTGCGGTGGTTGGGCGATCAGCCACTCGTGCGCCGGTGATGTCAGTGCGGAACCGAGCAGAGTGAGGAACATCCGTCGGTGCGTCATCCCCTCAGGTTCGTTCACCACCTCGCCCGCCCGCAAGGCCCCGCTTGAAGACCAGGGCAGATCAAGACCGGCCGAGGCGGAAGCAGCCTCGAACCCGTCGCTCGGCCAACCCAGCTCATCGAGACCAACCGTCCGCTGCAACCGCTCGGACAGCAGCGCCGTGGTCAACGACGGCCACGGCGCCCGGGGAACATCGCCCTTCTTCCACTTGTACGGCGTCTTGAGGTGTAGCCGCTCAGCACGCCCGTGCCGCTCGGCGCATTCGTTGAGACGTCGAGCGAACTGCTCCGGCTGCCAGCCCGCCTCGGCCAACAACCGCGTCAACGCCTCTCCGTCGGGTGCCACCCTCGAGCCTCCTCATGTGTAGCGACCGCCACACGAACAGTAGCGATGGGGTCCGACATCGGGTGGCTGTGGCACTCGTGGGCACTGATAGGCACCGAGCGCACCTGCCTTCGCGGCCCTCTGCGCGGAGTTCACTGGACACGTCAGGACGAGCGGGTCGAGTCACGATGGCGAGCTGTGAAGGCGAAGGTTCTCGTGGTTTCCGAAGTGGTGGCGTTGCTTTTTGGTGGGCTGGTACCCGGGTTTCTGCTCGGGTTGTTGGCGTTTCGGGTGAAGTCGAGGTGGTGTCCCCACTGTGGGCAGCCCACCCAGTCGCTGCCGCAGGGGCGGGACCGGTGACCCGGCCCGGGGTGAACCGTGAAGAGCCTGTCGGGCGGCGGGTGGCCCGTTGGCGGGTGCGTCGTCGGATGACCCAGCAGATGCTCGCCGACCGGCTCGGCAAGTCGAAGAGTTGGGTCGACAAGGTCGAGCGCGGCGTTCGCAACCTGGACCGCTACTCCGTCGTCCAGGAGATCGCCGAGGTGCTGCGCCTCGACCCGGCGGTGCTGCTCGACCCCTGCCGACCAGCACCGCCGGCGGTCATCGCCCTGGACGGCGTCGACGCGGTCCGCGCCGCCCTGGCCCACTACCACCAACGACCTGCCCGCACCGTGCCCGCCGCCGAGGTGGGGCGGCACGTCGCGCACGCCTGGCTCAGTTACCAGCACGCCCACTACGCCCACCTGTTGCGGGCGCTGCCCGCCCTGCTCGACGCCGCCCACACCAGCGCGGGCCTGCTGGTGCCCGCGTACCGGATCACCGCCTCGGTGCTCGTCAAGCTCGGCGAGCCCGACCTCGCCTGGCTGGCCGCCGACCGGGCCGTGGCCGCCGCCACCGGCGACCCCATCCGCACCGGCACCGCCACTATCGCCGTGGCGCAGGCGCTGCGCGCCCTGGGCCGCGACCGCCTCGCCCTCACCGCGTCCGTCGCCGCCGTGGGCACGGCCGCCGACGATGGGGTACGCGGAACGCTGCTGCTCCAGGCCGCCATGGCCGCTGGCGGCTGTGGCGACGGCCGCCGCGCCGACGACCTGATCGACCATGCCGCCGCATTGGCCGACCGGTGTACGGGCACCGACGACCCGCACCACACCGCGTTCGGCCCCACCGCCGTGCGACTGGCCCGCTTTGTCAGCGCCCTGCGCCTCGGCGACGCCGCCCAGGCCGTGTACCGCCACGAGAAGGTCATCCGCGGCGACGACTGGCGTCGACTCCCCGCCGAGCATCGGGCCGCCCACCTTCTCGACGCCGCCCGCGCCTACCTCGACGTTGGCGACCTCACCGCCGCCGGGCGCGCCCTGGCCGAGGCCGACACTGTCGCGCCCGCCGAGGTCCGCTACCGGCCTGCCGCCCGTACCCTCGTCGCCGAGATCGCCCACAGCGGCCGGGCAGCCGCCAGCGTGGCGCGACTCGCCACTCTCGTCGGTCTCACCCGTTGACCGCAACACCATCGGCCGTCCGGCCGGGGACGCGCGACGGTTGTACGAGGGGTCATACCTCGGTGACGCTCCGCCGAATCAGCCGCCCGATCCTGCCCGCCGAACGGGCTGTCGGCAATCCGGCTGGCCGCTGCTTTTGATCCATCCATTCGCATCTAGCAATGGCACCGTGGGAGTCGTATGGTTCCCCGCAGCACCCCGACAAGCGTACGTGATGGGCGGATTCGCCCTCTTTCATGCTGGGCGGTGAACGGCAGTGACGGCAGAAGATCCTACGGCGACAGACCCCGGCTGGGTGGACGAAGTCCTCTTCGCCGGGCACCAGACCGACGTTTGTCTTCGGCTGCCCGAGCCCGTCGACCGGGCCACCCTGCACCGGCTGGTGACCGCCGCGCAGGAGCGGCTGACCACCGCCGGACTGCGCCCCGGTGGCGCCGTGGCGCTGAGGTTGCCGCCGTCGCTGGCGTACGTGGTGAACCTGCTCGCCACGTGGCGCGCCGGGGGGCAGGCGATCCTGCTCGACCACCGGCTCACCGACCACGAGGTGGACCGGGCGCTGACCCGGTTGACCCCACAGGTGGTGGTCGCTCCGGTGCGGACCGGTGGCGGCGCGCTGAAGATCTTCGTCGACGTCACCGAGGGCGTCACCCGGTACGCCGACCGCCCGGCGGTCAGCGGCCACGCCGTGATCCAGCTCAGCTCCGGCTCCACCGGCCCGTCCAAGGTGATCGGCCGCAGCGCCGCCGACCTGGTCGCCGAGGTGCACCGCTACACCCGGATCGACGGGGTGGCGCTGCCCGGCGAGCGGATCATCCTGCTGCCCTCGATGGTGCACGTGCTCGGCCTGGTCGGCGGCCTGCTCTACGGGCTGCACGCCGGGGTCGAGCTGGTGCCGCCGGAGCGGCTCAGCGGCGACGCCGTGCTGGCCGCGATCAGCGCCGCCGCCACACCGGCCACCGTGCTGGGCGTGCCGTTCCACATCGGACTGCTCGCCTCCACCCGCCCGAGCGGCCCACTGCCACAGCTGCGACGGATGACCACCGGGGGCGAGCTGGTTCCGGCCGCCGTCGCCCGGGCGTTCACCGACCGGTACGGCGTACCCCTGGGCAACATGTACGGGATGACCGAGGTCGGGGTGATCGGCACCGACCTGCACGGCGCGCACCGACCGTCGATCGCCCCCGCCCCCGGGATCGAGGTCCGCGAGTCCGGCGGTGAGCTGTGGGTGTCCTGCCCGGCGTCGCCGTACGTCGGGCTGAGCGACCCGACCCGCTGGTCCGACGGCTGGCTGCACACCCGCGACGCCGGGACCGTCGACGACGACAGCGGCCTGGTCACGGTGCGCGGTCGACTGGACTCGCAGGTCTCCGTCGGCGGGATGAAGGTCGACCTGACCGAGGTGGAGGCCACCGTCGCCGAGCTGACCGGGGTCGCCGCCGCCGTGGTGGTCTGGGACGACGGCATCACCGCGTACGTCCAACCGGACGGCCCGCTGTCGGAGGAGACGCTGGACAAGCTCCTCGCCGAACGGTTGGCCGGTTACAAGCGGCCCAGGGCGTTGCACCTGCTCGATCAGTTGCCCCGTACCACCACCGGCAAGCTGGTCCGCTCGACCGACGCGCTGCGCTCGGCGGCCACCCCGTGAGCGGGCCGCTGCACCACCTCGACGTCGACCTGCGCGCTCGCCTGCGCGGCGACGGCCAGGACGAGGTCCCCGCCCAGCGGCGGGTGGCCGACCCGCAGCAGCTCGGTGCCGGGCACCGGCCGCAACGGCAGCCCCGGCGGCGGCATCAGCCGGCGCAGCCCGCCGCCGCGCAAACCCCGCCCGAGCGCCTTGCCGACCGCCTCCTTGGCGGTCCACAGCCGCAGGAAGTCCGCCGTCCGGCCAGCCTCGGGTCGGTCGCCCAACCAGGCCACCTCGGCGGGCGGGAACCAGCGGCGGGCCAGGGCGAGCGCCGGCAGGGGGCGGATCCGCTCCACGTCCACCCCGACCGGGCCGGCTTGACGGGCGGCGACCACCACCAGCCCGGCCGTGCGGCTGACGCTGACCGCCAGCTCGAC
This sequence comes from Micromonospora sp. NPDC047756, assembly GCF_055587245.1. Taxonomy (NCBI): domain Bacteria; kingdom Bacillati; phylum Actinomycetota; class Actinomycetes; order Micromonosporales; family Micromonosporaceae; genus Micromonospora; species Micromonospora sp. NPDC047756. Next base: position 237,330 of record NZ_JBVJGQ010000006.1, read on the forward strand.
CGACCCGGTCACCGCGTCGACCCGGGCGACCGGCCGTCCCTCGCGGTCGTGCGTCAGCACCACCTCGGCGTCGGGACGACCGAGCAGCAGGGCCCCCGCCCGCCGCAGCAGCACAGCGGCCGGATCCGGCTGACCGCCGGTGTCCCGGCCGACCCACACGTAGGCGGTGTCCCGACCGGACACCGTCAGCTGAACCACGCAGAGAGGGTATCCATGAGAGCCGAGGTCCGCGCCTTCGTCGTCGAGCAGCTCGCCGACATGAACTACGACGTCGAGGGGCTCGACGACGACACCACCCTCGGCCCCTCCGGCGTCGACCTGGAGTCACTCGCCCTGGCCGACCTGTCCGTCCGGGTCGAGGACCGGTACGGCCTGACGTTCGCCGACGACGAGTCGGAGCAGCTCGCCCTGATGACGGTCGGCGAGTTCACCACAATGGTCGCCGATCGCGTCACCGAGGCGACGAGCGACAAGAGCTGATGGGCGGTCAGCCCGATCTGGGGCGAGCTGACCTGATGACCATGCTCGCCGAACTCACCGCGAAACCGGCTGCCGAGGTGTCCGACCGGATCGGCTCGATGGAGCTCGCCTGGCTGGTGCACCTCGTCGAGCAGCGCTTCGAACGCCGGCTCGACCTCACCGACGACGAACTGGCCGGCATCCGCACCGTCGACGACGCCCTGGTGGTGTTCCGGGCGTCGCTGACCGCCTCCGCAGATGGTTGAGACGCGCGTCGCCCAGCTCACCGGTGTGTACGCGGTCAGCGCCCTGGGGCGGGGCGCCGACGCGCAGCTGGCCGGCGTGCCGGCGTTCCGACCGGTGGACCGGTTCGACACCGCCGCCCGCCGGGTCACCACGGCGGCCACCCTGCCCGAGGTCGCCACCCTCCCCGACGAGTTGGCCGCCGCGATCGACGCGGCCTGCCGCGCGGCCGGTCTGAACCGCGCCCAGCGCGCCGGCTGCGCCCTGCTGCTCGCCGTGCACGGCGGCCCGGCCACAGGCTCGACGCCGGCCGTGCTCGCCGGTCAGCTCGCCGCCCGATGCGGACTGTCCGGTCACACCCGGGTCTACACCAGCGCCTGCGTGTCGGCCAGCACGGCGGTGGCCGACGCCGCCGCCCGGATCAGCCGGGATGATGTCGAGCGGGTGGTGGTCGCGGCGGGCTACCTGGTGGAGTCGGATCAGTTCGCGCTCTTCGACGCCGGTCGCGCCCTCGCCGTCGACGGGGCGGTCCGCCCGTTCAGCGCTGGCCGTCGCGGGCTGCTGCTGGGTGACGGTGTGGCCGCGGTGGTGCTGGAGTCGAGCGCCGTCCGACGACGCGGCGTCGAGCCGGTGGCCACAGTGGTCGGTTGGGGCCGGGCCGGTGACGCGTTCCATCCCTGCCAGCCGGAGCCCGGCGGCACCGGGCTGGCCCGCGCGATCGGCGGCGCGCTGCGCCGGGCCGGGCTGCCACCGCGGTCCGTCGGTTACGTCAACGCCAACGCCACCGGTACCGCGCAGAGCGACGCCGCCGAGGCCGCCGCCCTGCGTCGGGCTCTCGGTGGTCATGCCGCCCAGGTCCCGGTCAGCTCGACGAAGTCGCTGCACGGGCACGCGCTGGAGGCGTCCGGGTTGCTCGAACTGGTGGTCACCGCGCTCGCGCTGCGCCACGGCGAGCTGCCGGTCAACGCCGGCTGGCTGGCCGCCGACGAGAACTGCCCCCTGAACGTGGTGACCGACCGTCCGCAGCGGTCGGACGCCGCCCACGCCCTGACCCTCAACGCCGCCTTCGGTGGCGCCAACACCGCGCTCCTGGTCGGCGTCGGATGACCGCCCCCAACCTCCCGCGATCTTGCAGTTTCTGTCCCGACGAATACGACCAACCACCCGAAACGACAACCGAAAGTGCAAGATCGCCGGGGGAGAGAGCGAGGGCTGCATGGCCTGAGGGTGGGGACGTCGGGAGCGGCGCGGCGGGGGTGCCGGGGTTCGTGCACTCGGACTTCGCGCCGGTGGTGGTGGCCGTGGCGGAACGGTGTCTGCGGCGGGGGTACGGGTCGGCGGGAGTGCCCGCCGGAGTACGGACGGGGATCGTGCTGGTCAGCGCCAGCGGTGATCTCACCAGCGCCCGGCACGTACGGGCCACCGTCGAGGCGGGCGGGCGGATCGGCCCGCTGTTCTTCTTCCAGTCCGTGCCCAACAGCGTCGCCGGGCACCTCGCGGCCCGCTGGAACCTGCGCGGACCGGTGGTCTGCCTCAGCCCGACCGGCGACCCGTACACCGACGGTGTCGCCGAGGCCGACCTGCTGCGCGACGACGGCGACGCCGACGAGGTGTTGCTGATCCTGATCGAACAGGCACCCGACGGGCCGACCGAGGCGGTCGCGGTGCTGCTGGGGGGAGGAGCACGACCATGAGGACACCGGGACTGCGCGGCGCACTGGCCGCCGACACCGAACTGGGTGCGGGCAACGTCCTGGCCCGGGTGCTGGCGCACGGCGCCGACCCGGACGGGCCCGGCCTGACCTTCGACACCGCCGTCGACGGGCACCCCGCCGAGACGCCGCTGACGCTGGGGCGGCTCGACGAGCGGGTCGCCGCCCGCGCCGCCTGGCTGCACGAGCACGGAGTACGCCCCCGCGACCCGGTCGCCGTCTGGGCCACCGCCGCCGCCGACATGGTGCTCAGCTTCCTGGCGCTGGCCCGGCTCGGGGCCATCCCGGCGCTGATGAACGGCAAACTCCGCCCGGAGATCGCCGCCGAGTACATCCGCCGCCTGCGGGGCGTCGGCGTGCTGGCCGACGACGCGCACACCGCGCTGCTGGCCGGGCACGACCTCGGCGTACCCCTGCTCGGCACCCCCGCGCAGGCCGGCACGGGCGACCCGGGCACGGCCCCGGCGCACCACCGGCACCACCCGGACGACCCGATCGTGATCACCCACACCTCCGGAACGACCGGGGTGCCCAAGGCGGTGCTGCACTCGCACGCCAGCCTGTTCGCGGCCACCCGACACCTGCTCACCATGCCGCAGGCGCAGGGCACCACCCGGATCCTCAACGCGCTGCCCGCGCCGCACACCGCCACGGTGCTGATGGTCAACCAGGCGTTGGGCAACCGCGCGCAGATGTTCCTCCTCTCCGAGCAGGGCGGCGAGCAGGTGCTGGACGCCATCCAACGCTGGCGCCCCGACGGGGTGTTCGGTTTCTCGGTCACCTGGGCGGAGCTGGCCCGCTTCGACCTGTCCGGGTACGACCTGGACTCGGTGCGGCTGTGGTTCAACACCGGCGACGCCTCGCACGAGCCGCACATCCGCCGGCTGGTCGCGGTGGGTTGGCGCGACACCGTCACCCGCGACGGGGTGGCGAAGGTGCCCGGTTCGGTCTTCATCGACGGGTTGGGCTCCAGCGAGATGGGGCACTCGATGTTCCACATCACCCACCGCGCCGACACCGACCGGTACGGCCGCTGCATCGGCCGCCCGTACCGGTTCGCGAAGGTGGCGGTGCTCGACGCCGACGGTGAGCCGGTGCCGGTCGGCGAGGTGGGTTTCCTGGGCATCGACTCACCGTCGCTGTTCCGGGGTTACTGGAACGACTCGGTCACCACCTACCGCTTCCGCCAGCGTGGCTGGTACCTCACGGGTGACCTGGTGCGCGCCGACAGCGACGGCCGCTACTACCACCTGGACCGGGCGGTGGACTCGGTCGACGCCGGTGACGGGCGGCGCTTCTTCACCGCGCTGTCCGAGGAGCGCATCCTCGCCGCCTGCCCGGACGTCACCGACTGCACCGTGGTGATCGTCGCCGAGGCCGCAGCGGTCGTCACCGACGTGCTGCTGGAGTTGGCCGCCGGCGCCGACGAGACCGAGGACCGCACCGAGCGGGTCCGTGCCGCCCTCGGTCCGGACGTCGGCGCCACACTGCGCCGGGTCGTGCCGGTACGCTCCGCCGACATCCCGGTCACCGTGACCGGCAAGGTCCGCAAGGTGGTCCTGCGCGAGCGCTACCTCACCGAGGCACGCCCATGACCGCGTTGATCACGGGGATGGGTCTGTTCACACCGGTCGGTCGGGGTGTCGAGGAGACCTTCGACGCGCTGACCACCGGCCGGTCCGGGCTGACCCGCCCGCCCGAGGGGCACCCGGCGAGCACGTCGCTGGACGTCGCCGGCCTGCTGCCCGACATCGACCCACGCACCGTCGCGTCCGGGCCGGAGACCCGGGTGCTGGACCGGATCGTCGTCCTCGCCCTGCTGGCCGCCGCCGACGCGCTGACCGACGCCGGCATCGAGGTGGGCCGCGACGTCGACCCCGACCGGATCGGTGTGATCGTCGGTGGGGTCGGCGGGATGGCCACCCTGGAGTCGCAGGTGCTGGCCCGGGCGGCCCGGGGTCGGGCGGCGGTCAGCCCGTACCTGCTCACCGGGATCCTGCCGAACATGCCGGCGGCGCGGATCGCCATCGCGCACGGCATCCGCGGCTACAGCTCGTCGGTCGGCACGGCGTGCGCCTCCGGTGCCCAGGCGGTCGCCGACGGGGTGCGGCTCATCGCGACCGGAGAGGTCGACGTGGTCCTCTGCGGGGCCAGCGAGGCACCGCTCTTCCCGACCTTCGCCGACACCTTCGGCAACGCGCGGGCGTTGGCGCGCGCCGGCACCGACCCGGGCCGGGCGAGTCGGCCGTTCGACACCTCCCGCAGCGGGTTCGTCCTGTCCGAGGGCGCCGCGCTGCTGGTGCTCGAACGCGCCGAGCACGCCGCGGCCCGCGGTGTCGCCGGGTACGCCGAGGTGGCCGGCCACGGTGCGACGACGGACGCGCACCACCCGACCGCCCCCCGCCCGGACGGCGCCGGCGCGGCGGCGTGCATCCGCCGGGCGCTGCGCAGCGCCGGTGTGCCGGCGGCGGCGGTCGGATACGTCAACGCGCACGGCACCGGCACGAAGCTCGGCGACATCGCGGAGACCACGGCGCTGGCCGACGTGTTCGGCGTCGGCGGTGTGCCGGTCAGCTCCACCAAGGCGCTCACCGGTCACCTGCTCGGTGCCTCCGGCGTGCTGGAGGCGGCGACCACCGCGGTGGCGCTCGGTCGGGGCCTGCTGCCGCCGACGTACCACCTCGACGATCCGGATCCGGCCTGCCCGGCGGACCACATCCGTGGCACGCCCCGCAAGGCGGACCTGGAGTACGCCGTCACCAACTCGTTCGGGTTCGGCGGCCAGAACGTGAGCCTGCTGCTGGCGCGCGTCGCCGAGCCGAGGGGGTGATCGAGGCGGCATCCCGGGCGGGGTGTGCCCGGGCCAGCAACACAGGGGGAACCGTGGGAAGGGTTATCAGGGGACATGGACATCCGTGGCATCGACCACATCGAACTCTATGTGGGGGACGCCCGACAGGCGGCCTTCTACTTCAGCACCGCCGTCGGCTTCGAGATCTGTGGCCAGGGTGGTCCGGAGACCGGGCTGGCGGGGCAGCGCTCACTGCTGCTCTGCCACGGTGACATCCGGTTGCTGCTCACCTCCGGGCTGAGCGCCGAGCATCCGGCGTCGCGGTACGTGCAACGCCACGGTGACGGCATCGGGGTCGTCGCAGTCGAGGTCGACGACGTGCCGGCCGCGTACGCCGAGCTGGTGGGCCGGGGCGCGACCGGGGTGACGCCGCCGACCACCCGCACCGGCGCGGACGCCGAGGTGGTGATCGCCGAGGTGGACGGCTTCGCCGACGTGCGGCACCGGCTGGTGCAGCGCCGAGGCGAGGGGGCCGAGTTCCTGCCGGGCGCCATCACCGCGGCGGCGTCCGCGCCGGACGGCCACCCGCCGGTGCTCGCCGAGATCGACCACCTGGCGGTCTGCGTGCCGCCCGGCCAGCTCGACGAGACGGTCCGGCACTTCGAGGCGCTGTTCGACTTCGCGCAGATCTTCGAGGAGCACATCGAGGTCGACGGACAGGGAATGAACTCCAAGGTGGTGCAGAGCCCGTCCGGGCGGGTCACGGTGGTGCTGCTCGAACCGGACCGCAACCGGCGACCCGGGCAGATCGACGCGTTCCTCGACCAGCACGCCGGTGGGGGAGTGCAGCACCTGGGGCTGCGCACCGACGACATCGTCGGCGCGGTCGAGGCGCTGGGCCGGCGCGGGGTGCGCTTCGCCGGCACCCCCGCCAGCTACTACGACGCCCTGGAGGCGCGGGTCGGTCGGATCGACGCCCCACTGCACCGGCTGCGCGAGCTGGGTGTGCTCGTCGACTCCGACCACGACGGCCAACTGCTGCAGATCTTCGCCGAGTCGATGCACGTGCGTCGCACGCTCTTCCTGGAGCTGATCGAGCGACGCGGCGCGCGCGGCTTCGGCAGCGGCAACATCAAGGCCCTCTACGAGGCCAAGGAGCGGGAACTGGCCACCGCGGTGGCCACACCACAGGGGGTGGGGGCATGACGGCGACGGAGTACGAGCCGACGTTGACCGCCGCGGAGCAGGCGCTGCTGCCGTCCGACGACGACGTGCGGCACTACGCCGAGCACGGCTGGTACCTGTCGAAGAAGGTGTTCACCGACGAGGAGGTGGACGCCCTCGCCGCCGCCACGCGGCGCTACTACGACGGTGAGCGGGACCGGCGGCTACCGGTACGCCCACCGAAGCTGGCCTACTGGGAGCCGTCCTCGGGGCCGGTGCAGCGGCACAACGACTACGTCCACCACGAGCACGACGGGCTCGGCGCGATCCTGCGCAAGCCGTTGCTCGGCGCGGTCGCCGCCCGGCTCGCCCAGGCCGACGAGATCCGGGTCTTCCAGTCCACGCTGATCTACAAGCCGCCGATCTCCGGCGAGCCGAGCAACATCGTGCCCTGGCACTTCGACAAGCACTACTGGGCGTCCTCGTCGTCGGAGAAGATGCTGACCGCGTTCATCCCCTTCCACGACTGCGGGGAGGAGATGGGCACCATCACGATGGTCGACGGTTCGCACCGGTGGAAGGAGATCGGCGCGGACGACACGGTGGTGCGGCACTTCGCCGACCGGGACCGCGGCCAGCTGGAGGAGATGCTGGCCGAGAACGCCGCGTACAACGGCGCGGAGATCCGCAAGATCCCGATGGTGATCCCCAAGGGACACGTGAGCTTCCACCACTGCCGCACCTACCACGGCAGTGGCCCCAACGTCAGCGGTCGCCCCCGACAGGCGATCTCGCTGCACCTGCAGGACGGCGACAACGCCTGGCGGGAGTATCCGCTCTCCGACGGCACGCTCGCCTCGTACAACCACGACGTGCTGGTCCGCCGCACCCACGACGGGCGGCCGGACTACGCGGACCCCCAATACTGCCCGGTCATCTGGCGCCACCGCGCCCAGCAGGGAGGCTGACATGTCACGCTACGACTGGGGTAAGACGCACCCGGGCATCGAGCGGTTGGAGCGGGCGGTGACCGACCGGCGCGACGCCGTGGTCAAGCACCCGCTCTACGCCAACCTCGACACCCACGACGCGCTGGTCACCTTCATGCAGCACCACGTCTTCGCGGTGTGGGACTTCATGTCCCTGCTGAAGTCGCTGCAACGGCAACTGACCTGCGTCACGGTGCCGTGGATCCCGACCGGTCCGACCGGCAGCCGCCGCCTCATCAACGACATCGTCATGGTCGAGGAGAGCGACGAGCTGGGCGGCGGCTACATCAGCCACTTCGAGCTGTACGTGCGGGGCATGGCCGAGGCCGGCGCGGACACCACGGCGGTGAACGCGCTCATCGACCTGCTGCGCGCCGGCCGACCGGTCACCGAGGCGCTCGCCGAGGCCGGGGTGCCGGCCGCGTCGGCGAGGTTCGCCGCGACCACCTGGCAGATCATCGAGTCCACCCCGGTGCACTGCCAGGCGGCGGCGTTCGCGTTCGGCCGGGAGGACCTGATCCCGGACATGTTCACCCAGGTCGTCTCGGTCAACGAGGTCAGCAACCGGCTGCACACCTTCGTCGACTACCTGGAGCGGCACATCGAGGTCGACGGCGAACAGCACACCCCGATGGCCATGCAGATGCTCGCCGACCTGTGCGGCGACGACGACACCAAGTGGCAGGAGTGCGCCGACACCGTCAACACCGCCCTCGCCGCCCGGGCACGGCTGTGGGACGACATCCTGGCCGCCATCAAGGGGCCCGTGTGACCGACGCCGACCCGGTCCGGCTCTACCGCACGGTCCGGCTGATCCGCCGGTTCGAGGAACGGGCGGTGGAGCTGGTCCGCGGCGGGCAGATCGTCGGCGGCATCCACCCGTACCTCGGTCAGGAGGGGGTCGCCGCCGGCGTCTGCGCCGCGTTGGGCGCCGACGACGTGCTCGCCGGCACCCACCGCGGCCACGGGCACGTCCTGGCCCGTGGGGCCGACCCGGCCCGGATGCTCGCCGAGCTGTGCGGCCGGGTCACCGGCCTCAACGCCGGCCGGGGCGGTTCGATGCACGCCGCCGACCTGAGCATCGGCGTGCTCGGGGCCAACGCGATCGTCGGCGCCTCGGGGGCGATCATCACGGGCGCGGTCTGGGCCCACCGCCGCCGGGGCCGCGACACCGTCGGGGTGAGCTTCTTCGGCGACGGCGCGGTCAACGAGGGGATGTTGCTGGAGGCGTTGAACCTGGCCGCGCTCTGGCGGGTGCCGGTGCTGTTCGTCTGCGAGAACAACGGTTACGCGACCACCATGCCGGTGGCCGGCGCGGTGGCCGGCAGCATCGCCGGCCGGGCCGCCGCGTTCGACATCCCCGCCGTCCAGGTCGACGGCCAGGACCCCGAGAAGGTACGCGTCGCCGCGTGCGCCGCCGTCGACCGGATGCGCGCCGGCGGCGGCCCCGAGCTGATCGAGGCCCGGACCTACCGCTTCGACGTGCACCACACCTTCGAACACGCGGTACGCCTCGACTACCGGCCACCCGACGAGGTGACCCGTGCTCGGGCCCGGGACCCGGTGGCCATCCAGGGTGAACGCCTCACCGACACCGACCGCGCCGCCGTGGACGCCGAGGTCGAGGCGACCCTCGACGCGGCGGTGCGGTTCGCCCTGGACAGCCCGCAACCCGACCCGGCCGACGCGTTGACCTACCTGTACGCCAGCGGCCTGACCGCCCGCACCGGAGGTGGCTGAGGTGCCCCGACTGTCGTACCGCCGGGCGCTGACGAGGGCCCTCGGCGACGAGTTGGCCCGCGACGAGGCGGTGTTCCTGCTCGGCGAGGACGTCCAGGTCGGGGCGTCGCTGGTGACCACCGGGCTGGCCAAGCGGTTCGGCACCGAGCGGGTCCGTGACACCCCCCTGTCGGAGCAGGCGTTCACCAGCTTCGCCACCGGTGCGGCGCTGGCCGGGCTGCGCCCGGTGATCGAGTTCCAGATCCCGTCACTGCTGTTCCTGGTCTTCGAACAGATCGTCAACCACGCGCACAAGTTCCCGTTGATGACCGGCGGGCAGTGCCGTGTCCCCGTCACCTACCTGGTGCCCGGGTCCGGCTCGCGTACCGGGTGGGCCGGGCAGCACTCCGACCACCCGTACAGCCTCTTCGCCCACGTCGGCGTGGTCACCGTCGTGCCGGCCACCCCGGCCGACGCGTACGGGCTGCTGGTCACCGCGATCCGCCACGACGACCCGGTGGTGGTGTTCGCCCCAGCGGGCGCGATGGACGTGCGTGACGACGTCGACGACCTGACGCCGGTGCCGCTGGGCCGGGGTCGGATCCACCGCTTCGGCGACGACGTGACAGTGGTCGCGATCGGGCACCTGGTGCACGACGCGCTCGCCGTCGCCGAGGAGTTGGCCGACCAGGTCTCGGTGGAGGTGTTCGACCCGCGCACCCTGTACCCGTTCGACATCGACGGGCTCACCGAGTCGGTGGCCCGCACCGGACGCCTCGTGGTGCTCGACGACGGCAACCGTTCCTGCGGCATGGCCGCCGAGATCATCGCTTCGGTGGTGGAGCGGGTCCGGCTGCTCGCCCCGCCACGGCGGGTCACCCGCCCGGACGGGGCGGTGCTGCCGTTCGCCCCGGCGCTGGACCGGGCCGTCCAGCCCGGCCGCGACCAGCTCGCCACCGCCATCCACCTCACGATGAAGGACGGCTCATGACTGATCCGAACTACCCGTGGCCGGCGGCCGACCGGGCCTGGAACGACCTGCCGGAGCCGGCCCGTCGAGCCATGGTGGCCAGCGGGGCGGCGGCCTGGGAGCAGGTCTTCCACGGTCGGGCCACCTACAACAAGCAGTGGCGATTGGCCCGGCCCCCGGTGCTCACCGCCGACGCCTGGCGGCAGCTCAACGAGGTCTGCGACCGGCTGGCCCAGCTCATCCTCGACTCCTGCCGACGTCGGGCCGACACCGCCGGTGAGCTGCGCCGGCTCCTTGGCGTACCGGCGGGGGAGACCCGGCTGCTGGACGAGGCCGAGCCGCTGACCGAGGCGCTGCTGGCCGCGTACCGCCCGGACGTCATCTTCTCCGCCGGCGTGCCGAAGTTCGTCGAGTACAACATCGACAGCAGCCTCGGTGGCGGGTTCGACGCGGACACCGTCATCCAACGGTACGAGGACGTCTACCGGACGCACGGCATCCTCGACGACCTGCCGGTGCGGGCCGCGCCGTCGCTGCTGGACCAGCGGTTCGTGGCGATCCGCGAGGAGCTGCGGCTGCCCGAGGGCGCCCGGGTGGCGCTGTTGATGGACTTCGACGGCGACTACCCGGGCCTCGACGACCCGCAGACGTTCATCCGGATCCTCGACCCCCTCGCCGTACGGGCCCGGGACTTCGGCATCGACCTGGTCATCGCCCCGGTCGCCACCGCCACACTGGACGCCGACAACCGCCTGGTCGTCGACGGCGCACCGGTCGACGCCTTGTTCCGGTTGTTCGTGCCCAACCGGGTCACCCCGACCGCCGGTCTGGACGCGGTGGCCGTTGCCCTCGCCGCCGGTACCCTACCGATGTTCGTGTCGGCGGCGGCCTGGCTGCTCGGCAACAAGACCACCTTCGGGTGGCTGTGGGAGGACGTGGACGGGCTGCCCGCCGACGACCAGGCACTGATCCGCCGGCACGTGCCGTACACGGTGCCGTTGACCGCCGCGATGCTGGACCGGGCCATCGCCGAGCAGGCCACGCTGGTGGCGAAGCCGGCGGACGGTTCGGCCGGGCACGGTGTGCTGCTCGGCCCGGAGCTGAGCGCCGCGGACTGGGCCGACGGTGTGCGGGCCGCCGTCGAGCAGGGCGGTGCCATCCTCCAGGAGTACCTGCCGACCGACCGGGTGTCGATGGACTTCGTCCAGATCGAGACGGGTGAGACGGTGACGGCCGACGTCCCGTACTCCCTGGCCCCGTACCTGTTCGGCCGGCACGCCTCGGGCGGCCTGGCCCGGGTCGGCTACCCCGGCTGCGACGGCATCCTCAACCTGGCCCACGGCGTCCTCCTGACCGGAATCCTCCTGCGCGACTGAAGACCCGCCCGCGGGCACCCCCGCGGTGATCATGAAGTTATTGCCCGCGCGGCGGCGTGTCGTGGCAATAACTTCATGATCAACAGGTGGGTTGGGGTGGGGTCAGAAAGTGCGGGGGGTGCGGTGGGGGGCGAGGGCGCGCAGGGTTTGGGCTGTGGCTATGGCGTCGCTGCGGGCGCTGCCGTGACGGCCGTCGGTGCTGTAGAGGGTGGGATCGGCCGTCAGAGGATGGTCGGTCAGGTGCACGTGGATCGTGTTCAGTCGCTCGGCCAGGTTCGCCGTATGGGCCGACAGGCGACGCATCCTGTCGCCCAGGCCGGGCCGGAGGTGCGCGGGCACCGCCGGGCTGTGCGAGACGTCGAACATGCCCAGGGTGATCACGTCGGCGCCCACCTCGCGCAGCGCGACGATCATCGCGGTGAGCTCGGCGTCCACCGCCTCCGCGTCGTACGCCGGGTGGAAGGCGTCGTTGCCGCCGCAGACGACAAGCGCCAGGTCCGGTGCGAAGGCCAGCGCCGGGGCGAGCTGGGTGGCCCGCACCTGGTGCGCGCGCAGCCCGCGTCGACCCAGATTCCGGTACGCCAGCTCGGGGCGCACGGCGGTCAGCTCCGCGGCGACCCGGTCGACCCACTGCACGTCCGGGTAGCCCGGTGTCGGCTCACACATGCCCTCCACGACGCTGTCGCCGAGCGCCACGAACCGCCGCCACCGGTGCCCGTCCAGCAGTTCGGTGGCCTCCCCGGGGCGTAGACAGTACGGGTCCGTCGATTCGGTGAGCGTCGATGGCATGTCGGCACGCTAGCCGACCGCTGGGCTGCCGGGCCAGGCTCAGCCGGTCAGGCTGACCTCGGCCAGGTAGACACAGCTCTTCCCCTCGTGCGACGAGTAGTAGCTCATCCACAGCAGGTCGTCGTGCCAGACCAGCCCCGGGTAGCTGGTGTCGCCACCGGACGGCAGCGCGACCAGCTCGGTCAGCTCGCCCCGGTCCGGGTCGACGACGCAGATCGCGGTGCGGACCCCGCCGTCGTGCAGGCGTACCCCGGCCAGCAGCAGCCCGTCGGGCAGTCGCAGCAGCGTCGGCCCACCCACCTGGACACCCAGATCCCTCCAGGTCCAGTCCCGGTACGGCGGCACGGCCCGGCCGAGCTGCGCGCTCGCGTCGGTGCCGTCGCGGCGCAGCAGGCACAGGGCGGTACCGTCCGGCGCGAAGACCAGGCCGGACTCGTTGGGGTAGCCGTCAGCGAACAACGTCGGCACCCACTGCCGCAGGTCCACCCCGTCGGTGCTGCGGTAGAGCCGGGCGAACCTCGGCTCCCGGGTGGCGTAGCCGACGCCGTACATCGCGTCGCCGTGCCAGGCCGCCCGCCACACCCAGACACCCGGCTCGCCCACCGGGACCGGATCACCCCAGGCGTGCCCGTCGCCGGACTGCCAGGTCACCGTCTGGAACGTCTTGGTGGTTGCGCCGGTGGCGGCCGCCGCCAGCAGGTGCAGCCGCCCGTCGGGCCGGGGGACGAAGCGCGGGTCACGCAGGTCGACGCCCGCCTGCCGCAGGACTGCGGCGGACCGCCACGATCGTCCGTCGTCCGAGGTCAGCACCCGGATCACGCCGTCGTCGCTGACGTGGGTCCGGGCCTCCCGGAACGCGCAGAACCAGCTCCCGGCGTACCGGACGAGGTCGGTGAACGCGCTGTGCGGGGCACTGTCGCCGATCCGGTGAACGGCGGTGACATCGGCGTTGCTGCGGCGAGTGGCTGACGACGTCATACCTGGCGGCCTCCTGGGTGGCAGGGCCGCCGACGGTAGCCGACCCGGCCGACGCGTGTGCGGCGAGCAGGGGAACGGCTGACGAACACCCTCGGTTGTCGGATCGGCGTCGTTCGCGCGTCGCGGTCGGCGCGCTGGGATCAGCTGGTGGCGCCGACCGGGCACGATGGTCGGTGGGCCGGCCGTCCGGTGCGGCGGCGCCGGGGCCTTCTGCGCGGGGGAGGTGAGCGCCATCGACTCGTTCCTCCAGGCCCTCGCGGCGAAGCTGGTCGAGGAGATCGTCAAACGGCTTGTCGAGTGGCTGACGCCGAAGGTGCTGCGGTCGGTGCCGCACCAGGCGTCGCCGAACTGCCCCCGTTGCGGCGGGTACGGCGTCCGCCGGTGGGCGCCTGCCGGCATGTGGCTGTTCGTGCCGTCCCTGCTGCTGTTCGGCTGGGGTTTCGGGTTCACCCTGCTCGGGGTGCCGGTGGTGGTGCTGACGGTGGTCTTCGCGCTGGTGTCCGACGGCCTCGGGGGGTTGCTGCCCGCACTGCTCGCGTTGCTGGCCCTGCTCGTCCCCGTCACCCTGATGGTCGCGGGCGCGTTCGGCCTCGCGCACTACCACAGCTACCCGCCGAAGTGGTGTGCCCGCTGCCACGGCCGGTGGCCGCGACGGGAGCGCGACGAGTACCTGCGGGCGTCCGCTCCGGTGCTCACCTGCGGCTGCGGTCAGCGGCTGCGGGTGCCCCGGACGGCCACCGGGGCGCGGCTGCGCTGCCCGCGCTGCGGTAGCGAGCACGCCACCCCGGCCCCCGCCGACCGGTGACGGTTCAGCGGTCCGCCCGGTGCTCGGCGAGCAGTTCGCCGAGCACGCGCCAGGCCCACTCGGCCTTGGCGGGGTCCTGATCGTCGAGGAGGATCAGCGCCTTCCACAGCGCCCAGCCCCGGCCCCGGGCCCAGCTGCCGTCGTCGAGACCGAGCGCGGCGCGGAAGGCGGCCCGGCTGGTGCCGTGCAGCAGGGTCCAGGCGATCACGATGTCGCAGGCCGGGTCACCCACGCCGGAGCAGCCGAAGTCGATGACGGCGGCGAGCCGGCCGTCGCGGACGAGCAGGTTGCCCTCCGCGACGTCGCCGTGGAACCAGACCGCCGGCCCGGCCCAGGTGGCGTCGAGGGCGGCCTGCCAGATGCCGGTGACCACCTCGGCAGGGATGCGGTCGCGATGCGTCTCGATCGCCGCCCGGGTCTCCTGGTCGTACGTGGACAGCGGGCCGCCCCGCCAGGCGCTGTGCGGGCCGGCCGCCGGGCCGTCGGTGGCGTCCACGCCGCGCAGGGCCCGCAGGAAAGCGGCGAGGTCGGTGGCGAACCGGGCCAGGTCGTCGATCCGCTCGGCGCGGGCGGTGCGCCCGTCGATCCAGCGGTAGACCGACCACGGGTACGGGTATCCGGCACCGGGCCGACCGTGGGCCAGCGGCACGGGGATCGGCACCGGCAACCGGGGCCCGAGCGCCGGCAACCAGCGCTGCTCCTTGGCGACCTGGAGGGCGTACCCCGCGCCGCTGGGCAGCCGGACGGTCATCTCCTCGCCCAGATGGAAGGTGCGGTTGTCCCAGCCGCCGACCTCGACCGGGCGGATCGGCAGCTCCGCCCACCGGGGAAACTGCTCGGCCACCAGTCGGCGGACCAGGGCCGTGTCGATCCGGTCGGCCGCTGCGTCGGTCACCGGCACGTCGTCCGTGGGCTGTCTGTTCATCGGCCCGAGCCTGCGGCAGCCCGGCCGGGCCCGCAACGGGTTTACCGGGTGGTGGCGGGAGTGGGCCGCACCGGTGTCTCCGGGCCGGAGGCCCTGCTCAGCAGCGGGTACGCGGTGACCACCAGGCACGCCGCCGCCATGGTCAGCAGGGCCGGGGTGAATCCCAGCGCATCCACCGACCAACCGCCGAGCAGCGCGCCGACCGGCAGACCGACGAACGCCAACGAACCGGCGATGCCGATCACCCGGGTCTGCAACTCCGGCGGCACCCGCTCGTAGAGCGCCACCCCGAGCAGCGGGTTGACCGCCGCGATGCCGACCCCGGACAGGAAGGTCACCACGAGCACCACCGGCAGCTCGTCACTGATCGCCAGCGCCACCAACCGGGGCGTGCCGGCGACCAGCGCGCCGAGCAGGAACGTCAGCCGCCGCGGCAACCGGGGCCCGAGCGCGGTGAACACCAGGTTGCCCAGCAGCGCGCCCGCCGAGAACGCCGCCAACACCAGGCCGAGACCGCTCGGGCCGGGAAGCTCCCGGGCGACCCAGACCGGGATGTAGACGGCCACGCTGGCGTTGGCCACCATGTTCAGCGCCGAGATGACGGCGAGCATGCCGAGCAGCGGCCGGTCCCGGCCCAGGTAACGGAAACCACCGCGCAGGGCGCCCAGATAACTCTCCGGCTGGCTGGGGCGCGTCGGGGCGGCCGGCGGGCGGACCAGGATGCCGATGAGCAGCGCGCAGACACCGAAGCTGGCCGCGTCGATGAGGATCGCCTCGGTCACCCCGAAGACGGCGATCAGCAGGCCCCCCACCGCGGCGCCGAACAGTGTCACCACCCGGCTGAGCCCGTCGTACGCGGAGGTCAGGCGGATCAGCGGCACTCCGGCGGCCTCCGCGACCGGCCGGAACATCACGTGCTTCACCCGGTCCCCGATGCCCCGCAGCGCGCCGGCCACCGCGACGAGCGCCACCAGCGGGACGAAACCCAACCACGGGGTCAGCGCCACGACGACCATCACCACCGCGCTGCCCGCGTCGCAGAGGATCGAGGTACGGCGCAGGCCGATCCGGTCCGCCCAGGGCGTGCCCAACGCGCTGGACAGCAGGTACGGCAGGGTCTCGGCGAACGCGACCAGACCCATCTTGGTGGGGCTGCCGGTGGTGACCAGCACCAGCCACGGAATGGTCACCACCGAGATGCGGGTGCCCAGGTTGGAGATCAGGTCCGCGCTGACCAGGACGACCAGTTGCCGGCGGGCGGTCACGCCCCGACCGCCGCCGCCCGGTGGGCCGCGTACCGCGCGCGCAGCGCCCGCTTGTCCACCTTCATCGACCGGTTGACCGGCAGCCGGTCGAGGACCTCCACGGTGGCCGGCGCCCACATCTCGTTGAGTTCGACGGTCACCAGGTCGATCAGCTCCGCCCCGGTGACCGTCGCGCCCGGCCCGAGCACCACGTACGCGTGCGGCACCTCGCCGACCGTCTCGTCCGGCACGCCGATCACGGCGGCGGCCCGTACCTGGGGGTGCCCGACCAGCACGTCCTCGATGGGGCGGCAGAAGATCGCCCAGTTCCGCCGGTGCGTGACGATCATGTCGTGTGCGCGGTCGACGAGGTAGAGGTAGCCGTCGTCGTCGAGGTGGCCGATGTCGCGGGTCCGCACCCATCCGTCCACGAGCGTCTGCGCGGTCAGCTCCGGCTGACCGTGGTAGCCGGCGAAGCTCAGTCGGGTCCGTACCCACACCTCGCCGTCGCGGCCGGTCGGCAGCACCAGGCCGTCGTCGTCGCGGATCTCGACGCGGACGTCGCCGTAGGGCCGCCCACAGGAGCGCAACCGCTCCGGGTGCTCCGGATCGTCGGTCAGCCCGGGCAGCGCGGTGATCACGACCGCCTCGCTGAGGCCGTACACGATGCGCAGCACCGGGCCGAACCGGGCGATGGCCTGGCGCAGCCGTGCGGGCGCGGCGGGCCCGGCGCCCACGTTGAACATGAACATGGCGGAGAAGTCCGCGCCGACCAACGCCGGGTGGTCCAGCACCTCGTAGAGCATCGGCGGCGTGACGAAGGTCGAGTTGATCCGCTCCCGTTGCACGGTGTCCACGAAGGCCACCGGGTCCCAGTCGTCGCGCAGGAACAGCACCCCGCCGGTGAACAGGTTGAACAGCGTGGTGATCTGCCCGCTGGCCAACCACATCGGCGAGTGCGACAGGTGCCGCAGCAACGGGAACCCGGCGGCGCGGAAGTCGGCCGCCAGGGTGAGGATCTGGGCGTAGAAGCTCTCCCGGTGGTGCACCAGCTTCGGGCTGCCGGTGGTGCCGCTGGTCTGCAGGAACGACTCGGGCGCCGGCACCGACGCCGGCAGACCCGCGATGTCGGCGCCGGCGTCGGCGGTGAGATCGGGGCCGGCGCCGCCCGAGCCCAGACAGCACACCGGTGTGCCGGGCAGCGCGGCGGCCAGCTCCGGGCCCAGGCTGGCCCGGTCCCGGGCGTCGTAGACCAGGGCGTCCGGGCGGGCCAACCGGATGAACTCGTCGACCTCCCGGCGCGCGGTCACCGGGGCGACCCACATCGTCCGGCAGCCGAGCAGATGCAGGGCGAGCTGGAGCAGGGGACCCTCCACCGCGTTCGCGACCGTCACCAGCACCGCCGACCCGGGCCGTACGCCGTGCCGGGTCAACGCTGCGGCCATCGCCCGGACCAGCGCGGCGGCCTCGGCGTAGGTCAGACGGCGACCGGCGCCGACGAGCGCCTCCCGGTCGCCGAACTCGGCGAAGAGGTCCAACACCCTGTTTACGTAGGTCGTGGTGTGCCCGGGTCCGTCAGTCATCCGGCAGCCCCCATCTGAGAAAAGCGGCGGTCCCCGGGCAGTTTCCCGGTGACGACGCGACGGTGGCGCGCTCGGCGACCGCACCGCCGCCGCCTGGAAGCCTAGGCGCGAAACGGCTGGTCGGAACCGTGCCGACGGGCGATCCGAACGGCCCGCCGGACATTTGATCGCGTCGATCAGGTTGATTGACGCCCGTCAGCGGCGGCGGCTAGGTTTCTGGACCATCGTCCAGGCGGGCGCCGTCAGCGGACGGCCCTGGGCTGCCACACGATGGAGGTTCCATGGCAACGGCAACCCCGAAGAGATGGCCTGTCATCGCCGCTGCGGCCGCGCTGTTGGTCGCCGGCGCACCCGCTGTCGTCGCCAGCGCCGGTCCGTCCGGCACCGCCGCCGGCCGACCCGACCCCCGCGCCGAGTGGGCGGGCAGTTGGGCCACCGCGGTCACCCGGGGCAACTCGGTCGGGCTGACGAACACCGGCCTCAACAACCAGAGCGTCCGGATGATCGTGCACGTCTCCGTGGGCGGCCCGGCGCTGCGGGTCCGCCTGAGCAACCTCTACGGCGAGCAGGCGGTGGCCGTCGGTCGCGCCACCGTCGCCCGGCCGAACACCGCTACCCCCGACGACCTCTCCGACATCGACGCGGCCTCGGTACGGCCGCTGACCTTCACCGGCGCCACCACGGCGACCATGAACCGGGGCGCGGAACTGCTCAGCGACCCGCTGGCCTTCCCGGTCGCCGACGACAGCGACCTGGTGGTCACCCTGCACTTCCCGACGCCGACCGGCCCGACCACGTTTCACGGGCAGTCCCAGCAGGCCAACTTCATCGGCGCCGGGGATCTGACCGGGGCGGCCGAGGGCACCGGCTTCACCACCCGTCCCACCTGCTGCTGGTTCTTCCTCTCCGGCGTCGACGTGCAGCGCAAGGGCAGCCCCGGCGCGCTGGTCGTGCTCAGCGACTCCATCGGTGACGGCAACGGCAGCACCGTCAATGCCAACCGGCGCTGGCCCGACCTGCTCTCCGACCGGTTGCTCGCCGACCGGCCGGACAAGCGCACCCCGGGTGTGCTCAACCTGAGCCTGGCCGGCAACCGGCTCAACCACGAGGGCACCGAGCCGGGCGACGGCAACTACCCGGGCTACTTCCAGCTCGGCCCGAACGCGGCGGCCCGGCTCAACGAGGACGTGTTTCCGCAGACCGGGGTGCGGACCGTCGTCACCCACCTGGGCATCAACGACATCTGGATGTCGAACGACTCACCCGAGGCGATCATCGGCACGCTGCGGCAGATCAACCAGCAGCTCCAACAGCGCGGGCTGACCAGTCTGGTGGCCACGCTCACCCCGTACGAGGGGCACGGCGCGCCGGGGGTGTGGACGCCGCAGAAGGAGGCCACCCGCCAGGCGGTGAACGCGTACCTGCGCGGCAGCAGGGAGTTCGACGGGCTGCTCGACTTCGACCGGGTGCTGCGCGACCCGGCGCGGCCCAGCCAGTTGCTGCCCGCGTACGACTCGGGGGACCACATCCACCCGAACGACGCCGGCAACCAGGCACTGGCGGACGCCGTGCCGCTGCGGCTGCTCGACCTGTGATCCGGACCGGGGGCGGCGGGTGATCCCCACCGCCCCCGGTCACCGACATCCTGGGGAGGATTTTGATCATGGAGGTAGGGGAGTTACTCACCGGCCTGTACAGCGAACAGGGCAGACAGGACCCGTACCCGTGGTACGCGCAGCTGCACCGGCTCGGCCCGATCAGCGCGGTGCCGGCGCGCGCCGAGCACCGTACGGTGGCCGCGGTCGCGGTCGGCTACGACCTCGTCGACGGGCTGCTGCGCGATCCAGAATGGACGAAACAGCCGCCGCCCGGCTGGCAGGAGCAGGAGATCCTGCGGACCTTCCAGACCTCGATGATGTTCGTCAACCCGCCCGATCACACCCGGATGCGGCACGTCTTCTCCCGCACCTTCACGCCGCGCCGGCTCGGCGCGCTGGAACCGGTGATCCTGCGGGTGGTCGACGAGCTGCTGGACCGGATGGCGGACGCCGGTAATGGCGTGGTCGACTTCGTGGCCGACTTCGCGTACCCGATTCCGGCCCTGGTGATGGCCGAGTTCATCGGCATCCCGCCCGCTGATCTGCCGTGGTACCGCGAGCGGGTGGAGTGGATCGACGACTTCCTGGACGTGTCGGGGAAGACCCCGCAGCGGCTGGCCGCGGCCAACACCGCCGCTGAGGAGTTGCGGGCCTTCTACCGGGAGTTGATCGGGCACCGCCGCCGGCTGCCCGGGGACGACCTGCTCAGCGCGTTGGTCGAGGCGCTCGACTCCGGGGAGGTGGAGCTGACCGAGGACGAGTTGGTCAGCAACCTGATCGTGCTGTTCAACGCCAGCTTCGTCACCACCGTCTACATGTTCAGCAACGGGCTGCCGTTGCTGCTGGCCCACCCGCGCACGGTCGCGGCGCTGCCCACCGACGCCACGCTGGCGCAGGGCTGCGTCGACGAGGTGCTGCGGTTGGCGAGCCCGGTGCACTTCCTGGCCCGCGCCGCGCCAGCCGACACCGTGCTGCACGGCGTGCCGGTCGCCACCGACGACAACGTGCTGATCATGATCGGCGCGGCCAACCGCGATCCGGCCCGTTTCCCGGCCCCGGACACCTTCGACCCGACCCGTCCCGGCCCGCCGTCGCTGGCCTTCGGGGTGGGTCTGCACTTCTGCCTCGGCGCGGCGGTGTCGCGGTTGGAGGGTCGCCTCGCGCTGCCCCGGCTGTTCGGCAGGTTCCCCGCGCTGACGGTCACCGAGACACCGGCATTCAGCGGCAGCCTGTTCCTGCGTGGCATCGACAAGCTGCTGGTCAGCACCGGCGGATAGGAGCGACATGGCAGTGCATCCGGAGGTGGCCGCGTACCGGGCGGCCCGCGCCGCGGCCGGCACCCCACCGCTGTACGCGCAGACCCTCTCCGAGGCGCGCGCCGCGGACCTGGCCGCGATCCGCGCCGGCAGCGGCGCGGTCGAGCCGGTGACCGAGGTACGCGACGAGCGGATCCCCGGCCCGGCCGGGGAGCTGCCGCTGCGGGTGTACCGACCGGCCGGGTCGGGACCGCTGCCCACCCTGCTGTACTTCTTCGGCGGCGGGTGGACGCTCGGCAGCATCGACACCGCCGACGGCATCTGCCGGCGGCTGGCCAACGCCGTGCCCTGTCAGGTGATCACCGTCGGCTACCGCCTCGCCCCGGAGCACCCCTTCCCGGCGGCGGTGCACGACTGCCACGCCGCCACCAGGTGGATCGCCCGGCACGCCGACCGGCTGGGCGCGGACCCGAGCCGGCTGGCGGTCGGTGGGGACAGCGCCGGTGGGAACCTGGCCGCCGCGGTCACCCTGCTCAGCCGTACGGACGGGCCGCCGCTCGCCGCGCAACTGCTGGTGTACCCGAACACCGACCAGAGCGGCGAGCCGGCCGGGGACGACGACCCGGCGCTGTTCAACCGCCGTTCGGTCGTCTGGTACCGGAGGAACTACCTGGTCGACCCGGCGCACGCCAGGGACCCGCTGGCCTCGCCGCTGCTGGCCGAGGACCTGTCCGGGTTGCCGCCGGCCCTGGTGGTCACCGCCGAACTGGATCCCCTGTGCGCCGAGGGGCAGCGGTACGCCGATCGGCTGCGCGACGCCGGCGTGCCCACCCGGCTGGCGCACTACCCCGGCATGATCCACGGGTTCTTCGCCATGCCGGGCACCTTCACCGACGGGCGGCGCGCGCAGGAAGACGCGGCGGCCTTCCTCCGCGAGCGCTTCGGATTGCCGGGCCCCGCGGGCTCGGGCGAGGCGGCCGGTGTGGCCGCGACGGGGCCCGGCGATGGGTGAGCGGGGGTTGGCCGACCGGCCGGCCGTGTCGCTCGCCGACTACGCCGAGCGCGCCCGGGCCGTGCTGCCGCCGGACGTGTGGGACTACCTGGCCGGCGGCAGCGCGGCGGAGGTGACCCTCGCCGCGAACCGTCACGCGCTGGACCGGGTCGCGGTGCTGCCCCGGGTGCTGCGCGGCGTGGACACCGTCGACCTCGGCACCCACCTGCTCGGCCGTCGGTACGCCATGCCGGTCGGGGTGGCGCCGATGGCGTACCAGCGGCTCGTGCACCCGGACGGAGAGCTGGCTCTGGCCGCGGCGGCCGGCGCGGCCGGAATCCCGTACCTGGCCAGCACGCTGGGCAGCACCCCCATCGAACAGGTCACCCGGACCGGCGCGGACGTCTGGTTCCAGCTCTACTGGCTGCGCGACCGGACGCTCGTGCGCGACCTGCTGGACCGGGTCGTCGCGGCCGGCTGTCGGGCGCTGGTGGTCACAGTGGACGTCCCGGTGCTCGGCCGACGTCCCCGGGACCTGCGCAACGCGTTCCGGCTACCGGCCGAGGTGGTGGCCGCGAACCTCCCCGACGGTCGCGACGCGTTGGCCCACTCCGGCGCCCCCGGGGTGTCCGCGATCGCCGCGCACACCGCCGCGTCGTTCGCGCCGGCGCTGCGCTGGACCGACCTGGCGTGGCTGCGCGAGCAGGTCGACCTGCCGCTGGTGGTCAAGGGGCTGCTGGACCCGCGCGACGCCACCGAGGCGGTACGGGTCGGCGCGGACGCGGTGGTCGTCTCCAACCACGGCGGGCGGCAACTGGACGGCTCACCGGCGAGCGTCACCATGCTGCCGGAGGTCGTCGACGCGGTCGGGGACGGCTGCCAGGTGCTGCTGGACAGCGGCATCCGGTGCGGCACCGACGTGCTGCGGGCGCTGGCGTTGGGTGCGGCCGGGGTGCTCGTCGGCCGACCGCTGCTCTGGGCGCTGGCCGCCGGTGGCGAACCGGCCGCCCGGGACGCGTTGGGGCTGCTGACCGCCGAGTTGACCGATGCGCTCACCCTGGCCGGCTGCGCCGATCCGGCGGCGGCCGGCCAGCTGCGTACCGTCGGGGTGGGCTGAGGAATGAGCGCTGCCGAACCGGTCGACCTGACCGTCGCCGACCTGCACCCCGCGCTGGGTGATCCGGCGCTGACCTCGATGAACTTCCTCAACGAGGTGTCCGAGCGCCACCCGAGGGCGGTGTCCCTCGCGGCCGGCCGGCCGTACGAGGAGTTCTTCGACGTCGCGGCGGTGCACCGGCACCTGGACACCTTCCACCGCCACCTCGTCGACGACCTGGGGCACCGGCCCGAGCAGGCCCGGCGGCTGCTGCTGCAGTACGGCCGGACCAAGGGCATCGTGCACCACCTGATCGCCCGCAACCTCGCCGTCGACGAGGGGATCACCGTCGACCCGGAGGACGTGGTGGTGACCGTCGGCTGCCAGGAGGCCATGTTCCTGGTGCTGCGGGCGTTACGGGCCGGGCCGGCGGACGTGCTGCTGGCGGTCGCCCCGACCTACGTCGGCCTGACCGGGGCGGCCCGGCTGGTGGACCTGCCGGTGTGGCCGGTCGCCGGTGGGCCGACCGGGGTCGACCTGGTGGACCTGGCCGACCAGGTGCGCCGGGCCCGGGCTGCGGGGCTGCGGCCGCGCGCCTGCTACCTGATGCCGGACTTCGCCAACCCCTCCGGCGTCAGTATCGACACCGCGCACCGGCAACGGTTGCTGAACCTGGCGGCGCAGGAGGATCTGCTGCTGCTGGAGGACAACCCGTACGGACTGTTCCACAGCGACGACGGGCCGCGCCCGCCCACCCTGAAGGCGTTGGACACCAGTCGGCGGGTCATCTACCTCGGCTCGTTCGCCAAGACCGTGCTCCCCGGGGCGCGGGTCGGCTACGTCGTCGCCGACCAGCGGGTCGGCGGCCCGGGCGGGCCGGTCGGCACGCTCGCCGACCAGCTCGCCATGATCAAGAGCATGGTCACCGTGAACACGTCGCCGATCGCGCAGGCGGTGATCGGCGGCCGGCTGCTGGAGCACGGTTGCAGCCTGGTGGCCGCCAACACCCGGGAGCGGTCCGCGTACACCCGGAATCTGCGCCATCTGGTGGCCGGCCTCACCCGGCGCTTTCCGGACCAGCCGGACCGGCTGGCTCAGGCGGATCAGCCCGGGGTGCGCTGGACGGTGCCGGCCGGCGGGTTCTTCGTGGTGGTGACCGTGCCGTTCGAAGTCGACGACGCGTTGCTGGACCGCTCGGCACGCGACTACGGGGTGCTGTGGACGCCGATGGCGCACTTCTACGACGACACCGCCCCGGTGTGCGCGTTGCGGTTGTCGGTGAGCACGGTCACACCGGAGCAGATCGACGTCGGGCTGGATCGCCTCGCGGCGCTGATCACCGACGAGTTGACTCGCCCGGCGGGTTGACACACCGCGTTCATCGGATGGCAATGCGCGACGACCCGCGTTCCGCCGTCCTCGGTGGACGGTCATAATAAGCCGCATGGTTGCCTGGGAGTACGCCCTGCTCGTCCGCCGTTATCAGGGACAGGGCCGCAATTTTCACGTCTCGTTCGTCTGGTACGCGCCGGACGGGTCACGTAAGGACATCACGGCCTACGGCGACACCGCCATCGCGCACCTCAACCGCGCCGGCCGGGAGGGGTGGGAGTTGGTCTCCGCCGCCGAGGACGTCAACAACGTCCAAGGCAGCACCGAAGTCCACCGCTACCACCTCAAGCGCCCCATGCCCTGACCCCACCCCCGTCCGCCCCGGTCCGCCCCTGTCCGCGTCGATCATGGAGTTGTGGTGGTGGGCAAAAGTCGCTACCCGCCCTCATTCGGGCACCACAACTCCATGATCGACGCGAGTCGGTCGGGTCAGCTCAGGTCGACGCCGGGGTAGAGCGGGTACGTGGCCAGCAGGTCGGTGGCCTGGCGGGCGATCTTGTCAGCCAGGCCGGCGTCCAGGGTGTACTTCGCCTTCGACGGGGTGCCGTCGGCGTTGGCACCGGCGGTGGTCTGGGTCAGCACGGTGTGGATCAACTCGGCGGTCTGGTCCATCTCGGCGGTGCCCAGGCCCCGGGTGGTCAGCGCCGGGGTGCCGATCCGGATGCCGGAGGTGTACCACGCCCCGTTCGGGTCCTGCGGCACCGAGTTGCGGTTGGTGACGATGCCCGAGTCGAGGAGGGCCTGCTCGGCCTGCCGGCCGGTGAGCCCGTAGCCGGACACGTCGATCAGCACCAGGTGGTTGTCGGTGCCGCCGGTGACGAGCGTCGCGCCCCGACGCAACAGCCCCTCGGCCAGGGCCTGCGAGTTGTCCACGATGCGCTGGGCGTAGTCGGCGAAGTCGGGCCGGCGGGCCTCGGCGAGCGCGACCGCCTTGGCGGCCATCACGTGCGGCAGCGGCCCGCCGAGCACCATCGGGCAGCCCCGGTCCACCTGGTCGGCCAGCTCCGGCTGGCAGAGCACCATGCCGCCGCGCGGGCCGCGCAGCGACTTGTGGGTGGTGGTCGTGACGATGTGCGCGTGCGGCACCGGGTCGAAGTCGCCGGTGAACACCTTGCCGGCCACCAGGCCCGCGAAGTGCGCCATGTCGACCATGAAGGTCGCGCCGACCGAGTCGGCGATCTCGCGCAGGATCCGGAAGTTCACCTTCCGGGGGTACGCGGAGTAGCCGCCAACCAGGATCAGCGGCTTGAACTCGCGGGCGGCCTCGGCCACCCGGTCGTAGTCGATCAGACCGGTCGCCGGGTCGGTGCCGTAACTGCGCTGGTCGAACATCTTGCCGGAGATGTTCGGCCGGAAACCGTGGGTGAGGTGGCCGCCGGCGTCCAGCGACATGCCGAGCATCCGCTGGTTGCCCAGCTCGCGGCGCAACGCGAACCAGTCGGCCTCGGTGAGGTCGTTGACCTGGCGGACCTGGGCCTTCTTCAGGGCGGGGGACTCCACCCGGTCGGCCAGCACCGCCCAGAAGGCGACCAGGTTGGCGTCGATGCCCGAGTGCGGCTGCACGTACGCGTGCGCGGCGCCGAACAGCTCCCGGGCGTGCTCGGCGGCGAGCGCCTCGACGGTGTCGACGTTCTGGCAGCCGGCGTAGAAGCGGCGGCCGACGGTGCCCTCGGCGTACTTGTCGCTGAACCAGTTGCCCATGGCCAGCAGGGTCGCCGGGGAGGCGTAATTTTCGCTGGCGATCAGCTTGAGTGACTCCCGCTGGTCGGTCAGCTCGGCGCCGATGGCGTCGGCGACCCGCGGCTCGACAGCCCGGATCACCTCAAGGGCACTCCGGAATGCGGTGGACTCGGCGTTGCGGGACATGCGACCTCCAACAGACGTGCGGGAAGGCCCAGGCGCTCGGCAAACGTCCACGTGACGAGGCCGCTCCCCGATGGTTCTCCATCCCCACGCGCCAGTAACGGCCCGGGAGGATCCTACCGGGCCGGGACCGGCCGTTCGGGCCGCCCTCCGGGAGGCGACCCCGCCGACGTGATTGGGCGATGCGACGCGGGGCACACGGTAGGTGACCACCGCACCGGCACGGGATGCGGCAGGTTTCGCACAGAAGGAGTCGAGAACATGACCACACCCACCTCCGACCGGCCGCTCGCCCTGGTGACCGGGGCCTCCAGCGGGATCGGGTACGAGCTGGCGGCGCAGTTCGTCGAGCACGGCTTCGACCTGGTCATCGCGGCCGAGGACCACGGGATCGAGGTGGCCGCGCAGAAGCTGCGCCGCGACGGCGGCCCGCAGGTCTGGTCGGTCCGCGTCGATCTGGCCCGCGAGCAGGGCGTGACAGAACTGGTGGCCGCCGTCACCGCGACCGGACGACCGCTGGACGCGCTGGCCCTCAACGCCGGTCGGGGCGCTGGTGGCGCCTTCGTCGGCGGCACCGACCTCGCCGACGAGTTGGAGATCGTCGACCTCAACGTGCGTTCGACGGTGCACCTGGCGAAGCGGCTGCTGCCCGGGATGGTCGAGCGGGGCGCCGGCCGGGTCCTGTTCACCTCGTCGATCGCCGCCACGATGCCGGGGCCGTTCCAGGCGGTCTACAACGCGTCGAAGTCGTTCGTGCAGTCCTTCGCCGAGGCGCTGCGCAACGAGCTGAAGGACAGCGGCGTCACGGTGACCTCGCTGATGCCCGGGCCGACCGACACGGAGTTCTTCGACCGGGCCGACATGGAGCACACCCGGGTCGGCTCGGGTAGGAAGGACGACCCGGCGACCGTCGCCGAGCAGGGCTTCGAGGCGATGATGAAGGGTGATCAGACGATCACCGCCGGCTCGCTGATCAACAAGGTGCAGACCGCCGCCGGCAAGATCATTCCGGACCGGCTCAAGTCCGAGCAACACCGCCACCTGGCCAAGCCCGGCTCCAGCAGCTAACCCCCCGCCCCGCCCCCGCTACTTCTCCTGCTCCCGCTCCTTCTCCCGCGATCTTGCACTTTCTGTCGTGACAAAACGGCACGAGACATCGCTAAGCGGCAACCGAAAGTGCAAGATCGCGGGGGAGTCCGGGGGCGGGGCGGGACGGGGCGGGGCGGGGAAGGGCCCGGCATGACGCCGGGCCCTTCGGTGTGAGCGGGTGCCTCAGGCTGTCACCGCGTCGAGCGCCTTCTTGATCGCTTTCGGGGCGGTGGGGGTACGCGGCGCGTCCGCGCGCAGCGCGATCATCTTCTCGCCGATCTCCTGGAGCTGCTTGCGGCCCAGCGCGTCGCGGACCTTGGGGAACCACTCCTGCTCTTCCTCCTCGACGTGGTGCGTGACGTTCTCGATCAGCACCGTCGTCTTGGCGTTGAACCGCTCGTCGTCGGCGTCCATGCTGGCCAGCTCGGCGCAGAGCACGTCGGCGACGTGGTGTTCCTCGTACGACTCGAGGATGTCGTCCTCCAGGTCGGGCAGCAGTCGGCGGACCTCCGGGTACATCACCTCGTTCTCCAGGTAGGTGTGCACGGTCAGCGCTTCAAGGATCTGGTCCACCAGCTTCTGCCGCTGGCTCGCCGGCCCCTCCTCGGCGTCCTGGAAGGCCTTGAAGAGGCGGCGCATGTCCTTGTGGTCCTCTTTGAGTAGGACGATGGCATCGGTCGACACCGGTATGACCTCCCTGAACAGTCTCGGCTGGTGGGGTTCCGGTACCCCGACGCCGAACGCGGAAACAGGTGAAACCGCCTCAGACCATCGCCAGGGTGCGGGGGATCTCGTCGAGCAACTCCCGGGCCAGAAAGCCGATCCGGCCGTAGCGGGGAATCAGCCGCTGGCCGCTCACCGAGTGCGCGAACGAGCCCCAGCAGGCCGCCTGCGCCGGGTCGGCGCCTCGGGACAACAGCCCCGCCAGCAACCCGGCGAGCACGTCCCCGCTGCCGGAGGTGCCCAGCCCGGCGTCGCCGCTCTCCTCCCGCCAACCCCGCCCGTCCGGTGCGGCCACGTGCCCGTACAGCGACACCACCGCCTCGTACCGGGCGGCCACCTCGGCCGCCTCGGAGTCCAGGTCGTCGCCGGGCGCCCGGCCGAGCAGATGCTCGGCCTCGGTGACGTTGGGGGTGAGCACCACGGGCCGGCCCGAGCCGACCAGCAGGTCCGGTGCGTGGCTGAGCGCGCCCAGGGCGTACGCGTCGAGCACCAGTGACGTGTCCGGACGGGCCGCCTCCAGGACCAGGCCCAGCAGGCGGTTGGTCTCGTCGATCGCCTTCAGGCCGGGGCCGATCGCCACCACGTCGGCCTGCGCGACCAGGTCACCGAGCTGGCCGTCCCGGTCGGCGGCCACCGCGCCGTCGGCGGTCTCCGGCAGGCCGACCACCAGCGCCTCGGGCACCTGGATGCTCAGCGCGGCCGCGGTGGACTCGGCGGCGGCGAGCTGGAGCACCCCGGCACCGGCGCGCAATGCGGCCACCCCGGCGAGCAGCACCGCGCCCGGTGTGAAGCGGGAACCGCCGACCACCAGCACGGTGCCCCGGCTCTCCTTCCCGCCGACCGGCACCGGCAGTGCCCAGTCCCGCAGCAACGCCGGGGTGATCACCTTCACCTCAGACCGGCTCGGCATGGATCTCGTCCTCCCTGGTCGGCTGGGCGCCCTGCTGACGCAGGTGCGCGACGTCGTTGAAGGCGGTGAGGGCAAGGCGGTCGTCGCCGTCCGCCGACCACTCCGTGATCGAACAGTTGGCGATGACGTCCTGCCGGGTGAGCGCCATCAGCTCGTCCTCGGTCAACCCCTCCAGCAGATAGCGAAGCAGGAAGACCAGCGCGTCGTGGCCGAAGAGCAGCAGCCGGCAACCGTCGTGGTCACGGCGCAGGTCGCCCAGCAGCGTCCGCAGCCGCAACGCCACATCGGTCCAGGACTCCCCGCCCGGCGGCCGGTAGTAGAACTTGCCCAACCGCTCCCGACGTTCGGCCTCGTCCGGGTGCCGCCGGCGCACCCCGTGCCCGGTCAGCCCGTCGAGGATGCCCAGCTCCCGGTCGCGCAGCCGTTCGTCGCGGTGGACGGGAATGTCGGTGCCGGCCAGCGCCAGCCGCGAGGTCTGCACCGCGCGCAGGTACGGCGATACCACCGCCACATCCGGCCGCCTCGCCTCCGGCAGTGCGGCCAGCCAACGGCCGGTGGCCCGGGCCTGCTCCTCGCCGGTCGCGGAGAGCGGCACGTCGGCGTCGCGATGGGTGAGGTCGATCAGCTCCGCGCCCGACGCCTCGGCGTGCGTCGCCGCGACGTTCGCGGTGCTCTCGCCGTGCCGGACGATCCAGAGGGTTGCCAGTTCCGCCATGCGGCCCCCCTACCCGGGCGCCGCCGACGGTAACCGTGTCCGGTGGTCGCTGTCGGTTTCGGGGCAGCGCCGCGACCTGGCGATGCGAAACACTGTGCGCCGGACAGGTGACGGGGGTCGACAATGACTGTCTTGCGAGGTCTGCGGGAAGCGGTCCTGTTGTTCGTGGTGATCGGGGCGCTGGTCGCGGTCGCGGCGATGATCTGGGTGGCGGTCGCCGGCGGTGACTACACCGCTCGGCTGGGCATCGGGTTGGTGGTCGTGGGCGGGCTCATCGGCATGACGGGCGACCTGACACTGAGCCGGATCAGCATGCTCGGTGCACGCGCCACCTTCAGTGCCGAGCCGGAGCGGGAGACGGCCGGCGGTGGGCGCGTGCTCACCGGGGTCGGCATCTTCCTCTTTGTCGGGCTGCCACTGGTCGTGGTCGGCGTGCTGCTGCTCTCCTGACCGGGCCGTCGAGGGTTGTCTCCGCTGGCGCCGCGCCAGTGTCCGCTCGGTGGCCGTACGGTGCGCTCGCGCGTCGTACCCTCAGGGGCGTGGCCACGGCGGCGGAGGAGATCGAGGTGGGGGAGCGGCTGGTCCGCGTCTCCAGCCCGGACAAGCCATACTTTCCCGAGCGTGGGCTGACCAAGCTGGACGTGGTCCGCTACTTCCTGGCGGTGGGCGACGGCATCCTGCGCGCGTTGCGGGACCGGCCGACCATGCTGGAACGCTGGCCCCGTGGCGTCTTCGAGGGCGCGACGATCGCCACCCGGCAGACCAACCGGGGCGACGCGTTCTACCAGAAGCGGCTGCCGGCGGGTGCGCCCGAGTGGGTGCGAACGGCGCACATCACGTTCCCCAGTGGCCGGACCGCCGACGAGGTCGCGCCGAGCGAGTTGGCAGTGGTCATCTGGGCGGCCAACCTGGGCACCCTGCGGTTCCATCCGTGGCCGGTCACCGCCGCCGACGTGGAACGCCCCGACCAGTTGCGCATCGACCTGGACCCGATGCCCGGCGTCGGTTTCGAGCAGGTGGTGCCGGTGGCGCACGAGGTGCGGGCGTTCCTCGCGGAGCTGGGCATGACCGGTTACCCGAAGACCACCGGCGGTCGGGGGTTGCACGTCTACCTGTCGATCGAGCCGCGGTGGAGCTTCGGTGACTGCCGTCGGGCGGTGCTCGCGCTGGGCCGGGAGATGCAGCGCCGGCTGCCGGACCTGGTCACCACCACCTGGTGGCGCGACCAACGGGACCGGCCGGTCTTCGTCGACTACAACCAGATGGCCCGGGACCATACGGTGACCTCGGCGTACTCGATCCGGCCGACGCCGGCCGCGCTGGTCTCCGCGCCGCTGGACTGGTCGGAGCTGGACGACGTCCGTCCGGAGGACTTCGACGTGCTCAGCATGCCGGCCCGGTTCGCCGAGCGCGGCGACCCGCACGCGGGCCTGGACGGTGACCGGCACTCGTTGGAACCGTTGCTGGAACTGGCCGACCGGGACGGGCTGGAGGCCCCGCCGGAGCGCTGAGGTCGGCGGTCACGCCCAGGGGCTGCCAACCCCGTCGAACTCCTCGAAGACCAGCCAGGTGCGGGTCGACAGCACCCCGGGAATGCTCTGCACCCGACCCAGCACCACGTCACGCAGCGCGGCGTTGTCCGGCGCGCGCACCAGCGCGAGCACGTCGTGGTCACCGCCGAGCAACGCGGCGTGCTCGATGTAGCGCACCTGGGCCAGCTCGGCCGACACCTCCCGCCAGGTGTTCTGCTCGATGGTCAGGGCGATGTACGCCGACGTGCCCAGCCCGGCCGCCTCGGGCGCCACCTGGGCCCGGAACCCGGTGATCACCCCGTCGCGCAGCAACCGCTCCACCCGCGCGTACGCGTTGGTGCGGGAGATGTGGATCCGCTCGGCGAGGGTGCGCACCGACGTCCGGCCGTCGCGGACCAGCTCGTCGAGGATCCGCCGGTCGACCTCGTCCAACGCTCGGGCCGATCGTCCCGATCCCGCGCCCCGGCCTGCTTCGTCGGCGGTCTCCTGGCTCACTGGTACACCCTCCGCATGCCAACCGTCCCGCCTTCTGTGTCGATCTTGAGTCAATCATCCACAAGCGGAAGCATAGGCTCACCACACGTCCCAGGAGGTTCCGCCGTGACGACCACTCCCCAGGCGGTCCGCAGGGCATCCCCGCGCACCCGTCGAACGGTCACCCCGCCCGACCCGGCGCGCTCGTTGCTACCGGACGCCGAGCCGGTCCGCCTGCTCGCCGAGAACGGCACGCCGCTGCCCGCCCGCGCCGACTACCCCGAACCACCCGCCGAGGCGCTGCGCGAGCTGTACCGCCGGATGGTGCTCGGCCGCCGCTTCGACACCCAGGCGACCGCCCTGACCAAGCAGGGCCGGCTGGCCGTCTACCCGTCCTCGCGGGGTCAGGAAGCGTGCCAGGTCGGCGCGGTCCTCGCGGTCCGCGACACCGACTGGGTCTTCCCCACGTACCGCGAGTCGATGGCGCTGGTTGCCCGAGGCATCGACCCCGTCGAGGTGCTCACCCTGCTGCGTGGCGACTGGCACTGCGGCTACGACCCGACCGAGGTGCACACCGCGCCGCAGTGCACCCCGCTGGCCACCCAGTGCGTGCACGCCGCCGGGCTGGCGCACGGCGAGGCGTACCAGGGTCGCGACACCGTGGCGCTGGCCTTCATCGGCGACGGCGCCACCAGCGAGGGCGACTTCCACGAGGGGATCAACTTCGCCGCCGTGTTCAAGGCGCCGGTGGTCTACTTCGTGCAGAACAACAGGTACGCGATCAGCGTCCCGCTGTCGCGCCAGACCGCCGCGCCGTCGCTGGCCTACAAGGGCGTCGGCTACGGCGTACCCAGTGAGCAGGTCGACGGCAACGACCCGGTCGCGGTGCTCGCCGTGCTCACCCGCGCGGTCGCCCACGCCCGGGCCGGCAAGGGACCGTTCCTGGTCGAGGCGCACACCTACCGGATGGAGCCGCACACCAACGCCGACGACGCCAGTCGCTACCGCGACGGCGCCGAGGTCGACGCCTGGCGCGACCGGGACCCGGTCGCCCGGCTGGAGACCTACCTGCGCGCCCGCGGTGTGCTCGACGACGCGGCCGTCGCCGAGATCGTCGAGCAGGCCGAGGCGTCCGCGGCGGACCTGCGGACCCGGATGAACGAGCAGCCCACCGTCGATCCGCTGAGCCTCTTCGACCACGTGTACGCCGAGCCCACCCCGCAGCTTGTCGAACAGCGTGAGCAGGTCCGCGCC
Organism: Micromonospora sp. NPDC047756; assembly: GCF_055587245.1. Taxonomy (NCBI): domain Bacteria; kingdom Bacillati; phylum Actinomycetota; class Actinomycetes; order Micromonosporales; family Micromonosporaceae; genus Micromonospora; species Micromonospora sp. NPDC047756. The sequence goes on from NZ_JBVJGQ010000006.1 coordinate 269,970, forward strand.
GAGCTGGCCGCCGCGCACGCCGAGGAGGGCGACGCCTGATGGCAACCACCATGGCGAAGGCGCTCAACACCGCGCTCGCCGACGCGCTCGCCGCCGACGACCGGGTCGTCGTCTTCGGTGAGGACGTCGGCGCGCTCGGTGGCGTCTTCCGGATCACCGACGGCCTCCAGGCCCGCTTCGGCGAGACCCGCTGCTTCGACACCCCCCTCGCCGAGGCCGGCATCGTCGGCTTCGCCGTCGGCATGGCCATGTCCGGCCTGCGCCCGGTGGTCGAGATGCAGTTCGACGCGTTCGCGTACCCGGCGTTCGAGCAGATCGCCTCGCACGTGGCGAAGCTGCGCAACCGCACCCGGGGCGCGCTGAGCGTGCCGATCGTGATCCGCGTGCCGTACGCGGGCGGGATCGGCGGGGTCGAGCACCACTGCGACTCGTCCGAGGCGTACTACGCGCACACCCCCGGACTGAAGGTGGTCACCCCGGCGACGGTCGACGACGCGTACTCGCTGCTGCGCGAGGCCATCGAGGACCCCGACCCGGTGGTCTTCATGGAGCCCAAGAAGCTCTACTTCGCCAGCGCCGAGGCGTCCCTGCCGACCCGCAACGAGCCGTTCGGCCGGGCCGTCGTGCGCCGGCCCGGACGCGACGCCACCCTGGTGGCGTACGGGCCGGCGGTGCCGGTCGCGCTGGAGGCCGCCGAGGCCGCCCGGGAGGAGGGATGGGACCTGGAGGTCGTCGACGTCCGCACCATCGTGCCGTTCGACGACGAGACCATCGCCGCCTCGGTCCGGCGTACCGGCCGGTGCGTGGTGATCCAGGAGGCGCCCGGGTTCGCGGGCGTCGGCGCGGAGATCGCCGCCCGGGTGCAGGAGCGCTGCTTCCACGCGCTGCACGCCCCGGTGCTGCGGGTCGCCGGGCTGGACATCCCGTACCCGGCGCCGATGCTGGAGCACACCCACCTGCCCGGCGTGGACCGGGTGCTCGACGCGGTGGCCCGCCTGCAGTGGGACGACCAGCCGGACGCGCGTTGGGCGGCGGCATGACCATCGTCGAACGGACACAGGTCTTCCTCCTGCCCGACCTGGGCGAAGGTCTGAGCGAGGCCGAGATCGTCGAGTGGCGGGTCGCCGTGGGTGACGTGGTCACCGTCGACCAGAGCGTGGTCGAGGTGGAGACCGCCAAGGCCGTCGTCGACGTGCCCTGCCCGTATGCCGGCCGGGTGGTCACCCTGCACGGCGCGGCCGGTGAGGTACGCCCGGTCGGCCAGCCGTTGATCACCATCGCGCCGCTGGACGGGGGCGACGAGCCCGCCGGGCACGCCACCTACCGCGAGGAGGAGCGGGCCGGCTCGGGCAACGTGCTGATCGGGTACGGCACCGGCCACGGCACCGCCACCCGCCGCCGGCGTCGGCCCCGGCTGGCGGTGGCCCCCGAACCGGCTGACGCCGGCCCGACTAGCGCGGCTGCCGTGTCGCGCGACCCGGCACCGCCCTCCGCAGCCCTGGTCATCTCGCCGATCGTGCGGCGGCTGGCCCGCGAGCACGGCGTCGACCTCGACACGGTGCGGGGCACCGGACCCGGGGGTGTGATCCGCCGCGCCGACGTGGAGGCCGCGCTGACCGCGCCCGCCGCCCGGCTCGCCGCCGTGCCGGACCCGCAGGCCGGGTCGACCCCCGCGGGGGACGGCGATGTCATCGTCGCGCTGACCGGCGTCCGCAAGGTGATCGCCGACAAGCTCTCCCGCAGCCGGCGGGAGATCCCGGAGGTGACCATCTGGGTCGACGTGGACGCCACCGCTCTGGTGGAGACCCGCGCCGCGATCAACGCCGCGACGCCCGACGCGCCGGTGAGCATCCTGGCCCTGCTGGCCCGGATCTGCCTCAGCGGACTACGCCGGTACCCGCAGCTCAACGCCCGGGTCGACACCGAGGCGCAGCGCATCGTCCAGTCCGCCGGGGTGCACCTCGGCATCGCCGCGCAGACCGACCGGGGGCTCCTGGTGCCGGTGGTGCGCGACGCCCAGCGGCTCACCACCGCCGAGCTGGCCGCCGAACTGGCGGCCACCACCGCCGCCGCGCGGGCCGGCAGCCTGCCCCCGGCCCGGCTGACCGGTGGCACCTTCACCCTCAACAACTACGGGGTGTTCGGCGTCGACGGCTCCACGCCGATCATCAACCACCCCGAGGCGGCCCTGCTCGGGGTCGGACGGATCGTGGACAAGCCGTGGGTGGTCGACGGGCAGCTCGCCGTCCGCAAGGTGACCCAGCTCAGCCTCACCTTCGATCACCGGGTCTGCGACGGCGGAGTGGCCGGCGGCTTCCTGCGGCACGTCGCCGACTGCGTGGAGCGACCGGCGCTGCTGATCGCCGCCGTCTGACGCGTACCCCCTTCGGCCCCGGTGCCGCCCGAGCGGCGCCGGGGCCGGCGCACATCCAGGGGCCCCCGGCGGCGTCATCGTTGCGGGGTTTCCCGGCGGCTCCACCGGGAAGTCGGCCCCGCCGGAGCGCACCGAACGCGTCGAAGGGAGCCCGCCGTGGCCGTGGCGAACGAGCTGCTGCTGAACTCGGTCCGGGTACGACGGCCCGCCTCGGCCGGCGCGCCGCTCTACTGTGATGCGCTGGAGTACGGGCTCACCGGTGACGGCACGACCAACGACCAGCCGGCGCTGGCCGCCCTCGTGGACCGCCTCGGCGCCGGGTACGCCTCGGACGGCCGGGCCCGGGTCATCTACTGCCCGCCGGGCATCTACTCGATCCGGGACGCGGGCACCGTGTGGCGCAGCGGTGTCTCGCTGATCGGGGCCGGGCCGGCGGCGACCCGGTTCATGCTCAGCAACGAGGGCAACCGGGCCGACCCCACCCCGTTGGCCTTCTGGACGACTGTGCAGCACGGTGCCGACCGGGACCGACACATCGCCGACTGCACCTTCGCCGACTTCCAGATCGACGGCTCCGGCGTCGCCATGGCCGAGTACAACTACCTGGCCAAGGGCCTCGGCCTCCAGTACGTGGTGCGAGGCGTCTTCCGCAACCTCTACATCCACCACACCGCCGCCACCGGGCTGGGCTGCGACTTCCTCCAGGACTCCCTGATCGACGGCGTGGTCGTGGTCGGCTGTGGCCGACTGGACAACGGCGAGCAGATGGGTGGCGCGGGCATCGGGATCGGCATCGGTGGCTGGGGAGCGGTGGAGCGGCTGACCATCGCCAACTGCACCGCGCTGGCCAACGGCACCAACGGGATCTTCCTGGAGCTGCAGAAGGACTACTGGGCGCCGCCGCGCGGCTACCGCATCGTCGGCTGCCACAGTCAGGGCAACCGCTTCGGCATCTCCGACTGGGGCGCCGACGGCCTGATCGTCTCCGCCTGCACCATGACCGGAAACCTGGAGACCGGGTTCGACGTGTCGGCGCAGGGCACCTCGTCGGTGGCCGGCCGGGGTGGGCTGCTCACCGACTGCGTCATCGACGGCAACATGTGCGACGGGGTCAGCATCGGTAACAGCCCTGGCCCGTACACCGTGCGAGGCAACCGGATCAGCGGAAATGGTCGGCACGGGTATCACTCGCACGACCTCGGGCGCGGCTACCGGGGCTCGATCCGGGACGTGGTGATCGAGAGCAACGAGTTCTGGGGCAACGGCCTCGACGCGATCCGGATCGACCACCAGATGACCGACGCGGTGCTGCTCAACAACCGGATCCGCAACAACGGACGGCAGTACGGCGAGGGCACCGGCGGCACCGGTGACGCCGTCCGCTACAGCGAGCGGTGCCTGGTGGACCGCTCGGCCAACTGGCCGCACGACGGTCACCGGGGCAAGGTGCTGCGGGTCGGGAAGGCGGTGGCCATGGTGGCCTCCAACACCGGCGACGAACTCACCCTCGCCCCGGTCCGCCCGGACGCGTTCAGCGCGTGGAGCGGGGACGTGCCCCCGCCGGGATGCGGATACGAGCTGGCCGCCGCACCGAAGCTGCGGGCCGGCATCACCGTCGACGCGCCGTTCGACTCGGCGACCATCCGAGGCAACCGGGTGTGGGACAACCACGACAACCCGACCCAGACGCACGGGCTGTGGATCACCGAGCGGGGCAGTTGCGTGGACTGCCGGGTCGAGGACAACGACCTGGCCGGCAACGCCGACGAGGGCATGCGGCTGGACACCCCGCCGGTGGGCGGACGGTGGCGGGACAACCACGTGGACAGCGACTGGAGCTGACCGACGTTGCTCGCCGCCCGGACGACGGCGAGATTCGGAGGCTGAACGACGGGTGGCGGCGGCCGGACGAATCCGGCCGCCGCCACTGTCGGGTTGGAACTGATCAGCCGGCCAGACCCGCAACCGGGGTCGGGTCCAGCACCACGGTCGCCGAAGCGGACTGCGGGGGTACGCCCGGATCGGTCGGAGCGTCGGTGTACTCGGCGACGAACACCGCGGTCAGGTTGTCCGCGCCGCTGTGCCCACCGTCGAGGAAGGTGGGGATGCTTCCGGAGCAACCCGTCGAGGTGGACAGCGGGTGCCCGTGCTCATCGTGCCCGAGCACGTAGGTGACCTTCACCCGGGAGCAGTCCACCGGCAGGTCGTCGGTGACCTTCACCTCGTACGCGACGGTCTGTCCGAACTGGAACGGCTGCCCGGCCTCCGGGGCGACGAACTCGATGACCGGCGCGGTCGGCCCGACCACCAGCGGCAGGGACGCCGAGGCGGACCGTCCGGTGCGGTCGGTGACCTTCAACGTCGGCGTGTACTCGCCGTTCTCCGGGAACGTCCAGCTCGCGTTCGCAGCGGTGCTGTCCACCGAGCCGTCCGCGTTGAAGTCCCAGGCGTAGCTGAGCTTGTCACCGTCCGGGTCGGTCGTGCCGGCGCTGGAGAACGCGACGGTCAGCGGAGCCTGCCCCACGGTCGGGGTGCCGCTGATCTTCGGGATCGGCGTCCGGTTGCCCCGCACGAAGTCGATCCGGGACAGCTGCGCGTCCGGGTTCTCGGCGAAGTAACCGTCGCCGTACTCCAGGACGTAGAGCGCGCCGTCCGGGCCGAACTCCATGTCCATCGGGTTGTCCACGACCAGCGACGGCGCCACCGGACGGATGTCGGTCACATCGCCGTCGGAGTCGAGGCGGAACTCCTTGATGTAGTCGCGGGACCACTCGTAGAACAGCGGTACCCCGTCGTAGTAGGCCGGCCAGCGGGTACGCGACGTGCTGGTCCCGTCGTACTCGTACGCCGGGCCACCCATCGGAGAGATGCCGCCGGAGCCCAGCTGCGGGAACTCGGCCGAGGGGGCCGCCGCGTACCAGACCTCCGGCTGCTCTACCGGCGGCAGCACGCGCTTGCCGGTGTTGTGCGGTGAGTCGTTGACCGGGCGCTTGCAGTTGAACAGGGCGCCGGACTCGCCGGTGGCGAAGTCGTAGTCGCGGTAGGCGATCGTCGGCGTCACGCAGTACGGCCAGCCGTAGTTCGCCGGCTTGTCGACGCGCATCCACCGACCGTGCCCGGCCGGCCCGCGCTCCGGGTCCGGGTTGGACGCGTCCGGGGAGTAGTCGCCCACGTACACGTCGTCGGTACGCTTGTCGACGGCGAACCGGAACGCGTTGCGCAGCCCCATCGCGTAGATCTCGGGGCGGGTCTGCGCCGTGCCGGGCTTGAACAGGTTGCCGGCCGGCACCGTGTAACCACCACCGGCCTTGACCTTGATCCGCAGCAGCTTGCCGCGCAGGTCGTTGGTGTTGGCCGAGGTGCGCTGGGCGTCGTACGCCGGGTTGCGGTCGGCCCGCTCGTCGATCGGGATGTAGCCGTCGGAGGCGAACGGGTTGGTGTCGTCACCCGTCGACAGATACAGGTTGCCCTTGCTGTCGAAGTCGATCTGGCCGCCGACGTGGCAGCAGATGCCCCGGTCGGTGGGCACGTCGATGATCTGCTGCTCGCTGGCCAGGTTCAGCCGCTGTCCGTCCAGCTTGAACCGGGACAGCCGCAGCGCGCCCTTGAAGCGCTGCCAGTCCGCCTCGGTGCCGGTCTCCGGCGCGTCGCCCTCGTTGACGCCGGGAGTCGCCGGGTCGTCCACCGGGGTGTCCATCGGCGGCGAGTAGTAGAGGTACACCCACTTGTTCTGGGCGAAGTTCGGGTCGATGGCGACGCCCTGCAACCCCTCCTCGTCGTGCTCGTACACCGGAATGTCGGCGGCGAGGGTGTTCAGGCCGGTGCGCGGGTCGTGGATGCGGACCTCACCGGTACGGGAGGTGTGCAGCACCCGCAGGTCGGGCAGGACGGCGAGGCTCATCGGCTCGCCCGGGAAGTCGTTCAGTGTGACTTTCTGGAAGCTGCTGTCCGGCGGCGCGGCGGGCGCTGCGGACGCTGCCGACGGTGGTACGGCCAGGCCGGCCGTCACCAACAGCAGGGCGGACGCGAAAGCGGTCCTGTTCATCAGGTGAGTCCCCCGGGGTGGTTTCAGTACCGAAGTGAAGCGAGATAGTCGAAGCCGACGCGAGCGGTGTCCAGGGCGTCGGCGGGGGAGCGCGGCGCGGTGCCCGCGTCGTCGCGCTCCACGATGTACTCCTCGATACCGGCTTCCCGCTCGTGGGCGAAGATGCGGCCGAAGTCGATGAGGCCGTCGCCGAGGTCGGCGAAACCACCCTCGACGTCGAGGTCCTTGACGTGCACCTGGCGGATCCGGCCGCGGTTGGCGCGGATCACGTCGACCGGGTCGTGGGCGCCCCGCCAGGTCCAGTAGAGGTCGAGCTCGAAGTGCACCAGCCGGGAATCGGTCTGCGAGCTGAGGATGTCGAACCCGGTCGAGCCGCCGGTCAGCGGCACGAACTCGAGCTGGTGGTTGTGGTAGCCAAAGTCCAGCCCCGCGCGCTCGGCGAGCCGACCGGCCTTGTTCAGGTCCCGAGCCAGGGCCCGGTAGACGGCGGGGTCCCGGATCGGCTGACCGCTGGCGTCCCGACCGAAGTACGGGTGGACGATCTTCTTGCAGCCCACCACGTTGGCGTCGGCGAGAGCCTGCTCCCAGGTGGCGGCGTCGAACGGCTGCGGGATGCCGACGTGACCGGAGGTGGACCGCAGCCCGGCCTCGTCGAGCGCGGCCCGGAACTCTGCTGCGGTGCGTCCGACGAAACCGGCGTGCTCCACTCGCCGGTAGCCGATGCGACGCAACGCGTCCAGGGTGCCGGGCAGGTCGGCGGCGAGCTGATCACGCAGCGTGTAGAGCTGAATGCTGATCCGGTCCACCGGCACCCGGCGGCGGCCCTGGGCCTGCCCGGTGGTTGCGGCGGGCGCGGCGACGGCCGGGCCGCCGAGCAGACCGGCGGCGCCGACAGCGGCCGCGGAGACGGTCGCGGCGCGGAGCACTCCCCGCCGGCTGACCGGCTCGGACGCCGGTGTCGGCCCCGGTCGGTTGAGTTGTTGATCCATGGTGGTGGTCCCTTCCTGACGGCTGGTACGCCGTCGGCGACGGTCGACCTGACTGCCGTCCGCCGGGCGCGCCGAACCGGCCGGAGACGGGCTCCGGCTGGACGGTGAGGGACGGCGCGGGTGCGGCCCGGACCCATCGGGGAGCGGAACGCGGCGACCCGGCAGAGGTGGCGGCAAGTTGATCGACGAATGGGCAACCCTCTATCGAGATCCAGACCTTACCCTTGCCTCCGGACGAAGGCAAAGCTTTGTCGCGTTCGCCGGAAGTTTCGCTTCAACTGACAAAAGTCCGCCCACGAGGTGCGCCGCCCGGGCTGAGCTTCTACTTCCCGTGCCCGCCACGCCGCGCGTTCCGCCTCTCGCCCGCCCCGTCCGCCCCGCCCCGCCCGCCCCGCTCCGCCCGCCCCGCTCCGGCCGCCCTGCTTCGCCCCGGCCACCCGGTGCTTGATCCACTCGGGTTCATGAAAGTCGCGGTGTCAGGACGGCCGGGATGCCCCAACTTCCTTGAAACCCAGTCGATCATGAGCCCGTCGGCGATGCCGCCCGCTCACCGTCCATCCGGACAGTCGACGTTGCGTCGCTCAAGCGGAGCAAAGCGCATGACACGGGTCGGTTCAACCCCTGTTCCGGCCAAGCGGAGCATTGTCGGAAAATGGGTAGATAAATGCGCCGCCAATTATTTGCGAATGCCGCGAATGGTCCCCTCAAGCGGGCAAGAATGTGGCGGAGGGAAGTCGAAAAACGGGGGGACTGAACATGACGTCTAGGCGGCGATTGACGCTGTTGGCGGTAACCATCGCAGCGGCACCACTCGTCCTGGGTGCGTGCACCGCCGACCGGGGTTCGGCGACCGGCTCGGCCAAGAAGCACGCCGCCCCACCGGAACTCGCTCTGACGCCGGGGGACAAGGCCCGGGACGTTCCGGTCAGCGCCGAGGTGGGCACCGTGGTCAAGGGCGGGCGGGTCACCGGCGTACGGCTCACCGACGACAAGGGCAAGCAGGTCAACGCCGAACCGCGCGAGGACGGCTCCGGCTGGGTGCCGAGCGTCCCGCTGCAACCGCGACGGACCTACACCGCCGAGGTGACCGCGACCGGCGACTCCGGTGCCACCACCACCCGCACCACCACGTTCACGACGATGGCCACATCGACCAAGCCGCAGATCACCAGCACCCTCTATTTCAATGGCAATCGGACGTACGGCACGGCGATGCCGGTAACGGTTGCGTTCGACCCAGGAATTCCGAAAGAGGCCAGGGCGGATGTCCAACGGCGGTTGTTCGTAAAGACGAATCCGCCGCAGCCGGGTGCCTGGTCGTGGCTTGAGGACGGAAGTCAGGTCTATTACCGGGCCCCCGATTTTTGGAAGCCGGGGACCACCATCAGTGTCCGGGCCGGTCTGGAGGGTCTGCCGATCGGAAAGAATCTGGTCGGCGACGCCGAGCGGACCGCGACGTCCAAGATCGGACGGCAGGTCTCGCTGGAGATCGACAACGCCACCAAGCAGATGACCGTCCTGCGCGACGGCAAGCAGGTCCGGCGGATCCCGGTGAGCCTGGGTAAGCCGAGCACGCCGAGTTCCAGCGGCAAGATGGTGATCATGGAGAAGCACGAGCGGGTCACCTTCGACACCCGGGGTGAGCCCGACGGTGGCTACGTGGTCGACGTCGACGACGCCCAGCGCTACACCTGGGGCGGCGAGTTCATCCACTCCGCCCCCTGGTCGGAGGGGGACCAGGGCAACACCAACGTCTCGCACGGTTGCGCGAACGTCTCGGCCACTGCGGCCGACTGGTTGATGGGGGTGACGCAGGTCGGTGACCTGGTCACCGTCAAGGGCACCGAGGTGGAGTTGCAGCCGGGCAACGGCTGGACGGCGTGGAACGTGAGCTGGGACGAGTTCGCCAAGGGCAGCGCCCTGCCGGTGCCGCCCGGGCTCAAGCCCGCGCCGGTCGCCCCGGCGCACCCGGGCGCGGTGGCCGGCGGATCGCCCGCACCGGCGCCCTCCGTCAGCGGCCGCTGAGCAGGAGAAGGGGGCGGGCCCGCACGACGGCGTGCCGGCCCGTAGCCCCGTAGCCCCGCGACGAAACACCCCACCGCCGCGCCGATCTTGCACTTTCTGCGCCGACACAGCGGACATACCACGCATCCCGGCGACAGAAAGCGCAAGATCGGCGCGGCGGTGGGGCAGGGCGGGGCAGGGTGGGGTGGGGTGGGGTGGTCAGGTTAGGGGTACGCGGGCCACGCCGGGGCCGGTCAGGCTGCCCAGCCAGAGGTGGTCGCCGTGCTGGCGTACCCCGGTGATCATCGAGTAGTGCCCGTTTGGACCGTGCAGCGTCCGGCGGACCGTTCCCGCGTCGTCGACCAGCGCGACCAGCCCGTAGCGGCGTGGCTGCGGCTGCATCGCGTCGGGCAGCAGGGCCGCGATCTGGCGCAGGCGCGGATGGGGCAGTAGCCGTTCGGCGATCGGCACCCGGGGGCTGGGCAGCGCGATCCAGTACGTCCCATCGCCCACCGAGGCGAGATTGTCCGGATACGCGGGCAGATCGGCGAGGACCCGCACACCGCCGCCGAACTCGACCCGCAGCAGGCGGTGCGTGCTGGTCTCCACCAGCATGAGCGCCGACTCGTCCGGGGTCAGCGCGATCCCGTTGGGGAAGTACAGCCCGTCGGTCACCACCTCGGTGCGGCCGGTGCCCGGATGGTGGGCCAGCACCCGACCGTTGGGGCGGTGCTCCAACAGGTCCCGCTTCCAGTGCGAGACCGGAAACCGGTCGGAGCTGTCGGTGAAGTAGATGGTGCCGTCGCTGCCGACCGTCGCGTTGTTGGCCAGGTGCACCGGCGGTGCCGTTCCGGTCAGTTCACGTACCTCGCCGTCCGGGGTGACCCGCAGCAACCCGCGGTACGCGTCGCAGACCACCAGGGTCTCACCGGACGGGTCCAGCTCGATGCCGAGCGGACGACCCCCGGTCTCGGCCAGCAGTTCAGGTCGGGTGCCGGCCCGCGCGTCGACCGGCCACCACCAGAGCCGACCGTCCTCGTCGCCACTGATCACCCGGCCGGCGCCGTCGACCAGCACGTCCTCGGGGCCGACGGCCCCCGCGGGGAGGGGAAGCAACTCGGCCTCGTCCAGCCGGCGGTCGGTGGGGGCCCATGGCCCGGCCAGCGCCGGGGGGCTGGTCGCTGGCTCGCGGACGGGGCGGATCAGCCGGGGCGGCCGGGGCCGGGGGATCAGCACCGACCTATTCTCCACCCGAATGCCGGCCGGCCCCCGGGTTCCGAGCCCGCGCGGCGCGCCGCGGGAGGCCCCTGACTCCACCCCGAGGAGGAGGTGGGGTACCTCGGGGTATGCCCCTGGGCGTACCCGGAATCACTCCCTGGAGGGGCGAAAGTGTCGGTGGTGGGGGCTAGATTTCTGGGCATGGAAGAGCACAGCGACCGGCTGGACGTGCAGGTCAGCGTGGGTGACCAGGTGGTCCTCGTGCGGGTGGCCGGCGAGATCGACATCGCCACTGTGGCCGCGTTCCGGTCCGCGCTGTGGTCCGCGCCGGCCCGCCCGGTCCTTCAACTGGACCTGTCCGGGCTGCGGCTGCTCTCCGCCACCGGCGTTCGCACGCTGCTGGCGGCGCATCTGCGCGTGCGGGCCCGCGGTGGCGAGCTGATCCTGGTCGATCCGAGCCCGGTGGTGGCGCGGGTGCTGCGCGTCAGCGGGCTGCACCGCGTGATGCCGATTCTGGAGCTGATCTCGCCGATCGAGGCCGCGCGTCGCCCGGTGATCGCCACCACGGACCTGCAACTGGCCGCCTGACCGCGGCCGGGTTGGCCGCCTGACCGCGGCCGGGCACGGGGCCGCCGGCGCGTACCGGCGACCCCGACGATCGGTCAGCTCACGCCGAGCAGGTCGACGACGAAGATCAGCGTCTCGCCCGGCTTGATGACGCCGCCGGCACCCCGGTCGCCGTAGCCCAGGTGCGGCGGAATGGTCAGGCGGCGGCGACCGCCGACGCGCATCCCGGCGACGCCCTGGTCCCAACCGGCGATGACCCGACCGCCGCCGAGCGGGAAGTCGAACGCCTCTCCCCGGTTCCAGGACGAGTCGAACTCGCCACCCGTGGAGTGCGACACGCCGACGTAGTGGACGCTGACCAGTTGGCCCGGCTCGGCCTGCGGGCCGTCGCCCACGGTGATGTCCTCGATCACGAGGTCGGCCGGCGGTGCACCCTCGATCGGACCAACCTCGGGCTTGCCCGACTGGGCGCCTGCTGCCTGGGTCATGCGGAGATCTCCTGCCGTGTTGGGTGATGTGTCCGGTCACCGTCGATCCTGCCGGATCACCCCTCGCCGATGTGCGGCGGACCCGCAACCTGCTCCGTGGCCCCCTTCCGCCGGTCGTGCCGACGGTCCGGTGGTGCCGTCGGCCCGGCGGCGCGACGACGACGCCCCCGGGGGTCACGGGTAGCTGCCGGATCGTCGTCGTGGGCCTGGGCGAACTTCGTTCGACCGTCCGATGCCGGGTCGGGCGTTCACCTAGGCTCGGACAGGGCGGCCGGCCTGGTTGACGGGCGGTGCGCGGTGGTCGATGCGGAGGGCGTCGGTGGCTGAGGCGACGGTCGCGGTCCCGCTGTGGGCCTGGGCGGCGGTCGGCACCGTGATCGCGGTGTTGCTCGCCGTGGACGTGCTCCTGCACCGGGACAACCATGTCATCGAGCTTCGCGAGGCGCTGCTGTGGAGCGCCGTCTGGATCGGCGCGGGTCTGCTCTTCGGGTTGGTCGTCTGGTGGGGCCTCGGGGGCGACCCGGCGATCGCATACTTCTCCGGTTACCTGTTGGAGAAGGCGCTCTCGGTCGACAACGTTTTCGTCTTCGCGCTGCTCTTCGGCTACTTCCAGGTGCCGTCGGGCTACCAGCACAAGGTGTTGTTCTGGGGTGTCGTGGGGGCGCTCGTCTTCCGGCTGCTGTTCATCTTCGCCGGTGCCGAGTTGCTGGACCGGCTCACCTGGGCCGGGTTCGTGCTGGGCGCGTTCCTGATCTGGACCGGCTGGCGGTTGGCCGTCCGCGGGAAGCCGGACGTGGACCCGGACCGCAACGTCGTGGTCCGGCTGTTCCGGCGGCTGGTGCCCACCGACGCCCGCTATCACGGCGACCGGTTCACCGCCCGGGTGGCCGGGCGGCGGGTGGCGACGCTGCTGCTGGTCGCGCTCGTCGCCATCGAGGCCACCGACGTGGTCTTCGCCATCGACTCGGTGGCGGCGATCCTTGCCATCACCACCAACACCTTCCTGGTCTGGACGGCCACCGCGTTCGCCGTACTGGGGCTGCGCAGCCTGTACTTCTGCCTCGCCGGCCTGCTGCGGCACTTCGGCTACCTGCGGTACGGGTTGGCGCTGCTACTGGCCTTCGCCGGGCTGAAGCTGATCCTCGCCGAGACGCCGGTGGGCAAGCTGCCGGTCTGGTTGACGCTGGTCGTGGTGCTGCTGACCCTGACGGTTTCCATCGGCGTCAGCATCCTGGCCGCCCGCCACCGAACCGACGCCTGAGCCGCCGGGGCGCTGGCTGGGCGGCCGGGGCGCTGGCTGAGCCGCCGGGGCGCTGGCTGGGACCCGCCGTACCGCTGGCTCAGCGGCCGTGCGTGGTGCCCGACCGCCCGGTGGTGGCGGTGGGTCAGCCGACCAGCACGGGCCGGGACAACTGGTCGGCCAGCAGCGTGGGCGCCTCGGCCAGGGACGGGCCGTACCAGGTGAGGTGCCGCCCGGAGAGCAGAGCGCACGGTACGCCGGGGAACGCCTCGGGGCCGTCGTCGGCGGTGAACCGGTACGGCTCGTCGGGCAGCACCACCAGGTCGGGCTCCCGCTCGCGTAGCTCGGTGAGGGTCGGGCGGGGATAGCGCTCGGGATGGTCCTCATAAGCGTTCGACACACCGAGGCGGCGCAGCACGTCACCGGCGAACGTGTCGCCGCCGAGCACCACCCACGGGCGACGCCAGACCGGCACCACAGCGCTGCGGGTCGCCGTCGGCCGGGGTGGAGTGGCCCACGCCCGGCGGGCGGCCCGCAGCCAGTCCGGCTCCGTCGGCGCGCCCAGTTCGCTCAGCAGGTCGCCCAACTCCGTCAACGCGCCCGGGACGGTCCGGGGATAGGTGACCCGCACCGGCACGCCGGCCGCCCGTAGCGCCTCCGCGTCGGCCCGGCGGTTCTCCTCGACGTTGAGCAGCACGAGGTCCGGCCGCAGCGCGCGCACCCGGTCCAGATCGGGGTACTTGCTGCCGCCGACCCGGGCCACGTCGAGCCCGGCCGGGTGGCTGCACCAGTCGGTGGCCCCGACCAGTGCTCCCGGCAGGGTCAGCGCCACCGCCTCGGTCAGGGACGGCACCAGTGACACCACCCGCACCCGCGTCCCTCCGTCCGACACCGACACCGATCATGCCTTGTCGGGTCGGCGTCGGGTCACGGCCGGCCGGGCTCGATGCGGGCGGTCACGTCGAGGTGCGCGGGCTGGCAGTCGGTCGTCGCCGCGAACCGGCGGACCGCCGCGCGAACGTGCTCGCGTACACCGGCGGTCGGCGCGTCGGCGGTGAGGTCCACCCGGATCCACACGTCGGGGTGCGGCGGCGCGCCGGTGAGCACCACCCGGGCCCGGCGTACGCCGGGGTTGCCGGTCAGATCGCGTACCAGCGCGTCGGCGAGGACGTCGGTGGCCAGCCGGGTCCGGCCTGGCCGGCGTCCGGGGTGGCTCAGGGTGCCGCGCAACGCGCCGTCCGGGCCCCGCAGCTCCCGGCTCAGCAGGCGCTGCCCGGCCAGTGCGAGCAGGGCTGCGGCGGCGGCCACGGCCAGCCCACTCCACGGGGCGGCGCTGCGCCACCGCTCGACCAGCTCGGCGCTGAGCAGCACCGCCGCCGGGTCGGCGCCGGGCAACGTGCCGAGGCTGGCCGTGAGCGCCGTGGCGCCGCCCGCGACCAGCAGCAGCGCGATGACGGTCCACAGCAGCCGGTGCCCGGCGTTGGTCACGCCGGCCGTCGCCGAGGCAGCAGCCGGACGTCGATCCGGGCGGGGCGGGGTGCGGTGAGGTGACTCAACTCCTGGCGCACGGCGAACTCGATCTCCGCCCGGGCCGCCGGGTCGCCGGTCGCGCGGACCCGGGGGCGCCACTGGCCGCCGCGCCGTCGGACCCGGACGCGGGCGCGGCGGACGCCCGGCACGGCGCTGGCGGCGTCCGCGAGCCGCCGTTCCACGCAGCGCCGGTGCAGGTGCCAGCCGTCGTGCTCGTCGGCGCTCAGGCGGACCGGCGTCCAGCGACGCAGTTGCGCGACGAGGATGGCCAGGCCCAGCAGGAGAGCCCCGCCGGCCACGGCCCGCACGGTGGGGTCACGCCACCGGGTGCCGCTCAGCGCGTCGAGCCAGCCGCTGGTGTCGAGCGGTGTCGGTCGGTGCAGGGTGAGCAGCAACGCCTGGACGGCCGCCGCCGCGCCGCCGAGAAGCAGCGCGGTGGCCAGCAGCAACGAGGCGACCCGGTTGGCGGTGCGCATCTCAGCCGTCCTCCGCTGTAGCGGTGCCGACCCCGCAGGAGTCGACGCCGGGGACGAGCAGGTCGTCGACGGTGACTGTCACCACCGCCACACTGAGCCCGGTCTGGGCGGCCACCCGGTCGGTGACCACCGCACGGACCGTCTCGGCGATCGTCGGCACGCTGTGCCCGTACCAGGTGATCAGGTGCAGGTCGAGTCCGACGGACCGGTCATCCAGACGGACCGCCGCCGGGCGGACGACGGACACGCCCGGCACGAGGCTCGCCGCCTGTACCGCGATCCGCGCGACGTCCGCCGTGTTACCAGGGCGGCGTTCCGGACCGGCCGTCCCGGCGGTCAGTCCGGTGCTGGGGTTCGTCCGTGCGGACGGGCGGGTGGTCATCGCCGCCGCCGAGTGCCGGCGCGGCGGTCGCCGAGACCGGTCATGGAGAGGTCGCCGTCGAGCACCCGGACGACCAGCCAGCCGAGCAGACCGGCGAGCACGGCGAGGGCGGCCACGCCGACGCCGGCGAGCGCCCAGACCGCCACGGCGAGAAAACCGGCGAGGAAGCCGAACTGCTGTCGCGACATGGTCACCTCCGGGCCGGTCCGGTACCGGCGGTCGCTGGATACACCCGGCGACCATCCCTGGAACGTCAGCGCTACTGTGATCCGCGTCACATGGCAAGTCGGTGGCCCATGATCGACCACCTAGACTCGGCCCGGCTCGACCGACCGGCGGATGGATCAGGCAGATGACGAGCATCGGGAGCGACGACCGCGGTTGGCTGCGGGCGATGCCCGCCGAGGCGGGGCGCGACGCGCTGCTCAGCCGCGCCGGCCATCGGGTCCTGGCGGCCCGCCGACTCTCTGACCTGCTCCAGGGCCGCCCGCCCGGCGTCACCGGCAGCCAGTGGACCTCAGCGAGCCGCGCCAGCTTCGACTTCGTGGTCTACGCCGCCGACACCGGCCGCCCGGTCGTCGCCGTACAGATCGGTCCCGTTCCCTCTCCCGGCTCTGGGCAGCAGCGCGTGGAGCGACTCACGGACGCGGTGTCCGCGGCCGTCGGCCTGCCCACTCTGCGGATCGGGTCGCCCACGTTGAGCGCCGCCGAGCATGGCCGCCGCCTCGTCGAGTACGTGATCGACGCGCGCGCGTACGCCGCGGGCGGGGGCACCGCCGCCGGGACCGAACCGGCGCCGGTGGGCTTCCGGGACATCCTGGGCCGGCTGCCGGACGGGCGTACCGGGCCGGTGAACGACCTCGGCGCGCTGACCCGGGTGGCGGCGGTCGAGGCGTACGTGGCCGGGCAGGTGGCCGACCCGATCGTGCGAGGACTGCACGTCCGCTGGGTGGACGGGCCGGCACAGGGGTGGAGTTGGGTGCAGGTACGCCCCGACGCCTGCCTCATCGAGCAGGTCTCGGTGACCGAACACCGCTTCTCCTGCGGCATCGACGCGGCCCGGCTGGCCGAGGATCTCGCCGCCGTCGCGGTGGGGGAACGACTGCGAGAGAACGCCGTGGCCGACTTGCTGTCGCGCACCGAGTGGACCGCGCGGATCGCCGCGCTGAGCCAGCGCCGCCACGAACTGGTCGGCGGGTTCGCCTTCGACCACCTCTGCGCCGACTGACCAGCGCCCGTTTTACCTGCTGATCCCTGCTGCGCACCGGCTCGGTGTCGGTCGCGGCAATTTTCTGTGCGTCTGTTGAACCTTCCCGGCCGCCGCCCCGTACTCCTGCGCGAATGAACAGGATCTCCCCATCCGCGTCCACCGGGCGCGGGAGACGGTGCGGAAAGGGCATCGTCGGCCATCGACGCATTACCGGGTAGGTCACGGTGGGTCGCCGCCGCGGCGTGCCACCTCACATCCGTCGGTCCGCCGAGGGCAGAAATCCACTACCGGATCGAGAAGGAGAGCAATTCGATGCGCAGGTCCACTCGGGCGCGCCGGCCTTCCGGCAACGCGCGGAGCAAGCGTCTGCTGGCAGTTGTCGGCACGCTCGCGGTCTTCGGCGGAGTTGTCGCCGTGACTCAGATTTCGTCGGCCCAGGACCGGCGGACAAATAAGCCGCGTCCGGCTTCCGGGCAGTGCGTGGAGCCGAGCCCGGGCGCTACCGCGCCGACCGGTGGCGGCTCGACCAGCCGGACCTGGCAGAACGGTCGGTGGGTCCGCAATCACTGGGGTGACGGACAGCAGTCGGTCCCCGAGTGCGAGGACGGCAAGGACGGCACCGTGGGCACCGGCACCGCCATCGCCTGTCCGGACGTGGCGGCCAAACTGCCGCAGGTGCCGGACCGGGCTCGGGCCGAGGTGGACCGCAACCTCGCCCAGTTGCAGACCCAGATCGCCGAGGCGGACCGCCGGCTCGCCGCCGAGGGCAACAAGGGTGAGGCGTTCATCCGCAACGCGATCCTCCAGCCGTTGGCCGGCAAGCGCCGCGCCGTGCTGGACCGGATCACGACCGCCATCGACCGGGCCGGACCCCGGCCGCAGGGCCTCGCGCAGCTTGCCGAGTGCCAGGTGCAGCCCACCGGCGGCACGGGCGGCAACAACGGCGGCGGCACCACTCCCACCACCACCCCCGGCGGTGGCAACAACGGCGGTGGCAACAACGGTGGCGGGAACAACGGTGGTGGCAACAACGGTGGTGGCACCGAGCCCGGCGCCGGTCTCGGCGTGCTCGCCAACGACTGCGACGAGAGCCGGCTCCAGCCGCACGATGGTTTCCAGAACGGCAACCGCTGCGTGAGCACCGAATTCGGTGAGGTCGGCGCGGCCGCCAACAACCCGTCGCTGCTGATCACCCAGTTCCCCGACCAGGTCGGTCAGAACCAGCCGTTCACGCTGCGGGTCAGCACCCGCAACCTGGTCCGGGACCGCTTCCTGGCGGCCGGTCAGGGTGGTTACTACGTGGAGAGCTCGCTCCTCAACGACCAGGGCCTGGTCCGCGGTCACTTCCACACCGCGTGCCGGATGCTGGACAGCCTGACCGCTCCGCCCGAGCCGCAGGAGGTGCCGGCATTCTTCGTCGCGACCGAGGACGGCCGCGGCGGCGCCCAGCCCGACGAGGTGACGATCCAGATTCCGGGCCTGCCGGAGTCCGGTACCGCCCAGTGCTCCGTCTGGGCCGGTGACGGCTCGCACCGCCTGCCGATGATGGAGCGGGCCAACCAGACCCCCGCCTTCGACTCGGTGCGCATCGACGTCAACTGACCTGACGTGCCGGCCGCCGCTTCGGGTGCCCGGACGAACGACGGGGCCCCGCCGTTTCCGGCGGGGCCCCGTCGAGTCGCGTCAGCGGCTCTTGTACGCCTCGACGACCTCAACCGGGATCCGGCCGCGCTCGGAAATCTTGTAGCCGTTCTTGACGGCCCATTCCCGGATGGCCCGGTTCTGCTCCCGATCCATTCCCGCGCCGGCGGGTCGCCCCGGCCGCCGGACTGAGCGGGCGCTCTCCACCGGGCCGCGCCCGATCCGCCGACCCGCATTGATGTACGGATCGAGCGCCTTGCGCAGGACGCCGGCATTCTCGTCGGAGACATCGATCGTGTAGGCCACGCCGTCGAGACTGAACTCAACCGTCCGGTCGGCCTTCCCACCGTCGAGGTCGTCGGTCAGGACCGTGATTACTTTTCTCGCCATTGCCGATTACTCCCTGTGTGCGGCGGGATGTGTCCAAAGTCTGACCTATCACCCCGGTAATCCGCAACAATATGCCTTCCATTCATTCGGCGCGTCGCGATTCCGTTACAGCAAAACCGTGAATCGTTCGGTGGCGAGGCTTCATTCCCCGAGGATGCCGCTGTGGCCGGCGATGGCGGCCGCCTCGGCCCGGTTCGAGACCCGCAACTTGCGCAGCAGCGCGGCGGTCATTCGTTTCACCGTCCGTTCGGAGACGTGCAGTTCCTCGGCGATGTCGACGGTGCTGCGGCCGGCGGCGATCGCTCGCAGCAGCCGCCGTTCCTCGTCGTCCAGGTCGACCGGCGCGCAGCGGGTGGGTCGCAGCATGGCGCGCAGCAGGTCGGCCGGCAGCACCGCCCAGCCGTCGAGGATCGCCAGCAGCGGGGGCAGCAGCTCCTCCGGCTCGCTGGTCTTGGGCAGGAACCCCTCGGCGCCGGCCCGCAGCGCCTCCACCGCCGGCCCCGGGTCGGCGGAACCGGACATCGCGACCACCCGTACCCGTGGGGTGGTCCGCCGGATCGCGGCCACGGCGCGGATGCCGCCGGGCGGTGGCATGTGCAGGTCGACCAGGGCCAGGTCGGGGCGGCAGCTGCTGACCAGGGCCGCCGCCGCGGCGGCGTCGCCGGTCGAGGCGACCACCTCGGCGCGGCCGTTGGTGGTGATCGGGAGCAGCAACTCCAGGCCGCGGGCGAAAAGGGGGTGATCGTCCACGACGACGAGTCGCAAGGTGGAGGCTCCCGGCATGTCTGCGCCGTTCCCCAGCGGGTACCGATCATGCGGGTTCGCACCGAACGAGAGGACTCGGGTGGATGCGCGTACGGCATGGTTTGCGGGACCTGCTGCGAGGGTTGCGCCCCATTGAGCCGACACCGGGCGGGAGACGACCGACGGCGGCCGATTCGGAGCTGCTGCTGCGGGTGCTGTGTCACGAGTTCCGGACGCCGATCAGCACCCTGACCTCGTTGACCCGCGCGTTGGCCGACGAGCGTCGGGAGCTGACCGGGGACGACCGGCGGGCACTCAGTGCGCTGGCCCGCGACCAGGCCGCCCACCTGCAGAGCCTGCTGCGCGACGCGACCGCCGGCACCGGCGTGCTGACGCCGACTCCGCAGCCGGAGCCGGCCGTCGCGCTGGCGGGCATCCTGCGGGAGGCGGCCGCGCTGGTGCCGCTCGGCCGTCGGCGGGCGCGGGCCACCCGGGAGGCGGCCTCCTGCCCGGTGCCGGCCGGACGAACCCGACAGGTACTGGTCAACCTGGTGCAGAACGCGTTGCGGCACGGGCCGCCGGACGGACAGGTCGGGCTGTACGCCACGGTGCGGGGCCCCAGCCTGAGCATCCTGGTCACCGACGAGGGTCGGGTCGACGATGCGCTGCTGGTCGCGCTGCGGCGCCCGGCGCCGGCCGTCGGGATGTCCGGTCTGGGCCTGTGGATCGCGCGGCAGCTCGTCGCGGCGGACGGGGGAACGCTGCGGGCGCACCGGCTACGGCCCCGCGGGGTGGCGTTGGAGGTGCTGCTGCCGATGGCCCGCGCGGTGCGCTGACCCGGGCGGGACACCGGTTGGCCCGCTCGGGTCAGCGGGGCGGGAACGGCCTCGCTACCTGTTTCCGGTACCGAGGAGGTTGGATGTTCAGCCACGTGAAGGATCTGCAGTTCGAAGCCAAGCCGGACGGCCCGGATGCGGCGTTCGCCCGCCGGTTGCAGGAGGTGTTGGGCGGCAAGTGGGGCGAGATGACGGTCGCCAACCAGTACCTCTTCCAGGGTTGGAACTGCCGACTGCCCGGCAAGTACAAGGATCTGCTGCTCGACGTCGGCACGGAGGAGATGGGCCACGTCGAGATGATCGTCACGATGATCACCCGGCTGTTGGACAACGCGCCGCTGTCACTGACCGAGGGGATCGCGGAGGATCCCGGAGGCGCCGCGACCTACGCCGGTGAGAATCCGGCGCACTTCATCCACGGCGGAGGTGGCGCACTGCCCACCGACTCCAACGGGGTGCCCTGGAACGGCGCGTTCATCACCGCCAGCGGCAACCTGTTGGCCGACTTCCAGCTCAACGTCACCGCCGAGGCGCAGGGTCGGCTCCAGGTCGCCCGGTTGTTCCACATGACCGACGACCCGGGCGTCAAGCAGATGCTGCGCTTCCTGCTGGCCCGCGACACGATGCACCAGAACATGTGGCTGGCGGCGATCGAGCAGCTCAAGGAGGACGGCCTGGAGGAGATGCCGGTGCCGGAGGCGTTTCCGGACTCGGGCGAGTTCACCGAGGAGTACGGCTACACCTACCTGGGTTTCTCCTCAGGCACCGACGCCGCCCAGGGGCGCTGGGCGTCCGGGCCCTCGCCGGACGGCAAGGGCGAGTTCCGGTACGACGACAACCCGCGGGCGAACGCGCCGGAACCGGTGCTGGCCCCGGGTGAC
Organism: Micromonospora sp. NPDC047756; assembly: GCF_055587245.1. Lineage (NCBI taxonomy): Bacteria > Bacillati > Actinomycetota > Actinomycetes > Micromonosporales > Micromonosporaceae > Micromonospora > Micromonospora sp. NPDC047756. Next base: position 290,985 of record NZ_JBVJGQ010000006.1, read on the forward strand.
CCTCGTCTGTACGGCACGAACCCCGGAGTGGCCGGCTCGGTGGTGAACACGGTGAAGAGCAAGCTCACCTGAGGTGCCCGTCGGGTCGTCCACCTATCCTGGGCGACCCGACGGACCGGGTGCGGCAGTGGCCTGGGTCACAGCTTGGAACAAGGGGAACGCTTTGTTACTTGAGTGAGACACGCTCAACTAACGCGAGGTGTTCGATGGCAACTCTTCCGGTACTTCCCCTGACCGACGCCGTGCTGCTGCCCGGCATGGTCATCCCGGTGACCCTCGACCCCACCACCCAGGCCGCGATCGACGCGGCGCGGGCGACCGGCGACCGCAAGCTGCTGGCCGTGCCGCGCATCGACGGCGAGTACGGCCCGGTGGGCGTGGTCGCCACCATCGAGAAGGTCGGCCGCCTGCCCGAGGGCGAGCCCGCCGCCGTCATCCGTGGCCTGTCCCGGGCCCGGATCGGCTCCGGCGTGCCCGGCCCCGGCGCCGCCCTCTGGGTCGAGGCGACCGAACTCGACGAACCCGCCCACGCCGGTCGGGCCCGCGAACTCGCCCGCGAGTACCGCGCCCTGGTGACCTCCGTGCTCCAACAGCGGGGCGCCTGGCAGGTCATCGACGCGGTGGAGCGCATGACCGACCTCTCCGAGCTGGCCGACTCGGCCGGTTACGCGCCCTGGCTGACGCTGGAGCAGAAGACCGAGCTGCTGGCCGCCCCGGACGTCACCGCCCGGCTGGAGCTGCTGGTCGGCTGGGTGAAGGACTACCTGGCCGAGCAGGAGGTCACCGAGCAGATCAACAGTGACGTCCGCGAGGGGCTGGAGAAGTCCCAGCGCGAGTTCCTGCTGCGCCAGCAGCTCGCCGCGATCCGCAAGGAGCTGGGCGAGGACGAGCCGGACGGCTCCGCCGACTACCGGTCCCGCGTCGAGGCCGCCGAGCTGCCGGAGAAGGTCCGCGAGGCGGCCATGCGCGAGGTCGGCAAGCTGGAGCGGGCCAGTGACGCCTCCCCGGAGGCGGGCTGGATCCGTACCTGGCTGGACACCGTGCTCGAGATGCCCTGGGGCACGCGTACCGACGACAACACCGACCTGACCGCGGCCCGCGCGGTGCTCGACGCCGACCACGCCGGCCTCGCCGACGTCAAGGACCGCATCCTGGAGTACCTGGCGGTGCGCAACCGGCGCGCCGAGCGCAACCTCGGCGTGGTCGGGGGTCGCGGTTCCGGCGCGGTGCTCGCCCTCGCCGGTCCTCCCGGAGTGGGTAAGACCAGCCTCGGCGAGTCCGTGGCGCGGGCGCTCGGGCGCAACTTCGTCCGGGTCTCGCTCGGTGGTGTCCGCGACGAGGCGGAGATCCGCGGGCACCGGCGCACCTACGTGGGGGCGCTGCCCGGTCGGATCGTCCGCGCGCTGCGCGAGGCCGGTTCGATGAACCCCGTCGTGCTCCTCGACGAGGTGGACAAGCTGGCCGCCGGCTACGCCGGTGACCCGGCCGCCGCCCTGCTGGAGGTGCTCGACCCGGCCCAGAACCACACCTTCCGGGACCACTACCTGGAGGTCGACCTCGACCTGTCCGACGTGCTCTTCCTGGCCACCGCCAACGTGGTGGAGTCCATCCCCGGCCCCCTGCTGGACCGGATGGAGCTGGTCACCCTGGACGGGTACACCGAGGACGAGAAGGTCTCCATCGCCCGCGACCACCTGCTGCCCCGGCAGCGGGAGCGGGCCGGGCTGACCGCCGACGAGGTGGAGATCGCCGACGAGGCGTTGGCGCTGATCGCGGGGGAGTACACCCGGGAGGCCGGGGTCCGGCAGCTGGAACGTGGCCTCGCCAAGATCCTGCGCAAGGTGGCGGTGACGCTGGCGACCGATCCGTCGCCGGTACGCGTCGACACCGACAACCTCACCCGCTACCTGGGACGGCCGAAGTTCACCCCGGAGTCGGCCGAGCGCACCGCGGTGCCCGGCGTGGCCACCGGCCTCGCCGTCACCGGCGCCGGCGGGGACGTGCTCTTCATCGAGGCGACCAGCATGGAGGGAGAGCCGGGGCTGACCCTGACCGGCCAGCTCGGTGACGTGATGAAGGAGTCGGCGCAGATCGCGCTCTCCTACCTGCGCTCCAACGGGCGGCGGTTCGGCATCGACCCGAACGCTCTGGCGGGACGCCGGATCCACGTCCACTTCCCGGCGGGCGCGGTTCCCAAGGACGGTCCGAGCGCCGGCATCACCATGGTCACGGCCCTGGCGTCGCTGGTCACCGGCCGCCCGGTCCGTCCCGAGTTCGGGATGACCGGTGAGGTGACGCTCTCCGGTCGGGTGCTGCCGATCGGTGGGGTGAAGCAGAAGCTGCTGGCCGCGCACCGGGCCGGCCTCACCGAGGTCATCATCCCGGCGCGCAACGAGCCCGACCTGGACGACCTGCCGACCGAGGTGCGCGAGGCGCTGACCGTGCACACCCTGGCCGACGTGGCCGACGTGCTCGCCCTGGCGCTGCGCCCGGCCGACGTGAAGACGCTGGACGGGCCGGCTCTCTTCGCGGTCTGACGCTCCGACGATCCGGGCCCCCGCCGTCTGCCGACGGTGGGGGCCCTTTCGGTACGCGGGGAGAGGTCTACTGTCTCGTCTGCGCCGTCCCACCTCTCCGCCGCGAGGCGGCCCCCTGGAGGAACCCCGTGAACGTGGTGCTCTGGATCATTCAGTTCCTGCTGGCCGCCGTCTTCGCCGGCGCCGGGTTGGCCAAGCTGAGTCAGCCCAAGGAGAAGTTGCGTGACGTGATGCGGTGGGTGGACCCGGTCCCGCCGTCGCAGGTCAAGTCGCTCGGCGCGGTCGAGCTGCTGGCCGCCGTCGGGCTCGTCCTGCCCGCTGCCACCGGCATCGCCACAGTGCTCACCCCGCTCGCCGCCGTCGGGCTGGTCATCGTCATGGTCGGCGGCCTCCTGGTGCACCTGCGCGCCGGCAGGCAGCAGACCACCCAGCAGGGGCGTCGTACCGAGATCCAGGGCGCGGTCACCTGCGCGGTGCTGCTCGTCCTCGCCGCCGTGGTGGCCTGGGGCCGTTTCGGCCCGTACGCCCTCTGAGTCGCGTCGGCGAGCACGCGACAATGCACAGTAGAGTCTGCCCGCCGCGCGAGGTGGCACTCAACGGGGGAGAGGCATGGAACCGATCGTGAGCGCATCTGATCCGCCGAGCCGACGGTTGGGACGGCGGGTGCTCTTCGCCGGTGGCGCGGGCGCCGCGGTGGCGACCACGGTGGCCACCCTCGCCGGTGCCGAACAGGCGGGATCGCCGCCCGTCACGACAGTGCGGGAGGCCCCGCTCAGCCTCCGGGACCCCCGGGTCGGCTGCCGGCTCGACGGCAGTGACGAGTCGGACAAGGTCACCACGGCGCTGAACCTGCTGCCGGCCGGTGGCGGGGAGATCTTCCAACCGGTGGGCGCGCTCGGTCTCGGATCGGAGGTCCGCTTCCCGACGAGTGTGACCTGGACCGGTGAGAACATCGGGGCCGCGATCATCCAGCCGGCCCCGGGTTACACCGGTCGCCTGGTCTCCAGCGGTAAGTACAACCAGATCTCCAACGTGCACTTCTACGGCATGCGGACCTCCAACGTGCTGTTGACCGTCCGCGGTCCCCGATCGACCTTCCACCACCTGCACTTCGGCAACTCCGGCAGCCACGCGATCCAGTTCCTCGGCAAGGACGCGGAGACCAGCGCCCACGCCAACAAGATCACCGACATCAACATCGAGGACTGCCTCGGCGTCGGCATCCTCGTGAACAAGGTCGCGTACGACAACGAGTTCCTCAACGTCTGGGTCGGTGAGTGCCAGACCGGGATACGGCTGCTGGACAGCGCCTGCTTCTTCGACAACCTGCATGTCTGGGGTTGCCGGGGCAACGGCGTGGAACTGCGCGAGCCCGCCCACCGGAACATCTTCCAGAACGTCTACCTGGAGTCGAACGGCACGAGTGGCACCGGCAGCGGTGCCGACCTGCGGCAGGTCTGGGGCACCCAGTTCATCGGCGGCCGGCTGTGGCGCAACGCCACCAACGGCATCGAGGTCTCCTCATCCGGCCGTACCCGGGTGATGGGGCTCGACATCCACGACAACGGCGCGAACGGGATCCTCGGCCGCGACGCCGACCTGTGCCAGGTGATCGGCAACCAGTTCTACGACGACGCGACGCCCCGCCGCCAGGACCGACCGATCATGACGGTCGGCACCAGCAACAACTGGATCGTCACCAACAACGTGATGCGGGCGTACGACCACCGCTCCGGTGGCGCGTCGTTGGTCGGGGCCGACAACGTGGTCAACGGAAACATCGGCTGACACCGGCGGGGCGGCGGGTGCCCCGGTCTCTCCCGCCGCCTCGCCGACCGCGTTTCAGCGCTCGTCGCCGCCGCGGTCGCGGCGCACGGTGGCCTTGCGGCCCTTGATCGTGCTGGAGCGCAAGCCGGAGATGACCTCGTCGGCCACCCCCTGCGGCACCTCCACCAGTGAGAACCGGTCGGCGATCTCGATCGAGCCGATGTCCCGGCCGCGGATGCCGGTCTCACCGGTGATCGCGCCGACCAGATCCTGCGGGCGCACCCCGGCGCGTCGACCCAGGCCGACGAAGACCTGGACGGTGTTGCCGCCGCCGGAACGCGGCCGGCCCCCGCTGCGCCGGTCGCCGCCCCGGCCGCCGGCCTCCGGTCGGCCCTCGCGCGACCCACGGACCGGAGCCTGCGGAATCTCCTCCTCGTCGTCGGAGCCCGGCGACGTCACCTCGTGGGCCAGCTTCACGGCGGCGAGGGCGACCTCCATCAGGTCGAACTCGTCGGTCAGCGTCTCCACGATCACCCGGAACGGGTCGAGGTCGTCCTCCAGCAGGCTCTCCCGCAGGGCCGCCTGGGTCAGCTCCAGCCGCCGGGTGCGCATGTCGGCCACGGTGGGGATCTTGTCGATGGTGATCCGCTGGCCGGTCACCCGCTCGATGGTCTTGAGCATCCGGTGCTCGCGCGGCTCGGCGAGGGTGATCGCCACGCCCTCGCGGCCAGCCCGACCCACCCGACCGATCCGGTGCACGTACGACTCCGGAGCGGACGGCACGTCGTAGTTGACCACGTGGGTCAACTGCTCGACGTCCAGCCCACGCGCCGCCACGTCGGTGGCCACCAGCAGGTCCGCGGTGCCCGCCCGCAGCCGGCCCATGACCCGGTCGCGTTGCTCCTGGCTCATGCCACCGTGCAGCGCCTCGGAGCGGTAGCCCCGGCCGTTCATCGTCTCGGTCAACCGGTCGACCTCCTCCCGGCTGCGGCAGAACACGATCGCCGCGGTCGGGGACTCCACGTCCAACACCCGACCCAGCGCGGCCGGCTTGTGCGCCCGGGTCACGATGTACGCGCTCTGCCGCACCCGGGGCGCCTCACCCGCGACCGGCTGCTCCCGGCCGATCTCGATCCGCACCGGTTCGCGCAGGTGCTGGCGGGCCATCCCGTCGATGCGCGAGGGCATGGTGGCCGAGAAGAGCACCGTCTGACGCTGCGTCGGAGCGTGCTCCAGGATCGCCTCGATGTCCTCGGCGAAGCCCATGTCGAGCATCTCGTCGGCCTCGTCGAGCACCACCGTGGCCAACCCGCCGAGGCGCAGGGTGCCCCGGGCGATGTGGTCGAGGGCCCGGCCCGGGGTGGCCACCACCACGTCGACGCCGCTGTCCAGTGCCCGCAACTGCCGCCCGATCGGCTGCCCACCGTAGATCGGCAGCACCCGCGCGCCCAGGTCCTTGCCGTAGCGGTGGAACGCCTCGGAGACCTGTACCGCCAGCTCCCGGGTCGGCACCAGCACCAGCGCCACCGGGTCGCCGCCCCGTCGGTGCGCCTCCATGAGGTTCAGCAGCGGCAGCGCGAACGCGGCCGTCTTGCCGGTGCCGGTGGCTGCCTGCCCCAGCAGGTCCCGACCCTCCAGCAGCGGTGGGATAGCCTCCCGCTGGATGGGGGTCGGCTCCTCGTACCCGAGGGCGGCGAGCGCGCCCAGCAGCTCGGCGCGGAGCCCGAGTTCGGTGAAGGCGCTCACCTCGTCGGTGCCGTCGGGGGTGGCGTCGATCGGTGCGTCGTGCTGTGCAGGTGCGGAACTCATGTGCCAAGCCTTTCATCATGCCCTCCGGGCCGTTGCGGCGACCGCCACAACAGCTGTCCCCGAACCCGTGCCACGGCTGTTCGGCGACCCTGGCGGCGGCCCCGGTCAGGCGTCGGTGGTCAGGATGGCCAGCACCATCACCGCGGCGAGGGCCACGTCGAGCACCGCGCAGAACTCGGCGTAGCCGCGTGGCACCACCCGGCGGTTGCGGTGGTGCACGACGTCCCAGCCGGCGTGCGCCAACCACCCGAGCGCCACCAGCCAGGCGGCGGTCCGCCCACCGGCCAGCACCGCGACCAGCGTCAGGGCGACCCAGACGGCCAGGCCGGCGAGTTGGGTGGCGAGCACGCCCCGCCCGCCCAGCGTGCGGCGGGCCATGCCGATCAGCAGGTAGCCGCCGGGCAGCACCAGCATCGTCCACGGGCTGAGCACGCCCGGGTCGACCCACATGTCCGCGGTCAGCAGCAGCGCCAGCCCGGCCGGCCAGCGGTGGGCGAGCGCCACCACGACCGGGTGTCGGCGTACCGGCACGGAGGCTTCGTGTCGGTGCCGGAGGGCCACCAGCACCATCGCGGGGACCATCAGCAGGTGACCGCCGAGCATCAGCGCGTCGGCGTCGATCAGCGCGGCCCGAAACGGCACGAGCAGCAGCAGGAACGGGACGTACATCGCGGCGGCCATCTCAGCGACCGCGTGCCAGCGGTGCGCCCGGTAGCGCATCACCACCGTCATTCCCACTGTCATGTTCGTGGCCATCACCAGTGCGGCGACCTCCGGCCGGGCCAGCGCGCCACCCACGCCCAGCGCCGCGCCGGCCAGCTCCCACAACGGTCCGAGCAGCAGCATCCCGGCGACCATCGCCAGGGCCATCTCGCCCAGGTGCCACAGCAGCCGCCGCCTGCTGCTGGCCGGTGCCGCGGCGGTCGGCGCCGCCGCGGTCGGTGTCGGGGCCGAGGAGGCCGGCGCGTCGGTGGGCAGGGGCGCGGGCGACGGTACGGCGGTGCGGCCGTCCGCGTACATCCGGGTGTTTTCCATGCCTCGACCCTGCCGGTGCCCCCGGTGTGGCCGGCAGACCCGTTCGTCACGGAAAAACCGTGCGGACCGCACGGCCCAACCGTGACAGTTCGCATGGGTGGACCACGCGCGGGACGGTCCTAGGATCGGTGCGTGGCGAGCGAGGCGGTGACTCCGCGGGCGGACCGCCGGCTGCGCCGCGTCCGGCGGGCGACGCTGGTGTCGCTGGCCACCGGCGGGTGGGCGAGCGTCCTGCTACCGGCGGTCGGCCTGACCCGCGAGCCCGACCCGGGCCGGGTGACACTCGGCGCGGTCGGCATCCTCGCCTTCGTGATCGCCCAGACCGTCGTCCTGTACGCGGCCGTGACGCCGTGGCTCGACCCGCGTTGGCGGCATCGGGCCGAGCTGAGCCTGGTCGGGGTGGCGGTGCTGACCGTTCCGCTGGTGGGCCCGGTGGCGGCCGGCAGGTGGCCGACCTGGGCCTGGCTCGGTGCGGCGCTGATCGGCATGACGCCGCTGCTGGTGCGGTGGCGGGCCGCGCTGGCGGTCGCGGTCGGCGTCCTCGCGGTGTCGGTCGCGGTGGCCTGGTGGACCGGTGGTTCGGTGCCGCGCCACCTCGCCGTGACCGGCGCGATCGGCGCGGCGGGCGCCGCCGTCAACGGGTTCCAGGTCTGGTTCTGGGACCTGCTCGTGGAAGCCCGGCAGGGCCAGGCAGCCCAGGCCCGGCTGGCCGCCGTCGAGGAACGGCTGCGCTTCGCCCGCGACGTGCACGACGTCCTGGGGCACCGCCTCACGGTGATCGCGTTGAAGGCCGAACTCGCCGCCCGGCTCGCGCCGGTCGACCCGGAACGAGCCGGACGGGAGGCCGCCGAGGTGCAACGGTTGGCCGCCTCCGCGCTGAGCGAGGTACGCGAGACGGTGCACGGCTATCGGGCCGTCGATCTCGACGAACAGCTCGCCGCGGTGGTGGGGGTGTTGCGCTCCTGCGGGGTGCGGTGCACGGTTGCGCCGCTGCCGGCGGACCTGCCGCAGCCCGCCGCCGTCGAGCTGGCGGCGGTGTTGCGCGAGGCGAGCACCAACGTGTTGCGGCACAGCCGGGCCGACTGGTGCCGGATCCGCGTCGAGCGGGAGGATGACGTGGCCAGGATGACGGTGGCCAACGACGGCGTCGACGGCCGTGGCCCGGACGCGCACAGCCACGGCCTGCGCGGGCTGGCCGACCGGCTCGCCGCCGCCGGGGGCGAGTTGCGGGTACGCCGGGAGGACGCGATCTTCACCCTCGAAGCCACAGTGCCGGTGCCGTCGTGATCCGCGTCCTGCTGGCCGACGACGAGGACCTGATCCGGGTCGCCGTCGCCGCGCTGCTCGCCCTGGAACCGGACATCGAGGTGGTGGCGCACGCCGCCGACGGGAAGACCGCCGTCAGCGCGGCACTGGCGCACCGCCCGGACGTGGCAGTGGTGGACCTGGAGATGCCCGGCCTGGACGGCATCGCGGTAGCCGCCGAGCTGACCCGGGTCCGACCCGAGTGCGCGGTGGTCGTGCTGACCGGGCACGGTCGTCCCGGGCACCTGCGCCAGGCGTTGACCGCCGGCGCCCGTGGGTTCCTGCCCAAGGGCTCACCGGGTGCGGCGCTCGCCGATGTGGTCCGCCGGGTGCACACCGGAGGGCGCTACGTCGATCCGTCGCTGGCCGCCGATGCGTTGACCCTGCCCCCGTGCCCGCTGACCCCTCGGGAACTGGAGACGCTGCGGCTGGTGGAGGTCGGCGCGCCGGTCGCGGTGATCGCCCGTCGGGTGCACCTGTCCACCGGGACCGTGCGCAACCACCTCTCCGCCGCCGTGCAGAAGCTCGGCGTCGCCGACCGTGCCGAGGCCGTCCGCACCGCTCGGGACAACGGCTGGCTCTGACCGTCGACACCGGCGGCGCGCGGCGGGAAGGACCGCGAGCACTCTCCGGCGCTGATCTCGAAAGCCGCGGGGGTGGCGTGGACGTCCGGCTACCGTGGGCGCGTGCGTACGGTGGAACTGCTCTGCTCGCCCGGCCTGGAGGTCGCGGTCCGGGCGGTCTGGGGCCGCCTGGCCGCCGCCGGGCTGCCCAGCCTGGCCCGCAACATCCACCCCACCAACCGCCCGCACCTCACCCTCGCCGCCGTCGACGAGTTCCCGCCGGGGGTCGAGCACCGCCTGGCCGAGCTGTTCGACGCCGCGCTGCCGGTGCCGGTGACGCTCGACCGGGTCGTCGTCCTGGACGGCAGCGCGCCACTGGTCTGGCTCGTCCGACCCACTCCGGCGCTGACCGCGCTGCACGCCGCCGCCTGGGACGTTCTCGCCGATGCCGACGGACACCGCCCGTGGCACGCGCCCGACGCCTGGGTGCCGCACCTGAGCCTGGCCCTGCGGTTCCGCGACGCCGACCTGCGGTTGGCGCGTGCCGTCGCCGGTGGGCAGCGCCCGACCGGCGACTTCGACGCCGCCCGCAGTTACGACGGCACGGACCGCTCGGTGACCGCGCTGACCCGACTGCCTTCCTAGACTGGGGCGATGAGCGTTGGCACCGACGGTCGGGGGATGGCCGAGCTGGCGGCCCTGCTGGCCGACGGCACCCGCGCCGGGATGTGTCTGGCCCTGCTCGACGGGCGGGCATGGACCGCCGGTGAGCTGGCCCGGCGCGCCGGTGTCGCCCCGTCGACGGCCAGCGACCATCTCACCCGACTCGTCCGCGGTGGGCTGCTCGTCGAGGAACGGCAGGGCCGCCACCGTTACCTGCGGCTGGCCGGGCCGTCGGTCGCCCAGCTCATCGAGGACCTGGCCGGGCACGCCCCGGCCACGCCCACACCGACCGGGTCGCTGCGCGCGGCGACCGCGAGCGCTTCCCTGGCGTACGCCCGGACCTGCTACGACCACCTCGCCGGGCGGCTGGGCGTGCTGATGTACGACGCGATGCTCAGCGAGCGCCGACTCGACCGGGCCAGTGGCTTGGCGCTCACGCCCGACGGGTGGGCCTGGGCAGCCGGCTTGGGCGTACCCGTGGACGCGCTGCGCGCCGCCCGCCGCCCGGTGGTCCGCGACTGTCTGGACTGGACCGAACGCCGCCCGCACCTGGCCGGGGCGCTCGGCGCGGCGCTCTGCCGCCGCTTCACCGAGTTGGGCTGGATCAGCCAGGGCATCGGCCGCGCCGTCCGTCTCACTCCCACCGGCCGCCCCGGCCTGGCCGCCGCGCTCGCCATCCCCGAACACACCCTCGACCCGCCGGTGGTCCCGTCGCCCACGAGCGGTCGCGCCTGACCGGCGAGCAGCGGGTGACCATGGCGGGATCGTTCGGTCCGGGGCGAACGGTTCGCGCCCTAGGGTCGGGCGGTGACTGACAACTGGCCGCCCATCGCGCCCGCCCCGGGAACACCGTCGTGTGGACCGCCCTCGTTCGAACCGGAGCGCGGTTGGTGGGTGACCCGGCACGCCGACGTGCGGGCGGCGCTCACCGACCCGGCGTTCCAGGTGCCGGCCGTCGACACCGGTCCGCCCGGCACCCTCGCCTGGTTGCGTGCCACGGTCAGCCGGTTCAGTCCACCGCTGCGGCACGCCGACCGTCGGGCGGTCGCAGTGCGCGCGCTGGCCCCGCTCGACCCGGACGACCTGCGCTTGGAGGCGGTGCGGCTGACCGTGGCCGTTCTCCACCGCGCCGAGCACCGCGTCGACGTGATGCGGGAACTGGCCCGGCCGGTGCCGCTGCGGACGTTGGCCGGTCGCCTCGGTTTCGCTGATCCGGTAGCCGCCGGGACGGCGGTCGCGGTCGTCGCGGCGGCGTACCACCCGGGGGTGGACCCGGCCCTGACCGCGCGGGCCGACCGGGCGGTGACGGCGCTGCTGGCGCTCGCGCCGCAGGGTTCACCGGAGGTACGGGCGAACCTGATCGGTCTGCTGGTCCAGGCGTGTGATGCCACCGCCGGCCTGATCGGCGCCGCCGCCCATCACCTGCTGCCCCCGGATGGCGCGCCGACCACGGCACGGACCGCCGACCTGCTGGCCGAGGTGCTGCGCCTCGACCCACCGGTCCGGGCCACCCGACGGGTGACCGTCGACGAGGTACGCCTGGGCGGGCAGGATCTGCCGGCCGGAAGCCCGGTGCTGCTGCGCTTCGACGCGGCCAACCGTGACCCGCAGGTGTTCAGCGAACCCGCGACGTTCCGGCCCGGTCGGCCCGGTGCCGGGCTGCTGACCTTCGGGGCGGGGGAGCGGGGTTGTCCCGGCGACCGGCACGCGCTGGCGCTCGCCACCGGTGTGCTCGACGTGCTGCGGGAACGCTGCCGGCGCGGCCCGGACCCGTTGCGGCACGAACCGCACCCGACCCTGCGGGTGCCGACAACCCTGGAGGTGAGCGTCCGATGATCGAACGTCGGGCCGCGTTTCACGCCCTGCACCGCGCCGGCCGCCCCCTGCTGTTGCCCAACGCGTGGGACCACGCCTCGGCGGCGGCGCTCGCCGCGCGTGGACATCCGGCCATCGGCACCACCAGCCTCGGGGTCGCCGCGACCGCCGGCCTGCCCGACGGCGTCGCGGCCAGTGCGGCGCAGACCCTCGCCCTGGCCCGCGGGCTGGCTCGGCTGCCGGTGCTGCTCAGCGTGGACGTGGAGGCCGGATTCAGCGACGACCCGGCCGAGGTCGCCGAGTACGTCAGGGAGTTGGCCGGGGTCGGCGTGGTCGGGATCAACCTGGAGGACGGGCGCGCCGATGGCACCCTCGCCGACACTGAGGCCGCCGCTGCCAAGATCGTGGCGGTGAAGGCGGCGGTGCCGGAGCTGTTCGTCAACGCCCGCACCGACACCTGGTGGCTCGGGGTGCAGGACCCACTGCCGCAGACCCTCGCTCGCGCTCGTGCCTACCGGATGGCCGGTGCCGACGGGATCTTCGTGCCCGGGACCGCCGACCTGGCCACCCTGCGCGATCTCACCGAGCGGATCGACGCTCCGGTCAACGCGCTGTACCAGCCGGGCGGCCCAGGGCTGGCCGAGTTGGGCGGGGCCGGGGTGGCCCGGGTCAGCACCGGCTCGCTGCTGTTCCGGGCCGCGCTGGGCGCCGCGCTCGCCGCCGCCGACGCCGTCCGTGACGGCGGGTCCACCGCTGCGGGCGTCCTGCCGTCGTACGCCGAGGTGCAGACCCTGGTGTCGACGCGCGGCGACTGACAGCGGCGGCCTGAGCGCGCGACGGTGCGTGGCGTGCTGGGCTTGGCTCATGCTCTGCGTCCCGCCGGCGGGGCCGTGTTCGGGCCCGCGCGGGACAGCCCGGTGAGTGGTGGGTGATGGGTCGGTCGGCGCCTTTGGAGCTGAATCGTTTGTGACATCACGGGCCCGCTTGCTCCGGGCTTCAGGCTCCGGGCTTCGGGCTTCGGGCTCTGGGCTCTGGGCTCTGGGCTCTGGGCTCTGGGCTTCGGGCTCTGGGCTTCGGGCTCTGGGCTCTGGGCTTCGGGCTCGCGCTCAGGTGGTCTGCCCAGGCGGGCCGCCGCCAGGACGGGGCGCGGCGGTGGCGATTCGTTGACGGCATCAGCTCCAAAGGCCGCCACACCCACATGGCACCGCCCGGGGCCGGTGCGTCGTGCGCGCACCCTTCGAGGGGAGATAGGAGGAATGTTCGGTCCGTTCCGGTCCCGATGATTACGGTGTGTTTCAGGGCGAACCTACCCAGTGCCGTGACCGGAGAGAGGGACCCGTCATGCGAGTGCCCAGCCGAAGCCCGGGACAGCAGCCCGGTTCGCCTCCGTCGCCCACCGCTCCGGCCCGCCGTCGACCCTCCGGTGCGACCCCCCGCCGCGTCTCCGCCCCCGCTCCCGACCTGTCCGCCTACCGGGCCGCCGTCGCCGAGCTGCTGGTCGAGGTCGGCGCGCTGGCCGACGCGGCGAGCACCCGGGCCCGGCAGGTGCTCATCGACGAGCGGCTGCGGGAACCGGCGCTCGCCGCCGTCCTCGACGCCACCCCGCAGGGGCTGATCGGCGCGCGCGAGACGTTGCTGCTGGAGATGGCCCGCTACCAGCCGAACGACCGCACCTCGGCGACCGACCTCAGCGCGCTGGTCCGGATCTACCTGCTCTCCCGTATCGACGTGCTGTGGTGGCAGGACGCGCCGACGTTCGTCACCGACGACCAGGTCAACGGCAGCCCCGAGCTGGTCGACCTGGAGTGGCTGCGCCGCCGCGACCTGCTGCGCTTCCGGTACCAGGAGCAGCCCGCCACGATACTGGGCCGGGCCGCCCGCGGGCTGCGTCGCCGGCTGCGACCCGACGCCACCCCGCGCACCGCGGGGCTGCTGTTCCGCCGCGCCCGGCGTGAGGTGGTGGCGCTGCTCAACGACATCGGACGGGAGTTCACCGCCGTCGCGCCGCCGGCCACCCCGCCGCTCTGGGTGACCAGCCTGGTCCGCAGCGCCGAGCACCAGTACCGGCTGCGCCGTCTGGGCTACGCCGCGATGCTGCCCAGCGGGCACTGCCTCGGCTACTCGGCCGACGTCGAGTTGGCCTGGTTCGAGCGTTTCGGCGCGCGCGAGGCGCTGGCGGAACTGCTGCTGAGCCGGCAGGAGGCCGGTGAGCTGAACGTGATCGACGAGGGGCAGGCCTGGCACCTGTGTCTCGCGCCCACCGCCCGGCGTCGCCTCCGCCGGTCGTACGAGGCTGAGATGGGGGTCTGAGCCGGTGTGCGGCATCGCGTTGAGCATCGGCCCCGAGGCCGACCCGGCGACCTTCCGGCGGATGCTCGCCGCCCTGGCCCCGCGTGGTGAGGTCACCGAGACCCGGTCTGAGAATGGGCTGCTCGCCGGCACCCGGCGGCTGCGCATCGTGGACCGGGACCGGGCGGTGCAGCCCTGGACGTCGACCGACGAGCGGTGGCTGCTCTGCTTCAACGGGGAGATCTTCAACCACCGGGAGTTGCGGGCGCAGCTGACCCGCCTGGGGCAGGCCTTCCGCACCGAGAGCGACACCGAGGTGCTGCTGGCCGCGTTCCAGCAGTGGGGTGAGGCGGCGGTGACCCGGCTGCGCGGCGAGTACGCCTTCGCGGTCGTCGAACGGGCCACCGGCCGGGCGTACCTGGCTCGCGACCCGCTCGGGGTCAAGCCGCTGTACTGGTCCCGTCGACCCGGCTGCCTGTACCTCGCCTCCGAGGTCAAGGCGCTCGTCGGGCACGGCGCCCCGATCGTCGAGGTGCCGCCCGGGCACCACGGCTGGGCGGAGGCGGACGGGCAGGTACGACTGAGCCCGTACGTCGACCTGCTCACCATCGCCGACGGCCTGCCGGTCATCGACGACCCGGACGAGGCCGCGCTGCTGGTCCGCGCCGCGCTCAGCGACTCGATCCGGATGCGGGTGGAGACCGACCTGACCGTCGGGGTGGTGCTCTCCGGTGGCCTGGACAGCTCGTTGACCCTGCGGCAGGTCCGCGACATCCACCCGGACTGCGTCGCGGTGACCGTCGGAGTCGCGGACAGCCCCGACGTGGCGTACGCCCGGCGGCTCGCCGCCGACCTCGACGTGCCGCACGTGGTGGTCGAGCTGCGCCTGCGCGACATCCGACTCGCCGACGTCCGCGAGGCCATCCGGATCTCCGAGCTGACCGAGTACGGCGACATCATCAACGCGGTCGTCTCGGTGCCGATCTTCCGGCGGCTCCGCGATCTGGGCATCAAGGTGGTGCTGACCGGCGACGGCTCCGACGAGCTGTTCGGCGGGTACCCGATGTACCACAGGGTCGCCCCGGCGGCGGCCCGCCGACTGTTCCTGCACCGCATCCGCAACCTGTGCCGCACCGAGTTGCAGCGCGTCGACCGGGCCGCGATGGCGTACGGCGTGGAGGCCCGGGTGCCGTTTCTCGACCTCAGCGTGGTGGAGCTGGCGATGCGGTTGCCGGTGGATCTGAAGCTGCGCGACGGGCAGGAGAAGTGGATCGTCCGGCGGGCGTTCGCCGACGTGCTGCCGGACTACATCCTCCGCCGTCGGAAGAACCCGATGTCGTACTCGTCGGGGTTGCACGAGCGGGTCCGGCTGTACAAGCCGCTCTTCGCCCGGCTGCACCGCTCCTTCGGCTACGACCTGCAGGAGCCGGTCCGTCGGGACTTCGACACCGTGCTGAGCCGCTGCGGCAACGACCTGGACCGGGCCATCGCCGACGGGTTGACCCGCACCGACTACACGGTGCTGGAGCACGCCCGCGACCTGGTCGGCGCGGCCAGGTGGAACGCCGCTCCGATGGTCCGCCGGCTGGTCGGCCCGCGCCCCGCCCGCCACTGACGGCTGCCCCGCAGCTTGACTCTGACACGGTGTCAGGGACGAGTGTGAGGGGGCCATGTTCACCATCGGAGACTTCGCCAGACTCGGCCGGGTGTCGGTGCGGATGCTGCGCCACTACGACAGCATCGGTCTGCTGCCCCCGGCCAGCGTCGACCCGCACACCGGCTACCGGTTCTACCGCGCCGACCAGCTGCGCCGGCTCAACCGGGTGATCGCCCTCAAGGAGTTGGGCCTGACCCTCGAACAGGTGCGCTCGATCGTCGACGACGCCGTCGACGTGGCCGAGCTGCGCGGCATGTTGCGGCTGCGCCGAAGCCAGCTGGCGGAGCAGTTGGCCGCCGACACGGCCCGGCTCACGGCCGTCGAGGCGAGGCTCCGCATGATCGAGTCGGAGGGTCGGATGACCACCCAGGACGTCGTCCTCAAGGAGATCGCGCCGGTCCGCGTGGCGGAGCTGACCGCCGTCGCGCCCAGTTACCAGGGTGCGGACATCGGCCCGGTGATCCAGCCGCTCTACCCGGAGTTGTTCCGTCGGCTGGCCGCCGCCGGGGTCAACCCGACGGGGCCGAGCATCGCCTGGTACGAGCCCGTCGACCCGGGCGGTGACGCTGTCGTCGTCCACGCCGGTGTGCTCGTCGACGCCGAGCCGTCCGCGGCGCCCGACGTCACGGTGCGCGACCTGCCGCAGCTAGGTACCGCCGCGACGATCATCCATCACGGGGCGATGGACGACGTCGAGCCGAGCATGCAGGCGCTCGCCCGGTGGATCGAGGAGAACGGCTACCGCACCGACGGTTTCGCCCGGGAGGTCTACCTCGACTACAGCCCGGACACCCCGGAGAAGGGCGTCACCGAGCTTCAGGTCGCGGTGTACCGCGACTGAGCGCTCAGCTCACCAGCAGCAGCGCGCCGACCGCGGCCAGCGTCGCGGTGACCGCCAGCAGGGTGCTGGTCAGCACGAAGCGGGTCACCGGCACCGCGACCCGGGCCGCCCGGCAGCGCTCGAACCACAGCAGGGTGGCCAGGGACGCCCAGGGGGCGGCCAGCGGGCCCACGTTGGTGCCGATCAGCAGGGCCAGCAGGCGGGTGTGGTCAGCGGCCGGCAGCACCGACTCGCCGGCCAGGTAGGCGGGCAGGTTGTTCACCGCGTTGGCCAGCAGCGCGCCGGTGCCACCGGCACGCAGGGCCCCCAGGGCGCCCCCGTCGGCACCGATGAGGGTGCCGACCAGGTCGTCCAGCCCGTGCCGGCCGAGGGTCTGCACCACCAGGAACAGGCCGGTGACGAAGAACAGCAGGCGCACCGGGACCAGTCCCGGGCGCAGCGTGGCGGGGGAGCGGACCAGGAACCCGACCAGCACCAGCGCGAGCCCGACGGTGGAGGCGATCTCGATCTCCACGCCGGCGAGGATGCCGGCGACGAAGATCAGGCAACCGGCGAGCGCCGTACGGTGCAGCACCGGGTCGGCCGGTACGTGCCGGGTCGGCGGGACGAAGCGCCCGCCGGCGGGCCGCTCCCGCCGCCACCACCCGAACCAGAGCAGGGCCATGGTGACGGTCACGGCGGCGAGCTGTGGCAACGCCATGCGAGCCGCGTACGTCAGCGGTGCCAGCCCGACCCGGTCGGCGGCCAGCAGGTTGGTCAGGTTCGACACCGGCAGCAGCAGGCTCGCGGTGTTCGCCAGCCAGACCGTGGTGACGGCGAGCGGGGCGGCGGGGATCCGTAGGTTCCGGGCCAGCGCGAGCAGCACCGGGGTGAGCAGCACGGCTGTGGTGTCGAGGTTGAGGACGAGGGTGGTCAGCGTGGCGAGACCGCCGCAGAGCAGGAACAGCGCGGCCCACCTGCCCCGGGAGGCGATGGCCAGTCGGCTGGCCAGCACGTCGAAGACACCGGCGACCGCGGTCAGCTCGGCGAGCACGATCACGGTGCCGAGGAACAGCAGCAGCGGCAGGATCCGGTGCAGGGTGGCGGTGGTCTCGGCGCGGGGGAGCAGCCCGCTCAGCGCGCAGCCCGCCCCGACCACGGCGAGCACGGCCGCCACCAGGTCCAGCGGGTGGGGCCGCCAGCGCGTTGTCGGTTCGGGCGGGGCTGCGAGGGTCACAAGTGTTCACGTTGACACAGGGTCTGAGCAGGCGCCCGGCAACCCCACGCCCTGGTGACCAGCCCCACCGTGGCGGACTGCCGCCGGAGGTGGGCCGGGCCCGGCCCCCGACGATCGGGGACCGGGCCGGTGTGACGCGTGGTGCCTACCAGCCCAGGTAGCTGGGCTGGGTCTGCACGTTGAGCTCCTTGTAACGGGTCAGCTTGGCCGACCAGGTACGCCAGTCGTTCAGCTCCAGGACGTCCAGGCCCTTGACCATGTCGTTCGAGTAGATGTGGCCGTTGTAGTAGTACGCGGACCAGGTGCCGCCGCCGACGAAGGTGTCGGCCGACAGCGGACCGCGCTCCCAGAAGGCGATCTCCTTCGGGTTGGCCGAGTCGGTGAAGTCGAACACCGAGATGCCGCCCTGGTACCACGCCTGGACCATGATGTCCTTGCCGAGCACCGGGATGAGCGAGCCGTTGTGCGCCACGCAGTTCTCGGTGTCGGCGTTCGCCCGGGGGATCTTGTAGTAGCTGCGGAAGGTCATCGTCCGGGCGTTGCCGCGGCCGGCGATGTCGTAGATGGCGTCCGCGCCGCGGTTCGGGCCGACGGCCTCGTTGCAGGTCGCCGCCCCGCCACCACCCAGCTCGTCGGTGAAGATCACCTTGGTGCCGGCGTTGTTGAAGGTGGCCGAGTGCCAGAACGCGAAGTTGGTCTCGTCCCGGACCCGGTTGATGACCCGGGGGGCCTCACGGTTCTTGATGTCGAGCAGGATGCCGTCACCCATGCAGGCGCCGGCGGCCAGGTCCTTTGACGGGTAGGCGGTGATGTCGTGGCAACCGGTGGTCGCGGAGCCGGTCGGGCTGCCGGGGAAGCCGCCGTCCGGGAAGAGGTTCGGCGTCGCGACCACTGCCGCGTCGGTCGGCTTCTTCAGCGGCACCTTGACGATGGAGATGGAGTCGTGCGGCGGCTGGCAGTCCGGGAATTCGGCCCGCGGGCTGTACGACGAGACGTACAGGTAGACAGCCTTGCGGTCCTTGCCCGGCACCAGGGTGTGGGTGTGGGAGCCACAGGCCGTCTCGACGGACTTGATGTAGCGCGGGTTGGCCTTGTCCTTGATGTCGAAGACCTTGATGCCCTCCCACGAGCCCTTCACGTCCGCTCCCTGCGTGGTGCTGTTGCAGGAGTCGTCGCTGCGCGACGAGTCGGTGGAGAGGAAGAGCAGGTCGCCGTGGACGGAGATGTCGTTCTGCGACCCCGGGCAGAGCACCCGGGCCTTGACCGTCGGCGCGCTGGGCCGCGAGATGTCGTAGATGACGAAGCCGTTGTAGTTGCCGGCGAACGCGTACTTGCCCTGGAAGGCGATGTCGCTGTTCGTCGCGTCCAGTGGGGCGACCTTGGGCACGTTGGCGATCTGGCGCAGGTTGGGGCTGCTGACGATCTCGTCGACGCCGGGGATCGTGTTGGTGAGGGCCGGGGCCGCCTGCGGCACCGTCTGGGCACTGCTGCTCGCCGGGGCGACGAGGGCGCTGGCGACGAGGAGGCCGGTCGTGGCGAGCGCCACGACACGCAGTTGTCGTAACCGTGGCTTGTGGAATCTGATCATCGGCGGGGCCCTTCGCAAGGGGGAGACGATGGTTGACACGTTACCGTCCGACGAAGAACGTCGATGTGAGCTGGATCACATGAAAGCGGGTTCTTCAATGGATAGCATCGCGGTGACCTCGACTGCAGGGAGTGGCCCATGACCAACCGGCGCGCACGCATCCTGGCCGTCGTCACATTGGCTCTCGTGTTGCCGCTGGTGGTGTTCATGGTGATCCGCCTCGACGGCGACACCGGTACGAGCGCGCCGCAGCCGGTCTCCGCCCCCGCCACCTCCGCCGCGTCGCCGTCGGCCAGCCCCGTCCCCACCGACCTGACCGTCATCGCGCCCGGCCGGCCGGGCGAGACGGCGGCCACCCGCCCGGCGCACGAGGTCCGCGATGTCGGTCCCGCCCCGCACAACTCGCTGGACGTCTGGTTCGTCCGGATGATGATCCCGCACCACGCGCAGGCCCTGGCGATGGCGGAGCTCGCCCCCGACCGGGCCGCCGACCCCGACGTCCGGGCCATCGCCGAGCGCATCCGGGCCAGCCAGGGGCCGGAGATGGGCATGATGCGCGGCTGGCTGCAGACCCGTGGCCTCCCGGCGGAGGTGCAGGGGCACGACCACGGCACCATGCGCGGCATGCAGTCGCCAGAGGCGATGCGGCAGCTCGCCGCAGCCCGTGGCGCGGACTTCGACAAGCTCTTCGTCCGGATGATGACCGAGCACCACCAGGGTGCCATCGAGATGGCCACCAACCTGCTCACTGTCGGCTCCGACCTGACGCTCAACGAGTTCGCCAACTCCGTCGCCACCGAGCAGACCGTCGAGATCGACCGGATGCGGGAGGTCCTCGGCGGCTGAGCCCGGCGCGGGCACGAGGGCCGAGCGCCTCGGCACGTACGCTGGGTGCCCGTGACACGCACCCTGTTCGGTCGCCCGCTGCGCGGCGTCGCCTTCGACGTGGCCGTCGCCGCGCTGGTGGTCCTCGTCTCCCTGGCCGCGGCGGTGAGCCAGCCGGGCGGGTGGGCGGCCACGGCGGTCGGCCTGGGGATGGCGGTGGCGTTGCTGTTCCGCCGCACCCACCCGAGCGCGGTGACGGTGGCGGTCGCGGCGCTCGCGCTGATCCAGGTCATCGCCCGCTGGGGTCCCCTCGTCTACGACGTAGCCGTCCTGATCGCGCTCTACAGCGTGGTCAAGTACGGCCGGCGGCTGCGCGACGGCGTGTTGGCCGGCGCTGTCGCGGCCGTCGGCGTGCTGCTGGCCGCCGCGCAGACCCCCAACGTCATCCAGTGGTGGGTGACCGCGCTGTGGTACGCGCTGGTCACCGGCGCGGTGTGGTTGGTCGCCCTGAACGTGCGGACCCGCCGGCTCTACGTGCTCAGCCTGGAGGAGCGGGCCAGCACCCTGGAACGCGAGCGGGAGGCCGAGTCCCGGGCGGCGGTCGCCGAGGAACGCACCCGGATCGCCCGGGAGCTGCACGACGTGGTCGCCCACAGCATGGCCGTGATGATCGTCCAGGCGGACGGGGCCCGATTCATGCTCGACCGTGACCCCGCCCAGGCCCGCACCGCCGTGAAGGTGGTCGCGGACACCGGTCGGCAGGCCCTCGAAGAGATGCGCCGCCTGGTCGGCGTTCTGCGCGACGCCGGCCCGGCCGGCCCGGACGGGGCCGACGGGCTCGCCGTGGCGGCCGACCCCGAGCACCGACGCCTCGCGCTGGCCGAGCTGCCCGACCTGCTGGCCCGGTTCGACGACGCCGGTCTGCACGTCCGCAGCACAGTCGCCGGTGCGCCACTGGCCCTGCCGCCGGGCCTGGAGCTGACCGTCTACCGGGTGGTGCAGGAGGCGTTGACCAACGCGCTCAAGCACGCCGGTGTCGGCGCCGGGGTCGAGGTCGTCCTGTCGTACACCGCGGAGGCCGTCGTGGTCCGGGTGGTCGACGACGGTCGCGGCCGACCGCTGGTCAGTCCGGCGCCGTCCGGCGGTCACGGCCTGCTCGGCATGCGGGAGCGGGTGACCGTGTACGACGGCAGCCTCACCGCCGGTCCCCGGCCGACCGGGGGCTGGCAGGTCGAGGTTCGGCTGCCGCTACCGTCAGAGCCGGCAACGGAGGTGATCGCGGCATGACGGTCCGGGTGGTGATCGTGGACGACCAGGCGCTGGTCCGCGCCGGGTTCCGGATGGTGCTGGAGTCCCAGCCCGACCTGGAGGTCGTCGGGGAGGCGATCGACGGCGCGGACGCCCTGCGGGTGCTCGCCCGCACCGAGGCCGACGTCGTCGTGATGGACATCCGGATGCCCACCATGGACGGGGTGGAGGCGACCCGTCGACTCTGCGCCGAGCGGCCCGCTGACGGCCCGCGGGTGCTGGTGCTGACCACCTTCGACACCGAGGCGGACGCGTTCGCGGCGTTGCAGGCCGGGGCGAGTGGCTTCCTGCTCAAGAACGTCCCGCCGGAGGAGCTGCTGGCCGCGATCCGGGTGGTGGCCCAGGGCGACTCGGTGGTGGCCCCGTCGATCACCCGGCGCCTGCTGGACCGGTTCGCCGGGCAGCTCGGCGCCGCCCCCAGCGCCGACCCTCGACTCGCGCAGCTCACCGACCGGGAACGGGAGGTGCTGCTGCTGGTCGCCCAGGGGCTGTCCAACGCGGAGATCGCCGCCCGGGTGCACGTGGCCGAGGCGACGGTGAAGACCCACGTCGGGCGGATCCTGGGCAAGCTCCAGCTGCGCGACCGGGTCCAGGCGGTGGTCCTGGCGTACGAGAGCGGGCTGGTCACGCCCGGCGGATGACACCGCGTACGACCTGGGGCGTACCGGTCGGCGGGCGGACCGCGACCCGGGGCGCACGCAGGTCGAGCGCGCAGGTGGAGATCGACAGACCGGTGCCGGCCATAGCGTCGGAGGGGTCCGATCCGCCACCTGCACCGGGAGCCCCGCATGATCCGCCTGACCCTGCGTTCGCTGCGCGCCGAGGCGCTGCGCATGCTGCTCTCGGCGCTCGCCGTCGTGCTCGGCGTCGCGTTCGTCGCCGGCACGATGATCTTCGTCGACGGGATGCGGACCGGGGCGTACGAGCGGGCCGGCACCTTCGACCGCCACACCGACCTGGGGGTCTACTCGGCCGGCCGCGAGGTGCTGCCCCCGGCACTGGTCGACCGGGTGCGGGCGGTCGACGGGGTGACCGCCGCCGGCGGTGAGCTGACCAACACCGCCGGCGTCGTCGGAGCCGACGGTAGGCCGGTGCTCGGCTTCACCATGCTCGTCGCGATCCCCACCGAGGACGCGCTGCGCTCGTACGACGTGGTGGCCGGCCGGTTGCCCGACCGGGCCGGGGAGGTGGTCCTCGACGCGCCGACGGCGGCCGAGCAGGGCTTCGGGCTCGGCGCGACGGTGCGGATCGGCGCCACCGGTGGGGCGGCCCGCCCGTACACCCTGGTGGGCACCGTCGACGTGGCCGGCACCGCCCGCGACATCGGCGGTCCGTTCGTCGGCCTGGTCGGGCCGGACGCCCTGACCCTCACCGGCGAGCGGGGGTACGGCCGGATCATGGTGGCGGCCCGACCGGGGGCCGACACCGCAGCGCTGATCGACAGGGTGCGCGCCGTGGCCGGCGCCGAGGCCACGGTGAAGAGCCGCCAGCAGATCCTCGACGAGGCAGTGGAGGACGCGGTGCGCAACGTGGACCAGTTCCGGATGCTGTTGTTGATCTTCGTAGGGGTCGCGATCGTGGTGGCCGGCTTCGTGATCGCCAACACCTTCGCGATCGTGCTGGCCCAGCGCACCCGGCGGACCGCGCTGCTGCGCCTGATCGGGGCCACCCGGGGACAGGTCTTCCGGTCCACACTGCTGGAGTCCGCGGTGCTGGGGCTGGTCGCTTCCGCGCTCGGGGTGCTGCTCGGGGTGGCCCTCGCCGCCGGGTTGCGGCTGCTGCTGTCCCACCTGGACGTGCCGGTCACCGGTGGGCTGACCGTGACCGGGTCGACAGTGCTCACCGGCCTGCTGCTGGGCACCGGGCTGACCGTGTGCGCCGCCCTCCTGCCGGCCTGGCGGGGGACGCGGATCGCCCCGGTGGCCGCGCTCACCGACGCCGCGGTACAGCCCAGCCGGAGTGCTGGTCGGGTACGGCTGAGCATCGGCGCGGTGGTCCTCGCCGTTGGCGTGGCCGCGCTGGGCGGCGCCGCCAGCGCCGGCCAACTGCTCCTGGTGGCGGTCGGTGGGGTGCTCACCTTCTTCGGAATCGTGCTGTTCGGGCCGGTGCTGGTTCCCGCGCTGGCCCGGGTGTTCGGCTGGCCGGTCCGACGGGTGCTCGGCGCCATCGGTGAACTGGCGGTCAGCAACACGGTGCGCAATCCACGGCGGGTCGCCGCGACCGCCACCGCGCTGGTGATCGGCATTGGACTGGTCTCGGCGTTCATGGTCGGCGCCCGCAGCACCAAGGACGGCATCGAACGCAGCGTGGACGCCCAGATCGGAACGGACTTCGTGATCAGCGGAATCGGTCAGGACCTGCCGGCCGCGCTCGTCGGTGAGCTGGCCTCCCGTCCCGAACTGGGTGTGGTGCACGAGCAGCGCAGCACCGTCGTCGACGACGTCGAGATCCGCGCGGCCCACCCGGCGCTGGTCGGCCGGACGCTGAGCGGGGTGCTGGCCGGCGACGTCGAGCGGGTCGGGCCGGGGCAGGTGCTGGTGCACCGTGAGTTGGCGCGGGCCCGCGGCTGGGAGGTGGGCTCACCGGTGACCGTCAGGGGGAAAGCGTTCCGGGTGGCCGCCGTGGTCACCGACGACACCCCGGACGGTGAGGTGCCGGCGGGTCACGTCATCGACCTGTCCGACCAGGACTTCGCCGCGCTCTTCCCCGCCCGACGCGGCTACCTGGCCGAGATCGACCCCGCCGCCGGGGTGAGCGCCGAGCGGGCCCGCGACGCGATCACCGTGGTGCTGGGCCGCTACCCCACGGTGAACCTGATGGACCAGGGCGCCTACAAGAAGATGCTCACCGGCACCGTGGACATGCTGCTCGCGTTCGTCACCGCGCTGCTCGGTCTGGCCGTCGTGATCGCCCTGGTCGGCGTGGCGAACACCCTGAGCCTGTCGGTGGTCGAACGGACCAGGGAGAACGCCGTGCTGCGGGCGGTCGGGCTCACCCGGGGGCGGATGCGGGCGGTGCTCGCCGTCGAGGCGGTGCTGATGGCGCTGGTCGGCGCGGTGCTCGGGGTCGGACTCGGCACCGGAGTCAGCGCGTCCGCGATGGCCCTGCTGGACCGTCTCGGCGGCGACTTTCACGTGGTGCTGCCGCTCGGCCAGCTCGGGCTGATCCTCGGTGTCGCGGTGCTCGCCGCCCTGCTGGCCTCGGTGCTGCCGGCCCGCCGGGCGCTGTCCCGCCCGGTCGTCGAGGCGCTCGCCGACCAGTGACCCGGTTCGCGGTCCGGACGGCCGGATCAGATCCCGGCCACCGGACGGACATCCGCCGGCCGGTCCCGCCATCTTCCCCGGCGGCGGGACCGGCCAGCGGTGCCGGGTCTACAGGCGCTCGACCATCGGGCCGACGCACCGGTTGCGGGTGTCGAAGACGTAGCGGGCGTGCCGGACCACGAGGTCGTAGTCGAAGGTGTCATGGTCGGTGACCACCACCACGGCGTCGGCCGCGCGCACCTCACGCTCACTGAGCCCCACCACTGTGATCCCGGCCGGGATCTGGTGCGCCTCGGCGTACGGCTCGACGGCGTGCACCTCGGCGCCGAGGGACTGCAGGCGACGGGCCACGTCCACAGCGGGGGAGTCGCGCATGTCGCCGGTGTTCTTCTTGTACGCCAGACCGAGCAGCAGCAGTCGGGCGCCGCTGACGGCCCGGCCGTCCCGGTTCAGCCCTCCCATGATCCGCTGCGCGACGTGTTCGGGCATCTCGTGGTTGACGTCGTTGGCCAGCTCGATGAACCGGAACTGCCGCCCGAGGCGACGCTTGACCTGCCAGGACAGGTAGCACGGGTCGATCGGCAGGCAGTGCCCGCCGACGCCGGGGCCGGGTCGGAACGGCATGAAGCCGAACGGCTTGGTCGAGGCGGCGTCGATCGCCTGCCAGACGTCGATGTCGAGGTGGTGCGAGAGCATGGTCAGCTCGTTGATCAGCGCGATGTTGACCTGGCGGAAGGTGTTCTCGATCAGCTTGGTCAGCTCGGCGACGCGGGTGGAGTCCACCGCTACGGTGCGTTCCACGAGGCGCTGGTAGAACCCGTCCACCCGGGCCAGCGCCGCCGGGTCCACACCGGAGACCACCTTCGGGGTGTTCTCCAGGCGCCAGGTCGGGTTACCCGGGTCGATCCGTTCGGGGCTGTAGCCAAGGTGGAAGTCACCGGGGCTGGTCAGGCCGCTCGCCGACTCCAACAGCGGGCGCAGCAGCTCCTCGGTGGTGCCCGGGTAGGTGGTCGATTCCAGGATCACCGTGCAGCCCGGGCGAACGTACGGGCCGATGCCGATGCCGGCCTGCTCGACGAAGCTGAGGTCCGGGGTCCCGTCGCGCAGCGGGGTCGGCACCGTGATGACGCAGATGTCGAAGCCCTCGGCGTCGGTGTACTCCGTGCTGGGGTGGTAGCGGCCGCTGCCCAACGCGCGGCCCAGCCGATCGGCCGGAATGTCCTCGACGAACGACTCGCCGGAGGCGAGACGCTTCACCCGGTCGGCGTCGACGTCGAGACCGACGACGTCCAGGCCCGCTTCGACGGCCCGCATCGCCAGCGGCAGTCCGACGTACCCCTGACCGATCACGACCAGCTTTTCAGCGCTCACCCAGGCTCCCGCAGCAGATGGTGTAAATAGCCTGCTGAGGAGCCTAGAGGCGTCTTCGGCGTCGTAAGTCCGTTTTGGGGATATCGGTGCTGATGGGACTGGCGGGGGTGGGCCCCGGCGGTCGGCTCACCCGCCCGCCGGCACCTCCGGTTCGACCGCCGGGCTGGAGCTGGCGGGTGGATCAGCGGGCGCGCTGGTCGTCGGCGGCGCGGCCGTCGTGGGGGCCGCGCTGGTGGGGGGCGGTGCCGTGGTGACGCCCACGGACGGCGTCGGCGAGTTGACGGTCTGGCTCGGCTGCGGGGTCGGCGTGGCGGAGACCGACGCCGACGGGGAGTTGCCGGCGACGTGCGGTCGATCCGGGCGGCCCGGCCCGACGCTGGTGATCTGCTCGTTGGCCGCGGGAAGGTCGACGGGGCCGGTCGGCGCCACCGTCGGCGAGGGGGCCGGCAGATTGACCGCCGGGTTCTCGCCGGCGTCACGCGTCGCGGCCAGCGCCGCGCCGAGCCCGACCAGCGCGACCAGCATGGCCGCCGCCGCGCCGACGAGCGGACCCCGCCGTCGCTGCCGCCTGTCCGCCACGGCCGCGCCGGCCGGCACGTCCGTC
Organism: Micromonospora sp. NPDC047756; assembly: GCF_055587245.1. NCBI lineage: Bacteria > Bacillati > Actinomycetota > Actinomycetes > Micromonosporales > Micromonosporaceae > Micromonospora > Micromonospora sp. NPDC047756. Next base: position 317,441 of record NZ_JBVJGQ010000006.1, read on the forward strand.
CGGGTGCCCGGCCCAGCGTCGCGCAGCGCGACCGGCCCGGCCATCGCCGTCGGCGGCTCGCCGCCGGTGACCGCCGTCCGAGCGGCCTCGGCCATCGCCGCTCCGCTGGTGAATCGTTCCAGCGGATCCTTGGCCAGGGCCCGCGACACCAGGGCGCGGACCGCCTCCGGAATGTCGTGCGGCAGCTCCGGCGGCTCGTCGTCCAGGTGCCGCACGGCGACCTGGAGCGGATTGTCACCGGTGAACGGCGGACTGCCGGTCAGGCAGCAGTAGGTGACCGCGCCCAGGGCGTAGATGTCGGTGGCACCGCTGACCGGCCTCCCGGCGGCCTGCTCGGGGGCCATGTAGAGGGCGGTGCCCGGCACCGCGTTGGTGCTGGTGATGCTGGTGATGTCGGTGGAGCGGGCCACGCCGAAGTCCACCAGGACGACAGTGCCGTCCTCCTGCACCAGCAGGTTGCTGGGCTTGACGTCGCGGTGCACGATGCCGCCGCGGTGCGCCGCGTTGAGCGCCGCGGCCGCCTGCGCCACGATCGACATCGTCTCGGCCACGTCGAGCCGTCCGGCCGCCTCGATCCGCTTGGACAACGGCTCGCCGGCGACGAACTCCATGACGAGGTAGTCGGCCCGCCCGCCGTCGGGGAGGTCGTCCGCTCCGCAGTCGAAGACCTGCACGATGCCGGGGTGCCGCAGCGCCGCCATGATCCGCGCCTCGGCCCGGAACCGGGCGATGAAATCGGGATCGGAGACCAGCGCCGGCAGGAGGACCTTGACCGCTACCTGCCGGCCGAGGATCAGGTCGGAGGCACGCCAAACGTCGCCCATGCCGCCCGTGGCGACACGTTCGTCCAAGCGGTAGCGACCGCTGAGTACGACCTCCGATGACAACACCGCATTACCGTACCCAGAGTGGCGCGGGGCGGCGCACCGTGGCAGGGCCGCCGGGCGGCTGGTTCAGACCGGCGGATCCGGCCTGACCAGTGTGGACGCCCACCCTTCGTGACGGTGCGAATGTGTGGTGTCACGAAAAGCGACTATTTTCGGCTCTCCGGTCGTCGACGGTGGCAAGAAACCGCTCCCAGGCGTGGTGGGCGTCCGTCGCGTACCGTCCGTGACGGCGACGCGCCGTCGTGCCAGGTTGATAATTGTCACTCTTCCGTGACATGACGCCGACTTGTCGCGTCGTGAGCCCGCTCCTAGCGTTAGCCCGGCTCAGGTCCTCCCGCCTACGTCGGCGCCCAGCGCGCCGACCGACCACCCTGGCGCCGGCCCCCGGACGCGCCGCCCCGACAATCGGGGGCGCAGGCACAATCAGAGCGGTGGAGGGCGGTGCGGTGCTGGTGCTGATCGGGCGGACGACTCGTGCCGTGTGGTGCGCGCCAGCCCGGCTGGTCGGGCCGACACGCCGTGAACCATGCGTGGACCGCGCATGAGCACCGACCTGTCGGAGGTGGTGACCGCCGCGCAGGCCGGGGACGAGGAGGCGTTCCGCCTGCTCTACCGCAGCCTCCAGCCCGGGCTGCTGCGGTACCTGACCGCGCTCGTCGGGGCCGACGCCGAGGACGTCGCCAGCGAGACCTGGCTCCAGATCTCCCGAGACCTGCCCGGCTTCACCGGGGGCGAGTTCCGGGCCTGGGCGGTCACCATCGCCCGTAACCGCGCGATGGACCACCTGCGCCGGATGCGTCGCCGCCCCTCGCTCCCGGTCCCGGTGCAGGCGCTCGTCGAGCTCGCCAGCGACGCGGACACCGCCGAGCGAGCCAGCGAGACGCTCGGTACGGAGACCGCCCTCGCGCTGATCGCCACCCTCCCGCCCCGGGAGGCCGAAGCAGTCCTGCTGCGCGCCGTGATCGGGCTGGACGCGGGATCCGCCGGACGGGTGCTGGGCCGCCGGGCCGGCGCCGTGCGGACCGCCGCCCATCGTGGCCTACGCCGGCTCGCGGTCCTGCTGGAGCGCCAGACCCCGGCCGAGTCGTCGGCCGGGGTCGAGGGGGTGCCGCCGCCGCGTGCGGGAGGCAGCCCTGCCCTGCGGGCATCGCACGTCGAACCGGCGGACGGCTGACGTGAGGGGACTCCCGATGAACCCGTTCCGGCGGGCCGACCACGCCGACACCGAGCGGCTGCTCGACGCGGCCTCTGCCCGGGTGGACGCCACGCAGGATCAGGGCCCCTCCGCCGCAGTGGACGCGAGCTCGCCCGAGGCGCACCTGAACGCCCGCGACGTGCCCCCGGCCGAGCCGGTGGCCGCCTTGCTCGCCGCTGCGGCCGGCCCCGTCCGCCCGAGTGAGCTGGCCGGGGAGGACGCCGCGGTTGCCGCGTTCCGGGCCGCCCGGGTCAACCCGGCGCCGGCCGTGCCGCAGCGGCCACGCCGTCGCCGGATGACCACCGGCGCGGTGGCCTGGATCGGCGCGGTGGCAGCCACCGCCACCGCGGGAGCCGCCTTCGCCGCGGTCACCCGGGATCGGCCGCCGGACCCGGTCCCACCGGCACCGTCACGTCCGTCACCCACGCCGCACCAGAGCGCATCCCGGTCGGCCGGGCCCGATCCGTCGGTGGGCCCCGGTGTCCCGCCGCCGCCGGGTGCGCCGCCGTCGGTCACCGCCACGCCGCCGGCCGGTCCCACCGCCGCCGCCCACGTGCACGGACTGTGCCGGGCGTGGCGGGCGAAGAAGCCCGAGCAGCGGGAGAAGGCCCTGCGCACGCCGGGCTTCGAGAAGCTGGTGACCGCCGCCGGCGGTCACGCCGAGGTCGAGGCGTACTGCCAGCGGCTGGTACCCGAGACGAAGCCGTCCGAGCCGGCGAAGGCCACGCCCTCCGAGTCCCCGAAGAGCAAGCCGTCCCCTTCCGGGAAAGCTCCGCCGTCACCGCCGGGCCCGGGCCACCGCGCCGGCGGCTGACCGGTCGGCGGCGGAAGCGGTTTGGTTCCGCCCTGCTTCGGAAATTCGTCTGTTAGACAGAGATTGGTGGCACCGTGCACGCCTCCGACGGTGTCGGTGGGTGGGTTTACGGTGGCACAGTGTGCCGGGCCTGGCACACGGAGAGGGGGCCCGACCCTTGGTGACGTCATCCGAGCTGGACCACAGCGCCATCCTGCGCGAGTCCGCAGCCGCCGTCCGACATCTCGCCCGGATCTGCTTCAAGACCGGCCCACCCACCCACACCGGCGTCGAACTGGAATGGACAGTGCACGACGCCGCCGATCCCGCCCGCCCCGTCGACGCGACGAGGCTGCGGGCGGCGCTGGGGCGGCACAGCCCCGCCACCCTGGATGCCACCAGCCCAGCCGAGCCGCTGCGGCACGGCGGCACGGTCACCCTGGAGCCGGGTGGCCAGTTGGAGATCTCCACCCCGCCCCGCCCCTCGGTCGCCGCATTGATCCGCGCCACCGAGGCCGACATCACCCAGGTCACCGACCTGCTGGCCGCCACCGGGCTGATCCTCGGCAGCAGCGGCATCGACCCCCACCGACGGCCCCGCCCGGTGGTGGAAACTCCCCGTTACCGCGCGATGCGCGCAGCCTTCGACCGCCACGGCCCGGCCGGCCGCACGATGATGTACAGCACCGCCGGGCTGCAGATCTGCCTCGACGCCGGTGAGCCGGACCAGGTCGCCGACCGGTGGGCCGCGGCCCACGCGGTCGGGCCCCCACTGCTCGCCGCGTTCGCCTCCGCCCCCCGACACGCCGGGCGGCGCACCGGTTGGGCCTCCGCCCGGATGGCCGCCTGGCTGGCCATCGACCCGGCTCGGACCCGCCCGGTCTGGTCGCCCTCCCGAGCCGAGGGCGATCCGACCGACGCCTGGATCAGCTACGTGCTCGCCGCGCCGCTGCTCTGTCTGCGCCGGCACGGCGCCGACTGGAACGCGCCGCCGGGGGTGACCTTCGCCGACTGGCTCGACGGCGCGCTGCCACGACCGCCCACCACCGATGACCTCGACTACCACGTCAGCACCCTCTTTCCGCCGGTACGGCCGCGCGGCTACCTGGAACTGCGCTACCTCGACGCCCAACCCGATCGCGGCTGGCGGCTGCCACTGGCGGTGCTGACCGCCCTGTTCGCCGACCCGGGCACCGTGCGCGAGGCGTACACGATCGCCACGCCGGTGGCGCACCGATGGTCGGCCGCCGCCCGACACGGCCTGGCCGACCCGGCGCTGGCCGCTGCCGCGGCGGCCCTGCTCGACCTGGCCCTGAGCGCCATGCCACGACTGGAGCTGCCGGCCAGCACCCACGACGAGATCCGGCGAGGGCTACGCCAGCGGCGGGCCGCCGCGGAGAGGAGAGACCAGTGAGCGCGAGGAGTGAGCCGGTGGTGCGAGCCCCGCAGGCGGGCCGGGTCGACGGCGAACGGTTGCGCGATCACATCGCCGCGGAGTTGGCGCGGGCCCGCGCCCGCACCGCGTTGCTGACCGAGGCGGTCGACGACGCCGACCTGACGCGCCAGCACTCACCGCTGATGTCGCCGTTGGTCTGGGACCTCGCCCATGTCGGTAACCAGGAGGAGCTCTGGCTGGTCCGGGACGTCGGAGGCCGGGAGCCGGTCCGCTGCGACATCGACGAGTTGTACGACGCGTTCAAGCAGCCGCGTCGGGACCGGCCCACGCTGCCGCTGTTGCCGCCCGCGGAGGCGCGCGCCTACCTGGCCACCGTTCGGGACAAGGTGCACGACCTGCTCGACGCGGTGGCCTTCACCGAGCGGCCGCTGGTCGCCGACGGGTTCGCCTTCGGCATGATCGTGCAGCACGAGCAGCAGCACGACGAGACCATGCTCGCCACCCACCAGCTGCGTTCGGGGCCGGCGGTGCTGCACGCCCCGGCGCCGCCCGAGCCGTCGGTCCGGGTCGGCGCGGAGGTGCTGGTGCCGGCCGGCGAGTTCACCATGGGCACCGACACCGACCCGTGGGCGTTGGACAACGAACGTCCGGCGCACCGGGTCGACCTCCCGGCGTACGTCATCGACGCCGCTCCGGTGACCAACGGCCAGTACGCGGCCTTCATCGCCGACGGTGGCTACACCGAACAGCGCTGGTGGAGCGCAGCCGGCTGGGAGCATCGGGTCCGGGAGCAGCTGAGCGCCCCGATGCACTGGCGAGCCGACGGCGACGACTGGTCGTACCGGCGCTTCGGTCGGTGGGAGCCCGTCCGCGCCGACGAGCCGGTGGTTCATGTGTGCTGGTACGAGGCGCAGGCGTACGCGGCGTGGGCCGGCAAACGGCTGCCGACCGAGGCGGAGTGGGAGAAGGCGGCCCGGTGGGATCCGAGCACCGGGCGGTCGCGGCGTTACCCCTGGGGGGACGACGACCCGACCGAGGCGCACGCCAACCTCGACCAACGCCATCTGCGGCCGGCGCCGGTGGGCGCGTACCCGGGCGGCGCCTCGCCGTTGGGTGTGCACCAGCTCATCGGCGATGTCTGGGAGTGGACCTCGACCGCGTTCGACGGGCATCCGGGGTTCGCCGCGTTCCCCTACCGGGAGTACTCGGAGGTCTTCTTCGGCGGCGAGCACCGGGTGCTGCGCGGTGGCTCGTTCGGCACCGACCGCTCTGCCTGCCGGGGCACCTTCCGTAACTGGGACTATCCGATCCGCCGGCAGATCTTCAGCGGTTTCCGCTGCGCCCGGGACGCGCGACCGGACGAGTCGTACCGGTGAGTCGCCGCACGACCGGCGGCCCGCTGGCGGGCCGGGGGCGCTGATGTGTCGCCACCTGGCCTACCTGGGGCCGCCGGTCACCCTGGCGGAGTTGTTGTTCGACCCTCCGCACTCGCTGGTGCGGCAGTCCTGGGCGCCCCGCGACATGCGTGGCGGCGGCACGATCAATGCCGACGGGTTCGGTGTGGGCTGGTACCCGGGTGAGGGTGAGCCGGTGCGGTACCGGCGGGCGCAGCCGATCTGGAGCGACCCGACCATCGCCCAACTGGCGGCGGTGACCCGCAGCGCGGCGGTGGTGGCGGCGGTGCGCTCGGCCACGGTCGGGATGGCGGTGCTCGACGGTGCGGCGGCGCCCTTCGCCGAGGGGCGGTGGCTGTTCAGCCACAACGGCGTGGTCCGCGGCTGGCCGGACGCCGTGGTGCCGCTCGCCGCCGGCCTGCCGGTGCGTGACCTGCTCACGCTGGACGCCTCCACCGACTCGGCGCTGCTCTGGGCGTTGGTGCGGCATCGGTTGCGCGCCGGCGTCGACCCGGTCGAGGCGCTCGGGCGGACGGTGACCGAGGTGGCCGCCGCCGCCCCCGGGTCGCGGCTCAACCTGCTGCTCAGCGACGGGCATCGGGTGGTGGCCAGCGTGGCGGGGCACGCGCTGTCGGTGCGCGAGTCGCCGGGTGCGGTGCTGCTGGCCTCCGAGCCGCACGACGACGATCCCGGGTGGCGGTCGGTGCCGGAGGGGCACCTCGTCGTCGCCACCGCGGGTGAGGTGCGGGTACGTCCACTGCCGACCCCGCTGAGCGGGGCCGGGCAGGCACGCAACGGCTGATCGAACGACAGAGGAGCGAACCGATGACAGCGGAACCCCTGGAGATCTACCTCGAAGAGGGCGACCTGGAGCGTGGCCTGCGCGACGACGTCCGGGCCGGGCTGAGCGCCGGGTCGAAGTGGCTGCCGCCGAAGTGGTTCTACGACGCCCGGGGCAGCGACCTCTTCGAGGAGATCACCCGACTGCCCGAGTACTACCCGACCCGGGCCGAGCGGGCCGTGCTGGCCGCGCACGCACCGGACATCGCGACGCTGACCGGGGCCAAGACGCTCATCGAGTTGGGCTCCGGCTCGTCGGAGAAGACCCGACTGCTGCTGGACGCCTTCACCCGGCGTGGTGGGCTGGGCACGTTCGTCCCCCTCGACGTGTCGGTCAGCGCGCTGCGCGGGTCCACCGCCCAGATCGCGGCCGACTATCCCCACCTGCGGGTGCGGGGCATCGTGGGGGACTTCACCCGGCAACTGGACCGGCTGCCCACCGGCGGTCGACGGTTGGTGGTGTTCCTCGGCGGCACCATCGGCAACCTGTTGCCCGCCGAGCGGGCCGAGTTCCTGACGGCGATGCGCGCCGCGCTGGAGGTCGGCGACTGGTTGTTGCTCGGCACTGACCTGGTGAAGGACCCTTCGGTGATCGTGCCGGCGTACGACGACGCCGCCGGGGTCACCGCCGAGTTCAACCGCAACGTGCTGCACGTGATCAATCGGGAGTTGGGCGCCGACTTCGACCCGGACGCGTTCGCGCACGTCGCCGTGTGGGATCCCGACCACGAGTGGATCGAGATGCGGTTGCGGGCGACCCGGCCGATGAGCGTGCGGGTGCTGGGGCTGACAGTCGACTTCGCGGAGGGGGAGGAGTTGCGCACCGAGGTCTCGGCGAAGTTCCACCGGGACGGGATCGCCGCGGAACTGGCCACGGCCGGCTTCGCCACGGCGGAGTTCTGGACCGATCCGGACGCGCTCTTCGGTGTCACGCTGGCGCGGGCGCGGTGAGCCTGTTCACCCGGCTCTGCCGGTCCCGGAGGTGATCCGATAGGCTGACCGCGCGAAGGGGAGTAGCCCCCAATGTCGTGGTCGACATACTGGTGCGTTCCGCATCCGGCCACGCGGCCCCGGTTTTCCCGGGGCGGGCGAGACCTTCGACTCAGGCTGTTGCAGCCGGGTCGAGGGCGCCCCTGTGCCTCTTCCCGGCGTGAACGGGAAGGACGTCATGGAGGGATTTTTCGCCGCGCTGGTCGTCAGCTTCGGCGTCATCTTCGTCGCTGAGCTGGGGGACAAGTCCCAGCTGATGGCGCTGACCTTCGCTACGCGGTTCAAACCGATTCCGGTGCTGATCGGCATCACGGTCGCCACCGCGGTGGTGCACCTGGCGTCGGTCGCCATCGGCGCGGGTCTCGGGGCGGTGCTGCCGACCGAGTGGATCTCCCTGGTCGCCGGCGTGGCGTTCCTCGGGTTCGGTGCGTGGACGTTACGCGGGGACAAGCTCACCGAGGAGGAGAAGCGCAAGGCGGAGAAGACCAACAAGACCGCGCTGGTGGCGGTGTCGGTGGCGTTCTTCCTCGCCGAACTGGGCGACAAGACGATGCTCGCCACGATCACGCTCGCCACCAAGTACGGCTGGTTCGGCGTCTGGCTCGGCTCCACCATCGGCATGGTGGCCGCCGACGCGCTGGCCATCCTGGTCGGCCGGATGCTCGGCCGGCGGTTGCCGGAGAAGACCATCAAGTACGGTGCCGCGATCCTCTTCGCCATCTCCGGTCTCTGGCTGATCCTGGAGGCGGTGAACGAGCTGACCTGAGCGCCGACTAGCTGCCCGGAGGGCGGGTAACGGCCCGGGGTGGAGCCGGCCGAGTTGTTGCGCCAGGGCGACCAGGTGCTGGTTGCCGTGGTCGAGGTGGCCGGCGCGCTGGTGATCTTCGTTGGCGCGGTGTGGGCGGCGGTGCGGTTCGTGGTCGAAGGACTGCGACACCGCAGCGCCGCCCGCTTCACGCCGATCCGGCTGTCGCTGGGTCGCTTTCTGACCCTCGGCCTGGAATTCCAGTTGGCGGCCGACGTGCTGCGCACGGCGGTGTCCCCGTCGTTCACGCAGATCGGCCAACTGGCCGCCATCGCGACGATTCGAACGGCGTTGAACTACTTCCTGGGCCGCGAGATCCGTCAGGAGCAGCGTCAGGTGGCCGAGGGCGAGCGTCGCGCGTGATGGGCGCCCTGGTCACGGCGGTCACCGCCCTGGCGCTGGTCGCCGGGGTGCTCACCACGCTCACCACCGGGGCGCTGCGCAGCGGTGTTCGGGTCCTGCTGGACCTGCTCACCGCGGCCGGCCTGCTCCGCCTCGCCGGTGAACCGGGTTGGAACGGCCTGGCCGGCGCGGTGGCGATCATCGCCCTGCGTCAGCTGCTCGGGGCGGCGCTCGGCAGCTCACCCCCGTGGTCCGGCCGACAATCTGCGGCGCGCTGCGCCGAGGACGATCACCACCTACCGTTGGCCTCGACAGGTGAAACGGGAAGAGCGGGAGGATGACCAGATGAGCCGGCACGACGAACCGAACGAGTACGGCTTCGCCGGCGGTGCCACCGCCCCGGAGCCGCCACCCGGCGGCAAGCCCGACGAGCAGGATCGCGCCGAGGCGGTGGCGGTGCCGGGCGACGACCTCACCGGGCCGACGGCCGAGGCGCTGGTCGAGGAGACCGAGGATCTGCCGCCCGCCGACCGGCGCCACTGAGCGCGGGCGCACGCGGTTGGTGCGCCGGCGCGGCACGACGGTGAACCCGCGCCGCGCCGGCGTGTTCAGCGGGCGTCGGGGTGCTGGTAGACGTCGGGTACACCGTCCCCGTCGGCGTCCAACCGCTCCCGCTGCGCCACCCTCCGGTACGCGGCGTTGCGGCGGCTGAGCACGGAGGCGGCCAGCCCGGCGGAGATCAGCGAACCGAGCAGCACGGCCGCCTTGACCCGGTCGTCGGCCGTGCTGCCCGCCCCGAACGCCAGGTCGCCGATCAGCAGCGAGACGGTGAAGCCGACGCCGGCCAACAGGGCGATTCCGAGCAGGTCGGTCCAGGTGATGTCCTCGTCCAGTTCGGCGCGGGTGAACCGGGCCAGCAGGTAGGTCGAGCCGAAGATGCCGATGCTCTTGCCGAACACCAGGGCGGCGACGATGGCGATCACGATCGGGTCGCTCAGCAGGGCGCCCAGGTCGGTGCCCCGCACTGTCACCCCGGCGGCGAAGAGGGCGAAGATCGGCACCGCGAAGCCGGCCGACACGGGCCGCCAGCGGTGCTCCAGGCGGGCGGCGAGCCCGCCCTCGCCCGCCTCCGCGCCGGTGGTGGCCGACTGGTCCCCGGCCGCCGGTCGGCGGGCGAGCACCGGGACCGTGAAGCCGAGCAGGACACCGGCGACCGTGGCGTGCACGCCCGAGGCGTGCACCAGTGTCCAGGCGGCGACGGCGAGGGGGATCAGCGCCCACCACCAGGTGCGCCCCCGCTGCACCAGCACCGCGAAGAGCGCGATCGGCGCGAACGCGGCCAGCAGCGGTACGGGCTGGAAATCGGCGGTGTAGAAGATCGCGATGATGGTGATCGCGAACAGGTCGTCGACCACCGCCAGGGTGAGCAGGAATGCCCGTAGCCCCTGGGGCAGATGTGAGCTGACCACCGCGAGGACGGCGAGCGCGAAAGCGATGTCGGTGGCGGTCGGAATGGCCCACCCGCGCAGGCCCTCCCCGCCGCCGTTCAGCACCACCGCCACGTAGATCAGCGCCGGCAGCAGCATCCCGCCGAGCGCGGCCGCCACCGGCAGCGCGGCGCGGCGCGGGTCGCGCAGGTCACCGGCGACGAACTCCCGTTTGAGCTCCAGGCCTACGACGAAGAAGAAGATGGCCAGCAGGCCGTCGGCCGCCCAGGTGGCCAGATTCAGGTCGAGGTGCCAGGGCGCACCGGGCCAGGGCACGACGTCGCCGAGCCGGGTGTACCAGTCGGACCACGGGGAGTTGGCCCAGATCAGCGCGAGCAGAGCGCCCGACAGCAGCAGCGCGCCACCGACGGTCTCGGTGCGCAGCACGTCGGCCAGGTGCCGGGCCTGCGGCCAGGACGATCGGGAGAACAGCCGGATCTTCGGCGGGCGCGGGTCGGACGGCGGGGTGGGGGAGATCAACGTCGGCTCACCTAAAGGAGTCGGGACAGCAGGTTTCCACTCGCCGACCAGACTTCCCGGCACACCGCTGTCGACCCTATCCGGCGGCGCGGTCGGCGGCGACCGCTGGGCCGATCGGACGCCGTCGGATCGGCCTTTGACTTTTTCCCGGTTGTCGCCGCTGCCGAATGGACGTTTGTCGGGTTGGTCATGCGGGCGCACATCTCGCCCCCGGAATATAGGTAACTCCGGACATAAGCCGTATGAGCCGCTTTAATGGTTTCACGAGTTTAGAGACGACCTTGGGGGTTTTCGTGAAGTTCTTTGCCGTAACCGGACCGGCTCGGGGGCGCTCCTGATGGACCTGCTCCGCCAATTGCGCCACGTGCGTCGGCACTGGTGGGTCGCGCTGGTCACGGTCATGGTGGCTCTCGGCGTCTCGGCGTTCCTGACGGTACGGGCCCAACCCCGCTACGTCGCCTCGGTGACCTTCTTCGTCACCACCCCCAACACCGGCGTCACCGACGCCTACCAGGGTGGGCTCTTCCTCCAGCAGCGTGTCAAGTCGTACGCCGACCTGCTCAGCAGCGACCGGCTGGCGCAGAGCGTGGTGGCCGAGACACCGGTCGGACTCACCGCCGACGAGGTCCAGCGACGGGTGAGCACCTCCACCGAGACCGGCACCGTCATGCTGCGGGCGTCGGTCACCGACACCGACCAGACCCGCGCGTTGCGCGTGACGGAGAGCCTCGCCAACAAGTTCGTCGAACTCGTGCAGAAGGTGGAGACCACCCCGGAGGGCAAGGCGCCCATCAAGATCGAGGTGGTCAGTGGCCCGCGGGTCAGCGCCGACCCCGTCTCGCCGCAACCGGTCCGCAACCTCACCCTCGGTGGCCTGGTCGGCCTGCTGCTCGGCATCGGTCTGGCGATCCTGCGCGGCGTCGCCGACGTCCGACTGCGCGACGCCGCCGGCCTGCAACGCGCCACGGGCAGCCCGCTGCTCGGTGAGATCCCGTTCGAGGCCAACGCCCGCAGCGCGCCGCTCATCGTGGGCGACGCTTCGACCTCCGCGCGCGCCGAGGCGGTCCGCAAGCTGCGGACCAACCTGCGCTTCGTGGACGTCCACGAGCCGGCCCGGGTCATCGCGGTGACCAGCGCCCTACAGGGCGAGGGCAAGACCACCCTCTCCTGCAACCTGGCCATCGCCCTGGCCGAGGCGGGTTGGCGGGTGCTGCTGGTCGACGCCGATCTGCGCCGCCCGAAGGTCGACGACTACCTGGGCCTGGACGCCGGCGTCGGCCTCACGGACGTGCTGGTCGGCGACGTGAAGGTGGGCGACGTCGTGCAGCGCTGGGGCGACAAGTCGCTGCTGGTGCTGCCCAGCGGGTCGGCCCCGCCGAACCCGAGCGAGCTGCTCGGCTCCAAGGCCATGTCGGACCTGCTGCTGGCGCTGCGCGAGTCGGCGGACATCGTGATCATCGACACCGCGCCGCTGCTGGCGGTGACCGACGGCGTGGTGGTGGCCGTGCAGGCCGACGGCGCGCTGCTGGTGACCCAGCAGGGCCGCACCTCGCGGACCCAGGTCGCCGCGGCGGCCCGGTCACTGCACTCGGTCTCGGTCCGGCTGCTCGGCTGTGTGCTCAACATGGCCAAGGTGGCCAAGGCGGAGGCGTACCAGTACGAGGCCTACCGGGTGGTGGCCTCGACGGCCGAGGCGTCGGTGCCGGCCGAACGGGCCTCGTCCGGCCGGCACAGCGCGACCGCCGACGGGGTCAACGGAGTCCCCGACCACACCCAGGAACTCACCCGGCTGCCCCGATGAGCGCGGCGAGGGGTCGCAGCGACCGTTCGATCTCCTCGGCGCAGCGTCGGAAGTCGGCCGGCGTGCCGCCGATCGGGTCCCGGAGGTCGTCCTCGTCCGGGGCAGCGGGTTGCAGTCGTCCCCGGGCCTGCGCGGCGGCGACGATCGCCGCCCGCAGCGGGTCGTCGGCCAGGTCGGTGGGCGGTTCGGCCGCCGCGGCCAGCCGACCGAACTGGCGCAGCGTGAACGTCCGGTGCAGCGCTCCCGGCGCCAACGCGGTGCAGACCGAGCGTTGGCGCCGGGTCGCGGTCAGCACGAGCGTCGCGTCGACCAGATACTCGGGGCGCAACCCCCGGGTCCGGAACGCCGTCGGGTCCGTGCCGTTCTCCGTCGCGACCTCCAGGGCGTACGGGTGCATGGCCAGCCCGTCGACCGCGTCGGTGCCGGCGCTGGCCACCTCGACGGGTCGGTCGGCCAGCAGCCGGCGGGCCAGGTACTCGGCCATCGGTGACCGGCACAGGTTGGCATGGCAGACGAACAACACGCGATCAGCCATCGGTGCCCCTCTCATCGGTACGGACACCGAAGCGCGCACCGCGGGGGCGGTGCGTCGACGCCGGTGGCCGTGCGGGGAGGGGTTGTCGGCATCGTACGCGCGCCGCACGCCGGCCGGTCGTGGTGCCGCGCCGGTCGTCGGCGATCCCGGTGGGACGGAGGCGTACCGGTGAAGATCGGCATCCTGTCGTACCACTTTCCGCCCGAGCCGGCGTTCATCCCGGGCAGCCTCGCGGAGGAGCTGGCCGCGCGCGGACACGAGGTACGGGTCCTCACCGGCTTTCCGGACTACCCCGGTGGCCACGTCTATCCCGGCTGGCGGCAGCGGTGGCACCACGAGACGCACAGCGAACGGCTGAGCGTGCGACGGGTCCCCCGGTACCCCGGTGGCGCCACGTCCGTCGGCGGTCGAATGGCCAGTTACCTCTCCTTCGCCGGCAGCGCGGGGCTGGTCGCGCGCCGCTTCCTGGGCGACGTGGACGCGCTCTACGTCTTTCAACTGCCGGCGACGACGTTCGCCGCCGCCGCGGTGCTCCGGCTGCTCGGCCGGGTGCCCGCGGTGCTGCACGTCCAGGACGTCTGGACCCGCGACGGCGCGGACGAGGGCGGCGAGGGGCGCTGGGCGGCCCGGATGGGCAGCACGATGACCCGGATCTATCGGACCGCCGCGCGAATCGCGGTCGCGGCGCCGTCGATGCGGGACCTGGTGGTCGCCGCCGGCGCCGACCCGGCCCGGGTCCGGCTGGTGCTGAACTGGACCGACGAGCGGATCTTCTACCCGGCGACACCCGGCGCGGCGGCCCGCCAGCTGGTCCGTCGCGACGGTCGGTGCGTGGTGATGCACGCCGGGACCATCGGGGCGCGACAGGGACTCGAGACCGCGGTCCGTGCGGCCGCGGCACTGGATCGGACGATGGATCTGGTCCTCGTCGGTTCCGGCGCGGCGGAGCGGCGGGTGCGGGGGCTCGCCGCCGAGCTGGGCGCCCAGAACGTCCGTTTCCTGGAGCGGCGGTCGCCGGTCGACATGCCCGAGCTGTACGCCGCCGCCGACTACCAGCTGGTCATGTCGCGCGACCTTCCGGAGCTGCGCAGCACGGTGCCCGGCAAACTCCAGGCCGCGCTGTCCTGCGCCGCGCCGGTGATCGCCTCCGCCGGTGGGGACACGGCCGATCTGGTCGAACGGGTTCGGGCCGGGCTGTCCTGCCCGCCCGAGGACTGGGCGGCCCTGGCCGACAGATTCTGGTTGGCCGCCACCATCCCGCCGCCGACCCGCACCGAGATGGGTCGCCGGGGGAGGGCGGCGTACCTGCGCGAGATGTCGTTGCCCGGCGGCGTGGATCGGATCGAACGGCTGTTGCACGAGGCGGCTGGACGGATCGCCGAACCCGCCGTGGAACCACGAAGAAAGCTCGCTTAAGGGACGACAATTGCGATAACGGCATGAACTTCCCTTAGACGTGCTAAGAACGTCAGGGAATCGACCTTCTGTCCGGTTCCGCGAATGGGAGTTAGGTGTGACGGTGAGCGAACGTCCGATCCGGCGGCGGAGCCGGTCCCGGCGTCGTCGGCGGGCCCGACTGCGACGGGCGCTGCTCGGCGCCCTGGTGGTCGGCTCGCTGCTGCTGGCGACCGTCGGGTGGGTCGGCTTCCAGGGCTGGCAGGCGCGCACCCACCTGCTCAACGCCGCCGGCCTGGCCCGGGAGCTGAGCGCCCAGATCGTCGGTGGAGACACCGACCGCGCCCTGCGGACGCTCGCCGCCCTCCAGGAGCAGGCCGGCGCGGCCCGCTCGGCGACGGCCGACCCGAGTTGGCGGCTCGGACGGCACGCGCCGGTCGCCGGCGACGACCTCGACGCGGTCGCGCAGATCGCCGTCGCCATCGACGAACTGGCCCGGCACGCGTTCCCGACCCTGCTCCGCACGGACCTGGCCAGCCTGGTGCCGACCGGCGGCCGGTTGGATCTCGCGCGGCTTGCCGCCGTCTCCACGGAGCTGACCGGGGTGCACGAGTCGGTGCAACGTACCCGCCGGAACCTGGCGGCGGTGCCAGCCGAGAGCCTGGTCAGCCAGATCCGGCAGGCGCTGAGCGATCTGCGTGGCGAGATCGACCGGCTGGCCAGCCTCACCACGGCGGCCGACCAGGGCGCCCGCCTCCTCCCGCCGCTGCTCGGCGCGAACGGCCCACGCCGCTACCTGCTCGTCTCGCAGAACCTCGCCGAGTTGCGCGCCACCGGCGGCATGTTCGGCGCCTACGCGATGATCGAGGCGGAGAACGGCAAGGTGCAGATGGGCAAGCAGGGCAGCACCTCCTCGCTCGGTCAGTTCACCCCGGCGTTGAAGCTGCCCGCCGAGACCCGGGCCCTCTGGACGGATCTGCCCGGCATCTACCCCGCCGACGTCAACCTGTCCCCGCACTTCCCGACCGCCGCCGCGCTGTACCGCGAGATGTTCCGGCGCAAGACCGGCACCACTGTCGACGGCGTGCTCGCCGTCGACCCGGTGGTGCTGTCCTACCTGCTCAAGGCGACCGGTCCGGTGCTGGTGCCCGGCGGTGTCCCGCTCGCCAGCGAGAAGGTGGTGCAGACCCTGCTCAACGACAGCTACCAGCGCCTCGACGTCAAACAGCAGGACGAGTTCTTCGCGGCGTCGGCGTCGGCGGTGTTCGACTCCTTTTTCAAGAAGAATGTCAACCCACGGGTGTTGTTGTCCGCATTTGACCGTGCTATCACCGAACGCCGGATATTGTTCTGGAGTGCCCGACCTGAGGAACAGCGGACGTTCGGCGAGAGCCGGATGGCCGGGACGCTTCCGGAACAGGACACCGTGCCGACTGTCGGCGTGTTCCTCAACGACGGCAGCGGCGCGAAGCTCGGCTACTACCTGCGGCCGACGGCGAACCTGACGGTCGGCGAATGCCGGTCGGACGGTCGCCGTGAGTTCCGGCTACGGGTGACCCTGCGCTCGACGGCACCGAAGTCCGGACTTAGCAAATCCGTTCTCGGCCTCGGCCTGGCCGGCGATCCGTACACCGCCCGAACACTGGTGTCGATCTTCAGTCCGGCTGGTGGAGCGGTGCTGGAGGCCCGATTGGACGGGGCCGAGACGGCGCTTGGCAGCGGCACCGAACGCCGCCGCCACGTGGCCACGGCCAGCGTCGACATCGGCCCCGGCGCCGAGAGGGCGCTGGAGGTCACCGTGCTGACGGCCAAGACCGGCGTCGGGCAGGCCGAGCTGTGGCTGACCCCCACCGCCAGCCCCTGGACCACCCAAGTTCATTCCGCACCAAGCTGTGATCAGTAGGAGGGAACCAAATCATGCGGCTATCCCGCATCATCATGGCGCTCACGGTCGGCCTGGCCGTGGTGGCCGTGCCGACGGCAGCGGGGGCGGCAGCGCCGCAGCCGCAGCCCACCGCCACGACCGACCCGCCGCAACCGCCGCCGTACCCGCCGACCGCCGCGTCGCTCACCGTCAACCGTCCGACGATCTACCTCGGCGAGACGGTGGTGCTGACCGGCACCAACTTCGGCCCGAACGAGACCGTCGACATCAACGTGACGGTCACCCCGCAGGCCGCTCCGGCCGGCGGCGCGGCTCCGGCCCGCCGCAGCGACGGCAGCACCGTGGCCATGGCTCCGGTGGCCTACCAGGCAAGCGCGCCCCTGCACTTCACGGCGTACACCAACGGTCAGGGCCGCTTCGTCAAGAACTACAAGCCGTCGGTGACGGGTCTGCTGACCTTCACCGCCACGGGTCGGGAGTCCGGCCGTACCGCCAGCACCGAGCTGCGGGTGCTGCACAAGAAGCAGCCGCTGCCCGTGACCGGTGACAGCATCGGCACGCCCATGAAGCTCGGCGGCGGCCTGGTCGGCGCCGGAGCGGTGATGTTGCTGCTGACCCTGGCCTGGCGTCGCCGCCAGCGCTTCGGTGGTGCGGCGCACTAGTTCACACCACCGGGCTTGGCCCGGACAGCACCGAAGCTGGCGCCCGTCGGAACACTCCGACGGGCGCCAGCCTGTCCAGCGAGACAGGCACACCGGCGTCGTCCCTCGGACCGTCGTCGGTCCGGCCATGCCCGCCCAGGTCGCGCTCGACATCCGCGGTACGTCCAGAGGCCAGCCGCACGGCATCCACGGGTACGCACCGGATGGCCGTCATCGGAACGGGCATGGCGTCCGATGTGCAAGGCTTCGCGCGGTCGGTCGGTTCTTGATCGACTCGGGTTCCCTGATGTCGGTGGGTCCGGCCGTCCGGGATGCCCCGCCTTCGGCGAACCCGAGTGGATCACCCTAGGGTGCGGGTCAGTTCGACGCCGCGACGCCGGCGGGTATGGGTGTTATGCCCCGCAGGGGGCGTTTCCGGCTGGTGACCGGCTGCACCCCGTGGGCTGGAATCATGGCCGGGGCGGGGTCGTTACACACCCTGACGATCGCAGTACCACCGACCGCAGGCCTGGCCCTTCCAGGGCGGGTGGCGCAGGTGGGAATGGCAGCCTCCACTCGGTCGTTGCAGTCCCCACGACCACAGGCACCGCCGCGATGAGGGTGCCGATGGATGGGCCGATCCCGGAATGACCCCGGCCCGCCGGTCGTTACAACCCCCACTGACTGCAGGCACCGCCGCGATGAGGGCACCCGATGGATGGGCCGATCCCGGAATGACCCCGGCCCGCCGGTCGTTACACCCCCCACGACCGCAGGCACCGCCTCGACGAGGGTGCCGCCCGATGGATGGGCCCACCCCGGAATGATCCCCGGCCCCCGGTCGTTACACAGGGTCCCGGCGCCACGAGCCCCCCGCTCGCCAGGCCGCCAACCTCCCAAACTTTTCCTCTTGTTTGTTGCAGCGCCGGACGAGGTGCTCACACCCCCACCACCGTTTTCCCCCTTGTTGGTGGTGTGGGTGTTCCTACCCCCGAAGGAGCTACCCCCATGAACACGATCATGCGTAAAAGCGTTCTGTCTGTTGCGGGTCTCGCGTTCGCCGGTGGTGTGTTCGCCGGTCCGATCGCCGCCCATGCCGCCACCCCGGTGGATGCCAAGCCCGTGGCCGTGGCTGTGCAGTCGGCCGCGTCGAAGCCGCAGGGCGAGCAGTCCCGGATCGGCCTCACCGACGAGCAGACCGCCAACGTCAAGGCGATCACCGCCGCGACGAAGAAGGCCGGCCTGCCGGAGCGGGCGGCGGTCATCTCGATCGCGACGAGCCTGCAGGAGTCCAAGCTGGAGAACCTGGGCCACCTGGGTGATAGGAACGACCACGACTCGCTGGGCCTGTTCCAGCAACGCCCGAGTTCGGGTTGGGGTACGCCGGAGCAGATCACCGACCCCGAGTATTCCACCACCGCATTCCTCAAGGGCCTCAAGCAGGTCGACGGGTGGCAGAACATGCCCCTGACCGACGCCGCGCAGACGGTGCAGGTGTCGGCCTACCCGGACGCCTACGCCCAGTGGGAACAGCAGGCCACCGACCTCGTCGCCCAGCACTGGAACAGCTGACCCGCGTCACGGCACGCAGCACGACACCATCGACCGCTGGCCGGCACCCCGCAACCCCGGGGCGCCGGCCAGCGGCATTTCCACCCACTGACCCCGCACAGACCGCACCACGACACCGACCGCTGGCCGGCACCCGCAACCCCGGGGTGCCGGCCAGCGGCGTACACCGGTCAGTTCTTGTGGTTGTGGGTTCGCCAGATATCGATCAGCGCAGCGATCAACGCGAGCGCGATGATGCCGGCGGCGAGCGTGAGGGACTGTTCGAAGGCGTTGGTCCAGTCTCCGCGGCTGTCGGCCAACGTGGAGAAGAACAGCGACCCGACGGCGGCGATGCCGGCGGCGGCGCCGATCCGCTGGCCGGTCTGGAGCATGCCGGCGCCGCTGCCCGACTGACCGACGGGCACCTCGGAGAGGGTGATCGTCTGGTTGGGGGCGATCACCAGTCCGCTGCCGATGCCGGCGACGAGCAGTGGTCCGGCGGTGACCCAGGGCGCCGGCGCGTCCGGGAAGAGACGCAGTGCGATCACCGTGGCGGCCAGTCCGACCACCACGGTGAGCAGTCCGATGGCGACCAGTGGTCGGCCGAAGCGGTTGACGATGCGGCCACCGAGCACGGCGGCGGCCGCGGAGCCCAGGGCGAACGGGGTGATGGCCAGGCCGGCGACGAGGGCGCTGTAGCCGAGCCCCATCTGCAGGAACAGGGTGAAGATGAAGAAGATCGCGGTGAAGCCACCGAAGTAGACGAGCGCCAGGACCGAGCCCAGCGTGTACGACTGGAAGCTGAACAGTCGGAGGTCGAACAGGGGCTGATGGTGGCGCGCGTAGCGTCGTTCCCAGAGCCCGAAGGCGACCAGCACCGCCAGGCCGGCCGGGATGAGGGCCCACTTCCACGGGGTCCGCCACTGCTGCTCCTGCACCAGTGGCAGCAGGACCAGGACGACACCGATGCCGAGCAGCAGAACCCCGACGGGGTCGAGTTGACGCCAGCCGGGTTGGCCGGTGGGCCGGCCGGGCAGCAACCGCCAGCCGAGGATCACCGCGAGGACACCGACGGGCACGTTGACGAAGAAGACCCACCGCCAGCCGTGGTCCTCGCCGCCGACGGCGATGAGCAGCCCACCGAGCAACGGCCCGACGGCGGTGGAGATGCCGATGGTGGCGCCGAGGATCCCGAACGGGCGGGCACGTTCGGGCCCACGGAACAGTTGCTGGATCAGCCCGATGACCTGCGGGTTGACGATGCCGGCGGCGGCGCCCTGCAGCAGTCGGGTGATGACCAGCCAGGTCGGGGAGGTGGCGAGGCCGGCGAGCGCGCTGGTGATGGTGAACAGCGCGATGCCGAAGACGAAGGCGTTGCGCCGACCGCGGGCGTCGCCGAAGCGGCCGGCGGGCACCAGCGCCAGCCCGAAGGTGAGCGCGTACCCGGAGAGGATCCACTGCAGATCGCTCGACGACGCGTGCAGCGCCCGGTCGATCGAGGGCACGGCCACGTTGACGATGCTCACGTCGAGCAGCGTCATGAAGGCGGCGACGAGTCCGACGCCGACGGCCTGCCAGCGCCGTCGGTTCTCAGCCGCGGTCACCGGCTGCGGCGTCTGCGCCGCGCTCATCGCGCCCCCCGTCGACCCTCGGTCACGCATGGTTGACCGCTACCCGGGTCTTCGGGGGGCGAACCGTGCCAGTTGGCTTCGCGGGTCACGCCATCTGGCGGGCGCAGAACCGGGGACCGAAGTCGAGGCCGGCCATCGGTGAGTCCTCGCGGTGCAGCAGACCCTTCTCGGTGAGCAGGTGCAGGGGGCTGCCCACCTGCTCCTCGGTGAGGCCGGACTCCTCGGCGATCAGGTCCGGGTAGGGCACCTGCCCGCGTGCCTCAAGGGTGGTGACCGCCTGGTACACCCGTTGCTCGGCCTCCGACAGTTGCACCTGCTGCATGGTTCCTCCTCTGCTCGTCCGCCACTGCGGTGGCGGTTGCCGTGCGCCGGTTACCCCCTCGGTGCCCGAAGATGCGCACCTGATCGGGCGGTCGCGACGGCGGGCGGGTCCGGCGGTCGAGCCGGGGAGGTGCCCTAGGCTGCTTCCGTGATCGTTTGGGATCTCGTCGTCGTTGGCGCCGGCCCCGCGGGGCTGTCCGCGGCGCACGCCGCCGCCCGTGCTGGCGTCTCCACGCTTGTCGTCGAGCGAGCCGTGCACCCGCGGTACAAGACCTGCGGTGGTGGCCTGATCGGCACCTCGCTGGCGGCCGTTCAGGATCGGATCGAGGTGCCCGCGCACGACCGGGTGGACCGGGTGACGTTCACCCGCGACGGGCGTCGGGAGTTCACCCGCCGCAACGGCAGCCCGGTGGTGACGATGGTGCGCCGCGAGGAGTTCGACGACCGGTTGCGCGCGGCGGCGGTCGCCGCCGGCGCGCAGCTGCGGGAGCGGGTCGCGGTCCGCGCCATCGAGCAGGACCCCGAGGGGGTACGCCTGCGGCTGGCCGACGGTACGACGATCGCGGCTCGTGCCGTGATCGGGGCGGACGGCTCGTCGGGGGTGACCGGGCGGCACGTCGGGGTTCGGTATCGGCAGGTGGATCTGGGTCTGGAGTTGGAGATTCCGGTGCCGCCGGTCGAGCAGGAGCGGTGGCGGGGCCGGCTGCTGCTGGACTGGGGCGACATGCCGGGCTCGTACGCCTGGGTGTTTCCCAAGGGCGACCGGTTGACCGTGGGCGTGATCGCCGCTCGCGGCGCGGGGGAGGGCACCCGCGACTACCTGCGGCGGTTCGTCGACCGGTTGGGTCTGACCGGGCTGCCGGCGGAGCACGACTCCGGTCACCTGACTCGTTGTCGGGCGGAGGATTCACCGTTGCGCACCGGCCGGGTGCTGGTCGTGGGGGATGCGGCGGGGTTGCTGGAGCCCTGGAGCCGGGAGGGGATCAGCTTCGCGTTGCGCTCGGGCGAGTTGGCCGGAGCTGCGGTCGCGGGTGGTGACCTGGCCGGGTACGAGCGGGCGGTGGCCGAGCGTCTGCTGCCGGAGATGCGGGCGGGCTTCCGGCTGCTCGACGTGTTCACCCGTCGCCCGGACGTGTTCCACGCGCTGTTGGCGACCCCGCCGGGCTGGCGGATGTTCGTGCAGTTCTGCCAGGGGCGGGCGAGCTTCGACGAGATGCTGCGCCGTCGGCCGATCCGGGCGGCGCTCGCGGTGCTCGACCGGTTGTCCCGTTCGTCGCCGCAGGCCACTCCCGCTCACCCAGGATCCTAGGATGCCGTAGAGGGTGTGCGCCCGGCTACTGGTGCCGACCGGCAGGACCGCCGGACAATCACAGCGGAGCAGGAGGAGACGCTGATGACCGAGCAACCGTTCACCGACGACGAGTACGCGTTCCTGCGGCACGCGCGGTTCGGGGAGTTGCCGCCCGCCGTCCGTCCCGACGAGCGGGTGGCCCTGACCGAGACCGATCCCGGGCGCGACCGGCCGGAGGAGTCCGAGGACCCGATCCGCTGGAACGTGCAGGGCTGAGAACGCGCGACGGGCCGCGGGTGTCGCCACCCACGGCCCGTTCGTGATGCGCTGTCGTCAGAAGACGGGCACGCCCTCGCGTACCAGACGCCAGTTGGGCTGGAAGAAGTCCGCCGGGTCGATCGTCCCCTCGGCCTGCGCCCAGTCGATGAGCAGCTGACGGATCTCCTGCTGCGCGTTGTAGACCTGGGTCTTCACGATGCCGGGGAAGTTGCCGCCGCCGCTGCGCCGGTAGTTGTTCACCGCCACCACGAACTGCGCGTTGTCCGCGACCGGGGTGTCGCTGCCGGCCAGCACCAGGCGGGTGATCCGCTGCCCGACCGGCCGGGAGATGTCGATGTCGTAGTCCAGGCCGGAGAAGACGTCGTAGTTGTAGTCCGGCACCGCCGGGTCGCTGATCTGCTCCGGGTCGACCGGGGCGCCCGGCGCGACCGTCCGGAAGTACTTCGCCGAGTACTCCAGGTAGGCGCGCACCTCGGCGCCGCTGAGCACGACCGCCTCGAGGGTGTTGTCGTACACGTACAGGCCGGCCACGTCGCGGATCTTCACGTCACCGGCGGGGAAGACGGCGGTCCGGCTGAACGGCGCCGCGATCGACAGCACCGGCAGGTCCGCGTACGCCGTGCCGGCCAGTGCCGCGCCGACCACCTCGGTCTGCACGTGGTTGATGAAGTCCAGGATCGGGGTGTCCTTGTACCGCGACTGCGCCGCCGACAGCTCCACCGTGGACCGGGCGACCACCTGGTTGACGTACGCCACGGTCTTCTGGTGTTGGGCCCGCACGGCGGCGAGCACCTTCGGGTCCTCCACCACCGTGTTGGTGTTCAACATGGTGGCGGCCTTCTTGGTGATCGCCCACCGGCCGCGCTCGCGGGTGAGAGTGAAGTCCATCCGGGTGAGCCGCTGGCCCCACTTCGACGGCTCGGAGAGCAGCACCTGCGTGCCGGTGCGCTCGTTGGTCACGAACCGCTCGACCACCTCGTTGTGCGCGTGCCCGAAGAGGATCGCGTCGATCCCCGGCACCTGCTGGGCGATCAACGCCACCGGGTTCTCGTTCGGCAGCTCGGGGCCGTAGCTGGAGGTGCCGCTGTCACCGCCGTGGGCGGAGATCAGCACGAGGTCCGCGCCGCGGGCCCGCATGATCGGCACCCACTTCGCGGCGGTCGCGATCATGTCGTCGAAGCGCAGCTTGCCCTCGACGTTCCCCTTGTCCCAGATGGCCACACCGGGGTTGGTCAACCCGAGGATGCCGACCCGCAGGGTGGGCGCGCCAAGACCGAGGGAGACCTTCTTGATGACGTACGGGAGGAAGGCCGGCTTGCCGGTCTTCGCGTTGACGGCGTTCGCGGCGAGCGCCGGGAAGCCGAGCTGGCGGATCCACAGGTCCAGCAACGGCAGACCGTAGTTGAACTCGTGGTTGCCCAGGGTCACCGCGTCGTAGTCGATGACGTTCATGGCCCGGGCCATCGGGTGCTTCTCCCCGGTGGCGGTGATCGGCTCCTGCTTGGCGTAGTACGTGGCCAGCGGCGTGCCCTGGATCGTGTCGCCGGCGTCGAGCACCAGCGTCGCCTTGCCGCGCCGCTCCCGACGGATCTGGTTGATCAGTGTCGCCAGCTTCGCCACGCCGATGTCGTTCTGCTTGCTGTCGTCGTACTCGGCGTCGCGGTAGTAGTCCCAGTTGTAGACGTTGCCGTGCGTGTCCGACGTGCCCAGGAGGGTGAGATCCCAGGTGCGCGGCTTGGGCCTGCCGGCCGCCTGCGCGGGCGCGGCGGCGATCAGCGGGGTGGTCGCCGCGGCCGCCGCGGCGACGAGCACCTGGCGGCGCGACGGGCCGGAGGGAGAGGTCATGACGTGCCTTTCCATGGGGGTGGACGCGCCTCGTGAGCGCCTTGCGCACCCTAACCAGCAGCGGGCACCGCCGCACGGCAGCCCCGGCCGTTACGGCGGTTTCCGCAGGCCGACGCAGGGTAGGGCGGTCAGGGACGGCATTCGCGGGAGACCCCGCTTCCCGCGCGCAGCGAGGAGAGTTTTCAGTGAGCGAGGACCAGCACACCCAGCAGGACCCGACCAGCCAGTACGGAGGGCAGTCCGGTCAGCCCGCGCAGCAGCAGTCAGCGCCCGGCTCGACCGCGGAGATGAACCCGCGGCCGGACCACGGGGAGGAGTCGTACCGGGGCAGCGGCAAGCTCGACGGCAAGCGGGCGCTGATCACCGGCGGTGACTCGGGGATCGGCCGGGCCGTCGCGATCGCGTTCGCCCGGGAGGGCGCGGACGTGCTCATCTCGTACCTCAGTGAGGAGGAGGACGCTGACGCCCGGGAGACCATCCGCCTGGTCGAGGCCGCCGGCCGGCGGGGTGTCGCGGTACGCGGCGACGTCACCGACGAGGCGCACTGCCAGGAACTGGTCGACCGGGCGGTGCGCGACCTGGGCGGTCTCGACATCCTGGTGAACAACGCGGCGTACCAGATGTCGCAGGACAAGGGGATCCTCGGGATCAGCACCGAGCAGTTCGACCGGGTGTTCAAGACCAACCTGTACGCGATGTTCTGGCTCTGCAAGGCCGCCATTCCGCACCTGGCCGAGGGATCGGCGATCATCAACACGTCGTCGATCCAGGCGTTCGACCCGTCGCCGCAGTTGCTGGACTACGCCACCACCAAGGCGGGGATCGCCAACTTCACCAAGGCTCTCGCCGCCGACCTGGCCGAGCAGGGCATCCGCGTCAACGCGGTCGCACCGGGCCCGGTGTGGACGCCGTTGATCCCTGCCACCATGCCGCAGGAGAAGGTGAAGCAGTTCGGCACCGACACCCCGGAGGGGCGTCCCGGGCAGCCGGCGGAGCTGGCACCCGCGTACGTCTTCTTCGCCTCGCAGGAGTCCAGCTACGTGACCGGCGAGATCCTGGGGGTCACGGGCGGTCGACCGACCAAGTGAACCGCCGTCGGGTGGGCGTCCGCCCGGGTGCCCACCCGACGCTCGTGACCCGCTCGCGTCTCGTGTTCGCGCGGCCCGTCGATGGCGTGGCCCGGTGGTGCGGGCTTGTTCGCGCGGCCCGACGCTTGTGGGCCGCTCGCGTCTCGTGTTCGCGTGGCCCGTCGGTGGCGCGGTCCGTTGGTGCGGCGTGTTCTCGTGACTCGTTGGTCAGCGTGGCCAGGCGGCGAAGCGTTGCCGAATCTCCGCGACGTCGACGGCCCCCAGGCCGTATCGGCTGAAACGCTGGTCGGAGAGCCGGTCCAGATAGCGGCCGGCGGCGCGCACGTCGTCGGGGTCCAGCGCGGGGTCGACCTGCCGGGCCAGCACCAACAGTTCGGTCACGTCGTAGTGGTCGAGGGCAGCGGCCACGTCGATGAAGTCGCGAACCTCCCGCCGGTTGACCAACGCCGCGATCTTGTTCGCCACCAGGTCACGAACGTCCATCACCGGGCCGAGATCCATCACCACCGGACTCTGCTGGCGGTCCAACCGGGCGAGGCTGAGCCGGATCTGGCGCCCGTCGCGGCTCACCACGAAGTCCTTCATGTCCTGCTCGTACCCGTCGAACAGCTCGGCCAGCTCACTGTCCGGGTCGGCGTCACTGACGATGAACCCGGCCCGCTCCAGGGCCACCCGCACCCCGGCGGACGCCGCCCCCGCGGCACCCTCCACGTCCGCGAAGAGGTCCACGTCCTCCGTCGGTCGGGCGACCAGCCCGTGCACCGCCCACGCCACCCCACCACCCAGAACGAACCGGTACGGCCCGGCGGCGGCCAGCGCCACCCGGGCCACCTCCCGGTAGAACTCGTGCAGATGAGGTTCGGTCACGCCGCGCGCAGGCCGCGGTGCCGGCTCTCCCACGCCTGGCGTACGCCCCGAGGCAGGTTGAGCAGCCGCCACACCCGACGCAACGTCCGCCCGTTGATCAGGGCGCGCAGATCCTCGGCCCGCGTGGTCTCGCGAAGCACGTTCTCGTACATCCAGAGCAGCTGGTCCGGGTCGCTGAGGTCGAAGGTGCGCTCGGCGTTCCACATCAGCCGTACCGGCAGTTCCACCACACCCCGGGTGGGGCCGGCAAGCTCGGCGAGGGTCCGCGCCACCACAGCGGGGCGACCCGGGCGGGCCAGATAGGCCACGCCGGTCGCGGTGGGGGAGACGGCCTGCATGGTGTCAGGGTAACGCCCGTCAGAGCCGGTGTCGCTCAGGTCGATCCGAGCGCGCTGCTCCATGTGCGCCGACCCGACCCTGCCCGGCCGCAAAGTATGTCCGGTATGCGCGGCCTACACCCGGTCGATCCGTCCCTGATCGCTCGGGTTCCCTGATGTCGGGGCGTCCGAGCGTCCGGGATGCCCCGCCTTCGCTGAACCCGAGTGGATCACCCCGGTGGGGCTCGTCCGAGCGCTCGGAGTTCGTGTCGTGTGGGTGGTTTGCCCGTTTGTGGGGTGTGGTCGGGCGCACGTGTGGGCTGGAATCATGGCCGGGGCGGGGTCGTTACACACCCTGACGATCGCAGTACCACCGACCGCAGGCCTGGCCCTTCCAGGGCGGGTGGCGCAGGTGGGAATGGCAGCCTTGACCTGGTCGTTGCAGTCCCCACGGCCGCAGGCACCGCCGCGATGTGGGTGCCGCCCGATGGGTGGGCCGACCCCGGAATGACCGCGGCCCGCCGGTCGTTACAACCCCCACGACCGCAGGCACCGCCTCGACGAGGGTGCCGCCCGATGGGTGGGCCGACCCCGGAATGACTCCCGGCCCCCGGTCGTTACACAGGGTCCCGGCGCCACGAGCCCTCGCTCGCCAGGTCGCCGACCTCCCAAACTTTTCCTCTTGTTTGTTGCAGCGCCGGACGAGGTGCTCACACCCACCACCACCGTTTTCCCCCCTTGTTGGTGGTGTGGGTGTTCCTACCCCCGAAGGAGCTACCCCCATGAACACGATCATGCGTAAGAGCGTTCTGTCCGTTGCGGGTCTCGCGTTCGCCGGTGGTGTGTTCGCCGGTCCGATCGCCGCCCACGCCGCCACCCCGGTTGATGCCAAGCCCGTGGCCGTGGCTGTGCAGTCGGCCGCGCCGAAGCCGCAGGGCGAGCAGTCCCACATCGGCCTCACCGACGAGCAGACCGCCAACGTCAAGGCGATCATCGCCGCGACGAAGAAGGCCGGCCTGCCCGAGCGGGCCGCGGTCATCTCGATCGCGACGAGCCTGCAGGAGTCCAAGCTGGAGAACCTGGGCCACCTGGGTGATAGGAACGACCACGACTCGCTGGGCCTGTTCCAGCAGCGCCCGTCCAGTGGTTGGGGTACGCCGGAGCAGATCACCGACCCCGAGTACTCCACCACCGCCTTCCTCAAGGGTCTGAAGCAGGTCGACGGGTGGCAGGACATGCCCCTGACCGACGCCGCGCAGACGGTGCAGGTGTCGGCCTACCCGGACGCCTACGCCCAGTGGGAACAGCAGGCCACCGACCTCGTCGCCCAGCACTGGAACAGCTGACCCGCGTCACGGCACACAGCACGACAGCATCGACCGCTGGCCGGTACCCCGCAACCCCGGGGCGCCGGCCAGCGGCATCTCCACCCACTGACCCCGCACAGACCGCACCACGACACCGACGGCTGGCCGGTACCCCGCAACCCCGGGGCGCCGGCCAACGGCATCTTCACCCCCTGACCCCGCAGACCGCACCACGACGCCGGCCGAAAACCGGCACCCTCGGGCCTCCGGCCAGCCGCATCCCCGTGCCCTGCCCGCGGAGACCGACCAGGGCACCGACTTGCTGGCCAGCACCCGCACGTCTCCGGACCAGGGGTGGCGGCCAGCGGCAGTTTTATTGTGGCTGGGCATGACCCTTCGGTCGTTCGCCGGTCGCCGGGGCCGGTTGGTCCGAAGCCCGAAGCCCGGCGCCGGTCGTTCACCGCGGACCGCGAGCGGTGGGCGACTGGGGCTTGTTCTAGAGATGCATGCCGACGGTGCCGGACCCTCGCGGGATGTGGATAGCGAGATCCAACCCCGCATCCGCCCGCAGATCTTGGACACTTTCCGTCACGCGCGAACGGAAACTGTCCAAGATCTCGTGAAATGTGGCCGAAGCGCGGCGCGGCGGCGGGTGTCGCGGTCGTGAGACGGCCGGCGTGCAGCGATGAAAGCCTGCGGCAGAACGGTCCGGCGCAGCGGGATGGCATTGACCGCCCGCCGTACCGCCGGGCACAACCGGAGGTACGGCGTGGTGACCGGCACCGCCACCACCGATCGCCGACAGGTCTGCCTATGGCCAACGCCACCTTGATGTGCCGCCCGCGCCGCCCGCGCCGGCCGTGCCGCCCGCGCCGCCCGCGCCGCCCGCGCCGCCCGCGCCGGCCGTGCCGGCCGTGCCGGCCGCCAACCGTCTGACGCTGGCCTGGGGTGCGGCGGGAGGGAGCGGCTGCTGCCATCGGTGCGGCACCACGGCACCACGGCACCACGGCAGCACGCCGCACGGCACCATGGCCCGGGGCGGGTGTGACCCCAAAGCGGCGGGACGCCCGGCAGCGGGTAGGTGGGCGGGTGCGGGAACAACGGCGCCGGCGGGCTGGTTGTGGAGGGTGTCGGTGTGACTCAGTGTCCCCGGGCCTCACCTAATATCGCCCTCGCGGAATACCGTTCGGCTGGAGCCGCGTCGTGCCACTCGCCGAGAGGCGACCTGCACACCGACACCAGCGCCGCCCCCGGCCCTTCAGCTGGGGGCGGCGCTGTCTGTGCATCCTCGGTTCGCGAAGCTGTCTCAGGTGACCTATCTTCAGAGGGTCGCTCGCGTGGGAGGGGGTGTCGGGATGGGTCTACGGACCTTCATCGAGGGTTGGCCGGTGTATCGCCAGCTCACCGGCACGGACCCGCTGGGCCGCGGTGCCGCGGCGAAATCCGACGGGTCCCGCGCGTTGACCGCTCGGACCGAGACGGCCGACAGCGTCGCCCGCTCGGTCTGCCCGTACTGCGCCGTCGGGTGTGGTCAGCGGGTGTTCGTGAAGGACGGGCGGGTCAGTCAGATCGAGGGTGATCCGGACAGCCCGATCTCGCGGGGTCGGCTCTGTCCGAAGGGTTCGGCGAGCAAGAGCCTGGTGACCAGTCCGCTGCGGCAGACCAAGGTCCGCTACCGCCGGCCGTACTCGACGCAGTGGGAGGATCTGGAGCTCGACACGGCGCTCGACATGATCGCCGACCGGATCCTTGCCGCCCGCGAGCAGACCTGGGAGGACGTCGACACGCAGGGCCGGCCGCTCAACCGGACGCTGGGCATCTCCAGCCTCGGTGGGGCGACGCTGGACAACGAGGAGAACTACCTCATCAAGAAGTTGTTCACCGCGATGGGGGCGCTCCAGATCGAGAACCAGGCGCGTATTTGACACTCCGCCACCGTCCCCGGTCTGGGGGCCAGCTTCGGTCGTGGCGGTGCGACGGATTTCCAGCAGGACATCGCCAACGCTGACGTGATCGTCATCCAGGGCTCCAACATGGCTGAGGCGCACCCGGTGGGTTTCCAGTGGGTGATGGAGGCCAAGCGTCGGGGGGCGAAGGTCTTCCACGTCGACCCCCGGTTCACCCGGACGAGTGCGGTCGCGGACGCGTACCTGCCGATCCGGGCGGGCACGGACATCGCGTTGCTCGGTGGGGTGGTGCGCTACATCCTGGACAACGAGTTGGACTTCCGGGAGTACGTGCTCGCGTACACCAATGCGGCGACCATCGTCAGTGACGAGTTCAGCGACACCGAGGACGGCGACGGTTTCTTCTCCGGCTTCGATCCGCAGACCGGTGCCTACGTGCAGGACAGCTGGCAGTACGAGGGGCACGAGGGTTCGTCGGGCAGTGGGCACACGGCGCAGGAGCGGGACAGCGCGGCGGGTTTGACGCACGAGTCGCACGGCGCGCCGGTGAGCGGGCAGACCCGACGCGATGAGTCGTTGCAGCACCCGCGCTGTGTGTACCAGATCCTCAAGCGACACTTCTCCCGCTACACCCCGGAGATGGTGGAGCGGGTCTGCGGCATCTCGCAGGCGCAGTTCCTGGAGTTGGCGCGGGCGTGGACGTTGAACTCCGGTCGGGACCGCACCGGCATGTTGATCTACTCGGTGGGTTGGACGCAGCACAGTGTGGGTGTGCAGTACATCCGCACCGGCGCGATCATCCAGCTCCTGCTGGGCAACATGGGCCGCCCGGGTGGCGGGGTGATGGCCCTGCGCGGGCACGCCAGCATCCAGGGCTCGACCGACATCCCGACGTTGTTCAACCTGCTGCCCGGCTACCTGCCGATGCCGCACCACGCCGAACACCCGAGTTTCGAGGAGTGGGTGGACAGCATTCGCCATCCGGGGCAGAAGGGGTTCTGGGGTAACGCGGGGTCGTTCGCCGCCAGCCTGCTCAAGGCGTACTGGGGTGACGCGGCGACGCCGGAGAACGACTTCTGTTACGGCTACCTGCCTCGGCTGACCGGTGATCACGGCACGTACCAGCAGGTGCTCAACATGATCGACGGGAAGATCAAGGGGTACTTCCTGCTCGGGCAGAACCCGGCGGTCGGGTCGGCGCACGGTCGCGCGCAGCGCCTCGGCATGGCCAACCTCGACTGGTTGGTGGTCCGCGACCTGTTCATGATCGAGAGCGCGACGTTCTGGCAGAACGGCCCCGAGGTCGCGACCGGCGAGATCGTGCCGCAGGAGTGCCGCACGGAGGTGTTCTTCCTGCCCGCCGCGTCGCATGTGGAGAAGGAGGGCACGTTCACCCAGACGCAGCGGCTGTTGCAGTGGCGGGAGAAGGCCGTCGAGCCGCCGGGCGACGCCCGCTCCGAGCTGTGGTTCTTCTATCACCTGGGCCGCAAGCTGCGGGAGCGGCTGGCCGACTCTCCGCTGCCGCGCGACCGGGCGTTGCTCGACCTCACCTGGGACTACCCCACGCACGGTCCGCACGCGGAGCCGAGCGCCGAGGCGGTGCTGCGCGAGATCAACGGGTACGACGTGGCGACCGGCCGTCCGCTGTCCAGTTTCGCCGAGGCCCGCGCGGACGGCTCCACCGCGATCGGTTGTTGGATCTACACCGGCGTGTACGCGGACGGGGTGAACCAGGCGGCTCGGCGCAAGTCCCGGCACGACCAGGACTGGGTGGCCGCCGAGTGGGGTTGGGCGTGGCCGGCGAACCGGCGCATCCTCTACAACCGCGCCTCCGCCGACCCGGACGGCAACCCGTGGTCCGAGCGCAAGCGCTACGTGTGGTGGGACGCGGAGAAGGCCGAGTGGACCGGCTACGACGTGCCGGACTTCGAGAAGACCAAACCGCCGTCGTACCGGCCGCCGCCCGGCGCGTCCGGACCGGAGGGCATCGCGGGCGACGACCCGTTCGTCATGCAGGGCGACGGTAAGGGCTGGCTGTACGCGCCCAGCGGTGTCCTGGACGGGCCGC
Organism: Micromonospora sp. NPDC047756; assembly: GCF_055587245.1. Lineage (NCBI taxonomy): Bacteria > Bacillati > Actinomycetota > Actinomycetes > Micromonosporales > Micromonosporaceae > Micromonospora > Micromonospora sp. NPDC047756. The sequence continues at coordinate 348,779 of NZ_JBVJGQ010000006.1, forward strand.
TGCCGACGCACTACGAGCCGGTGGAGTCGCCGGTGCGTAACCCGCTCTACGCTCAGCAGGCCAACCCGACGCGCAAGATGTACGCGCACCCGGTGAATTCGGTGAACCCGAGTCCGCCGCAGGAGCACGCCCAGGTGTTCCCGTACGTGTTCACTGTCAGCCGGCTCACCGAGCACCACACCGCCGGTGCGATGAGCCGGTCGGTGTCACCCCTCGCGGAGTTGCAACCGGAGATGTTCGTCGAGGTGTCCCCAGCCCTCGCCGACGAGGTCGGGCTGACGCACCTGGGCTGGGCGCACCTGGTCAGCGGCCGCGCGGTGATCGAGGCGAAGGTGTTGGTCACCGATCGGCTCACCCCGTTGCGGGTGGACGGTCGGATCATCCACCAGGTGTGGTTGCCGTACCACTTCGGTTTCGAGGGTCTGGTCACCGGCGACTCGGCCAACGACCTGTTCGGCATCAGCCTGGACCCGAACGTGCTGATCCAGGAGAGCAAGGTCGGCACCTGCGACGTGCGGCCCGGCCGTCGTCCCACCGGCCCCGCGTTGCTCGACCTGGTGGCCGACTACCAGCGGCGCGCCGGGATCATCCCGGGCCGGCACGCGCCGGCCGTGACCACCGACGACGAGGGGAAGGAACCCGGTGCTTCCTGACCCGCACAGCCTGTACGGCCCGCTGGACCCGGCACCCGAAGCAGGGTACGAGAACGCGCCGCCGCGGATGGGGTTCTTCACCGACACCAGCGTCTGCATCGGCTGCAAGGCCTGTGAGGTGGCCTGCAAGGAGTGGAACGGCGTTCCGGAGAGCGGCCTGGACCTGCTCGGCATGTCGTACGACAACACCGGCGCGTTGACAGCGAACTCGTGGCGGCACGTCGCGTTCATCGAGCAGCCCCGCCCCGCCGGGCACGGTGTCGCCCTGGCGGACGTCCTCGGGTCACCGGTCGACGCCGACCCGGCCCGGCCGGTCGACGCGGGCCCGCAGTTCCTGGGGATGCCGGGGGCCCAACCACCGGGCCGGGGCACGGGCGTCGAGGAGCGCACGGATTTCCGGTGGTTGATGATGTCGGACGTCTGCAAGCACTGCACCCATGCCGCCTGCCTGGACGTGTGTCCGACGGGTTCGTTGTTCCGCACGGAATTCGGCACGGTGGTGGTGCAGGAGGACATCTGCAACGGGTGTGGGTACTGCATCTCGGCGTGTCCGTACGGGGTGATCGACCAGCGTAAGGACGACGGTCGGGCGTGGAAGTGCACGCTGTGCTACGACCGGTTGGGCGCGGGGATGACTCCGGCGTGCGCTCAGGCGTGTCCGACCGAGTCGATCCAGTACGGGCCCCTCGACGAGCTGCGGGAACGCGCCGCGGCCCGGGTGGCGACGCTGCACGACCGGGGGATCCCCGAGGCCCGCCTGTACGGGCACGACCCGAACGACGGCGTGGGTGGTGACGGGGCGTTCTTCCTGCTCCTGGACGAACCCGAGGTGTACGGGCTGCCGCCCGACCCGGTCGTGACCACCCGTGACCTGCCGAAGATGTGGAAGCGCGCCGGCCTCGCCGCTCTCGCTATGGCGGCGGCGACCGTCGCCGCGTTCGTGGGCGGTTCCTCATGACCCCGTCGGGCCCGGTGGGCGACCGGTTCCGTCGCTTCCGGGAGCGGTTCGCCGACGAGAACGGCCACCAACCCTCGGTGAGCACCCCCGGGGGTGACCTGACGGTGCGGCGCAGCGGCGAGTCTCCCGGCCGGCGGCGCAGGCGGCGCGGCGGTGGCGGTGAGGAACTGCGAGTGCCGGAGGCTGAGTTCACGTCCTACTACGGTCGGCCCATCCTCAAGGGGCCGGTGTGGAAGTGGGACATCGCCGCGTACCTGTTCACCGGCGGGCTGGCAGCCGGCTCGTCGCTGCTGGCCGCGGGTGGGCAGCTCACCGGGCGGCCCGCGTTGCGACGCGCCGGTCGGGTCACCGCGTTGGCCGCCGTCAGCGCCAGCGCCGTCTTCCTGGTCAAGGACCTGGGCCGGCCGGCGCGGTTCCACCACATGCTGCGGGTGGCCAAGCCGACCTCGCCGATGTCGATGGGGACCTGGATCCTCACCGCGTACGGGCCGGCGGCGGGTGTCGCGGCGATCGCCGAGGCGGCCGGTGTGCTGCCCCGGCGCGGTCTGCTCGGGCTGGCCGGCCGGGCGTTGCCGCCGATCGGGCACGCCGCCGGGCTGCTGGCCGCCGGCACCGCGCCGGCGCTGGCCACGTACACCGGGGTGTTGCTGGCCGACACGGCGGTGCCGTCGTGGCATGAGGCGTACCCCGAGTTGCCGGTGATCTTCGCGGGCAGCGCGTTGGCCAGCGGCGCCGGCGTGGGTCTGCTCGCCGCGCCGCCGGCCCAGGCCGGGCCGGCCCGCCGGATGGCGGTGGCCGGCGCGGCCCTGGAGCTGTACGGCACGCATCGGCTGGAGAGCCGCCTCGGCCTGCTCAGCGAGCCCTACCGACTGGGCCGGCCGGGCCGGATGCTGCGTGCCGCGCGGCTACTGACCCTCGGTGGGGTGGCGGGCGCTCTGCTGGGCCGGCGTCACCGGGTGGTCGGGGTGCTGTCGGGGACCTCGCTGCTGGCCGCGTCGGTGTTGACCCGGTTCGGCATCTTCTACGGTGGTGTCGCCTCGGCCCGCGACCCCCGGTACACGGTGGTGCCGCAGCGTGAGCGGGCGCAGGCGCGGCGGACCGCCATGGATCTTCCATCTGGTCGGGCGGACCCGCCCGCGGTGTGATCGAATGTCCGGTGGAGGCGTTCAGGCGGCTGGTGCCCCTCCCGGTCTTCAAAACCGGAGTGGTCCGGGACCCGGGCCAGGCGGGTTCGATTCCCGTCCGTCTCCGCCACACCGCTTGCAGGAGATGACGAGATGGGCGACGGCCCGGTGGACCCGCGACGTCGGGTGCCCCGTACGGACACGCTGCTCGCCGACCCGGCGCTGGCCGCCGCCACCGTGACTCTCGGCCGGGAGCAGGTCAAGGCGATCGTCTCCCACGCGCAGGGCCGCGCCCGCCGCGGTGAGCTCAACCCCGACGAGGTACGCGACGCGGCGGTCGCCGCGTTGCCCACGCCCGGTCCCCGGGTGGTGCTCAACGCCACCGGTGTCGTCCTGCACACCAACCTGGGTCGGGCGGCGTTGTCGTCCGGCGCGGTCGCCGCGGTGGTGGCCGCCGCCGGGCACACCGACGTCGAGTTGGATCTGGCCACCGGGCGGCGGGCCCGCCGCGGCCGGGGCGCGCTCGACGCGCTGGCCGCGGCCGTGCCCGAGGCGGGCGCCGTGCACGTGGTCAACAACGGCGCCGCCGCGCTGGTGCTGGCCGCGACCGCGTTGGCCGGCGGCCGGGAGATCGTGGTCAGCCGGGGCGAACTGGTCGAAATCGGCGACGGGTTCCGCCTGCCCGACCTGCTGGAGAGCACCGGCGCGCGGCTGCGCGAGGTGGGCACCACCAACCGCACCACAGTCGCCGACTACGCCGCCGCGCTCGGCCCGCAGACCGGTTTCGTGCTCAAGGTGCACCCGTCGAACTTCCGGGTCACCGGCTTCACCTCCGCCGTCGGGGTACGGCAACTGGCCACGCTCGGGGTGCCGGTGGTCGCCGACATCGGCTCCGGGCTGCTCGGCGCGGATCCGCTGCTGCCCGACGAACCGGACGCGGCCAGCACCCTGCGGGCGGGCGCCGCGCTGGTCACCGCCAGCGGCGACAAGCTGCTCGGTGGGCCGCAGGCCGGGCTGCTGCTCGGTGACGTCGAGGTGGTCGAGCGGCTGCGCCGTCACCCGCTGGCCCGGGCGCTGCGGGTGGACAAGCTCACCCTGGCCGCGCTCGCCGCCACCCTGCACCAACCGCACACCCCGACCCGCGCGGCGCTGCACGCCGAGCCGGGCGCTCTGCGGGAACGGGTGGAGCGGCTGCGGGACCGCCTCGGCGCGGACGGCCGCAAGGCGGAGGTGGTGCCGGCCGTCGCGGTGGTCGGCGGGGGCGGCGCCCCCGGGGTGGAGTTGGACTCGTGGGCGCTGAGCCTGCCCGAGCGGTACGCGTTCCCGCTGCGCACCGGACACCCGCCGGTCCTCGGGCGGGTGGTACGTGGGCGGCTCCTGCTCGACCTGCGCTGTGTGCCCGCCGACGCCGACGACGCCGTCCGCGCGGCCGTGCTGCGCGTACCCGGAGACGACTGAGGCGTGTTCGTCGTCGCGACCGCCGGGCACGTCGACCACGGCAAGTCGACGCTGGTCCGGGCGTTGACCGGGATGGAACCCGACCGGTGGGCCGAGGAACGCCGCCGGGGGATGACCATCGACCTGGGTTTCGCCTGGACGACGCTGCCGTCCGGCGGCACCGTCGCCTTCGTCGACGTACCCGGGCACGAGCGGTTCGTGCCGAACATGCTCGCCGGCGTCGGCCCGGTCCCGGCGGCGCTGATCGTGGTGGCCGCCGACGAGGGCTGGATGCCGCAGTCCGCCGAGCACCTGGCCGCGCTCGACGCGCTCGGCGTCGCGTACGGCCTGCTCGCGGTGACCCGCGCGGACCTGGCCGATCCGGGGCCGGCGACGGCCCGCGCCCGCGCCGAGATCGCCGCGACCAGCCTCGGCGCGGTGCCGGCGGTTGCGGTGAGCGGCCTGACCGGCGCCGGCCTGCCGGAGCTGCGGGCCGCCCTGGACCGCCTCGCCGCCCAACTGCCCGCGCCGGTCGTGGACGACCCGGTCCGGCTCTGGGTGGACCGCAGCTTCACGGTGCGGGGCAGCGGCACCGTCGTCACCGGTACCCTCGGCGGCGGCCGGCTGCGGGTCGGCGACGAACTGGAGCTGGCCGGCGCCGACGAACCGGTCCGGGTCCGCGGCCTGCACTGCCTGGGCGAGGCCCGCCCGGAGGCGGCGGCGGTCGCCCGGGTCGCGGTCAACCTGCGGGGCACGCCCCGCGACCGGCTCGGCCGGGGCGACGCGCTGCTCACCCCGGGCCGGTTTCACCACACCGACCTCGTCGACGTCCGGCTCGCCGGCGACCCGGCCGGCGACCTGCCGGCCACCCTCACCCTGCACGTCGGGTCGGCGGCGGTGCCGGTACGGGTGCGCCCGCTCGGCCCGGACACCGTCCGGCTGCGGCTGGCCCGCCCGCTGCCGTTGCTGGTGGGTGACCGGGCGCTGCTGCGGGATCCGGGCCGCCACCACGTGAGCGGCGGGGTGCGGGTGCTGGACGTGGCACCGCCACCGCTGGGCCGACGGGGTGCGGCCGCCGCCCGCGCCCAGGTCCTCGCCGAGTTGGACGGTCGACCGGACCTGGCGGGGGAGCTGCGCCGTCGCCGGCTGATCCGGGCCGGCGCGCTGGTCCGGATGGGTGTGCCGGTGCCCACCGGGCCGGGGCGGGACAGCCCCGCGCCGGTGGCCGGCGACTGGCTGGCCGACCCCGCGCACTGGCGGCGGCTCGGCGAGCGGCTGACCGAGGAGGTCGCCCGGCACGCGCGGGAGCACCCGTTGGAGCCCGGAATGCCGGTGGACGCCCTGCGTCAGCGCCTCGCCCTGCCCGACCGGGTGCTGGTCGAGGCGCTGGTCCGGCCGCCGCTGCGCGTCCACGCTGGTCGGGTCGGCGCGGCGAGCGCCAACGCGCTGCCCGAACCGGTGGCCCTGGCCGTGCGCCGGGTCCGCGCCGAGTACGGCGACCGCCCGTTCCGCGCCCCCGAAGCGGACCGCCTCGTCGACCTCGGCCTGGGCCCCCGGGAGATCGGCGCCGCGGTGCGGGCCGGGGCGCTGCTGCGGCTGGCCGACAACGTGGTGCTGCTGCCCGACGCGCTCGACGACGCGGTCCGGGTGTTGGCCGGGTTGCCGCAGCCGTTCACCCTCTCCGCGGCCCGGCAGGCGTTGGACACCACCCGCCGGGTGGCGGTGCCCCTGCTGGAGCTGCTGGACCGGCGGGGCGCGACCCGCCGGCTGCCCGACGACGCCCGGATCGTCGTCACCTGAACGCGCGCCCTTGCGGGACTGACAGGGTCGCGTCGGGATGCGACGGTGGGTTTATGGTCGAGGTGATGGCGTCCCGGGCGCGACCGTTCGGTGGGCGGTGGCGGGAGATCGTCCCGGTGGTGCTGCGCTGGGGGCTGCCGGTGCTCTGGGTGCTGTGGGCCGGTCTGGCGTGGTGGGTGGAGCCCCGCCAGTCGACCGAGGCCCAGCTCGACCGCGATCTCGCGACCGGCCAGGTGGTGGCCTTCCAACGGGCGTCCGGCTGGGCCGACGACGGCGCGTACTGGGGGAGTCGGCCCCGACCGCAGTATGCGACCAACGGTGCAATGGTCGTCTGGACCGTGCCGAACGGCCAGAGCCGCTACATCCTTGACGCAACGCCCGTCTGGCATTCGCACCTCGCCGAGCCGGACCCGTCGGTGGACGCCCCGCCGAGCTGGCGGGACGCCCAGCTCGCCGCCCTGTCCGCCGCGGGGAGCGCGAACGGTGACCCCGGGCAGCGGATCGGAAACGCCGCGGCGCTGCTCGCCGGTGTGCTGGCCGCGCTCTGGTTGGGCCGGCTGATCGGTGGCGCGCCGCCGCTGGTGGGCACCCGGTGGTTCTGGTTCTGGGTCGGGCTGCTGCCATTCGGGACAGGTGTGCTGGCCTGGACCTACCGGGAGCTGTGGAGACCACCGCCGGTGCCGGTGCCCGGCCGTGCCTCGGGGTGGCGCGGGCTCGGCTGGCTGATCCTCGCCGCGGTCGGCATCAGCCTCCTGGTGTCCGTTGCCGGCATCGTGTTCGGACCGACGGTGGTGCCGGGCTGAGCCGGAGATGCCGGGCCAACCGGCCCCGAGGCCGGCGATGGTCACCTACGGTGACGCCATGGACCCTTCGGCGGTCTGGCGGGACCGGCAGCACAAGTGGCGGATCGAGGCGTACCGGGCACCGGACCTGCGTTTCGCCATCTACGCCACCAACGGCCCCACCGAGTCGGTGCCGCTGTGGCTGTTCGGGATGACGGCGCTGGCCCGGTGGCTGATGACGCACTCCATCTCGCTGGACGACCTGGAGGTCGACTGAGCGGGGGCGCGGTCGCAAACACCGCCCACGCCGCGCCTTGCTGCGGTTGAGTGACCTCAGGCGGCGGACGGGGGGACGCGATGGGCAGTCAGCTCGGGCAGTTGGCGTTGGTGGCCGTGCTGGTGCTGGTCAACGCCGCGCTCTCCGGCAGCGAGATGGCGCTGGTGACCCTGCGGGAGGGGCAGTTGCGGCGGCTGGGCCGGCGCAGCGGCGCCGGTGACCGGTTGGTGCAGCTGTCCCGCGACCCGAACCGCTACCTGGCCACGATTCAGCTCGGCATCACCCTGGCCGGGTTCCTGGCCTCGGCGGCAGCCGCGGTGTCGTTGGCCTCTCCGCTGGTCGGGCCGTTGGGGTTCCTCGGCGCGGCGGCGCGTCCCGCCGCGGTGCTGCTGGTGACCGTGCTGCTGACGTTCGTCACGCTGGTGCTCGGTGAGTTGGCCCCGAAGCGGCTGGCCATGCAGCGGGCCGAGCGTTGGGCGCTGCTGAGCGCCGGCCCGTTGGACCTGCTGGCTCGGGTGTCCCGGCCGGCGGTGTGGCTGCTCAGCCGGGCCACCGACGCGGTCGTGCGGCTCGCCGGTGGTGACCCGCGGGCCAACCGGGAGGAGATGACCGAGGAGGAGTTGCGGGAGATGCTGTCCAGCCAGCGCGGCCTGTCGGCCCAGCAGCGGGAGATCCTGACCGGCGCGTTCGACATCGCCGGCCGGACGCTGCGGGAGATCCTGGTCGCCCGGCGCGAGGTGACGACGCTGCCCGCCGATCTGGCCGCGGACGAGGGCGTCCGGCGGCTCGCCGCCGCCGGACGCTCCCGTGCTCCCGTCACCGGCCCCGGCGGCCTGGACGAGGTGCTCGGGGTGGTGCACATCCGCGACCTGGTGCGGGCCGGCACCGCCCGAGTCGGTGAGCGGGTCCAGGCGCCACTGCTGCTGCCGGTGACCCTGCCGGTCGCCGACGCGATGCGTCAGCTGCGCCAGGAGCATCAGCAACTGGCATTGGTGGTCGATGAGCACGGTGGCATCGACGGCATGATCACCATGGAGGATCTTCTGGCCGAGGTGGTCGGTGAGTTGTACGACGAGACCGACCGGGACATGCACGGGGTGGTCCGGGAACCGGACGGCTCCCTGCTGGTGCCCGGTGACTTCCCGCTGCATGACCTGCCCGACCTGGGGGTGCGGCTGAGCTTTCCGTTGTCCCGGGACTACACGACGGTGGCCGGTCTGGTGCTGGCCCGACTGCGTCACCTGCCGGACTCCCCGGGTGAGACGGTGCGGCTGCCCGGTCTGACCTTGCAAGTGGTGGAGGTCGCCGACCGGGCGGTGCGCCGGGTACGCCTCTGCGGGTTCGTCAACGAGCGCTGAGCGTTCACCCAGAAGGCTGACAAAAGACTCAAATCGACAAAGCGAGCAACGCGGTACGCCTACCGTGCCAGACGTGAAGGACCGAGGGTTGCGTACGTTCGTCACGGTGCTGGCCGGCCTCGCGGTGATCTACTTCGGCAGCGCCGGCCGCAGCCCCGAGGAGGGCCGTGGCATCTCCGGCGGGGTGGTGGTCCTGGCGCTGCTCGCCGCGTTGCTGGTGTGGCACCTGACCCGCCCGGGGGACAAGACCGTCAAGTGAGCGCCTCACCGGGCGGCGACCCGGGTGACCTCACCGGCGGATTCCTCACCCAGCGCCACCCGTACCAGCGCTGACGCGAGCCGGCCGAAGTCCGGTTCGTCGACCAGACCGGCGAGCCGGTCCGGGGACCCCGGCAGGCCCAGCCGCTTCGCGCCCGCCAGGGCCCGACGGTCGGCGTACGGACGCACGTCCGACCAGACCGTCTGCGCCTCGCGCAGGTAGATGTCCGCGCCGGTGGGGCCGATGCCGGGGAACTCGGTGAGCCGCCGCCGAAGCCCGGCCGGGTCGCCCTGGGCCTCCCGGTGCAGGCGTCGCAGGTCACCGTGCCAACGGTCCAGGCACAGCCGGGCGCCGGTGCCGAGCATGGTGGCGGTCCGCTCGTCGTAGCGGCGGTAGTGGCCCCGGCCCAGCGCGTCGACGCGCTCCTGCCAACGGGCCGCCTCCATGGCCTGGGGGGTGCGGTAGCCGGCGGCGAACAGTTCCCGCGCGGCGTCCACCGCCACGCACGCGCGGATCCGGGTGCTCAGCAGCGTGGTCAGCACCAGCAGCTGGTACAGCGGCCCCGGCCGGTCGGAGAGGCGGATACCGGCCTCCTCCGCGTACGTGCGGCCACGCCGGTCGAGCAACACCCGCACCACACGTCGATCATTGCCCACCCGGTCGGGTTACCCACTTGAGGACCCGCTAGCCGTCGCACCGCTGAGCGAGGCCGGAATGCCCTCGGGGCGGGCGGGTATGCCGACGGTGGAGGCGGCTTCTGCCGCCTGCCGTACCGGAGGGAGACACCCCGTGACGAACCCGCAGCAGCAGGAGTTGCGCCGCAACGCACTGGGCGCCACCAGCCAGGACAACAAGGGCCCCGCCCCGGGCGGGCACCCGGCCAACCGTGGTAGCTCGCGTGGCGACGCCGGTCGTCCAGTGCCCAAGGGGCAGGTGTCGCCGTACGGCCCGGCCGGCGAGCCGGTGGCCGACGACGACAGCGACACCCGCTGACGGCTCTAGCGTCCGCGGCCTGGCGGCCGTCGCAACCTGTTCCAGGTGGCGGCGGCCGCCAGCCCGTACGCGAGGTGCGGGATGATGTCGGAGATCCAGTCGGAGCGCCGCCACGTCCGCGGGTCGCTGATCCCGAGCACGGTGATCGACCCGTCGGTCATGGTCATGACGCCCGCGCCGAGCAGACCGGTGGCCACCGGCAACGGCTGACGTCGACCACCGGCGTAGAGCGCGAAACCGACGCCCGCGGCGATGCCCAACCCGTAACCGATCAGCGGCCCGAGGCCCGAGCGGCGGTTGGCCGCTCGGGCCCCGTTCCCCAGGTCGACGTGCGCGATCCCGGCCAGCCGGTCGACGGTCTCCTGGGGGACGTCGCTCTCCGGCCGCCCCCGCAGTGCCATGTCCAGGTAGCTGACCACGTTCAGCGCGGTGCTGCCGACGGCGCCCGCGATCGCGCCGTCGGCCACGTCGACCGTCCTCACTTCGGGTCGCCCGGTTCGCGCTCGCTCTTCGGGCCGTACGTCCGGTCGCCGCGCACCACGCCCCGCTGACCGCGATCCTCCTGCAGGATCCTGTTCGCGACCTGGTTGGCCTTGCCGTCGGGTACTCGGCGTCCGGAGTCGTCGATCGCGTTACGCAACCGCGCGCGCTGCTTGTCGTACGCGTTACTGCCCGGCCGTGGTCCTGGCATCTGTGCCTCCTTCGTCGGTCTGGGCACCTGGTGCTGCCCGCCGTCCGCTGGGCGTACCGCGGCCGTCTACCCGTCTCGGGGCGGACCAACCCCGGCCCTACCGGGGGGCGCGGACCACGACTACCGGGCACTGCGCGTGGTGCAGCATCGACTGGCTCACCGACCCCAGCAGCAACCCGGTCACCTCGCCGCGCCCGCGCCCTCCGACGACCGCCAGTTGGGCGGAGCGCGACGCCTCGGCGAGCGCGGTTCCGGGTCGGCCGTGCACCACCTGGCAGGTCAACCGCAGACCCGGGTGGTCCTCGGTGAGCCCGGTCAGCCACCCGGCGAGCATCCGCTCCTGCTCGCCGCGCAGCTTCGCCTCGTCGTACACCAGGGGTTGCATGTCGCCGGGGCCGCTGCTGCCGGGATGTCGGTACGCGTGCACCGCCATCAGCGGCACGCCGAGGGACACGGCGGTCTCGGCGGCGACGTCCGCCGCCCGCCGGGAGGCGTCCGAGCCGTCCACCGCGACCAGGACCGGCTGGTCGGGGCGTTGCGTGCCGCGCGCGACCAGCACCGGGCAGTCGGCGTACGCGGCGACCTGCACCGCGACCGAGCCGACCAGCAGCGCGGAGAACCCACCCAACCCGCGATCGCCGAGCACGATGAGCGCGGCGGTGGGGGACTCGCCCACCAGCACCGCGGCGGCCTCGCCGTCGATGATCTCGCCGGAGATCGACAACCCGGGCACTGTCGCCTCGGCCTCGCGCACGGCGGCCTCGACGAGTTCCTCGGCCCGGTGGCGCAGCCCGCCGCCGGGCGGCGCGTCCGGGGCGGGGGAGACGGGTACGTGCAGCAGCGGCCAGATGAAGCCGTGCACGACCCGCAGCGGTCGGTGCCGGCGGGCCGCCTCGGTGGCGGCGAGCCGCACGGCGCGCAGCGCCGACTCCGAGCCGTCGACGCCGACCACCACCGCCGCGTTGTTCGCCGAGTTCACCGCCCACCTCCGCTCGCGGCCAGTATCGCGGGCCCGGACGCCCCCGCGTCGCGATACCGCCGAGCGCGTCGGGGTCGGTACGCTGGCGACGACCGGGGAGGGAGCGCCGACGATGGGTGAACCAGACCAGCCGAGTACCGCGCGCATGATCGACTTTTGGCTCGGCGGGCAGCATCACTTCCCGGTGGACGTGGCCGCCGCGAACGCGTTCGAGCAGGCGTACGGGCCGTGCGCGCCGGTGTTCCGCGAGCTGCGGGCGTTCCTGGGCCGGGCGGTGCGGGCCATGGCCGAGCAGGGCGTGGACGGGTTCCTGGTGTTCGGCGCCGGGGTGCCGACGATGGGCAACGTGCACGAGGTCGCCGCCGACGCGACGGTGCTCTACACCGACGTCGACCCGGTCACCATCCGACTGGGACAGGGCATCCTCGCCGGCAGTGACCGGGCCGGCTACGGCTTCGGAGACGCGACCGACATCGGCACCATCGACCCGGCGCAGCTGCACCGTTTCGTGCCGGGGTGGGGTCGGCGGCCGGTCGGCGTGGTCTTCCTGGGGTTGGCCGCGTTCCTCGACGACGTCACGCTGACCCGCACCCTCGACGAGCTGTACGCTGCCGCGGCGCCGGGCAGCCTGCTCGCTGTGGACTTCGACACCGAGGAGCTGGCCGGTCACCCGCAGGCGCTGGCCATGATGGGGCCGCAGTTCCGGATGCGTCCACCGGCGGCGTTCGCGCCCCTGCTGGGTCGGTGGGCGCCGACGGCGGACGGGATCGTCCCGGTCACCGAGTGGCGGCCGCAAGGCCCACCGGCCGAGGTGCCCGACGCGTTCCACGGTGTGCTCGCGACCCGCGCGGGTGACTGACCGCGCCGATCATCCGTCCGGCGACGTCCGTATGATGCTTGCCCTACAGCAAGCTTCGGGGGAGGGCGACGATGGTAGACGCGCCGGACGTGGTGTCGCGCGCGTTGCGCGAGGCTCCGCCCGACCAGTTGGCGGAGGCGGCGGACCGGGCGATCCGGTCCGCGATGGGCGCGCTGCGCACCGACGTCTTCGTCGCCGACTACCGGATCAGCGGCCTGTGGCCGGTGCTGGACCCGGACCTGCCGGCCGGCGGTTTCCTGGCCTGTCACACCATGGCGCAGCGCTGCTTCAGCAGCCAGCAGCCGGTCCGCGACGGTTCGGGTCCCTGCCGGCTCTACCTGCCGTTGACGGTGTGGGGGGAACGGCTGGGCGTGCTGATGATCGAGCTGCCGACCGTACCGAACGCGGCGGTCACCGGTCGGGCGACGGACATCGCCGGCGCGCTGGCGGTGGCGATGCGCGCGGCGGACCGGGAGACCGACCGCTACCGGCGGGCCCGCCGTCGGGAGCGACTGACGATGGCCGCCGAGATGCAGTGGGACCTGCTGCCCGGTCGTGGTGTGTCCCACCACGCGTTCGACCTGGCCGGCCAGCTCGAACCGGCGTACACGGTGGGTGGCGACCACTTCGACTGGTCGCTGGACGGCGACCGTCTCACCGTGACGGTGCTCAACGGTGAGGGCAACGGCCTGGCGGCGTCGCTGTTGACAGCCGTCACCGTCAACGCGATGCGCAACGCGCGTCGCTCCGGTGGCGGCCTGGTGGAGCAGGCCGAGCTGGCGTCGGACACGGTCTTCTACCAGCACCGGGGCGCGCGGTACGTGGCCACCCTGCTGCTTGAGGTGGACACTCGCCTCGGCCGGGTGCGGGCCGTCGACGCCGGCTCGCCCCACCTGTTGCGGATGCGCGGCTCCACTGTCGAGCCGGTGAAACTGGATCAGCAGCTGCCGCTGGGCATGTTCGCCGAGACCCGCTACGAGCTTCAGGAGATACAACTCGCCCCCGGTGACCGGCTCTTCGTCGTCAGCGACGGGGTGTGGGCCGCCGAGCCGCCGGGCCAGGAGCCGTACGGGCAGCGGGTGATGGCACGTTCTCTGCGCGCCACGCGGTTGCAGCCGCCGGCCGAGGCGGTTGGTACGGTGATGCGCGAACTACACGCCTATCACGCCGATTCCGATCTGCGTGACGACGCCGTCGTGGTCTGTCTGGACTGGCACGGTCCACGCGAGCGGAGCATGGCGTGAGTCTCGCCGCCGCATTGCCGGGCGGGCACCAGCGCGACAACGGCAGGGGACATCAGGTGGAGCGACCTGCGGATCTCGCCGCGGCGATCACCACGGCCGCCGAGACGCTGATCGCCGTGCTGGAGTCGGCCGGGTCGCGCCACCAGGTGCCGCCCACCCAGCTGAGGGTGCTCACGCTGATCAGCGGTCGTCCGGAGACCAACGTCAACGGGTTGGCGGAGCTGCTGGACGTGGTGCCGTCGTCGGCGAGCCGCCTGTGCGACCGGTTGGAGGCGACCGGGTTGTTGCGTCGGGTGGCGGATCCGCGGGACCGGCGTGAGGTGCGGCTGGTGCCGACGCCTGCGGCGCTGACCCTGTTGGGGGAGTTGGCCGAGCGGCGTCAGCGCGCGGTGCAGGCGGTGCTGGATCGGATGCCGTCGCGGATGCAGCACGAGCTGTTGCTGGCGCTGGCCGGGTTCGCTCGGGCGGCGACGTCGGTGCCCGAGCAGCAGACCGATCCCGCCGTCCAGACGGCCTGAACGCCGTCCCCTCCTCCACTAGTATCCTAGGACGCTCTACGCGTGGTGATCCACGCCACAGTGCGACACCACCGCACCGGCAGGCCGCCGCAGCGCCCGGCCAGCGAGAGGAAGCCCGATATAGTGGCAGCGCACCTAGCCGGCCCGCGATCATCGAGATCGCGGGCCGTATCAGGGCATGGGGCCCCGCCCGGGGCCGCAGGGGAGAGCCGGCGCTGGTCGGCCCGACAGCGCGTACGACCCTCAGCCGCGCCCGGCGCCGGCCGGGGGCCCGCGTGCCGTGGAGGAGGATCGGTGTCGCGTCGGCCGGCTCGGGCAGAGCAACCGCGGGACGCCGGTGACGAGACCCCCGGCAACCAGGTCCTCACCCTGCCCAACCTGATCAGCTTCGGGCGGCTGCTGGGCGTGCCGCTCTTCCTCTACCTGTTCCTGGTGGCAAAGGCCGACGTGGCGGCGGTCGTGGTGCTGGCCATCGGCGGCACCACCGACTGGGTCGACGGTTGGATCGCTCGCCGCCTGCGCCAGGTCAGCCGCCTGGGCGAGCTGCTCGACCCGCTGGCCGACCGCCTCTACATCCTCGCCACCCTGGTCGCCTTCACCGCCCGGGAGGTGGTGCCGTGGCAGTTCACCGCGGCGCTGCTGGCCCGTGAGGTGCTCCTGCTGGCGTCGCTGGCGGTGCTGCGGCGCTACGGGTACGGTCCGCCGCCGGTGCACTACGTGGGCAAGACCGCCACGTTCCTGCTGCTCGCGGCGTTCCCGGTGCTGCTGTTGGCCAGCGCGGCCACCGACGTGGCGACGGCGGCGAGCGCCATCGGTTGGGCGTTGGCCTGGTGGGGGCTGGTGCTGTACTGGGTGGCCGGCGCGATGTACGTCGTACAGGCGGCCCGGCTGGTGCGCGCGGCGCGCGGTCCGGGAGCGGCGGCGTGAGCGCGCCTCGGCCGGGAAAACCCGGCCAGGACCGGGTGTACGCGCCGGATTTCCTCACCGAGTTGTTCCGCAACCCGTTGGATCCGGGGTACGCGGATGCGGCTGCGGCTCGTCGGCGCTCGGCGGAGTCCGCTCCGGCGCGCGGGTGGCGGGCCTTGCCGGCCCGGTCGGTGAGCCTGGTCGTGGTGGTGATGCTGGGTTTCCTGTTCGCGGTGGCGTACCGGCAGACGATGGCGGACGAGCCGGGGCGCAGCCAGGCCCGCTCGGGTCTGGTGACGCAGATCAAGGAGCGGGAGAGCCAGACCGATCGGTTGTCCACGCGGGCGGACCAGCTGCGCGAGGAGGTCAGTCGGCAGCGGGACGCGGCGTTGACCGGTTCGGCCGCTGCCCGGTTGCGCAACCTGGAGGCGAGCACCGGGTTGGGCCGGGTGCGCGGTGACGGTGTGGTGGTGCGGTTGGCGGACGCTCCGGACAAGGCGGACGCGGTCACCGGTGCCGGCGCGGGGCCGCCGCGGGTGCTCTACAGCGACCTGCAGGGTGTGGCGAACGCGTTGTGGAGTGCTGGTGCGGAGGCGATCGCCATCAACGGGCAGCGGTTGACGTCGACGTCGACGATCCGGTCGGCGGGTGAGGCGATGCTCGTGGATTTCCGGCCGGTGACGGGGCCGTACGAGGTGTCGGCGATCGGGCCGGGTTCGATGCGGCGCAAGTTCGAGGACAGTCGGAATGCGGCGCTGATGCGCAAGGTGGCGCAGGGGACGGGGTTGTCGTTCGGTGTGCGGGAGGCGGATGACCTCACCTTGCCGGCGGCGCCGGAGCCGCAGCTACGCTACGCCAAGCCGTCGGTCAGTCCGAGCCCTTCCGCGTCGGGTGTCCGTTCCGGCAGTCCCGGGTCGTCCGGTCCGGGGACGAGTGTTAGCCCCTCCGGAGGTGGCCGATGATCGCGGTGTTGGCGTTGCTGGCCGGTGTGGTGCTGGGCGTGTGGCTTGATCCCACGGTGCCGGCGGCGTTGCAGCCGTACCTGCCGATCGCGGTGGTGGCCGCGTTGGACGCGGTGTTCGGTGGGGTGCGGGCCCGGTTGGACCGCATCTTCGACGACAAGCAGTTCGTGGTGTCGTTCATTTCGAACGTGCTGGTGGCTGGTCTGATCGTGTATCTGGGTGACCAGTTGGGGGTGGGTGGGCAGTTGTCCACCGGTGTGGTCGTTGTGTTGGGTGTGCGTATCTTCGGCAACGTGGCGGCGATCCGCCGGCACCTGTTCCGGGCGTAGGTTGGGTTGCGATGAGTGATGAGCAGACCGACACGGGGACCGGGTGGCCGCAGCCGGTGGGTCCGGTGCGGCCGGGTGGGCCGGCGGGTGAGCCGGATCCGCGGCCGGATGCGCCGGATCCGGATGAGTTGAGCCCGTTGGCGCCGCAGGCGCCGTCGGATGACGAGCCTGCGGTGGAGCCGGGTGTGGAGCCGGTCGACGATGGTGCGACGGTGGACCTGAGCGCGGTGTCGCGGTCGGGGGAGCGGCCGGTTGCGGGTTCCGACGAGTCGGCGGAGCCGGTGGGCGAGCCGGCGTCGGTGGTGGCTGGTCGGTCCCGGTGGAGTGCGGCCGGGGTGATGATCGCCGCGTTGTTGGCGTTGCTGGGGTTCACGTTGGTCGTGCAGTTGAAGACGACGTCGACGGACCCGACTCTGGGTGCCACCCGTCAGGAGGACCTGGTCCGGATCCTGTCGGATCTGGATGCGCGGGAGAATCGCCTGCAGCAGGACATCCGGGCTCTGGAGGACAGTCAGCGGCAGTTGCGCTCGGGTGAGCAGGGTCGTCAGGCGGCGTTGGATGAGGCGACGCGGCGGGCGGACGAGTTGGGCATCCTGGCGGGGACGTTGCCGGCGGTGGGTCCGGGGTTGACTGTGCAGTTCGACGGCGGGGTGAAGCCGATCTCGGCGAACCGGGTGTTGGACGCGGTGCAGGAGTTGCGCGGTGCGGGTGCCGAGGCGATGCAGATTTCCGGTGGGGATCGGGCGACGGTGCGGATCATCGCGTCGACGTTCTTCCTCGATGGGGACAACGGGTCGTTGATGGTGGAGGGGCGTCGGTTGTCGGGGCCGTACACGATCACGGTGATCGGTGATCCGGCGACGATGCGTACGGCGTTGAACATTCCTGGTGGGGTGGTGGCGTCGGTCCGGGGTGACGGCGGTAACGTGACGTTTGGGGAGCGTGAGGTTGCCGAGGTTTCGGCGCTGCACGTGCCGATCAAGTTGGAACACGCCCGTCCGGTCTCCTGACCGGCGCGGCCGCGCCGGACCCGGGTGGTCCGGGGCACCGATGGATGAAGGACGCGTCTGGTGATTCCCGAGGATCTGCGATACACCGCCGAGCATGAGTGGGTGGCGGGTGACGGCACGGCTTCGGTCCGGGTCGGCATCACCCACTTCGCGCAGGACGCGCTCGGTGACATCGTGTACGTGCAGTTGCCCGAGGCGGGTGCGGTGGTCGCGGCCGGTGACTCGTTGGGTGAGATCGAGTCGACCAAGAGCGTGTCGGAGATCTACGCGCCGGTGGCCGGTACGGTGGCTGCGCGCAATGATGCGTTGGCCGACACGCCTGAGCTGATCAACACTGATCCGTACGGTGAGGGTTGGTTGGTGGAGATCACGCCGAATGATCCGACTGCGACGGATGGGTTGCTGACGGCGGCCGCGTATCAGAAGATCACCGAAGGCTGAGTGTGCTTGATCCGGTGCGCGGGTTGTCTGCGCGCGTCCGGTTGCCCTGCATTTCGGCGCTGGCTAGGCTCGCCCAGTCGACCGAGAACCCAATAGTTGAGCGTTGCGGAATTGCCTTCCCGGGCACGGGGAGCCAGCCGCCGGGTGTTCAAGTGCCCGGCGGCCAGACCCGCCATTACCCGACGCCGACCGAACAGATCCGTGAGGTGGTCCCATGACGCGGCCAGACGACGAGTTCCCCCCACTCGACGTCACTTCGACGCTCAATCTCGGTTCGCTCGACGAAGTGCTGGAGGGGCCGGATACCGATGTGGTGCCGAGCCGGATGTCCGGTTCGTTGCCGCCGGGTATGGCGCTGCTGGTGGTTCGTCGAGGCCCGAATGCGGGTGCCCGGTTCTTGTTGGACCACGATGTGACGACCAGTGGCCGGCACCCGGACAGTGACATCTTCCTGGATGACGTGACGGTGTCGCGTCGGCACGCGGAGTTCCACCGCGATGGTGGGACGTTCACGGTGCGGGACGTGGGCAGCCTGAATGGCACGTACGTCAATCGTGAGCGGGTTGAGGCGGCCACGTTGAGCAATGGTGACGAGGTTCAGATCGGTAAGTTCCGGGTGGTGTTCATCGCCGGTCCGCGCCCGGAGGAGGAGGCCGGCCGGGGGTGAACGAGCCTGCGGCCTCCAGGTCACCCGGGGCGGCTCGGTCTGAGCCGTTGATGAGCATCGGTGAGGTGCTTGGGCAGTTGCGGGTGGATTTTCCGGATACCACGATTTCGAAGCTGCGGTTTCTTGAGGCTGAGGGTTTGGTCGAGCCGCAGCGGACGGCGGCGGGTTACCGGAAGTACAGCTGGGACGATGTGGCGCGGTTGCGGTTCGTGTTGACCGCGCAGCGGGACAGGTACCTGCCGTTGCGGGTGATCCGGGAGCAGTTGGCGCAGTGGGATTCGTCCGGTGAGCAGCCGGAGCGGTCGCGGCCGGCGTTGGTGGCGGTTGGTCCTGATGGTGCGGTGCCGGGTCGGGAGTTGGCGGAGCCGGCCGAGTCGTCGCAGGTGCGGCTCGGCCGGGTGGATCTGGTGGCGCGCAGTGGGATCGACGAGTCGACGTTGGTGGAGTTGGAGCGGCTCGGTGTGCTGGTGTCGGATCCGCCGGGTTGGTATGACGCTGATGCTTTGATCATCGCGTCGGCGGTGGCGGGGTTGGCGGCGTACGGGTTGGAGCCGCGGCACCTGCGGGGTTATCGGACGGCGGCGGACCGGGAGGTTGGTTTGTTCGCGCAGTTGGTGGCGCCGTTGGCGCGGCAGAGTGATCCGGCGGCGCGGGCGCGGGCGGCGGAGACGGCGCGGGAGTTGGTGGCGTTGTCGGAGCAGTTGCACGCGGCGTTGGTGCGGGTGGGGCTGCGGTCGACGTTGGGTCGGTGAGGGTGCCCGGTGGGTGGCGGCTGAGCGGAAAGATCTCTTCCGGGAAGCGTGCCGTAGGCTTGCCGGGGTAACCCCTTTTCGGCGCGGGCGTGGTGCTGTAGCGCATGGGACGGCCGTGTTGCGGTCCGTGTACCGTGCAGGGAAGGGCGCGGTGCGGCGTAGGTGACAACGACACGGAGGCGGCGGTGCGCGAGCTGAGCGTGGTCGGAGTTCGGGTGGAGCTGCCCAGCAACCAGCCGATCGTCCTGCTCAGGGAGGTCGAGGGGGACCGCTATCTGCCGATCTGGATCGGCGCGGTCGAGGCGACGGCTATCGCTTATGAGCAGCAGGGGGTCAAGCCGGCCCGGCCGTTGACGCATGACCTTCTGCGGGACGTGTTGGCGGCGTTGAAGGCGCCGTTGCAGGCGGTGGAGATCACCGAGCTGAAGGAGAACGTCTTCTACGCTGATCTGTTGATCGGTGATGGGGTGCGGGTGTCGGCGCGGCCGAGCGATTCGATCGCGTTGGCGTTGCGGGTTGGTGCGCCGATTCGTTGTGCGGAGCAGGTCCTCAGCGAGGCGGGGATCGTTATCCCTGATGAGCAGGAGGACGAGGTGGAGAAGTTCCGCGAGTTCCTGGAGCAGGTGCGTCCGGAGGATTTCGCGGGCTGAGGTGTGCCTGGGCTCTGTTGGTGATCTTTCTCGGTGGCTGCGCGGCGTGTCGCGTCGGTTCCTCCGTGGTAACCCCTGACGGTGGCGATAGGGTTTCCGTGTCGAGGGGTGCGCGTCGGTGGAAACGGCGCGTCGCCACACTGACGGGGAGGTTGTCCGGATGCACGAGCCGCAGGATTCCGATCCGGGTGCAGAGTTCGACGAGTCGGGTGCCTCGTCGCCAGGTGTGGCGGCTGAGGGTGACGGTTCGGTTGGTTACCGGGGTGTGACGGCCTGCCATGCGGTGGGTATCAGTTACCGGCAGTTGGATTACTGGGCGCGGACGACGCTGGTGGTGCCGAGCGTTCGGGATGCCTCGGGTTCGGGGACGCAGCGGTTGTATTCGTTCCGGGACCTGGTGGTGTTGAAGGTCGTGAAGCGGTTGTTGGATGCGGGGGTGTCCCTGCAGAACATCCGTAAGGCGATTGAGGCGTTGCGGTCGCGTGGTGTGGAGGATCTGGCGGGGATCACGCTGATCTCTGATGGGACGACGGTGTATGAGTGCCGGTCTCCGGAGGAGGTGGTCGACCTGTTGCAGGGTGGCCAGGGGGTCTTCGGCATCGCGATCGGTGGGGCTTTCAAGGAGATCCAGGGGTCGTTGTCGCATCTGCCGGCGGAGCCGGCGACGAGCGGCCCGGTGGAGCCGGCGGTGGCGTCGGGCCCGGATCCGGTGGGTGACGAGTTGGCGGCGCGGCGGGCGCGGCGGCGCGCCGGCTGACGTTTTCGTCTTCGGTTTTTTTCCGGTTGTTTTCTCGCGACCGTCGGTGACGGTGGTGGGGGTATGTCGGGCGTGTCGGTCCACTGTGGATACCGTGGGTGTTGTGTTGGTGGCCCATTGTGGAGATACCCATCGGTAGTGGTGACGCACCGTGTCGGCGTGTTGTCGGGAATCCGATAAGGGGGCGCTGACCGAGGGCGGTTGACACGCTATGGTCCCTCACGGTTCTGGACCCTTCACCCCCGGAAGGAACGACCGTGACGGTTACGGAAGAGACTGTTCCCGCCTCGCACTACGACCGCATCGGCGGTGCCAGTTCGGTCAAGGCGGCGGTTGAGCTGTTCTATGACAAGGTGCTCGCGGACCCTGAGTTGGCGGGCTATTTCGACGGCGTGGACATGGCGGGTCAGCGGCGGCATCTGGCGTTGATGTTGACGGTGGTGCTGGGTGGCCCGAACGAGTACACGGGTCGCGGGTTGGCCGAGGCGCACCAGCCGTTGGGCATCACGGTGGGGCACTACGCGAAGGTGGGCGAGTACCTGATGCTGACGCTGACCGAGCTCGGGGTGCCGTCGGACGTCCTCGCTGATGTGCAGACGGTGCTGGGGCAGGTGCAGGGCCAGGTGGTGGCTGCCGGGAACAGGTCGGACGCCTGAGCGTGGACGCGGCTCGCCTCAAGCAGAGCTGGTCGGTGGTCGCCGGTCACGGCGACCAGGTGCCGCTCTACTTCTACTCGACGTTGTTCCTCGCCCATCCCGAGACGCGGCAGATGTTCCCCACGAACATGGCTGGTCAGCGGGACCGCCTCGTGACCGCGTTGGGTCACATCGTGTCCAACGTGGACCAGGTCGATCGGCTGGTGGGTTTCCTGCAGGATCTCGGCGCGGATCACCGCAAGTTCGCGGTCCGCGCGGAGCACTATCCGGCGGTCGGTGAGGCGCTGGTGGCGACGTTGCAGCATTTCCTCGGCGAGCAGTGGACCGACGAGTTGGCTGCGGACTGGACGGCGGCGTACGGGTTGGTCGCCCAGGTGATGGTGGAGGCCGCGCAGGCCGCTGAGGCGGTCAATCCGCCGTGGTGGGTGGCGGAGATCGTGGCGCATGAGCGGCGGGCGTTCGACGTGGCGGTGTTGACGGTGCGTCCGCAGTATCTGTTGCCGTTCACGCCGGGTCAGTCGATCGGGGTGTCGCACCCGTCGGTGCGGTCGTGGCGGTACTACTCGCCGGCGAACGCGCCGCGGGCGGACGGCACGTTGGAGTTGCATGTGCGGGCCGCGCCGGGTGGCGCGGTGTCGTCGCGGTTGGTGTACGGGTCGGCGGTGGGGGATCGGATCCACCTGGCGGCGCCGGTGGGGGACCGGCTGGGGTTGTGGGCGGCGGGGTCCAGTGATCTGTTGCTGTTGGTGTCGGGTACCGGCTGGGCGCCGGTGAAGGCGTTGGTGGAGCAGGTGGCCGCGGAGGGTTCCCGCCGTCGGGTGGACCTGTACGTGGGGGCCCGGTCCCGTAGCGAGTTCTACGACAATGATGCGATCGACAAGATGGCGTCGTCGTATCCGTGGTTGACGGTGACGTACGTGGTCGGTGCCGACGTGCACCGGCCGGGGGAGTTCGTGCAGGCGGTGGACCGGGCGTTGGCCGACGGTGACTGGCGGTCCCGGCACGTGTTCGTGTGTGGGTCGGACGAGATGGTGTCGCACGCGGTGCGGGCGTTGGCGCAGGCGGGCTACCACGCGGGTCAGGTGCACCACGAGGGCCTGGGCGCGCAGTGGTACGGCCCGGCGTGGCGCACGGCGGTGCAGCAGCCGGCTGCGGGTGACACTTCGGGAGGTGGGCACAGGTGAGCGCGAGGTGTGAGCTTGCGAGCCCGGCGGTCGCGGACGGAGGTCTGCACAGGTGAGTGCGACGCCGATCAGTCGGTATGACGGGGTGCAGGTGTCCGGCGGTGTGCAGGTGCGGATGACCGCCGACCGGGTGCGGCGGTGGGAGTTCGGTGCGGCGTCGTTCGCTCGGCGTGGTTACGACAACGCCGACGTGGACCGGTTCCGGGTGCAGGTCGCTGACGAGTTGGACCTGTTGGCGACGCAGATCGCGACGTTGCGGGCGGAGAACGAGCGGCTGACCGACCGGGTGGAGTTGCACCGGCACGGGGTGATCCCCAGTACGGGGGCGGCGTCGAAGGTCCCGGCGGCGCGGGAGGTGAATCTGCTGTCGGCGGCGCAGCGGGAGGCCGAGCAGATCATCGCGCAGGCGCATGACTACGCGCGTCGGGTCGCCGAGTACGCCCGGGTGCAGTACGAGAGTTACCTGCACGCGGCGGAGGCGGAGGCGAAGCAGGAGGCGGAGCGGGCGGTGGCGGAGTACCGCAGCGCGGCGGGGTCGAGCTTCGACGACACGGTGGCGACCCGGGAGGCGTTGCGGATCTTCGGCGAGATGATGGTGTCGCACATGCAGGCGGCGGCGCGGCATCTCGACGACGGCAGTGAGCAGTTGGCGCGCACGATGGACCGGATCGCGGCGGAGACGCCGGGGGCGCCGTTCGTGGGCGGCGCGGTGGGTCAGTCGGCGTTGCCGCGGCACCAGCAGCGTTGAGTCGCCGGGTGGGGTGCGCTGACGTGGACCCCACCCGGGGCGCTGGCGACGGTGGCATAGTCGAAGGGGTCAGGCGGGGCTGACCGGTGGCCCGCCCCGGGGAGAGGCCCGTCGTGTCGGTATCACCGTCTCCATCCGGCGGGTCGGCGGACCCCCTCGCGGCGTTGGAGGCGTCGGTGTGGGCGCTGGCGGCCGCCGTCGGCACCATGACTGACGCCCTGTCGGCCCCGCTCGCCGAGGTCGTCGCGGCGTCGCCGCACCGCAGCGCGGTCCTGGAGGCCGCCGGTCTGCTGTCCTGGGACGGCGCGACGCCGGTCGCGCACCCGTCGCTGGTGGCGGCCGACGGGCCGACCGGGCGCAGCGCGGTGCAGGCGCGGTTGAGTTCGCTGCGGCAGGCGGTCGCCGCGGCGGCGCAGGAGCCTTCCGGCGGGGGTGCGGTCGGCTGGGCGCAGGTCGACGACGAGGTGTTGCTGCATCAGGGTCGGGCGTCGGCGGCGACCGGCCGGGCGTTGGCGACCCGGGTGGTGCCCGAGTTGGCGGGGCTGGCGGAGCGCTTGGACTCGGCGGATGCCCGAATTCTGGACGTGGGCACCGGCGTGGCGGCGTTGGCGGTCGCCCTGGCCCGCGCGTTGCCCCGGGTGTCGGTGGTGGGCATCGACGTGCTCCAGCGGGCGTTGGACCTGGCCCGCGGGGAGTTGGCCGAGGCGCGCGACGTCGCCGACCGGATCAGTGTGCGCCGGCAGGACGTCGCGGAGGTGACCGAGCCGGGCGGGTACGACCTGGTGTGGGTGCCGGCGCCGTTTCTTCCCCAGCAGACGTTGGCGCTCGCGTTGCCCCGGTTGGTGCAGGCGCTGCGACCCGGTGGCTGGCTGGTGGCCGGCACCAATGCGCCGGCCGGGGACCCGTTGCGGGCGGCCGTCGACCGGTGGAACGCGGTGCGCAACGGCGGCAACGCCTTCGACGCCGACCGGATGGCGCAGGTGCTGGCGGGGGCCGGGTTGGGTGACGTTCGGCGTTTCCCGACCGTCCCCGGTGGGCCGGTGTTGGTCGCCGCGCACCGCCCGGGCGGCTGAGGGCCGCAGTGGTGTCGGCTGCGCCGGTGCGGGGTTCGCATGCCGGCGCGACGGGGTCGCTCAGCTGACGGCGGCGCGGATGGCCTCGGCGATCGGGGTGGGTCCGTCGACGAGTTCCAGTGTCGCGCCGGTGGTGCGCGGTTCGTCGAGCAGCGCGGCGAGGACGTGGGCGACGTCGGTGCGGCTGATCGCCCCAGCACCGGCGTGTGGGGTGAGGGTGACCCGCCCGGTGGGTGGGTCGTCGGTGAGCCGGCCGGGTCGCAGCACCGTCCAGGTCAGGTCGCGGCGGCGCAGGTCGTCCTCGGCGGCGCGTTTGGCGCGCAGGTACGCCGCCCACACGTCGTCGGTGCCGGGGGCCGGTGGTGTGTCCACGCCCATGGAGGAGACGAGCAGGTAGCGGTGGACGCCGGCGCGGGTGGCGGCGTCGGCGAGCAGCGCGGCGGCGGCCCGGTCGACGGTGTCCTTGCGGGCGGCGCCGCTGCCGGGGCCCGCGCCGGCGGCGAAGACCACCGCGTCGGCGCCGCGCAGGTGCTCGGCCACCTGGTCGGGCGGGGTGTGTTCCAGGTCGCAGACGACGGGGGTGGCGCCGGCGGCGCGCAGCGTCGCGGTCTGCTCGGGGTTGCGGATGAGGCCGACGGCGGTGTCGCCGCGCCCGACGAGGTGGCGTTGCAGCAGCAGGGCGATCTTGCCGTGGCCTCCGGCGATGACGACGCGCATACGCCCAACCTACCGGCGGCGTCACCGGCTTGACCTTGACCTTCGGGCAACCCTGAGCCTGGTGGGTGCCGGTCGCCGTGACCGGTGCGAGGAGGATGTCGACGTGGGGCTGATGACCATCGGGGCGTTCGCCCGGGCGGCGAGGCTGACGCCGAAGGCGTTGCGCCTGTATGACCGGGGTGGGCTGCTGGTGCCGGCCGCTGTCGATCCGGAGTCCGGTTACCGGCTCTACGACCCGGTCCAGTTGCCGGTGGCGCGGTTGGTCGCCCAGTTGCGTCGGCTCGGTATGCCGCTGGCGACGATCCGGGTCGTGTGTGACCTGGAGCCGGCAGCGGCGGCGGAGGCGGTCACCGCGTACTGGCGGCAGGTCAGCGCCGACACCGCGGCCCGCGCCCGGCTCGCCACCCTCCTCGTGGACCACCTGTCTGAAGGAGGCACCACCATGTCTGACCCGGATCCCACCGTCACCGTCCGCTGTGCCGCCGGCTGTGACACCGGGCTGGTGCGCGACAGCAACGAGGACACCGCGTACGCCAGCGAGCGGTTGCTCGCCGTGGCCGACGGGATGAGGGGGCCCGGCGGCGCGGCTGCCAGCGCCGCCGCCGTCGACGCCCTGAAGCCGTTGGCCCTGACCGACGTGCCGGGCGCGGACCTGCTGACGATGCTGGGTGGCGCGGTGAGCGCCGCCGACCGGGCCGTGCACGGGTTGGCCACCGACACCGACCAGCCCGTCACGACGCTGACCGCGCTGCTGCTCAGCGGTTCCCGGCTGGCGCTGGTGCACATCGGTGACACCCGGGCCTACCTGCTGCGCGGCGGTGAGTTGTCCCTGCTCACGCAGGATCACACCTGGGTGCAGGCCCAGGTTGATCAGGGTCGGCTCGACCGGGACCAGGCCGCGGCGCATCCGCAGCGCGCGGTGCTGGTGCGTGCCCTCGGTGGCGGCCGGCAGGTCGAGGCGGATCTGGCGTTGCGTACCGCGGTGGCGGGTGACCGGTATTTGTTGTGCTCCGACGGGTTGTCCGCGGTCGTCGACCGGGCCGGGTTGGGGTCGGCGTTGGCCGCGACGGACGACCCGGACGACACGGTGCGGGCGCTGATCGATCTGGCGCGGGCCGAGGGGGCGCCGGACAACATCGCCTGCGTCGTCGCCGACGTCGTCGCCGCGTAGCCGTCGTCGCCCGCCGTCGCCGTCGTCGGCGACGTGTCCGCCGGGTGGCCGCCGTCCGCGCCGGGTGGGGCCGCTCACCCGGCGCGGGGCTCGGCGTTGGCGAACCGGTTGAGGCAGCATGGAGAGGTGATGGAGAGCTTCGACGCGTTGACCTCGCTGGTGGCCGGTGGTGGGGTGGTGGTCCTCAGCGGCGCCGGCCTGTCCACCGAGTCGGGAATTCCGGACTACCGGGGGCCCAGCGGGGTGGCGCGGCGGCACACGCCGATGACCTTCCAGGCGTTCACCCGCGATCCGTTGGCCCGGCGGCGCTACTGGGCGCGCAGCCACCTGGGCTGGCGGCTGATCGCGGGCGCGGCGCCCAACGCGGGGCACCGGGCGGTGGCCGGCCTGCAACACGCGGGGCTGGTCGACACGGTCATCACCCAGAACGTCGACGGTCTGCACGGTGCGGCCGGCAGCCCGTCGGTGATCGAGTTGCACGGCCGCCTCGACGAGGTGACCTGCCTGGACTGCGGCAACCTGACCTCCCGGGAGGAGCTGCACCGGCGGCTGCGCGAGGCCAACCCGGAGTTCGTGGCCCGCGTCGCCGCTGTCAACCCGGACGGTGATGTTGATCTCCCCGATGATCAGGTGGCGGCTTTCCGGCCGGTGGATTGTGGGATCTGCGGCACCGGGATGCTGAAACCGGACGTGGTGTTCTTCGGTGAGACGGTGCCGTCGCAGCGGGTGGCGCGGTGTTTCGCGGCCGTGGAGCAGGCCCGCTCGCTGCTGGTGCTCGGGTCGTCGTTGACGGTGATGTCGGGCCGCCGGTTCGTGATTCGGGCCGCGAAACGGGGCATCCCGGTCGCGATCGTCAACCAGGGGCCGACCCGGGGTGACGCCCACGCCACCGTCTGCGTCGACGCGCCGCTGGGCGCGGTGCTGCCGCGGCTGGCCGCGCGCGTCGGCGCCGGGACGCCGCTGGGGGTCTGACGGCCCCGCCCCGGGGGTGCATCCCCGCCCGGGGGTGCGACTCCTACCCCCGGGGGTGCGACTCCTACCCCCGGGGGTAGGACATCCGCCGGAAACACCGACGCTGGTAGCGTTGACCACGCCGGTAACACCCACGTGGGAGAGACCGCCCGACAGCACGCAGGGCGGCGCCGAAGGGGCAAATCCTCCCCGGAACCTCTCAGGCAAAAGGACCTCGTGGGCAGGCACTGTGGAGTGCCCCTGTGGGTGCGACAGAGGGGGAGGCCGACACGTCGACCTCGCCCCGGGAGTGCCCCTGATGACCGCAGAGCAGTTCGCCACCCGTCACATCGGTCCCGGCCCCGACGACGAGCGTCGGATGCTGGAGGTCGTCGGGCACGACTCGATCGACGAGCTGATGGACGCCGCGATCCCCGAGGTGATCCGCTGGCACGGCACCCTCGACCTGCCGGAGGCCGCCACCGAGGCCGAGACGATCGCCGAGCTGCGGGCCCTCGCGGCGCGCAACACCGTCGCCGTCTCCATGATCGGCCTGGGGTACCACGGCACGCACACCCCGGCGGTGATCCGCCGCAACGTCCTGGAGGACCCGGCCTGGTACACGGCGTACACGCCGTACCAGCCGGAGATCAGCCAGGGCCGGCTGGAGGCGTTGCTGAACTTCCAGACCATGGTCACCGACCTGACCGGCCTGGCCACCGCGAACGCCTCCATGCTCGACGAGGGCACCGCGGCGGCGGAGGCGATGACCCTCGCCCGCCGGGCCTCCAAGACCAAGAGCGGCGTGTACGTCGTCGACGCCGACGCCCTGCCGCAGACCATCGCGGTGATCACCAGCCGGGCCGTGCCGCTCGGCATCGACGTGCGGGTCCTCGACGTGCAGCGCGACGAGTTGCCGGAGGAGTTCTTCGGCCTGCACCTGCAGTACCCGGGGGCGTCCGGGGCGGTGCGCGACCACGCCGGGCTCGTGGAGGCGGCGCACGCCGCCGGCGCCCTGGTGACCGTGGCGGCGGACCTGCTGGCGTTGACGCTGCTGCGCGCGCCGGGGGAGATCGGCGCGGACATCGCCGCCGGCACCACCCAGCGTTTCGGCGTACCGATGGGCTTCGGTGGGCCGCACGCCGGTTACCTGGCGGTGCGTTCGGGCCTGGAGCGGATGCTGCCCGGGCGTCTGGTCGGGGTGTCACGCGACGCGGACGGCAACCCGGCCTACCGGTTGGCGTTGCAGACCCGTGAGCAGCACATCCGCCGGGAGAAGGCGACCAGCAACATCTGCACCGCGCAGGTGCTCCTGGCGGTGATGGCCGGCATGTACGCCGTGTACCACGGCCCGGACGGGCTGCGCGCCATCGCGACGCGTACCCATGCGATGGCGGCGCGGCTCGCGGCCGGGTTGCGCGCCGGTGGGATGGACGTCGCGGACGTCGCGTTCTTCGACACCGTCACCGTGACCGTGCCCGGCAGGGCTGCCGAGGTGGTGGCCGCCGCCGCGCAGCGTGGTGTCAACCTGCGGCTGGTCGACGCCGACCGGGTGGGGGTGTCCTGCGACGAGACCACGACCGCCGCGCACCTGGCGCTGGTGTGGGCGGCGTTCGGGGTGCCCGCGTTCGACGGCGACGGGGACGCGGCGCTGCCCGTCGACCTGACGCGCGGCAGCGACTACCTCACCCACCCGGTGTTCCGCAGCCACCACTCGGAGACGGCGATGCTGCGCTATCTGCGGCGGTTGTCGGACTTCGACTACGCCCTGGACCGGGGCATGATCCCGCTCGGGTCGTGCACGATGAAGCTGAACGCGACCACCGAGATGGAGCCGGTCAGCTGGGCGGAGTTCGCGCACATCCACCCGTTCGCGCCGGACGCGCAGACCGTCGGGTACCGGGAGATGATCGGCCAACTGGAGTCGTGGCTGGCCGAGGTGACCGGGTACGACGCGGTCAGCGTGCAGCCCAACGCCGGTTCGCAGGGGGAGCTGGCCGGCCTGTTGGCGATCCGCTCGTACCACGCGTCGCGGGGGGAGACGCACCGCGACGTGTGTCTGATCCCGTCGTCGGCGCACGGCACGAACGCGGCGTCGGCGGTGATGGCCGGGATGCGGGTCGTGGTGGTGGCCTGCGACGACGACGGCAACGTCGACCTCGTCGACCTGGACGCGAAGATCGACAAGCACCGCGACGCGCTCGCCGCGATCATGGTGACGTACCCGTCCACGCACGGTGTGTACGAGACGGGTATCGCGTCGCTGTGCGCGAAGGTCCACGACGCCGGCGGGCAGGTGTACGTCGACGGGGCGAACCTCAACGCCCTGGTCGGGTTCGCCAAGCCCGGTCAGTTCGGGGCGGACGTGTCGCACCTGAACCTGCACAAGACGTTCTGCATCCCGCACGGCGGCGGTGGCCCGGGGGTGGGCCCGGTGGCGGTGCGCGCGCACCTGGCGCCGTTCCTGCCCGGTGACCCGCTGGGCGCGCACGTCGACGCCACCCCGGCGATCTCGGCGGCGAAGTACGGGTCGGCGGGGATCCTGCCGATCCCGTGGGCGTACCTGCGGATGATGGGCGCCGAGGGGCTGACCCGGGCCACCGGTGTGGCGGTCCTCGCCGCGAACTACGTGGCGGCCCGGCTGCGGGGGCACTTCCCGGTGCTGTACGCCGGGAACAAGGGCCTGGTGGCCCACGAGTGCATCCTCGACCTGCGGCCGTTGACGAAGGCGACCGGGGTGACGGTGGACGACGTGGCGAAGCGGCTGATCGACTACGGCTTCCACGCGCCGACGATGTCGTTCCCGGTGGCGGGAACGCTGATGGTGGAGCCGACCGAGAGCGAGGACCTGGCCGAGCTGGACCGGTTCTGCGACGCGATGATCGCGATCCGGGCGGAGATCGAGCAGGTGGGTTCCGGGGCGTGGCCGGCGGGGGACAACCCCCTGGCCAACGCGCCGCACACCGCGGCGATGGTCAGCGGTGACGAGTGGTCGCACGCGTACCCGCGGTCGGTGGGCGCGTACCCGGCCGGGGTGGACCGGGCCGGGAAGTACTGGCCGCCGGTGCGGCGCATCGACGGCGCGTACGGCGACCGGAACCTGGTCTGCTCGTGCCCGTCGCCGGAGGCGTTCGAAGACTGAGCTTGGCGACGGGCGTGCCGGGGCGGGCGGTTGCGAGCCGCCCCGGCAGCCGCGACGACCTGGGCGTGGTGTCCCTTACCGGGGGACTAGCCTGGGTCGGCGGCGGCTAAACGGTGACGCGCGGCTAAACGGTGACGCTGAGTGGTCGGTCAGGCCACGAGGGCGTGGCGGGCGGGGCCGCGGTGCGGTGCGATGCTGCTGCCGTCGGGGAGCAACTCACCGGTGTCCTCGAAGACGATGACACCATTGCAGAGCAGGCTCCAGCCCTGCTCACGGAAGCAGGCGAGCACTCGCGCGGCTTCCCGGTCGGTGGCTTCAGCGGAGGGGCAGGTCGGTTGGTGCTGGCACATCGGGTTCTCCGGACTGTGGGGGCACTGTGTCATGGTTCACATGACCAGTGACGCACAGTACCAAGCGAAAGTGTCCAACATCGAGCAGGTGCCCGCCTGGTGCACGGGAAATCCACTGAACGGATGAGGAAGGTTGGACCGTACGGCGTGGAAACGCTCCCAAAGGTGTGCGCCGCGACCAGCGGCCCGGTCGCGTCTGTCGATGTACCCGCCGCGCCGGCCGCATGCCGGGGCGCGCTGACCGAACGCGCCCGCCTGCACTGGTCCCGCGGCGACGGCGGAGACCCCGCGACCCTGGCCGAGGAGTTCCTCGCCGCGCACGGCCTCCCCCTGCACGACCTGACCCGACCCGCCCCCGGCCAGCACGGCACCGGCGTCTGCGGCGCGGCGCTGTACCTCTCCGCCGCCGCCGGGGCGCTGCTGGCCGGCGCACCCGCCGCGGCGCCCGAGCCCGCACCGGGCCTACCCGACCTCGCCGTCGTCGTCTACCACCACGGCCCCACCCGGGTCACCCGACCCGGACCACCACCACCGTGGTGGCTCGGCGACTGGGTCGAGAGCTGGACCCCCACCCAGCACGCCGACGCCGTCGACGCGGTCCGCGCCGCCATCAGCCGCGGCGACGTCTACCAGAGCAACCTCGTCGGCCACGCCTTCGCCCCCTACACCGGCGACCCGCTGCCCGCCCTGAACCGCCTCAGCGCGCTCCCCGGCGCCCGCTACGGCGGCGTCCTCACCGGCCACGGCTGGGCCATCGGCTGCGCCTCCCCGGAAACCCTCGTCGAGGTCACCGACGGGCAGGTGATCACCCGACCGATCAAGGGCACCCGCCCGGCCACCGCCACCGGCCGCGCCGAACTGCTCGCCAGCGCCAAGGAACGCGCCGAACACATCATGATCGTCGACCTGGAACGCAACGACCTCGCCCGCATCGCCCGCACCGGCACCGTCACCGTCGACGACCTGTTCGCCGTCCGCCGCTGGTGCGACCTGTGGCAGGCCGAATCGACAGTGCGCGCCACCGCCGCCGACGGCCTCGGCCTCGCCGACCTGCTGCGCGCCACCTGCCCCGGCGGCTCCGTCACCGGCGCCCCGAAACTCGCCGCCCTCACCCAGATCAACGCCCTCGAACCCGTCGGACGCGGCGCCAGCATGGGCGCGCTGGGGTGGGTCGCCCCGGGCCACGTCGACCTGGGCCTGACCATCCGCACCGCCGCCGCCGACGGCCACCGACTGCACACCTGGGCCGGCGGCGGCATCACCTGGGACAGCGACGCACACGCCGAGGTCGCCGAAGCCGCCGCGAAAACCAGCCCGATCCGCGCCACCCTGGCCGGGCGCTGACCGCGGCACCACACGGCGATACGCTGAACCCCATGACCATGCGGCCCATCCGGATCATCGGCGACCCTGTCCTGCGCACCGGATGCGAACCGGTCACCACCTTCGACGCCGAGCTACGCGCCCTCGTCACCGACCTGATGGACACCCTGCTCGGCGCCCCCGGCCGCGCCGGCGTCGCCGCACCCCAGATCGGCGTCAGCGCCCAGGTGTTCGTCTACGACGCCGACGGGCACCGCGGCCACCTCATCAACCCCACCCTGGAACTGTCCGACGAACTCCAGGACGACGACGAGGGCTGCCTGTCCATCCCCGGGCTGTACTTCCCGACCGTGCGGGCCCTGCACGCCACCGCACACGGCGTCGACCAGAACGGCGAGCCGCTGACCATCACCGGCAGCGGGTTCCTCGCCCGCGCCCTGCAACACGAGACCGACCACCTCGCCGGGCGGCTCTACGTCGACACCCTGCGCGGCGACACCCGCCGCCGCGCCCTGCGCGAGATCCGCGCCGGACGCTTCGACTCACCCAGCCGCCGCAGCTAGCTCACCCACTGGTCGTGGCCCAGCTTCGCGACCAACGCCACCACCACCACCAGCAACACCACCCGCACGAACCCGGCGCCGCGCCGCAACGCCATCCGCGCCCCCAGCACCGCGCCGGCGATGTTGCACACCGCCATGCCCGCGCCCAACAGCCACCACACGTGCCCGGTCACCGCGAACACCACCAACGCGCCCAGGTTCGTCCCCGCGTTGACGACCTTCGCCATCGCCGAGCCGTGCACGAAGTCCGCACCCACCAGGGCGGTGAACGCCAACACCAGGAACGTGCCGGTACCCGGGCCGATCAACCCGTCGTACAGGGCGATCCCCACCCCGGCCACCGCGATCACCGCCGCCACCCGCACCGTGGTGCGCTTCGACGGCACCGCCACCACCCCCATCCGGGGACGTACCAGCACGAACACCGCCACCGACACCAGCACCACGAGCACGACCGGCCGGTACGCCGACGCCGGCACCGCCCCGGCCAGCGCCGCGCCCACCCCCGCGCTGAGCACCGCGAACCCCGCCGCCGGACCCGCCACCCGCCAGTCGACAGTCGTCCTACGCGCGTACGTCGCCGCCGCCGTGGCCGTGCCGAAGATCGCGGCCAGCTTGTTCGTGCCCAGCGCGGTGGCCACCGGCAACCCCGGAGCAGCCACCAACAACGCCGGCAGCAGCAACAACCCGCCACCACCGACCACAGCATCGACCCACCCGGCCATCGCGGCGGCGGCCAGCAGAGTACTCAGCGTCACGGCGTCCACGGGCGGCAATTCTGCCTACCCGACACCCCGCACCTGGCACCCGAGTGGCCAGCCTCACCTGCTCAACGACCCCGCGTACGCCGCAACCACACCCCCAACGCGCCGACCGCCACGAACACCAGAACCGAACACAGCAACACCTTCACCACCCGGCAACCATGCCACGGGCACGTAAGGTGCAGGAGTGCGCCTGGCCACCTTCAACCTGCTGCACGGACGGTCCCTCACCGACGGGCTCGTCGACCCCGACCGACTCGCCGCCGCCATCGGGGCCCTCGACGCCGACGTACTCGCCCTGCAGGAGGTCGACCGCGACCAACGCCGCAGCGGCAACCTCGACCTCACCGCCATCGCCGCCCGCGCCCTCGGGGCACCCCACCACCGTTTCGCCGCCGCCGTCGTCGGCACCCCCGGCGAACAGTTCCGCCCACTGCGCCACGAAGACGACGGCCACGGGGAACCCTGCTACGGCATCGGCCTGATCAGCCGACACCCCGTACTCAGCTGGCAGGTCACCCGACTCAAACCGGCGCCGGTACGCTCACCGGTCTACGTGCCCGGCCCCCGCGGCGGTCTCATCCTGCTGCACGACGAACCCCGCGTGATCCTCGCCGCCGTCCTGGACACCCCGCACGGCCCCCTCACCGTCGCCGCGACCCACCTGTCCTTCGTGCCCGGCTGGAACGCCCGCCAACTCCGTCAGACCGTCCGCGCCCTGCGCGCGCTACCGGGGCCCCGCGTCCTGCTCGGCGACCTCAACCTCCCCGCCGGCGCGGCCCGGCTCATCTCCGGCTGGCACCCCCTGGGCCGACGCCCCACCTACCCGTCCGGGCAGCCCCGCGTCCAACTCGACCACATCCTCGCCGACCGGCACGCCCTCACCGCCCTCCCACCCGTACGCGCGGTCACCGCGCCGTCGTCCACCATCTCCGACCACCGCCCCCTGCTGGTCGACCTCGGCTGAGCATCACCGCCAACCGGCAGCATCGCGCCTCACGAATGTCTAAGGTGAGGCATCACCGACACCACGCCGTCGCGCCATCGCCACCCCCGCCACCACAGGGAGCTGACCGTGAGCGACACGCCGGACACCATCGTCCTCATCCACGGGTTCTGGGTCACCCCCCGCAGCTGGGAACACTGGGTCACCCACTACCAGGCCAAGGGCTTCCAGGTGCTCACCCCCACCTACCCCGGGCTGGAGGGCGAGGTCGAGGCCATCAACGCCGACCCCAGCCCCCTGGAGACGCTGACCGCGCCGCAGGTCATCGACCACCTCATCGAAGTCGTCGCCGCGCTGCCCACGCCGCCGATCATCATGGGCCACTCCGCCGGCGGGGCATTCACCCAGGTGCTGCTCGACCGCGGCTACGGCGCCTCGGCGGTCGCCCTCAACTCGGCGCCCACCGAAGGCGTCAGGAACATCCCCTTCTCGCAACTGCGCTCCACCTTCCCGGTGCTGCGCAACCCCGCCAACCGGCACCGCGCCGTCGGGTTCACCTTCGAACAGTGGCACTACGCGTTCACCAACACCTTCGACCAGCAGGAGTCCCGCGCCCTGTACGAGCGCTACGCCATCCCCGCCGCCGGCGGCATCCTCTGGGACAGCGTCCTGGCCAACCTGCTGCCCGGCCCCCAGGACATCGCTGTCGACTACCACAACGCCCAACGCGCCCCGCTGCTGTTCATCTCCGGCTCCGAGGACCACATCATGCCGCCCAGCGTGCAGCGCTCCAACGCCGCGCACTACACCGGCGACACCATCACCGAGGTCGAGTTCTTCGAGGGGTACGCGCACCTGCTGCCCGCCCAGCAGGGCTGGCAGCGCATCGCCGACGTCGCCCTCGACTGGGCCCTGCGCCACGCCCGCTGAACCACACCACCTCACCGCGCCGACCGTCGACGCCCGACGCCGCCCTCGGCCGGTATGAACGTGCCCCGGACACCGCGCCGACCGCAGACCCAGCGGGGGAGCGGACCACAAGGCGCAAGATTCCCTCAAGATCATTGCATCGACGGACGTCGACGATCATGCTGGTCGACACGCCACGATCAACCCGTCGGAGGCCACATGAGACGCCAGCGACAAACCCTCATCGCCGTGACCACCCTCATCACCCTCACCCTCACCACCGCGGCCACCCCCGCCAACGCCCACACCACCGCACCACCCGACCAGGTCACCGCCCTCACCGCCCACCAGGCCGACGGATACACCACCCTCGCCTGGCAACCCGTCGACGGCGCCACCGACTACCAGATCGAACGCACCCCCGTCGACGCCGACAACACCCCCACCGGCGCACCCACCATCGTCGGCATCTGGCGACCCAACCGCCAGATCAACCAACAGGCACCCACCTTCGCCGACGCCGGCTACCACCCCGGCGACACCTTCCAATGGCGCGTACGCGCCCGCACCGGCACCACCGAACAGCCCTACTCCGACCCGGTCACCGCCACCACCACCGCACCCTGGGGCAACCCCACCACCCCCGGCGAGCAACTGCGCACCGGCTGGGAAACCACCCGCGCCGCCCAATACACCACCGACACCGACGAGTACGCCTACACCGCCGCCATCGACGCCCTCAGCGACCGCGTACGCGTCGTCGAACTCGGCCGCACCGTCCAGAACCGACCCATCAACATGATGGTCATCGGCCACCCCACCCCCGCGGCCACCCCGCAAGCCGTCGCCGCCACCGCACCCGTGGCCATCAACTGCAACGTGCACGGCAACGAACCCGGCGACCGCGAAGCCTGCCTCATCATGGCCCGCCAACTCGCCTTCAGCACCGACCCCCGCATCACCGACCTGCTCAGCCACACCACCGTCCTGATCGTCCCCACCATCAACGGAGACGGCCGCGCCAACAACACCCGCGGCAACTCCACCGGCCAGGACCTCAACCGCGACTACTCCCTGATCCGCCAACCCGAAACCACCGCGTACATCACAATGGTCCGCGACTACCGACCCGTCGCCGGCTACGACGGCCACGAGTTCGGCAACTCCCGCGCCGGCGACCTGCCGATGCTGCCCCCACGGCACCAGAACGTCGCCCAACCCATCTTCGACCAGTCCCAGGACATGATCGAAGGCCACATGTACGCCAAAGGCGCCGAAGCCGGCTGGTGGGCCTGCCCCTACGGCTGCGAAGGCGGCGGCAACGTCGGCCTCAGCGAAGAGACCATCCTCCGCAACACCCTCGGACTCAAGAACGTCACCAACTCCCTGCTCGAACTCCGCAGCTCCGGCGGCCAGACCCGCCCCGACGAGGGCAACACCGCCAACAACCGACGCCGCAAGACCTACTCCGCACTCTGGACGTTCCACCAGTTCCTCGACTACCACCGCGCCGACCGCGCCGACATCCTGACCGCCCGCAGCGACGCCATCGAATCCCAAGCCGCCAACACCGGCCGGCTCGTCTTCCGCGGCTCCCGCCCCATCCCCGCCCACCCGGCACCGCACCCCGGCGACAGCCCACCACCACTCGACGCGCCCCCCGCCGACCTGATCCTCGACACCCCACCCTGCGCCTACAAACTCACCGACGCCCAGTACAACGGCGCCCGCACCGACGGACCCGGCGGCGTCGGCACCACCGTCGCCCAACGCATCGCCGCGCACGGCTGGAAGGTCATCACCATCGGCGACGACCACTACGTCTCCCTCAACCAACCCGAACGCGGCCTCATCCCCCTGCTCCTCGACAGCAAGGGCGTGGAAAAGCTGACCGACGGCGAACGCGTCCACCCCACCCTCACCGGCCGCCGCAACGGACCCCTGACCGTCACCGGCTTCACCTGCGCCAACGACGCCACCATCAACGGCCCAGTCACCGTCCGAGCCGGCGCGGCACTCGTCACCACGGCAACCACCATCAACGGCCCCCTCACCGCCACCGGCGCCGCCGGCGTCCTGCTCGCCGACAGCACCATCAACGGCCCGGTCCGCATCGCCACCACCGGCACGATCTCCATCATCGACGCCACCGTCGCCGGCCCCGTCGACCTCTCCGGCAACACCACCGCCACCGACGCACCCGTGCTGGCCGGCACCACCATCCGCGGCCCACTCACCTGCACCGGCAACAACCCCACCCCGCACAACCTCGGCATCGCCAACACCGTCCACGGCCCCCGCACCACCCAGTGCGCGGCACTGTGACCGACCACTAGCGAGCCAGCACGCCGGCGGCGCGGACCGACACCCGCGCCGCCGGCACCCCACCAGCAACACCGCACCCGTGGAGGCCGCCGTGCCGCACCCCACCACCGCACCACGAAACCCCCGACCATCCCGCACACCGCACGGCGCTCGACGCGTCCGCCGCACGCTCGGCCTGCTCCTGCCGGCCCTGCTCCTGGCCGCCTGCACCGGCAGCCCCGCAACCCCGCGCACCGACGCCGCACCCGCGAGCACCGCACCCCAACCCACCGGGCCCCTCTGCGCCGCCCTACCCACCGGCACCGACCCCGGCAACCCGACCTTCCTCGCCGGGCAACCCGTCGAGGCGGCGCTGCGCTGGATCCCCACCCTCACCACGTTCGAAGCGGCACTGCGCACCAGCGGCGTCCTCACCGACCTACCCGCCGGCGGCGGCGTCACCCTCCTGGCCCCCTCCGACGACGCCTTCGCCGCCACGTTCTCCGAGGACAACTGGGACGACCTCATGACCCACCACACCGACCAGCTCCGCACCCTGCTGAAAGCCCACCTCATCACCGGCAACCACCCGATCGCCGACCTGAGCACCGCCGGCACCGCCACCACCCTCGACGGCGTCAGCGTCACCGTCACCCGCACCGGACCCACCGCCCGCCTCGGCGGCCGCGCCGACACGGTCTGCGCCGACTACCGGGCCACCAACGCCCGCATCCACATCATCAACGCCGTCCTCGGCCCCCTGCCCGTCACCGCCGACGGCACCGGCCACCGCGCACACTGACCACCCTCACCCCGGCGGCACCAGACCCGCCAACGCGCGGTTGGTCCGATTGGCGCGGACCGCGTCACGCTGCTGCCCGGCCGTCACCTCGATGTACGTCTGCGACGACGCCAACGACGCGTGCCCCAACAACCGCATGATCTCCGCAGCGCTCGCGCCGTCCTCCGCCAACCGGGTCGCGAAGGTGTGCCGCAGCGCGTGCAGCCGCGCACCCCGCGGCACCCGGTCACCGATGCCGGCCCGCCGGTAACACGACTCCACGAGATACTGCAGACCACCTCGGCGCAACGGCTCACCACGCCGATCCACCAGAAACGGCGAGTCGGGGCGTACCGACCGCGAACCGAATCGCCGCACCCGACTGTCCAGGTAGTCCCGCAGCACCCGGTCCAGATCCGCCTCGATCGGCACCACCCGCGGCCGCCCACCCTTGCCGACCACCTCGACCCGCCGCTCACCGGGCCGACCGCCGAGCGAGTCGACGCGCAACGCCAGCAACTCCGACAGGCGCAGCCCGGCGCAGAGCGCCACCGCCAACACCGCCACGTCCCGCTCCGGCCACGGGTCGCGTTGCCGCCCGTCGTCGCGCGCGACGGACGCCAGCAGCACCTCGGGGGTGTCCGCGCCGCGCAGTGGCTTCGGCTGGGGGAGTAGCGCCCGGGGACGCCCGACCGCCGGCATCGGGTTGCCCGCCACGAACCCGTCGGCGACCAGGAAGGTGAAGAAACTGTTCCAGGTGGACCAGGCGCGGTGCACCGACGCGGGCGCCCGGGGGGCGGCGAACCGGGCGAAGGCCGCCCGCATCACCCGGGGGGAGAGGTCGGTGATCGACAGTGCGTCGAGGGGGAGGGGAGTGGCCTCCGCGACCAGGGCCGCGACCGTGTGCAGATCCCTGCGGTACGCGGCCAGGGTGTGCGGGGAGGGCTTGCGGGTGGCCCGAGCGGTCAGGAACTCCTCGATCAGCACCCCGAGCGATTCGTCCTTTTTGTCATGCATAAGGGATATTATGCAGCATTCTCGGGTTTCCTGGAAGGGGACCGGCAGAGGGGGAGAAGATGCCAGCACCCCGGCGATACGTCCTCACCGGAGCGCCCGGCGCCGGCAAGACAACAACCATCGAGGCCCTGCGCCGCAGGGGACACCTCACCGTCCGAGAGGCCGCCACCGACCTCATCACCGAAAGGCAGGCACGGGGGTACGCGGAACCGTGGCACGACGACGACTTCGTCGACACCGTCGCCGCGCTGCAACACCACCGGCAGATCGGAACCGACGCCGGTCAGCCGGTGCAGTTCTACGACCGCTCGCCGCTGTGCACTCTGGCACTGGCCCGCCACCTGGGCAGACCGATCGGCCCGACGCTGACCGCCGAGGTGGACCGGATCACGCGCGAGCGCACCTACCAACGCCTGGTCTTCCTGATCAGCCCGCTGGGCTTCATCCGGCACACCGCGGCGCGCCGGATCAGCTACGCCGCCGCGCTGGCCTTCGCCCGCCTGCACCAGCAGGTGTACGAGGAGCACGGGCACCACCTCGTCGACATACCGGCCGGACCGGTGCGGACACGGGTGGCCCTGATCGAGAAACACGTATCGTGCGGCACATGACGTCACCCGCTGCCACCTGCCCCGAGTGTGGTCGGCCCGGCACGCCCAGCGTGTACCGGGATCCGGGCGACCCCGTGCAACGGGTCTGTCCCGAGGGGCACCGGTGGCAGGCGACCGACCGACCCGGATGGTCCCCGACGGCGACACCCACCGCGGTCGCCGCACCCCGCGAGGCGACGATCCGAACCGGCGCCGACCGGGTCGACAGAGACGGGCGGCGTTGGCTGGTCGGCACGGCCAGCGACGTCGCCTGGCTCGCCGGGCGTACCACGCCGGGTTTCTCGGTCACCGCCGCGATCCCGCAGGTGTTCGAGGCGTACGGCACGTTCCACCCGCCCGCCGGCGTGGACCTCGACGCCCACGAACACGCGGTGATCGACGAACTGGTGGGGTGCACATCCGATCAGCCCTGGTGGCTGGGTTTCCTCGACACCGGCGCCCACGACGTGGTCTTCCCGCACGCCCGGCGGGTGTCGCTCTACTGGGATTGGTCGTACGTGCTCATTGAGGCCGGGCCGGAGCAGGCTCTCACCTGGCGGACCGGTCACATGCGTGGCGACGGGGCGTTGCCCGACCTGTTCTTCCCGGCGGATCGGTCCTGGCTCGTCTCCGCCCTGTGGGACGACACCTGGACCGACATCGGCGCCAGCGCGGCCGTGCTCACGGCCCTGCGCCGCAACCCGCTTGTCGACGCGCGTCTCGTGGGGCCGGACGAGGACGCGTGCCCGCCGGGTCTGACGCGCGACTGACCACTGCCGGAGGGGGCCCTGGAACGCCTTACTTTACATAATGTGCATTATCGAATTAGCTTTACATCGTTCCGGACCGATGCGACCTTGCCCCATGGCAACTGGCGCAAGGCCCTAACATTGCCCAGGTGATCGAGGATTTCGTGGAGCGGCTTCTGCACGACATGGCCATCCTCGACCCTTGCACAGCCGTGGTCGACGCTGGCGAACAGGACGTCGACGGGCTTACCGACTACAGCCCCGAGGGCCATCAGGCCCGCGCGGACCGGGCCGCCCGCGCCCTGCGCGAGATCGAGGCACTGCCGGCCCGGACCCCGCTGCACGCCCACCTCGTCGAACGGCTGCACACGCGTGTCGCCTTCCACGACGCCGGGGAGGATCTGCGCGAACTGCACGTGGCGGCCACCGGTCCCCTTCAGCTCATCCGCCA
This sequence comes from Micromonospora sp. NPDC047756, assembly GCF_055587245.1. Lineage (NCBI taxonomy): Bacteria > Bacillati > Actinomycetota > Actinomycetes > Micromonosporales > Micromonosporaceae > Micromonospora > Micromonospora sp. NPDC047756. The sequence goes on from NZ_JBVJGQ010000006.1 coordinate 389,574, forward strand.
AGCCGTCGAAGCCGCGGTTCCCGGCCGCGACGCCGAGAACGCGGCCTTCGAGGAGGGCTGGGCTCGTGTCGGCGCACGCATGGCCGCGATCCCTGCGGCCCTGGAGGGGTACGCCCGCAGCCTCCTACTCGCCGCGCAGCGCGGCGATGTGCCGACGCGCCGTCAGGTGGAGCTCGTCGCGCAGCGCTGCCCCACCTGGACTGACGACGATGCTGCCCTGGTGGATCGCTATGGCGAGGGGCGTCAGCGGGCGTCGTTGCAAGCCGCAGCAGCGGGCTCGCGAGCGGCGTACCAGAAGCTCGCCGAGAGGCTGACCGTCGACCTGGCACCGCGGGCAGTTGAGGAGGAGGCGTTCGGTCGGCAGCGGTATGCGCTCTGGGTGCGTACCTTCCTCGCGGCCCAACCTGACCTGCGCGAGCTGTACGAGTGGGGTTGGGAGGAGTTCAGAGCGACAGAGGCAGAGCTTCTCGCTGAGGCGGAGGCCCTGGGCGGCAGCGTGCCGGAGGTGCTCGCCCGGCTCAACAGTCCCGACGCACCTGGCACGCTGCACAGTAGGGAGTCGTTCGCTGCGTGGCTGCAGGACCTGTTGGAGTCGACTACCGAGAGGTTGGACGGTGTCTACTTCGACATCCCCGCCCCGCTGAGGCGCATCGAGTCGCGGTTGGCCACGTCGTCCGGCATCGCGTACACAGGGCCGTCACGGGACCTGGCGCGGCCGGGCCGGGTCTGGTGGTCGGTCCCGGAGGGCACAGCGACATTCCCTACCTGGTACGCCTACAGCACCGCCTTTCACGAGGGGGTTCCCGGCCATCACCTTCACCTCGGCGCGGAAGCCTGCCGGGGCGGCCTCGGGCAGCGGCTGAATCTGCTCGGCGGCCTCTCCGGGAGTCAGGAGGGTTGGGCGCTGTATGCGGAGCGGTTCATGGACGAGCTCGGGCTGTATGAGCAGCCAGGTGCTCGACTGGGGTACCTGTACATGCAGCTCCTGCGCGCCGCACGGGTCGTGCTCGACATCGGCCTGCACCTGCGGCTGGCGATGCCATCCGGCGATGGAGGCGTGTGGACGGCGGACGCGGCGCTGAAGCTGTTGCGGGATCGCTGTCATCAGGGGGCCTACGCGTCCGCCGAGCTTGCGCGTTACCTGGGTCGGCCTGGGCAGGCGTTGGCCTACAAGGTGGGTGAGCGCGTGTGGCTGGCGGGCCGTTCGTCCTTCCCTGGCGACCGGCGCGCGTTCCATCGTCAGGCGCTGGAGTTGGGTTCGATGGGCTTGGATCAGTTGACGGTGGCTCTTCGGGGTGACCGAGCACCACTTGCGGATCGCAGTGAAACCCGTCAGGGACCGCGTAGATAGCCGGACAAGGTCCGCTCCCCCAGCTCGGCCTGTCAGGTGTGCGAACGGCGCAGCCAGTCCTGGGTGAGCGAGCGCAGCAGAGCGGGTTGTTCGTAGGGCAGGTAGTGCCCGGCCGCGTCGATCATGCTGTAGGTGCCGCGCGGATAGTGGCGCATGGCGCGGAACTGGTCGGCGTACCCGACGATGCGGTCCTGCCGGCCGGTGATCACGGTCACCGGGCTGTCGACGACGATCTCGGTGTTCTCGTCGGGCAGCGCGTAGTCGGGGCCGCTCTGCAACGCCTGTTGGAATGTCGGGTCGCCGGGGCCGCCGGAGTTCAGCGCGGCGAGCACCGTCGCGACGACGGTTGGGGTGCGGTGACCCAGGGCGGCGTCCAGATGTGGGTGCAGTTCGGTGGGAGCGGCGTCGAGCCAGCCCGGGGGTGCCTCGAGTGGTGGGTCGTCGGGCAGGTTGCGGCTGTGGCGGGCGATGGTGACACCGGGGCAGACGAGGAGCAGGCCGCGGACGAGGTCGGGTCGTTGGCGGGCGATGCCGGCGGCCAGGTACGCGCCGTAGGAGCCGCCGGCGAGCAGGACTGGCGTGTCGAGGTGGTGGTCGAGCCAGGCGCAGACGGTGTCCAGGACCGCCTGGGAGGTGGGAGGGCAGTGCGCGGGGGTGTCTCCGTGGCCGGGTAGGTCGAGGTAGATCTCGCGGAGGCCGGTGCCGGCGAGGGCGGGGTGGAAGGCGGCGGCCGTGGCGGCGCGGCTCGTGCTGAACATGGGTAGGCACACCACCGCTGGTCCGGTTTCCGCCGTGTGGTCGAACGCCAGGTTCATCGGGGGTCCTCGTTGGGGTTGTCGGCGGTGGGATTCGAGTTCAACGTCTCATGCCGGGTGGGCCGCGGGTGAAGGTGGTCTGCGTCTTCGGCGGGTGGTGTCTACAGTGGTGCGCTCCGGCCGCTGCCCGTTCACCGTGAACGGCGGGGCCGCACATCACCACGGGGGAACGCCTTGACGAGTAAGTCTGTCCGTATTGTGGTTGGCCTGGTCGCGACCGTCGGCCTCGTTGTGGGCTGCCAGCCTGCCGAGAAGGAGAATGAGGGGGCCGGCGCGCCGTCTCCGACCGTGGCGCCGAGCCCGACCGTCGACGTGGCGGCGAACACCAAGCAGGTCTGCGACGCCAGTCTCGTTTTTGTCAAGAAGCACTACGTCGCGATGGCTGACGATGCGATCGCCGCGATCGACAAGCCGGTGAGCGCCAAGGAGGCGGGCGCGAAGGTTCGCGGTCACTACACGGCGCTGTTGCAGGACTTGAAGACGGCGGCGCCGACCGCTGTCGATCCGCAGGTGCGGACCGCGTTGGAGACCCTGGCTGCGGGGGTGGAGAAGCACCTGGCCGGTGCGAAGGCCGCCGAGATCGAGGCGCCGGATCTCGATCCGCCGCTGAAGGCGTTGGACACCGTCTGCGGTCGCTGAGCGTTGTGGGCACCGGCCGGGTCGGCCGGTGCCCACGAACCGGGGGTACGGGTCAGGTCCAGGGCACCTGTGGGGACGGGTAGAAGTCGACCTGTTGCAGTCGCCAGCGGGGTGCCTGCTCCCCCAGTCTGGTGCGGAATGATTCCCAGTCGTGGCTGGCGGTGGTTGACCAGCCGAGTTCGGCGATCGCCGGTAGGCGGGGGAAGGCCATGTGTTCGATGTCGTCGAGGGTGCGTAGTGTCTCGGACCACAGTGGGGCCTCGACGCCGAGGATGGCGTTCTCGCCGATGCCGGTGACCCGGGTGGCGGGGTCCCAGCCGTACGCGTCGGACACCTCGATCAGGCCGGCCCAGCGTAGGCCGAGGCGGGTGTTGGCGTCGTACTTCATGTCGAGGTAGGCCTTGTTCGCCGGTGACATGACGACTTTGGTGCCGCGGGCGGCGGCCGCGACGAGGCTGGCGTTTGTGGTGCCGGTGCCCCAGAACTGGGCGACGTCGTCGGTAGAGGTGTCGGCCCGGGTGATTTCGTTCCAGCCGTAGGCGCGTTTGCCGTACTTCGTGACCAGGGGCAGGACCCGGTTCATGAAGGTGCGGTAGTCCTCGTCGGTGGTCGCGTGGGCTTCGTCGCCGCCGATGTGCAGGAATGGTCCGGGGGTGATGGCCGCGATTTCGCGGATGACGTCCTCGACGAAGCGGTAGGTGAGTTCGTCGTTGATGCAGAGGGAGCTGTAGCCGACGGCGATGTCGGTGCGCGGGGGCGGTGCGACGCCGTCGCAGTTGAGTTCGGGGTAGGTCGACTGGGCGGCGTTGGTGTGCCCGGGCATGTCGATCTCGGGGATGATCGTGATGTGTCGTGCGGCGGCGTAGGCGACGACGGCTTTGTAGTCGGCTTTGGTGAGGTATCCGGGGCCGACGCCGTCGACTCCGGTGCCGGGTCCGCCGCCGACGGTGGTGAGGCGGGGCCAGGAGTCGATCTGGATGCGCCAGCCCTGGTCGTCGGTGAGGTGCAGGTGCAGGTAGTTGATTTTGTACTGGCTGAGCAGGTCGACGTAGGCGGTGATGTCGTCGACGGTGTGGAAGTGGCGGGCGAGGTCGAGCATCGCGCCGCGGTAGGCGAAGCGTGGGTGGTCGATGATTCGTCCGCCGGGGATTGTCCAGGTGGTTCGCTGCCGGTCGGGTGCCTCGATCTGGGCGGGGAGCAGTTGGCGCAGGGTCTGGGTGCCGGCGAACAGTCCGGCGGGGGTGTTGGCGCGGATGGTGACGCTGCGGCGGGTGACGTCGAGTTGGTAGCCCTGCTGGCCGATGCGGTCGTCGGTGCCGCCGATGAGCAGGGCGATCTCGGGTAGCGGGGTGGAGCGTACGGGCAGGACGGGCAGGGCGTGGCCGGTGGCGGGGCGCAGTGTGGTGGCGAGTTGGTGGCCGACCTGCCAGGCGGCGGCTGAGCCGGGGGTGGTGCGGATGACGGTCAGGGGGGTGATGCGGAAGGTGTTGTGTGCGTCGGGGTGGGTTTCGACCGGTGCGGGGATGACGTCGCTGAGGTGTCGGGCTGGTGCGGCGGGTGCTGCGGCGGCGGGCGTTGCGGGCAGGGTGACGGGTAGCGTGAGTGCGGCTATGGCCAGCAGCCGTGTGGTGGTGTGTCGGCGACGCACGGTACCTCCAGGCCTCGTCATGATCGACGTTTGTCGATTGGTTACGCAGGTTACCGGCGTTTCGCCTGCACTGTAAACCTTCCTTAAGATAAGGCTCGTCACGGCGGTGCGTGTCGCCGTCCTCACGTGCGACGCACGCTGGGGAATTCCCGGAGTGGGTCGTGCCGTTGTCCGTTCGGAAGATCAGGTTCGGATGATCGAATGGGAAGTGCCATGCACATGCGCTCAGACGCGGTAGTGCTGTTCGGCGTCACGGGAGACCTCGTCTCGAAGAAGCTGTTTCCGGCGCTGTACGAGTTGACCCGGCGCGACCGACTCGACGTTCCGGTGATCGGTGTGGCCCGCTCCGCCTGGGACGATCAGCAGTTGGTCACCATGGCCCGCAAGTCGGTCACCGAGGCCCAGGACGAGATCGACGACGAGACCTTCGACCGGCTCGCGGGCAACCTCTCGATGATCTCCGGCGACTACGCGGACCCGGCGACGTACCAACGGCTGGCGCAGCGACTGAGCGACGCCCAGCGGCCGGTCTTCTACCTGGCGATCCCTCCGGCGGTGTTCGGCGCCGTCGTCGAGGGCCTGGCGGCAGTGGGTCTGGCCGACCGGGGTCGGGTGATCGTGGAGAAGCCGTTCGGGCGTGACCTGGAGTCCTCCCGCGAACTGGATCGCACCCTGCGCGCGGCCTTCGCGCCGGAGCGGGTGTTCCGGATCGACCACTACCTCGGCAAGGAAGCCGTCGAGGGTCTCTACGCCTTCCGGTTCGCCAACCGGTTGTTCGAGCCGCTGTGGAACAACGAGCACATCGACAACATCCAGGTGACGCTCGCCGAGGCGTTCGGCACCCAGGGGCGGGCCGGCTTCTACAACACCGTGGGCGCGACCCGGGACGTGCTGCAGAACCACATCCTGCAGGTCGTGGCGCTGATCGCGATGGAGGCGCCGGTCAGTGAGGACACCGCGGCGTTCCGGGAGGCGGAGGCCGCGGTGCTGCGTCAGGTCGCGCCGCTGTCGCCGGACTCCACCGTCCGGGGGCAGTACGCGGGCTACCGCGACGAGCCGGGCGTGGCGGCGGATTCGAACACCGAGACGTTCGTGGCGACCCGGTTGACGGTCGACTCCCCCCGGTGGGCGGGTGTGCCGTTCTACCTGCGTGCCGGCAAGTCCCTGGCGGGGACGGCGACGGAGGTGGTGGTCGAGTTCAAGCAGCCGCAGCGCTCGCTGATCCCGGCCGAGCGGGGTCAGGCCCCCGCCGCGAACCTGCTGCGGTTCCGGCTCGGGCGCGGTGACGGCATCACCATGTCGATCCAGGCGAAGAGCCCGGGTGCTGAGGTGGCGAGCCGTCCGGTGGACCTGTCCGTCGACTTCGGCGCGGCTCTCGGTCGCCGACAGGAGGCGTACGAGCGGCTGCTCGACGACGCGATGGACGGACAGCACCTGCGCTTCGCGCGTGCCGAGACGATCGAGCAGGAGTGGCGCATCGTCGCGCCGATCCTGGATCTGGCGACGGCGGTGCGGTCGTACGAGAAGGGCGGTTGGGGTCCGGCGGACGCCGACGCGTTGGCCGGCGGCTGGCACGTTCCGGACCTGCGCTGAGGCCGCGACTGACGAAAGCGGCGTGACCGACCGCGGTGTCGCGGTGTCGCGACGGTGCGTGAGCCGAGTCGGTCACGGGCGCGGCGCGCGGACGCTGACTGACCGCTCAGCTCAGCGGGTCGACCGTCCGGCGACGGTGAGGTTTGCCGCTTACGTGTGGTGTGGGCACGTTGGGGGCGACGTTTCTCGTCCTCGTCGGAGAGGAAGCAGCGCATGCTTTCCGCACTCGATCGTCGGCACACCGTCGCGCCGCCCGGCTACAGCCGGTGGCTCATTCCCCCGGCGGCGTTGGCCATCCACCTCTGCATCGGTCAGGTCTACGCGACCAGCGTCTACAAGAACTCGCTGATCGCCCACTTCGACACCAGCCAGACGGCGATCGGGGTGATCTTCAGCATCGCGATCGTGATGCTCGGGTTGTCCGCGGCGGTCGCCGGGACCTGGGTGGAGGCGAACGGGCCGCGCAAGGCCATGTTCGTCTCGGCCTGCTTCTGGGCGGCGGGGTTCCTGGTGGGCTCGCTGGGCATCGCCACGAAGCAGCTGTGGCTGCTGTATCTGGGCTACGGGCTGCTCGGCGGCATCGGGCTGGGTATCGGTTACATCTCCCCCGTCTCCACACTGATCAAGTGGTTCCCGGACCGGCCGGGTCTGGCCACCGGGTTGGCGATCATGGGGTTCGGTGGTGGGGCGATGGTCGCCTCTCCCCTGTCGCGGCAACTGTTGTCGTTCTACGACGCCGGCTACGACCCGGCCAACGCGGGGTCGACGGCGTCGGGCAGCGCCCTGGTGTGGCTGTTCGTGACGCTCGGCCTGGGCTACTTCGTGATCATGATGTTCGGGGTGGCGAACGTGCGGGTGCCGGCGCCGGACTGGCGGCCGGCCGGCTTCGACCCCGCCAGCGTGGCGGCGAAGCCGCTGGTCACCACGGCGAACGTGTCGGCGGCGAACGCGGTGAAGACCCGCTCGTTCTGGCTGCTGTGGGTGGTGCTGTTCTGCAACGTGACCGCCGGCATCGGCATCCTGGAACAGGCCAGCCCGATGATCCAGGACTTCTTCCGCGACAACGGCGCCTCCGCGGTGACCGTCGCGGCGGCCGGCGGGTTCGTGGGTCTGCTGTCGCTGTTCAACATGGCCGGGCGGTTCGTCTGGTCGTCCACCTCGGACCTCATCGGCCGCAAACCGATCTACCTGGTGTACCTGGGTGTCGGCATGGTGCTCTACGCGCTGCTGGCGCTCGTCGGGCAGACCTCGACGGCCCTGTTCGTGCTGTTGGCCTGCGTGATCCTGTCGTTCTACGGCGGTGGCTTCGCGACCGTGCCGGCGTACCTGCGGGACCTGTTCGGCACCTTCCAGGTCGGTGCGATCCACGGTCGGCTGCTGACCGCGTGGTCGGCGGCGGGGATCGCCGGTCCGCTGATCGTCAACGGGTTCCTCGACGCGCAGGGCGAGCCGGGCTCGCTGACCGCCGCGGCGTACCGTCCGGCGCTGTTCACCATGGTGGGCGTGCTGGCCGTGGGCTTCGTGGCGAACCTGCTGGTGCGGCCGGTGCCGCAGCGCTACCACGAGCCAGCGGCGGATGAGCACCCGGACCAGCACGCGGACGAGGACACGACGGCGCAGAGGAGTGGTACGCGATGAGTGAGGACAGCCGTTCCGGGCAGCGGGCCCGGTTGTGGATCTCCTGGTTGGTGGTGGCGGCGCTGCTCGGCTACGGGATCGCCCAGACCGTCGTCACGGCGGCGAAGCTGTTCACCCACTGAGGTGCGCTGCGGGGTGCCGTCGGCCGGCACCCCGCAGCACCGTCACAGGCCGCCGGAGACGCGCAGCACGGTCCCGGTGGCGTACGAGGCGTCCGGGCCGAGCAGCCAGGCGATGGCGGCGGCGATCTCGTCGGGTTCCCCGGCGCGGCCCAGCGGGATGCGACCGACGGCGGAGTCGGCGCGGTCGGGGACCCCGGAGTCGGCGTGGATGTCGGTGCGCACGATGCCGGGGGCCACGGCGTTGACCCGGATGCCCCTCGGGGCGAGTTCCTTGGCCAGGCCGACGGTGAGGGTGTCGGTGGCCGCCTTCACGGCGGCGTAGTGCACGTACTCCCCCGGGCTGCCGAGGGTCGCCGCCGCCGACGAGACGTTGACGATCGCCCCACCGTCGGTGAGCCGGTGGGCGGCCTGCTGGGCGCAGAGGACGTACCCGACGAGGTTGACGTCGACGACCCGGCGCAGGTCCTCGACGCGCAGTTCGGTGAACGGTCCGATCAGGCTGGTGACGCCGGCGTTGTTGACCAGGCCGGTGAGCGGGCCGAGCTGCGCGGCGGCGTCGAACAGGTCGCGCACCTGCTCGGGGTCGGTGGTGTCGGCGCGTACCGCGACGGCCTGTGCGCCGGTGGCCCGCAGGTCGGCCAGGACGGCGGTGGCGGCGGCGTCGTCGCGGCGGTAGCACAGGGCCACGTGGTGGCCGGCGGCGGCGAGCCGACGGGCGGTGGCCGCGCCGATGCCCCGGCCGCCGCCGGTGATGACGGTGACGGGTGCCACGGTGCCTCCCGGGGAGTCTGACGGCTGCGCGATGCTCCTGCCGACGCTACCGTGACCGGCGCGGCCCGGTCCTCGAGAGGAGGGTCACACGCGGACGTGACGGCGGGTGTCCCTGGTGGCCGGACGACGCCAGGCCGACGAGGTGGCGACGCTGCGGGCGTGATCGCTTACGCTCACCGCGCTGTCGATCAGACGATGGAGGTGCGCGGTGGCGGGTGTGGGTGTCGGCGACGTGGTGCGGGATTTCGAGCTGCCGGACGAGACGGGCACGCCGCGGCGGCTGTCGGAGTTCCTGGCGGCCGGGCCGGTGGTGCTGTTCTTCTACCCGGCGGCGATGACCCGGGGGTGCACGGCGGAGAGCTGCCACTTCCGCGACCTCGCCGCGGAGTTCACGGCGCTGGGCGCGACGCGGGTGGGCATCAGCCGCGACCCGGTGGCGAAGCAGGCCGAGTTCTCGAAGCTGCACGGCTTCGACTATCCGCTGCTGTCGGACGCCGACGGGGCGGTGGCGCAGCAGTTCGGCGTCAAGCGGCGGGTGCCGTTGGGACCGTTGAGCATGAAGCGCATGACGTTCGTCATCGGCACCGACCAGCGGGTCATCGAGGTGATCCACAGCGAGGTCAGCATGAACGAGCACGCGGATCGGGCGCTGCGGGCGCTGGGCGGCTGAGGGCGTGAGCCCCGTGCGGCGGGTGTCGCAGTCGGCTGATATCAAGACAGCAATCAAACAGGTGTACGGAAGAGGGTTGTGATGGATGCCGGCCAGGGTTTGTCCACTAGCGAGGTGCAGAGCATCCGGGAGTCGTTGGCGGCCGGGCGTAAACCGCGGGTGGTGTTCACCGCGTCGGCGGGGCAGATCGCCGGTCAGGTCGGTCAGGTGATCGAGCTGACCGACCCGGAGGTGTCCGACGAGTTCGTGGTGGTGCGCTTCGGTCGCGACGAGTTGCCGTTCTCCCCCGCCGACCTGGCCGTGGCGCCCAAGGGTGCCACTCGTCGGGTGGTGGAGCCGAAGCCGGAGCCGGAGCCCGAGCCGCCGGCGGTGGCCGCGCCGGAGTTCGTGTTGGACACGCCGCGGGTGCCCGCGCAGCGACAGGAGGAGCCGAAGGTGGAGCAGACGGAGAAGCCGCCGGCGCGGCGGGCGGTCAAGGCCGTCAAGCCGAAGAGCCCCGCGGGTCTCACCGTGACCTTGGCGTACGCCGACGGGGAGTGGACCGTCGCCGCGCAGCAGGGCAGCAAGGCCCTCGCGAAGCCGTACGTGGTGAAGCCGGCGGAGGCGTTGAAGATGGTGGCCCTGGTCGATGTGCCGGGGGTGCAGGAGGCGGTGGAGCAGATTCTCGGCACCGAGCGGGCCGAGGCGGAGCAGCAGGCCGAGAAGCTGCGCGCCGAGCTGGCCGAGATCGAGGCCCGGCTGGCGGAGCTGCGCGAGGCCCGCTGAGGGCGCTCAGTGCCGGCTGTGGTGGCGCAGCAGTCGGGTGAGCAGTCGCGTCAGCTGCTCGCGTTCGGTGGTGGACAGCGGTGCGAGCAGGTCGACCTGGACGCGCGCGAGGGTCGCGTTCAGCCGGCGGGCCTCGTCGGCGCCGGCGTCGGTGGCGCTGATGACGTTGCGGCGGCGATCGGCCGGGTCGGGGGCACGCACCACGAGTCCTCGGCCGGCCAGGTCGTTGATGGCGGCCACCACGTCGCTGCGGTCGATGCCGCAGCGACGGCCGAGGTCGGCCTGGCTCGCGGGCCCGTCCTCGGCGAGGGTGGCGAGCAGCCGGTAGTGGTAGCCGCGCAGGTCGTGTGCGGCGAAGCCCTCGCTGAGGAGGCGGGCGGCGTGAGCGGCGGTCTGGTTGAGCAGCCAGCTTGGGGTGGTGTTGAGCCCGGCGGGTGACTGCGGGGCCGCGTTGTCCATGGGCGCAGCCTATCAGGAATCGTTGGCGCGACCCACGACCGAATGTTATGTTGGCGCAACCAACGTTGGTTTAGCCAACGTATCGAAGGAGGCGTCATGTCCACCGTCCCCACCCTCAACGGCCAGGTCATCGGTCAGGCCCACTACGCCACCCGGGCCCTGCTCGAACGGACCATCAGCCCACTCGGCGTCACCTTCCACCAGGTGATCGTGCTGAACCTCCTCGCCCAGGGCCCGGTCGAACGCGCCGATCTCACGTACCGGGTCACCAGCACCCTCGCGATCGACGATGCGGCCCTGCGCCAGGTGCTCGACCACCTCGTCGACACCGGCCTCGCGCAGGTCGACGCCCCGGCCGGCGGCGACGAGCCGCGGCTGGCGCTCACCGACACCGGTCGCGCCACGCAGCGCGCCGTCGCCGCAGCCGTGGCCGACCTCAGCGCCCGGCTGTACGCGGCAATCCCCACCGACGAGGCCAGCACGGCAGCGCGGGTGCTCACCATCGTCACCCGACACGCTAACGCCGAGCTGGCGGCGACCCCGGCCTGACCGGACGCCGCCACCGGGCGGCCGGTGTCCGGGGCACGGATCCTGGAGCCGGCCGCCCGGACCACCTACCGCGCCGGGCGCTGCGACACGGCGGCCCGTTGCCGCACCGCTGTCGTGCATCCGGTCGACCAGGCGTCGGCGACGTCGGGAACGGTCGCGTACCGGCAGCCGCCGCAACGCCTCCCGGTGCCGGTCAGCGGTCGCGCAGGACGTTCCCGAGCAGCCACGGTCGCAGACCGCTCAGAAGTAGTCGAGCAACTGCGCGGGCCCGCCGCAGCCCAGCAGGTCGAGTGCGCCCGGGTCGACACCCGGACTGTGGTGCAGCAGCCCGGCCTGCGCGACCGAGCGGGCCGGCGCGGCACCGGCGTAGAGCAGGGCGAAACCGCGCACGTCCAACCGCAGGTCGGCCTCGCCGTCGACCCGGGTCAGCTCGGCGTCGCCGTCGGCGACGGTCAGCCTCCAGGTGCCGGTGTTCCACTCGGCGAGCGGGTCGGTGAGGGCGAAGTCGACGACGCCCCGGGTGTGGGTGGGCCACCCCCGCGCGCTCACCGCTCGGGCGACGTCGACCGGTCGGTGCATCCACAGGTCCCGCTCGTGGTCGCGGGCCGACTCCAACGGCAGGACGGCGCTGACCGCGTCGCCGTCGAGCGGGCACAGCCGCAGCGTCGGCGCGACGCTGGCCCAACTGCCGAGCACCCCGACGATCTCCCGGGCGGCCTCGGGCGTGACAGCGAGGGCCTCGTCGACGGTGAGCACCGAATCCGCCCCGTAGCCCCGGCCCCGCTGCCAGGTGGCGTAACCGACCAGCTCGCCGTCTGCCTCGACGAGGGTCACCCCGTCGCCGGGCAGAGCACGGTCGGCGGCGTCGAACAGCTCACCCCGACGGGTCAGCATGCCGTTGCGGTGCCGGGTGACCCGCTCGTACAGGGCGTCGACCGCCGGCAGGTCGGCGGGCGTGCCGGCCCGGACGGTGAGGTGCGCGGCGGGCCGGTGCCGGGGCAACGCGGCGGTGGCCAGGTCGACGGTACGCAGCACCCCGGCGGCCTCCCACCCGCAGGCCCGGTACGGCGCGGCGACGGTCGGATAGAGCGCGCTGATCGCCGCCTGACGGTCACGGGCGCCGCGCAGCAGCGCGCTGAGCAGGGCTCGCGCCACCCCACGACCACGGGCCTCGGGGGCCACGGCCACCCCGGCCACGTCCGCGGCCGGCACCTCCCGCCCGGACCACCACTGGTCGTGGTGCAGGTCGACGGCGTTGCCGACGAGCCGACCGGATTCGTCGAACGCGCCGTACCGAGTCAGGCCGGGCACCGGCACGGGCGCGGGCGCCGGGCGCTGCGGGTCGGAGCCGAACGCGAAGCGGCCCAGCTCCCAGGCGGCGTCGAGGTCGTCGGCGGTGAGTTCGCGTACGTGCACAGTGGCGGGCATCGGCACACCGTAACGAGCCCACCCCCCACCAACCGCTGATTTTCCGACACCCTCGCGCCGCCCCGCCCGCCCCCGCTGGTGCGCGATCTTGCGGTTTCTGTCGCGGCCTATCCGACATTTGACGCGGATCGACGACCGGAAGTGCAAGATCGGCGCGATTCCCCCGCTCCTCGTGGTCAGGCGCGATTTCCCCGCTCCTCGTGGTCAGTGTTGCGGGATGTTGGCCACGCCGATGCGCTTGCGGAACACCCAGTACGTCCACCCCTGGTAGGCCAACACCACCGGAGTGAAGATCACCGCCACCCAGGTCATGATCTTCAGGGTGTACGGGGTGGACGCGGCGTTGGTGGCCGTCAACGTGCCGGCCGCGTCCAGGGTGGAGGGCAGCACGTTCGGGAACAGCGCCGCGAACAGGGTCGCCACCGCCAGGCCGATCGCCACGGCCGTGCCGGTGAACGCCCAGCCCTCCCGGCGTACCCGGGCGGCGGCCAGAGCGCCGAGCAGGGCGAGGGCCGCGCCGACGGCGAGCACGACGGCGGCCGCGCTGGAGCGGATGCTCAACGTCCAGGTCAGGAACCCGACCGCGAGCACGGCGGCGCCCACGCCCAGGCGCACGGCGAGCGCGCCCGCCCGCTCGCGGATGTCGCCGGTGGTCTTCAGGGCGAGGAACACCGCGCCGTGGGTCAGGAAGAGCGCGAGGGTGGTCGCGCCGCCCAGCAGGGCGTACGGGTGGAGCAGGTCGAGCAGGCCGCCGACGTACTCGTGGTCGGCGTCCAGTGGCACGCCGCGCAGGATGTTGGCGAACACGACGCCCCACAGGAACGCCGGCAGCAGCGAGCCGACCACGATCGCGGTGTCCCAGCGGCGCTTCCAGGACGCCTCGGGGCGCTTGTGCCGGTACTCGAAGGCGACGCCCCGGGCGATCAGGGCCAGCAGAATCAGCAGCAGCGGCAGGTAGAAGCCGGAGAACAGGGTGGCGTACCACTCGGGGAACGCGGCGAACATGGCGCCACCGGCGGTGATCAGCCACACCTCGTTGCCGTCCCAGACCGGGCCGATGGTGTTGATCAGGACGCGGCGTTCCCGGTCGTCGCGGCCGAGCACGGGCAGCAGCATGCCGACGCCGAAGTCGAAGCCCTCCAGGATGAAGTACCCGGTGAACAGCACGGCGACGAGGAGAAACCAGATGGTGGTCAGTTCCACGATGGGCTCCGGGATCAGTAGGCGAAGGCGAGCGGGCGCTCGGCGTCGTCGGTGTCGTCGGTGGGGGGTTGCTCGCTGACGTCGGGCACGCCGGCCTTGGCGTAGCGCAGCAGCAACTTCACCTCGATCACGGCGAGGGTGGCGTAGATCAGCGTGAACGCGGTGAACGAGGTGAGCACCTCGGCCAGCGAGACGCTGCGCGACACCCCGTTGCGGGTGAGCATCTCGCCGAAGACGATCCACGGCTGGCGGCCCATCTCGGTGAAGATCCAGCCGAAGGAGTTGGCCAGCAACGGCAGCACCGGCATGGCCAGGCCCGCGCGCAGCAGCCACTTACTGCTCGGGGTACGGCCCTTGCGCTGGCTCCAGAGCACCAGCAAAGCGATCGCGCCGGCCGCCATCCCGAAGGCGATCATGAAGCGGAAGCTCCAGTAGGTGACCGGGATGATCGGGGTGTAGCTGCCCGCGCCGTACTGGGTGGCGTACTGGGCCTGCAGGTCGTTGATGCCGTGCACGGTGCCGTTCGGGTCGCCGGTTCCCAGGTACGACAGCAGGTACGGGATCTTGAGGGCGAACACCTCGCGGCTGCCGTCCAGGCTGCCGATGGTGAGCACGGAGAACGAGGCGGGGCTCTCAGTGGTGTAGAGGCCCTCGGCGGCGGCCATCTTCATCGGCTGCACCTCGGTCATGATCTTGCCCTGGATGTCGCCGGTGAACAGCACGGCGGCGGAGGCGACCAGGACCACCCAGGAGCCGAACCTGGTGGCGAAGCGGTACGCGCCGGTGTCGGCGGAGTCGCGGTTGCGGATGACGTGCCACAGGCCGACCGCGACGATGAGCGATCCGGCGACCAGGAACGAGCCGGCCAGGGTGTGCGGGAAGGTGATCAGGGCGACCTTGTTGGTCAGCACGGCCGGGAAGTCGGTCAGCTCGGCGCGTCCGCTGTCGGGGTTGATCCGGTAGCCCACCGGGTTCTGCATGAACGAGTTCGCGGCGAGGATGAAGTACGCGGACAGGTTGGTGCCGATCGCAGCGGCCCAGATGCTGGCCAGGTGCGCCCGCTTGGGCAGTCGGTCCCAGCCGAAGATCCACAGGCCGATGAAGGTGGATTCGAGGAAGAACGCGACGAGCGCCTCGATGGCCAGCGGTGCCCCGAAGATGTCGCCGACGAAGCGGGAGTAGTCGCTCCAGTTCATGCCGAACTGGAACTCCTGCACGATGCCGGTGACCACACCCATCGCAAAGTTGATCAGGAAAAGCTTGCCGTAGAACTTGGTGAGCTTGAGGTAGCGCTCGTTGCCGGTGCGGTGCCACATCGTCTGGAGGATGGCCACCAGGACGGAGAGGCCGATGGTCAGCGGCACGAAGAGGAAGTGGTAGACGGTGGTGACACCGAACTGCCAGCGGGCAACGTCCAACGCGTCCACCTGAAGACCTCCAGCCATCCGTACTACGCGACGTAGTAAATACTACTGCTCGTCGTAGGTGGTTGGGCGGCCCGTACCCCGCCGGGACCAATGACCCTGATCACCCGACCCGCCCTCGCGGCCCCGGCGCAGCGTGCGACGATGGCGCGCTGATGGACACCGCACACACCACCTGGCAGCCGCCGCTGATCTGGCGCGCAGCCCTGCTGCTGGCCCGGGGCCTGGTCGGCCTGCTCGCCCGCCTCGAGGTCACCGGCGACGTCCCGGCGCACCTGCGTCGCGGCCCGCTGGTGCTGACCGCCAACCACATCAGCCCGTTCGACCCGGTGGTCATGGCCGCCGCCTGCCAGACCCGCGGCGTCGCCCCCCGGATCATGGCGACCGCCGGACTGTTCCGCGTCCCGGTGTTCGGTGCCGCCATGCGCCACGCCGGACACATCCGGGTCGACCGCGGCACCAGCGCCGTGCACCGGGCCCTCGACGACGCCGCCACGGCCGTCGCGCGCGGCTCGGTGATCCTCATCTACCCCGAGGGCCGCATCGGCCTGGACCCCGGCCTGTGGCCCGAACGCGGCAAGACCGGCGCCGCCCGCCTCGCCCTGGCCTGTGGCGCCCCGGTCGTCCCGGTCGCCCAGTGGGGCGCGCACGAGGTACTGCCCTACCAGGCGCCCCGCGGAATGCTGCGCGGCATCGCCCGCTCGCTGTGGCGCCGCCCGGTGATCCGGGTGCACTTCGGCACCCCCGTCGACCTGGGCGAGACGGCGGCGGCCAACCCCGGCGCCGCCCGCCGCGCCACCGACCGGATCATCGACGCGCTCACCGACACCCTCGCCCCGCTGCGCCCCGACGAACCCGACCGGCCCCGCCACGTCGACCCCGGACGCCCCACCGACCTCAGCCGCGCCCACCGCCGCCACTCGGCCTGAGCGCCGCGGGCCCGCACCCCGCACCACCGGCGGTGCACGCGCGCCCGAGTCGAGCAACTGCGCGGGCCCGCCGGGGGCCGGGGAATCGAGCGCGGTGGCGGCTCGTGCAGGGGCATCGCTGGCTGCGCGAGCCGGTCCGGCGCACCCCTACCCCCATTCCCCACCACCGTGTCCTTTGCTCTGCACCCGCCGACGCGCCAGCTACAGACGGTGACTGTCGCCTCCGCGGGTGCAGAGCAAAGGGTGAAGAACTGATGTCTGGGGGGCGTGCGTCGGTCCGGGGGCGGGAGCCTGCGGTCGACCGGCGCGCCGGGGACGAGCGCGACGAACGAGCTGCCCCAGCGGGGGCCAGGACGACACCCGGCCCTCGGCCCCGCTCGGCGCCGCGCTCACGGGGCCGCTCAAAGGACCTGCCCGAACCCGCCGACGCCGTGGGCCTGATCTTCGCCGGCAGGCCACCCGTGCTCCACCGACGGCAGGCATACTGCGTCGCGTGTTGACCCGATTCGGCTACCTCGACGCGCCCGCGCCGCTGGCGTTCGCCCACCGTGGCGGCGCCGCCGAGGGCGACGAGAACACCACCGAGGCGTTCGCCCGGGCCATCGGGCTGGGCTACCGGTACGTGGAGACCGACGTGCACGCCACCGCCGACGGCGTGGCGGTGATCTTCCACGATCCGACGTTGCGTCGGGTCACCGGCGAGGCGGGGCGCATCGCCGAGATGAGCTGGGCGGACCTCGCCTCCGTACGCGTCGGCGGCGCCGCCGTCGTACCCCGGCTCGACGAGGTGTTGGGGGCGTGGCCGCAGGTCCGCTTCAACATCGACGTGAAGGCCGACGGCGGCGTCGAGCCGACGGTCGCGACGGTGACCCGGGCCGGCGCCGGCGACCGGGTGCTGCTCGCCTCGTTCAGCGACGCCCGGCTGACCCGGCTGCGGGCGCTCACCGAGGGACGCGTCGCCACCAGCCTCGGCATGCGCGGCGTCGCCCGGCTGCGGCTGGCCTCCCTGCACGGGCGTCCGCTGCGGCTGCCGCCGTCGGTGGTCGCCGCGCAGGTGCCGCCGCGCTACGGGCGGGTACCGGTGGTGGACCGCCGGTTCCTCGACTACTGCCACCGCATCGGCCTGCAGGTGCACGTCTGGACGATCGACGAACCCGCCCAGATGCACGACTTACTGGATCGTGGCGTGGATGGCATCATGACCGATCACGTCGGCGTGCTGCGCGACGTCTACCGCAGCCGCGGCCAATGGGCCGCCTGAACCATTCCAAGGACCCCCGATGGCCGAGACCGTGACCCCCACGGTGGACGACACCCCGCCTCCCGCGAGCACCCGCCGGGAGCGCCGGGGTTGGTACATCTACGACTGGGCCAACTCCGCGTTCCAGACCACCGTCATCACCGTGTTCCTCGGTCCGTTCCTGACCACCGTCGCGGAGGTGGCGGCCGGGTGCGAGCTGGGTGCGGATTCGTGCGACGGCTTCGTGTACCCGCTCGGCATCAAGGTCGCCGCCGGGTCCTACTACCCGTACCTGATCTCCCTGTCGGTGTTCCTCACCGTGTTCGTGCTGCCGGTCATCGGGGCGATCGCGGACCGGTCGGCGCACAAGAAGCGGCTGCTCGGCGGGGCCGCGTTCACCGGCGCCGGCGCCACCGTCGCGATGGCGTTGGTGACCGGCGACCGATACCTGCTCGGCGGGGCGCTGTTCCTGGTCGCCAACATCTCGTTCGGCGCCGCGATCGTGGTCTACAACTCGTTCCTGCCGCAGCTCGGCGGTCCCGACGAACGCGACGGCATCTCCAGCCGCGGCTGGGCGCTGGGCTACCTCGGCGGCGGTCTGCTGCTGGCGCTCAACCTGGTCGCGATCACCCTGCTCGACGACGGTGACAACCCGCAACGCACCCTGGACCTGGCCCGCTGGTCGATCGTGTCCGCCGGTGTCTGGTGGGCGCTGTTCACGCTGGTCCCGCTGCGGTGGCTGCGTGAACGCCCGCCGGCGGCGGCACTGGCCGGCGGCGGCAACATTCTCACCGACGGGTTCCGCCAGCTCGGCCGCACCGTGCGCGAGATCAAGGCGTACCCGCTGACGCTGTACTTCCTGCTGGCCTTCCTGGTCTACAACGACGGCATCCAGACCGTCATCACGCTGGCCAGCCAGTACGGCACCGAGGAACTGCGCCTGGAGCAGAGCACCCTGATCATCACCATCCTGCTGGTGCAGTTCCTCGCCTTCGGCGGAGCGTTGAGCCTGGGCGCGCTGGCCCGGCGCGTCGGCGCGTGGAAGACCGTGCTGCTCAGCCTGGTCCTCTGGACCGGTGTGATCATCGCCGCGTTCCGGCTGCCCGCCGAGGCGCCGGTGCCGTTCATGGTCCTCGGCGCGGCCATCGGCCTGGTCCTGGGCGGCAGCCAGGCGCTGAGCCGGTCGCTGTTCAGCCAGCTCATCCCCACCGGGAAGGAAGGCGAGTACTACGGCTTCTACGAGATCAGCGACAAGGGCACCAGCTGGCTCGGCCCGCTCGCCTTCGGCCTGGTGTTCCAGCTCACCTCCTCCTACCGGGTGGGCCTGGTCTCACTGCTGATCTTCTTCGTGGTCGGTTTCCTGCTCCTCGCCGCCGTGCCGATGCGCCGCGCCATCATCGCCGCCGGCAATACGCCACCGCGGGTGCTCTGAGCACGCATCCCGCACCCGACAGATCAGGAGTGGCCGATCGGCTAGGCTGCCCGACCGTGACTGACGACGCCACCACCGCCCCGACCTGCCTCGCCCACCCGTTCTCCGGCCAGCCGCACGCTCCGGCCGGGTGCGCGGCGGCGCGTGGGCTCGACGGGCGGCCGGTGCACGCGGCGGCGTTGAAGTTCTTCTGGGGGCCGATGGACTGCGGCAAGTCCACGATGGCGTTGCAGATGAACTACAACCACGCCCGGCAGGGCCGGCGCGGGCTGGTCACCACCCGCATCGACCGGTCGTTGGGACCGCAGGTCACCACCCGCATCGGCCTGGCCCACGAGGCCATCGAGGTCACCGACGACCTGGACCTGCGGGCCCTGGTGCGGGGCCGGTGGGCCGACGGGGTACGCGTCGACTACCTGATCTGCGACGAGGCGTGCTTCTACACCGTCGAGCACGTCGAGCAGATGGCCGAACTGGTCGACAGCTACGACGTCGACGTGTTCGCGTTCGGCCTGGCCACCGACTTCCGGTCGCGGATGTTCCCCGCCGCGCAACGCCTGTTCGAGCTGGCCGACGAGGTGGCCCGCATTCAGGTCGAGGTGCTCTGTTGGTGCGGCCGCGAAGGGTTGCTCAACGCGCGCGTCGTCGACGGGCGGGTCGTCCGTGAGGGCGCCCAGGTCGTCATCGGCGACACCGTCGACACCGCCGAGGTGCGCTACCAGGTGCTCTGCCGCCGGCACTACCGCAGCGGAGACCTCGGCCCCCGCGACTGAGGTCCCACCACCGTTGTGGCGGAAACCGGTGCGCCGGACGGTCAGGACCGCTACCCGGACGCGGTGGCCCGCACCCGCAACCGGTCGGTCAGGATCACGGCGACCGTCACCGCCAACGCCACCGCGGCGCACACCGCGACGGGTGCCCCCAGCACCACACCTGTCGGCATCAGCGCCAGCAGGACCACCACCGCCGCGACCCGGCTGATCGGCAGGATCCGCCACAGCAGCGCCTTGTAGGCGGCGTGCCCGGCCAGGAACAGCGCCGGACCACCCAGGGTGAGCAGCACGTCGACGGTGGTGGCCGGCGCGCCGGGCTCCCGCAGCAACCGCTCGTCGGCCGCCGACGCGACGACGACACCGGCGACGATCACCGGGTGCAGGAAGTTGAACGCGACCCGGCTCAACGCGCCGGTGCGCTCCCCGGCCTGGGCGATGACCTGTGTGGCAGCCGGGGCCGAGCGGGCGAAGTACACCCACCACAGCGCCACCGAGCCACCGAACGCCAGCAGGAACGCCCCGAACGTCACCAGGTTCACCTGCGAGGTGAGGGTGCTGCCGGTGACCAGGATCGACTCCCCCAACGCGATCAGGACGAACGCCGCGCACCGTTCGGCCAGGTGCCCGCCCTCCACCATCCACCGCTCGGGTCGGCTGCGTCCCCGTCGCGGCAGCGGATAGCCGATCGACAGACCGACCACCTCGATCACGATCACCGCCGCCCACACCGCGTCCCGGGCGGCGCCGCCGACCAGGCCACCGACGACCACGAGCACCGACGTGCCGGTGATCCACGGCAGCGACTGCTGAAATCCGGCCACCAGCCAGGGACTGCCCTGCACCGCCCACAACGCGAACAGGGTGCGGCCCACCTGCACGATGACGTAGACCAGCGCGAAGAGCAGGCCGGTCGAGCCGAATGCTTCCGGGATCGTCGCCGACAGCAGCAGGCTGCCCAGCCCCACCCCGATCAGCATCGTCCGCACCGGCCCCTGGTCCGGTTGCAGCCAGTTCGTCAGCCAGGTGGTGTAGACCCAGACGAGCCACACCAACGCCAGCAACAGACCGGTACGCCCCGCGCCCCGCCAGTCCAGGTGCGCGAGCAGGTAGTGCGACAGCTGGGTGATGGTGAAGATGAAGACGAGGTCGAAGAAGAGCTCCGTCGAGGTGGTCGGCTGCACCCCCTCGCGCGGTCGCAGCAACTGTGGGCGTAGCGGGGCGGCGACCGTGGGCCTAGAAGGGGTCACCGCACACCCGCCAGCTCCCGTCCTCACGGACCACCGGCAGGCGACGTTCTTCGCTCATCCCACCGTCGCGGGTCACCTTCACGGTCACCGTGCCGTGTGGTCGTCCGCTGCGGGTCGCGACCGACACGTCGGTGATCTCGTAGTCGGTGACCATCGGTGGTGTCCGCACCCAACTGGTGAAGCCGATCGCGCTCCAACGGCTGCGCGCGTCCGCGCAGAGCCGCTCGTACGCCCGGTCGCTGTCGCCGAGGGCCACCTCGCTGAGGAAACCGTCGGCGGTCTCCCGGATCGGGCCGGCGGCCTGCCGGACGGTCTGCAGGTTCCAGGCGCCCAGCCCGGCCACCCCCACGCAGCACAGCGCCACGCCGAACCCGGCGAACGCCAACCCGGTGCGCATCGGGCGGTGACGCCGGGCCGGTCGGCTCCACGACTGGCCCGCACCCACGACTACCGACCGTAGAGAAGACGGTCACGCCGACGGGCGACAAGCCGGAAACTGGGTGCGCCCGATGGGCGGGTGTGCCCTGTTCGCGGCGGCCTCGCATCGTTTACCGTCGGCGCACACCCCCGAGCAGTGCCAGGAGCCGATCGATGAGCCGCTTCGTGCAGCCGGTACCACCCCCCGTCGACCCGTACGCCGGGGATGCTCTGCTGCGGTCCTGGCTGGAGCGTCATCTCGGCCCGGGCGGGCACGCCGCCGCGAAGGGCCGTCTCGCGGACCTGGCCGCCGACGTCACCGGCCCGCTGCGCGCGGCGCACGCCGACGCGGAGGCGCACCCGCCGACGCTGGTGCGCTACGACCCGTGGGGTGCCCGGATCGACCGCATCGACACCTCCGCGGGTTGGCAGGCGCAACGCGCCGCCGCCGCCCGACACGCCGTGGTGGCGCTGCCCTACCTGCCGGACGCCCGGGGCACCTGGGGGGCCGCCGCGCGGGTCGTGCAGCATGCCCTGCTGCACCTGTACGGGCCGGAGTCGGCGACGTTCTCCTGCCCGGTGGCGATGGCCGACGGGGCGGCGGCGCTGCTCAGCATGCCCGACGTCGACGCTACGGTCCGCGACGCGTGGCTGCCCCGGCTGATCTCGACGGACCCGGCCACGGCGATCACCAGCGGGCAGTGGATGACCGAGTCGCAGGGCGGTTCCGATCTGGGCCGCTCCAGCACCCTCGGCCGACCCGCGGCGGACGGTTCGTGGCGGCTGACCGGGGAGAAGTGGTTCTGCTCCGCCGCCGACGCGGCGATGGCGGTGGCGCTGGCCCGGCCCGAGGGCGCCGGGCCGGGCAGCCGGGTGCTCGCCCCGTTCCTCGTTCCCCGGTACGCGGTCGACTCACCGCTGGCCGACGGCGCGGCGCCCGGCGCTCCCGCACCGGGTGTCACAGTGCACCGGCTCAAGGACAAGCTGGGCACCCGGGCGCTACCCACCGCCGAGATCGGCCTGCGCGACGCGTACGCCCTCCCGCTGGGTGACCCGGCGGTACCCGGTCTGGTCCGGGCGATGACCCTGGTCGTGGTGACCCGGGTGCAC
Source organism: Micromonospora sp. NPDC047756 (assembly GCF_055587245.1). Lineage (NCBI taxonomy): Bacteria > Bacillati > Actinomycetota > Actinomycetes > Micromonosporales > Micromonosporaceae > Micromonospora > Micromonospora sp. NPDC047756. The sequence goes on from NZ_JBVJGQ010000006.1 coordinate 411,797, forward strand.
AATGCCGCCGCGGCGGCGGGCGGGATGCGACGGGGTCTCGCCTACGCCCGCGCGTACGCCGAGGCGCGGCACGTCGCCGGCGGCCCGCTGGTGTCCTCGCCCCTGCACCGGGCCACCCTGGGAACCCTCGCGGTCGACGCGGCGGGCGCGTTCGCTCTCGCCGGGCACGCCTTCGCCCTGCTCGGGCGGGTCGAGGTCGGCGCCGACCCGGAGGCCGCGGCCGAGCTGCGCATCGTGGCACCGTTGGCGAAGCTCGCCACCGGTCGGCTCGCCGTCAGCTCCGCCAGCGAGTACGTGGAGAGCTTCGGCGGGGCCGGCTACGTGGAGGACACCGGCGTGCCCCGCCTGCTGCGCGACGCCCAGGTGCTGCCGATCTGGGAGGGCACCACCAACGTGCTGGCCCTGGACGTGCTGCGCGCGTTGACCCGGGAGGACGCCGGGGCGCCGCTGCTGAGCCGGCTGACCGCCGCCGTCGACCTCGCGCGGCCGCTGTCGCCGGTGCTGGCCGACACCCTGGCCACCGCCGCCGCGCAGGTGGCGGAGACCATCGCCGCGGTGACCGTCGAACCGGGTGCGCCGGCGGTGATCGCGGGCGCCCGTGGTCTGGCGTTGCGCCTGGCGTACGCGCTGACCGCGGCGTTGCTCGTCGAGCACGCCGCGTGGGGCGACGAGCAGGCGGAGTTGGCCGCCCGGTTGTGGGCGCGCCGCTGGCTGCGGCACGAGGAGATCGCCGAGGACGCCCACCATCACCTCGACCTGCTCTGCTGACCGGCCGGCGCGAGCGGACGGGTGAACGCCATGTCGGTGCTGATCGAGCTGGGTGACGACAGGGGCGCGCCCCTGGACGAGCGCCGGCCACCACCGCAGGTGTCCCGCCGGTGGCGGGTGGCGGTGCTGGTGGCGGCCGGTGTGCTGCTGCTCGGCGGTGCCGCCCCGGCCGCGCGCCTGACGCCGTCGCCCGGGCCGGCGCTGCCCGCCCGGGCGACGGTGCTCGGCGCGGGGCCGCTCCTGCTGGTCGTCGACCCTGAGCCGAACCCGCCGACGCTGAGCGCGTACGACTCGGCCGCGCCGAACGGACCGCCGCGTTGGCGGGTCTCCGTGCCGCCCGCCGCAGGGTGGTCCGCCGAGGTCGCCGGTGATGTGTTGCTGTTGGTCGAGCGCGACCAGGCGCTCGGGGCACGGATGACCACCGGGCGGTCGTTGCGGACCGGCGAGCCGTTGTGGCGGCGACCCGAGCGGGTGTACGCGGCTGGGGACGCGGCGGTCGCGGTGAGCGAGGTGCGCAGCGCCGCCGAACCGGGTCGGCGGGTCGAGGGCACGGTGCACGGCGTCGACCCGGCCACCGGCGCGACCCGGTGGTCGGTCCCGCTGCCGTCCACCGCGGTGCTGCGGGCGCTGCCCGGCCTGCCTGGGCGGGTGCTGCTGGTGCAGGACGACGGGTTGGTCCGGCTGCTCGACGCCCACGACGGCACCGAACGTGGGCGGGGACAGCTTCCACCGGCCGACTACGGCCCGGACAATCCCCAGGTCGTCGGGGCGCACCTGGTGCTACGCCACCCGCGCGGCGGAGCGGTGGCGCTGACCGGTTACGACCTACCCGGGCTGGTGCCGCGCTGGTGGTCGCCGGTGCAGCCGGGTGAGCTGATCCTGCGGCCCTGCCAGGGTCTGCTCTGCGGTCAGGACGAGCAGGGACGCTGGGCGATCGACGCGGGCAGCGGGGTGCGGGTGTGGACGTGGCCGGGCGGGGCCCGCTGGCGAACGGTCGCTGGCCCACGGGTCGCCACGGAACCCCTGGTGGTGCTGGGGATGGCCGCCGACGGCAGGCGTTCCCTGGTCGCGACGGTGGGGCGCGACGGTCATCGGGTGTCCGCTGTGCTCCCGGCGGGTGTGACCGACTGTCGCCGGGTCGGCGCCGGGTTGATCTGCCGCGACGGCACGGCCCGCGTGACCTTCTGGCCCCTCGACGCCCCCTGACCCCGGGTCAGCCGCGACGACGCGACCGGGCGGCCCACACCGCGTACGCCGGGTCGCGGTCGAGGTTGTGCCGGTCCCGGTCGTAGCGGCGGGTGGTACGCGGGTCGGCGTGGCCCATGGCGTCCTGCACGTCCTCCAACGGCACGCCCTCCGAGCGGGCCGTGGTGGCGAAGGCGTGCCGTAGCGAGTGTGGGGACAGCTTCGCCCAGGCCGGGATGCCGGCGGCGCGGGCGAGCCGACGGACCATCCGGAACACCGAGTGCCGGTCCAGCCGGGCGCCGCTGGCGGTGACCAGCAGCGGGCCGGTGAGCTGCGGCACCGGCACGCCGGTGGTGGCGGCCCGCTGGGCCAGGTAGGCGTCCAGGGCGTGCCCGGTGCCGGGAGTGAGGGCGCGGCGGCGTTGTTTGCCGCCCTTTCCGACGAAACGCACGCTGCGGTGGCCGCGTTCGGTGCCGAGGTCGGTCAGGTCCAGCGAGATCAGCTCCCCGACCCGCAGGCCCAGGTCGGCGAGGAGCGCGAGGGCCGCCCGGTTGCGGACGGCGGTCGCGCCGGTGTCCGCGTCGGCGGCACTGAGCAGCGCGTCCACCTCCTCGGGGGTGAGCCCTACGGTGGCGGAGTGGTCCCGGTCGACGCGGGGGCGGTCGGCGCCGGAGACCGGGTTGGCCGGCACGGCGCCCAGCTTGACCAGGAAGTCGTACCAACTGGACAGCGCCGAGAGCCGGCGTGCGACGGTCGCCGGGGTCAGTGGGCGGCCACTGCGGGTGCCGACGCTGCTCTCCAGGGCTCGGGCGTATTCGTTGACGTGCAGGAACGTGGCCCGCAGCGGGTCGAGGTCGTGACCGCCGCACCAGGTGAGCCAGCCGGTGACGTCACGTCGGTAGGCGTCTCGGGTGTGCTCGGACAGCCGCCGGTTGCGCAGCCACGCCTCGGTGACCTCGACCGGCCCGCTCGGCAGCGCCGGTGGCGCGGACGGGCGGGCGAGCACCGGAGCGTCGGAGAACACCATGTGAAAAAGGCTCTCAGCCTCGGGTGGGATCGGCGTGCAGGCGCGCCGATCCCACCCGTCACCGTGTCGGGTCAGGCGTTGATCTCCCGGCGGGCGGTGCCGTTGGCCTGGATGGTCACCCGGCGGGGCTTGGCGCGCTCGGCAACCGGGATGCGTAGCGTCAGCACCCCGTTCTCGTAGCCGGCCTCCAGCTTGTCGGTGTCGAGCGTGTCGCCGAGGAACAGTTGCCGGGTGAACGTGCCCATCGGGCGTTCGGCGGCGACCAGCTCGACGCCGTCGCCGGTGGCGCGGCGACGCTCGGCGCGGACGGTGAGCACGTTGCGCTCGACGGTGCAGTCGATGCTGTCCGGGTCGACGCCGGGCAGGTCGAACGCCGCGTAGAAGTGGTCGCCGTCGCGGTAGGCGTCGAGGTGCATCGTCGCGGGTCGGGCCGCCGTACCGAAGAACTGCTCGGCGAGCCGGTCGATCTCGCGGAACGGGTCGGTACGCATCAACATGGTCATGCCTCCTCGGATCTCCTGGCCGAAGGTGATGAGTTGAGCCGTGGTGACTCAACTTCCTCTTCTTATTTAGCGCCTTCGGGAGCGTTCGTCAACCGCTTCTCGAACCAGTGCTCGGCGTAGGGGCCCCGCGAGTACGCCGGGATCTCCACGTAGCCGTGCCGGGCGTACAGAGCGCGGGCCTCGACCAGGTCGTGCCGGGTGTCGAGCCGGATCCGGTCCGCCCCGGCCGCGCGGGCCCGCTCCTCGACGGCGGCGAGCAGCACGGCGCCCCCACCGGCGCCGCGATGCTCGCCGCGGATGAACACCCGGGTCAGCTCGGCCCATCCCGGTCGCCAACGCAGCCCGGCGCAGCCGGCCAGGTCGGTGCCGTGGCGGGCGAGCAGGAGCAGCCCGCTCGGCGCGGTCAGGTCGTCGCTGGGCATCTCGGCCAGGGCGGCGTCGACCTCACCGGGCCGGGCCGGGCGACGGTGGTAGCGGACCACCATCTCGGTCATGTACTCGCGCAGCAGCAGCACCGCGTCGAGGTGGTCGGGCCGGCTGGTGCTTGTCGTCCAGGTGGGCTGGGCGGTGACGGTCACCTGTTGATCATCACCGCCCGGTCAACGGCTTTATCCGGTCGCCGGGGTGCTCGGCGTCGTGGGCTCGCCGACCCGCAGCAGCGGCCAGTCGGCCAGGTCCCGCAGCAGCTGCCGGTCGTGGGTGGCGACCACGACAGCGGCACTGGTCGCGCGGATCGCGGCGGTCAGCTCGTCGGCCAGCGTCGACGACAGGTGGTTGGTCGGCTCGTCGAGCAGGATGAGGGTGGGCCGCCCGGCCAGCACCAGCGCCAGGTCGAGGCGGCGCTGCTGCCCCTGCGACATCCGCCCGACGGGCGTACGCGTCGCGGCGGAGTGCAGCAGCCCGAGCGATCCGAGCGACACGGCCTCGGCGGCGGGCAGCACCCCGGCGGACACCAGTCGTCGCACCTGGCCGGCGTACACCTCGTCGGCGGTGAGGTCGGGGGCCTGGCCGGCGGTCTCCTGGGTGAGTCGTGCGACCCGGGCCTCCCTCGCCGTCCACGTGTGCCCGGTGCAGGGTTCGAGCGCGCCGGCGAGCACCGCGAGCAGGGTGGACTTCCCGGCGCCGTTGGGCCCGGTGACGAGCAGCCGGTCACCGCCGTCGATGGTGAGGTCGAACCGGCCGGCGAGCCGCCCCTCGACGGCGACACCGTGCGCGCGCACCTGCGGCGCGCCCTGCCGTACGCCGAGGTCCGGCAACCGCAGCGTCGGCGGTGGTTTCGGTACGTCGATCCGGTGCACCCGCAGCGCGTCCTGCTGCCGGTTCAGGGCCTGCACGACGCCCGGCGCGCGGGACTGGCGCTGGTGCTTGCCGGTCCCCTTGTCCGGCCGCCAGCCGGTGGAGAGCCGGTCGCGGGCCTTCGACACCGCGTCCTGGAGTCGTCGATGCTCGGTCTGCTGTTGCTCGTACTCCTGCTCCCAGTGCTCCCGCTCGCGACGGCGGGCCTCCTGCCAGGCGTCATAACCGCCGGCGTGCAGCCGCGCCTTCGCGTCGGGGGTGGGGTCGAGGTCGAGGAACCGGTCCGCGACGTCGCGCAGCAGCGCCCGGTCGTGGCTGACGATGGCGAGACCGCCGTCGTGCTCGCGGAGCCGGCGGGTCAGGAAGTCCAGGCCGTCGGCGTCGAGGTGGTTGGTCGGCTCGTCGAGCAGCAGCACGTCGTGGCGGGCGCCGAGCAGGCACGCCAGCCGCACCCGGTAGCGCTGCCCCACCGACAACGTCGCCAGGGGACGATCGCGGTCGGTGCAGGCGTCGAGGGCTTCCAGTGCCACGTCGACGCGACGCTCGGCATCCCACGCGTCGAGGCGGGTGGCCGCGTCGAGCGCGGCGGCATAGCGGTCCTCGGCGCTCGGGGCGCCGGCGGTCAGGGCGAGAGTCGCCTCGTCCAGCGCGGCGAGGGCGGTGAGCGACGCGGCGAGGGCCTCGGACGTGAGGGCGCCGACCGTCTCGCCGTCGCGGGCGGGTAGCTCCTGGCGGGCCAGTCCGATCGTGCCGGCCCGCCGCACGGTGCCGCTGTCCGGCGTGATCAGCCCGGCGAGGACGTGCAGCAGCGTCGTCTTGCCGCGACCGTTCTCGCCGACGACCGCCACCTTCGAACGGGCGGAGACGGTGACCGAGACGTCGGTCAGGACGCGACGGGACCCGCGGGTCACTGTGACGTCGGTGGCGCGGACGTGCGCGCTGCCGGCCTCGACGGGCCGGGACATGGTTTCGGGGCTCGGTGTGAGGTTCAACGGGTGCTCCGCAGCTCGCGATGGAGCCGGGCAGCGACTGACGGCCGCCCGGCGGGAACCGGGACGGCGAGCGCGAATTCAGCAGAACGAAGGGCGCCGCCGTCAGCGGGCGGAGCGCACCTTCTGCGACCAGATACCTCGTGCCATGACGGCGATGGTAGCAACCTCGACGCGTCGACTCCTCACCATTGTCGAGGTTCAGAGCCGCTGGTAGATGCCGTGCTCGCGGGTGAGCAACTGCTCGTCGATCAGATACCGGCGTAGCGTCGCGTGATCCGACCCGCCCGCGGCGCACCACGGCTTGAGCGCGTCGTCGACGGCCCGCTCCGGATAGCGGGTGCCCGGCTCGAACGACTGCTCGGCGATGTGCGCGAGCAGGACCCGACGCCGGCCGCGCTGCGCCGGCAGGCTCACCAGGACGCCCGCCCGCAGGAAGGTCCGCAGCACCGGGTCGACGCCGTGCCCGGCGTCGTCGGCCGGGCGGCTGTCACGCGCGGCGGCCCGCAGCGACGCCTCGTCCGCCGCGAGCGCGCCGTCCGCGCCGGCGACCAGACCCGCGTCGGTGAGCCGGCGGACCCCGGTGAGCACCACCCGCGCCGGCAGGCCGGTCCGTGCGGCGACCTCGGTCGCGCTGGTCGCACCCAACACGATCGCCGCGAAGATCCGTCGCCGTCCGTCGTCGGCCAGGGCCCCGGCCAGCACATGCGCAGTCACGCCGGTCACCCTCGCATCAACGGTACGCGCGCCGCCACGCGATTTTCGGCCCCGCCCAGTCGGCCTGCGGCGTGCTCGGTGGCTCCTCGGCGACGAGCAGCACCCGACGCAGCAGGGTGCTGAGGAACCGTCCTCGTTCCCGGCGTACGGCGACTCACCTGGCCGACCACTCCGCAACCGCAACCCGCCGTCGCCGTCCGTTGACCGTTGATCGTCGACGCGCGGTGACCGACGACCGGGCCTACCCACGACAAAGGCTCCCAGCGCTGACCGGGAGCCTTTTGTTCGATGTGGTCGGTCAGGCGGCGTCGCGGGCCATCGTCAGGAAGCCACGCCACGACTGCGCGCTGAAGATCAGTGTGCCGCCGTCGCGGTCCTTCGTGTCGCGGACCAGGACCACGCCCGGAAGATTGTCGGCGACCTCGACGCAGTCACCGCCGTTGCCGCCGCTCCTCGTGCTTTTCCGCCACCGCGCACCGGTCATGTCCATGAGGCCGCCGCTTCTCTGAGAAGGTCCAACGAACGCCCTCGGGGCAGTGCCTCGCCGCGAATGCGCTCCCACCGTCGTTCCAGGCTAACAAGATCCGACGTTTGATCGAGGATCTGCGCCTGCGCCGCACTGTCGACGTGCGCGACCCGTGACCCGTCCGGCATGTCGGCAATGGTGAACGGTCCGTCGAGGCCGGGGTAACTGGGCGCGTCCGACGGAACGATGTGCAGCTGGATGGTGCCGGTCTCGGTGTAGCCCACCAGGCGTGCGAGCTGCGCCGCCATCAACGTCCGGTCGTCACCGACGCGCCGCATCAGCACCCCCTCGTCGAGTACGGCGATCAGCAGTGGCCCGCCGCTGTGGCCGAGAATCGCCTGCCGGGCGATGCGTGCGTCGGCAAACTCGGCGACCGCCTCCGGCGACAGCACCCCACCGGCCAGGGTCGCCCGCGCGTACGCCTCGGTCTGCAGCAGTCCGGGAACCCAAGCGAGCTGAAACGACCGCAGCGTCACGGCCTCACGTTCGAGGTCGACCCACGGCCGGAACCACACCGGCTCACGACGACGGACCACGTCCGGCCACAGCGCGTCGGCGTCCTTCGCCAGCAGGCCCGCGACCGTCGCACGGTGGCGGCTCTGAGGGATGTGGCCCGGGTTCGCCCACCTGGCGACGGTCTTCGGGTGCACGCCGAGCTGGCCCGCGAGGCTCTCGGCGGTGTGACCCGCCGCAGCCAGCGCCGCGACAAAGGCATGGTTCATGGCATCCCTCCCCTGGAACAAATCCGCTGCGCTGAAGAGGTTACGTAACGCTGTGTGTTTGTCCAGCAACCACCGGCAAAGTGCGGTGTAGAGCGCGCCGTAACAAGGAGGAAGCTGTGCAGAACGGGGTACGGGACACTCTCGGAGCCGGTGACGTGGTCCTGTTGACCACCGCCGCGAGCGTCCAATTCATCAAGCCGATCGTCGTGCGAGTCATCCGCGAACTGCCCGACCGGCACACCTACGAGGGTTGGCTCTGGCTCGACGCGTACGAGCTGAGCAGGAAGGGCGAAGCGGTCGCCCGGCGCGAGTTGTTCGTGATGCGCCACGGCTTACAGGTCCAGGCCGCTCTGTCCACACCGGCTCGGCACCGCGCAGCAGTGGGGGTCGGCTGATGCCCGAGCGACCGAAGCACTCCCCGCTGCGGCCGTCCTGGCGCTGCCCGGTCTGCGGCATCCTGTGGCCGTGTTCGGCCGCGAAGCTGCGCCTGCTCGGTGAGTATCGGGAGGACCGGCCGGGTCTGTTGGTTCACCTGGCGAACATCCAGGAGGAAGCCGCCGCCGATCTCACCAGGCTCAACCCGGACGCCGCACTGCCCGATCTGACCCCGCGTTTCGTCGGCTGGGCCGAAGCACGGTGAACGACGGGCCCCGGCGGGACGGATGCACCGGGCACAGTTGCCGGGACCGGTAAACCTCGCGAGCGCACCTGGTGTCTTGCTGGTTGACGAGGCCGGGAGGTCGGATGAGGGATTCGCGTGGGGCGGAGTTCGACGACTTCGTTCGCTCACGGTCGGCGGTGCTGTTGCGGGTTGCCTTCCTGCTGACCGGGGACCGGCACGCCGCGGAGGACCTGCTTCAGGAGGTGCTGGAGCAGGTGTATGTGCGCTGGCGTCGGGTGCAGGGCAGCCCGGAGGCGTACGCGCGACGGGCCCTGGTCAACCGGTCGATCAACCGGTGGCGGTGGCGGGCCCGTCGTCCGGAGCAGTCGCTGGGAGAGCATGACGGGGTGGCCCGGGACCACGCCGACGCGGTGGCGGTTCGGGAGCTGGTCGTCGGGGCGCTGCGGTCGTTGCCGGCTCGGCAGCGGGCCGCTGTCGTGCTCCGCTACCTGGAAGACCTGCCGATCGTCGACGTTGCGGCGGCGATGGGCTGTTCAGAGGGCGCGGTGAAGAGTCACGCCTCCCGTGGGTTGGCTCGGCTGCGCGAGGAACTGACCGGGTCGAACCTCGTCACACCCATCACTGGAACCGGGAGCTCGCGATGACCATGAACGACAGTGACGTGCGCGGCATCCTGCATCGCGCTACGGATGACCTGGTCAGCCCGCCGGGCCTGCTCGCTGAGGTGCGTCGGGGTGGTCGGCGGCGGGTGGTGCGCCGGCGAGCGGTGGTGGTGGCGGCGCTCTGCGCGGCAGTGGTGGCCGTGCCCACGGCCGGCGTTCTCGACCTGCCCGGCGACGCCGGGGACACCCGTGCGGCTTCACCGCTGCTCGACCAGCCGACTCGCGGTGATCTGGCCGCCGACGAGGGATACCTGCGACAGGTCCGCCAGGTGTGGCAGCGCCGGATCAAGGAGGTCGGGGATCGGACCCGCGGCGAGCCGCACGTCGTGTGGGCGGGAGCCACGCCTGCTGGCCCGGCCGCCTACGTGGCCCACCCCACCGCGCACGGCACGACGGTGGGTTTCGTCGAGCCCACCGCCGGCGGCCCCCGCGTGCGCACCCTGACGCAGGCCACCGACGGCGAAACGGACGGCCTCGAGCAGGCGGCACTGCTCGGATCGCAGCGCGACGTGCTCCTGGTGCTGGACTTCGGGCAACCGGTGCAGTTCTCCGCGCACCTGCGGTCCATGCCCGATGGCAAGGTCGAGCGGACCTTCGAGCCGGTGGTGTTCCGAGACGGTGCGGCGGTGTTGTCGGTGCCGCCGCAGCGCACGAAGCTCACCGTCGCGCTCTCCCGGACTCCCGTTGAACGGCAGAACATGATTCCCATCGACGGCACGAGCGAGATCTATTTCCCCGACCACAAGGATCGACCCGCACCACCGCTTCTGCGCCACACGTTGCCCGGCGCGGAGCAGGTCTGGGGCACCGACCCGGCTGCCGCAGAGGTGAACGCGCCGACCGAAGCCCTCGCCGATTACCTCGACCCGGTCGGAGCACACACGCACAACGGCTCTCCCCTCCTGTGGGTCTACGGGGCGACCCCCGACGGCCGGCGGCTGCTCGTGGAAACCGTCCAGTACGACGACGACCCGTCGCGCGTCATCGCGCTGCTCGCCCGCAAATACCTTCCGTTCGAGGCGGTGGCCAGCACCACTGCGGACTGGTCGGCACCCCTGCCTGTGCGGCTACGACTGCCCGACGAGCAGGGCGTTGTCGTCGCCTCCGAGGGGTCAGCGCTGAGCTTCCGGGTCGGCGACGGCCAGTGGCAGGACGCCGGCCGCGACGCGGCACTGCTGCCCGCGACAGCGACCGAGGTACGGGTCACCGACGCCAACGGCGCCACCACCACCGTCCCGGTCAGTTCCTGACATCAGCTCCCGACAACGGTAAATACGGTGCTCACCGACGCTTCGATGGCTACCTTCACCTATCAGTGGCACGACGTCTCACCGCGACCCTCGGCGACAGGGGATCTTCGACATGTCCGGTGCGGCGTCCGCCACGGCCGACGCCGCACCATTGCGTCCCACCCAGCTGCTTCGCCGCAACAGACCGTTCCGAACGCTCTTCTCGGCACGGCTCGTCTCGTACGCGGGCGATTCACTCAGCCTTGTCGCGCTGATCTTCCACGTCGCCGAGACGACGGGACGAGGGCTGGCGGTCGCGCTTCTGCTCCTGGTCGGAGATTTCGCGCCATCCCTGCTCGGTCCCTTCACCGGCGCCCTCGCTGATCGGCTCAATCTCCGACGACTGATGGTCGCCTGCGAGCTGGTCCAAGCTGCGGTCCTGCTGGTCATCGTGCTGACAATGCCCTCGCTGCCGATGTTGTTGGCCCTCGTCGCGATTCGCGCCACCGCGTCGCAGCTCTTTCAGCCGGCGTCGCGGGCGGCGATGCCCGCCCTGGTCGAGGACCGTGACCTGGAGACCGCCAACTCCACCCTCGGGTTCGGCTCCAACGCGGCGGAGGCGGTCGGCCCCCTGCTCGCCGCGGCTCTGTTCCCCCTGGTCGGACTGCGTGGCGTGCTGCTCGTCGACGCCGTGTCGTTCCTGGTCTCGGCCGTGCTGCTCGCGACGCTCCCCTCCCTCCCGCCGACGACCGGCGACGAGCGCCAGCCGTCCCTGCTGCGACAGGCCAGAGCGGGCCTCGGCTATCTGTTGAGTGTTCCGACGGGGCGGGTGATCTTCCTGGGCTTCACCGCGGTGGTCGCCTTCAACGGGGTCGACGACGTGGCCCTGGTGCTGCTGGCCAAGGACACCTTCCACGTCGGCGAATCAGCGGTCGGGCTTCTGCTGGGCGCCGTCGGTGTCGGGCTGGTGGCCGGTTACGCCATGCTGTCCAGGTGGGGCACCAGGGCGTCGATGCCGCTGCTGCTGATCGCGGGTTTCGCCGTCAGCAGTGTCGGCAACCTGCTGACCGGGCTCGCCTGGGCCGTCGCCGCCGCGATCGCCCTGCAGGCACTCCGTGGCTTCGGGTTGGCGGCCATGGACGTCGCGTCCAGCACCCTGCTGCAACGTACGGTGCCAGCGGGCATGCTCGGCAGGGTCTTCGGCAATCTGTACGGTGCGATCGGGGTCGCCGCCGCGACGTCCTACCTCGCCGGTGGTGTCCTGCTGGACGCCACATCCGCCCCGGTGACACTGTTGGTCGCGGGCGTCGGCGGGCTGGTGGCCACCGGCGTCGTCGCGCTGCGACTGCCGAGAGCGATGCGAGGCGCTGACGCCAATGGCGCGACGCCGACACCATCCGCGCCGCGCATCGAGTGAAGCAGTGATCAGACCGGGCCGTCGGTGCGCAGCCGTGCGTGCAGGTGCATGTCGTGCCAGCCGTCGGCGTGGCGACCCGACCCCCGGAGCACGCCCTCCATCGGAAAGTCGGCCCGCGCGGCCACCCGGCACGACGCCGTGTTGGCCGTCGAGTGCTCCAGGGCCAGCCGGTGCAGACCGGCCCGGGTGAAACTCCACCGGGTCAGTGCCCTCAACGCCTCGGTGGCGATACCCCGACCACGCGCGGCGGGCACCAACCAGTACGACAGGTGCGCCGCCGCCTCGGCCAGCAGCACGCCCCGCAACCCCACCTGACCCAGCGGCCGGTCGTCGGCGTCGACGATCGCCCAGCTGGCGGCCGTCTCGTCACGCCAACGGCCGGCCCACTGCGCCGTCCACACCCGCGCCTCGTCGTCGCCGTCGATGCGGCGGACGTGCCACCGCTGGATCTGCGGACAGTCGAAGGCCGCCCGGACGACCGGGGCGTCGTCGTCGCGCCACGGCCGCAGGGCCAGCCCGGGACGGACCGGAAGGTGGGGTTGCTCCTGGGCGGCGAGGCTCCCGGCGGGCAGGGCTGGTGCGACGAGCAGCGGCATCAGCCCATTATCGAATCTCACTCCCCGGTCGGTCCGCCGGCCAGTTCGGCGACCACATCGAGGTGGCCCAGGTGGCGGGCGTACTCCTGCACCAGGTGGAACAGCACCCGCTCCAGCGACGCCGGGTCCGCGTCTCTCCACCGCGGGCCCGGCGCACCGATCTCGGCCAGGTCGTGTGCCGTCACCACGGCCGTGGTGTGCGCGCCCTGCGCCCGCAGCGCCGCCACCAGGTCCGCGCGGGTCTCGTCGGGGGCGACATACCACCGGTCGTCACGACGGTCGCCCCACGGATCGGCGACGTCCCGGCCCTCGAAGCCCCACTCGATCCAGCGTCGCTCGACGTGGCGCAGGTGGGTGAGCAGCTCCAGTGGCGTCCATCCGGACGGCAGCCTGCTGCGCCGCAGCTCCGGCTCGGCCAGCGCCGACACCTTGGCCACCGTGGACTCGCGGAAGTAGTCCAGGTAGCGCAGGAAGACCTCGGTGCGGTTGCCGGCCGGGTCGGTGGGATCGGGAAACGACGTCATGATCCGGCCGGCAGGTCACGGCCGCGCTGACGCACCCCGGCCGCGCCGTACGGGTAGTCGCCCACCAGCGGGGCGCTCGCCTCGTCCAACAGCCGCATCTGCTCGGCGTCGAGGACCAGGTCGCCTGCGGTCAGGTTGTCGTCGAGCTGGTCGGTGGTCCGCGCCCCGAGGATCACCGAGGTGACCGCCGGTCGGGCCGCGAGCCAGGCCAGCGAGACCGCCGACATGGACACCCCCCGGTCATCGGCGACCTGGCGGACCGCGTCGAGCACCCGCCAGGTGCGCTCCTCGGCGTTGCGACCCGCGTACGCCTCGACACCGCGCTGCGGGTTCTCGCCGAGTCGGGTCGCGCCGGTGGGCGTGGTGTCGCGCTGGTACTTGCCGGTCAGCCACCCGCCGCCCAGCGGTGACCACGGCAGGATGCCGACGCCCTCGTTCTCGCAGACCGGCACCAGCTCGAACTCGATGTCCCGGGCCAGCAGGTTGTACTGCGGTTGCAGGGTCACGATCGGGGTGAGGTTGAGGTGCTGGGTGAGCAGTGCGGCCTTCTGCAACTGCCAACCGGTGAAGTTGCTGACTCCCGCGTAGCGGATCTTGCCGGCGCGGACCGCGTCGTCGAAGAACCGCAGCGTCTCCGGCAGCGGGGTCAGCGGATCCCAGGCGTGCGCCTGGTACAGGTCGACGGCCTCGACGCCGAGACGGCGCAGGCTGGCGTCCAGGGCGCGGGTGAGGTGCACCCGGGACAGGCCGGCGTCGTTCGCCCCGGACCCCATCGGGAAGCGCCCCTTGGTGGCGATCACCAGGCGGTCACGCACGTCGGGTCGGCTGCGCAGCCACCGCCCGATGATGTCCTCGGAGACGCCGGTGGAGTAGACGTCAGCGGTGTCGATGAAGGTGCCGCCGGCCTCGACGAACCGGTCCAGTTGGGCGAAGCTGCCGGCCTCGTCGGTCTCCGCGCCGAAGGTCATCGTGCCCAGACACAGGGTGGACACCACGGTGCCGGTGTTGCCCAGAGTGCGATAGCGCATATCGTCCTTTCGGTCCGAGTGACAAAGCTGATCTTCGCACCCGCCTCGGCCACCCGCATTCGGTACGGTGCCGAACGCCGGTCGGGGCACCCACGCGGCGACGCCGCCAGTCATCATGAGCGGGTGAGCGAGCCCGCGATCGAGATCGACCGACCTCAGCGGCCGACCCAGTCGCCGCCGTCGGGGCAGCCGCCGGAGCCTGGCGTCCGCACCCGCGGCCCGTGGCTGGTGGCCGCCGCGACCTCAGTGACGCTCCTGCTGCTTGCCGGCCGTTACGGCTACCACCGCGACGAGCTGTACTTTCTGCTCGCCGGTCGACACCTCGACTGGGGCTACGTCGATCAGGGGCCCCTGGTCCCGGTGCTGGCCCGGCTGCTCGACACGATCGCCCCGGGCAACCTGGTGGTGCTGCGTACCCCGTCGGCGGTGCTGGCCGGCGGCGCGGTGTTGCTGGTCGCCGCCATCGCCCGGGAGTTGGGCGCCGGCCGGGGCGGGCAGCTCTTCGCGGCGGTCCTCGCCGCGCTCTCCGGCATCGTGCTCGCCAGTGGTCACCTGCTCAGCACCACCACCGTCGACCTGCTGGTCTGGCTGGTCGCGGCGTGGTGTGCGGTGCGGTTGCTGCGCACCGGTGACAGCCGCTGGGCGCTGGGCATCGGGCTGGCGATCGGTGTGGGCATGCTCAGCAAGCTGCTGCCGGCGCTGCTGGCCGTGGGCCTGGTCGCCGGGGTGCTCATCGCCGGGCCACGCCGGCTGCTGCGCGACCGGTGGGTTCTCGCCGGGGCCGGGATCGCCGTGCTGCTGGCCGCGCCGAACCTGATCTGGCAGGCGACCAACGGTTTTCCGCAGCTCGGCGTCGCCGGGTCCATCTCCGACGGCGACAGCTCCTACAGTGGCCGGCTCAACGCGTTGACGCTCCAGTTCGTCATCATCAGCCCGTACGCCGTGCCGATCTGGATCGCCGGTCTCGTCGCGCTGCTTCGCCGTCCGGTGTGGCGGGCCTACCGGGCGGTGGGCTGGGCGTGGTTGGTGGTGGTCGGCATCGTGCTGATCGGCGGCGGCAAGGGTTACTACGACGCGCCGCTGTTGCTGGTCCTCACCGCCGCTGGTGCGGTCGTCACCGTGGCGTGGGCCGCACGCGGGTCACTGTGGTGGCGTCGGGGGGTGCTCGTGCTGGGTGTGGTGCCGTTCCTGCTGCCCAATGTCGTGCTGCTGCTGCCGGTGCTGCCGGCCGATCGGTTGCCCGCCTTCGTGGTCGACGTCAACTACGACGCCGGAGAGACGATCGGCTGGCCGGAGTTCGCCGACTCTCTCGCGGCTGTCCATCGTGGTTTGTCCCCGTCGGAGCGTTCGCGGGCGGTCGTCCTCACCGGCAACTACGGTGAGGCCGGCGCGGTGGCGCGCTACGGGCCGGCCCGTGGTCTGCCGCGGGCATATTCCGGGCACAACAGCATGGTCGACTTCGGCCGCCCGCCCGCCGACGCGGACGTGGTCATCGCCGTCGGCTGGGAGCGCCCCGACCAGCTCAACACCTGGTTCGAGCAGTGCACCCTGGCCGGGCGGGTGGACCAGCGGGTCGAGGTGGAGAACGACGAGAACGGCGGACCGATCCACGTGTGCCGGGGGCTGCGGCGTCCGTGGACGCAGATCTGGGACACCGAGGTACGCCACGCCGGCTGACCGTGTTCGCCCGGCTCTGCCGGGCCGGGTCAGGCTCCGCCGGTCAGCCAGGCCTGGATGCCGACCAGCGCCTCGGGGCCGGAGGTGGCGTCGACGTCCCGGGCGAGATCGGCGATGGTGACCGCGGCGAGCGCCTGGTGCCACGCGTCCTCGGCCGCCCACATGGCGCGGGACACCGGGCACGGCGTGGTGCAGGCGTCGGCCGGGGTCGCGAAGGGGCCGCGCTGGCGGATCTCCGTGCAGACGAAGCTCGGGCCGGGACCGTCGACGGCCCGGACCACGTCGAGCAGGGTGATGCTTTCCGGCGCGCGGGTCAGCACGTAGCCGCCCGACTTGCCCTGCACGGAGTGGATCAGGCCGGCGCGAGCGAGGGCCTGGAGCTGCTTGGCGAGGTAGCTGCTGGAGACGTCGTGCAGTTCCGCCAGCTTGGCCGCCGAGACGGGCGTGTGGCTGGCGGTGAGCACCACGCAGCAGTGCAGCGCCCACTCGACCCCGCCGGACATCTTCATGACGTCACCCTAGTCACCCCGTTACTCAGACTCGTTGTGTCCGAGTATAGTTTCTCGGACAAGGAAGGTCCGAGTATCGGCTGGGCTTCAGCGGTCGGACCACACGTGACGGGAAGGTGCATGGGCATGAAGATCGCCGTACTGGGCGGGACCGGCCTCATCGGGTCGCAGGTCGTCAAGATCCTGCAGGCTGCGGGGCACGAGGCGGTGCCGCTCTCGCCGTCCACCGGGGTGGACCTGCTCACCGGGCAGGGACTGTCCGACGGGCTCGCCGGCGCCGAGGTCGTCGTCAACCTCACGAACTCGCCGACCTTCGACGAGGCCTCGCCCGCCTTCTTCCAGACGACCATGGACAACCTGCTGGCCGCCGCCGCTCGCGCGGGCGTCGGCCACGCGGTGATCCTCTCCATCGTCGGCGTCGACCAGGTGCCCGACCTGGACTACTACCGCGCCAAGACCCTCCAGGAGGAGATCCTCACCGCCGGTCCGATCCCGTACTCGATCGTCCGCGCCACCCAGTTCTTCGAGTTCGTCGAGTCGATCATGTCCTGGACTGCCGACGACACCACCGTCCGCCTGCCCAGCACGCCGGTGCAGCCGATGGCCGCCGCCGACGTGGCGCAGGCCGTCGCCGAGGTCAGCATGGGCGCGCCACTCAAGGGCATCCGCAACGTCGCCGGCCCGGACGTCTTCGCCCTCGACGAGCTGGGGCGCGTCACCCTCGCCGCCCGCGGTGATGAGCGCACGGTCACCACCGACGACACCAGCGGCATGTTCGCCGCCATGTCCGGTGACGTTCTCATCGCCGGCGACGACGCCGTCATCGCGCCCACCGCCTACCGGGAGTGGCTCGGCCGCCAGGCCTGAGGTGTCTGCCCGACCCGCACGTCGCCGTGGTGAACGATCACGACGGCGACGTGCGGGTCCCGGCCTGCCACTCGCGCGCCAGGAACGCCGGCTGAACCATCACGCGATCGTGGAGACCCGTGCGGGGCGCTCCGGTGCCGGCCGATCGGCGTCGGAGCGCCGGGGCAGCAGCAGCGGACTCAGGAAGATCACCAGCCCGGCGACCGTGATCGCCGTGCGCGGGCTGGTGGCCTGCGCGAGCAGCCCACCGAGCGTGCTGAGGACGGCGATGGCGGCGCTGCTGCCGATCGACCAGGCAGACAGAGTGCGGACGATGCGATCCTTCGGCGTCTGTTCCAGGCGGTAGGTGGCGAGCACCGGGTTGTAGAGGCTCATGCTGATGATGATCGCGAACTCGACGGCGATCACCGTGGCGAGACCAGTCACGCCGGGCTGGACGAAGGCGAGGCCGATCAGCCAGATCGCGCGCACCGCGCCCACGACGCGGATGATCCGGTGTTGGCCGTGGCGTGCCACCACCCGACGGGCCAGGCGTGACCCGATGAGCCCGCCGACGCAGGGCACGGCGAAGGCGAGGCCGTACTGCCACGGCGCAAAGCCCAGCTCGCCGAGCAGGAGCACGGCCAACAACGGCTCGGTGGCCATGATCAGCCCGGCGACGAGCAACTGGTTGAGGTAGAGCGCCCGCAGGCCGGGATGGGCCAGCAGGTGCCGCCAGCCGTCGAGCAGCTCACCGGCCCGGATCCGACCCGCGCCGGCGCGCCGGGGAGGGTCCTCGTGGCCGCGAATCACGCTGAGGCCCATTGCGGAGAGCAGGTAGCTGAGCGCGTCGGCCACGACGGTGACGACCGGCCCGAGGAGTCCCACCGCGGCGCCGCCCAGCGGCGGCCCGAGCGCGATCGAGCTCCAGGTCGTCGACTCGAACCGCGCGTTCGCCACCAGCAGGTCGTCCGGCCGCACGAGAGCCTTGAGGAAGGCGCCGCTGGCCGCGTTGAAGGCGATCTTGGCGGTGGCGAGCACGGCCGAGACGACCAGCAGTTGCCCGAAACTGAGCCGGCCCAGCGCGTACGCGACGGGGACCGTCAGCAGGACCGCGAACCGGGCCAGGTCCATCGCGATCATCACCCGCCGTTTGCGGTGGAACTCCACCCACGGCCCGAGCGGCAACGCGACCAGCGCCCCCACGGCCGGCCCCAGCGCGGCCAGCACGGACACCTGGGCGGGGCTGGCCTCCAACACCAGCACGGCGATCAACGGCAACGCCCCGAAACCCAGCCCCGAGCCGTAGGCGCTGACCGCGTACGACGCCCACAACCAGCCGAACCGCCGTCCCAGGGATCGTCTCGTGGACAAACCCACACCTCCCACTCCCGACAACTCGCCGTTGACCGCCGTGATCACAGCAAGCTCAGTGACGAGGGATCAAACAACGCGATAGACGGCGAGCCACAACCAGACGTTGTGCCCGTAGGGTTTGCCGGGTGAATCTCGACGCCGTCCGCACCTTCGTCGCCGCCGTCGACGCCGGCCAGTTCCAGGACGCCGCCGCCGCGCTGTCGATCACCCAGCAGGCCGTCTCCAAGCGCATCGCCGCACTGGAGAAAGACCTCGGGGTACGCCTGTTCACCCGCACCGCGCGCGGCACCCACCTCACCGTCGACGGCCAGACCTTCCTGCCGCACGCCCGTGAACTGCTCCGGGCCGAGGCGCGTGCCGACGCCTCCGTACGCCCGGGCCGACGGGCACTGCGCGTCGACGTGCACAGCCGACGGATCGCTCCAGCGGTGCTGTTGCAGGACTTCCACCGCGCGCATCCCCGCATCGAGCTCGACGTCGTCACCCTCGACGCCGACGTCCACGCCGCGATGGCCGCCGTCGAGGCGGGGACTGTCGACGCCACCTTCCACGCCGTCACCGTCGCCGCGCGTCACCTGCCCGCCGCGATCAGGACCACTCGCGTGATCGACGAGCACCACGAACTGCTCGTCGGCCCCCGCCATGCGCTCGCCAACGCCCGTACCGTGACGCCCGCGCGCCTCGCCGAGCACCGCATCTGGATGCCCGGCATGGCCCCCGGCACCGAATGGGCCGACTACTACGACGAACTGGCCGCCGCGTTCGGTCTCACCATCGACCTGGTCGGGCCGGTCTTCGGCAACGAGGCGCTGCTGGCCGAGATCGCCGACTCGGCGGAGCTGGCGACCCTCGCGGGCGAGCGCACCCGGTACCTGTGGCCGGACAGCTACGACCTGCGACGCGTACCGGTGCGTGGCCCGGCCCCCGTCTACCCCCTGTCGCTCATCTGGCGCGACGACAACCCGCATCCCGCGCTGCGGGCACTGCGCGACTACCTCGCCTCCCGGTGGGCGCAGTTCCCCGACGTCGAGGTCTGGCTACCGCCCTGGGCTCGGTGACAAGCGCTGCGGCGCTTCGTTGACACCTCCCACCCTCCCCTGTCAGACTCACCTGACAGGGGGCGTTAGAGGAATCTGACACCCTCATTGAGAAGGGAAACCAGGATGAGCGGCACCTCGCCGACCGGTGACGAACTCGTGTCGTTGCTGGCCGCACTGGCCAGCCCGCACCGGCTGCGGATCCTGGCCGCCGTGGCCCGGCAGCGGACCTACGTCAGCGAGTTGGCCCGGCAGCTACAGATGAACCGGCCGCTGCTCTACATGCACCTGCAGAAATTGGAAGCGGCCGGCCTGGTGACCGGTGAGCTGGTGACCGCACCGGACGGCAGCTCGGTGAAGTACGTCCAGGCGGTGCCGTTCACGGTGTCCCTCGACCTGGACGCGATCGCACTGGCCGCACAGAACCTGACCGGCTCGGGGCCGGCCGCAGAACAGGAGAAGTGAGCAATGACCCATCAGATGGCGTTGGACATCGCCCAGACCTCCACCATCGCCCTGGCGGTGATCGTGACCGCGATGATCGTGGTCGCCGGTCTCATCGGGACGGGCATCTACCGCGCCCGGTACGCGGCGGCTCGAGAAGAGGGCTACCGGGTGCTGGCCGAGCGCAGCGCCACCGGCGCCCAGGCCACAGCCGACGAGATCAAGGGCGTGCGGGACGAGCTCGGCGAGGTTCGGCAGCGCCTGGCCGCGCTCGAGAAGCTGCTCAGTCAAATCGGCTGACGGCCCACCGACGGGGAGGACGCGCCACATGAGCACCTGGAATGACGCGCTGACGCGGGCCCGACGGCTCGTCGCCGTGGTGGGCTGCCTGATGGTGACAGCCGCGGGGCTGGCCGCCCCGGTCGTGGCCAGCCCCGCGGCTGTCGACGACCTCGCCGCCGGCGAACGCTACCTGCGCGCGTACCTCGAGCAGATCAAGGCACCCGGGCTGGCGTACGCGGTCATTCGCGGCGACGAGGTCGTGCAGCGAGGCGCGTGGGGTGTCGACGGTGACGGCCGACCGATCACCACGCAGACCCCGTTCCTGCTCGGGTCCACCAGCAAGTCGTTCACCGCGCTGGCGGTGGCGCAACTGGTCGAGGCCGGCCGGATCGACCTCGACAGCACCGCCTCCACGTACCTGCCGTGGCTGCGTCTGGGCGACGCGGTCACCGCCCGGACGGTCACCGTCCGGCACCTGTTGACCCACACCAGCGGCCTGCCGCAGGTGTGGAGCACCGACCTGACCGACCGCTACGACAACCGCCCCGGCGCGCTGGCCCGATCCGTACGGGACCTGGCCGGCGTGCGGCCCACCACCGCCGTCGGACAGACGCATCGGTACAGCGACGCCAACTACATGATCCTCGGCGCGCTCGTCGAGCACGTCACCGGCGACACCTTCGGCGGTTACCTGCGCCGTCACGTGTTGGACCCGCTCCAGATGACGCACTCCGCGGCCACCGCCGACGAGGCCCGCGCCGTCGGCGTTCCGCCCGGTCACCGGTACTACTTCGGCCGGCCGCAGCGCTTCGCCCCGCCGTTCGACACCGCCGGGGTGCCCTACGGTTTCCTCGCCGCCAGCCTCGACGACCTGTCCCACTACGCCATCGCGCAGCTCGGCGGTGGCCGCTACGGCGACACCCGGATCCTCGGACCGCACGGCACGCGACAGCTGCACACCGGCACCGTGGCCACATCTCACGGCACCTACGGGCTCGGTTGGAGGAACAGCACTCTGGACGGTGTCGGCGCCCGCATCGTCTGGCACGCCGGCGCGACCCCCGACTTCTTCACCCATATCGTGCTGGCACCCGACTCGAACCTCGCAGTGATCATCATGACCAACCTCTACGGCCTGCACATGGACGCGCCACTGAGCGCCGGGGCGTTCAACCTCACCCGCATCCTGCACGGCGGCGCACCCGCGCCCGCCACCGAAGATCCGATGCAGGTCTGGGCCCTGGCCGGCCTGCTCGGTCTCGCCGCGGTGCTGCTCGCCCTGTTGGCCTGGTCCTGGGCCCGCGTCCTGCGCGAGCGCAGGGGCGACCGCGTCCCGCCGGCGCGTTCCCGTGGCCGGACGATCGCCGCCACCACCGCCTGGATCGGTGCCTCCGCGCTGGTGGCCGTCGGCGCAGCCTGGCAGGTGCCGGCCTTCTGGGAGGGTGCCGGGTTGGCCAAGCTCCAGTTGTGGGCGCCGGACGTCGGTCACGGCATCCGTGTCGTGGTCGTCCTGGCCGCCGCACTCGCGTTGACCCGGCTGGGCCTGGGCGTGCGCGCCATGCTCACCGCCCGTCCACCAACCTCGCTTCCGGCGCGAGCACGCGACCGGGCCGTCGACGTTGACGTTGACGTTGACCAGCCTGTCGACACCATCCCTGCCAATCACCGCTGGTAGTTGCGGCGGGCTCGGCCTACGTTTAACGTCTTGGTTAAGTGACTGGAGGCTCTGGTGTCTCATAGCGATCAACTCAGCGCGGTGTTCTCGGCGCTCGCCGACCCGACTCGACGGGCGATCCTCGCCGAGCTGGCCGACCGCGACGCCACGGTCACCGAGCTCACCGCTCCGCTCCCGATCTCGATGCCGGCGGTGTCGCGGCACCTGAAGGCGCTCGAACGCGCCGGGCTCATCTCCCGCACCCGGTCGGGGAAGCTGCGGATGAGCCACATCGAGGCCGCCCCGCTGCGCGAAGCGGCCGAGTGGATCGAGCGCTACCGGCGGTTCTGGGACACGTCCCTCACCCGCCTCGACGCCCACCTCGCGGCCGTGCAGGCCGCCAGCCGAACGGCCCACCACTCGGCGATTCCTGACCGGGGATCACCGAGCAAGGCTCACGACAAGGAGATGTGATGGACAGCGACAAGCCGCCAATCGTCATCACGCGCGTGGTGGACGCGCCACGGGAGCTGGTCTACCGAGCTTTCACCGACCCGGACCACCTGGCGGCATGGTGGGGGCCGATCGGCAACTCACTGCCCCGTGACGAGATGGACTTCGACGTCCGGCCTGGCGGCTACCAACGGTGGACCGAGGTCTTCCCGACCCAACCCGGCCTGCGAGTCGAGGTCCACATCGACCTCACCGACGTCGTCGACGGCGAGCTGATCGACGGCATCGCGCACGTCACCGGGCGACTTCCGGAGGGCATCGCGCCGCACGAGACGAGGATGCGGGTCGAGTTTCACGACGAATCCGGTGGACGGACGCGACTCGAGATCCGTCAGTGGCTCTCCGAGGGGTTGTCCGCCCCGGCCAACCAGGGTTGGAACGAGGCGTTCTCCAAGCTGGACGCGACACTCGGCAATGTCCAATCCGTCGCCGTCGAGGCGTAGCGCCATGGCCAAGCTGATCTACGTGACCAACGTGTCCCTCGACGGTTACATCGAGGATGAAGACGGCCGCTTCGACTGGACCCCACCCGACGACGAGTACCTCGCGTTCATCACCGACCTGGTTCGGCCGATGGGCACCTACCTCTACGGTCGGCGCCTGTACGAGTCGATGGCCGTGTGGGAGACCGACCCTGCTCTCGCCGCACGATCGACGCTCACCGCCGACTTCGCCGACGTCTGGCAGGCAGCGGACAAGGTCGTCTACTCCACCACGCTGGACGCGACCTCGACCGCCAGGGCGCGGCTCGAACGGAGCTTCGACCCCGCCACGGTACGCGCCATGAAAGCCTCGGCCACCAGCGATCTCACCATCGGGGGCGCACACCTCGCGGCGCAGGCGTTCCAGGCCGGGCTGGTCGACGAGTGCCACCTGCTGATCCACCCCATCCTCACCGGCGGGGGCAAACCGGGCCTGCCCAGCGGCACCCGCCTCGACCTGGAGCTGCTGAGCAGTCGCCCATTCGGCAACGGTGTGGCGTGCCTGCACTACCGCATCCGCACCTGACACGGTCGTCGGCGTCACCGACCAGGGACGTCTGTCGGTGACGCCGCCGGGCGCCGCCCAGCCGGTCAGTCTCCGCACCAGTGCAGCGTCAGGCCGGGCTCGTCACGCCACCGCGCCAACAATGCCGTCAGCGCCGCCACCAGCCCACGCTCCGTTTCGTCGGCCGCCGCCATCAGTCGGCCGACGTCAGCCTCGAGCGACGCCGATGGCAGCTCCGGTGCGGACAGCACGGCCGGATCGCCGAGCGGGCGCGTCGGCGTGTCCGCCGTCGTTCGACGCGGCTGCGCGACGTGGGTACGGTGACACTGTGCTCTCGGTCGTGAAGGATCTGTCCCGGTACCACACCGCGGAGTCGCGACGCGCCTACCTGCCGGAGCGCTCACACCGCACCGAGATCGGCCGCCTGGTCATCGAAGGTCACGGGCGGCGACGCGGCCGAGGTGGCCCAGGCCAGCGCCGCGTACGGCCGCTCGTAGCGATCGTCCTTGAATGACCAGCTTCCCCGCGACCGCCCGCCGGGTACGCGACGAGAGTCTCAGCCCTCGACGGCGCCGGTCGCACCTACGGGACTGCCTCTACCACTTCGCGCCGTACGGCTTCCACGCCACCTGGCATCACCTGGCGACCCGGCACCGCATACCCGGGAACATTGAGGTCGATCCCCCGTCGCTGGTTCGGGCCCTCGGTGAACTCGAGACAGCCCGCGCTCTGGTGCTGGCAAGGGCGGTCGCCTTCGCGGCCCAGCGGCGACTGCAGAAGCAGGCCGGCCAACGAGTCCCTACAACGCCGCATCCGTGGGACTCGTGGGGTTGCCACGACATCGCCTACTGCCCCGATCCGCAGAAGCATCCCACCGAGCAGCTTCCCATCGTGGTGCAGCGGGTGCTCGATGCGTACGCCGCAGGGGTCGACCCGGCCGGACGATGCCTGGCGTGCGGCGACGAGGACCGCCGCGTGGGACGGGCCTGCCGAAACTGCGGCGTCGCACCCGGCGGCTATGGCAACCCGCTCTGAGGCATCAGGAGCAGGGCGGTTGTCGCGGTAGCAGGCCCCCTGCAGTCGGCCGATGGGGCGTCTCGGTCAGGGGTTGATCAGTCTCCAGTCTCCTTCGGAGATGACCTCAACACTGTCGCCGACCACCGTGATGGCGGTGTTGTCGTCGATGGCGTAGGTCGGGACCGGGATTCCGGACGCCCACTTCTCGATGTGGGACAGCTCGGTGTCCTCCATGTCCGGATGGTTGAGGTGGGGGTAGAGCGTGAAATCCACCAGCCCCAGCGCCCGGTCGGCGTCCTGCGCTCTGCCGCTGCCGTCGGGGACGAATTGACGATCGAATTCGGCGTCGCAGTTGTAGGGCGTGACCGCGATGCTCCCGGCGCTGACCCCCACATAAACCGTGTCACTCAGCGACGGCAGGAGGTCGGCCAGGCCCGACTGGCGCAGCCAGTAGGTCAGGTACAGCACATCGCCGCCCCAGACGAGGAGGGCGTCGGCCTCCCGGACCGCCGGGACCCAGTTCTCTTCCCGGATCGTTGGCAGCGCGGTGAGCTCCAACAACCCCAGGGACTTCCAACCCAGCTGGCACAGCGGGATGTCGGGTTGGCCGTGAATCGCCTTCCACGCCTTCTCGGCGCCGCCGGGAAAGGGGTAGACACCGGTGGGAACGAACAGAGCCGTTGCCTCGGCGATCGGCTTGCCCAACAGGTCGACGAGCGCGTCGGAGATGCTCGGGTTGCTGATGCCCCCCGACGTGAGAAGAAACTTCATGCGATCCGCTCCCCTGAAGCCACCGGATGGCGGCGATCATGGCGCCCATGAGAACCAGCGTCCCGGCTCGCTGACCGGAGCGACATCGCTGGATCATCCGCCGGCGGCCGTCCAACCGTCAACCGCCTCCGCCCGGGACGACCTCCACGACAGAACGTCCTCGGTCGCTCAACAACGCGGCCAACTCGCTGGCGAGCGTGGACTTACCCACCCCGTCGACCCCGTCAACGGCCACCCGCACGCACCGCGGCGCGGGGAACGTCGGCACCAGATCAGCGACATGGCCGAGCAACTGCCGCCGTACGACGCTCACACCGCTCCTCCACCCCTAACTGCAAGCGCGCCTCGGTAGCTGCCGGGAGGACGCTTCTCCCAGCGTTTGTCAGTCAACGGGCAAGGCGATGGTCTCCAGCCAGGCGCTCAGAGCGGGCACGACGGCGTGAAGATCAGGGCCATCGACCGTTGTGCTGGCGGCGGCACGGGCTTCGGGGGTTGCGTTGAACGCGATGGCACAGCCAACCACGCCGAACAGCGGCACATCCGATCGCCCGTCGCCGAGGGCCGCGCAATGCCGGAGGTCGACACCCAACTCGGCGGCCACCCTGACGGCGAAGTCGCGCTTGGCGTACTCGTCGAACTGCTCGGCGACCTCGCCGCTGTAGCGGCCGTCGACTATCTGCAAGCGTGGCCCGCACGCCCGGTCGAAGTCGAAGCGGGTGCACAGGTAGGTACCGACGAAGTCCCACGCCAGCGTGGCCAGCACAGGCACGAGCGAGTGGGCCCGGCACCACGAAACCGTCTCTGCTATGCCGTCCACCAGCGGCATCGACTCCAGAAACGCCTGAGCTTCAGTAGGTGTCCTGTTTGCCCACCCACGAGCCTCGAGCACGCAAGACTCGTCACTGCTCAAGATGCCGGCTCCGTAGCCGGCTTGTATTTGTGCGATCTCCGTGGCATTGCCGACGAGTTCGGCGAGGTGCTGGCCGCTACTGGTCGGCGTCAGCGTTCCATCGACATCAAAGAACACCGCTCCACGGGGCATGGATCGAGACGATACCCGTCAGACGTGGGACCCCGGGCGATCACCTCATGCTGGCGACGGCCACCCAGCCGCGCCGTGAGCGGACCAGATTCCTTGAGCGGCTTCACACCTACTGATCGTGTCAGCGTCAGTCGACGATGGTGCATGACGTGGGTACGGTGACACGGTGCTCGCGGCCGTGAAGGGTCTGTCCCGTTACCACACCGAGGAGTCGCTGCGCGCCTACCTGCTGGAGCGCTCACACCGTACCGAGAGCGGCTGCCTGGTCGTCGAAGGCTACGGGCAGCGACGTGGGGTGCACCAGAAGGTCGCGGGCCGGGCGTGGGCGCACATCGCCGCGTACGTCGTCTTTCTCGGCGGGTACGACCCCGCCCTCGACGTCGACCAGACCTGCGGCGCCGCCGACTGTATCGAGCCGACTCATCTGCGGCAGCTCAGTCGTGCCGAGGCCGGCCGCCGCCGGAACCAGGCGGCGCAGTGCCGCAACGGCCACGATCGTGAGCTCGACCCGGCGACCGGCCGGTACCGCCGGGTCTGCCGGACGTGCAACCGGGAGGCACAGCGCCGGTGGCGTGAACGCGAGGCAGTCGAGGTGGCCCAGGCCCGCGCCGCGTACGGCCGCTCGTAGTCGCCCTCCAACGCTTTCCGATGCCGGTAGCGCCACTCAAGCTGTCAGGGTGTGAGGATCGTGAACGAGTCAGAGATCTGCGGGCGGTGCAAGCAGCTTCGGCCGGCAGAGTCCTTCGTCGGCGCGACCGGTCGCACGATGCTCTCCTGTCAACCGTGCCGCGACTATTCCCGTCGTGTGAATCAGGCCAGTAGGGATTCCCGGCCGGGCTCCAATCGAGCGATGAATCTCTGGAGCAAGTACCGGATCACCGAGCCGTTCTACGATGAACTGAGGTCACGGCAAGGGTTCCGATGCGCCATCTGCGGCATCCATGAGGATGACCTCCCGGCAACTCTCGCCGGCCGTCCCCGGAAGGACGGCAAACCCTCCGCCCAGGCGTTCCGGTTGGTCGTGGATCACTGCCACGGCACCAACACCGTTCGGGGGCTCCTCTGCAACGGGTGCAACTCGGCACTTGGGCACTTCCGGGACAGCCCTGAGGCGCTGCGCCGCGCACTGGTGTACCTCCAGTCGGGGCCGTCATCGGTGCCGCCCCGAGAGGCCAGCTGACTTTCCGGCCAACACGCGCGCAGCGAACAACCCAGACGCGTACACCAACCTAAGTCCTTACGCACAAGAACTGTCATTATGGTGCATGCATGTTACGTACCTTTTGTCCCAGGTAATTACTGGATTTTTATTAACGCTAATCCTGTAATTGCCTGGGCTGGCCGTAGCCCCTCGCTTCAGTCCGGCTCGGGAACGTGGTGGCATCCCGGCCCTCCCGCGCTGAGGATGTCGCCATGGATGACCACAGCCCGAACGCAGCCGACGAGCAGGAGGAAGCGCTGCCCGGCGGCAACATGGGGGGTGCGACCCGGGTGGGTGCCACTGTTCGGCGCGGTCATGGGGCATGGAGCCCGACAATCCAGCGCCTACTACGACATCTTCGGGAGCGCGGCGTCACCTGGGTTCCGCAACCGCTCGGAACCGATGAGCACGGACGCGACAGCGTCTCCTTCCTGCCGGGCATCGTGCCGCAGTACCCGTTGCCGGACTGGATCTGGAGCGACGGCATCCTCGCCGATGCAGGTCTTCACCTCGCACGACTTCACCAGGCCAGTGCCGGCTTCGACACCGCCGGCGGAGTGTGGCGGTTTCCGGTGCGACAGCCCGCTGAGGTCATCTGTCACAACGACTTCGCGCCCTACAACATGGTCTTCACCGACCGGCGGCTCACCGGAATCATCGACTGGGACACGGCCTCGCCCGGTCCCCGGTCGTGGGATCTGGCCTACCTCGCCTACCGGCTGGTGCCGCTGGCCCACCCCGACAACGGCGACGCGATCGACAGTGATCTGGCCGAGCG
Source organism: Micromonospora sp. NPDC047756 (assembly GCF_055587245.1). NCBI lineage: Bacteria > Bacillati > Actinomycetota > Actinomycetes > Micromonosporales > Micromonosporaceae > Micromonospora > Micromonospora sp. NPDC047756. The sequence continues at coordinate 439,743 of NZ_JBVJGQ010000006.1, forward strand.
GGCGCGTCGTCTGCGCATGCTCTGCGACGCCTACGGCTCGGCGCAAGACCCTGCCCATGTCCTCCAGGTCGCCGTCCACCGACTGCACGACCTCGCCGCCTTCACCGAGGAGCGGGCTGATCAGGGCCAGGAGGACATTCGCCGTCACGTCGGGCTCTACCAACGCGACGCGCTGTGGATCACCACGTACGCCGACCAGCTGCAGGGTTGAGGAATTGGCCCCAACCGGCGACGCGTTACAGCTCGCGCTGTATCGGCCGTTCAGTCGTCCGCGGCCGCCGATCGGTCATTTCCATGTGCGTGTGCCTGCTCCCGACGGCTACGAAGTACGGGTGACCAACGAGGTGACCGTTCCCCTGCTGCCCTGCGCGTCCATCGACGACATCGTCGCCTTCTACGAGGTGCTCGGTTTCCACACCACCTACCAGCAGCGCAAACCCAACCCGTGCGTGGGATTGCAACGCGAAGATCTACATCTGCAGTTCTTCGAGATCGCGGGGTTCGATCCGGCGCAGTCCTACGGTTCGTGTCTCGTGCTGACCTCGGACACGGGGCAGCTGTACCGGGCTTTCGCGGCCGGAATGCGCGCCGCGTACGGCAAGGTGTTGGTCGCCGGGACGCCCCGGATGACCCGGCCCCGCGCGCGGAAGAACGCCGACGGGCTGAGCGGCTTCAGCATCGTCGACCCAGGCGGCAACTGGATCCGCGTCTTCCAGAACGCCTCGGTCGCCCCCGCGCCGACGCCGACTGGGCGGTTGGGCAAGGCGATGGCGAACGCCGTCGTGCAGGCCGACTCCCGAGGGGACGCCCGGCAGGCGGCTCGGATTCTCGACAGTGCGCTGGGCCATCCCGATACAAATGACGACCCGGTCGCGTTGGTGGAGGTGCTCGTGTACCGCGCCGAGATCGCGATGGTCCTGGACGATCCGGCCACGGCGATCGAGATGCTGGCCCGTGTCGACCGTGTCGCGTTGACCGCGGACGAAACCACACGGGCTGCGGCTGCGTATGAGGCCGCTACCGACCTTGCGGCAGCGCTGTCCCAGGTGTCGCATCCAGCCGACAAGCGCCGCGTCGTGTGATTGCCCCAAGGCCGGTCAGGTGAACAGGATCTCGTCCATGTGCCTCCGATCAGACTCGGAGCCAGTGATCGAACCAGGCGCGGGTCCGTCGCAGGACGTCGAGTTGGTGGTGGCGTTCCCGGATCGAGTGGCCCTCTCTCGGGTAGATCACAAACTCGTGCTCGACGTCGAAGTGGCGCAGCGCCCGGTGCAGGTACACGGCCTGTCCGAGGGGGACGTTGGTGTCCTCGGCGCCGTGCAGGATGAGCACCGGCGTGCGGATGCGGCTGGCGAAGGAGATCGGGCTGACCGCGTCGTGCGGGTGGGGGCCGATGCCGGACCAGCCGGTGCTGCCACCGAGCGCGGCTTCGAACTGGCCGTTCTCCCCGGTCGCGGCGAGCATGCCCCAGTCGACGACTCCGGCGCCGACCAGCGCGGCGCGGAAGCGGTCGGTCTGGCCGACGGCCCAGGCGGACATGAAGCCGCCGTGGCTCCAGCCGGCGATGCCCAGCCGGTCAGGGTCGGCGATGCCTTCGGCGATGAGCAGGTCGACGCCGGTCAGGATGTCGGTCCACTCCTGCTGGCCGACCTGGCCGGCGACGCTGGCCGCGAACGGGTGACCATGGCCCTGGCCACCGCGCGGGTTGGGCAGAAACACCGCGTAGCCGGCTGCGGCCAGCCACTGCGCGCTGGGGAACCAGAACAACTGGCAACGATCGGCGTAGCGGTCGTACGGGCCGCCGTGCACGATCGTGACCAGCGGGAACGGGCCCTCCGACGCGGTTTTGCCAACCGGCAGTACGAGCAGGCCGTCCAGGGCAAGGCCGTCGGCGGCGCGATAAGCCAGCGGTTGTTGGGTGCCGAGTGCGATGCCGTCCAGTTCCGGTCGGGTGTTGGTGATTCTGCGCAGCGGGCCGGACGGCGCTCCGGTGTGAACATTCGCGGGCTGATAGCGGGTGGAGGTCAGGACCGCGATCTCGTCGCCGGCAGGGGTGGTGGTGAGATTGTCGAGGCGTCCGGGGTGGTGCGACAGGGTCGTGAGGCCGGTGGGGTCGAGCCTGGCCAGTGTCGTGTTCAGGCCGTCGGCGAACACCACCAGCGGAGCGGCGTCGGTCTGGCACAGTTCGGTCGGGCACATCGTGAGGCCAGCGGTGCGGTTGCGCAGGACGCGGGTCTCCATGGCGAGGTCGAACACGGCGGTGCCGGCCTGCAACAGCGGTGGGGTGAGCGCGAGGTAACCGAGGTGCCAACCGTCCTCGCCCGGCCACCAGGCCAGAGACCGTGCGTCGACCTCGACCGGTCCGAGGTTCTCCGCGGTCCCGGTCGTGGGGTCGAACAGGTGCAGGTGGCCGTTTCGCGGGCCGTGGTCGCTGTCGGCGCTGGCCCACGACAGGACGGCCAGGGGACCGCCGTCGGGACGTTGCCGCAGGTCCACGACGTGTCGGTCACCGAACGCCTGCGGCGTGGTGACCTGGCCGGTGCGCATGTCGAGCAGGCGCAACCGGGCACGTGGTTCGCGCTCGCCGACGACGATGGCGTCGTCGCGGTCGCGGGCTCGGCGATTGTCCTGCTCGGTGGGTTCGTCCTCGGCGAGCAGAGCGACCAGGTTGGGGTCGGTGAGCGGCAGGTGGTCGAGGACACCCGCGCGCCACCTCGTCAACGTGGTCACCGTGCCGTCGGCGAGGGTCAGCCCGTGCAGTTGCGAAATGCCGCGCTCGGCGCGGTCGGAGAGGAAGAACAGCGTTTCCGAGTCGGCCGACCAGCGCGGCTGGGACTCGGTTGCCGTGTCGTCGGTCGCCCGGCGCGGCGCGACGGCGGGATCGGTGTGGACGAGCCAGAGTTCGGTGTCGAGGTGGTCGCCGGTGCGACTGCTCGGTGCGAGGACGTAGCAGAGCAGGCGCCCGTTCGGGGCGAGTGCCGGGGTTCGCGGGTCACGACCATCGACCACGAGTTCGGCGGTCAGAGCTGGCACAGGAGCAGTGTGCCAGCATCCCCGAAACACCAGGGACCGTTGCACAGCATCGCGGGCCACGGCGTCGAGCGGCCACGACGGCACGGCCGGCCTGCCCTGGCACCACGCGCTGCACGCCCGGATCAGCATCGAACGAGGCAGATTCTGGCAGGCGGAGCACTGGATCAGCGCCATGCGGACCCAGACAATCGCACTCGCCTGTCAGCGTCTGGGCCACCCCACCAGCTACGCCAAGGGCGCCCACCTTCTGCCCGCCGACGTCACCGGCCCGCTGGAAACGGCACTGGTCCGTTCCACTGACGAGGCCGAGTTGCGCCGTGCGCTCTCGGCCGCGGTGACGGCCCTGACCGCGGAACTCACCCGTACGGACCCGACGCTGGCCGGTCGGTTACATCCGGTTCTCACCGAACTCGCCGCGGTCGATCGGCCGCTGTCGACGGGACCGGACGAAGGGTGTTGACCGCGCCGATGGTCACGATGGTGGGTGTGCCCCAGGCCCGGGCAGCAGATCGATGTCCGTAGCCCGCATGGGCTGTTCGCACTCCGAGCACCGTAGTTCGACGTGACTGATCTTGCCGCAGGCGTGGTGGCGGTAGAGCACCGGCGGGCCGGCGTCGCCCGCCGTCCACCGGTCACCCCAGCGCACCATGACGAGCAGCAGATCGCACAGCTCCCGGCCCTTGTCGGTGAGCAGGTACTCGTGTCGGACCGGCCGGGCCGAGTATTCACGCTGGGCCAGGACGCCCTGCTCGACCAGCCAGTTCAGCCGCTCGGTGAGCACCTTGCGGGAGATGCCGAGCCCTCGCTGGAGTTGCTCGAAGCGGTGTGTGCCGGCGTAGACGTCCCGCAGGATCAGCGGAGACCACGGCTCACCGATGACGTCGAGGGTGCGGGCGATCGAGCACGCCATGGCGCCGAACTGCGTTCGCTGCATGACACCACGATACGCAAGATGGTTCCTTCAGGGAACTGACTCTGTTAGCGTCACATCAGTCCATCTCTTCAAGGAACTGACTGGTCTGCGCCCCCTCCACGCCTGCGTGGAAGCCGAAAAGAGGCCCGCATGAACCATCCGCCGATCGTGCCGACCGGGGACTGGCAAGACGCAGTGAACACCTTGCGCGTCCGCGAAAAGGCACTCACCCGCCAGCTCGACGCAGTGGCCGCGGCGCGCCGCCGGCTGCCGATGACGCCGGTCGAGCAGGACTACGTGTTCGAGGGCCCGTCCGGGCCTGCCAGTCTGACCGATCTGTTCGAAGGCCGCCGTCAGCTCATCGTCTACACCTTCATGTGGCACGGCGTCGACGCTGTCTGCTCCGGCTGCTCGCTGTTCACCGACAACGTCGGACATCCGGCCCACCTCAATGCCCGCGACACCACTCTGGCGTTGACGTCCCATGGCCCGCTGGACGACCTCCAGGCGCTGCGGCGGCGGATGGGTTGGGCCCTGCCCTGGTACTCGTCACTGAACAACAACTTCAACGCCGACATGGGAACCGGTGACGGGTTCGCGCTGAACGTCTTCCTCCGCGCCGACGACCGGATCTTCCGCACCTACACCACCACCTCCCGCGGCGTGGAACGACTCGGCAGCAACTGGTCCTTTCTCGATCTGACGCCGTACGGCCGGCAGGAGACCTGGGAGGACTCGCCGGAAGGCTGGCCGCAGACCCAGCCGTACCAGTGGTGGCGGCTGCACGACGAGTACGACACGACAGAGGATCCGTCATGACAGTCGACACACCGGTCGTCGAACTCCTCTTCCGGCAGGAGGATGCGACACCTTTCAACACCGACGTGGCGACAGTCAAGCCCTGGAGCCAGGCATTGGCCTGTCTGGAGTCGGCGCCCACGTGTTGGCTGGCGACGGTGGGACCGGGTGGGCGTCCACACGCCGCCCCGGTGATGTCGGTGCTGGTGGACGGGGCTCCGTGCATCGCGAGCCGCCCGAGTTCCCGCAAGAGCCGCAACCTGGCCCACAACCGGCGCGCTGTCATCACGGTGAGCAGCGACGACCTCGACCTGGTGGTGAGCGGTGAGGCCCACCAGGTGTCGGGCGACGCCGTACTGCGCCGGGTGGCCGCCGCCTTCGCCGCGAAGTACGACTGGACGTTCGCCATCAGGGATGGCCGAGTCCATGACGACAGTCTGCCGGGATCGCCCCAGTACGCCTTCTACGAGGTCTCCCCCGTCCGGGCTTTTGGCTACGGCCCGGACGGGCTGACCGCGACTCGTTGGCGGTTCAACCGCACCTGAGTGACCGGGGCGCGGGGCGACCCAGCAGAGAGTCGCCCCGTGCCCGGTCGCCGCTGGCTGGTCCGGCCCGCCGCCGTCGGCGTCGATGCCGCCGGCCAGGGATCAGTGGGCGGGCTCGCCGAACCAGCGGGAGAGGTGCGCGTCCAGGTCCTGCTGGTCGTCTCCGATCCAGGCGACGTGCCCGTCGGGGCGCAGCAGAACAGCGGCGACGTCCAGTGCCGCACTCGGATCCGCCAGGTGATCGACCCGGTCTGACCAGCCGTCGACGGCCAGGCGGTCGGTACGGTCCAGCAGCAGGCCCCGGCCGTGGTGCAGCAGCCCGTAGAGGTGGCCCTGCTTCACGGCGATGTCGGGCAGGCGGCGACCGAGCAGGTCGGGGCCGGCGCCGAAGTCGTAACGGATGCCGATGGCGGTGATCTTCTCCAGCAGACGGAGGTTCACCTCGTCGACGTCCATCAACTCGATGAGCAGCCTCCGCACCGCCTGTGCGCCCGGCTCGGTGGACAGCAACTCCGTCTGGGCTCGGGTGTTGTCCAACACCGCCTCGGCGACGGGGCGGCGTTCAGCCTGGTAGGTGTCCAGCAGTGCCTCCGGTGCCCAGCCGCGGATCCGCGCGGCCAGTTTCCAGCCGAGGTTGACTGCGTCCTGGACGCCCACGTTGAGGCCCTGCCCGCCGATGGGCGGATGGATGTGCGCGGCGTCGCCGGCCAGCAGCACCCGCCCGACCCGATACCTGTCGGCCAGCCGGGTGGCGTCGCCGAAGCGGGACAACCAGCGCGGTGAGTGCACGCCGAAGTCGGTCCCGGCGATGGCGCGCAACTGCTGCTTGACATCGTCGAGGGTGGGCGGTTCGGCGCGGTCGCTGATCCCGGCGGCGGGCACCAGGACGCTGTAGACCCCGACGCCCGCTGGCCGAAGCCAGAATCGCTGTGGGGTCTCGTGGATCTCGGCCACCCTGATGGCGATCTCCTCCTGCGGCACGCCTACTTCCATCTCGCCCATCAGGCTCTCGGTCCGGGCGGGCTCGCCGGGAAAGCCGACGCCGAGCAGTTTGCGCACCGTGCTGCGCCCGCCGTCACAGCCGACGAGATAGCGCGAACGCAGCTGTTCCCCGTCGGCCAGTTCGACGGTCACACCCTCGTCGTCCTGCGCGAGACCGGCGACCGCGCACCCGTGCCGGACCTGCGCGCCCAGCGCTACGGCATGTTCTTCGAGCAGACGTTCGATGACCGGCTGCGGGATACCCAGGAGGTAGGCGTACCGGGAATCCAGGCCCTCCGGCGCGGGCTTGGGGATGGCGGCGAAGAAGGCGCTGGCCGGACGCCGCCGCCCGTGCGGGAGGATGCGTTCCAGCAGCCCACGCATCGCCATCAGCTCCAGACTGCGGATGTGCAGGCCGACGATGCGGACAGCCGACGGCGGCTCGATCTCCTTCTCCAGCACGAGGACCCGTACGTCGTGCAGTCGTAGTTCGGCGGCCAGCATCGCGCCGGTCGCCCCGCAACCAACGATGATCACGTCGTAGGTGCGATCGGTCGATGGTGACTCGGTAGAGAGTTGCGAAGGGTGCACAGGTGTTGCCTTTCGGGAGTGCCGTGTTGGCAGGGCGCTCCCGGCGACACCTACGTCGATCGCCCGACCGTGACGGCAAGGGGGAGCACCCACATCGCTGCAACGTTCATGGGTCTCACCTCCTCAGGCGGTGTCGCGGTCACCCGCAAGCTATCTCCCCCGGCCCGATCCCGTCGAGTGCTTTCACCGCCATCTGGTCACGGGGTCGGGTGGGTCAGCGATCGGTGGAGCCACTCGGCCATCAGGGCGCGTTCGGCGTCGGTGAGCGCCGGGAGGTCCGGTAGCGCCGTCGCGAAGGTCACCGCGACGGCGTTCGCGGTGGTGTCGGGTGTTCGCTGGGGTTGTCGCCAGGATGCTGGAACCCCACCGTCACCCGTCCGCTCCGTGATCGAAGCCATCGTGGCCCGGCGATGAGGCTTCCTCGAGCCGGTCAGCGCAGCATCGCCCGGGTCATGCGACGGGTGGCGACGTACATCGCGATCGAGCCGAACGCGACGAGGTACGCCACCGGGATCAGCAACTCCCAGCCGACGTGGCCCAACGCGGGTTCCCGGACCAGCTCGATGCTGTGGTAGAGCGGTAGCGCCTGGATCACCGGCCGGACCACCTCCGGGTAGACCGACAGGGGGTAGAACGTCGTGGCGAACAGGTACATCGGCAGCATGAACAGCTGGATGTACTGGAAGTCAGGGAAATCGCGCAGGTACGTGGTGACGGCCAGCCCGCCGGCCGCGAACGCGTACGAGATCAGCAACGACGCCGGCAGGGCCAGCAGCACCCAGGCCGACGTGACCAGCCCACCGACGGCCATGAGGGCGAGGAATCCGATCGACGTCAGCAGTCCGTTGATCATCGCGCTCGTCACCTCGCCGACGGCGAGGTCGGTGACGGAGAGCGGCGTCGGCAGGATCGCCTCGTAGGTCTTCTCCACCCTCATCCGGATGAACACACCGAAGCTCGTCTGGTTGAATGCCGTGTTCATCGCCGTGGTCGCCAGGATCGCCGGGGCCACGTAGGCGGCGTACGGGACGTCGACCCCGGGGACCGTGCCGACGAGCATCCCGACGCCGACGCCGATGGACAGCAGGTACAGGATCGGTTCGACGAGCGCGTTGAGCAGTGGCGTGACCGACCGCCGGTAGATCATGAAGTTGCGTTCGATGAGCGCCAGGGCCCGGCGTCTCGTCCAGGTGGGTACGGCGACGGTGGTCATGGTGCCTCCAGGAGGCTTCGGGCGTGGGCCGTCACGGATGCAACCGCCGGCGGTAGGTGACCCTCGCGACCAGGAAGCCACCGACGGCGAGTGCCAGCAGGTAGCCGATGTGCACGGAGCTGCCGACGACCGTCGCCGTGCCGAGGCTGAGGGTGCGACACAGCTCCACCCCGTGCCACAGCGGCAGCAGGTAGGACACCGGTCGGATCCACTCGGGTAGCTGCGAGACGGCGAAGAACGTGCCGGAGAACATGTAGAGCGGCATGATGACGAAGCGGAACACCGTGTCGATGTGGCGCATCTTGCGGACGCCGACCGCCCACGCGGCGGCGGGCGCCGCGAACGCGACCCCGGTCAGCGTCGCGCCGAGCAGGGCGCCGAGGGCCCACCATCCGCCGACCAATCCGAACGCGGCCATCACCGCGATGAAGGCGGCACTGGCGATGAGCACCCGGAAGGTGATGAAGAGCAGGTGACCGGCGGCGAGCTGCTCGGGCCGCAGTGGCGTCGGTGTGGCGCTGCGGTAGGCCCCGAAGCCGGCAGCCCGGGCGACGCCGGGGGCCCCTTCCAGGAACGCGTTCTGCATCGCGGCGGCGGCCAGCATGCCCGGGGCGAAGAACGCCGCGTACGAGACGCCGGCGATCTGGGCGGGCGCGTTGTCGTCGACCAGGGCGCCCAGCCCGGCGCCGATGCCGATGAGGAACAGCAACGGGTTCAACACGTTGATCACGATCGAGCCCCGCCAGGTACGCCGGTAGCGGGTCAACCAGTACCCGAACACACGAAACACCAGTGGTTCTCCTGCTACTCGATGAGCGATCGGCCGGTGAGCTTGAGGAACACGTCCTCCAACGTCGCCCGGCGGACGAGGGCGGTGAGCGGCGTGAGCGACATGGCGTGCACGGTGGCGAGGGCCGCCTCGCCGTCTGCCGTGTAGACGAGCACTCGGTCGGGGAGCGGCTCGACGCGGCCGTCGGTGTCGTTGCCGCCGGTGGCCAGCGCCGACATCCGCAGTTTCTCCGCCGCGGTGTCGCGTTCGTCGAGGCGGAAGCGGAGTTCGAGAACCTCCCGGGTGGCGTACCGGGTGATCAGTTCTTGGGGTGAGCCCTGCGCGACGATGCGGCCGTGATCGACCACGATGATGCGGTCGCAGAGCTGCTCGGCCTCGTCCATGTAGTGCGTGGTGAGGATGAGCGTGACGCCCTGCTGTTTGAGCTGGAAGAGCCGGTCCCACAGGACGTGTCGGGCCTGCGGGTCGAGGCCGGTGGTCGGCTCGTCGAGCAGCAGGATGTCCGGTTCGTTGATCAGGGAGCGGGCGATGGTGAGCCGCCGCCGCATGCCGCCGGACAGCGTCTCGACCTGGTCGCCGGCTTTCTCCTGAAGCTGGGCGAAGTCGAGCAGCCGGGTCGCGCGGTCGCGGATGACGGCCCGCGGCAGGCCGAAGTATCGCCCGTAGATGTGCAGGTTCTCCCGCACGGTGAGTTCGTTGTCCAGGTAGTCGTCCTGCGTGACGACACCCAGCCTGGCCCGGATCTCCGGGCCCTGCCTCATCGGGTCCATGCCCAGCACGCGCAGGCTGCCGCCGCTGATCGGCGACGTGGCGGCGATCATCCGCATGGTGGTGGACTTGCCCGCGCCGTTGGGGCCGAGGAGTCCGAACGACTCACCCCGTTCGAGCGCGAAGTCGATGCCGTCGACAGCGCGGAACTCCGCCGTGGACCCACGTGCCGGATAGACCTTCGTCAGATCTCTCGCCTCGACCAGCGAATGTTCGCTCACCCCCGGCAGTCTAGAGAGAGTCGACAGTGGAGTGCAAGATCTGAGCAGATCATTGTAATTTTCTAACGTAACCCGGATTTGACCCTCGACCTGGTCAAGGCCCGACCATCGGCGACATGACCGACCAGACGACCGCCGACCCGACCATGACCCGCATCGTGGAGGCCGTGCAGCTCGGCCAGAACGGCGCACCTGCCCGAGCCCGGGAGCTGCTCACCGCGTTGTGGGACGAACTCGGCCCCACCGGTGACGCCCTGCACCGCTGCACCCTGGCGCACTACCTCGCCGATCTGCAGGACACCACCGAGGCGGAGCTGGCGTGGGACGAGCGTGCCCTGGCCGCCGTCCGCGACCTGACCGACGAACGCGCCCAGCGGTATCTGCCCTCGCTCCAGGTCCAGGCGTTCCTGCCGTCGCTGTACCTCAACCTGGCCGACTGCCACCGACGCCTGGGCAACGTCGGCCCGGCCCGGGAGCACCTCGCCCGAGCCCGCGAACACCTGGTGCGGCTGCCGGACGACCCGTACGGCGAGAGCATCCGCGCCGCGGTCCGGGACTTCGTCGCCGACGACCCGACCGACCGCCGCCGGTGACGATCGGCCGGATCACCGGTCCTGGCGAGCGACGCCGGTACGGTACTCCTGCGGCGAACGCCCGTAGTGGGCGCGGAAGAGGCGGCTGAAGTGTGCCTTGTCCGGGAAACCCCAGCGGGCGGCGATGGCCTGGATGGGCTGCCGGAGCAGCGGGTTGCTTAGATCACGCCGGCACTGCTCGAGGCGCTTGGCGCGGATGAGTTCGGCAACGGTTGTCGCCTCCGCCTCGAACAGCCGGTGCAGCGACCGCACCGAGATGTGGTGGGCGGCGGCGATGCTGCGAGGGTCGAGTTCGTCACTGTCGAGGTGGCGGTCGATGAAGTCGACAACCCGGGCCCGCAGCGCGGTCTGCCGCGCCTCCGGCGACAGGGTGTCCTCGATGTCGAGGTACTGGGCGAGCGCCGCTGTGAGCAGGTCCACCGCCACCCCGCCCAGAATCTCGGCCTGGGCCGGCTCGAACTGCTCCGGGTGCGCCGCGATGCTGCGTAGGTGATGGGACAGCAGCCCACCGACGCCGAGGTGCGACGGCATCGGCGTGGCCAGCAGGCGGCGGAGCTGGTCCGGTGCCAGGGGCAGCGCCGTGTGGGGAATCTGCACGGTGATCGTGGTGGCGGGACCGGAGCCGTCGGCGCGGTGTCGGGCGACGTGCGGCCGCGCGGTGTCCAGGAGCGTGAAATGGTTCCCGGCTTCCAGCGCGGACTCGGTGCGGTCCTGGATCAACGTGCTGAGACCCGTCAGTGGCAACGCGAGTTGGTAGACCTCCCCCTCGGTTCTGCGGACCAGTGTCGTGGGCCGGATCGAGTCCAACGACGGGTAGCGCAACGAGGTCATCCGGATGCGGCCGAGATCGATGGCCTGCGCATAGGCCACGAAGTTGTCCAGGTGACCGCTGCTGATGTGCGCCGGCGCCGTCTCCTGAGCGACCAGGGCGTACCAGAACGCGAAGCGGTCCGCCGGAGGCAACACCGTCGTGTCCACCACATGGTTGGGCAACACTCCGCTCGCCTCCCCGCATATGCGAAGATGGATTCTTGCATGCCTCGACGTTCATCCTCCACGACGGAATTCCCAAGCCCGCGGCTACCCGGGGGGTCGGCGAGTGTCGGCGGTGACCGGCGCCGACCTGCGGGAGGCAGCCGACGAGATGACCAGGGTGCTGCTGCCCCACCAGGACCGCGACTGGTCGGTGCCGGCCGGTTCGCTGAGCTGGAGCTGCTGGACGACAACGGCGCACGTCGCGCACGACCTCCTCGCGTACGCGGGCCAGGTCACCGGCCGCCCCGATGACGGCTATCTGCCGTACGACCTGCGGGTCTCCCCCGACGCGAGCCCGACGCAGGTGCTCACGGTGGTGCGCGCCTGCGCCGGTCTGCTCGCCGCCGCCGTCGACGCCGCCTCGCCGGACACGCGGGCCTGGCACTGGGGCCCGTGCGATCCGGCCGGTTTCGCCGCGATGGGCGTGGCCGAGACCGTGCTGCACACCCACGACATCACCCTCGGTCTCGGTGTGCCGTGGCAGCCGTCGCAGCGGCTGAGCGCGTTGGTGCTGCGACGACTCTTCCCGGACGCCCCGTCCGGGGCGGCGCCCGAGGTGCTGCTCTGGATGACCGGTCGCGGGGAGCTACCCGGCCGGGCCCGGCGTACCTCCTGGAGCTGGCAGGCCGCTGTCGACTGAATCGCACCGGTGGTGCGGGGTGGGTGGTCACCCGGAAGGCGACCACCCGGTTGGAGCGTCAGGGTCAGGTCCGTTCGCGACAGGTGCGGACGGTCGGCGCGGACAGGCGCCGCCCGGCTAGCCGGCGTGCAGCGAGTGCCGGTGGCCGTCGAGCGGGAAGGGCGGCCGGGCCGGCATCACCTCCTGGAACACGAAGCCGCACTTCTGCGCCACCCGGCAGGACGCCACGTTGTCCACCTGGTGCAGCAGGTCGAGACGCGCCACGTCGGGACCGGATCCCGGTACGCCCGCACCAGCTCGTCCAGGTCGTCGGCGCACCACTGACGCAGGGCGACACCCGGCGTCGAAGGCGTGCCGGGTGACCGCGATTCGATCAGCATCGGCACAGTCTGCCGTGGCGGTGGCCCGGCGGTCAGCCCCGACGACGCCAGCGCCGCCACCAGCTCCGGCGGGGTCGGCGTGCGGGCGGCGGCACGTCCGCCGTTTCGGTGACGGTTGTGCTGACCCTGGGGCGGGCACGTTCGGCGCGCCAGCGGCGGATCACGTCCTCGGTGTTCACCGGGCGCACCGCGACCCGGGGGCCGTCGTCGGGGAAGCGCAACCACGCCACGATCTGCGCGTTGAGCTGCCCCACGAAGTCGCGGACCGACTGTTCGGTGGGCAGGTCACGGACCTCGTCGGGGACCTGCTCGATGCGTCGGCGCAGTTGCAGCGACGTGGGCAGGAGCAGGTCACTGTGGAGCGCCTCGCGCTCCATGAAGCTCTTGATCCACCACGCCTCGTCGTACGGCGTGCCCCGACCGGGGATCGGCTTGCCCATGCCGGGCAGGCCGTCGAACTCGCCGCGCTGAACGGCGTCCTGGATCTTCGCCTCCACTGACGCTTTCCACGCCTCGGTCACCGTGCGGCACCTCCCTGGCCACCGTAACGCGCCGCCTGCGGCCGGCGGCACGTCCTCGCCACTGGTCAGCACGCCCGCGACGGTGAGCATTCCCGCCAACGGTGCCGCCGCCGCCCCGAACGCGAGTGGATCACCCCGGATCGCAGGCCACCGCCGGCCAGGTGGCCCTGGGTAGGGACGTTCAATCCGATTACGGTCGGTGAGGGATCCATCGGACGGGGGAATTGTCATGGTGAGTACGGGTGCGCTGCTGGGCATCGCGCTGGTGGCGTTGGGGCTGGTGCTCACGCCCGGCCCGAACATGGTCTATCTGGTGTCCCGCTCGGTGGCGCAGGGCCGCCGTGCCGGCCTCATCTCCCTGCTCGGGGTCGCCGCCGGCTTCGGCGTCTACCTGGCGGCGGCGGTCGCCGGCCTGGCCACCGTCTTCGTCCTGGTGCCGACGCTGTACGCGGTGGTGAAGCTGGCCGGCGCCGGCTATCTGCTGTGGCTGGCCTGGCGGACGCTGCGTCCGGGTGGGCAGTCACCGTTCCGGCCCGCGCCGCTGCCACCGGACCCGCCCCGGCGGCTGTTCACCATGGGCCTGGTCACCAACCTGCTGAACCCGAAGATCGCGATCCTCTACGTGTCGCTGCTACCGCAGTTCATCGACCCGACGCGGGGGCACGTGGCCACGCAGAGCCTGCTGCTCGGCCTGACCCAGATCATCGTGGCGCTGAGCGTGAACGCGCTGATCGTGCTCAGCGCCGGCGCCCTCGCGGGGTTCTTCGCCCGCCGGCCGGTGTGGTTGCGGGTGCAGCGGTGGGTCACCGGCACGGCCCTCGCGGCGCTGGCCGTGCGCATCGCCGCCGACCGCTCGCGCGCTGCCGTCGCCACGCCCTGACCCGGGCGGTCAGCGCTCCCGGTGGCGGCCGAGCATCCCGGTGGCCAGCGGCGCGGCGTCCAGGTCACCGGCGGCGAGCCGGGCGGCGAGGGTACGGCGTACCAGCCGGTCGGCCAGCGCGGGCGCGTGCCGGCCGACGGCCAGCTCCAGCCGACCGCGTGCGGTGGTCGCCACGTCCCGGGGCGCCCGCCGGGCGGTGGCGGTCCGCAGGATCGCCGCGACGACCCCTTCGACGGGCTCGGGGCGCGACACCCCTCGCAGGGACAGCCCGGCCGCGGCGGTGCTGTCGTGGATCGGTGAGGCGACCATGCTCGGGTAGATGACGCTGACCCCGACGTGGGTGCCCACCTCGTGGCGTAGCGCGTCGGCGTAGGCGACCAGGGCCCGTTTGCTCACCCCGTACGCGGCGGCGAGCGGCAGCGGCAGCACCGCCATCCGGCTGGCCACGAAGATCACCCGTCCGCGTGCGGCGAGCAGTGGGGGCAGCGCCGCGGCGGTGGTACGCCAGGCGGCCAGCAGGTTGACCTCCAGCTGCCGGTGGACCACCTCGTCCGGCGGCAACTCGGCCGGAGCGGGACCACCGACGCCGGCGTTGTTGATCAGCAGGTCGAGCCCGCCGAGCCGGTCGACGGCGGCCCGCACCCCGGCGGGTACGGCGTCCGCGTCGGTGAGGTCGCAGGCCAGCACCGGCACGTCGTGGTCGGGACGGGCGTGCAGGTCGAGCCCCACCACCCGGGCGCCGGCAGCGCTCAACGCGGCGCCGAGGTGGCGGCCGAAGGTCCCGCTCGCCCCGGTGACCAGCACCCGCCGACTCCTCAGCGATCTCGTCACCGCCCGGCTCCGCTCGCGGTGGAGCGGGCGCGGCGGGACCCGACGGTCAACTCCCGGGCCAGCTCGGCCAGGTAGACGTCGAAGTCCACCCGCATCGCCGGGCGGCGCTGACCCCAGCGGGCGGTCGCGGCCCGCAGTTCGGCCCGGCACGCGGCGCGCTGTCGGGCCGGGTCCGGCAGCGCGTACCGGCCGGCGAGGTGCGCCGCGATCAGCTTGGCCTGCGCCTCGACCAGGGGGAACGCGGAGCCGGTGGACTGCATCAACCCGACGAAGCTCAGCCCGGGGGCGTCGGGGTGGAACACGTGCCGGTACAACGGCAGGGTGTCGGCGCCTCCGGCGAGCAACGCCGGGTCGAGGAACGGGACGTCCACCCGGTAGCCGGTGCACCAGATGATCAGGTCGACCGTGTCGCTGCGGCCGTCGGTGAACTCCACCCGGTCGCCGTCGAGGGCGGCGACACCGGGTCGGGCCTCGACGTCACCGTGGGTCAGCCGCGACAGCAACCCGTCGGAGAGCGTCGGGTGGTCCTGCAGGAAGCCGTGCGTCGGCGTGGGCAGCCCGTAGCGGTTGGGGTTGCCGACGGTGGCGCTCAGCATCGTCTCGGTGATGCGTTGGCGCAGACGCCACGGCAGTCGGCGGGCCAACGCCCCGTTGAGGGTGTCCGAGGGTCGTCCCAGCAGGTACTTCGGTACCACCCAGACGCCCCGGCGCAACGACAGCAGGGTGCGGGTGGCGGCGTACGACGCGTCGACGGCGATGTCCATCGCGGAGTTGCCACCGCCGACGACCAGGACCCGCCGCCCGGCCAACTGCTCCGGGCCCCGGTAGTCGTGGCTGTGGATCTGCTCGGCGGTGCAGGTGCCGGGGTAGCCGGGGTCGGGCAGTCGCGGCACCCGGTTGTGCCCGTTGGCGACGACCACGGCGTCGACGGTGACCTCGACCGGGCCGGTCGGGCCGCTGGCGGCCACCGTCCAGGTGCCGGCGGAGTGCTGGGTGACCCGCCGCACGGTGTGCCGCAGCCGGATGGTGTCGGCCAGGCCGAAGCGCGCGGCGTAGTCGGCGAGGTAACCGGCGACACGACGGTGGTCGGGGTAGTCCGGCCAGTCGGTCGGCATCGGGTGGTCGGCGAACTGGGTGCGACCACGGCTGGTGTTGAGGTGCAGCGTGCGGTACGCGGGCGAGTCGGGCGCCCCGTACACCCAGAGGCCGCCGACCTGGTCGGCGGCCTCGAAGCCCACCGTTGCCACGTCGACGTCGCGCAGTGCCTTGACCGCGGCGAGCCCGGCGGCGCCGGCCCCGATCACCGCCACCCGAGGTGGTACGCCCATTGCCGCCCCCATTAATCCAACGTCCGATGGATAATCGTCGCGTGGCGGCGGCCCGTCAAGGGGTCGGCGACCCGTAGAGCCCGTCGAGCAGGCGATGCACGAACGCCCGGAACTCGCGCCGTTCCCGAGCGCCGGGCGCGCCCGCCGCCAGCGCCACCACGTGCCCGTGCGTCGCCCACACCAGACTGCGCACGGTGATGTGCGGGGTCGGTTCGGCCAGCGCGCCGGTCGCCGCGGCGGCGGTGAGCAACTCCGCGACCAGCCGGTACAACGGGTCGGCGTACCGCTGGTCCAGCTCGGCGTGCCGCTGCGGTTCCAACCAGCGGCGCAACCACAGCGCGGTGGTCTCGGGGTGGTCCTCCAGGAAGTCGACGAAGACGTCGACCAGCTGGTGCAGGGCCCGTAGCGCCGCGTCCGGGCCGGCGTCGAGAGCGGCGCGGGCCTGCTCGGCGGCCTCGGTCAGCACGTCCCGCTCGGCGGCGAACACCCGGGCGAAGCACGCGTCGTAGAGCGCTGCCTTCGTACCTGTGTGGTGCGCGACGGTGGCGACGTCGACCCCGGCGGCGGCGGCGACCTCCCGCAGTCCGACGGCGTCGAAACCCCGCTCGGCGAAGAGCGCGGTCGCCGCGGTGAGCACCACCTCGCGGGTCGGCCGGGTCTCGTCGCGGCGGGGCCGACCCGGGCGACGGCGGGGCATGGTCATGGCCGCCATTCTGCCCCTAGAATCCAGCAACCGTTGGATTGCGGAGAGGATGCGGCGATGACCGGGCTGGACCGGCGGCCCGCGGCCGCCACCGACGCGACGCTGCCACGCGGCCCGCTGGCGGGCTTCGCGGCCGGCTCGCTCGGCATGGGTGTCTGGGTGACGGTGCCCGGCCTGCTGCTGCTCTACTTCCTCACCGACGTGCTGGCCGTCGGGCCGTGGCTGGCCGGCCTGGCGCTGCTGCTGCCGAAGATCGCCGACGTGGTGCTGCACCCGTGGGTGGGGCACCGCGCCGACGTGGAGCAGACCCGACGCGGCGACCGTCGTCGCCTGCTGCTGCTCGGCTGCGCCCTGCCGGTCGCGTTCGCCGCCCTCTTCGCGGTGCCCGGCGGCCTGACCGGTGCGCCGGCGGCGGCGTGGGTGGCGGTGTTCTTCATCGCCGGCAACCTGCTCTTCGCCGCCTATCAGGTCCCCTACCTGTCCACCCCGGCCGACCTGCGCATCGGCTACCACGAACGCACCCGGCTGATGGCGTTCCGGATGGTGGTGCTGACCCTGGGCATCCTGGTCTCCGGGCTGCTGGCTCCGCTGCTCACCGGCGGCGACGCCGCGACCCGCGCCGGCTACCAGCGGATGGGCGCGGTCCTCGCCGTGGGAATGCTGGTGGCGATGCTGGTCGGTGTCGCCGGTATCGCCCGGCTGCGCGGGTCCGCGCCGGCCAGCACCGCGTCCGGGCACGGCGGGTGGCGGGCGTTGCGCACGGCGCTGCGCGATCCGCAGTTCCGGTGGTTGGTCGCCGCGTACCTGGCCATGTCCACCACCACCCACCTGGTGCTCGCCGGGGTGCCCTACTACGCCGAGTACGAGCTGCGCGCCCCCGGCCTGACCACGGTGCTGGTGGCCGCGTTCGTGGCGCCGGCGCTGCTGGTCACCCCGGCCTGGCTGGTGGTGGCCCGACGCGTCGGCAAGCAGCGGGCGCTGCTCGGCGCGCAGGGCGCGTTCGCGATCGGCTCCCTGGTGCTGGCGGTGGGCCGACCGGCCGGCCTGCCGGTGCTCATCGGCGCGGTGGCGGTGCTCGGGGTGGCGTTCGCCGGCATGCAGCTGCTGCCGTTCTCGATGCTGCCCGACGTGATCCGCAACGCCGGCGGCACCGGGGCCGGCACCTACACCGGGGTGTGGACGGCCACCGAGGCCACCGGCGCGGCCCTCGGCCCGTACGCGTACGCGCTGTGCCTGACCGTGGGTGGTTTCGTGGCCTCGACGGCCGGTGAGTCGCCGGCGCAGCCCGACGCCGCGCTCGCGGCGGTCCGCTACGGCTTCGGGTTGCTGCCGGCGGTGGCGATGCTGGCGGCGGTGCTGCTGCAACGCCGCTACACCCTGGACGCGACGGCCCGGGCGGCGAGCTGACCGGCCGGCACTAGACTTCGCCCTCGATGGACGCCCAGCCCAGCACCACCGAGACCCGTCCGTGCGCCCACTGTGGAGCGCCGGTGCCGCAGCGTGTCGGCGCGGGTCGACCGTTTCGCTACTGCCGCGACAACGACGGCGCCTGCCAGCGCGCCTCGCGCAACAGCCGGATGCGCCACCGCAACGCCCCCGGTCTGCCCGGGCAGGTGGCCCGCACCTGGGAGGCGGTGGACCGGCTCGACCAGATCGTCGAGACGTTGACCGAGTCCCTGCACGCCGAGTTGTCCCCGCTGGGTGTGCAGCGGCAGCTCGCGCAGGTCCGCGCGGAGGCCGCCGGCGAGATCGCCTCGGCGCAGACCGAACGCGACGAGGCCCGCGACGACGCCGAAACCGCGGCGGCCGACGCCGCGCGCGCCCGCGAGCAGGCCCGCGAGGCCCGCGCCGAGGCCGACGACGCCCGCCACCGCGCCGAGCTGGCCCAGCGGCAGGGCACCGCCGCCGACGAGCGGGCGCAGCACGCCGAGGCCGCCCGCGACCAGGCGCGCCACGACGCCAGCGCCGCCGAGGCCCTGCGCGCCCAGGCCGAACGCGACCGCGACCAGGCCCGCGTCGAGGCGCGCGACCTGCGCACGGAGCGCGACGCCGAACGGCAGCGGGTGGCCGACCTGGGCGTGGAACGCGACGCGCTGCGCGCCGAGGCCGAACGGGCCAGCCGGGCCGCCGCCGAGGCGACCGAGCGGGCCGGGCGGTGGCAGGCCGAGGTGACGGACGTCCGGCGCCAGATCGAGCAGTCGCGCGCCGACGCGGCGCGGACCCGCGCCGAGGCCGCCGACGCCGCCCGCGCGCGTGAGCAGGCCGACCGGGCCCGCGACCGCGCCGAGGTCGCCGCCCGGCAGGCCGACGACGCCCGGCAGGAAGCCGCCGAGGTCGCGGCGCGGCTGCGCGCGGAGGTGGCGGCCCTGGCCGCCCAGCGCGACACGCTCACCGCCGAGCTGACCGTGGCCCGGCAGGCCGCGGCGACCGCCGAGGGCCACCGCACCGCCCTGACGGTACGACTCGACGCCGCCGAGACCGACCGTGATCTCGCGCAGCGGCGGGTGGCGCAGCTCGGCGACCAGGTCAGCGACCTGGCGTTGGCGCTGGCCCGCCTCGGCGCCACCTCTGCCGGCGACGCCACCTGAGGATCGTGGCGCAACCTTCGGTAGGCTCAAGCGGTTAACCTCCCCGGTGGCAGCGGACACGCACCGTTGTCCCGACCCGCCTGGGGATCACCTCACCGGGTGAGCGTCCCGGCCGGCTACCCTTGGTCCCGGCCCACCCGTGGACGCCTCACGCCCTCGGGCGGGAATGGCTCGACGGGGACACACCGTTACACCCAGAAGACCAGCACCACGAACGAGGGGAAGTCGATCATGGGCGAGCGTATGCTGCGCGGAAGCCGCCTTGGCGCGGTGAGCTACGAATCCGACCGCAACACGGAGCTCGCGCCGCGTCAGACCCGCGAGTACCTCTGCGCCAAGGGCCACCAGTTCGAGGTGCCGTTCGCCGTCGACGCCGAGGTCCCGACGACCTGGGAATGCAAGTTCGACGGCAGCGTCGCCCGACTCGTCGACGGCAGCGAGCCGGAGCAGAAGAAGGCCAAGCCGCCGCGTACCCACTGGGACATGCTTCTGGAGCGGCGTTCCATCGCCGAGCTGGAGGACATCCTGGAGGAACGCCTGCAGGAGGTTCGGACCCGCCGCGGCCGCGCCTGAGCCGCACGAGCTACGACGACAGCGCCCCCGGGGTTCTTCCCCGGGGGCGCCATCGTGTCCAAGTGTGTGGCGTGGCGTCAGTGCCGGCCGGGTTCGACGATCTCGCCCTCGATGGCCCGACCGCCGTCGACCACCACGGGCTGTTCCGGCTGCGGGGTCGGTTGCGGCGCACCCTGGCGCACCCGCACCGTGCGGGGCCCGAACAGGTCACCGGCGACCATCGACGACACCCGCCGCTCGGTGGCGCGGCGCACCCCGGCGCGGGTCAGTCGACGCACCGGCGGCACCAGCAGCAGCAACCCGACCAGCCCGCTGACCAGGCCGGGCACCGCCAGCAGCAGCGCCCCGGCCAGCCCGACGAGCCCGTCGGTCACCTGCCCACCCGGGGGTTGCCCGGCCGACGCTGCGGCCCGGAACCCCCGCCAGGCGCGCATCCCCTCGCGACGCAGCAGGACCAACCCCAGCAGCGACGCGGCGAACACCAGCAACACCGCCGCGCCGAACCCCAGCGCCCGTCCCACACCGACGAACACCGCCAGCTCCAGCACCACCGCCAGCAACAGTGCCAACGGTACGAACCTCAGTCCTCGGCGCATCTCACCTCATCGCCATTCCTGCGGACACCACGGACGCGTTCCGCTCATCCAGCATGACACGGCCCCGCCCACAGCCGCCGTGCCCGAACCGCTCACGGCCACCGTGCCTGGCCGGTGGCGGTGCCGTTCAGGCCCCGGCGTACCGCCTGGCGCCGGTCGCGCACCCCCCAGGCGGTGATCCGCCACAGCGCCTCGGCCACGATCTTCGGGCTCATCTTGCTGTCGCCGCGTTCCCGCTCGGCGAAGGTGATCGGGACCTCCACGATCCGTACCCCGGCCCGGTGCGCCAGCCGCGACAGCTCCACCTGGAACGAGTAGCCCTGCGAGGTGACCGACTCCAGGTCGATGGCGTCCAACGCGCTGATCCGGTACACCCGGTAACCGCCGGTGGCGTCCGAGACGGGCATGCCCAGCGCCAGGCGCGCGTACAGGTTGCCGCCGCGGGAGAGCAGCAGCCGTCGCAGCGGCCAGTTGAGCACCCGCGCGCCGCTGGTCCACCGGGAGCCGATCACCACGTCGGCGTCGCGGGCGGCGTCCAGCAGCGCCGGCAGGTCCTCCGGGGCGTGCGAGCCGTCGGCGTCCATCTCCACGACGGCCTGGTAGCCGTGCTCGCGCGCCCACTCGAACCCGGCCAGGTACGCCGCGCCGAGGCCCTGCTTGCCCTGGCGGTGCAGCACCTGCACGTGCGCGTCGCCGTCGGCGAGGGCATCGGCGATCGCGCCGGTGCCGTCGGGGCTGTTGTCGTCGGCGATGAGGATCCGCACCGCCGGGGCGGCCCGCCGGACCCGGCCCACGATCACGGCGATGTTGTCGGCCTCGTTGTAGGTGGGGATCACCACCAGCACCCGGCCCACCCCGGGCACCTCGTCCGCGCGTCGGATCGTATCGGTCGCCTGGATCACGGTTCCTCCGCTCCCGCCGGCGTACCGGCTGTTGCTATCCGGGCCTGACCCGCTGCCGCCGGCGCAGCACCGCCGCGCCGACCAGGGCCGCCGCGGCCAGCGCGGCGAGCGTCACCTCGGGCCACCAGCCGAGGCGGGTGGCGAGGGTGCGTCCGTCGTCGAGCCGCAACTGCCGCACCACGACCTCCCGGGTGTTGAACCCGGTGGCATCGCTTACCCGCCCGTCGGGTGCGACGAACCCGGACACCCCGACCGTTGAGGCCATCAACGCCGGTCGTCCGTGCTCCACCGCCCGCAGCCGCACCATGGCCATCTGCTGGCGGGCCTCCGCCACGTCGAAGGTGGCGTTGTTGGTCTGCACCACCAGCAGTTGCGCGCCGCCGGTGACGGTGTCGCGGACCACCTCGTCGTAGGCGACCTCGAAGCAGATCACGTCACCGAGCACGGCGGGGCCGGCGCGTACCACGCCCGGGGTGCTTCCCGGCACGAAGTCGTTGCGGATCAGGTCGACCTTCTTGCTGACCATCCGGGCCACGTCGCGCAGCGGCACGTACTCGGCGAAGGGCACCGGGTGGCGTTTCGTGTACAGCTGCTCAAGATCCGCGCCGGTGCCGGGGTGCCACAGGATGCCCGCGTTGCGGACCTGCCCGGCGTCGGGGCCCAGCAGCACCGCGCCGACCAGGATCGGCGCGCCGATGGTGTCGGCGGCCTGGGAGATGCGCGCCCCTGCGGTGGGGTTGCGCAGCGGGTCGATGTCGCTGGAATTTTCCGGCCACACCACCAGGTCGGGTCGCCGCTGTTGCCCGGCGGCGACCCGCCCGGCCAGTTCGATGGTGGCGTCGACGTGGTTGTTGAGCACCGCCTGCCGTTGGGCGTTGAAGTCCAGGCCCAGCCGGGGCACGTTGCCCTGCACGATCGCCACGGTCACGCTCGCGCCGGACCCGGCGGTGGCGACCGGCACCAGCAACGCCCCGGCGGTCAGCGCGACGGCCACGACGGCCGGTACGACCACCGGCGCCCAGCGACCCCCCACACCACCCCCGGAGCGCGCGGGGCCCTCCAGCGGGCTGTCAGCGCCCGGCACGGCGTCACCCGCCGTGATGGTGGGCTCGGGTGCGTGACGCCGGGCGGTGACCCAGCCCCGCCAGACGGCGGTGACCAGCAGCCCGCCGATGAGGGCCACGACGAAGGTGACCACCGGGGCGCCGCCCAGCGCGGCCAGCCGCAGCAGCGGCGAGTCGTCCTGGCTGAACGCCAACCGCCCCCACGGGAACCCGCCGAACGGGGTGCGGTCGCGCAGCGCCTCCTGCCCGACCCAGAGCAGCCCGGTCAGCGCCGGCCACGCCCAGCGGACGCGGTCGACCAGCGGCGACACCCAGGCGGTGGCCGTGCCCAGCAACGCCAGGTAGCCGGCCTGCAGCAGCGTCAGCAGCACCCACGGCAGGTAGCCGGTGTGCAGGTTCGTCCAGGCCAGCAGCGGGGCGAAGAACGCCAACCCGGTCAGGAAGCCCAGACCGGCGCCGGCGCGCAACCGCCGCCGGTGCGCGGCGGCGGCCAGCAACGCCACCCCGACCGGTGCGAGCGGCCACACCCCGTACGGGGGGAACGCCACCAGCAGGGCCAGCCCGGCGGCCACGGCCAGGGGTACGGCGACCCGCAGCGGCAGGGGGCGACCCACGACGGCAGGCGCGCTGATCACCGTGGGGGCGGGTGTCTCGTCCCGGTCCAGCATCGTCACCGCAGCTTCACCTCGATCACCCGGCGAAGGCTACCCGCCCGACGGTCCCGCTGGCCGCGCCCCCGGTGTGCCGATCTTGCACTTTCGGCACCGACACAAGGGGCATTCCCGCCCAGATCAACGACACAAACCGCAAGATCGCCGGGAGCGGGGGTCGGGAGCGGAAGCGCGGACATGAAATCGGGGCGCGGCTCTCGCCGCGCCCCGATGCTCCCAGGCCCTTCCCGGCCGGTGTGGCGAGGATGGGGCACGACGACCTTCGGACCGACCGGACGTGGACTGGCTGCCCCCGCCGGGCCGTTGTCTACTGGCCGTGCACCTCACCCTGCCCGTACACCGGTAACTGCGGCCGGTTCGCGCCGCCCCGCCGACCCCCGCCCGCTGGACCTGGCCGCCGCGACGATGACGCTTGAACATGTCGCTCGGCCAGCGGACGAAGGGACGAAGCGAACAACAGCCGCTTCCCGTGGTAGGACTCAAAGACGGTACGTGCCGACCCCCGTCGGTTGTCAACCCGCAGCCGGCCTGTCGTGTGTTGCGACACGGCGTGTCGGGTCGGCGAGTCTCAATGCGTACGCAGGTGCTCACGCAGCAGCGCCTGCGCGGCCGCCCGGTGCTCCTCGGCGAGCAGCCCACCGGCGGCCAGCACGTAGTCGGCGTCGAGGACCGCCGCGGCGGCGCGCGGCAGCGCCCACCCGCCGGCGTGGTCGGCCAGGACCGCCGTCAGCACCTGCCCGGACACGTCCGCCGGCGAGTGCCGCAGCACCCCGCCGGAGCCCACCAGCATCCGCACGTCGCGCAGGTCCCGCCCGGCGCGCTCACCGGTGGCGGCGCCCCGGGCGTGCCGGCGCAGCGCCACCGTCGCGGCGAGGGTGGCGATCCGCCGGTCCACGGCCCGCTGGTCGTCGTCGACGGCCAGGAACGCCGGGTCGGCCGCCCGGCACGCCGCGGCGGCACCCAGGTCGTCGGCATCGGCGGCGGTGAGCAGCCGTTCCTCGACGGCGGCCCGCACCACCCCCGGGGCGCTCCACCGCATGCCCAGATCGCCCTCCACGGTGCGGGCCCGCCACAGACTGCCGGCGACCTCCCGCCCCGGCCCGGTGGCCCGCTCGTCGGGCGTGAGCACCGAATACACGTCGGTGGTGGCCCCACCCACGTCGACCACCGCCAGGTCACCACCGAGGGTGTCGGCGAGCACCTCCACACCGGTGAGCACCGCGTCGGGGGTGGCCGCCCGCACCAACCGCGCGAACCGCGACCCCCGCGACAGTCGTTTACCACCGATGACGTGGCGCAGGAACACCGCGCGGATCGCCGCCCGCGCCGACGCCGGGGCGAGCACCCCGATGCGCGGCAGGACATTGTCGGCGTCGGTGACCGGCACCCCGGCGTCGCGCAGCAGCCCGGTCAGCGGCGCGCGCACGTCGGCGTTGCCCGCGTACACCACGGGCCGCCGCCACCGGGCCCGGGCCAGGCGGGTGGCGTTGTGGGTGATCGTGTCGGCGTCGCCGCCGTCGGTGCCGCCCACGAGCAGCACCACGTCCGGGCGGGCCGCCCGCAACGCCGTCAGGTCGGCGGCGCCGAGCCGCCCGGCCGCGACGTGCACCACGTGCGCGCCGGCGGACAACCCGACCCGCCGGCCGGCCTGCGCGGTGACCAGCGGCTCGTAGCCGATCACGGCCAGCCGCAACCCACCCCCGGCCGACGAGCACACGTACCAGGGCACGTCGCGCGCACCGAGCCCGGCGGTGGCCGCCGCGACCGCGGCGTCCAGGCCGTGCAGCACGTCGGTGCCCACCGTGGTGGGCGCCGACGCCGCGCCGGCCAGGACACCGCCGGCCAGGTCCACCACCGCCACCTTCGTGTACGTGGAACCCACGTCGGCGCAGACCGCCAGGGTCACGAGTTTCCCTGTTCGCGACTGCGGGGCTCGCAACCCCGGCTCACTCCTCGCGACTCACGCTGGCGGGAACGACCACGGTGCCGGTCGCGGTGACCGCCACGATCGGCGGGTCGAGAACCTCCGCGGCGGACGCGGAACGGTCCGGTCGACCCCGGCACACCACCGCGCAGCTCAGCTCCAGGGTCCGGCTGCGGCTGCCCACCCGCGACACCCGCGCGGTCACCTCGACCACGTCCCCGGCGTGCACCGGCGCGAGGAAACGCACATCGGCGTACCCGGCGAACAGGCCCTCGTCG
Source organism: Micromonospora sp. NPDC047756 (assembly GCF_055587245.1). Taxonomy (NCBI): domain Bacteria; kingdom Bacillati; phylum Actinomycetota; class Actinomycetes; order Micromonosporales; family Micromonosporaceae; genus Micromonospora; species Micromonospora sp. NPDC047756. Next base: position 465,103 of record NZ_JBVJGQ010000006.1, read on the forward strand.
CCGTCGGTGCGGATGCACACCTCCGTGGCGACGTCGCCGAACAACCCGAGCGCGTACGCCCCGTCGACGAGGTTGCCGGCGTAGTGGGCGTGCGAGTACGGCACATACCGCCGGTGCGTCACCGTCAACCCGAGCCGTGCGTCGGTCATACCATCGCCTTCCGTTGCGTGATCAGGGCGTGCACGAGGTAGCTGGCCACCTCGCCGGGCGTGGTGCCCCGACCGAAGATCCGGTCCACGCCCAACTCGTCGGTCATCGTCTCGTCGAAGCGGGGACCACCGACGATCAGCAACGGACGTTTGCCCGCCGGCATCGCCTCCCGGAACGCCGCCGACATCTCCCGGGTGTTGTGCAGGTGCGCGTCGCGCTGGGTGACCACCTGCGACACGAGCACCGCGTCGGCCTTCTCCGCCCGGGCGGTCTCCACCAGCTCCGGCACGCTGACCTGCGCGCCCATGTTGGTGACCTTCAACTCCCGGTAGTACTCCAGGCCCTTCTCCCCCGCGATGCCCTTGACGTTGAGGATCGCGTCGATGCCCACCGTGTGCGCGTCGGTGCCGATGCACGCCCCGACCACCGACAGCTTGCGCCGCAACCGCTGCTTGATCACCGTGTTGACGTCCTTCGCCGACAGCAACGCGAAGTCCCGTTCCACCACCTGCACCGCGCCCAGGTCGACCAGGTGGTTGACCCGCCCGTACACGACGAAGAACGTGAACCCGTCACCCATCGGCTTGGCGTGCACCACCATCGCCGGGTCCATGCCCATCTTGTTGGCCAACTGCACCGCCGCGCCCTCGGCCCGCTTGTCGTGCGCCACCGGCAGGGTGAACGACACCTGCACCATGCCGTCACCGGTGGTGTCCCCGTACGGCCGCACGATCGCCTTGTGGCTGGTTCGCTCGCTGCGCTCGCTCGCGCCGCCGCTTCGCGACGTCGTGAGCGTGGGGCTACTGTGCTGGCTGGTTCGCTCGCTGCGCTCGCTCACGCCGCCGCTTCGCGACGTCGTGAGCGTGGGGCTACTGTGCTGGCTGGTTCGCTCGCTGCGCTCGCTCACGCCGCCGCCTCCAGGATGTCGGTGGCCGGGTTGCAGTAGTCGGCCTCGTGCGCGGCGACCCCGTCGAGGCCCTTGCCGCGGTCCGCGGGCCGCTTCATGATCCCGAAGGTGCCCTCGGCGATCGCCGTGAGCAATGTCTGCTCCCCGATGCGATCCAGCAGGTCCAGCGCCTCGCCGAGGACCTGGTTGGCGCGGCGGCGGATGAACCCGTCCGGCGCCGGCACGAAGTCCTCGTGCAACCCACCGGCCGCACCGAGGACGTAGCGCACGTTCTGCAGGGCGATGTCCCGGTCGGACAACCACGGCGTCACCACCGCCTCGGTCATCATCCCCACCAGCAGGATGCCCTGACCGGTCAGCGCACCGGCCAGGTTGAAGAACCCGTCGAGCAGGTTGCCCCGGAACACGTCCCCGGTCATGTGCTTCGTCGGCGGCATCCACTTCAACGGCGCGTCGGGGAACAACTCCCGGGCCAGCAGGGCGTGCGCCAACTCCAACCGGAACGACTCCGGCACCTCCGGGTTGATCTCGAACGCGTGCCCCAGGCCCAACTGCCAGTCCGCCAACCCCGCCTCGTGCGCGAAGAACTCGTTGAGCAGCTGCGACACCGTCACCGTGTGCGCCTCGTCGACCGCGTCGGCGGTGGTCAGGTAGTTGTCCTCACCGGTGTTGATGATGATCCCGGCGCGGGCGTGCACCTGCCGGGAGAACCGCTGGTCGACGAACGTGCGCACCGGGTTGATGTCGCGGAACAGGATCCCGTACATCGAGTCGTTCAACATCATGTCGAGGCGTTCCAACCCGGCCAGGGTCGCCATCTCCGGCATGCACAGCCCGGACGCGTAGTTGGTCAACCGCACGTAACGGCCCACCTCCTTCGACGACTCGTCCAACGCCGCCCGCATCAACCGGAAGTTCTCCTGCGTGGCGTACGTGCCGGCGAAACCCTCCCGGGTCGCGCCCTCGGGCACGTAGTCCAGCAACGACTGCCCGGTGGAACGGATCACCGCGATCACGTCCGCGCCGGCGCGCGCCGCCGCCTGCGCCTGCGGAATGTCCTCGTAGATGTCGCCGGTCGCGACGATCAGGTAGATCCACGGCCGCTGCGCCGGGTCGCCGTGACGCTTCACGAGGCGGTCCCGCTCGGCGCGCCGCCGGTCGATGCGCCGGATGCCCGCGCCGACCGCCTTACGCGCCGCCGACCGGGCCGCCGTCGCCGCCCGCCCGGTGGGCTGGGTGAACCGCACCGACCCGGCGGCGGCCTTCTGCGCCAGCAACGTCACATCCGTGCTGCCCTCGCGCACCAGGGCGTCGAACACCGGCACCGCCACCCCGTGACCCAGACCGACGTCCGCGGCGACCGCGTCGACGAGCCGGTTCACCCACGGGATGCCGTCCGGGTCCGCGCCGGTCACCCCGGCCAACCGCAGCACCGCCCGCTCCACCGACACCGTGGTGTGGCTGCGCGCCAGGTCCACCACCGGCTGCCCGGCCCGACGCGCCAACTCCCGCGCCCGCGCCACCAGCACCGGATCAAGATCAAGCTTCCCGGTCATGACGACCCTTCCTCATAAATGACCTCACCGCGCAGCACCAGACGCCGACACACCGGCAACGGCGTCGGGTCGTGCGGACCCCGCGCCTCCGGGTCCTCGGCCTGCAACACCGGCAGACCCCGCTCCACCCCCGCCGGCGTCGACCACACCGCGAACGTCGCCGGCGCACCCAACGCCAGCACCCCCTCGACGTCCAGGTGCACCGCCCGCCACCCGCCCCGGGTGTGCGCCGCGAACGCCGAACGCACACCCATCCGCTGCGCCGGGTTGTGGTGCGCGACCGCCGCCCGCACCGACCCCCACGGGTCCAGCGGCGTCACCGGCGAATCCGACCCGAACGCCAACGCCACCCCCACCGAGTGCATCGCACCCATCGGGTTCGACTCCAACGACCGGTCCAACCCCAACCGCGTCTCGTACATCCGGCCCGCGCCACCCCACAACCGGTCGAACGCCGGCTGCATGCTCGCCACCACCCCGTACTCCACGAACCGCGCGATCAACGCCTTGCTCATGATCTCCGCGTGTTCGATGCGGTGCCGGGCCGCCCGCAACCGCTCCACCCCCACCGTCCGCGCCGCCGCCGCGAACCCGTCCAGGACGGTGCCGATCGCCGCGTCACCGATGGCGTGGAAACCGCCCTGCATACCGTGCGCCGCGCAGTCCAGCAGGTGATCACGCACCTGCTCGACCGACAGGTACCCGTGCCCGCAACCCTCACCGTCGCCGTACGGCTGCGACACGTGCGCCGTCCGCGACCCCAACGCCCCGTCGGCGAACAAATCCCCACCGGCGCCGACCGCGCCCAACTCCCGGGCCCGCGCCGCACCACCCAACTCACCCCAGTACCCGTACACCTCCGGCAGGCCCGCCCCGGAGATGCCCAACAGACCGGTGAAGTCCTCCTCGTCGGAGATCTCCGGGCCGCCACACTCGTGCACCGCCGCGATCCCCAACGACGCCGCATGCGCCAGGGCCACCCGCTGCGCCGCGACCCGCTGCGCCCGACTCACCGACGCCTGCGCGGCCGCCCGCACCACGTGATGCGCGTCGCGCCGCAACCAGCCCGACGCGTCGTACCCGGGCGCCCGCGCCGCCTGCGGGCAGGCCGCCAGCATCGCCGACGACACCAACGCCGAGTGGATCGACGCCTGCGACAGGTACACCCGCCGACCACCGGCGGCCCGATCCAACGCCGCGGCGTCCGGCAACGTCGGATCCGACCAACCCGACTCGTCCCACCCGTGCCCGAGCACCACCGCGTCCGCCGGCAGACCCGCCGCGAACCCCGCCACCGCGTCGAGCAACTGCCCCGCCGAGCGCACCCCGGCCAGGTCCAGCCCGGACAACGCCAACCCGGTGTCGGTGGCGTGCACGTGCGCGTCCACGAACGCCGGCGTCACCAACGCCCCGCCCAGATCCACCACCCGGTCGGCCGGCGGCGCGTCACCGTCGGTCCCCAACCAGGCAATCCGCCCACCGGACACCAGCAGCGCGGTGGCGCTCGGGTCGGCGGGGCAGTGCAGCACGCCGCCGCGGTACAACGTCGAGGGGTTCGTCATGACCTCAGTCTGCCGCGACCCGCGCCGCGAACAGCTGACGCACCCCAGGCTCGGTGCGCAACAGCTCCAACGCCAACTCCGCGTGCCCCGGCACGTACCCGTTGCCCACCAGCATCGTCACATCCGCCGCCAAGCCCTCCGCGCCCAACGCCGCCGCGGAGAAGCTCGTCGCCATCGAGAAGAAAATCACCGTGCCGCCGTCGGCGGTGGCCAGCACCGCCCCGTGCTCACACCCTGGCACGTCCACGCAGACCACCGTCACGTCCGCCGGCACCCCCAACGCGGTGGTCACCGCCGTGGACAACCCCACCGGGTCGCGGGCGTCGGCCACCGCCACCACCGACGCCAGGCCGGCGGCCGTCAGCGCGTCGCGCTCCGCCGCCACCGGCACCACCCCGACGGTACGGGCGGCGCCCGCCCGTCGCGCCGCCGCCAGCGACAACGACCCGCTCTTACCCGCCCCACCGATCACCGCGACCCGCACCGGCGTCGGATCACCGCCACGCCGACGCTCCTCGACGTAGCGCGACACCACCCGGGCGGTCAGCGCGGGCGCACCGCACACGTCCAGCACGGCGAGGGACAACTGGGGGTCCTCGTCGTCGGGCAGCACCGCGGCGATGGAGCGCGCGAACAGGATCGCCCAACCGTCACAGGGCACCTGCTCGCTGCGCCCGTCCCAACGGGCCAACCCGTCGGTGATCACCAGAGGCGTCAACGTCAACGACACCAGGGTCGCGACCCGCTCCCCCGCCCGCAGGCCCAGCGGGGACCGCCGACCGGCCTCCTCGACGGTGCCGATCAGCATCCCGCCCGAGCCGGTCACCGGGTTCTGCATCTTCCCCCGGGTAGCGATGATCTCCAGCACCTCGGCGCGGACCGCATCACCGTCGCCGCCGTGCTTCTCCGACAACTGCCGGAAGCTCGCCGCGTCCAGGTTGAGCCGCTGCACCCGGATCCGCACCTCGTTCGGCGCGATCGCCGCCGACGTGTCCAGGCGCCAGGCCGCCTGCGGCAGCACCCCCGCCGGTTGCACGACGCGGTGCAGTCCCACCGGTGACGTCACGCCAACCTCCCCTGTCCAGCCGCCCGAAGCCCCGGTCAAGGCTCGCGTAACGGGAAAACTTACGGCAGACTAGTTTCTGTACCGAATATTTTCCAGTAGCCTTCGGGCTTCGATGACCAGCCGCACCACCAAGGAGGGGCCGTGACCCACACCATCCCGCACCCCCGTCACGCCCCGGCCGCCGCACCGACCGCCGGGCAGCCCTACGAATACCACCGGCGCCCCCTGGTCGAACCCGACTGGACCCGGTTCCCCGGCTGGCGCCACGTCACCCGCGACCAGTGGGAATCCGCCCAGTGGCAACGCGTCAACTGCGTCAAGAACATCAAGCAGCTCCGCGCCGTCCTCGGTGACCTGATCGACGAGACCTTCTACGCCGACCTCGAAGCCGACCAGAAGGCCCTGGCCACCATGTCCATGCTGGTGCCACCACAAATGATCAACACGATGGTGCCGTTCGAGCCCCCCACCACCGAGGCCCTGCTCGCCGACCCCATCCGCCGCTACATGATCCCGGTCGCCTCCGACCGACGCACCGACTGGCCCTCACACCCCTACGCCAGCCGCGACAGCCTCCACGAGCACGACATGTGGGTCGCCGAAGGGCTCACCCACCGCTACCCCACCAAGGTCCTCGCCGAACTGCTCTCCACCTGCCCCCAGTACTGCGGACACTGCACCCGCATGGACCTCGTCGGCAACTCCACCCCCGCCGTCGACAAACTCAAACTCACCCTCAAGCCCGTCGACCGCTACGACGCCCACATCGCCTACCTCAAGGCCCACCCCGGCGTCCGCGACGTCGTCGTCTCCGGCGGCGACGTGGCCAACGTCCCCTGGCGCAACCTCGAGTCGTACCTCATGCGCCTACTGGAACTCGAAACGGTCCGCGACATCCGCCTCGCCACCAAGGCCCTCATGGGCCTACCCCAACACTGGCTGCAACCCGACGTCGTCGAAGGCCTGGAACGCGTCGCCCGCACCGCCGCCCGCCGCGGCGTCAACCTCGCCATCCACACCCACGTCAACCACGCCCAGTCGCTCACCCCACTGGTCGCCAAAGCCGCCCAGACCGCCCTCGACGTCGGCGTCCGCGACGTCCGCAACCAGGGCGTCCTCATGCGCGGCGTCAACGCCACCACCCCGGAACTGCTCGACCTCTGCTTCGCCCTCCAAGGCGAAGCCGGCATCCTGCCGTACTACTTCTACATGTGCGACATGATCCCCAACGCCGAACACTGGCGGGTCCCGGTCTGGCACGCCCAGCAACTCCAACACGACATCATGGGCTACCTCCCCGGCTACGCCACCCCCCGCATCGTCTGCGACGTCCCCTTCGTCGGCAAGCGCTGGGTGCACATGCTCACCGACTACGACCGTGAGCGCGGCATCTCCTACTGGACGAAGAACTACCGCACCTCCATCGAATCCGCCGACCTGGAGGCGCTCAACAAGCGCTACGCCTACTACGACCCGATCGACACCCTGCCCGCCGACGGCCAGCAGTGGTGGCACGACCACCGCGACGACTGACCCACCCACGGCGACACCCCCACCTTCCGGGGTGTCGCCGTCGCCCGTCACCCGTGGCTGATCCGCAACGCGTCCTCGGCCCGCCGCGCCGCCGCCGCTCGCCCGCGCCCGCTGCCACTCCGCGATCCACCCGCAGCCCACCCGGGACGTCACACCCACACCGAACTGGTACGAGTCACCCACCCCGACGCCGTCCAGAGTGGCCAAGTCGAACCCGGGCGGCAACGGCACGTCAGCCAGCAGCACCGCCGCCCGCTCCCCCACCGGCATCACATCTCCGCCGGAAGCGCCGTACAGCCACAACCGGGCCTCCCCGCCGCCCGGCATGTCCTCCCGGCACACCACCAGGAAGGTCTCCGCGACGACGTCAGCCGCGTCCTCCGGATGCGCGACACGACGCGGCGCGTACGCCAACAACGACTCGAAGTCCTCGGCGTAGACCCGCCGGAAGCGGTCCTCGTCATGCTCTGTCCCTGAGCTCACGTCCAGTCCATGTCCGGGGTGACCACAACCGTGACAGGCCCTCCGCGCGGTGCGCGCCGGAAAAGCCCACCGGGCACTCGCGACGATGGCGGTACACCGGCCGACCGCGACGCGCGTGACACCCGCGGCACTCGGTCAGCCGCCGGTCAGCACCTCGGACAACGGCGCCGGCACCAGCCCCCGCGGCACTCGGTCAGCCGCCGGTCAGCACCTCGGACAACGGCGCCGGCACCAGCCCCCGCTCCCGCAACCCGGCCAGGATGTGCGGCAACGCCTCATCGGTCATCGCCGCGTTCGCCTCGGTCACATGCATGATCACCACCGACCCGGGGCGGACGTGGTCCAACACCGCCCGTACCAACGGCTTCCACGCCGTCGCGAACGGATCGCCGCTGACCACGTCCCCGTCGACCACCGTCACGCCCAGCGGCGCCAACGCGTCCAACGCCGCCGCGTCGTGACACAACCCCGGAAACCGGAAGTACCGGGTCTGCCGACCGCCGTAGGGCGCGATCACCTCGAACGTCCTCGCCACATCGTCGGCCAGCTCGTCGACCGGCAACCGGGGCAGGTCGTAACAGTCCCCGGTGAACGCCGCGTGCCCATAGGTGTGGTTGGCCAACTCGAAGCGCGGATTACCGGCGATCCGCCGGGTCACGTCCGGATACCGCTGCACCCACTTGCCGGTCAGGAAGAACGTCGCCGGCACCTGCTCCCGCTCCAGCAGGTCGAGGATGCGCAGGTTCGCGTACGACTTCACCCGGCCAGCGCGCAGGCTGGCCAACATCCCGTCGGTCATGTCCGCGTCGAAGGTCAGCGCGACCTTGGCGCCGGTGCGCGGCCCGTGGTCCACCACCGGCGCCCTGGTCCCGATGGGCGTCGCCCCCGGCACCGTGCCAACCACCGGCGGCGACGGTACCCCTGGAGTAGCACCCGTCGACGGCACCGCCGGAGAGGCGGGGGCCGACGGCGCACCGGCCGGGGCCGACGAGGCCGACGACCCGACGAAGACGGGCCGGTCCGGCGGCGGCACCCGGGACGCCGTACACGCGGCACCTCCGACAAAGGCCACCGCCGCGAGTACGCCACACCACAACGGACGAAGCCGACCCCGAATCACGCCGCCGATCATCCCAAACGCGAGCGCCCCTCACTGCCCCCCCTCGCGTCTCCACACCCCCCGCGTCTCGCCGATCTTGCACTTACGGTCGTCGGATTGGGCGGGATGCCCCGAATGCCGCAACAGAAAGTGCAAGATCGGCGAGACCAGGGGCGGAGACCGCGTCGATCATGGGGTTGTGGTGCCGGGTTTGGGCAGTCAGGGGCGTTTGGTCCCCCACCACAACTCCATGATCGACGGAGCGGGGTGGGTGGGGCGGGGCGAGTGGGTGGGGCGGGGTGGGGCGGAGTGAACAGCTCTGCGGTTTGGGTCGACGTGCGACTGGGGGCCGCAGCGCGACGGGTCCCCGGGCGACGGTGCGCCCGGGGACCCGTGGACCGCTCAGGTCACTTCGTGAAGGAGTCCTTCACGTTGCGACCGGCGTCCTTCATGTTCTGACCGGCCTGCTTGGCGCGCGCGTCGCTCTGCTGGCTGGCGCCCTCGCCACGCATCCGCTCATTGTCGGTTATGTCGCCGACGCGCTCCCTCGCTGCGCCGGCCATCTGCTCAACCTTGTTCTTTGCCTTCTCGGTGAAGCTCATCGCGCCTCCTCGGTCTGGCGGTTGTCTTGGCTCGGTTGCCCGGTCTCCGGGTGCTGAAACCGGCAGTGCCGGTCGGCACATCCTTTAGAGCATCCTAGGAAGATAGGTAGTGGGAGGTCGGCTGTCGGCACCGAGCCTCGATGGTTAACTGACCGCATGGGAGAGCTCCTGCTGATCCGGCACGGCGAGACCACGTGGAGCGCCAGCCTGCGGCACACCTCGTACACCGACCTGGAGCTGACCCCCGACGGCGAGCGACAGGCCCGCACCCTGGCCGCGTTCCTGGCCGGACGGCGCTTCGTCACCGTGCTGACCAGCCCCCGCTCCCGGGCGCTGCGCACCGCGCAACTGGCCGGGCTCACCGTCGACGCCGTCGACGAGAACCTCAGTGAGTGGAACTACGGCGAGTACGAGGGCCGCACCACAGTCGACATCCACGACGACGATCCGCACTGGAACATCTGGACCGACGGCTGCCCCGGCGGGGAGTCCCCCGCGGAGGTGGGTGAACGGCTCGACCGGGTGTTGGCCCGCGTCACCCCGCTGCTCGACCGGGGCACCGTGGCGTTGGTCGGGCACGCGCACAGCCTGCGGGTGCTCGGTGCCCGTTGGATCGGCCTGCCCCCGTCCGCCGGTGGGCGGTTACGCCTGGACACCGCCACGGTCAGCGCGCTCGGTCACGAGCACGGCCGGCAGGTCATCCTGCGGTGGAACCAGCCGGCTCCTCCGGCGCCCGGGACCGCGACCGACTCGGTGCCGCAGGGCTGATCTTCGGCGGCCGGTTCTCGTACGGCGTGGACAACACCACTGTCGTCCGGGTCGTGACGTTCGCCGAGGTGCGGATCTCCTGGAGCACCCGCTCCAGGTCGGTGGGGCCGGCCACCCGCACCAGCAGCAGGTAGAAGTCCTCCCCCGCCACCGAGTAGCAGGAGTCGATCTCCGGCAGGTGGGCCAGCCGGTCCGGGGCGTCGTCCGGCTGCGACGGATCGAACGGCCGGATCGCCACGAACGCGGTGAGCGGCAGGTCCAGCGCCTCGAACGACACCCGGGCGGCGTACCCCTTGATCACCCCGCGCTGCTCCAGCCGACGGACCCGCTGGTGCACGGCGGACACCGACAGCCCCACCCGCTCGGCCAGGTCGGTGTACGACAGACGGCCGTCTGCGGTCAGCGCGGCGACGATAGCGCGGTCGATCTCCTCCACGGCGTGCAACCTACCGGGAAAACCGTCGCACGGCGACGAGGTAACCGAGTGGCGGACCGCGGTGGGCCGTGCCGCACCCACCGCAGCCTGACCACCACGTACCGTTGTCAGCCCTTGGCCAGTGCCCGGGAGATCACCATCCGCTGGATCTGATTGGTGCCCTCCACGATCTGCAACACCTTCGCCTCCCGCATGTACCGCTCCACCGGGTGGTCGGCCACGTAACCCGCGCCGCCGAGCACCTGCACCGCGTCGGTGGTCACCCGCATGGCCATGTCGGTGGCGAACAGCTTCGCCTTGGCCGCCTCGATGGCGTACGGCCGGCCGGCGTCGCGCAGCCGGGCCGCCGCCAGGGTCAGCGCGCGGGCCGCGGAGATCTGGGTGGCCGCGTCGGCGAGGAGGAACCCCAGCCCCTGGAAGTCGATGATGGAACGGCCGAACTGCTGCCGCTCCCGGGCGTAGGAGACCGCGTAGTCCAGGGCGGCCTGGGCGAGCCCGACCGCGCACGCGGCGATGCCCAGCCGGCCGGAGTCCAGCGCGGACATCGCGATGGTGAAGCCCATCCCCTCGCCGCCGACCAACCGGTCGGCCGGCACCCGGGCCTCGTCGAAGGCGATCTGCGCGACCGGGGAGGCGCGCAGCCCCATCGTCCGCTCGGCCGCCTGCGGGGTGATGCCGGCCGTGCCCGCGTCGGTGAGCAGACAGGAGATTCCCTTCGGACCGGGTCCGCCGGTGCGGCAGAAGACGTTGTAGAAGTCGGCGGTGTGGGCGTGGGTGATCCACGCCTTGGTTCCCGAGATCAGGTACGCGTCGCCGTCGCGATCCGCCCGGGTGGTCAGCGCCGCCGCGTCCGAGCCACCCTGCGGCTCGGAGAGGCAGTACGCGCCCAGCAACTCGCCGCCGAGCATGTCCGGCAGCAGCTTGCGCTGCTCGTCGCTGCCGAATGCCGCCACCGGGTAGCAGGACAGGGTGTGCACGCTGACCGCCTCGGCGACAGCGAGCCAGCGGCTGGCCAGGATCTCCAGCACCTGCAGGTACACCTCGTACGGCTGTGCCGCGCCGCCGTACTCCTCGGGGTAGGGCAGGCCGAGCAGGCCGGCGCGGCCCAACGTGCGCAGCACCTCGCGGGGGAACTCGGCGCGTTCCTCGAAGGCCGCGGCCTTCGGTGCGAGCTCGCCGTCGGCGAGCTCGGTGGCGAGACCCAGCAGGTCGTGGGCCTCGTCGGTGGGGAGGATCCGGTCGACAGTCATAGCGCGATGAGCTCCGTGGGGGTGGTGTTGAGCCGTTGCACGCCGTCCGTTGTGCAGACGACGATGTCCTCGATGCGGGCGCCGTGCCGGCCCGCCAGGTAGATGCCCGGTTCGATGGAGAACGCCATGCCGGCGTCGAGGGGTCGGTCGTTGCCGGCCACCAGGTACGGCTCCTCGTGCCCGTCCAGTCCGATGCCGTGGCCGGTGCGGTGCAGGAACGCGGGACCGTAGCCGGCGGCGGCGATCGGCGCGCGGGCCTCGGCGTCGGCCGCCGCGGCGGTGATTCCGGGCCGCACCGCCTCGACCGCGGCGCGTTGGGCGTCGCGCAGCACGGCGTAGTAGTCCAGGAAGTCGGCCGGCGCCGACCCGCCCGCCAGGTAGGTGCGGGTGCAGTCCGAGCGGTAGCCCGACGCCATCGTGCCGCCGATGTCGACCACCACCGGCTCGCCGACGCCGATCGGCCGGTCGGAGGTGCCGTGGTGCGGGCTGGCCCCGTTGGGTCCGGCCGCCACGATGACGAAGTCGACAGTGACGTGTCCGGCGGCGCGGATCGCCGCGGCGATGTCGGTGGCGACCTCGGCCTCGGTGCGACCGGGGCGCAGCCACTCGCCCATCCGCAGGTGCACCTCGTCGATCGCCGCGCCGGCCTCGGCGAGGGCCGCGACCTCCGCCGGGGACTTGCGGATCCGCAACTCGCGCAGGACCTCGCCGGCGAGCCGTTGCGCGGCGTCGGGCAGCGCCGCGCGCAGGCCGAGGACCTGCTCGGCCCACATCCGGTCGGCCAGCCCGACCGCCGCGACCGGGCCGTCGAGGGCGGCGACGACCAGGGGGTACGGGTCGGTGCCGTCGACGTGGTCGACGATGCGGACGCCGGTGTTCGGGGCGGCCTCCGCCGCGGGACGTTCCAACCTGGGCACGATCAGCGTCGGCTCACCGTCGGCGGGCAGCACCAGGCAGGTCAGCCGCTCCCCCGCGTGGGCGTCGTACCCGGTCAGATACCGCAGGTCGGAGCCGGGTGTGAGCAGCAGCGCGTCCAGACCAGCGGCGGCCGTCGCCCGCTGCGCGGCGATCAACCGATCCGGCGGATACAGCTCGTCGATTCCCACCCCGCCAGCTTAACGGTCGTTTGGGCAAACCCCCTATTGGCACCGGATGACCGGAAATCCATCGGTGTTGATTGACTCGGACAGTTAACACTCTTTAAGATTTGGCTGCCTCGAGGCCCACCCGTCCCTGCGTCCCCCGCACCGCCCGCCCGCGCCAACCCCGCGCGGGCGGTGCCGTCGTCATCCCCCGCCCACGGGAAGGCCCCCGATGTCCTCACCACTGCGCCGCGCCCTCGCCGCCGGCCTCCTCGCGCTGGCCACCGCCGGCGCCACCCTCACGGTCACTCCCACCGCCGCGCAGGCCGTGGTGCTGCCGAACAACTTCAAGAGCGTCGGCTACATGCCCTCCTGGACGGGCAACATCAACGCCATCCAGTACAACAAGCTGACCCACATCAACTACGCGTTCATCCTGCCCAACAGCAACGGCAGCCTCCAGGGCGTCGACGGGGCGCGGCTCTCCTCCCTGGTGTCGCAGGGGCACGCCAACAACGTCAAGGTCTCGATCGCGGTCGGCGGCTGGAACGACGGCAACGACTCGGCCTTCGAGGCCCTCGCGGCCAACGCCACCAGCCGGACGAACTTCGTCAACAACCTGGTCAACTTCGTCAACCAGTACAACCTCGACGGCGTCGACATGGACTGGGAGTACCCCGACCCGGGCGCCTCGGCCAACAACTACACCACGCTGATGACGCAGCTCGGTAGCGCGCTGCGCAGCCGCGGCAAGCTACTCACCGCCGCCGTGGTCTCCGAGGGCTACTACCTCGACGGTGTCCAGCCCGCCGTGTTCAACCAGGTCGACTGGCTCAACATCATGGCGTACGACGGCGGTAACCCGCACGCCGGCTACGACTGGTCGATCAACAGCATCAACGGGTGGAAGGCCCGCGGCCTGCCGGCCAGCAAGGCCGTCCTCGGCATCCCCTTCTACAGCCGCCCCGGCTACTACACCTACTCGGCGCTGGTGGGCATGGACCCGGCCAACGCCAACCGGGACTGCGCCACCATCGGCGGCGCGCAGCAGTGCTGGAACGGCATCCCGACGGTCAAGCGCAAGACGCAGTGGGCGCTGGCCAACGCCGGCGGCGTGATGAACTGGGAGCTAACCCAGGACACTACCGGCTCCACCTCGCTGCTCAGCGCGATGTACGACACCATCATGGGCGGCACCACCCCGCCGCCGACCGGTCGTACCGGCCGGATCACCGGCATCGGCGGCAAGTGCGTCGACGTGGCCTCGGCCAGCACCGCCAACGGCGCCGCCATCCAGATCTGGACCTGCAACGGCACCAACGCCCAGACCTGGACGGTGGGCAGCGACAGCACGCTGCGCGCCCTCGGCAAGTGCGCCGACATCACCAGCGGATCCACCGCCAACGGCGCGAAGGTCCAGCTCTGGGACTGCAACGGCAGCGGCGCCCAGGTCTGGCAGGCGCAGTCCAACGGGACGCTGCGCAACCCGCAGTCGAACAAGTGCCTCGACGTCACCGACAACACCTCGGCCGACGGCGCCCGGCTGCAGATCTGGGACTGCTTCGCCGGCGCCAACCAGCGCTGGACGCTCCCGGCCTGACGCCGCCCGCAGAGGCTCCCCGGGTCCCGGTAGGGACTACGGACCAGCCTGGCTCGTAGGGCCCCCGGTCGACGCGTTGGCGTCAGCCGGGGGCCCCGGCGTGCTCAGCGACCAGGGTGAGCATCTCCTGCACCGAGCCGGCCGGGTCGGTGACCGGGAACTGCACGGCCCGCACCACCGCCGTCGGGTCGACCAGCAGGGTCAGCCGCTTGAACCGGGTCACCCCGCCCGCACGGAACACCGGCAGCAGCAGCCCCGCTCCCAGCCGACCGTCCTGGTCGGACAGCAACGGAAACGGCAGTTCGGCGTACGCGGCGAAGTCGGCGAGCTGGTCGGGCCGCTGAGTGCTGACCCCGTACACCCGGACACCAGCGGTCACGAAGTCCGGATGACGCCGGGCGTACGTGGTCGACTCCAGTGTGCAACCCCGGGCGCCGGGAATCTCCGCCCAGCCGGGCGGATGGCCCTGTGTCCCCGGCGCGTACGCCCCGGGGAACAGGTAGAGGACCGTCCACACCTGCGTCGCGTCCACCGCCACCGGGTGCCCGTCGGCGGCGGGCAGGACGACCTCGGGCAACCGTCGGCCCACCAGGTCGCGCACCCGGCGGGCCTCGGCCGAGTCGGCGTCGGCCGTGGCGGTCACGTCGCCGTCACCCATCAGGTGCCTCGTTCCCCAGTCCTGCAGCGCGATGAGCACCGGCAACAGCCCCTCACCCCTCGCGGTGAGCACATAGTCGTAGCGCGGTGGGTGTCGTGAGTACGGCCGACGCTCCAACACGCCGTGCTCGACCAGCGCGCCGAGGCGTTCGGTCAGCGCCCGTCGGCTGACGCCCAGCTCCCGTTGCAGCGCGTCGAACCGGGTCGTCCCGCCGGCGACGTCGCGCACGATGAGGAACGTCCACCAGTCCCCCAGAACGCCGAGCGCCTGCGCGATGCCGCAGTCCGCATCGGCAAGATCTTCTCGCCGCACCCGCTACCTCCGTCGCTTCCGATCCGACTATAGTCCGTTCCAGATTGGAACGTGTCGGCTCGGCGAACGGGGGACGGCGACATGCACGTCGACGAACGGGCCGGCATGTTCTGGCGCTGGTAGACCGCCGGCACGACCAGCATGGTCGGGTCGGCGGTCGGCGCGGTTGCCCTGCCGCTGACCGCGCTCACCGTCCTGGACACCTCCGCGTACCAGCCCGCACCGCCGTTTTCCGGCCCGGCGCCTCCCCGCGGTCCTAGCCTGAGACCGGGCGCCCGCGCGGGCGACCCCGACCGGGAGGAGCGACGTGGCAGGGAACCAGACGAGCCAGGCGGCGACCCGCCGACGCCGCCAACTGTGGGCCGGAGTCCTCGCACTCGTCGGCCTGGTCCTGCTCATCATCGGCGTCACCGTCGCCGACGGCATCGCGGCCTGGGTCGAGGTGGTGGTCGCGATCCTGCTGCTGGTGACCAGCTACGTCGTGCAGCACCTGGCCCGGCGGGACATCGTCTACCAGCCCGACGAGCGACGCTGACACCACCAGCGGCCGGGCGTACCCCAGATCGTCGGACCGTTGTGCCAGGCTGTCCGGCGTGGCACACCGACCCCCGATCCTGCTGATCGACTCAGCCAGCCTCTACTTCCGGGCCTACTTCGGCATCCCGGAGTCCGCCGCCAGGGCCGAGGACGGCACCCCGGTCAACGCGGTGCGCGGCTTCCTCGACATGCTCGCCACCCTGATCCGGGTGCGGGGCGCCGACCGGATGATCTGCGCACTGGACTACGACTGGCGCCCGGCCTGGCGGGTCGACCTGCTGCCGTCGTACAAGGCGCACCGGGTCGCCCCGCAGGGCGGCGAGATCGTTCCGGACACCCTCTCCCCGCAGGTGCCGATGATCCTGGAGGTGCTGACCGCGGTGGGCATCACCGCGGTCGGCGCGAGCGGCTACGAGGCGGACGACGTGCTCGGCACCCTCTCGGTGACCCAGCCCGGCCCGATCGAGGTGGTCTCCGGCGACCGCGACCTCTTCCAACTCGTCGACGACGCCCGAGGGGTCCGACTGCTCTACGTCGGGCGCGGCGTCGCCAAGCTCGACGACTGCGACGACGCCGCCGTGCGGGCCCGCTACGGCGTGCCCGCCGACCGGTACGCCGACTTCGCCGCGCTGCGCGGCGACCCGAGTGACGGGTTGCCCGGGGTGGCCGGCGTCGGCGACAAGACCGCCGCCCGGCTGATCGAGCGGTACGGCAGCATCGACGGCATCCTGGCCGCGCTCGACGACTCCGACTCGTCCTTCGCACCGGGCCTGCGCGCCAAACTGGTCGCGGCCCGCGACTACCTGGGCGTCGCGCCGACGGTGGTCCGGGTAGCCCTGGACGTGCCCCTGCCGGAGCTGCCCACCGCGCTGCCGAGCGCGCCGGCCGACCCGGACCGGCTGCTCGAGCTCGCCCAACGATGGAACCTGGCCGGCTCGGCCCGCCGCCTGGTCGACGCCCTCGCCGCGCCGCGCGGCGACGGGAAGCCGTCGACATCCCCGCAGGCGGGGTGAGCGCCCGACACGACCCGGTTGGGTAACGAGCGGG
The DNA here is from genome assembly GCF_055587245.1 of Micromonospora sp. NPDC047756. Lineage (NCBI taxonomy): Bacteria > Bacillati > Actinomycetota > Actinomycetes > Micromonosporales > Micromonosporaceae > Micromonospora > Micromonospora sp. NPDC047756. Next base: position 481,751 of record NZ_JBVJGQ010000006.1, read on the forward strand.
GGAACGCGGGAACCCGCGCTCCCCCGCTCGTTACCGTCGGTGAGGGTGGACCGGACAGGTCCACGACGTCGAGCGGTTCCGCAGGAGTATCCCGTGCACCTCGCCGCACCGGAGCCCGGATCGCCCCGGGCCAGCGGTCCGCCGGTGCGCGACCCGGAGGCCCCGCGCCGGGTGACCCTCCTCGAACTCTTCTTCGACCTGGTGTACGTGGTCGCGCTGGCGCTCATCTCGCGGGGCCTGGCCGAACGACTCGACTGGCACCGGGCCGGCGAGGCACTGATCATGCTGGCCGCCGTCTGGTGGACCTGGACGATCACCACGCTGGTCACCGACCTCTACAACCCGGAACGCACCGAGATCAAGCTGCTGATCAGCGCGGTGATGTTCGGCGCGCTGCTGATGACCACGGCGATCCCGGAGGCGTTCAACCATCGAGGGCTCGTCTTCGCCGGCACCTACGTGGCGATCCACCTGGGACGTGGCCTGTTCCTGATGCCGGCGGTACGCCGCGAACCGCAGACCCAGCGTCGGGCCGCCCGCATCTTCATCTGGTTCGCCGTGTCGGCGATCCCCTGGCTCATCGGCGCGTTCGTCAGCGGGGACGCCCGGATCATCTGCTGGGCCGTCGCCCTCGCCATCGACTACCTCGGCTTCCGCCTCGCGTACCCGGTGCCGGGGCTCGGGGTGGTGCCGGAGAAGCAACGCAACGTCACCGCGGAGCATCTCTCCGAGCGCTACCAGCAGTTCTTCATCATCGCGCTCGGCGACGCCATCCTGACGATCGGCACCATGTTCAGCATGGAGCACAACGAGGCCGAGAACATCGGGGCGTTCGCGGTGGCCTTCCTGACCACGCTGCTGCTCTGGCGGATCTACGTGCACAAGTCCGGCGAGCTGCTGCCGACCGCCATCCAGGCGGCCGAGTCGCCCAGCAAGTTCCTCTTCAGCGCGCCGTACACCCATCTGCTGATGATCGCCGGCGTGGTCACCACGGCGGCCGGCTTCCACCTGGTGCTGCACGAGCCGACCGGGCGGACCCCGCCGGCCTGGCTGGCGGTGATCCTCGGCGGTCCGGCGCTGTTCCTCGCCGGACGCGCCTCGTTCGAGTACGAGGTGTTCAGCCGGGTGTCGTGGTCCCGGCCCGGTGGGGTGCTGGCGCTGCTGACCATCGCCCCCGCCCTGCTGTACCTGCCGCCGCTCTTCGCGTCCCTCGGCGGGCTGCTGGTGCTGACCGGCGTGGCCTACGCGGATTTCCGGCGTAGCCACGGCAAGCCGCCGGAGGCCCCGTCACCGCCGCACTGAACCGCCCACCACCTACACCAGGGCCCCGGCGTACCCCCGGACCCGCAGTCGTTCCCGGGCGCCCCCGGCCAGGCGCACCTGCAGGCCGAGCGGCGCGGCGGCGCGGCGGACATCGTCCAGGTGCAGCGATCCGTGCCGGTCGACGGTCAGCACCGGCGGTTCTTCGAGGTCACCCTCCGGCGCGTGGAACGAGAGCAGGGTGACCGAGGTGGTGAGGTAGCCCGGGTAGGCGGCCCGCGCCGCTGCCTCGTCCCGGTGGAGCAGCACCACCAGATCGTCGAGGTGGGCGAAGTCGGCGGCGAGGGCGCCCGCCTTCCAGTGCGCCGGCTCTTCCCCCGCGCCGGTGAGATGCCGGGAGCGGTTCGCCGAGGTGATGTAGAGGTGATCCGTCGCCGTCTCGGCGAGCGCCCGCTCGAAGAAGGCGTTCGACGGGCAGGTCAGCCCGGGTGCGATCACCTGGGTGGTCCGCATCCCCTGGTCGATCTGGGTGAGGTGGTCGGGAAGCCGGTCGGCGGCCGGCCCACGGAAGCCGAACGGCCCGGCACCGTAGAGAGCGTCCATCAGCGCCCGCACCCGACCGACCGGCAACCGCGGCGAGATCCGCGTCCAGTCGAACATCCCGGGGATCCGGCCGATCGCCGTGGTGATGCTGCCGACCTGGTGCACCGGTCGACCCTTGGCCAGGTTGACCCGGCGCACCGTGGCCGCGTCGGGGCGCGCCACGATGCCGTAGAAGTTGGCGAACGCCGCCGCGACGACCGCGCCGCCGGCAAGCGCGCGGGCCGCGACCGCGACGTCCTCGGTGCGGTCGATGTAGAGGGGCGGTGTCGGGGCGTCCATCAGTCCTCCTCGGCGGGGCCGTGAGGCAGTTCTACGTCCACTCACCCGGATGACGGCGAGGTCGGTCGGCGATCCGATAGCCGACAGGTGCCACCCGGTGCGGGCGGCGGATGCCCGGGCGGTACACAACGGCGGACGGCATCGGCCGGATGGGGGATCCGGCGGGGGTCGTAGCACGCAACCGTTAGCCGCGCGACCCGATTGGGTACAACGGCTGCACCTCAGATCCACCACATACCTCAGGAGGCAGCGATGCGCGGCAGCTCGATTCTCGGAGTCATCGTCGTGATCTGGTTGGTGATCGGCGCCATCGCCGGTGGCCAGCGCGGTTACTACAGCGGCGACGACACCAACTGCGCCGAGGCCGGCACCATCCTGGTCACCATCGTGGCCGGGCCGTTGAACTACATCGGCGCCAACCCGAAGGTCGACTGCAAGCTGCCCGAGCCTTCCAAGTAGACCACTGACGCACCCCGGCCCGTGCCCCCGCAGTGGGGGCACGGGCCGGACGCGGTTTCGGCGAGATCGCGCGGGACGGCACCCCGTCGGAGGAGACGCGGCGCACGACGCCGTCCGCCTCCATCTCCCGCAGCTGGGAGGCCAGCACCTTCTCGGTGATCCCCGGAACTTCGGCCTGATGCGCCGCCGCCTGGCGCTTTCGGTCATCCACCGCACACCGCCTACGGCATCCTAGGAGGCTGGTTTGCCGTCGGGCGGCGTTTGTCCGGGCCGGGGCCGGGAACCGCCGATGCCTCAGTCAGCGACACCGGATCGGGAGTGGGCATGCAGATCGGCTACAAGCTGGCCGCGGAGGGGTACGGCCCGCAGGAGATCATCCGCCAGGCCGTTCTCGCCGAACGGGCCGGCTTCGACTTCGTCGAGATGAGCGACCACTTCCACCCGTGGCTGGACGCGCAGGGGCACTCGTCCTTCACCTGGAGCGTGCTCGGCGCCATCGCGGCCAGAACCAGCAGCCTGCGCCTGGCCACCGGGGTCACCTGTCCGACCGTTCGCTACCACCCGGCGATCATCGCGCAGGCCGCAGCGACCATGGCCCTGATCTCCGACGGCCGGTTCACCCTCGGAGTCGGGGCTGGAGAGCGGCTCAACGAGCACGTGGTCGGGCAGGGATTCCCCAGCGTTCGGGGGCGACACGAGCGACTACGCGAGGCGTTGGAGATCATCCGACTGCTCTGGCAGGGCGGCTACCAGTCGTACGAGGGCCGGCACCTGCACCTGGAGGACGCCCGCGTCTTCGACCTGCCGGACACCCTGCCCGTGATCGCGGTGGCGGCCAGCGGTGAGGCGTCGGCGCGGCTCGCCGCCGAGTTGGGCGACGGCCTGTTCGCCACCGAGCCGGACGCGTCGATCGTCGAGCACTACCGACGCGCCCAGGGTTCGGGCCCGCGCTACGCCGAGGTGCCGCTGGCCTGGGCCACCGACGAGCAACAGGCGGTGCAGGCGGTGTTGCGGACGAGCCGATGGATGGTCACCGGTTGGAAGGTGATGAGCGAACTGCCGAACCCGGTCAACTTCGACGCGGCCAGCGCGTACGTCGAGGAGAAGCACATCCGGCAGCTCTTCGCCGTCGGCCCGGACCCGGAACCCCACGTCGCCAAGGTCCGGTCGTACGTCGAGGCCGGCTTCGACCACATCGTCCTGCAGAACGCCGGCCCCGACCCGGACGGCTTCATCGACTTCTTCGCCGGCGACCTCTCCGGCCGCCTGCGCGCGATGGGTTGACCGTGACGGCGCTCCGCCCGTCCGGACGATCGTCCGGACGGGCGGAGCGCTGGGGATGAACGCGTTCGGGATGGCGCGCGGGTCGACGCTCAGCGGAAGCAGTGCGCGATCGGCACCTGGCTGCCCTCGCAGTTGGTCGGTTCGTTCTCGACCACCACGCTCTCGTCGTCGATCTTGACCTGGGCGTGCATACCGAAGATGCCGCCGGGTTTCACCGTCGACGCGTTGTGGGTGACCTTGGTGGTGTAGATCGCCACCGAACCCGCGCTGGCGTAGATGCCCCCGCCCTGGGACGCGGCGCCGACAGCCTCGTTGCGGGTCACGTCACTGCCGCGGACCAGCAGGTTCGCCTTCTCGGCGTAGATGCCGGCTCCGTGTCCGTGGGTGGTGTTGCTGTCGATCACGCTGTCGTCGATCGGCGTCAGGCCCTTCACCGTCGAGACACCGCCGCCGTTGACTGTGGACGTGTTGCCGCGGATGGTCATCGTGCTCATCACCAGCACCGCGTCGGAGTTGGCGGCACCGCCGCCGACCTGCGCGGTGTTGTTCAGCAGCTCGGTGTCGGAGACCTTCGTCCGGGCCGAGAAGCTGGCCAGTCCGCCACCCTGGGCGGCGCTGTTCTGGGTGAAGGAGACGCTCTCCACGTCGGCGGCGCCGCGGTAGTTGCCCAGTCCGCCGCCGTAGGCGTTGGCGCTGTTGCGGTGGAATTCCGAGCGCTTCAGCGTCAGTACGCCGCCGTTGAGCAGGCCCCCGCCCTTGCCCGCGGCGCCGGAGGCGCTGTTGCCGACGAACGTGGAGTCGGTGACCAGCATGTTGCCGTCGTTGAAGATGCCGCCGCCGCCACCCTCGGGCGACAGCGAGGTGCTCTGGGTGACGGTGACCCGTTCCACCACGGCGGTGGCGCCATGAACCACGTGCACGCTGCCGCCCTCGATGGCCGAGCGGCCGTTGTGCAGTTCCACGTCGCGCAGGGTCAGCTCGCCACCGTCGCGGACGGTGAAGAAGCGGAAGGAGGCGGCCTGGGCGGCGCGGGCGATGGTGGCGCCCGCGCCGTCGACGGTGATCGGCTGGTAGATCACCGGCAGGCCGGCGGTGTCGTCGGCCGGGTTGTGCGGCGGCGCCTCGGCGTCGCCGGGTGTCTCGGCGGCGTCGGCGGCCTCCCGGGCGTCACGGATCCCGCCGTCGTACTGGTCGGTCTCGTGGAACGCCTCGGTGAGGGTGTAGCGGCACTTGGGCGCGAGGCGGAGTTCGCCGCCGCCCTCGGCGTTGGCGGTGACCAGCGCCGCCACCAGCTTCGCGGCGTCGCACGGCACCGACACCACACCCCGCTTTCCGGTGCCCGGGGTGGTGGGACGGGCCCGCTCGGCGTCGGGGTCGGGGCGGTCGCCGTCGCGCCGGTCATCGTCGGCTGCCGGGGTCAGTCGGGCCAGACCGGGCAGGGCGAGGGCGCGGTCGGCGGCGGCGGTCGCTCCGGCCGCTCCCACGACCAAGCTCCCCGCCAGCAAACCGCTGGCTAAGAACCATCGGGACCGCCGTCTGGGTCGAGTCGCGCGGTCTCCCTCTCGGTACGTGGACATCAACGGTGCCTACCTTCCTGCGTACGTGACGTGACCGCGCGCCAATTCGGGCGCGGGGGGCTCGACGAGTTCGCCGGCTACCAAACGTCACGATAGGTCCGCAATACGGACAGGAAGGTGTGAACGTGAATAGTGCCCTCTTTCATCTTCAAAGCTGTCAGAGCGGCATCGAGGTCACCCGCCGACATGGATGCCGGGCCGACGCAGCGGGTCCCGTTCGGTCCGGCGGATGATCTCCCGAACCACCGGCGGGGTGTCCCCCCGGCCCAGGATGAGGTAGCGCGCCAGGTGCGCGATCGGGCTGCCCTCCGACCACTCGAAGTGCGCATGCGGACGGACTCCGGTGACGTCCCGCAGGGCCAGCAGGATCGCGGCGATCGCGTTCGGCACGGCCGGGCTGTCGGCCCGCAGCACCCGGAAGCCACCCACCTCGATCCCGTGTACGCGCAACACCTGACTGAACTCCGACGGATCGACCACATCGATCTCCAGGAACAGCACGTCCGCGGCCCCGGGCACCGGATTCATCCCACGCTGCGCCCGCTCCTTGAGCGTGTACTCCTTCACCGACCCCTTCTGCCGCTTGTTCGCGATCAGGTGCAGCTGCCCGTCGTGGGCCAGCGACTCGCTGATGAACCGACGGGCCGCCTCGTCGAACTCGATCCGCTCGGCGCGCAGCTCGGTGGTCCGGGTGACCCGGGAGACCAACGAGACCACGATGATGCCGAGGATGAACAGCGCGGAGATCGTGATGCCGTCCGGCTGTTCGATGACGTTCTCCAGCAGCGCGTACAGCAGCACCAGGGTCAGCACCGTGAAGCCGATCGCGGCGCCACGCCGGCGGTGACGGGCCGCCGAGATCGTCACCGCCACCGCCCCGGAGACCATCATGGCCAGAATCCCGGTGGCGTACGCCCCGGCCTGGGCGTTGACGTCGGCGCGGAAGGCGATCGTGATGGCGACGCTGACGACGGTGTAGACGATCACGACGGGGCGTACCGCCCGCGCCCACTCCGGTGCCATGCCGTACGACGGCAGGTAGCGGGGCACGATGTTGATCAGCCCGGCCATCGCCGAGGCGCCGGCGAACCAGAGGATGAGCACGCTGCTCACGTCGTAGACGGTGCCGAACACCTCCCCCAGGTAGGCGTGCGCCAGGAACGCCAGCGCCCGCCCGTTCGCCCCGCCGCCCGGTTGGAACTCCTCCTCCGGAATGAGCGCCGTGGTCACGAAGGTCGTCGAGATCAGGTACACCGACATGATCAACGCGGCGGTGGTGAGCAGCCGGCGCGTGTTGCGGATCCGGGCGGCGAGCCGGGCCTGCCTGTCCGGGCCGTCGGCCGACACCAGGGGCATCATGCTGACCCCGGTCTCGAAACCGGACAACCCCAGCACCAGCAGCGGGAATGCCAACACGGCGGTGAGCAGCACCTGGCCCGGCCCGCCAGCGGTCGAGGTCAGCGCGGCCGTCCAGTTCGACACGATGGCCGGGTCCTCGACGATCCGACCCACCGCGACCACGACGATCACCGCGTTGAGCACCAGGAAGACCGCGACCAGCGGGATGGCCACCACCACCGCCTCGCGGAATCCGAGCAAAAACACCCCGCCGAGGATGAGCAGCAACGCCACCGTCACCACGACCGGCACCACGGACCCGTGCAGGACCTCCGGCAGGTACGGGTTCTCCAGCAGGTGCACGGTGGCGTCGGCCGAGGAGAGGGTGATCGTGATGATCCAGGAGGTGGCCACGAAGCCGAGCAGCACGAGGACGAAGATCTTGCCCCGCCAGAACGGCAACAACCGCTCCAACATCGCCACCGACCCCTGCCCGTGCGGGCTCTCTTGGGCCACCCGCCGGTACATCGGCAACATGCCGAACAGGGTGAGCGCGACGATCAACAAGGTCGCCAACGGGGAGAGCGCCCCGGCCGCCACCGCCGCGATGCCCGGCAGGTACGACAGCGTGGAGAAGTAGTCCACGCCGGTCAGACACATCACCTGCCACCAGGCGTGCCGACGGTTCTGCCCCTCGGTCGCCTCGGGGCCCGGCGGCTGCACCTGGTGCTGAAAGAGCCACCGGCGCAGCGGGCTGGCCGGCGGCGCCGAGCGGGCCGGCGTGGCCACGCGTTCGGGCACCACGACGCCCTGCCGACCACCCCGATGGGGGCGGGCCGGATCGCGGGCCGCCCGCAGCGCCGGGTCCGGCCCGCTCGGCGCGTGGCGGCGCCCGCTCCAGCGCCGTGGTCTTGCCCGGTGCTCGTCACCCATCGCCCGTCCCACCCTCACAGGTCCTGATCTGACGGTAGGCGGTGCCCCGGCGCCCTATCGGCGGAACCGGGGACCTGTTCGGCCTGCTCAGGACAGGTCCGCGACGGCGAGCAGCCGGGCCAGCGCGGGTGGGTCGGCGACGGTGACCGTGGCCGCCGGGTGCCGGGGCCGCCCCCCGGGCAGCAGCGCCGCCACCGGTACCCCGAAGCGCAGGCAGATCCCGCCGGCGGCGCTGCTGCCGAAGGTCGCGCCGCCGTCGGCCAGCGACAGGTGCGGACCGATCGCCCGCCACCAGCGGTACGGTCCGCTCAGCTCGACGGCGGTGATGTTGTCCCGGTCGGTCCGCAGCCGCCACGGCCCGTACCGGATCATCAGGTCCCGTTCGGTGACGGCGACCCAGGCCGTCGCCGGGCGGACCCCGAGCAGCGCCAGCACCGGGCGGAACACCGGATCGAAGCGGAACGGAAACCGGGCCGCGACGCCGGTCACCGGGCGCCGGGCCGAGCGGTGGGTTTCGACACCGGGCCGCCCGGCCGCAGAGGGCCGGGCCGCGCGGGCCGTGGGCGGGCGGCGGGCCGACGCCGGGCCAGGACGGTCATGGCGCGGGCGTACCCGATCCGAGCCCGCCGACACCCCCGGATCCGCAGGCCGTCGACGGGACTCCCACCCGGCGTTCCCCCACCGCCGGCCGACACCCCCCGGGCCGGCCGACGGCGGCAGACGGTCGACACCCCCCGAGGCCGACCGGCTGTCCCCTGGGTGACCGACCCGACCTCGGGTGGCCACACGGGGTGGAACTGGTGGGACGCGCCTCCGCGCTCCGCCGCCCCCCCACGGGGCGGAGCGCGGAGGCCCCCCGTCCCGGCTACTGCAGGAACGCCCCGAGGGGCGACAGCAGCAACCGGCCGAGCGCCGCGGCGTTGTCGTCCAGCCGTGTGCGCTCACACTCGCGGGCGTCCGGATCGTGCCGGCACCGCCAGATCTTCTGCGCGTTACGCCAGGCGACATCGCGGGTGTACTCGACCAGTTCCCCCTGGTACCAGTCGTCGATGTCGCCGTTGAGCATGTCGATGAGCAGCTGCCACCGCTCCAGGTAGCCCCGGCGCAGGCCGGGGATCTTGTCGGCGAAGATGTTGTTGATCTCGAGGTAGTCGTGGTGCTGGTCGCTGCCGTCGACCGGCTCCGACTCCAGGTGATCGAACGTGGTCACCAGGGCGAACGGCAGGTCGAAGTTGATGTGCGCGTTCACCCCGGCCGCCGCCGACGGCAGCGGGCGGGCATCCGGCCCCCGCATCCGCTCGAAGAGGCACGACCACGCCCTCGGGGTGCCGGGGCTGGAGTCGGTCCACAGCCGCATGGCGTCGAAGTACCGGGCGGCGAACTCGACGTCGAGCCGGGAGAGGAAGACCGGGTCGACGAAGCGGTCGTCGTAGAGCCCGTCCAGCACGCTGCTGGTGATGGTCAGATAGAGCTTGTTGAAGTCGGCCAGCGGACAGCTGGCCTCCAACGGCGGCAACCGGACCAGCATGTCCTGAAGCTTGGTCAGATGATCGACCACGGCCGGCACGTCCGCGGGATGGTCGGCCAGCAGGTCGACGATGTCCCGGTGCACGGGGCCCCAGACCGGTTCGATCATTTCTCCTCCATTGTGGTCGGCGGCATCCCCCGTGCCGTCGTCGACGCGGCCCAGCCTCTCAGCCGACACCCGCCCACGGGATCAGTAGAACGACGTATCCCGGCGCGCAAACGCGCCGGGATACGTACGGAAGGTGGAGTCGGTCAGCCGCGTTGGTTACGCAACTGGATCGCGCTGGCCTGCACGCGGGTACGGACCTGGAGCTTGTCGAAGATGTGCGACACGTGCACCCCGATGGTCCGCTCGCTGATGAACAGCCGCTGCCCGATCTCCCGGTTGGTCAACCCCTCGGCGACCAGAGCGAGCACTTCCCGCTCCCGGGAGGTGAGCGCCGCCAACTCGTCGTCGGACGCCTCGACCGGGACGCCGCGCGCACCGGTGGTGCTGTCGCGCTCGTCCAGCGACACCCGGGCCCGCCCGGCCAACTCGCGGATCTCCGAGGTCAACGGCACCGCGCCCAACCCCTGCGCCACCCGGTACGCCTCCCGCAGGAGCTTGCCGGCGGTGGCCACCCGGCTGCGTCGAGCCAGCAGCGCCTCGGCCTGCCGCAGTCGCGAGTACGCCGCCGGATAGGGGTGGTTGCGTCGATCCCACTCGGCCGCCGACGCGGCCCACAGCTCCGGATCGCTGCCGTCGAGGCGGCTCACCTCGGCGGCGCACAGTGCCAGGAAGCCCTCCACCACCGAGCGCACCGGCCGGGCGGCACCGGCGCTCTTGCGGGCCACCCGCTCGGCCACGTCGCGCAGCCGGCGTACCGCCGTCGGGTCCACCTCCACGGTGCGGCTGGCGTGCGCTTCAGCCTCGGCGCGCAGGCCGTGCCAGACCAGCGCGGAGAGGATCATCACGTCGTCGGAGCGGCTCTCGGTCAGGCCGCGCTGCACCGCCTGCCGCGCCACGTCGTGCCGGCCCTCCCACATGGCCAGTCCGGAGCGCAGGGTGAGCAGCGGAATGACGTGCCGCGCCCCGCCGCCGGCCAGCAGGGTCGCCACCGCGTCGAGGTCCCGACCGGCGGCCTCGATGTCGCCGTAGCCCACCGACAGCCGGCACCGGGCCAACAGCAGCTCGACGGCGTCCGCTCCGGACGGTCGGTGCCGCAGGGCCGCGGCCACCACCTTCTCCGCCTCGGCCCACTGACCCACCCGGAACAGCCCGTTGATGGCGATGGCCAGCAGTCGGGTGCCCCAGGTGCGGCCCAGGCCCAGCTCGGCCACCCGTTCGGCACCCCGCCGGGCCACCACCACGCCCTCTTCGAGGACGTTCAGCGGCCCGGTCAGCAGCTCCGCCAGGTGCAGGTACGCGCAGGCCACGTCCTCGGGCTGGCCGGCACGCTCGGCGGTGTCGAGGGCGTCGCGCATGACCGCCAGACCGGCGTCCGGGTCTTCCAGACAGGCGTCGCTGAAGCCCAACGCCGAACTGGCCAGCACCACCTCGGTGGCCGAGCCCGCCACGTTCTCGGCCAACGCCAGCGCCTCGCGGGCCCGCTCACCGGCGTCGGCGTAGCGGCCCAGGTGCAGCAGCAGCTCGGCCAGGCGGGCGGCGGCGCTGGCCCGGTCCCGAGGGGAGCAGTCCGCCGCCTTCAGCGCCCGCTGGTACTCCTCCTCGGCCAATGCGGAGCGACCGGCGGCGGCCAGGTAGCGGGCCCGGCGGATGTGCAGCGCGCAGCTCGGCTCGCCGCCCCGCAGCGCGGCCAGCTCCTCCAGCAGGGCCAACGCGCGGGCGTGCTCCCCACAGTGGTGGGCCGCCTCGGCGGCGTTCTCGAGCAACTCGACCCGGTCCACCGTCAGCGGGCCCGGCTCGGCGGCCAACTGCAACGCCGCCGACCAGTGCCGGTGCGCCTCGGCGTAACCGTGCAGCCGCTCGGCCTCCTGGGCGGCGGCCACCGCCGCCGGCAGGGCGCGCGCCGGTTCGCCGGCCAGCCGCCAGTGGTGCGCCAGCCGGGCCTGGTGCAACTCACCCGGCGCGGTGGTCAGCGCCTCGGCGTAGCGTCGGTGCAGCCCGGAGCGTTCGGCCGGCAGCAGCTCGTGCGCCAGCACCTCGGCCACGAGGCGGTGCCGCAGCCGGTAGCCCTCGTCGGCGCCGACCAGCAGCCGGTGCGCCACGGCCGCCCGGGCCGCGGCGATCAGCTCGTCCTCCGGCATCCGCAGCACCTCGGCCAGCAGCCAGTGCTGCACCGGCTCGACGCCGGCGGCCACCGCGTGCACCACGGCGTGCGCGTGCTGGGGCAGCGCGTCGACCCGGTCGAGGAAGATCTCCCGCAGCGTCTCGGACAGCCCGTCGCGGCCGTCGCGCAGATCCCGGGCCAGCTCCTCGATGACGAACGGGTTGCCGCCGCTGCGCTGCCACACCTGCTCGGCCGCGTCGGCGCTCAGCGTCCGGCCGACCACCGCGGCGGCGAGCGTCTCGGTGTCGGCCCGGCCCAGCGGCGCCAGGTCGAGCACCCGCACCGTGCGGAGACGACGCAGCTCGGTGAGCACCCGGCGCAGCGGGTGCGCGCCCTGCAACGACTCGGCGCGCACCGCCGCCAGCACCGACAAATGGAGATCACCGAGGCCGGCCAGCAGGTAGAGCAGGAGCTGCCGGGTGCTGCGGTCGACCCACTGGAGGTCGTCGAGGATCAGCACCAGCGGGCGACCCTCGGCGATCAGGTGCAGGCCACGGGAGACCCGCTCCAGCAACGCGCCGGCGCCGTCCGGGCTGGCGGTCTCGTCGGCGAACATCTGCAACAGCCCGCGCACCGCCGAGGAGGTACGGGCGGGCGACGCGGACACCTCGGTGTCGAAGCGGCGCAGCGCCTGCAACAGCGGGTGCAACGGAGAGGCGTCGCCGATGTCCAGGCAACTGCCGGTGAGCACCACGGCGCCCCGCTCCCGCAGGCGGTCACCGATCTCGCCCAACAGCCGGGTCTTTCCCACACCGCTCTCGCCGGTCAGGAAGACCGCAGCGGTCTGCCCGTGCGCGGCGTCACCGAGCAACGCGGACCGAACCGTCTGCACCAGCTCGGCCCGGCCCACGAGCGGTGCGGTGTCCACATCGCTGGCCATGCCACGCAGCCTAATCACAGGGCCCCACACCGTTCTACGGCCGCCCACCGCTTGTGGTACTCCTCGCGTCGACTTTGCGACTAAAGGTTGCAGGTGGCCGACATACGTCGTTCGGCAGATCCCCCGTCGGCCCACTAGTGCCAATCTCCGGAGGTGATCAGGCAACAGCGGGAAGAAAGGCCGGTGCGACACCCATGACCACCAGCATCATCGTCGACACGCAACGGACCGTCACCCCGCTCTGGCCGGTACCCCAGGAGAGGCGCGTCGTCACCGTCCTCTTCGCGGACATCGTCGGCTCGACGGCCCTGGTGGACCGCCTCGACCCCGAGGACGTCCGAGCGTTGCAACGGGCCTACTTCGACACCGTCGCCGGTGTGCTGCACCGCTGGCACGGGGTGGTGGAGAAGTACATCGGCGACGCCGTGATGGCGCTCTTCGGCGCCCGGCACTCCGACGGCTTCGACGCGTACCGGGCGGTACGCGCCGGGCTCGAGATCCAGGCCGCGCTGGACCGCCGGCCCATGGTCGACGGCATCAGGCTGCGCGTCCGGGTCGGTGTCGCCACCGGCGAGGTGGTGGTCGACCTGGGCGACGCCGTCACCGGCGGGCACGGCGTGGCCAGCGGGGCGGTGATCACCGCGGCGGCCCGCCTGCAGGAGTACGCCGCGCCCGGTGCCGTCGCGCTCTGCGCGGCCACCGCCCGCGCCACCGCCGGCCTGATCACCCAGCGTCAGCTGACGCCGGTCGCCGGCCGGGTGCCGCCGGCGCCGGTCTGGCACGCCCTCGGTCCGGTACGCCCGGGTGCCGACCGGCACGACGGCCCGTTGATCGGTCGACGCCGCGAGCTCGCCACCATCCGCGACCAGTTGGGCGAAGCCATCCGCAACCGGACGCCACGCTGGATCTCACTGGTCGGCCCCACCGGTAGTGGCCGTAGCCGGCTGCTGCACGAGCTGACCCAGGGCCTGACCACGATGGACGGACTGCCGGTCCGCTGGTGCGTGGCGACCTGCCAGCCGTACCCCGACCAGGTCTTGGCACCGGTCGCGCACCTGCTCCGCGGCCTCGCCGGGATCAGGCACAGCGACGGCCCGGCGGCGGTCCACGACCGGCTCGTCGCCGCCCTGACGCCGCTGTTCCCCCCGACCCGGGTGGCCACCGCGGTTGCGGCGCTCCGACGGATGCTGACCACCCCGGACGGCTCGCCCGCCGCCCTCGCCGGCGCGGCGACCTTCCGCGAGGTCCTGCTGCGACTGGCCGTCCACCAGCCGCTGATCGTGGCCGTCGACGACCTGGACCGGGCCGCGCCCGCGGTGAGCCGCTTCCTGCACGCGCTGTACGACGCGGCGACGGAGCGTGGACTACCGCTGGCCCTGCTCACAGTGCACCAGCCGCAGTGGACCGACACCCGGCCCGGACCGGCCCGCCAGCTGACGATCGGCCCCCTGGCCACGGTGCAGTCCGGACGGCTGCTGCGCCACCTGCTCAGCCGGGCCGGACAGCCGGTGGCCCTGGTCGACCGACTGCTACCCCTGGTGGGCGGCCGCCCCGGGCACGCGGCGGCATACGTCACGTCGCTGGTGGGCGGTGCCGATCCGGCGGCCCTCCCGCTGCCCGAAGCGGTACGCCGGGCCGTCGGCGCGGAACTGGACCACCTCGACGGTGAACGGCGGGCGGTGCTGATGGCCGCCGGCACCCTCGGTGGTCGAATCTGCGGGCCGGCCGTGGACCGGGCACTCGGCTGGACGCCCGGCCGGTCCGCGCCGGCGCTCCGCGCGCTGGTCACCGCCGGGCTGCTGCTCCCCCACCACGTCGACGGGTACGCATTCGCCGCTCCCGCGCTGCGCCAGGTCGCCGTCGAACGCTTGCCCCGCGCCCTGCGGACCGTCTTCCAACGCCGGACCGCCGCCGGGCCGCACCCCGACACAGAGCACGCCGGCCCGCCCGACCCGCTCGCTGGTGCGCCCAACGGCTCGCCGGCGAGGAGCGCGCAGATCGTGCGCCTCGACACCGTTGGCGCTCGAACCAGCCGCCTCGACACCGTTGGCGCTCGGACCGGCCGCCTCGACACCGTTGGCGCTCGGGCCGGCCGCCTCGACACCGTCTTCGCGTCGCTGGCGTCGGCAGGACCGGGCGGTGCCACCGGCCCGACCCCGCTGAGGCGAGGCAGCCCCACCCCGACGATGGCCACCCGTCCCGCCGCGTCGGGTCCCGCCACCAACCGTGCGGCGGGCCCACGCCAGCTCCGGACCGTCACCTCGGCGGGCGACGTACCGCCGACGCCGGCCACCGCGGCGTCCCGACCTCGACGACGCGCGGGCGGTGACCGGCTCCGGGACGTCGGACGACCCGCGACGCCGATCCGCCCCATGCCAGCGAACCCGGCCGGACAGTGGACACTCGCCGACGCCAACCCTGCGACAGACGTCGTACGGGCAGCACCCCGCCCACCATTAATCCGCCCCCTGGACGACCTACCCGCCTCCGCCTAACTCCACCCCGCCTCCCCCCGCACCTCACCCGCACCTCGCCCAGCCCCGCCCCGCCCTGCTCTCGTCGATCATGGAGTTGATGTGGGTGACAAATGCCTCGGGAACCAACAAGTCAGGCACCACAACTTCATGATCGACGGTTCTCGCCGGCGATCTTGCACTTGCTGTCCCGACATAAGCGGCATCCGACCGATATCGACAACTGAAACTGCAAGATCGGCGCGCGCGAGGGGCGCGGCGCGGGGCGGGGCGGGGCGGGGCGCGGAGCGGCGCGGGGGCGAGGGCGCGCGCTAGGGCGCGGAGCGGGGCGGGTTAGGTACGGATGCTGTGGCTAGTAACGCTGCGGTGGGCAGCGCGAGCAGGCCGTCTTGGCCACGGTAGCGGGCGGTCAGCTCGTCGTACGCGGCACGAATGCGGCTGAGCACCGCCGCCGGCTGGCCCCCCATCACCAGACCTGGCTTGCTGACGCCGTTGGCGGGGCCACTCCACCAGGCTTCCGGGTCGGTGCGGTGCGTCCAGGTGACCGTGTCGCAGCGCACGTCGGTGAGCCCCGCCTGGTCGAGCAGGCCCGCCAACCCCTCGGGGGTACGGGGGAAGTCCCGGTCGGCGTCCACGGTCGGTGCGAGGGTGCGACGGTCGACCCCAGCGGCGTCGAAGACCTCACCCCAGAGGCTCTGCGCCTCGGGCGGGGGGTGCGGCCAGACGGTGACCGCGACCCGGCCACCGGAGCGGACGACCCGTCGCAGCTCGGTGATCGCGGCCAGCGGGTCGCCCACGTGGTTGATCACGAAGTTCGCCACGGCCGCGTCGAACGACCGGGAGTCGAACGGGAGGTGCGGCAGCGATGCGAGGCGGACCTCGTCGACGGAGGGAAGGCGGTCGCGCGCCAACTCGACCATGCTGGGCTCGGCGTCGACGGCGACGACTGTGGCGTGGCGAGCGCAGGCCAGCCCGGCCACCGTGCCGGAGCCGGTGCCCACGTCGAGCACCCGCGTGCCGGCCCCGACGTCGGCGGCGTCCAACAACGCTGGCGCGGGGTACGCGCAGAGCGCGGCGAGACTACGGTCGTACGCCTCCGCGCGCCCGGCCCAGCGTGACCGTTCGTATTCGTCGAAGGCCGTCGTGGTCATCGCCGGGCCCCCTTCGAGGATCTTGATGGTGGCGCCACGATATCGAACGTGGCGTGTTCGGCGGTGCCCCGTGCGGTGCAGGAGAGCGGTGCAGGAGAGCAGTGCTGGCGCGCTCGCCATAGCTGGCCCGTGCTCATGCCAATCGTCGCGCCCCGGCTGTTCGCCAGCCACGCCAAGCGGGTGCCCGGCACCGTCACGCCCCCGCACATCGGTGCCGACACCCACTGAACACGGTCGCGACCGGCCCAACACCCAGCGGGCGGCCCAACAACAGCACCAGCACCAGCAGGCGGCCCCGCGCTCAGCAGGCGGCCAGGAAACCCAGCACGCGCGGCCAGACCGCCGCGGTGGCGTCCGGAGAGTACTCGGCCAGGTCTGGGTCGGTGAACAGGTGACCCACGCCCGGATAGCAGAAGACCGTCAGATCGGCGCCGGCGTCGGTCATTGCCTGCTGCCACTCGTCGACCTCGTCCGGCGCGTCGTACGGGTCGGGGTCGGCGAGGTGCAGCTGCACCGGCAACCCGGGTGAGACCGCCTCCGGGGCGCCACCGGTGCCGTGCAGTAGGAGCAGGCCGGCGGCGGCGGGGCGCTCGGCCAGCAGCGCCCCGGCCACCCCGGCGCCCATCGAGAAGCCGCCCAGCACCGTCTCCGGTGGCAGGTCACGCAGCGCGGCGCGGGCCCGGTCCAGCACCACGTCCTGGCCGATCTTGTCGAGCAGCGCGAAGCCCTCCTCGACGGTGTCGGTGGCCGGAACGCCGTAGAGGTCGGGGGTGCTGACCTGGTGTCCGGCGGCGCGCAACCGGTCGGCGGCGGCGCGCACGGCGGGGCGCAACCCGTACACGGAGTGGAACAGCACGACGTGTCGCATCCGGCCATCCTGCCGGAGTCGACAGTGCATCCAGAGTGGCCACGCGGGGTGGACGTCAGACCAGTGCCGCCAGCCGCGCGACCAGCTCCGATGGTGGCGGCATCGCGGCGATCTCGCGGCTGACCTGCGCGGCAGCGGTCCGCAGGCGCTCGTCGGTGAGCAGCTGGGTCAGTGCTCGCGCGGTGATGTCCCGGGGACGCAGCGCCAGGCCGGCGCCCCGGCGGGCCACCATCTCGGCGTTCTGCCGCCGGTCCCCGGCGCCCGTGGTGGCCAACTGGGGCCGGCCCGCGGCGAGGGCACCGAGGACACTGCCCGCACCACCGTGGTGCACCAGGGCCGCGCTCGCCGGCAACGCCTCGTCGAGCGGAATCCAGCCGACCACCCGCACGTTGCCGGGCACCGAGCGGGCCGACCGCTCGTCGGGGCGGACCAGCACGATCTCGGCGTCCACCTCGGCGGCGGCGGCCACCACGGCGGGCATCGGCCCCCGGTCTCCGGGGCCGGTGAGGGTGCTGCGGGTGACCAGGATCCGGGGGCGCTCACCCGGCTCGCGCAGCCAGGCCGGCAGCTCCCCGCCGCCGACGTAGGACGTGTAGCGCATCGGCCAGCCGCCCTGCGTGGCGACGCTGGGCGGTGCCACGGCGAGGGCGGCGGCCGGCGCGGGCAGCTCGGTGAGGCCGTGGCGGCGCAGCGCCGCGCCGAGTCGGGCGACGGTGGCGGCGACCAGTTCCCGGCCGTCGAAGAGGGCGTTCTCCTGGCGGACGGCCGGCACGTCGAGCCGCGCGGCGGCTACCGCGCCGGCGACCGCGAACGGCTCATACAGCACCAGATCCGGGCGCCACCGGGTGGCCAGCGCGACCACCGGGTCGACGATCTGGTCGTTGAGCGTGCCGAACAGCAGGCCGGCGCCCCGGGTGCCGGCGGTGCCCGCCAGCTCCGCCCGCGCGATCAGCGGATGACGGGCAAGGACCCGCATCGCGATCCGGCCGAAGTCGAAGCCCGGCGCGATGTCGTGCACCGGCAGACCTGCCTCGGCGGCGGCCAGCGCTCCGCCGCCGGTGGCCACCAGCACGTCGTGGCCGGCATCGCGGAGGGCGACCGCGAGCGGCACCAGCGGGAAGACGTGACCGACGAGCGGGGCGGAGACCACCAGCACGCGCATGGACCCGATCCTATGTCGACCACAGCCGTCCCCGGGGCCCCGTCTGCTGCCCCGAGGGCGTCGAGCGCGCCGGGGGTGACGCAGGACGCAAGCGCGCTTCTGCTCGCTGATCACGCCGGAAAGGTGGCGTACGGAGGTGGCGGGTTGGGTGAGCGCCACGTCCCGGAACCGGGCAGCGATCAGGCCGTCGGCCGCTGGTCGACGATGCGGCGCATCTTGCCCATCGACCGTTCCACGGTGTCGGGGTCGAGCACGTCGACCGCGACACTGACGCCGATGGTGTTCTTGACCAGTTGAACCAGTGTGCCGCCGGCCCGCTCGGCGGCGTCCACGTCGACGTCGGCCCGCCGCTCCACCCGCACCGTGAGGGTGTCCAGCCGGCCGTGCCGATCGAGGACACACTGGAAGTGCGGCGAGAGCTGCGGGGTACGCAGGATCAGCGCCTCGATCTGGGTGGGGAAGATGTTCACTCCACGCAGGATCATCATGTCGTCGGTGCGGCCGGTGATCTTCTCGATCCGGCGCATCGGGCGGGCGGTGCCGGGCAGCAGCCGGGTCAGGTCGCGGGTGCGGTAGCGCACGACCGGCATCGCCTCCTTGGTCAGGGAGGTCAACACCAGCTCACCCCGCTCGCCGTCGGGCAGCACCGCCCCGGTGACCGGGTCGATGATCTCCGGGTAGAAGTGGTCCTCCCAGAGGTGCAGGCCGTCCTTCGTCTCGACGCATTCCGTCGCCACGCCGGGGCCCATCACCTCGGAGAGCCCGTAGATGTCGACGGCGTGGATGTCCAACTGCTGCTCGATCTCGCGGCGCATGTCCTCGGTCCACGGCTCGGCGCCGAAGATGCCCACCCGCAGTGAGGTGGCCCGCGGGTCGATGCCCTGGCGGCGCATCTCGTCGACGATGGCCAGCAGGTAGCTGGGCGTGACCATGATGACCTCGGGCTCGAAGTCGCGGATCAGCATGACCTGACGCTCGGTCATGCCCCCGGAGACCGGGATGACGGTGCAGCCCAGTTCCTCGGCCCCGTAGTGCGCGCCCAGACCGCCGGTGAAGAGCCCGTAGCCGTACGCGACGTGCACCCGGTCGCCGGGGCGGCCACCGGAGGCGCGGATCGAGCGGGCCATCAGTCGCGCCCAGGTGCGCAGGTCGTCGCGGGTGTAGCCGACCACTGTCGGCCGGCCGGTGGTGCCGGAGGAGGCGTGCAGGCGGGCCACCCGCTCCCGGGGTACGGCGAACATGCCGAACGGGTAGTTCTCCCGCAGCTCCGCCTTGCCCGTGAACGGGAAGCGCGCCAAATCGTCGAGATCCCGGCAGTCGTCGGGGTGCGCCCCGGCCGCGTCGAACGCCCGCCGGTAGTGCGGCACGTTGTCGTACGCGTGCCGCAGCGACCAGCGCAGTCGGTCGCGTTGCAGGGCGCGCAGCTCGTCGATGCCGGCGCGCTCGATCGGCTCCAGCTCCTCGGGACGAGGGGTGCGGTCCTGCATCGGCTGCCTCCTTGGCGCGGCGGTCCCGGTGGGGCTGCGGGTACCGTACGCCCGCCTCCAGCCGGGCCGGCGGGCGGTCAGCGGGTGGCTGGCAGCCGGTGCAGGGCGTCGACGAGGGGCGCCAGCTCGGGGGTGGCCTCCGCCTGGGCGAGCGCGTCGGTGAGCACCCGGTCGTGGGTGGGTCGGGTCTGGGCGAGCAGCTCGGAGCCGGCCGGGGTCAGCTCGGTGTAGATGCCGCGCCGGTCGTCGGCGCAGAGGATGCGGGTGAGCAGCCCTCGTTGTTCGAGGCGGGTGACCAGCCGGGTGGTGGCGCTGCCGGAGAGCGCGGCGGCGCGGGCGAGCTGGCTCATCCGCATGTGCCAGCCGTCCTGGCGGGAGAGCGCGTCGAGCACCGTGTATTCGACCACGGAGAGATCGTGGTCGGCCTGCAACGCCCGCTCCAGGGAGCTCTCGATCAGCCCGTGCAGGGCGGCGAGGGTGCGCCAGCCCTGCGCGCGGATCTCGACCGCGTCGTCGGCGATGCCCATACCGGCCTCCTCGGTGTGATCTGAACGGACTCCAGGCTACCACGCTTGCGCCGATATAAAGCGCGTGCAAGTATTTCGTTGCTGGCGCGTGTAGTTGCACGCGCCGCCTATCTACCTCCACTCGATGGGAAGACCATGCCCGTACCCCAGAAGTCCCTGCCACCCGGCCTGATCGCGCTGGCCATCGGCGCCTTCGGCATCGGGCTCACCGAGTTCGTGATCATGGGGCTACTGCCCGAGGTGGCCGCCGATTTCGCGGTCACCGAGCCGGTGGCCGGCTGGCTGATCTCCGGTTATGCGCTCAGCGTGGCCGTCGGCGGGGTCGCCCTCACCGCGGCGGTCACCCGCCTGCCGCGCAAACCCGTGCTGCTCGGCCTGATGGTGCTCTTCATCATCGGCAACCTGCTCTCCGCCGTCGCCGGCGACTACGCCGTGATGATGGCCGGTCGGATCGTCGCCGCGCTCTGCCACGGCGCGTTCTTCGGCATCGGCGCCGTGGTCGCCGCCGGACTCGTCGCACCGGCCCGCCGGGCGGGCGCCATCGCCATGATGTTCGCCGGCCTGACCATCGCCAACGTGCTCGGCGTGCCGTTCGGCACCTTCCTCGGGCAGCACTTCGGCTGGCGCTCGACGTTCTGGGCGATCACCGCCATCGGGGTGGTCGCCCTGATCGGGCTGGCCCTGCTGATCCCGGCGGGCGACACCACCAAGGCCGACCGCCCGGCCGGTGGGCTGCGCGGCGAGCTGCGCGCCTTCACCCACCCGCAGGTCTGGCTCTCCCTGGTGATCACCGTCCTGGGCTTCGGTGGGATGTTCGGCGCGTTCACCTACATCGCCTACACGCTGACCGAGGTCAGCGGCTTCGCCTCCAGCACCGTGCCGTGGCTGCTGGTCCTCTTCGGCGTGGGGCTCTTCGCGGGCAACCTGCTCGGCGGCCGGGCGGCGGACAGGTCGCTGTCGCGCACGCTGGTCACCGTTCTGGCGGTGCTCACCGTGGTGCTCGTCGGCTTCGCGCTGACCGCCACGAATCCGGTGCTGACCATCGTCGCGCTGGTGCTGATGGGCGGCTTCGGATTCGCCACCGTGCCGCCGCTGCAGATGCGGATCATGCGGTACGCCCACCAGGCGCCGACCCTGGCGTCCGGGGCGAACATCGCCGCGTTCAATCTCGGCAACGCGTTGGGCGCGTGGATCGGCGGAGTGACCATCGCCGCCGGACTCGGCTACACCTCGCCGATCTGGGCCGGCGCCGCACTCACCCTCATCGGTCTGGGCGTACTCCTCGGCGCGCTGCGGCTGGCCCGCCGCGACGAACCGGCGCAGGCCGAGGCGGAGCTGGCGGGGACCGCCGTCTGAGCCTCCTCGACGACGACGCCGGGCCGGGCTGATGCCCGGGCCCGGCGTCGCTTCGATCATCGCCCTGCCATCCTCTCGCAATTGCAAAAGATGTGCAACAAGGTCTGGACAACGCGTCGACGGCGTAACTAGCCTGATCCTTATGACTCCTTACATTGCGGATCCCTGGGCCTGGCAGGAAAGCTGGGATCGCCAGCAGGAAGCGTTCATGCCGGACCGTGAGCACCGGTTCACCGCCATGCTCGACACCGTCGACGCGGTCCTCGACGACCGACCGCCGCGGGTGCTCGACCTGGCCGGCGGCACCGGCGCCATCTCGCTGCGGACCCTCGCTCGCTTCCCCGCCGCCGAGACCACACTGGTCGACCTCGACCCCGCGCTGCTGGCCATCGCCGACGCCTCGCTGGGCGACCGGGCCACCATCGTCACGGCCGACCTCGGCACCCCCGAGTGGCGCTCCACGCTGCCACACCAGGAGTACGACGCCGTGCTCACCGCCACCGCTCTGCACTGGCTGCCGGCCGAACGGCTCGGGCAGCTCTACGCCGAGCTGCGTGACGTGCTGCGGCCGGGCGGCGTCTTCGTCAACGCCGATCACATGCCCGACGACACAGTGCCGGAGCTGACCAAGCGGCTGATGGACCGGGCCCGGAACCGGCGCAACGCCCGGTACGCCGCCGGCTCGGTGCTGTCCTGGTCGGACTGGTGGCAGCGGGCCGGCGCGGACCCGTCGCTCGCTCCGCTGGTCGCCCAGCGGCACGCCATCTACCCGACCGGGCACAGCCCCGAGTGGAACCCACCGGTCTCGTGGCACCTGGCCGCGCTCACCGCGGCCGGATTCAGCGAGGTGGGCACGGTCTGGCGGGGCGGCCCGGACGCCGCCGTCGCGGCGGTGCGCTGACCGGGCCGACGCCGGCGGCCCGCTGACGCCCCTGCCACGGCGGTGCGCTGACGCCGCCGCCGGCACTACGCTCTGAAGCCGTGCCAGAGCCGTTCGAACCGCGCACCGACCCCGACGTCGACCTGCGCGTCCCCGCCGACCGCCGCGAGTTGACCGCGCGCCCCGCGACGATCCTCGCCGCCATCGCGGCCGGCGGGGTGCTCGGCGCGCTGGCCCGGGCCGGCCTGCAACACGCCGTTCCGCACCCGCCGACCGGCTTTCCCTGGGCCACGTTCACCATCAACACGTCCGGGTGCCTGCTGATCGGCGTCCTGATGGCGGTGCTCGGGCACCTCGACGGTGGCCCCCCGCTGGCGCGCCCGTTCCTCGGGGTCGGGGTGCTCGGCGGGTTCACCACCTTCTCCACCTACGCGGTCGACGTGCAGCAGGCGATCGTCGTGGGCGCACCGGGCACAGCGCTGACGTACCTCGCCGCGACGGTGTTCGGCGCGCTCGTCGCGGTCGCCCTGGGCGATGCCGTCACCGCCGGGCTGCTGCGTCGGGTGAGTCGATGACCGTCCTGCTCATCGCACTGGGCGCGGCGGTCGGCGCGCCGCTGCGCTACCTGACCGACCGGGCCGTGCAGTCCCGGCACGGCTCGGCCTTCCCCTGGGGGACGCTGCTCGTCAACGTGGCCGGGTCGCTGCTGCTGGGCGTCCTGGCCGGGTGGCCGGCCGGCCCGGCGGTCAGCGCGTTGCTCGGCACCGGGTTCTGCGGCGCGCTGACCACCTACTCCACCTTCAGCTACGAGACGCTGCGGCTGACCAGGGACGGTCATCGGCTCCTGGCGCTGGCCAACGTGCTCGGCAGCGTGGCCGCCGGGCTCGCCGCGGCCACCGCCGGCTACGCCCTGGCCCGCATCCTGACCGGCTGACCGCACACCGGCCGCGCCGCGCCCGATTCGATCCCCACCGACGCCCGGACCAGGGGCGATCCCCAACACACCGAGGGTATATACGCGAGGTATACCCTCGGTGTAGTCTGCTGGCATGAGCGTGCCACTGACCCTTCTCGGCCTCCTCGAACGCGAGCCCAGCCACGGCTACGACCTGAAGCGCGACTACGACGCCTTCTTCGGCCGGGGCAAGCCACTGCCGTTCGGCCAGGTCTACTCCACCCTCAGCCGACTGGCCCGCGACGGCAAGGTGGTGATCAGCGACGTCGCCCCCGGCTCCGGCCCCGACCGCAAGCGCTACATCATCACCGACGTCGGCGCGACCGAGGTCGAGCAGTGGCTGACCCAACCGGTCGACCCGGAACCGCACCTGCAGACGGTGCTCTTCGCCAAGGTCGTGCTCGCGCTGATGCTGGACCGGCCGGCCGCCGAATACCTCGACACCCAACGCAGCGCGCACCTGCACCGGATGCGGGAGCTGACCGAGATCAAGCGCGCCGGCGGCCTGGTCGACGCGCTGCTCGCCGACCACGGCCTCTACCACCTGGAGGCTGACCTCCGATGGATCGAGATGACCGGCGCCCGACTGGACGCCCTCCGGAAAGAGGTGCGGCCGTGAGCGTCGTGATCGAAGCGCGCGACGTCGAGTTCTCCTTCGGTCAGACGCCGGCCCTGCGGGGCGCCAGCGTCGCCGTGGAGGCGGGCGAGATCCTCGCCGTCATGGGCCCCAGCGGCTCGGGCAAGTCCACCCTGTTGCACTGCCTGGCCGGCATCCTCGTGCCCGACTCCGGCGAGATCCTCTTCGACGGGGCCCGGGTGCACGCCATGGCCGAGACCGAACGCAGCAGCCTGCGCCGGGACCGGTTCGGTTTCGTCTTCCAGTTCGGTCAACTCGTCCCCGAGCTGACCGCCGTGGAGAATGTCGCGCTGCCGCTGCTGCTCAGCGGCGTACACCGCAAGCAGGCGCTACCCAGGGCGCAAGCCTGGTTCGCCCGCCTCGGGTTGGGCGGCCTGGAGCAGCGGCGCTCGGGCGAGCTCTCCGGCGGGCAGGCGCAACGGGTCGCCCTGGCTCGCGGCCTGGTCGCCGAGCCGCAGGTGCTCTTCGCCGACGAGCCGACCGGCGCGCTCGACTCGCTCACCGGCGAGCAGGTGATGGACCTGCTGGTCGGTGCCGCCCGCGAGCAGGGCACCACCGTCATCCTGGTCACCCACGAACCGAGGATCGCGGCGTACGCCGACCGCGAGGTCATGGTCCGCGACGGGCGCGTGAACGCGCCGGACCGGATCGCCTCATGATCCGCTTCGGGCTCCGTCTCGCCGTGGCCGGCGGCCGGGAGGCGCTCACCCGCCTGATCGTCATCGCCGCCGCCGTCGCGGTGGGCAGCGGACTGCTGCTGACCACCCTGGCCGGGGTCAACGCCACGAACGCGCAGCTCACCCGGTACGCGTCGATGTATCCCACCGCCTCGGCCGGCGACGCCGACCCGCTGTGGTGGTCGAACCGGCAGGACTACTTCCACGGCAAGCAGATCATCCGCATCGACGTCGCCGCGACCGGCTCGACCGCGCCCACCCCGATCGGTGTCCCGACCACCCCGGGCCCCGGCGAGTACTACGCCTCGCCCGCGTTCCGAGAACTGCTGGCCGCCCACCCGGCGGACCAGTTGGGTGACCGCTACCCGGGGCGTGACCTCGGCGCCGTCGGTCCGGCCGCGCTGACCTCGCCGGACACCCTGCTCGTCATCGCGGGCGGCACTCCCGACCAGGTCGCCAAACTGCCCAACGCGCAACAGGTCACCAGCGTCGGCGACACCCCTGCCCTCCCCGAAGCCACGGTGAACCTCATCCTGGGCGTGGTCGCCGGTGGGCTGCTCTTCCCGGTGCTGATCTTCATCGGCACCGCCACCCGGCTCAGCGCCGCCCGCCGGGAACAGCGTTTCGCCGCGATGCGTCTGGTCGGCGCGACACCTCGGCAGATCTCGACGGTCGCCGCCGTGGAGGCGGCCGCCGCCGCCGTCGCCGGCACCGCCGTCGGCTTCGGCCTGTTCTACGCCTTGCGCGACCCGCTCGCGGGCATCCCGTTCACCGGCATGCCGTTCTTCCCCGACGACATGTCCCTGGGGGTGCTGGACGCCCTGCTGGTGGCGCTCGGCGTCCCGGCTGGCGCGGCGCTCGCCGCCCAGGTCTCGCTGCGCCGGGTCCGGATCTCACCGCTGGGCGTCACCCGCCGGGTCACCCCCCGGACCCCGCGCGCGTACCGGCTGATCCCGGCCCTGCTCGGCGTCGCCGTGCTGTTCTTCGCCATCGGCTTCAAACCGGAAACGTCCGACGGCCAGGCGGCGGTGTTCCTGCCCGGACTGCTGCTCGTCATGGTCGGCCTGGTCTTCGCCGGCCCCTGGTTGACGATGGTCGGCGCCCGGGTGATGGCCCGGTACGCCAACCGCCCGGCCACGCTCATCGCCGCGCGACGCCTCGCCGACAATCCGAAGGGCGGCTTCCGGGCGATCAGCGGCATCATGCTGGCGCTCTTCGTCACGAGCGTGGCCGTCGGCGTGATCACCACGATCGTCGCCAACCGCGGCCCGGCACCCACCGGCTCGACCGACGCGGGCACGGTGACCACCGTCTTCGACGAGGAGGGAACGTCGGTGCCCGACACGCTCCTCGCCGAGCTGCGGGCGATCCCCGGGGTGCGCTCCGCGACCGCCATTCGCGAGAACCCGGTGGTGACCGACTCCGGCGAGGTCGGGGTGATCGCGTGCGCCGACCTCCCGGGCGAATACGGTCGGTGCGCCGACGGCGCGGGCGTCATCGAGGTGCCGATGGGCCTCAGCCGCTGGCGGGAGTCGGCGTCGTCCGCGACGGTCTGGCCGGCCGCGTCGCTCACCCCCGACGAACTCCAACGGCTGCCGGTCGGGGCGATGGTCGTCGGCACGGACGGTTCCGCCGCCGCCGTCGAGCGCACCCGTACCGTGCTGGAGGTCGCCTTTCCGACCTTCTGGGTGGGGCCGAACGTGCCCGGTGACTTCGAGTCGGACTTCGCGAACACGCTGCGCGGCTGGGAGCAACTGGCCAACGTCGTCATCATCGCCAGCCTCGCACTCGGTGGGTGCAGCCTCGCGGTCAGCGTCATCGGGGGTCTCACCGAACGCCGACGCCCGTTCAGCCTGCTGCGCCTCAGCGGCGCTCCGGTGCGGGTGCTGCGTCGGGTGGTGGCGTTGGAGAGCGCCGTGCCGATGCTCGCCGTCGCCGCGGTCGCCATCGGCATGGGCCTGCTCGCCGCCCACCTGTTCCTCCGGGCGCAGATGGGCTACACCCTCGTCGCGCCGCACCCGGGCTTCTACGTGATCGTCGTGGTCGGGTTGGCCGCCTGCCTCGGCGTCATCGCCTCCACCCTGCCGCTGCTGGAACGCATCACCGGACCGGAGACCGCCCGCAGCGAGTAGTGCTCACCGGATCGGCCCGGTGATGGTGAGAGCCACCACCGGGCCGAGGACGAAGACGGCGGGTGGGCCGACGCCCTCCCGGGCGGCGACAGCGCCGATCTCGTCCAGCCGGGCGGGCACCGATCGTTGGTCGGGCAGCCCGGCGTCCTGCACGGCCAGCACCGGGCTCTCCGGGGCCCGACCGTGCTCGATCAGCACGGCCGCGATCTTGGCGATGGTGTCGACGGCCATCAGCAGCACGACGGTGCCCCGGGCCCGGGCCAGCGCCGCCCAGTCGACGAGCGAGTCGGGGTGCCCGGGCGGCAGGTGCCCGGACACGACAGTGACGTCGTGCGCCACACCCCGGTGGGTGACCGGCACGCCGGCGAGGGCCGGTGCGGCGAGCGCGCTGCTCACCCCGGGCACCACCGTCACCGGCACACCCGCCGCCACGCAGGCCTGCACCTCCTCGTGACCGCGCCCGAAGACGTACGGGTCGCCGCCCTTGAGCCGGACCACCCGGCGGCCGGCGCGGGCGTGCGACACCAGTGCCTCGTTGATCGCCTCCTGGGCCATCGACGGGCCACGGGGCACCTTCGCGGCGTCGACCACCAGCACGTCGGGGCGCAGCCCGGCCAGCAGCCCCTGCGGGGCGAGCCGGTCGACCACAACGACGTCAGCGGCGTCGAGCAGCGCCTTCGCGCGTACCGTGATCAGGTCGTCGGGCCCCGGCCCGCCGCCGACCACGGCGACCGAACCGTGGTCGTGGTGTGCGTGCCCGTGGTCGTGGTGGTCGTGCCCGTGATGGTGGTGGCCGACCGGGTCGTCGGGGTGGTCGTGCGGGCGTTGCGGGCGACCCACCTTGTCCGCGAAGCCGGGCATCAGCACCCGGTACGCGCAGGTGTCGCAGTTCATCCGGATGTCCCCGCCCAGCGCCTCGGCGTACCGCTCCAGAACGAGGTCGGCGAGGGCGTCACAGTCGCCGATCACCTCGGCGACGCGGACGTCCAGGTCGGGGTGGGCGGCGGCGAACTCCGCCGACTGGGCGACGATCCGGTCCGGCAGCACCCCGGCGAACAGGAAGTACGGCGACACCACGATCCGCCGCGCGCCGAGGCGGCGCAGACGCTCCAGCACGGCCGGCACCGACGGCTGCGCCAGGGAGATGAACCCCGGCTCCACGCCCGCGTAGCCGCGTCCCTCCCAGAGCAGCCGGGCGACCTTGGCGACCTCGGCGTTGGCGTCCGGGTCGGTGGACCCCCGCCCGATCAGCGCCACCCACGTGCCGGCCCGGTCGGCACCAGCCGGCTCCGTGTCGGCCCGGTCGGCGCCGGACAGCGCGGCGTCGATGCGCTCTTCGAGGGCGGTGTGCAGCAGCGGGTGCGGGCCGAGCGGACGGCCGTAGCGGTAGCTCAGCCCGGGATGGCGCTGCTGCTCCCGGGCCATCGCGGCGGGGATGTCGCCCTTGCCGTGACCGGCGCCGGTGAGCACCAGCGGCAGCGCCACCAGCGCCCGGTGCTCCCGGGCGACGAGAGCGCCGACCGCGTCGGTCAGCGGCGGACGGGACAGCTCGATGAAGCCGCCCTCGACGTCGCCGATGTCACCGCGCGCGCGGACCCGCTCGACGAGAGCGGCGAACTGGTCGACCCCGGCCGCGCTGCGCGTACCGTGCCCGACGATGACCAACCCGGTCATGACTTCTCCTCGACGTAGAGCAGGGCGTTGAGGGCGGCGGCGGCGACCGCCGAGCCACCCTTCTCCCCCACGTTGGACACGGCGGGCAGGCCGCTGGCCCGCAGCGCCGCCTTCGACTCGGCAGCGCCCACGAAGCCGACCGGCAGGCCCACCACGAGCGCCGGTGCGGCGTCCACTGTGAGCAGTTCGACGAGCGCGGTGGGCGCGCAGCCGACCACCCAGACCGCGCCGGGCCCGACCCGCTCCAGGGCGATCCGGACGGCCGCCGCCGAACGGGTGATCCCGGCCGAGCGGCCCAGCGCGGCGGCGGCCGGCTCGGCGACCGGGCAGACCAGTTCCAGGCCGGCCCGGGTGATGCCGGCGGCGACCATCGCCACGTCGGTGACCACGGGCGCCCCGGCGCGCAGCGCCGTCAGCCCCGCGTCCAGGGCAGCCTCGTCGCAGACCAGCTCGTCGACGTACGCGAGGTCGGCGCTGGCGTGCACCACCCGCTCGGTCACCGCGCGGGTCAGTGGCGGCAGGTGCGACAGGTCGACGCGCTCGCGCAGGATGCGGTACGACTCGGCCTCGATGGGGTGCACGACCCGGCTCATCGGGCTCCTTCACAGGGGTCGGGTTCGACGACGCGGATCGCGTCGACCGGGCAGATCTCCAGGCACTCCAGGCAGCCGGTGCACCGGTCGCCGCGGACGGTGAGGCCACCGGCGACCGGTCGGATCGCGTGGGTGGGGCAGGTGAGCAGGCAGGCGCCGCAGCCCTGGCAGGCGTCGATCGTCACGAACGCCACCGGTACCCCCGGGGTGTGACCATCCGGCCGGCGACCAGCCGCGTGTCGCTGCTGCCGACGACCACGACGCTGTACATGTCGACGATCGCCGGGTCGAGGGTGGCCAGCGTGGCGAGGTGCACCCGTTCGCCCGCTCGGCTGGCGTTGCGCACCACGCCCACCGGGGTGTCCGGTGACCGGTGCGCGGCGAGGATGCCGAGCGCCTTGCCGAGCTGCCAGTCGCGGGCCCGGCTGCGCGGGTTGTAGAACAGCGTCACGAAGTCACCCTCGGCGGCGGCGGTCACCCGCCGCTCGATGACGTCCCACGGGGTGTGCAGATCGGACAGGCTCACATAGGCGTGGTCGTGCCCGAGGGGTGCGCCGAGCAGCGCCCCGGCAGCGAGGGCGGCGGTGACCCCGGGGACGCCCACCACCTCGATCCGCTCGTCGGCGTACTCCAGGGCGGGGCTGGCCATCGCGTACACCCCGGCGTCGCCGGAGCCGATCAGCGCGACCGCCCGGCCGGCGGCGGCTTCGGTGACGGCGGCGCGCGCCCGCGCCTCCTCCGCGCCCAGCCCGCTGGAGAGCACCCGGGTGCCGGGGCGGAGCACGTCGCGGACCTGCTCCAGGTACTGGTCGAGGCCGACCACCACGGCGGCACGGCGTAGCTCGGCCACCGCGCGGGGGGTGCGCAGGTCGGCGGCGCCCGGCCCGAGGCCGACGACGGCCAGCCGGCCGCGCGGCGCGTGCCGGGCCACCGCGACGGTGGCCATCGCCGTCGCGGTCTTCCCCACCAGCAGCGTCGCGTCGTCGGCCCGGCCGTCCGGGCCGAGCAGGGCCGCGGCCTCCGCCACGCTCGGCGTGCCGACCGCGGCCCGGACCACCTCGCTGGGGTGCGGCACGTCGACCGCCGCCAGCCGCGTCGCCGGCCAGGTCACCAGGGGTACGCCGAGCGCGTCGACGGTGCTGCGGATGCCCGCCTCGTCGGCCTTGATGTCGGCGGTGGCCAGGCAGCGCAGGCTCGCCGGGTCGAGGCCGGCCTCGGCCAGCACCCGGTGCAGCAGCTCCGCCACCTCGGCGGCGGGTACGCCCCGACTCGCGCCCACGCCGGCGACCAGCGACGGCGGCCGCAGCACGGCGGTCCGCTCGTCGGGCGACACGACCCGGTCGGTGACCAGCAGCCGGTACCCGTCGTCCGTCGGGTCCTCGTCAGCCGCGCGCACGTTCGGGGGCAGGGCGGGTAGCGGCCAGTCGGCGTCGGCGATCAGCCGGACCGGCTCGCCGTCCAGGATGGCCCGGGACACCGCGGCGACGGCGCCCTGCACGGGCCAGCCGAGGGTATCCAGCCCCGGCAGGTCGACCGCGTCGGTGGCCGTGGTGATCACCGGTCGGGCGTCCAGCAGGGCGGCGACCTGCTCGGCGAGGGCGTTGGCCCCGCCGGCGTGCCCACCGAGCAGCGCCACCGCGTGCCGGGCGGCCTCGTCGACGACCACCACCGCCGGGTCGGTGCGCTTGTCGTCGAGCAGCGGCGCGACGATCCGCACCACCGCCCCGGTGGCCAGGAACGCGATGACCGCGTCACACCCGGCCCAGGCGGTCCGCAGCGCGTCGGCGACGGTCTCGCCCTCGACCAGCCGGGCGTGCGGCCAGGCGGCGGCCAGGGTGTCGGCGTGCCGGCGGCCGGCGGCGGTGGCCGTCACCAGGCCGATGCGGGCGGGCGGGTTCGGTTCGGTCACTGGCGCTCCCCGGTGAGGACGACCACCGGGTTGGTGGCCGCGAGGCGGATCGACCCGCCGGGCAGGTCGGCGAGACGGGCGGCGGAGAGCTGGCTGCCCTCGACCGTGTAGCCGGCGGCGCGCAGCAGACCCACGGACGGCGCGACCCGGTCCAGTGCGGCCAGGGTGAGCACCACCCGCTCGGGTTGGCGGGCCACCACGGCGGTGAGGACGTCGACACCGCCACCGCCGACGAAGACCGCGTCGGGCTCGGGGAGGCCGGCCAGCGCCGCCGGGGCGCGTCCGCTGACCAGTCGGACGGGCACGGCGTGCGCGGCGGCGTTGGCCCGGACGGCGGCAGCGGCGTCGGCGTCCTGTTCGACGGCGAGCACTGCCGCGCCGAGCAGCGCGCACTCGATGCCGACCGAGCCGCTGCCCGCCCCGATGTCCCAGATCAGCCGGCCCAGTCGGGGGCGCAGCCGGGCGACGACGAGGGCGCGCACCTCCGACTTCGTGATCATGGAGTCGCGGTGGACGTACCGGTCCTCCGGTAGCGCCCACCCACCGGCCGGCGCGGCGGCGGGCTGGTTGTCGGCGCGCCGGCCGGCCGTGCCTCGATCGGGCGGGGCCGGCGCGGCGGGGGTTGACCTGGACCCGGCGGGCGCGGTGTCGGCGGGCGCGGACCCGGAGGGCGCGGGGTCGGCGAGGCTGAGCAGGACGTGTGGGTCGGCCCAGGTCTCGGCGGCGGCCTGCTCGGGGGTCACCGCGCGGATCCGTTCGGCGGCGGTGCCCAGGTGCTCGGCGACCAGTAGGCGGCGGGACCAGCCGATCAGGCCGGCGCCCAGCTCGGCCGCGCCGGCGCCGGGCGCGGTGAGCACCGCGACCAGAGGCAGCGCCCGGCAGGCGTTCAACGCCGGGCGCGGATCGCGACCGTGCGCGGTGACCACGGCGGCGCCGTCCCAGGGCAGCCCGGCACGGGCGAACGCGGCGGCCACGCTGGACACCGCCGGCACCACCCGCAGCGGCAGCCCGACCGCGCCTAGCCGCCGGACGATGCCGAACAGGCCGGGATCGCCGCTGGCCAGCACCACGGCCGGCACCCCGGCGGCGACGGCCTCGGCGAGGCGGCGCAGGGCGGGGGCGAGCGGCCCGAGGGTGATGGTGTCCACGCCGGCCGGTACGGGCACCGCGGCCAGGTGCCGGGCGGCCCCGACCACCAGCCCGGCGGTGGCCAGCACCGGTGCGAGCGCGGGGTGCGGGGGTGCGCCCGCCGCGTCCAGGCCCACCACCGTCACGGCGGTCACCGGGGCCGGTGGCGTCGCCGGTGCCATCCGCGTCATCGGGGCCACCGGCCGGACGAGGCGACGACGTGCGCTCCGGCGAAGTCGACCATCGCCACGTCCACGGTCACCGTGGGCCCGGCGAAGCGCCGCAGAACCGCCTGGACCCGCTGGCACAGCAGGTCGCCGGCCGGGGCGAGCAGCCCGGCGGCCTCCCACAGCTCGTACGCGTGTCGCCCGGTGTTCGCCTCGGTCACGGCGGCGACGAGCGACGGGTCGCCGCCGGCCTCGGCGGTCACCGCGCCGAGCAGGGAGAGGTCCACCTTCGAGCGGGTGTAGTGGGTCATCAGGATGCCGGCCGCCAGTTTGGCGAGCTTGCCGGCCATGCCGACGAAGACCACACCGGTCATGGCGTCACCCACCGCGGCGGTCACCGCGGCCCCGGTGAAGTCGCCGACCTCGACGAAACAGACCTCGGGCAGGTCGGGAAGGAGCGTACGGGCGGCCCGCTCGGTGCGCCCACCGGTGCAGAGCACCACTGTCGGCTCGCCCTGGGCGGCCATCACGTGCACGGCCTGCACGACGCTGGCCCGCCACGACGCGGTGGAGAAGGGGCGGACGATCCCGGTGGTGCCGAGGATCGAGATGCCGCCGAGGATGCCGAGGCGACGGTTGGTGGTCTTGCGGGCCATGATCTCGCCCCGGGGCACGCTGATCACCACCCGGACGCCGACCTCGCTGAGGTCGACCACCTCGGCCACCGCCTCACCGATCATCCGGCGGGGAGTGTCGTTGATGGCCGGGCCGCCGACCGCGAGCCCGAGGCCGGGTTTGGTGACCGTGCCGACGCCGGCGCCGCCGGCCAGCCGCAGGCCGGGCACGTCGGTCCAGTTCACCGTGGCGGTCAGCTCGGCGCCGTGGGTGACGTCCGGGTCGTCCCCGGCGTCCTTGACCACCACCGCCTCGGCGCGGGCCGGTGGGCTGCCGGTCACCTCGCAGCGCTCGACCGGGAACCGCACCCGCTGCCCGGCGGGCAGGCCGATCTCCACCTCCTGCTGGGAGGTGCCGGTGACCAGCGCGGTGACCGCGGCCTTCGCCGCCGCCGTCGCGCACGCCCCGGTGGTCCAGCCGGTGCGCAGCGCGGTGGGCCGGACCTTCGCGGTACGCGGCAGGTCCGGCTCGCGCAGCGGCGGCTCGGCGTACGTCATGGGGTGGCTGTTTCTCCGGCGCGGGCGCGGCGCAGCTCGGCGCGGGCGGCCGGCTCGGCCCGGCGGAAGGTGTGGAAGTGCCCGGGGTGGTACAGGTGCGAGCGGGTGCCCTCGGCGGCGAGGGCCGGGCCGACCAGGAAGAGGGTGTGCTTCCACAGCTTGTGCTGCTTGACCGTCGCCTCCAGGGTGCCGACGGTGCAGCGCACCACCAGTTCGTCGGGCCAGGTCGCCTGGTACGCCACCACAGCCGGCGTGTCGTCGGGGTAGCCGCCGGCCAGCAGCTCGGCCTGCACCTGCCCGGATCGGGCGGCGGAGAGGAACAGCGCCATCGTGGTGCCGTGCCGGGCGAAGTCCCGGACCCGCTCGCCGGGCGGCATCGGGGTCTTGCCGCCTTCGAGGCGGGTGAGGATGACCGACTGGGCCACCTCGGGCACCGTCAGCTCCCGCCCGATGAGCGCCGCCACGGCGGTGAACGAGGACACCCCGGGCACGATCTCGACGGCCAGGCCGAGCGCCCGGCACAGGTCCAGTTGCTCCTGCACCGCGCCCCACAGCGCCGGGTCGCCGGAGTGGATCCGGGCCACTGTCAGCCCCTGCTCGGCGGCGCGCCGGTAGAGCGGCAGCACACCCTCGATGGGCAGTTGCGACGAGTCGACGATCTCCGCGTCGGGGCGGGCGTGGTCGAGCACGTCGGCGTGCACCAGGCTGGCCGCCCAGATCACGATGTCCGCCTCGGCGATCACCCGGGCGGCCCGCAGGGTCAGCAGGTCCGCCGCCCCCGGGCCGGCACCGACGAACCACACCTTGCCAGCGCTGGTCACAGCTTTCCTCCTCGGTGCTCGCGGCGGGCCGGAACCAGCAGCGTCGACAGGTACGGCAGGTCGTGTCCGGGGTCGTCGACCGGGCCGACGCGTTCGCCGGGCAGACCCAGGCCGCGTCCGAGCACGGCGTCGGCGAGGCGACCCTGACGGCGCAGCTCGGCCAGCAGCTCCGGGTGCCGCCGCCAGCCCTTGTAGACGACCACGGTGCCCGGCCCGGCGAGGGCGTCGGCGAAGAGCGCCAGGCCAGCGGTGGCCGGGAGCAGGGTGAGCGGTTCGCGTCCCTCACAGAGCGGGGTGCCGCTGCGCGCCGCCAACTCCTGCATGGCGGTGACGCCGGGCACCGTCGCCACCCGCACCGCCGGGCGCAGCGCGCGGACGCTCTGGGCCAGGTACCCGAAGGTGGAGTAGACGTTGGGGTCGCCGATGGTGGCGAACGCCAGCGACCGCGCGCCCGCGTCGATCGCCTCGACCACCACCCGGGCGGCGTCGTCCCAGGCCGCCGCCCGGCGCGGGGTGACCCCACCCCGGTCGTCGAGCGCGAACGGCAGCCGGCGCAGCCGGTCGGCCGCGACGTGCTCCCGTACCGTCGCCTCGGCCCGCCCGGCGTCCGCACCCGGCGGCGTCGCGTCGGCGGTCGCGGTGGGCGTGACCCGGTCCGCCATCACGGGTACGAAGACCAGGTCGGCCTCGCGCAGCAACCGCACCGCCTTGACGGTGAGCAGTTCCGGGTCTCCCGGGCCGACGCCGACCCCGGTGAGCGTGGCGCTCATCGGGCCGCCTCGACAAGTCGGCGGGCCGCGTCCGGGTGACCGGCCCAGTGGGTGTGCAGGTAGGAGGCGTGCACCCGGCCGGCCACGAAGCCGTGCGGGGTGTCGTTCCAGCGCCACGCCGGCGCGTCGCCGTACCCCGGGTCGGTGGTGGTGCGGTGGAACTCGTGGCCGCGTACCGGCTCTCCGGCGCGCGCCACCGGGGATTCGGTGACGGCCACCGCCTCCCGGTAGCCGAGGGTGAGCCGGTCGGTCATCCGGGCGGTCGCGTCCAGCCGACCGCACATCGGTACGCCGTCCAGGGACCGCCCGAGGTAGAGCAGCCCGGCGCACTCGGCCACGATCGGCCCGTCGAAGTCGGCCAGCTCGGCGCGGAGCGTGCCGTTGTCGGCGAGCGCCTGCGCGTACGCCTCGGGGAAGCCGCCGCCGATCACCACCGCCCGGGTGCCGGTGGGCAGGGCTGGTTCACGCAGCGGGTCGACGGTGACGACGTCCGCGCCGGCCGCGGTGAGCAGTTCGGCGGTCTCCGCGTACGAGAAGGTGAAGGCCGGGCCACCGGCGAGCGCGACCCGTGGTCGTTCGAGGCCGACCGGCCCGCCGACGGCGGCGACCGGGTCCCACGCCGGGGTGGTCAGCGGCGGGGCGGTCCGGGCCAGGTCGAGCACGGCGTCGAGGTCCACAGTGGCCTCGACCAGCTCGGCGAGCGCGGTAACGATCGCGACGGACTCGGGTGCCCGCTCGGCGACCGGCACCAACCCGAGGTGCCGGGCCGGCGCGGCCACCTCGGCGGCGCGGGTCACCGCCCCGAGCACCGGTACGCCCACCTCGGCGAGGGCGTCGCGCAGCAACGTCTCGTGCCGGGGTGAGCCGACCCGGTTGAGGATCACCCCGCCGATCCGTACCGCCGGGTCGAACGCGGCCATGCCGAGGGTGAGCGCGGCGGCCGACCGGCCCTGCGCGGTGGTGTCCAGCACCAGCAACACGGGTGCCTCGATCAGCCGGGCGACGTGCGCGGTGGAGGCGAAGTCGCGCCGGCCCACCGCGCCGTCGTGCAGGCCCATGACGCCCTCGACCACGGCGACGTCGGCGGGCGTGGGGACGCTCGCGCCGTGTCGCAGCAGGGCGGCGATCCGGTCCGCGCCGACCAGGAACGGGTCGAGGTTGCGCCCGGCCCGCCCGGCGGCGAGGGCGTGGTAGCCGGGGTCGATGTAGTCGGGGCCGACCTTGTGCGGGCTGACCGTCAGGCCCCGTCGGCGCAGCGCGGCCAGCAGCCCGGTGGCCACCGTGGTCTTGCCGTGGCCGCTGGCCGGGGCGGCGACCACCACCCGGGGCAGCGCCCAGTGCGTGCTCACCACTCGATGCCCTTCTGGCCCTTCTGGCCGGCGTCCATCGGGTGCTTGACCTTGGTCAGCTCGGCGACCAGGTCGGCGGCGGCGACCAGGCGCGGGTCGGCGTCCCGGCCGGTGATCACGACGTGTTGGAAGCCGGGGCGGTCGGCCAGGGTGGCGACGACCTCGTCGACGTCCACCCAGCCCCACTTCATCGGGTAGGTGAACTCGTCCAACACGTACAGGCCGTAGCGCTCGGCGGCCAGGTCACGCTGGATCTGCCGCCAGCCCTCCAGGGCGTCGGCGGCGTGGTCGGCGTCGCCGCCGCGCTGGATCCAGGACCAGCCCTCGCCCATCTTGTGCCAGGCCACCGGCGCGCCCTGGCCGGTGCGCTCGTGCACCTCGCCGAGGGCCCGGAAGGCGTTCTCCTCGCCCACCCGCCACTTGGCGCTCTTGACGAACTGGAACACCCCGACCGGAAGCCCGGCCGTCCAGGCCCGCAGCGCCAGCCCGAAGGCCGCCGTCGACTTCCCCTTCATCTGCCCGGTGTGGACGATCAGCAGTGGCCGGTGCCGCCGCTGCCGGGTCGTCAACCCGTCCTGCGGCACCGAACTCGGCTGTCCCTGCGGCATCAGCCCGTCCCCCGTCCCGCGGCTCTCCCCGCGATCTTGCAGTTTCTGTTGGTCATATGCGTGCTTGGTCTCTTATGCCGCGACAGGAAGCGCAAGATCGCGGGGTTGGGGGTGGGTCAGGGACTCCAGGGGGGTTTTGGGGGCACTGAGCTGGGTGGCCAGGCGGGCGGCCAGGTGCAGGCGGACCGGGCCCGTCTCGCAGTCGACGACCACGCACGCGGCGCCGGTGGCGGCCAGGACCTGTGCCGCCGCTGCCGCCCGGTCCAGCGGGCGGGTGCCCGCGGTGGCCCTCCCGTCGGTGACGATGAGGACCAGAGGGCGGCGCTTCGGGTCGCGCAGGCGCTCCACCCGCAACAGGTCCGCAGCGGCCAGCAGCCCTTCGGCCAGCGGCGTACGGCCGCCGGTCGGCAGCTCCGCCAGCCGGGTCGAGGCGGCCAGCACCGACGAGGTCGCCGGCAGCAGGGTCCGGGCACCGCCGCCCCGGAACGCGATCACCGCGACCTTGTCCCGCCGCTGGTAGGCGTCGGTGAGCAGTGCGAGCACCGCGTCCTTCACAGTGGCCATCCGCTGCCGGGCGCCCATCGAGCCGCTCGCGTCCACCACGAACAGCACCAGGTTGCCCTCGCGGCCCTCACGAACCGCCTCGCGCAGGTCGTCGCGGCCCAGCCGCAGCGGACCGGTCACCCGGCCCCGGGCCGCCTGGTGCGGCGCGGCGGCCCGGATCGTGGCCGGCAGGTGCAGCGCGCCGACCCGACCCGCCGGTACCCGGGCGCCGGTGGTGCGACCCCGCCCGGTCCGGGCCCGCGAGCGCCGGCCCGGCACCCCGTCACCCAGGCCGGGCGCGGTCAGCGTCCGCGCCCGCAGCCCACCCCGGGGTACGGCCACCGGCTGGGACTCGCCGCCGGGGGTCGGGTCGTCGGCACCGGTCGTCGAGTGCCCGCCACCGCGCGGGCGCGAGTTCGGGCCGTCGTCACCCCGATCGGCCGGCTGGTGCTGCGGCCAGCCGCCGTCGCCCCGGTCGCCCGGCTGGCGCTGCGGCCAGTCGTCGGTGCCAGCGCCGGCACGCGCCGTCGGGTGCTCCGCCGAACCCGGTTCACCCTGGTCGACGCCGTCACCGCCGCGGTCGCCTCCGCGCAGGCCGCCGCCCCCTGGTCCGTCGCCGTTCGGACCACCGCCACCGGCCGGGCCACCGCCCTGCGGGCCGCCGCCACCGGCCGGGCCACCGTCCGGGTCACTGTCCTCCGGGCCCCGGTCGTCGGGGCCGGCGTCGTCCGGGTCGTCGGGGTGGGCGTCCTGGGCGCGCTGCAACGCCTCGTCGAGGCGCTTCTCGTCCAGCCCCGGGGTGTCGAACGGGTCGCGGCGGCGGCGGTGCGGCAGGGCCAGCCGGGCCGCCACCCGGACGTCGTCGATGGTGACCCGGTCCCGGCCGTGCCAGGCGGCGTGGGCGAGGGCGGTACGGGCGGTGACGATGTCGGCCCGCATCCCATCCACGTCGAACGCCGCGCACACCTCGGCGATCTGCCGCAACGCGGCGTCCGGCAGTCGTACCCCGGGAAGTCGGCGACGGGCGGCAGCCACCTGGGCGGCGATCTGGGCGTCGGCGTCGGCCCAACGGGCGGCGAAGCCGACCGGGTCCGCGTCGGCGGCCAGCCGGCGGCGGACCACCTCGACCCGGATCTCCGGGTCCCGGCTGGCACCCACCTCGACGGTGAGCCCGAACCGGTCGAGCAGCTGCGGGCGCAGCTCCCCCTCCTCCGGGTTCATCGTGCCGACCAACAGGAACCGGGCCGCGTGGCTGACCGAGACGCCCTCCCGCTCGACGTGGCTGCGGCCCATCGCCGCCGCGTCGAGCAGCAGGTCGACGAGGTGGTCGTGCAGCAGGTTGACCTCGTCGACGTAGAGCACACCCCGGTGCGCGGCGGCGAGCAGGCCCGGCTCGAAGGCGCGTACCCCCTCGCCGATCGCCTTCTCCAGATCCAGCGCACCGACCACCCGGTCCTCGGCGGCGCCCACCGGCAGTTCGACGAGGCGGGCCGGACGGGTCTCGGCGGCGACGTCGACCGGGTGCGGGCCGTCCGGGCAGGTCGGGTCGGGCTCGGCCGGGTCACAGCCGAAACGGCAGCCCGCCACCCGTCGGACCGGGGGCAGCAGCGCGGCGAGGGCCCGCACGGCGGTGGACTTGGCGGTCCCCTTCTCACCCCGGACCAGCACCCCGCCGATCGCCGGGGAGACCGCGTTGAGCAGCAACGCCAGCCGCATGTCGGCCATGCCGAGCACCGCGCTGAACGGATAGATTGCCACTGCGCCTTCTTTCGTTCGCGACTGCGGGGCTCGCAAGACCGGCTCACTCCTCGCGCTCACACCCGGTCCTCCAGGTCGCCCTCACTGGCCAGGTACGTGTCGCGCAGCCGGTCCAGGGTGGCCGGCTCCGGCTTGGCCCACAGCCCCCGGTCGGCGGCCTCCAACAGGCGTTCGGTGATGCCGCGCAACGCCCACGGGTTGGACGTCTCCAGGAACTCCCGGGTGGTGTCGTCGAAGAGGTACGCGGCGGCCAGGTGCTCGTACATCCAGTCGTCGACCACACCGGCGGTGGCGTCGTAGCCGAACAGGTAGTCCACGGTGGCCGCCAGCTCGAACGCGCCCTTGTAGCCGTGCCGGCGCATCGCGGCGATCCACTTCGGGTTGACCACCCGGGCCCGGAACACCCGCCGGGTCTCCTCGCCCAGCGTGCGGGTGCGCACGTCGTGCGGCATCGCCGAGTCACCCACGTACGCCTGCGGTGACGTGCCGGTGAGGTGGCGGACCATCGCCACCATTCCGCCGTGGTACTGGAAGTAGTCGTCGGAGTCGACGATGTCGTGCTCACGGGTGTCCTGGTTCTTCACGGCCACCGCGATCCGGGCGAACGAGCGTTCCATGTCGGCGCGCGCCCCCCGCCCGTCCAGGCCCCGGCCGTAGGCGTAGCCGCCCCACACCGCGTACACCTCGGCCAGGTCGGCGTCGCTGCGCCAGGTCCGGGCGTCGATCAGGGGCAGCAGCCCGGCGCCGTACGCGCCGGGTTTGGAGCCGAAGATTCGGGCGGTGGCCCGGCGCTCGTCGCCGTGCTCGGCGAGGTCGGCGGCGACGTGCGCCCGCAGGTAGTTCTCCTCGTCCGGCTCGTCCAGGGCGGCGACCCGCCGGACGGCATCATCGAGCAGCGCCACCACGTGCGGGAACGCGTCGCGGAAGAAGCCGGAGATGCGCACTGTGACGTCGACGCGCGGGCGGCCCAGCTCGGCGGTCGGCACCACCTCGACGCCGGTCACCCGCCGGGACCGCTCGTCCCAGACCGGCCGGCAGCCCAGCAGCGCGAGCACCTCGGCGATGTCGTCGCCCTGGGTGCGCATCGCGCTGGTGCCCCAGACGGTCAACCCCACCGAGCGGGGGTACGCGCCGGTGTCGGCGAGGTGCCGGGCCAGCAGCGAGTCGGCGAGGGCCACCCCGACGTCCCAGGCGTTGCGGCTGGGGATGGCCTTCGGGTCGACGGAGTAGAAGTTGCGGCCGGTGGGCAGCACGTTGACCAGGCCCCGGGTGGGTGAGCCGGACGGGCCGGGCGGCACGAACCTGCCGTCCAGCGCCCCGAGGGTGTTGGTCAGCTCGTCGGTGGTGCGGTCCAGTCGGGGCACCAGCTCGGTGGCGGCGAAGTGCAGCACCGCGGCGACGTCCGGGATCGACCGACCGGTCACCTCCGTCACCACGGCGTCGATGGTGTCCACGGCCCAGTCCAGGGTCTCCATGCCGACGACCAGCCGCCGGGCGAGGGCCTCGATGAGGTCGATCGCGTCAGCGGCGGTGCCGGCCGGCCCGTCCACCACGTCGGTCAACGCCGCTGGCAGCGTCAGTCGCTGTCCCGGCGACGCGAGCAGTTCCTGCTCGTCGAGGCCGTACCCGACGGCGAGGGCCTGTCGCAGGCCGGGCAGAGCACGGGCGCCGCCCCAGATCTGCGGGGCGCGCAGCACCGCGAGGACCAGGTTGACCCGGGGCTCGCCGGTGGGCGCGTCGGCGAGGATGTGCAGCCCGTCGCGGATCTGCACGTCCTTGACCTCGCACAGGTACCCGTCGAGGTGCAGCACGAAGTCGTCGAAGTCGTCCGCGTCGGGCATCGCCTCGGCGTGCAGGTCGTGGTGCAGCTCGGCGGCGCGCACCAGGTCCCAGATCTGGGCCCGCACGGTGGGCACCTTGGCCGGGTCGAGGGCCTGCACCGTCGCGTACTCGTCGAGCAGTTGCTCCAGTTTGGCCAGGTCGCCGTAGGTCTCGGCGCGGGCCATCGGCGGGACCAGGTGGTCGACGACCACGGCGTGCGCCCGCCGCTTGGCCTGGGTGCCCTCGCCGGGGTCGTTGACGATGAACGGGTACACCAGCGGCAGGTCGCCGAGGACCGCGTCGGGCGCGCAGTCGGCGGCCAGGCCGAGGCCCTTGCCGGGCAGCCACTCCAGGGTGCCGTGCTTGCCCAGATGCACCACGGCGTCCGCGCCGAAGCCGCCGTCCGCGACCGGCGCGGTCAGCCAGCGGTACGCGGCCAGGTAGTGGTGACTGGGCGGCAGGTCCGGGTCGTGGTAGATGGCGATGGGGTTCTCCCCGAAGCCGCGGGGCGGCTGGATCAGCAACACCACGTTGCCGAAGCGCAGCCCGGCGAGCACGATGTCTCCGCCCTCGGTGTAGAGCTCGCCCGGCGGCTCACCCCAGTGCTCCCGCATCCGCTCGCGCAGCTCCGCCGGGACCTGGTCGAACCACCGTTGGTATGTCGGCCCCGGTATCCGGGCCTCGGCGGCGGCCAACTGCTCCGGGGTGAGCCACTCCACGTCGTGACCACCGGCGGCGATCAGCGCGTGGATCAGCGCGTCGCCGTCGTCGGGCGGCGGGGTGTCACCCAGGTCGTAGCCGGCCTCGGCCAACGCGGCGAACAGCCGGACCGCCGACGCCGGGGTGTCCAACCCGACGGCGTTGCCGACCCGGGAGTGCTTGGTGGGGTACGAGCTGAGCACCACGGCGACCCGCTTGTCGGCGTGCGGCACGTACCGCAGCCGGGCATGGCGCACCGCGATCCCGGCGACCCTCGCGGCCCGCTCGGGATCGGCGGCGTAGACCGAGAGCCCGTCCGCGTCGATCTGCTTGAACGAGAACGGCACCGTGACGATCCGGCCGTCGAACTCGGGGATGGCCACCTGCATGGCGGCGTCCAACGGGGACAGACCGGCGTCGCTGTCGGCCCACTGCGCGCGGGTGCTGGTGAGACAGAGCGCCTGGATGACCGGCACGTCCAGGGCAGCCAGGGCGCCAACGTCCCAGGCGTCCTCGTCGCCACCACCGGAGGCGTCGGCGGCGACGGCGCCGCCGGCCGCGAGCACCGTGACCAGCAGCGCGTCACAGCGGGCGAAGAGCCCGAGGGGCCCGGCGCCCGCGGTCAAGCCGCGCAACGAGCCGCAGAAGATCGGCAGCGGGTTGCCGCCGGCCTGGTGGACCGCGTCCGCGAGCACGTCGACGAATCCGGTGTTGCCGGCGAGGGCGTGCGCCCGGTAGAAGACGATGCCCACCGTGGGCCGGTCCGGGTCGGCGGGGTGGTCGCCGTGCACGCCGTACGCCGGGGTGGGCGCGGGTGCGGCGAACCCCTCGCCGGTGAGCAGCACCGTGTCGGAGAGGAACCGGGCCAACTGTCCGAGGTTGTCCGGGCCGCCCTCCACCAGGTACGCCAGCGACTGGGTGACGACCCCGGACGGCACTGTGGAGATGGCCATCAGCTCCGCGTCGGGCAGCGCCTCACCGCCGAGCACGACAGTCGGCACGCCGGTGGCGAGCACCGCGGCGAGACCGTCCGGCCACGCCTGCCGACCACCGAGCAGGCGTACGACGACGAGGGCGACCCCGTCGATCAGGGCGGGCACCTCCTCGGCGGCGACCCGGGCGGGGTTGGCCAACCGGTAGTCGGCACCGCTGGCGCGGGCGGCCAGCAGGTCGGTGTCGGCGGTGGACAGCAGCAGGATGCGCACGGCAGGCTCCGGAGGGTGACGTCGGCGCGTTCGCCGAGGCGATCGGGCGACGAAGGATGGGCGCGGGGTTCAGCAGGCACCGCGACCCGGACGACTCACCGACGCGGGGCCGGCGGCGACGGGTGGCGCGGTGTCGAACTCAGCGGTGAACGGCGCGGGAGCGTGCGGATGCCGGCGCGGCGGCGCGGCCGGGTCGGGGCGCGGCGGGGCGTCCGCCGCTCGGCTCACGACGGTGATCGTCGGTGACAGAGACGCCATGCGTCATCGGGTCCTCCTCGGGTGTCCACGCCCTGGGGTACGTCCCGACGGCCGAAGTATCCTGGCTTCCGGATCGACGCTCTCCCCCGGCCTTCCAGCCGCAGACACACGGCCGTGACTCACGAGGGGGGATCGCTCCCCGGTGACAGTGGCGGGACCGCGTCGGAATCGCACCGACTTCCTTCACTGCCGTCAGGCCGCGAATGCTGCCACACCCCTCCGCCGCCGGTCAACGCCGCTGCGGCCCCGCCAGGCGGACGCCACCCATCGAGGCTCGGCGATCGACGCGTGCGGGGCTCCGCACCACGCGAGGCCCCAGATCAATGTGCGCCGCCCTTTGCTCTGCTTACCAATGCGCACCAGACACGGAGCGTCACCGGTGCATATAGGTAAGCAGAGCAAAGGGCGGTCACAGGTGTCGTGACCTGCGCCGATCGTTTGGCGGGCGGTGCCGTGCGATGCGCTGAATTAGGATCAGCAACACCACGCCCGTGATCCGCGATCAATCTCGGAGATCGATCACCATGGTCGCCCCGCAGTTCCACCACCTGGCTGGTCGTGTCTGGATCTGTCCGGGCGACCCCGAACCTGAGGCGGTCCAGGCCGGCGTCGCCGTTGTGGCCGACGAGCGCGGCAGTGTGATGATCGACGCCGGGCAGAGCCCCGCGCACGCCCGCGGCATCCAGGCCGCGCTCGGCGCAGCCGGGCTTCCGGAGCCACGCTGGCTCGTCTACACCCACCACCACTGGGACCATGTCTGGGGAGCCTGCGCCTGGCCCGACGTGGAGATCGTCGGGCATGAGACGGCAGTGCCGCTGCTGCGCGCCGAAGCCGCACAGCCGTGGAGCCACCACTATCTGGACGAGCGGATGCGCGCCGACCCTCGTCTCGGCCCGAGCTTCCGAGGGCGGGCACGCGCGATGGACTCCTGGGAGGATTTCGCGGTCCTGCCACCAACCCGGACGTTCACCGATGTCGACGAGTTGCCAGTGGGCGTCGAGCTACGACACGTCGGCGGCGCGCACGCGCCGGAC
This sequence comes from Micromonospora sp. NPDC047756, assembly GCF_055587245.1. Classification (NCBI taxonomy): domain Bacteria; kingdom Bacillati; phylum Actinomycetota; class Actinomycetes; order Micromonosporales; family Micromonosporaceae; genus Micromonospora; species Micromonospora sp. NPDC047756. Next base: position 525,976 of record NZ_JBVJGQ010000006.1, read on the forward strand.
TCGACAATTGTGCTGGTGCCCGACTCCGGCGTCATGCTGCTGGGCGACTGCTTCTACCCGCCGCCGGCGCACCTGCGCCGGCCGGAGGACGGCCTCGATCTCGACCTGATCCGGCGACTGCTCGACGGTGACTACCGCTGGTACGTCTCCAGCCACGCGGAGCCGATGACGTTCGATCAGGCCCGCGCGGCCGTGGGCGACGCCTGATCCCGGCGGCCCTCAGCGGGCGTGGCGCTCGGGGTGGGCCCGGCTCCAGGTCCGCATCCGCTCCGGGTAGCCGGTACGCGCCGCCTCGTACAGCGGCACCGCGTGCTTGCGGGCGATGGCCCCGGCCGCGCGGGGTGTTCCGGTACGGCGGCGGATCCACTCGCCGTCGTGTGCGATCGCCACCACCGTGGTGTCCGTCGCGGTCGTCTCCGGCTCCAGGTAGAACTCCACCCCTCGCCGGCTGGCCACGAACGCCTCCAGCGCCGCGAGGTCGTCGCGGGTCGCCTCCCGGTCCAGCTTCGTCGGGGTCGCCTCGGCACCCCGTGACCGCCGATTGAACCAGCTCATGCCCCGCCCCTCTCGTCGACGCTCCTCCAGTGCAGCACCGATTCCTGGCAATACCCTGCACGCCGGGTGGGAGGGAGCTGACCACCGTCGGGAAATCCGGGTGGAACCCACGGCGGGTGGGCGGTGTCATGAGTGTGATCCGAACGGAGGCTCCCCTGGACGACGAGACGCTCGTCACCCGCGCCCGGGCAGGTGACCTGGAGGCATACGACCTCCTGGTCGCCCGGCACACCGCGTCCGCGTACCGGAGCGCGGTGCTGCTCGGCGCGGGCTCGGACTCCGAGGACGTGATCCAGGAGGCGTTTGTGAAGGCCTACCGGAAGCTGTCCCGTTACCGGGGTGACGCGTCCTTCCGGTCGTGGCTGCTCGCGATCGTCGCGAACGAGACCCGCAACCTGCACCGCTCCCGTGGCCGGCGCGACGGGCTCGTCCTGCGGGCGGCGGCAGCGGATCCGAGGTCCGAGATCGCCGAGGACGACGCGGTAGCCGCGGTTCTCGCCGGGGAACGCCGGGCGTCGCTGGTGCGGGCGCTGCGACAACTGCCAGCACGGGACCGCGAGGTCATCGTCTGCCGGTTCTTCCTCGACCTCACCGAGGAGGAGACGGTGTCGGCTCTGGGCTGGCCCCGGGGCACCGTGAAATCGCGTACGTCCCGGGCGCTGGCGAAGCTGCGCGCCCTGCTCGACAGTGCGGAGATCCGGCATGGGTGACCTCGAACGGGAACTGCGCGACCTGTCCGCCTGGCTGGACACCCCCGACCCGCCCGACGTGACCGCCCGGGTCCGCGTACGACTGGGCACGCCCGCGCCCCGGCGACGCCGGTGGCGGTCGCTCGCCGCGGCGGCGCTCGCCGCGCTGCTGGTGGCGCTGTTGCCGCCGACGCGCGCCGCGATCGCCGACGCCGTCACGGGGCTGCTGCGCTTCGCCGGGGTCAGCATCGCCACCTCACCCGCCCCGACGCCGCCCGGCGGCACCGCGTCGCCGTTGCCCGGTCAGCGGAGCGTCGCCCTGGCCGAGGCCCAGCGGGAGGTGCGGTTTCCGATCAGGCTGCCGGCGAAGCTGGGCACGCCCGAACAGGTACTGGTCGCCGACCCGGACGCCACCGGCCGGTACCGGGTGGCGACGCTGCTCTACGACGGGGGCGCGCTGCGCGTCGACGCGTTCGACGGTCACCTCGACCTGGCCTTCCACAAGGAGATCACCCCGCCGGGCGCGAACTGGGTCCAGGTGAACGGCGACTTCGCCGTGTGGGTCGACAGCCCACACGTGTTGTCCTACGTGGACCGGGCGGGTGGGATCCGCAGGGAGACCGCCCGGCTTGCCGCCTCGACGCTGATCTGGCAGGACAACGACGTGAGCTACCGGCTTGAGGGGGCCCTCACCAAGGCCGAGGCGATCGAGGTGGCGCGCTCACTGGGCTAGGGCGCGGTCCGGTCCCAGTCCGCGAGCTGCTCCATCGGCGTGGTGTCACCGGTCGTTTCCAAGCTGTCGAGCCGAACGCGCTGGTAGAAGCCCGGTCTACGAGTCGTCTCGACCCTGCCAGGTCGTCACACACGCCTCGTTACCCTCGATGTCGGCGAGAACCCAGAAGGCGGGAGCGTCAGACGCGGACACCAGCCGGCCACCGGCCGACAGCGCTGCGTCGATCCGTCGTGGGGCCTCGTCGTGCGGGACACAGATGTCGAGGTGGATGCGATTCCGGTCCGGGCGGGGCTGATCCATCTGCTGGAACCACACCGCCGGCCCCTGCCCGACCGGGTCGACGATCGGATCGGCGGGACCGTCGGCGCCCGCCTCGTCCGTGTAGCCCAGCACCGCCTTCCAGAACGGTCGGACCGCCGCGATGTCGAGCGCGTCGACAGCGATCTCCACGAGCTGGACCGATCGCGGCGCTCCGGTACCGATCTCGGGCTCCGTCCGTAGCCCGACGCTCCGTACGGCGGCGGAGACCAGATGCGCAAGGTCGACATCGCGAGCGGTCAGCGCCGCCCGATCCAACGACTGCAGGGTCAGGACAACCCGCTCTGATCGGATGTCAGCGCGCAGGTGCCCATCGGCGTCGCTACCGCACGCCGTCACCACGAGCGCCGCCACCTCGGTCGCCTGGGCCAGGGAACCGACGGGGACCGACGTCCGCAACGCTCCGAGCAGATATCGCCAACCCTGGTCGCCGATCGCGTCCGAGGCCGCCTGCCGACTCAGTGTCTGTTCCATGGAGGCATCCTCACACGCACTCGCATCGTCGGTCGCGGATGCGGTCGGGGAAGCGGACCGGGAACCTCGCGGGTCTGGGCGGTGTCGGAAGGGTGCGGCGAGTCGTCGACGCGTACCGGAAGGAGCGAGATGGTTTCCTGGGGCAGGTTGATGCTGGCACCTTCGGTTGTCCTGCTGGCAGCGTGCACGACCACGAGCAGCGGGGCGGCGCCCACGGCGGGGGCGGCCACCACGGCGAGCACCGCGACCGCCTGCGCGGCGCGGGTCGAGACGGGGTCGTTGCCGGACTGGGCGGACGCCGGGTTCAGCGGGGACGCGCGCGTTCCGCACGTCTTCGGCGCGAAGGGCGACATCGTGGCGGTGCTGTTCGCCCACCCGCTGCGGCAGGTCCGGACGGACGGGTCGAGCAACAAGATCCTCTGGGTGGCCCGTGCCGCGGCGGCCTCCCCCGACCCCACCGTGCCGGCGACCCTGGTGATCACCGCAAGGCTGGACGGCACCGACACCCGGGTGATCCGGGAGGTGCCCGGTGGCCCCGGTCCGTCGATCATCGACCTGCCTGAGGCCGGCTGCTGGCGCCTCGACCTGCGCTGGTCCGGGCACACCGACACGATGGACCTGGTCTACGCCGCCCGGTGAGCGAGCGCCGGGCCAGCTGGCTGGCGCGCGTCTCGTTGCACGGCTAGCGCTCCGGCCACGGGCTCCGGGTACGGACAGCTATGCTGGGCGGCATCGGCACCGATCCGGCCATCACCGGGGAGCCTCCGGAAGAACGGGCAGTTCGACCGCCCTGGTAGAACCGGACGTCGCGGCACGTCACGTCGTGAAATTGAGCGGCGCCTGCACCGACGAGGCGCAAGCGGGGTGGTACCGCGGAGTCCTGGCCATACGCCCGGCGCTTCGTCCCCGCGTGGGCAGTGAGCTGATGCCCCGCGAGCGGACGTGAAGTGTAGGGAGAACGTCGGTGCCGGACGGTCCGTCGAAGTCGCCATTCGTGCCACTGCCCACCAAGATCGACTTTGGTGGGATGGACCGCGCGGTCATCGAGTGGTGGCAGGCCAACAACGTGTTCAACCGGAGTCTGGGGCAGACGGCCGACGGCCCGCCGTGGGTGTTCTACGAGGGGCCGCCAACCGCCAACGGCACGCCGGGCACCCACCACATCGAGGCGAGGGTCTTCAAGGACCTCTTTCCCCGGTACCGGACGATGCGGGGCTTCTCGGTGCCGCGCCGCGCCGGGTGGGACTGCCACGGCCTGCCCGTCGAGCTCGCGGTGGAGAAGGAGTTGGGGCTCAGCGGCAAGGCCGACATCGAGCGGATGGGTGTCGCGGAGTTCAACGCCCTGTGTCGCACGTCGGTGCTGCGGCACGTCGACGAGTTCGTCCAGCTCAGCGAGCGGATGGGTTACTGGATCGACCTGGAGCATCCGTACCAGACCATGTCCCCGGAGTACGTGGACAGCGTCTGGTGGTCACTGAAGCAGATTCACGACGGCGGGCGGCTGGTGGAGGACTTCCGGGTCGCGCCGTACTGCACCCGCGACGGCACGACCCTGTCCGACCACGAGGTGGCGCAGGGGTACGAGACCGTCACCGACCCTTCCGTGTACGTGCGGTTCCCGTTGCGCGGGGACGTGGCCGGACACAGCGGCGTCGACCTGCTGATCTGGACCACCACCCCGTGGACCCTGGTGTCCAACACCGCCGTCGCCGTACACCCGGCGGTGACGTACGCGCTCGCCCGCACCGGGCAGGGCACGTTCGTCGTCGCCGAACCGCTGGCCCGGCGGGTCCTCGGCGACGAGGCGGAGATCCTGGCGACCGTACCCGGGTCGGCGTTGGAAGGGCTGCGGTACGAGCGGCCGTTCGACCTGGTGGACATCCCCGACGCGCACCTCGTGGTCCTCGCGGAGTACGTCACCACCGAGGACGGCACCGGCCTGGTGCACCAGGCGCCGGCGTTCGGCGCGGACGACCTCGCCGTCTGCCGCGCGTACGGGTTGCCGCTGGTCAACCCGGTCGCCCCGAACGGGCGGTTCACCGACGACATCGACCTGGTCGGTGGGGTGTTCTTCAAGGACGCCGACGCGTTGCTCATCGACCGTCTCCGGCAGACTGGTCGGTTGTTCCGGCACGAACCGTTCGAGCACCCCTACCCGCACTGCTGGCGGTGCCACACGCCGCTGATGTACTACGCGCAGCCGTCCTGGTACATCCGGACGACCGAGGTCCGCGACGAGCTGACGCGGGAGAATGAGAACACCAACTGGTTCCCGGAGCACATCAAGCACGGCCGCTACGGCGACTGGCTGAAGAACAACATTGACTGGGCGGTGTCCCGCTCCCGGTACTGGGGCACCCCGCTGCCGCTGTGGCGATGCCCGGACAACCACGTCACCGCTGTCGGTTCCCGTACGGAGCTCGGGGAGCTGGCCGGCGCCGACTTGTCCGAGCTGGACCCGCACCGCCCGTACGTCGACGAGATCACCTTCGCCTGCCCGGACTGCGGTCGGACCGCCACCCGGGTTCCCGAGGTGATCGACGCCTGGTACGACTCCGGGGCCATGCCGTTCGCGTCATTGGGCTACCCCCACGTGCCGGGTAGCAGGGAGATCTTCGAACGCACCTACCCGGCCCAGTACATCTGCGAGGCGATCGACCAGACGCGCGGGTGGTTCTACACGCTGATGGCGGTCGGCACGCTGGTCTTCGACCGGTCCCCGTACGAGAACGTCGTCTGCCTCGGGCACATCCTGGCCGAGGACGGCCGCAAGATGAGCAAACACCTGGGCAACATCCTGCTGCCGATCCCGCTGATGGACACCCACGGCGCCGACGCGGTGCGCTGGTTCATGGCCTGCTCCGGCTCACCGTGGTCGCCGCGCCGGATCGGGCCCGGCCCACTCGACGAGATCGTCCGCAAGGTGTTGATGACCTACTGGAACACCGCAGCGTTCTTCTCCCTCTACGCGGCGAACTCGACGTGGGCGCCGCAGCTGGCGCAGCCGGTCGCCCAGCGGCCGGTGTTGGACCGGTGGATCGCCGGGGAGGTCCACGCCCTCGCGGCCGCCGTCGACGAACGGATGCGGAACTACGACACGGCGCGCGCCGGCCGGCTGCTCGCCGACTTCATCGACGACCTGTCGAACTGGTACGTACGCCGGTCGCGGCAGCGTTTCTGGGAGGGCGACACCGACGCCCTCACCACCCTGTACGAGTGCCTCGACATTCTCACGCGGCTACTGGCGCCCTTCGTTCCCTTCGTCACGGAGCAGGTGTGGCAGCAGGTCCTCCGGCCGGGTGCCGCGACGGCAGCGGAGTCGGTGCACCTGGCGGCCTGGCCCACACCGGACACCACGGTGATCAGCACCGAGCTGTCGGCCCAGGTGGCCACTGCGCGGGCGTTGGCCGAGGCGGGACGGTCCGCGCGTAAGGCGAGCAGTCTGCGGATCCGTCAGCCGTTGAGCCGGGCGCTCGTGGGGCTGCCGGCCGGCACCGTCCTACCGCCGGCGCTGCTGGACGACATCGGCGACGAGTTGAACGTCAAGGTCCTCCAGCCGCTCGACGCCCAGAGCGGGGTCATCGACGTGCGGGTCAAAGCGAACTTCCGGACGCTGGGCCGCCGGTTCGGCAACCGCACCCAGCACGTCGCGACGGCGATTGCCGCCGTCGCCCCCCGGGACCTGGTCGACGGCGTCCGGGCGAACGGGTCGTACCCGCTGTCGATCGACGGTACGCAGGTCGAGGTGGGCCCGGACGACATCCTGATCACGGAGGTGCCGCGCACCGGTTGGGTCGTGGAGTCCCAGCGCGGCGTGACGATCGCGTTGGACACCGAGATCACCCCCGAACTGGCGGCGGAGGGAGTCGCACGCGACGTCGTCCGCATCATCCAGCAGGCCCGCCGCGACGCCGACTTCGAGGTCTCCGATCGGGTCACGGTGTCGATCGCCGCCCCCGCGGATGTCGCGGCGGCGATCTCGACGCATCGGAAGCTCATCGCGCACGAGACCCTCGCGCTCCAGCTGACGGTCGCGGACGCGGTGTCGGAGGGGTTCTCCGGCACCGTGGGCGATGGTCAGGAGATCGTCGTGCACGTGGTGCGGGCCTGAGCGGTGACGGGGTGGACGATCAGCGCAGACGGGTCAGGTCGTCCGGGGTCAGGCGTAGGGCTCCGGCCGCGACGTTCTGCGCCAGGTGCTCCGGGTCCGAGGTGCCGGGGATGGCGAGCACGTGCGGGCCCTGGTGCAGGGTCCAGGCGAGGCGTACCTGCTGCGCGGTGACGCCGTGGGCGCGGGCGACCGCCTCGACGGCCTCGCCCTGCGCGGTGCCCGCGCCCGCCTCCCGCCCGGTGCCGGCCAGCGCGAAGAACGGCACGTAGGCGATGCCCCGCTGACCGCAGAGCCGAACGAACGCGTCCTGCTCCCGGTAGGCGTCCACCCCGTAGTTGTTCTGCACGCAGACCACCGGCGCGATCCCCGTCACCTCGTCCAACTGTTCCCGCCGGGCGTTGGAGAGCCCGAGGTGCCGGATCAGCCCGGCGGCCCGCAGCTCGGCGAGCGCGCCGAACCGGTCGGCCACCGGCACCGCACCCGGCCCTCGGCCGAGGCGCAGGTTCACCACGTCGAGCTGGTCGCGGCCGAGTCGGCGGAGGTTCTCCTCCACCTGGGCCCGCAGCTGCGCCGGGGTGAACGCCTCGGTGAAGCCCGCCTCCGGGTCGTACCCGAAACCGACCTTGGTGGCGATCACCAGGTCCTCCCGGTACGGGGCGAGCGCCGCGCGGATCAGCTCGGTGGCGTAGCGGGCCGGTCCGGTGCCGACGCGGAGGGTGCCGCCGGGCGAGACGTAGAACGCGGCGGTGTCGATGTGGTTGACGCCCAGCTCCACGGCGCGGCGCAGCAGGGCGACGGCCCGGTCACGGTCAGGGTTCGCGGTGATCCGCATGGAGCCGAAGCCCATCCGGTGCACGGTGCGGTCACCCAGGGTCCAGCTGCCCGCCGCGGCGGCGGTGATCTCGTCGGTTGGCATCGGGCGACCCTAACCAGCTCGGGTACGTGACGCAGTCGGCCACGCACCCGATACCGCCCGACGGCGGAGTGGGTTAGTTTTTAGTGGCGGAGGAAACGGCGTGCGGCGGGCGCAGCACCGGCACCAGCAGCAGGGTCGGCAGCAGCAGCAACGGCACCGCCAGCAACGCGCGCAGGGTGCCGACCTCGTCGCCGACCAGCCCCAGCAACGGCGGGCCAGCGAGGAACGCGGTGTAGCCGATCACCGCGACCACGCTCACCCGCACCGCCGCGTGCGCCTCGTCGTCGGCCGCCGCGCTCATCCCGACCGGGAAGCCCAGCGACGCACCCAGGCCCCACAGCGCGACGCCGATGACAGCCACCGGCCCGGAGCCCGCCAGCACCGCCAGGCCGGCGCCGACCACGGCGAGGCCGATGGTGCCGCTGAGCACCGGCACCCGACCCCACCGGTCCAGGGCGATGGTGCCGACGGTGCGTCCGACGGTCATGCCGACCACGAAGACCGCGAAGACCGCCGCGCCGGCGGCCTCGCTCAGATCCCGCCCATCGATGAACGCCACGGCCAGCCAGTCGTTGGCGGCACCCTCGGTGAACGCCGCCACCAACACGAACAGCCCGATCAGCAGGGTGCGTGGCTCCCGCCAGGCGGCGAGCTGAGCCCGGCGACGGGCAGCCGGGGTGGCGTCCGCCGGGTCGCCGGTGTGATCGCTGCCCACGGGCAGGAACGTCCGGGCGGCGAGCGCGGTGCCGGTCAACACGACCACCGCCACTGCGACGAGATGCGCGCCGACCGACACGTCGAACCGGGCCGCCCCGGCGCCCAGCGCCGCTCCGGCCACCGAGCCGAGGCTCCACCCGGCGTGAAACCGGGGCATGATCGTACGACCCAGCCGCCGTTCCACCGCCGCGCCCTCGACGTTCATCGCCACGTCGCAGGCGCCGGAGCCGTAGCCGAGGGCGACGAGCCCCAGGGCGACGACGGCGAACGACCCGGTCATCGTGGCGCCCAGGCCCGCCACGGTCAGGCCGACCGCGACCACCGCGGTGGCGAGGGTGACGGTGCGGGCCGCGCCGAGACGCTGGGCGAGCAGGCCGGCGGTGGGCATGGCCAGCAACGCGCCGACGCTCATCGCCAGCAGCAGCAACCCCAGTCGACCGGCGGAGAGGTCCAGCGCCTCCCGGACCGCCGGAACGCGGGAGAACCAGCTACCCACGGCCAGCCCGTTGAGGGTGAAGGTGACAGCGACGCCGTTGCGGGCGAGCCGCACCGTCCGCAGGGTCGGCGACGCGGTTGTCGGGGCTGACGGGCGACTGGTGGGGGCGCTCACGGGGGTGGTTCCTCTTCCTCGGGGTGATCTCCTGGCACGATCGCACACCTGAGAGCGCTACCACCACAACTGGGAACCGCCCCTTACCGCTGCTGGATCGGCCGGGGCATGATGTGGGCAGGCGTTGGTCCGACCGGACGGGCCGCCCGGGAGGCGACGATGACGACAGCGGCACACCGACCGGCCACTCTCGAAGACGTGGCCCGGGTCGCCGGCGTGTCCCGGTCCACGGCGTCGCGGGTGATCGCCGGCACGGGGTTCGCCTCGCCGGCTGCCCGGAAACAGGTCACGGCAGCCGTCGACCAGCTCGGCTACGTGCCCAACCCGGCCGCCCGGGCGCTGGTCCACGGCCGCGGCGGCGTACGCCTGGTGGTGGCCGTTCTGGGCACCAGCGCCGCGGTGCTGGACGACCCGTACGTGCACCAGGTGGTCGGCGCGGCCGCCCGGGTGTGCACGCCCGCCGGTGTCGGGGTGGCCCTGTGCTGGCTGCCGTTCGGCGACCCCCGCGGCCTCGACCAACTCGACGGCGATCGCAGTGTGTGCGGGGTGATCCTGGTCAACACCACCGAGGAGTTGCTGGCGGCGGTGCCCCGGTCGCTGCGCGGTCGGGTGGTCTCGATCGGCGTCGGCTCGGCGACGGTGCCCTCGTTCGACGTCGACAACGCCGCCGGCTCCGAGGCGGTGCTGCGTCACCTGTACGCCTCGGGGCGACGCCGGATCGCCATGGTGACCGGCCCCCGGTGGCTGCCGTGCGCGCAACGCCCCGTGCAGACGTACCGTCGGCTCATGGTCGAGGCCGGCCTGCCGGAGCGGATACTGCCCGGGGACTTCCGGGCGGCGCGCGGCCGGACGGCGGCCGGCGAGGCGCTACGCCGCTGGCCGGACATCGACGCCATCTACGCGATCAGCGACGACACCGCGCTCGGGGTGATCGCTGGCCTGCGCGACGCCGGCGCGCGCGTGCCCGGCGACGTCGCGGTGGCCGGCTTCGACGACATTCCGTTGGCCGGGATGACCGCCCCGGCGCTGACGACGGCGAGTCATCCGGTGGGGCGGATCGCCGGCGCCGCAGCTACCGCGCTGCTTCAGGGGCGCCCGGTTGCCCCGGTGACCCTCTTCCCGTCCGCACTGGTGGCACGGGCCAGCGCGTGAGTCGACGCCCGGTCGGGGACGCTCACGGTTAACGCCTCACGGGCCGGGTAACCGCGTCGGACCTTCCGTCCACCGTGAGGAGCGCCGACCCGTGTCCGACTCCGCGCCGTCGCACTGGGAGCCGGCGCCGAGTCCACGGGACGGCCGGTTGGCCGCCCGCCGCCACCCACCCGTGGCGCCGGGCCGCACCGGGCTGGTGCCGATGACCGGCCCCGACGGTGACCGGCTGGCCCTGAGGTACGCCCCGGAGCCGGCGACCGACGGTTCGGCGTACCGGTTGGTGCTGCTCCTGCACGGTGCGGGCGGCTCGGCGCGACAGGGGCTGGACCTGCTGTTGCCGGTCGCGGACGCGCAGCACCTGCTGCTGGTCGCCCCGGACTCGTCGGCCGCCAGTTGGGACCTGGTCGCCGGTGGCTTCGGGGCGGACGTGGGGCGCATCGACGGGCTGTTGGCGACCGTCTTCGACAGCTACCCGGTGGCCGACGTGACGGTCGGCGGCTTCTCCGACGGTGCCTCGTACGCGCTGTCGCTGGGCTTGGCGAACGGCGACCTGGTCGACGCGGTGGTGGCCTTCTCCCCCGGTTTCGCCGCGCCCCCGCTCACCCACGGCCGGCCACGGATCTTCGTCTCGCACGGCGTCGACGACCGGGTGCTCCCCATCGACGTGTGCAGCCGCCGTCTCGTTCCCCACCTGCGCGACCTCGGCTACGACGTGACCTACCGGGAGTTCCCCGGCGGCCACGACATCCCCGCCCCGATCCGCGACGCCGCCACCACCTGGCTCACCGCCCATCCGTGACGGGCGAGGAACCCGCGTCGAGCAGTGCGGGCATCAGAGTCGAGCAGTGCGGGCATCAGATCGGAGGGAGGCCCAGGGCTTCGTCGACGCGGGCGAGGACGGCGGCGTCGTCCTCCGGGTTGACGCCGCGCAGCAGGTCGATGGCCGTGGCCCGGACCTGACCGATGATCATCGCCAGGGGAAGGGTCTGGGTGGGGCCGAAGAGCTGCCCGGCGGCGCGCACCGCGGCCAGCGCCGATTCGTCGGCCTGGGTGGCGTGCTGGTCGGCGGTCTCCTCCTGCCCGTTGAGGTCGGCGGCGAGGGCGGCACCGGCCTGACGGACCGCCTCGGCCAGTGACCGCAGGGCCACGCCCAGCTCGGGCGGGGCCGGGGCGTGCAGCCGGCTCAGGGTCACGCCCGCACGGGCCAGCACCCGGACGTTACGGACCGCGTAGTCGAGCTGCCGGATCGACTCGTCGACCGAACGCAGCCGACCGATGTGCCGACGTCGACGGACGTTGAGCCGCAGCGCCTCACCGGCGGCCAGCACACCGTCGCGCAGCCCGTCCACCCGGGCGTCCATCCCCCGCGCCTGCCTCAGTGCGGCGACCGCCGCCGGCTCGTCGCGGTCGTTCAACGCGTCGGCGATCTCATCCAGCAGCCCGGCCAGCTCGTCGAAGGTGCGCCGCACCTCGGCAACCAGCGGAGCCAGCGGGTGCCGGGCGTCGACCAGCAGGCTGGCCGCGAGAGCGACCGCACCGCCGACCAGCGCGTCGACGAAGCGGAACGGCACCAACGAGCCGTCCGGCGGTGCGACCACCACCAGGTAGAGCGCGGAGACGGCGGCCTGCACCAGCGTCACGCCGGTGGCGCCGAATGCCACCGCCAGGAGGACGGTGAGCAGGATGACGGTGAACACCGTCCAGGTGCTGCCCGGGCCGAGCGCCTGCACCACCAGGTCCGCGACGAGCACCCCGGCGGCGACCCCGAGGATGACCTCGACGGCCCGCCGGATGCGCTGCCCCCGGGCCTGTCCGAGGACGATCAGCGCGGCGGCCGGCGCGAAGAAGGGCTGCGGGTGCCCGAGCAATCGGGTGGCCAGCAGCCAGGCCACTGTCGCCGCGACGGTCGCCTCCAACACCGGCCGCCAGCCGTGCCGCAACCGGCCGCCGGCCGTCCGCAGACCGCTGAACCGCACCATCGCCCAACCTCCCCCACCCCGTTGGCCCCAGCCGGGCCACCTGCCGCCCCACCCTGACCCGACGCCTGACCATCAACCCGCCCGGCCGCCAGCCCGACCGACCGCCAGCCCGACCGCCAGCCCGACCGACCGCCAGACCGCCCGACCGCCAGACCGCCAGGCCGCCAGGCCGCCAGACCGCCGAGCCGCCAGACCGCCGAGCCGCCAGACCGCCCGACCGCCAGACCGCCGAGCCGCCAGACCGCCAGGCCGCCGAGCCGCCCGCTCACCACATCTGCCACCAGCTCACGCCGGCACACCGCAGCGTGCCGTCCACTCCTCCTTTGGAGCTGATGCGCTAAACGAATCAGGCGTGATGTCGTAAGCGATTCAGCTCCAAAGGGCCAGCCCTCCGCACTATGCCGGCGGCCCGCGGCACCCCGTGGCGATCGTCTCCCATCACGCGTCGGACCTGATCACCGGGCTGCTGCGCGATCCTCCAGGGTGCAAGCGCCCAGGTGGGCCCGCGCGGTCAGGCCCGCATGCCGTCGGGTCCACGCGCCACCAAGCCCACACGCCGTCGGGCCTATGCGCCACCAAGCCCACACGCCGTCGGGCCTATGCGCCACCAAGCCCGCACACCACCAGGCCACACACCACCCAAGCCCACACCACCAGGCCGGCACACCACCAAGCCCGCACGCCGACGGGCCCGCACACCGTCGGGCCCAGGCGCCGCCAAGCCGCACATCACCAGGCCGCACACCGCCAGGCCCACACACCACCAAGCCCGCACGCGCCGTCGGGCCCACGCGCCGTCGGGCCCACGCGCCGTCGGGCCCACGCGGCTGGCCGGCCCGCCGATCCGTTCGTCGGCCGACGCCGGTCGGGTCAGCTTCCGGTGAGGGCGCGCAGCAGCGTACGGACGGCGGTGCTCAGGTCGGCTCGGCTGGCGACCGTACCGGGCGGTGGGGCGCTGAGCGCGCCCGCGCCGGCCAGCCGGTCGAAGAGCAGCCCGTCCACGAACGCCACGAACTGGTCGCCCTGCCGATCAGGGTCGGCGGCCCCGGCCCGGGTCAGCAGGTCCCGGGCCTGCACCCGCAGGCCGGTGCCGTGTTGCAGGATTCCGCGCAGTTCGGGCCGGTGCACCGCCTCCAGCAGGCACGCGTACCGGGCGAGGCTCCGGCTGCGGCCGGTACTCAACCAGCGGTCGAGCACCTCGGCTACGCCAGTGGCGAGCGCGTCGAGGTCGCCGCTGTCGAGCCGGGGGGCAGGGGTCGGGGGTGGCGGGCCGCTCGGCAGGTCGTACGCGGCCAGGTCGGCCCGGTCCCGCTCGGCGAGCCGTCCCACCACCGCCTCGATCAGCGCCTGCCGGGTCCGCAGGTAGGCGGAGGTGGTGCCCGGCGGCATTCCGGCGCGGCCGTCGACCGCCCGGTGGGTCAGGGCTCGCATGCCACCATCGGCGATCAGTTCGATGGCCGCGTCGGTCAGTGTCGCGATCCGGTTCGCCCGCGCCGTCATGGCACTCCTCCCTCCTTGTGGTCCGGAGGTAGTATCGCTCTTCTACAGGTGTAGAAGGAGGATCGACATGGACGACTCACACGCGGTGGTGGTCGGCGCCGGCATCGGTGGGCTGAGCGCGGCGCTCGCCCTGCACCGGCGCGGGTGGCGGGTCACGGTGCTGGAGCGCGCTCCCGAGATGCGCGAGGTCGGCGCCGGCCTGAGCCTGATGGCGAACGCGGTCCGCGCGCTGGACGCCCTCGGCCTCGGCCCGGCCCTGCGCCGGGGCGGACACGGTGAGGCGCCCGGCGGAATGCGCGACCGGCACGGGCGGTGGTTGTCCCGGGTGGAGGCCGCGGAAATGATCAGGCAGCTCGGCACCACGGCGCTGGGCGTGCACCGGGCCACGCTGCACCGCACCCTGCGCGAGGCCCTGCCCGCCGCATCCCTGCACACCTCCGCCGTGGTGGAGCACGTCGAGTCGGGCCCGGACAGCGCCGAGGTGCGCTACCAGGGGCCTGACGGCTCCCACACGGTCACCGCCGATCTGGTGGTCGGCGCCGACGGCCTGCGCAGTCGGGTCCGCGCTCAACTCTGGCCGCAACACCCCGATCCGGTGTACGCCGGATCGACGACGTGGCGGGCTGCCATCGCCTATCCCGAGCCGATCCCGGCCGCCATCACCTGGGGGCCGGGGGCCGAGTTCGGCATGGTGCCGATCGGCGACGGTCAGCTCTACTGGTACGGCGCGCTGAACGCTCCACCCGGTGGCCACGCCCCCGACGAGTTGGCGGCCGTGCGGGGGCACTTCGGCGACTGGCATGCCCCCATCCCGCAGCTTCTCGCGGCAACCCCACCCGACGTGGTGCTGCGCAACGACATCCACTACCTGGCCGAGCCGCTGCCCTCGTACGTGCGGGGGCGGGTGGCCTTGCTCGGCGATGCGGCCCACCCGATGACACCCAACCTGGGGCAGGGCGCCGGGCAGGCGATCGAGGACGCCGTGGTGCTCGGCGCGGTCTGCGCCGGCGGCGCCACGCAGGTGCCCGCCGCCCTGGCCGCGTACGACGAGCAGCGTCGACCACGCAGTCAGTCAGTCGCCCGTGCCTCCTACGTCGCTGGACGGTTCGGGCAGCAGCTGCACAACCCGGTCGCCTTCGCGATGCGGACCGTCGCGTTGCGGCTCATCCCGAGCCGGCTGGCCCTGCGTAGCATGGCTCGCTACGCGGACTGGCGACCGCCGGCGGGCTGAGCCGGGCCGGTGATCCGGCCGGCGGCCAGGGCGGCGTACTCCGCCGAGGCGAGGAACTCGGTCAACACCTCCACGGTGCCCGGCGTCCAGGGACGACCGTCGAGCACGTCGGCACCGGGGACGAAGAGCATCGCCGCGCCCTCGCCGAGCACCACGTCCTCCTGCCGGGCCCTGGTGCTGCCGAGGAAGTAGTGCTTCACCCGGGCCAGCTCGGGCAGCGACTGCACGGCGACCGGTCGCAGTGGACCGTCGGCGCGCAGGCCGGTCTCCTCCAACAACTCCCGCTCGGCGGTCTGCTCCGGCGTCTCCCCCGGCTCGCCGTGGCCGCCGGGCAGCCCCCACACGTTCGGGTGGTGTGTCGCGTCGCCGTCGCGCAGTTGCAACAGCAGCCGCCCGTCGGGATCTACCAGCAGGACGCACGCGACAATTCTCATCCAGCCAGACTACGGCCGGCGAGGAGCCGTCGTGGCCCCAAAGCTCCAGAATAGCCATTCGGGCCGTCGACGGAACCAATCAAAGGCGACAGTGCGCCGGTAAAATCGGCGACTTCGTTGTGACCGATCGCTGACTGCTGATGGTGAAAGCGATCACACACACTGAGCCCATGAACAGGAGAGTCAACCGCGGTAGGGCACTCCGCGTCGCGGTGTGCCTCCTTCTTCTCGCCGCACTGAGCGGCTGCATGCAGCTCAACATGGGGTTGACCGTCAACGCCGACGACACGGTCGACGGGCAGCTCCTGCTGACGGCCCAGAAGTCCGTGCTAAGCGGTCGCAACAAGAACCTCCCGGTCGCCTTCGCGGAGTTGCGGCAGAACATCCCCGCCCTACCGGCGGGCGAGGAAACCCTTTACCAGGACGACACTTTCTACGGCTCCCAGATCAGTTACCGCAAGGCACCGCTGGCCGGTTTCGACACCGAGAGTGTCAAACTGGTCAGGGACGGCGATCTTTACCGCTTCACGCTGCCGCTCGATCCCAAGAAATACGGCGGAAAGGTTGCGGAGCAGAATCCGCAGAACCAACAGGCGTTCCTCAAGCTCATGTCGTTCGAGATCTCGGTGACATTTCCCGGCCGGGTGATCGACAGCAATGGCACCGTCAACGGCCGGTCGGTCAGCTGGAAGGTCGATCCCAACCAGGACAAGCCATCCGAGCTGCGGGCCGTGGCCGAGGCGCCACCACGACCGTCCGCCTCGCCGGTTGCCGCCGGCGAGGAGGACGACGGCGGCTTCCCCTGGCTGTTCGTCGTCGGCGGTGTCCTCCTCCTGCTGGTGCTCGCCGCGGTGGGCGTACTCCTGATTCGCCGCCGTCACCCCGCGGCGACGGCGACGCCCGGTCCGACCCCGCCGCCAGGCCCTCCCGCCGGCGCCCCGGGGCCCGGCTGATCTCTTCCGGTGGCCGGCTCGGCCGGCCACGCCCGGCCCCGGCCGCCCCCGAGACGACGGCGACCGGCCCCGGTGCTCCCCGCAGGGGCACCGGACCTCACCACCACCACATCCGGTCGCACCATCGCAGAAGGGGGATCGTCATGAACGATCTCTTCACCTGGGCAGCCCTGGGGACCATTGCCGGCGCGAGCGCCGCCACCCTCCTGGCCACCAACGTCATCGGCGGACTGATCGGCCCGAGCGGCGACAAGCTCCGCAAGTGGATCGCCATCGCCATCGCGCTGCTGCTGTCCTACGTGACAGCGGCGTTCGCCGACGAGGCCGGCGGCGAGAAGTGGGTCATCGCGTTCTTCAACGCGCTGGTCATCTTCTCCGCCGCGCTCGGGGTCAACCAGTTCCCGCCCGGCAACCGACAGGCGACGCCGACCCAGGTCGCGAGCGGTCGTGAGCCCCGAGTCTTCCGTTCCTGGGTCTGAGGGGGTGCCGTCATGGTCTTCGGAATTCTCAGCGCAGCCGCTCACGTCGGCTTCGGCGCCCTGCTCGGCTTCCTCGCCGGTGGCCCCGTCGGGCTGCTGATCGGCGCCGTCGTGGGCCTGGTGGTCGGCGCGGTCTTCGGCTGGTCGGTGGCCTCCGCCGGGGTGTACGGCTCGGACGCCCGTGGCATCTTCCTCTTCGTCGTCGACCACACCTGGAGTCTGCTCAACACGGTCGTCGGCGCGATCTACCTGACGGTGCATCTGATCTTCGGGCACTCGCTGGACCGGCCCACCTCGCTGGGCAGCGGTCGGGTCAGCGTGGTGGAGGGAGTCTCGCCTCGCTACGCCACCACCATCGGCACCGTCTGCGCCGGCTCCAGCTCCGGCATCCAGCGGCACGAGGACGTGCACATCTTCCAGGGTCGCCTGCTCGGGCCGCTCTACATCCCCCTCGTCCTGGCCAACTACGTCCTGTTCACCATCGCGCCGGTGTGGCTGCTCTACCACGACCACACCAACGCGCCGATCAACCGCTTCACCCGGTACTTCGAGATCGGCGTCTACCCGCACGTGTGGAACGAGGCCATCGCGTACCGGATCCAGGGGACGCCGCCGCGATGACGACCCACGGGCGCGGACCGATCGAGAGCGCCACCGCCGCGCTGGTCGCCTGGGTGACCAGCGCGGCGGGGGAACCGGTCCCGATCGGCCCGCCCCGCGCGTGCGACGACGCCGACGGGCTCACCCTCTGGCCCCTCGAACTGCGCCCGGCCCGGCAGACCCGTTCCAGCGGCGCGGTCCGCGAACCGTACCGGTTCACCGTCCGCCACCTGCTCTGCGTCACCGGTCCGGCCGGGTTGCCCCGACTGGACCGGGTGCTCACCGCCGCGACCAGCGACGGCAGTTACCCGGTCGTGCTGGAGGCCGGTGACCCACCGCTGTGGACGGCGTTCGGTACCGCGCCCCGACCGGCGCTGCTGATCGACGTGGCGGCGCAGGTGGACCACCCGACCCCGGCCGCGCCGCCGGTGCTGCAACCGCTGCGGTTGCGGCAACTCGACGTACGCAGCCTCGGCGGGCGGGTCGTCGGCCCCCAGCAGCAGCCACTGGCCGCGATGCGGGTCGAGTTGCCCGCCACCGGCTCCGCCACCCGCACCGATACCGAGGGACGGTTCCTGATCGTCGGTGTCCCGCACGACCCCGAGCACCCGAGCCCGGTCCGGCTGCGGCTGAGCGGACGCGGGCTCGTCCTCAGCGCCGACGTCGACCCGACCGAGGACGACATCGTCATCGTCTGCGCGCCACCGACCCACTGACACCCACAGGCACAGGAGGACCGATGCCCAGTTACTTCTCCCCCGGCATCTATGTCGAGGAGGTCCCCAGCGGCGCCCGACCGATCGGGCCGGTGAGCACCAGCATCGCCGCGTTCGTCGGCGTCGCCCCGGACCGCTCCGCCCACCTGGGCAAGGCGGTGCCGGTCAACAACTGGACGGAGTTCCTGCGTCTCTTCGCCGCCGGCGAGCGGGTGGAGAGCACCCCGTTGGCACGGGCGGTCTTCGGCTTCCTGGACAACGGGGGCGCCCGCTGCTGGGTGGTCAACGTCGGCGAGGGTGGCGCGATCACCGGCTCCGGGCAGCGGCGCGGCGGTCTGCAACTGCTGGAGGCCGTCGACGAGATCTCGATCATCGCCGCGCCCGGCTTCCACGACGTGGTGTCGCACGAGGCGCTGCTCAGCATGGCCGAGCGCACCCGCACCATGGTCGCGATCTGCGACCCGGCGCCGGACATCGACGACATCTCCGCGTTGACCAAGGTGGCCACGCCGTCCTCCGGCAAACCCGCCAAGCCCGCCGAGGGTACCGGTGGCGGTCCCGGCGGCGGCTCGGCCCAGCCGGGCGGCTCCGGCGGCCACGAGGGCGCCGCCTACCGGCCGCGTCAGTCCGAGTTCGGCGCGTTCTACTACCCCTGGCTGCGGGTACGCGACCCGATCAGCGGCGAGTTGGAACTCACCCCGCCGAGCGGGCACCTGGCCGGCATCTGGGCCCGCACCGACGCCCTGCGCGGGGTGCACAAGGCACCGGCCAACGAGCCGGTGCGCGGCGCTGTCGACCTGGGTTACCTGGTCACCCGACCGGAACACGACGTGCTCAACCCCAAGGGTGTCAACGTGATCCGTTACTTCGCCGGCGAGGGCATCCGCGTCTGGGGCGCCCGTACGCTCGCCGCCGAGGCCAGCGAGTGGCGCTACCTCAACGTGCGACGCCTCAGCATCGCCATCGAGCAGGCCATCGCCAACGGCACCCGGTGGATGGTGTTCGAGCCCAACGACTTCACCCTCTGGCGTTCGATCCGGCGCGACATCGGGGCGTTCCTCACCCGGGTGTGGCGCGACGGCGCGCTGCTGGGGCGCAGCCCGGAGGAGGCGTTCTTCGTCAAGTGCGACGAGGAGACCAACCCGCCGGACGTCCGCGACGCGGGCATGGTGATCGCCCACATCGGCATCGCGGTCGTCAAGCCCGCCGAGTTCGTGGTGTTCAAGCTGAGCCAGTGGGCCGGCGGCACCGAGACCGAGACGATCGGAGGCTGACATGCCCACCACCGCCACCCCGCAACCCGGGGCCCCGGTCGACCCGTACCGGGCGTACAACTTCCGACTGCTCATCAACGGCGTCACCAACGGCCACTTCACCGAGATGACCGGGTTGGAGGTGAACATCCCCGGGCAGCCGTACCGGGAGCACGGCCTGGGTCGGATGCGGATGGTGCCCGGCCAGGCCGAGTACGAGCCGGTGACGCTGCACTTCGGCCTCACCGCCTCCCGCGAGTTGTGGGACTGGGTGAACGCCACCGCCCAGGGCACCCTCAACCGGCGCAACGTCTCCGTGGTGCTGCTCGACTCGGTCGGGACGGCGGAGGTGCTGCGCTGGAACCTGATCGACGCCTGGCCGACCCGGTGGCGCGGGGCGCACCTCAACACCCTCAGCCACGAGATCGCCATCGCCTCGCTGACCCTGCGCTACGAGGGCCTGGAGCTGGAGACCGGCGGTGCCACCGCGCCGACGCCCGCGTAGCTGGCTGGCCGGCCGACTGCGCTCGGCGGCCGCAGCGGTGCAGAGCCTCGCCGGGCGGGTCGAGCCCGCCGGTCACCCTCCGCCACCGTCGCAGACCCCCGAGGCGGCCCCACGCCGTTTCGGGGAGCCGCCTCGGCACTGGCTGGACCTGGTCGCCGCCCACGCGCCCGGGCTGCTGCACGACCTGGACCTCGACCCGTCCCCGACCGGCCAGGCCGGGGGCGGGGTCCGGGACGGCGGGCAGGGCGACCCGACCGGTCGAACCGAGGCCGACGGTGCGGACCCGGTCGCGAACGCCAGGTCGGGCGGGTCCGACAGGCTCGGCAGGCTCGGCAGGCTCGGCGGTCCCGGCGACGAGGGGGGTGTGGGCGGTCCCGGTGCGAGCGCGGACACGGGGCCGACCAGGTCGCGTGCCGAGGACCGCACCGGCAGGGCGGGCCGTCCGTCGCGAGCCGGTGACCAGCCCGACGGTACGCGGACCGGTGCTGCCGGCGGCCGGAGGCCCTCGTCCACCTCGGACCTGAACACCCCACCGACCGGATCCACCGGGCCGGACGCCTCGACCCCGCCAGCCGGTTCGACCTGGCCGGCGGAACCGGGCGCGGCGGTGCCTCCGGTACGGCGGGCGGCCCGGGTCGACACCACGGCCCAGATCCACACCACGGCCCAGATCGACACCACGGCCCACGGCGCCACGACCCACGAGACCAGGGCCGTGGACGCCGCTGCCCTCGACGCCGCGACCGTCGACACCACAGCCCTCAACGCGAGCGGACTGCCCCGGGCGGACGGGCCCCGGCAGCCGGTCCGTTCCCTGGTCTTCGGGCCGCACGGTTCACCGAGCGACCGCCCGCACCGGGCCGGGGCCACCTCACATCCGCCCCTGGACGGCAGGCGGTCCGGCGAGGTCGACCACCGGCGTCCCACCGGCTCGTTCCCCGCGCGACCCACCACCCTCTCGGGTGGCCGCGACGGATTCGGGGGCCACCCGGACGGTCAGCCCCGGCCCCGGGAGGACCAGAGCGGGCACCCGCGGGGTGGTGCGCAGGCCGCGGCCTGGACGTCTCGGGCCGACGCAGCTGTGCCGGGCAGCACCGGGACCAGGCCGATCCGGGGCGGGGTCGACGCATCCTGGACCGGGTGGACGGCGACGAGCGCCGGGCACCCGTCGGCCTCTGCGCGCGGTGACCTGGATCGGGTGGCGGGCGGCGGACCGTGGCTGGCCCTGCCCGGTGCGCCACCCGAGCGCCCGGCCACACGGCACGACGCGGGAACGGAGGCGGGCGGCGGCGGACGACCGACGGGCATCGACGGGCCGCCGCCCGGCGCTGCGGCCCGCGGCGTCGACCCGTGGCCAGCGCTGCCCGACGACTCCGCGCTGTGGTCGGTCGCCGGCGCGGCGGTGGACGCCGCCCAGCTGACCCGACTGGACCGGGAACAGGCGGGTGACTGATGGAACGCGTCGCCTTCCTCATCGACTCCTCCGGTGTCCGGGTGGACTGCCTGCTCAACCCGGAGACCGTGCAGGTGACCCGGCTCGCCGGCGTACGGCAGCGGGGTGCCGGCGGCGGGCAGCTCACCGGGGCCGGGCTGGCCGACGACCCGCTGGTCTTCACCGGTGGTGGCCGTACCGAGCTGGTGCTCGACCTGCTCTTCGACGTCGACTTCGTGGAGGCGCAACTGCGCCCGGCCGACGTTCGGGTGCTCACCCGCCCGCTGTGGATGCTGGCGGAGAATTCCACTGCCGAGCATGGCTGGCTGCGACCGCCGTTGGTCCGGTTGGTCTGGGGCAAGACCTGGAACGTGCCGGGTGTGATCGTCGCGGTGGCGGAACGGTTCGACGCGTTCACCGGCACCGGGTCGCCGCGGCGGTCCTGGCTGCGGCTGAAGCTGGTCCGGGCCGCCGAGACGGCCGATCAGGCCGAGGCCGGCTTCGCCGAGGAGTTGGCCGCCGCGAGCACCCCGACCGCCCTGCCGGGCAGCGCGGTGATCGCCGCCGGTGACGGCGCGGCCGAGCCGGGTCGCTCCGGTGTGCGTTTCGATCTGCTGGCCAACGACGCGCTCGGCTCGCCGCTGCGCTGGCGGCTGCTGGCCGAACACAACCGGATCACCGATCCCCTGGCCGTGCCGGCCGGCACCACCCTCGCCGTGCCGCCGGCCGCCGGCACCGCTGCGGCGACCGGGTTGGCGCGGGCGGCGGGCGTGGTGGGCGCGGGGGCGTCGTACCTGGGTGCCTCGATCGCCGACGCGTCGTGGATCGCGCCGACCGGCCCGGCTCCGAGCGCGTCCGGCAGTCCCGGGGGTACGCCGTGACCAGCCTCGCGCCCCGGGCGTTGGTCGTCCTGCTGGACGGCGTCGAGCTGGTCGGCGCGGCTCGTGAGCGGGTCCGCTCGGTGCGGGTGGCGGCCCGGCTCAACCAGCCCACCCAGGCCGAGTTGGTGCTCGCCACCACCGCCGGGACCGGCGCGTTCGACCCGCCGGTACGCCCCGGCACGGCGCTCGACGTACGGCTCGCCGACCACGAGGACGTCCTGTTCAGCGGCGAGGTCACCTGCGTCGAGGTGGAGTTCGCCGCCGACGGGGCGGCGGTGCTGCGGTTGCGGGCGTACGACCCACTGCACCGGCTGCGCAAGCGGCAGGGGTTGCGGGTCTTCACCTCGGTGACCGCCGTCGAGTTGGCCCGGGAGTTGTGCGGCGCGGTGGGGCTGGCGGTGACCGCCGAGGTCGACGGCCCCCGGTTGGAGCGGCTGCTCCAGCACCGGCACAGCGACCTTGAGCTGCTGCGCGAGGTGGCCGGCCGGGCCGGGCTGCACCTGGCCGCCGACGGTGACGGGGTCCGGCTGGTCACCCTCGCCGGCTACGGGGAGCCGGTCACGTTGACGCTCGGCGCGGGGGTGCACACCCTGCGACTGTCCACCAACACCGACCAGGCCAGCGGTGCCAGTGCGGCACTGGGCTGGCATCCACAGCGGGCCGAGGTGATCAGCCAGCAGATCGACGAGGCGCGCTGCGGCCGACCCGCCGACGACCGCCCGGACCCGGCCGACGTGGGCGCCGACGGCGTTCGCACCGCTGTGGACCAGCCCGGCCGCAGCGACGACGAGTTGGCGGCGCTGGCCCAGGCCCGACTGGACAGCCGGGCGGCGGCGCTGGCAACGGCCGAGGGGGTGGCCGAGGGTGATCCGGCGTTACGCCCGGGCCGCCGCGTCGACCTCGGCGGGGTGCCCGACCCGGTTGCCGGGACGTACGTGCTGACCGAGGTGGTGCACACGGTGGACGGCGACGGGCACCTGACCCGGTTCTCCACCGTGCCGCCGGCCACGCCGGCGACCCCGACCGGCGGCGCGGTGGTGACCCTCGGCAGCGTCACGGACGTCGCCGACCCGGACGGGCTGGGCCGGGTCCGGTTGACCCTCCCGGCGTACGGGGACCTGGACGCCGGCTGGCTGGCCGTGCTCTGCCCCGGGGCCGGGCCGGGCAAGGGCCTGGTGGCGCTCCCCGATCCGGGCGACACGGTGCTGGTGGTGCTGCCCGGCGGCGAGCCGGCCTCGGGCATCGTGCTCGGCTCGCTGTTCGGCGCGGTCGAGCCGTACGACGCGGGCATCGACGACGGAAAGGCCCGCCGGTGGACGATGCGCACCTCCGGCGGGCAGTCGATCGTCGTCGACGACGTGCGGCGCAGCCTGCGGCTGGGCACCGAGGGCGGCAGCTTCCTGGAGCTGACCCCCGACCTGGCCACCCTGCACGCGGCGTCCGACCTGGTGATCTCCGCACCCGGCCGGGCCATCGTGGTGCGCGCCCGCAGCGTGGACTTCCTGCACGCCGCCTCGACGGAGGACCCGAGCACCGCGGCGGAGCAGGCCCGAACGCTTGCCCGCGCCCACCACGAAGGAGGCGGCTGATGCGCTGGATCCACCGGGACTCCGTGATCACCTGCGATCACGACGGCCGGGTCGAGAACCGACCCTCGCGGGAGTGGGTGACCGTCACCGGTGTGCCCGTGCTCGTCGACGACGACCCGGAGGGACGCAAGATAGTCGCCTGCCCGAACTACGGCCCGACCATCAAGCCGTGCACCACGACGCTCACCGTGCGCGTCGGTTACAGCGACTGGGTTCGCGTGGACGGGCACCGGGTGGTGCTGTCGCACCTGGAGGGGTTCACCAACGGCACGCCGCCGGGGCTGGTCAAGCACACGGTGCGTGACCCCCGCCAGCAGTTCCTGGGGGCGGACCGGTGAGGGCGTTCCGCTTCGTCGGCGCCGGCTTCGACGCCGGCCGTACCGGCGGGTTGGCGCTCACCGCGGCCGGCGGCCTGGCGATGACCGATGGCGACGAGAGCGTACGGCAGGCGCTGTTCCTGCTCCTGTCGACCACGCCGGGCGAGCGGCTGATGCGACCCGGGTACGGCTCCCGGCTGCACCGGTTGGTCTTCGCGCCCAACGACGACACCACCGCCGGTCTGGCCATCCACTACGTCCGGCAGGCCATCGCCCGGTGGGAGCCCCGGGTCGAGGTGATCGACGTGGACGCCGGGCCGGACCCGGACGACGCGTGGCGCCTGGTGATCCGGTTGGACTACCGGGTGCGGGCCAGCCTGACACCCGGGCAGCTGGTCTTCTCCGTGGATCTGCTCCCGGCCGACGAGCCCGCTGAGGGAGGAGCGTCATGACGCTGCCCGTGCCGCACCTGGACGATCGCGGTTTCCTCGACCTGGTCACCGAGGCCCGGGAACGGATCCGGCAGTCCTGCCCGGCGTGGACCGACCTGTCGGCGCACGACCCCGGCATGGCGCTGGTGGAGACGTTCGCCCACCTCACCGAGGTGATGATCTACCGGTTGAACCAGTTGCCGGACAAGGCGTACGTCTCGTTTCTGAACCTGCTCGGGGTCACCCGCCACGCGCCGACAGCGGCCTGGGCGGACGTCCGGTTCACCCGGACCGGCACCGACCGCGGTGTGGTCCGGATCCCGTCCGGGCTGCGGGTCGCCGCGGCCCGGGGCGCGGACCCCCGGCCGGTCGTGTTCGTCACCACCGAGCCGACCCTGCTGCCCGCCGACGAGACGTCGGTGACGGTACGGATGCACCACTGCGAGCCGGTCGAGGCGGAGCTGCTCGGGGTCGGCACCGGCCAGCCGGGGCAGGTGCTGCGCGCGACGCGCGCGCCGCTGACCCGCACCGCCGAGGCGCTGGACCTGCTGCTCGGGGTGGAGGTGGCGGCCGGCACCGTCGAGCTGGGCGCGGCGGCCCGCGAGCACGATGGCCGCACGTTCGAGATCTGGCAGCCGGTGGACAGCTTCGCCGGGCTCGGTCCGCAGGCCAAGGCGTACCTGGTCGACCGGTGCTCCGGCACTGTCATCTTTGCCCCGGCCCTCGACCTGCGACCCCCCGCCGGGTCGACCCCGCACGGGGAGGCCACCGCCGACGCGGTCGCGCCGACGAGCGCCGCCCCGCCGGTGACCGTCGCGGCGGTACCGCCGGCCGGGCGGCAGATCCGGCTCTGGTACCGCGCCGGTGGCGGGCCGACCGGCAACGTGGCGGCGGGCACGCTGACCAGCCTGCGCGACCCACTACCCGGGGTACGCGTGGACAACCCCACGCCGGCGGCCGGCGGCCGGGAGATGGAGGCGCTGGAGTCGGTGCTGCTGCGCGGCCCGTACGAGTTCTTCGCCCAGCAACGGGCGGTCACCGCCCGCGACTTCGAGGTCCTCGCGACCAGCTCCGGGGCGGTGGCGCGGGCGCGGGCGTTCACCCGCGCGGCGGTCTACAGCTTCGCCCGGCCGGGCGAGGTCGAGGTGGTGCTGGTGCCGTACGTGCCGGAGGCGGCTCGACCGGGCGGGCGGCTGCCGGTGGCGGTGCTGCGCGAGCACGAGGTGCCCGAGGCCCGCCACCGGGTCGAGGCGGACCTGGAGGAACGCCGGATGGTCGGCATCCGCTCCCGGGCCACCTGGGCACGCTTCAAGGCGGTGTCCGTACGGGCCCGGGTGGTGGTCCGCCGCGAGGAGGACGTGGACGCGGTCCGTCGCCGCATCCACGACCGGCTGCACCAGACGTTGAGTCCGCTGCCCACCGCGCTCAACCCGACCGGCTGGCCGTTCGGCGAGCCGTTGCGGGCGTCCAACGTGTACCGGCTGCTGGAGCACGCCGAGCCGGGGGTGCGCTACGTCGAGTCGGTGCGGTTCGTGGTCGACGAGGCCCCGGACGCCGACGTCCGCGCCCTCGCCGTGGACCAGTACCAGCCGCGCACCTGGTACGCCGGGCGCGGCCCGGTGCTGTTCCGCTCCAGTAACGGCGGCGCGGGTTGGGAACCGGCCGGTCGCTTCGACGACGAGACGGTGCTGCGGGTGGCGCCCGCGCCCGCGCCGGTACGGCCGGGCATCGTCGCGCGTCCCGGCTCGGTGGCCGTGGTGACGCTGCGCGCCTCGGGCGGCTCCCGGGTGCACCTGAGCACCGACCTGGGCGAGACGTGGTCGCTGCTCACCGACCTGGACTCGCGGATCTCCGACGTGGCCTGGCTGGACCGCGACGGCGCTGGCGCGCTGCTGGTGGCCACCGACACCGGCCTGTACGAGGTGTCGCTGCTGCCCGGGGCGGTGCCGTTGCAGATCCTGGTCGACCCGTCGGACGCCGATCGGGGCTTCTACGCGGTGCGCACGTTCGTCTCCGAGCGGGGTGCGCCGGGGGTGGCGGTGGCGGCGCAGGCCAGTTTCGGGGTGTACCTGTCGACCGGCGGCGGCCGACCCGGCAGTTTCACCCACGTCGGGCTGGCCAACGTGGACAACCGGGTCCTCGCCGTGCAGTACGACGGCCCGGCCACCCTGCTGTGGAGCGGCGCGGGCGAGCCGGACCCGAAGAAGCCCGGCCAGGGCTGCCACCGCACCCGGCTGTTCGAGTCGGACGTGAAGTGGCAGTCGATGCAGAGCGGGTGGATCGGCGGCACCTGCCGGGACCTTGCGTTCGCCGGTCAGCAGGCGGTGGCGGCCACCCAGAGCGGCGGGGTGCTGCGGCTGGACACCCTGGCCACCCAGCCGCAGTGGCAGGCGGTGTCGGTCAACTGCGGGTTGCCGTTGCGGGACCGGACCCGGTTCGTGCCGGTCGACGCCATCGCGGTGAGCGGCCCCACGGCCGGGGGCGCGACGGCCGGCGGCACCGGCGCGGCGGAGCGGCTGATCCTGGCCAGCGGCGAGCGCGGCGTGCACCGCAGCGCCGACGCCGTCACCTGGACGCCCAGCGCCAACCAGGCCACCGCCGACGTGGTGACCGTCCCCGACACCTGGCTGCTCTGCTCCGGCGAGCACGACATCGAGGTGGTGCGCCAGGATGCGACGTTCGGCGATTGAACGGCTGTTGCCCGCCGCCTACCAGCGGGCCTGCGTGCCCGGCAGCGTGCTCTGGGCGCTGCTGGACGTGATGGAGGGGCTGCACGCCCCGGACGAGGCGATCCTCGCCGAGGTGGACGCGCTCTTCGACCCGTACCGGGCACCGGACGGGCTGGTCGTGCGGTTGACCCGCTGGGTGGCGATGGATCACGTGGTGGCCTCGCCCCGACCGGACACCCCGCTGCCGCTGCCGGTGGGTCGGCTGCGCGACCTGGTGGCCAACGCCGCCCTGCTGGCCCGCTGGCGCGGCACCCCGTACGGGATGCGCCGGGCCCTGGAGTTGGCCACCGGGTTGTCGGGCTTCGCCATCGACGAGCCTCCCGAGCGGGACTTCCACGTCGTGGTGCGGGTGCCGGTCGCCGCCGCCGGTCAGCTCGCCGTGATCACCCGCATCGTCGAGGCGGAGAAACCCGCCTCGGCCACTGTCGAGATCGTCCTGGAAGAGGAGTCGTCATGACCACCGAGTGGGCGGTCGTCGCCGCCGCCGAGCAGTTCACCCTCGACCCGCGCAACAGCGGCGAGCTGACCTTCACCGTCTCCAACCCGGGTAACGCGCCGGACACCGTGGTGTTCGACGTGGCACCCGGTGACGGCTCCCAGCGGGCCTGGTTCACCGTCGCCGAACCCCAACGCGTGGTACCCGGGCAGGGCTCGGTGTCGTTCCTGGTCACGCTCGCCGTACCGGCCGGCACCGCGCCCCGGCGCTACGACATGACCGGGTTCGCGTACTCGGCCAACACCGCGCCGGAGGAGAGTTCCCGCTCCAGCGGCCGGGTCACCTACGAGGTGCGGGCGGTCGCGCCGCCACGGCGTACCCCGTGGTTGTGGATCGCCGCCGCCGCGGCGTTGGTGCTGGTGGTCGTCGCCGTGGGGGTGGTGTTGCTGACCCGCGACGGCGAGCCGACCCCCGGCGCGCCGCGGGTGGTCACCGTCGAGGCGGAGAGCCTGGTGGAGGGCGCGCTGGTGGAGTCTCCGAAGAAGAGCGCCGCGAAGGTGGAGGCGCAACCCAACTGCTGCGGGGTGACCTGGTCCGGCGACAAGCAGTTGTTCTTCCAGGGGTTGGCCATCGGCGACAAGGTCACCGTGACGGTGCAGATCCCGGCCGACGGCACCTGGCGTTTCGCCGCGGTACGCACCACCTCCCTCGACTACGCCAACACCGTCTTCGTCATCGACGGCGGCCAGGTCGGCGGGACGTTCCTCGGTTTCAGCCCGACGGTGCGAAAGACGGAGTTCCTGGACGTCGGCACGGTCCAGCTCACCAAGGGCCCCCACCAGGTCACGCTTCTGGTGGTCGGCAAGACGCAGGGCACGAACCGCTACTTCGCCGGCGTCGACGAGATCCGGTTCACCGAGGTCGTGGCGCAGGCCGTGGCGCGATGAGTGGCCGGCAGAAGGCGCTGCTGGGCCTGTTCGCCGTCCTGCTGGTGGCGCTGTTCGTGGTAGCGGTCGGGGCGGGCCGCGACGACCGGGGTGATCCGGGGGCCCGGCACGGGTTCGTCGACCGGTTGGGCGCGCTGGGCGGCGAGCGTTCCGCTGTGGATCCGGTGACGGTCAGCGCCGACTGCGCCGACGAGACAGGCCGCCTGGAGTTCTCCGGCGATTGCGTGGTGCGGGTGGCGGATCCCGGTGGGCTGCGCACCCTCGTGCTGCGCAGCGCGGCACGGTTCACGGTCGTCGCCCCGGCGCCCGGCGACGCCGACCTCACCATCCGCGACGAGGTCGAGCCGGCCGCGGACGGCACCGGCGCGGTGGCGAAGATCGCCGTCGACCAGGCCACCGAGGTGGGCCTGGTCTGCCCCGGCCTGGGCGGCTGCACGGTCGTCGTGGCCACGTCCTGAATCGACAGGGACCGAGAGGAAGGTGCCGCCGTGGGTGACCTGCGCAAGCCGTTCCTGCTGATGGCCATGCTCGCCATCGTCCTGGCGATCGGGGTGGAGCTCGGCGCCGGGCTGCTGCTCGGCGGCGCGGACGCCGGCGCGGCCCTCGCCGACAGCGCCGGCGCGCTGGACGTGGAGATCGACGACGTGTCCGGGGTCAGCGAACCGTCCGGCCGGGGCACCGGCTACCTGGCGTTGATCGACGCGGTGGCGGTCTGGAGCACCGGGCTGTTCTGCCTCGGTCTGTTGCTGCCCGAGCGCCTCCAGGGTCGGGTGCAGGGCGTCGCCAGCCTGATCTTCTCGATCATTCTGATCATCGTCGGCTTGATCGCTTTGGTCATCGCGTTCGTCGAGCTGATGATCATGGTGTCGCTGTTCCTGGCCGTCCCGTTCGGCACCCTGGCCTACCTGGCGCTGTGGGGTTTCTTCCCGGTCGGTGAGGCGGCGGTGCTGCTCGGGCTGGTGCTGCTGCTCAAGCTGCTGTGGGCCGGGATGCTGGTGTTGGCCCAGCCTCGGTTCCTGCAGAACAAGGGCCTCGTCCTGCTGATCCTGACCACCCTGCTGTGCACTGTCGTGCTGGAGTTCCTGCACAACCTGGTGCCGGTGATCCTGGTCAGCATCGTCGACGAGGTGGCGGCGCTGGTCTTCGCGATCATCGCGATCATCTGGGGCCTGGTGCTGCTGATCGGCTCCATCCCCGCGATCGTCAAGGCCATCCGGGTAACCGCCGCTCTTCCGAGCCGCTGACGGATGTCGGGCGGATCAGGCTGATGCCGTAGGCGACGACCCACACGACCCAGATCAGCCAGCCGACAAGGCCGAGGAGACCGACCGTACCGGGGTCGTCGATGGCCAGCGGGCTCAGCACGGCCGAGCCGAACTGGAGCGCGGCGGCCAGCAGACCGATCCCGCCGTGCCAGCGGCGGATCAGGCCGGCGTGTCGGCCGCTGATGGACAGGCCGATCATGGCCAGTGCCAGGAAGGTGCCGTTGAAGACGAACAGCGCGTTGTGTAGTGCCCAGAGCCCGGCGATCGAGCCGCCGTCCTGCGCGGTCGTTGACGCGAGCGCGAGCCGGGTGGCCATCACGCCGGTAAAGGTGATGTTCTGCATGATCACCCCGGCGAACCCGACCAGGGACCAGGCTGTGCCGTGCTCGAGGTCGGAACGCCACAGCACGGAGACCGCGCCGGCACCGAACAGGGTGGCCAGCACCCAGGCGATCGGGGCGAGTGCCGACGCGAGGCCGACGGTGTCCTGTCGGGTGGTGAAAAACTGGACCACGTCGTTGGTCTCAGCGCCGGTGTGGGGCAGGCCGGCTGGCACCAGGAAGGCGTTGGTGGAGGCGATCACGATGGCGAAGCCGAGCCCGGCGAGTCCGGCGATCCGCGAGAATGCCCAGGTGCTTCCGACCCCGAGTTTACGCGACATATATTCAATATAAGGGCCGAAAACCGAAGGAGGCAAGCCATTGACCGCCGAGACAGGCAGGCGGAGGTACGAATCACTGCACCGGGCGGCGCAAGCGGCAGAGACAAGGGGTGAGATCGCCAGCGCCGCTCGTCGACTGTTCTTCTCCCGCGGCTGGGCGGCGACCACGGTACGTGACGTGGCACGGGAGGCGGGGGTCTCGGTACCGACCGTCTACGCGGTCTACGGGAACAAGATCGGCCTGATCCAGGCCCTGGCCGACGCGGCAGACATCGCCGCGAATCCATCGCAGTCGCTCGCCGAGCTGGAAGAGGCCGAGAACGATCCGGTGCGGCAGCTCGCGGCGATGGCCGGCTACGACCGGCGGCTCTTCGAGCGCGCCGGTGACATCATCGCGCTCGTCCGCGAGGCGGGCCGCACCGAGCCCGCGCTGGCGAGCGTCTACCGCGACGGCCGTCAGCGGGGGAACGAGACCAGGATCCACGTGTTCTCGTCGTGGTCGGGTGGCGTTCTCCGGCAAGGACTGGACGTACGGTCGGCCGTCGACATCTATGCGGCGATCTGCAACATCGACGTCTACACCACACTGACCGGCGAACGGGGTTGGCAACCCGATCACGTCGAGCGCTGGTGGGCCGAGGCCCTGGCCCGCGAACTCCTGACCTGACGTGTCCTGAGCGCCTCATGACGGGCCGTCCTGGTACGGCGGTCACGGCACCGCCGCGACCAGGGCCGCCACACCACTGCGGTCGAGGGTCCCGTCGACCACCCACACCCGGTACCGGCCGTGCCGGCTCCCACCGGCCGGCACCACCGCCGGTCGGTCGAACGCGAACGCCACACAGACCCCCGGATACATCCCGGTCCGCGCAAACCATCTGTCGCCGCGGCCAAGACCCGCGAAGACCAGGGTGTACGCCCCGCCGCCCGACCGGACGCCGGTCAGCGCGAGCCACGGCGCCGCGCTGCCGTTGACCGTCTCCTCCCCGGCCGCGTCGGCGGTGAACACCGCCGGTTCGTCGTCGGCGGCGGCCCGCCAGAAGAACCCGCCGTAGCCGGCCCCGCCCGGGCGGCCGTTGGTGGCCGGGCTGCCCAGCCGGATTTCCCGGTCGTCCGGGGCGACGAGGACGGACTCCACGTCGAGGCGCCAGGCGTCCGGCGTGACCACCGACGCGGCGAGCCACCTCCGCTCGGTCAGCAGCACCCCGCCGGCCCGGTCACGCCACTGGAGATCGTGCGCGTAGCGGCCCGGGGACCGTTCGACCTCCCCGGTGTGCGCGATGACGCCATGGTCGTCGCGCCAGGTGTAGCCGATGTCGCGGACGTAGGTGCGCCCGCCCCAGAGGTTGCTGCCGTCGACGTCCTGGACGGCGAGGGACGCGCCGAGGTGCCACACGTGGTCGGCGGGGAGCGCGTCGGTGACCACCGTTCCGCCGAGGGTGCGCACCGGGTGCAGGTAGGGTCGCGGCCCGTGCCGCGCGTCGAGCGCCGGGTCGAGCACGTACTCGGCCACCTCGGCGGCCCCGACCGTCAGCCGCACCGGCTCCTCCGCCCCGGTCACGGCAGCTCCCCGCGCCCGCCGACGACGGCCGGGGCCGGTCGGCGGACGGTCGGGTCGGCTGGCCCCCGCTGGCCGGCGGTGGGGTGCGCCGAGACCGGCCGGCGGACGGTCACGGCGTGCAGGGCGGCCATGGTGTAGCCGGCGAGGATCGGCACCGCGACCGGGGTGACCAGGACGGTGAGCAGCCCGGCGAGCGCGACGACCCCGGTGAGCGCCGCCCAGCGGGTGGGCGCGTCGAGGCAGGCGCGGGCGGCGGAGCGGGCCGAGGCCCGCCACCGCCCGCCCCCGTTGCCGCCCACCTCGACGACGACCAGCCCGGCGTACCCGGTCAGGCCGGCCGCGACCAGCGCCGTCACCAGCAGCGCAGCCGGGCCGCCCGGCACCCGGCCGGTGGCCAGCGCGGCCAGGTCGGCGGCGAGCAGCGCGGCACCGGCGAGCGCGAGCAGGCTGATCGGCACACCGGGCAGCAGTGAGCGCCCGAACCGACGCACGGTCGTGCCCGCCGACGGCCAGCTGCCGGTACGCGTCCAGTCGTGCAGCGCCGCACTGGCCGTGCCGAGCGCCGCGGCGGCGCTGAGCAGGGGTGCCGCCGCGAGGGTCAGCAGGATGCCCAGCAGGGCCAGGTCGGCGGCGTCGCGGACCACGTCGCGCCAGTCCCGCCGCCCCTCGCTGTCGACGGGTTCAGCCCTTGATGCCACTGGTGTTGATCCCTTCGACGAGCATCCGCTGGAACGCGACGAAGAACAGGAAGACCGGCAGCAGCGACAGCACCGACATGGCGAACATCGGGCCGACCGCGCTCTGGCTGGTCGAGTCGATGAACAGGGTCAGCGCGACCGGGACGGTGTAGTCCTCCAGTTGGGACAGGAAGACCAGTTGGCGGAAGAAGTCGTTCCAGGTCCAGATGAACGAGAAGATCGCCGTGGTGACCAGCGCCGGGCGGCTCAGCGGCAGGATGATGTGCCGGAAGATGCCGAACGGGCCGGCACCGTCGATGCGGGCCGCCTCGTCCAGCTCCCGGGGTACGCCCCGCATGAACTGCACCATGAGGAAGACGAAGAACGCCTCGGTGGCCAGGAACTGCGGGATGAGCAGCGGCAGGTACGGCCAGTCGCCGCCGACCAGCCCGAGCGTGCGGAACAGGATGTACTGCGGCACGATCAACACGTGCTGCGGCAGCAGCAGCGTGCCGATCATGACGGCGAACCACATGCCGCGCAGCCGGAACCGCAGCCGGGCGAAGGCGTACGCGGCCAGCAGGCAGGAGAGCCCGTTGCCGATGACGGTGAGCAGGCTGACCATGGCGCTGTTGAGGAAGAACCGGCCGAAGCTGACGTCGAAGTTGGACCACCCGGCGGTGTAGTTGCCCGGGGTGAACCGTTCCGGCAGCAGCCCGACGTTGTTGACGATCTCCTCCTGGGACTTCAGCGAGGTGCCCACCATCCAGATCAGCGGGTAGAGCACCACGGCGACGATCGCCACCAGGATCAGCAGTCGCAGCACCGGCCGGCCGCCGGGGCGTCGGCGCACGTTCGGCGGCGCTGCGGTCGTCGGGGTCACCGCCACCATCACCGGTCCTCCCCGTCGGAGTAGTGCACCCAGAACCGTCCGGTGCTGAAGAAGATCGCGGTGATGACCGCGATGGCGAGCAGGAACACCCAGGCCATCGCCGAGGCGTAGCCCATGTTGAGGTCGGTGAAGCCGGTGATGTAGAGGTTCAGCGTGTACATCAGGGTGGAGTCGACCGGCCCGCCGGTGCCGTTGCTGAGCACGAACGCGGCGGTGAAGCCCTGGAAGCCGTTGATGGTCTCCAGCACCAGGTTGAAGAAGATGACCGGGGAGAGCATCGGCAGGGTGACGTTGCGGAACTGGCGGAACCGGCCGGCCCCGTCGACGGACGCGGCCTCGTACAGCTCGGTGGGCACCTGCTTGAGCCCGGCCAGAAAGATCACCATCGGTGCGCCGAACTGCCAGATGGCCAGCACCATCAGTGTTTCGAGGGCCCAGTCGGGGTCGTTGACCCACGGTTTGCCGGTGATGCCGAAGAGACTCAGCAGCGAGTTGAACGCGCCGTCGCGGTTGAACATGTTGACCCAGACGATGGCCAGCGCGACGCTGCCGCCGAGCAGGGACGGCAGGTAGAACAGCCCGCGGAACAACCCGACACCGCGCCAGGCGCGGTTGAGCAGCAGCGCCACGCCGAGCGCCGCGGCCAGCTTCAGCGGTACGGCGATCAACGCGAAGGTCAGCGTGACCCGCACCGCGTGCCAGTACGACGGGTCGGCGGTGAACATCCGTTCGTAGTTGGCCAACCCCACCCACTCCACCTCGGAGAAGGGGGTGAGGATGTCGTAGTTGGTGAAGCTCAGGTAGAGCGACAGCAGCATGGGGATCGCCGTGACACCCATCAGGCCGATGAGCCACGGCGACAGGAAGACGTACCCCGCCAGACCTTCGCTGTGCCGGATCCGTCCGGGCCCACGCCTCTGCGTGTGGGCCCGGACGGATCCGGGGCCGCGTCGGGTCGGGTCGGGCGCCGTGGTCAACGCCACGAACAGCTCCTCTCCTCGCCTCGACTAGCGGACGGTCAGGCGATGGCGGACTTGCACGCCTCGATGAACTGGGTGGCGGCCTCGGCGGGGGTGGCCCGGCCGTACTGCGCGTTCTCGGCGGCCTTGATCAGCTCGGACTTCACCTTGCTGTGCCCCTTGATCGGGACCTGCGGCGACTCGCCGAACTTCTGGGTCAGCTCCGCCTCGACGGCGATGGACTGCTTCATGGCCGGGTCGGTGGTGTCGTCGCTGACCACGCGGCGCAGGTCCAGGTTGGCCGGCAGACCACGGTCGGTACCGAGCAGCTTGACCGCTTCGACGTCGTTGTTCAGGAAGTTGATCACGTCGACCGCGACGTCCTTGTTCTTGCTGCCCTTGAACACCGACCAGTACATCGAGGCACGGGCCCACTGCGCGCTCGGGTCACCGGGGTAGGCGATCACGCCCAGTTCGTCCTTGGTGTTCTTCTTCAGGTCCGGCATCTGGTTGGCCCAGACCCAGGAGGTCGCCGACTTGCCGGTGACCACCAACTGCTTGGTGACGTCGCTGGAGTTGCCCTCGTGGATGACGTCGGCGCTCGGGGTGGCCTTGCGGTCCCGGGCGCCCTTCCACAGGTCGAACCACGCGGTCACGTCCTCGGCGGTG
Organism: Micromonospora sp. NPDC047756; assembly: GCF_055587245.1. NCBI lineage: Bacteria > Bacillati > Actinomycetota > Actinomycetes > Micromonosporales > Micromonosporaceae > Micromonospora > Micromonospora sp. NPDC047756. The sequence goes on from NZ_JBVJGQ010000006.1 coordinate 561,347, forward strand.
AAGCCCAGATCCTTGCCCTTGTAGAGGTCCTTGCCCTGCTGGCGCAGCCAGACCCAGAACGCCTTGTAGTCGGCGCTCGGGTCCTGGGTGCCGGGCACCTTGGTCTTCGCGGTGACCTGCTCGGCCCAGGCGATGTGCTGCTCCCAGCTCATCCCGGTGGTCGGCTCGGGCAGGTTGTGCTTCGTCAGCAGCGTCTTGTTGTAGACCAGACCCTGGGTGTTCTCCCCGGCCGCCAGGCCGGCGAGCTTGCCGTCGACGACGCCGTACTTCCACAGGCTCTCGGGGAACTTGGAGGTGTCCAGCTTCCCGGACTCCTGGTAAGAGGTCAGGTCGAGCGTGGTGTTGCGGGCCGCGTACTCGGCGAGGTAGTTGTCGTCGATCTGGAACAGGTCCGGCGGGTTGCCGCCGGCGGTGAGGGTGGCCAGCTTGTCGAAGTAGCCCTGGTTGGCCTGCCAGGTCTTCTCGAAGGTCACGTTCGGGTGCTTCTTGGTGTAGAGCGCCAGGGCGTCCTCGGTCAGTTTGGCCCGGGCGTCGCCGCCCCACCAGAAGATCGAGAGCTTCACCGGGGCGTTCGGGTCGGCGGCACCGCCGCCGTCGTCTCCGCAGGCGGCGGCGCCGAACATCAGCGGTGCGGCGACCGTCACGGCGAGCAGGCCACGCAGCAGGTGCCGCCGGGGCAGCGGGGTACGGTGGGCGCGCCCGACGGACGCGTCAGTGGTGGGGGGCGTTGCGGGGTGCATGTGCGCTCACTCCTCGGCATTAGGAGGCGACGGCGTCACCGGTGGCCGCAGTCGGGATGCCCGGGTCCGCAGGGCAATGCGGGCCCGGGCCACGTGGTGCGGCCAGGGGACGTGCCGGTCGGGCGTACGGGCCCGGGCCGGTCGAGTCGCGGATGACCAGGTCGGTCTGGAGCATTACCTGTGCGGTGGTACGACGGACGCCGAGCGCCGTGCCGGCACCGGACCCCCGCGCGCCGCGCGGTGATTCGATGTCCTGTTGCAGCAGCATGTCGACGGCCGTCCGGCCGGCGGCCCCGGTGGGTGTGGCCACCGTCGTCAGTTTGGGGCGGGTCAGCCGGCTCAGGGTGATGTCGTCGACCCCGACGACGCTCACCTCCTGCGGCACCCGGACCCCGAGCGCGTCCAGCCCCTCGATCAGGCCGATCGCCATCAGGTCGTTGTAGGCGAGCACTGCCGACACGCCGCTGCGTCGCACCTGCTCGGCGACGGCGGAGCCGCCGACCTCGGTGGGCGCGTTGGGGCCGAGGATGGTCAGCTCCGCGCCACCGGCGCGGGCGGCCGCGCCGGCGGCCCGGCGCATCTCCCGGTTGGTCCACGAGCTGCGTGGTCCACCGAGCAACGCGATGCCGCGGTGCCCCAGGCCGACCAGGTGCTCGATCGCCGACCGGGCGCCCTGCCCGACGTCCATCAGCACGCAGGGCAGGCCGGTCACCTGGCGGTTCACCACGACCAGTGGCACCTCGCGGCTGAGCTGCTCGATCAGGCTGTTGCTCATCCGAGGGCTGCACAGCAGCACGCCGTCCACCTGCTTCGCGAGGGCGTGGACCAACTCCTCCTCGGCGGTCGGGTCCTCGTTGGTGTCGGCCACGAAGACGTGGTAGTCGCGGTGCCGGGCCTGACTCTCCGCCGCCTTGATCAGCGGCGGGAAGAACGGGTTGGCGATGTCCGCGATGATCAGCCCGATGTTGTGCGTCCGCCCGGTGATCAGGGCCCGGGCGGCGCGGTTGGGCCGGTAGCCCAGGTCCTCCGCGCAGGCCAGCACCCGGACCCGGGTCTCCGGGTTGACCAGGTGTGGAGCGGAGAAGGTGCGGGAGACGGTGGAGATGTGCACACCGGACGCCCGGGCGACGTCCCGGATGGTGACTGGCACGGCGGCCCCTTCGTCCGATGTGGTGGCGGTCACGCAGGTGTGGCCCATTAATGCAAACGGTTGTGCCAGTGTCAACGGTCAATGATGTCGGCTTCGTTGCGCGCACACTCCCCTTGGTCATCTTCAACCCCCCAAATGTTGACAAATAACGCCGATCATGCCGCCCTCGTTGACGTGAACGCATCGATCGTGATTACTTCACTGCAAACCTTTGCAGGACCACGGGAGGCGACCGCATGTCACCGAACGCCGCCGGACGGGTCCGGTACGCCGTCGTGGGCACCGGCGCGCGAGCCGAGATGTTCGTCCGGGCGCTGGTGCTCGATCACGCCGACACCACCGAGCTGGTCGCCTTCGCCGACGTGAACCAGGCCCGGATGGACGCGCACAACCGCTGGCTCGGCGAGCTGGGGCACCGCCCGGTGCCCACGTACCCGGCGGGTGACTTCGCGGCGATGCTGAACGCCGAACGCGTGGACGCCGTCCTGGTCACCAGCGTGGACGTCACCCACGACGAGTACGTGGTGGCAGCCCTGCGCGCCGGCCGGGAGGTGGTCACCGAGAAGCCGATGACTGTGGACGCGGCCCGCTGCCGGCGGATCCTGGACGCGGTCACCGAGACCGGCGGGCGGGTGACGGTCGCCTTCAACTACCGCTACAACCCGCTGCACGAACAGGTTCGCCGGCTGCTGGCCGAGGGCGCGGTCGGCGAGATCGGCTCGGTGCACTTCGAGTGGCTGCTCGACGTCCGCCACGGCGCGGACTACTTCCGCCGCTGGCACCGCGACAAGGCCACCTCCGGCGGGCTGATGGTGCACAAGGCCAGCCACCACTTCGACCTGGTCAACTGGTGGCTGGCCGCCACGCCCGTCGAGGTGTACGCGGCCGGCCGACTCTTCTTCTACGGCGAGGACGGTCGCCGGCACGGCTACGCCCGCGACTACGACCGGGCGCACGGCTCCCCCGCCGCCGCCGACGACCCGTTCGCCCTGCGGCTGGACGCGCATCCCCGGCTGCGGGAGCTGTACCTCGACGCCGAGGCCGAGGACGGCTACCAGCGCGACCGCAACGTCTTCGCGCCCGGGGTGAGCATCGAGGACGACATGGCGGTGCTGGCCCGCTACTCCACCGGCGCCACCATGACCTACCACCTCACCGCGTACGCGCCCTGGGAGGGCTACCGGGTGATGGTCAACGGCAGCCGGGGCCGGCTGGAGCTGAACGTGGCCGAGAACGACTACGTCGACCGGGGCACCGCCGGCGCGGTCAAGGGCGCCGCCCTGCACGGTGCCGAGGCGCCGGCCGAGGGCGGCGGTGCGACGCTTACCCTGCGCCCGTTCTGGGCCCCGCCCCGGCAGATCCCGGTGCAGGGCCGCAGCCGGCACGGGCACGGCGGCGCGGACGCCCGGATGACCGGGGTGCTCCTCGGCGGTCAACCCGACCCGTTGGGCCGCGCCGCGACCGCCGACGACGGCGCGTTGGCCCTGCTCACCGGTCTGGCCGCCAACCGGTCCTTCGAGACCGGCCAACCCGTCCGCGTCGCCGACCTGCTCACCCCCCGCTGACACAGGAGACGAGGAGCCCCACTTCGTGCCCACGTTCGACCACACCGACCTGCTCCTGCCGCCCGAGCCGGGCCAGCGCGCGCTGGCCCGGGAGCTGTACGCCCTGGCGGCGCAGCAGCCCATCATCTCGCCGCACGGGCACGTCGACCCGGCCCTGCTGGCCGAGGACCGACCCTTCCCAGACCCGGCGCAGCTGCTCATCGTGCCCGACCACTACCTGACCCGGATGCTGCTCAGTCAGGGCGTACCCCCGGCGGATCTGGGGGTGCCCACCCGCGACGGCAGCCCGGTGGAGACCGACGGCCGGGTGATCTGGCGACGCTTCGCCGCGCACTGGCACCTGTTCCGGGGCACCCCGTCGCGACTCTGGCTGGAGCAGACCTTCCGCACCGTCTTCGGGGTGCACACCCCGCTTCGCCCGGACACCGCCGACGCCCTCTACGACGAGATCGCCGCCCGGCTCGCCGAGCCGGACTTCCGGCCCCGGGCGCTGTTCGAACGGTTCAACATCGAGGTCCTCGCGACCACCGAGTCCCCGCTGGACGACCTCGCGCAGCACGCCAAACTCACCGCCGACGGGTGGGGCGGGCCGGGCGGGCGGGTGGTCACCACGTTCCGACCGGACGACGTGGTGGACATGGAGTTCGAGGGCTGGTCGACCAACGTGGACCGTCTCGGTGACACCGCCGGCGAGGACACCGGCACCTACGCCGGCTACCTGGCCGCGCTGCGGGCCCGACGCGCCGCGTTCGTCGCCGCCGGCGCCACCTCCACCGACCACGGCCACCCCACCGCGCGCACCCTGGACCTGACCCCGGCCGAGGCCGAACGGCTCTACGACCGGGGCCGGCGCGGCGAGGCCGACGCCGCGGACGCGGAGGCGTTCCGGGCGCACATGCTCGTGGAGTTCGCCCGGATGTCGCTCGACGACGGGCTGGTCATGCAGCTGCACCCCGGCGCGGTGCGCAACCACAACCGGTGGTTGCACGCCCGGCACGGTCGCGACGTCGGCGGCGACATCCCGCAGGCCACCGAGTACGTGCACGCGCTCGCCCCGCTGCTGGAACGCTACGGCAACGACCCCCGGCTGCGACTGGTGCTCTACACCCTCGACGAGGACACCTTCACCCGCGAGCTGGCGCCCCTCGCGGGCGGGTACGCCGCGCTGCTGCTCGGCGCGCCCTGGTGGTTCCTGGACTCCCCGGAGGTGCTGCGCCGGTTCCGGGAGGCGGTGACCGAGAGCGCCGGCTTCTACAACACCAGCGGGTTCGTCGACGACACCCGGGCGTTCTGCTCCATCCCGGTACGCCACGACGTGGCCCGTCGGGTGGACGCCGGCTTCCTCGCCCGGCTCGTCGCCGAGCACCGGCTGCCGATGGACGAGGCCGCCGAGACCATCGTCGACCTGGCGTACCGGCTGCCCAAGCGGGTCTTCAACTTCGGAGGACAGCAGCGATGACCGTCACCATCACCTCCGTCGAGGTGCACGACGTGCGGTTCCCCACCGCCGCCCGGGGCGACGGCTCCGACGCGATCAACCGGGGCGACTACTCGGCGACGTACGTGGAGCTGGGCACCGACGCCGGCCCGACCGGCGCCGGGTTCACCTTCACCAACGGCCGGGGCAACGAGATCACCTGCGCGGCGGTGCGTGCCCTGGCCCACCACGTCCAGGGGCGCACCATCGAGGAGATCACGGCCGAGCCGGTGGCGTTCTGGCGCTCGCTCAGCGCCGACGTGCAGCTGCGCTGGCTGGGCCCGGAGAAGGGCGTCATCCACATGGCGACCGGTGCGCTGGTCAACGCGGTGTGGGACCTGCGGGCCACCCTGGCCGGCAAGCCGATGTGGCGTTTCCTCGCCGACCTGCCCACCGACGAGCTGGTGGCCAGCGTCGACTTCAAGCACATCACCGACGCGCTCACCCCGGACGAGGCCGCCGCCATCCTCGACAAGGGGCGCGACGGGCTGGCCGACCGGTTGGCCACCCTCGAACGTGACGGTTTCCCGTCGTACACCACATCGGTCGGTTGGCTCGGCTACCCCGACGACAAGGTGCGGGCGCTGACCCGGCAGGCGTACGCCGACGGCTGGCGGGCGATGAAGATGAAGGTCGGCGGCCCGCTCGCCGACGATCTGCGGCGGGCCCGGATCATCCGGGAGGAGATCGGCCCGGGCGCGCTGTTGATGATGGACGCCAACCAGGTCTGGGACGTCGACGAGGCGATCACCGCGATGGCGGCGCTGGCCGAGGTGGACCCGTACTGGATCGAGGAGCCCACCCACGCCGACGACATCCTCGGGCACGCCCGGATCGCCCGCGCGGTGGCCGAGTTGACCGGCGGGCGTTGCCGGGTGGCCACCGGTGAGGTGGCCGCCAACCGGGTGATCTTCAAGCAGTTGCTCCAGGCCGAGGCGATCGGGGTGATGCAGGTCGACGCCGCCCGGGTCGGCGGCGTCAACGAGGTCCTGGCCGAGTTGCTGCTGGCGGCGAAGTTCGGCGTGCCGGTCTGCCCGCACGCCGGCGGCGTGGGCCTCTGCGAGTACGTCCAGCACCTGGCGATCTTCGACTACCTGCGGGTGGGCACCGGTCTGGACGGTCGGATGATCGAGTACGTCGACCATCTGCACGAACACTTCGTCGATCCGGTGCGGACCCGCGGTGGCCGCTACCTGCTGCCCGAACGGCCCGGTTACAGCGCCACCATGAAACCCGCGTCGATCGCGGAGTTCCGCTTCCCGGACGGCCCGGCATGGCAGTGACCGTCGGGGCCTCCCGACTCGGCCTGGGGATGCTGCGCCGGCTGCCCGCCGAGGCCCGCCCGCTGATCCGGCCGGGCACCGTGCCGACCGGCGTCGTACACCTGGGGTTGGGCGCGTTCCACCGGGCCCACCAGGCCGTGTTCACCGAGGCGGCGGTCGGCGCGGCCGGGGGTGACTGGGGCATCGTGGCCGTCGCGCCGCGCAGCACCGCGGTGGTCGAGGCGATCGCCGCGCAGGACAACCTGTTCAGCGTCAGCGCCCTGTCTCCGGCCGGCAGCTCCACCCGGGTGGTGGGTGCCCTGAGCGGGGTCCGGCACGCGCCCAGCGACCCGGACGCCGTGGTGGCGTTGCTCGCCGACCCGGCGGTGCGCGTGGTGACCCTGACCGTCACCGAGAAGGCGTACCACCTCGACCCGGTGACCGGCCGGCTGTCCCCGGACTCGGCGCTCGCCGCGGACCTGGCCGGCGACCGAGCGCCGAGCACGGTGCCGGGGCTGCTGCTGCGCGGGCTGGCCGCCCGGGCCGCCGCGGACGCCGGGCCGGTGGCCCTGGTGAGCTGCGACAACCTGCCGGCCAACGGCCGTCGACTGCGCGGGATGCTCGACCAGGCGGTCGCCCGCGCCGACGGGGTGCCCGCCGGGCTCACCGAGTGGGTGGCCGGCAACGTCACCTGCCCGGGCACCATGGTGGACCGGATCGTGCCGGCCAGCACCCCGGAGACGATCGAGGCGGCCCGGCGGGCGCTCGGCGTGACCGACCTGGCCGCCGTGGCCGCCGAGCCGTACGCGCAGTGGGTGATCGAGGACGACTTCCCCGGTGGTCGGCCCGGCTGGGAGTTCGCCGGGGCGGTGCTCACCGACGACGCCGGTCCGTGGGAGCGGTTGAAGCTGCGCGCCCTCAACGGGGTGCACTCCGCCATCGCCTACCTCGGGGCGTTGGCCGGTCGGGAGACGATCGCCGACGCGTTGGAGATCCCGCACCTGCGTGACGTGCTGCGCCGGCTGATCGCCGAGGACGTGGCGGCCAGCTTCACGCCGCCGGACGGGATGCGGGTGGTCGACTACGGCGAGCAGGCCCTCGCCCGGTTCGGCAACCCGGCGATCCACCACCGCACCCTCCAGGTGGCGATCGACGGCTCCCAGAAACTGCCACAGCGTGTCCTGCACACCATCGCCGACCTGCGGGCGGCCGGGCGGTCCGCGCGCTGGGGCGCGCTGGTCGTGGCGTCCTGGTTGCGCTTCGCGCTGGGGTACGCCGACGACGGCCGGCCGTTGCCGTTCCAGGACCCACTGGCGGGGCCGATCCGGGCCGCCCTGGAGGCCGGGTCGCAGAGCCCGGCCGGCGCTGTCGACGCGGTCTTCGCGCTGCGCGACGTCATCCCGGTGGAGGTGGCCGAGGACGACGAGGTTCGCGCCGACGTGATCGCCTGGCTGACCGCGTTGGAGCGGCACGGCGTCGCGGCCACGCTGGCCGGTGCCCGGTGAGCGGGTCCGCCCGGGCCGGTCGGCGGTGAGCGGGGCCACCCCGCCGCCCCGGGTGGCGGTGATCGGGGCGAACGGGCACGGTCGCTGGCACCGGCGGGTGATCGCGCCCCTGCACGCCGCCGGTCGGCTGCGGTTGGTCGCCCTGGTCGACGTCCGACCGGTGGAGGACGACCCGGCCGCCCCGGTGCCGCCCGGGGTCGCGGTGTTCACCGACCACCGGACGATGCTCGCCGCCACCCGACCGGAGGTGGTGGTGATCTGCACGCCGCCGCACACCCATCTGGCGATCGCCCGCGACGCCCTGGCCACCGGCGCGGATCTGCTGCTGGAGAAGCCGCCGGTGCTGTCGCTGGCCGAGCACGAGGAGCTGACCTGGGCCCTCACCGCCGCCGGTCGGGTGGCCCAGGTCGGCTTCCAGGCGCTCGGCTCGGCGGCCTTGACCGCGCTGACCGACGCGCTGGCCGCCGGCCGCCTGGGCACTGTCACCGGCATCTCCACAGTGGCCGCCTGGCAACGGCCGGACGCCTACTACGCCCGCTCCCCCTGGGCCGGTCGACGGAGTCTGGACGGCCGGCCGGTGCTGGACGGCGCGCTCGTCAACCCGCTCGCGCACGCGGTGATGCAGTGCCTGGCGATCGCCGAGGCCCTCGCTGGGGCGGCGCCGTGGCCGGTCGCGATCGAGGTGGAACGCTACCGGGTCCGGCCGATCGAGGTGGAGGACACCGCCGTGCTGCGGGTCCGGTTCCGCGCCGGGCCGCCGGTGCTGGTGGCGGTGACCCTGGCCGCCGAGGAGTTCGTGGCGGGCGAGGTGGCGGTGACCGGTACGACGGGGCAGGCGGTGCTGGAGTACCCGACCGACCGGCTGCGCCTGCCCGGGGACGTGGTGACCCGCCGGGTGCCGGGGCGGCTGGGGCTGCTGGAGAACCTGCTCGCCCACCGGGTCGATCCGTCGGGCGTGCCCCTGATCGCGCCGCTGGCCCGTACCGCGCCGTTCACCGCGCTGCTGGACGCGTTGCGGCCCGCGCCGGAGCCCCGGCTGCTCGACGGCGAGTTGGTCAGCACCCTCGGCGAGGGCGGGGAGCGGGTCCGCCACCTGCGGGGCGTCGTCGACGTGTTGCGTCGGGCGGCCGAGCGGGGCGCGCTGCCGGGCGAGCTGGGGGTGCCGTGGGCGTCCGGCGCGTACCGCGCCGAGCTGGCGGGACAGACGAACAACCGACAGGTCCCCTGAACAGCGAACGGAGTGAGTCGATGCGCAGAGTCCTCGGCGGCGCCACGGTGGTCGCCCTTCTCCTCGGGGCCGCCCCGGCCGCCGCCGCTACCCGTGCGGACGTCCCGTCCGCCGACCGGCTCTCCCGGTTGGCCGACCACCTCGGCCGGCAGACGCTGCCCGAGCGCGACGGTTGGGCGGCCGACGGCCCCGGCACCACCGGCGGCTCGGCGGCCACCCCCGAACGGACCCGGGTGGTCCACAGCCGGGCGGAACTGGTCACCGCGCTGGGCGGCGACAACGCCGGCAACGCCGCCGACGCCACCGGAAAGCTCATCTACGTCGACGGCGTGATCGACGGCTTCGAGGGGCCCGACGACACGCCGTTGAGCTGCACCGATCTGGCCGATCCGGAATACCGGTTGGACGCCTACCTGGCCGCGTACAACCCGGCGGTGTGGGGGCGGGTGCCACCGAGCGGGCCGCTGGAGGAGGCCCGGGTGCGTTCGGTGGCCAACCAGACCCGGCAGACCCAGATCAACGTCGGGCCGAACACCACGATCGTCGGGCTGCGTGGCGCTCGACTGACCGGCCTCACCCTCATGATCGACCGGGCGTCGAACGTCATCGTCCGCAACCTGACCCTCGTCGACGCCCGGGACTGCTTCCCCGCCTGGTCGCCGACCGACGGCGAGGCCGGCAACTGGAACAGCCAGTACGACCAGATCTCGGTACGCCGCAGCGAGAACGTCTGGGTCGACCACAACACCTTCACCGACGGCGACAACCCGGACAGCGCCCAGCCGGTGTACTTCGGTCGGCCGTACCAGGTACACGACGGGTCGCTGGACGTCACGCACACCGCCAGCCTGGTCACCGCCTCCTGGAACCGCTTCACCGGTCGGGACAAGCTGCTGTTGATCGGCTCGTCCAACACGGTCGGCCCGGACGTGGGCCGGCTCCGGGTCACCCTGCACCACAACCTCTTCGACGGCGTCCTGCAACGGCTACCCCGGGTGCGGTTCGGTCAGGTCGACGTCTACAACAACCACTACCGACTCGGTGGGGACGACTTCCAGTACGCGCTCGGGGTCGGCGTCCAGTCGGCGATCTACGCGCAGAACAACTTCTTCACGATCGACGCGGCGGTCGACCCGGCGGACCTGCTCCACGACTGGGGCGGCACCGCGGTGACCGAGCGAGGCTCCTGGGTCCGCCAGGGCGGCGACCCGGCCCGACCGGTCGACCTGCTGGCGGCGTACAACGCGACCCATGACCCCGACCTGGCCTCGGACGCGGGCTGGACGCCCACCCTGCGCCGCGACCCCGTGCTGCCGGCGCCGCTGGTCCCCCTCCTGGTGGGCCCGCTCGCCGGCGCCGACCGGCTGCCGATCTGACGGTGCGGCGCGCCCGCGACTCGCGGTCGGGTCGACGACGTACGGGCTCATCGATCTGGTGAAGATCGGCTATAAGTGACGCATGGACTTCCCGCCGCACCTGGGCAGCATGCCGATGCACGCGATCACCGAGATCCACGGCGAACCGGGCCTGCTGGAGCGTTTCCGGTTGGAGGTCCAGCAGTTCGACGACGCCGCCCGGGCGCGGTTGACCGCCGCGCTCGACCTCGCCGCCGAACTGCACCGCGACGATCGACGCGTCCGCGAGCCGTACCTGAACCACCTGCTGCGGGTGGCGATCAGGCTGATGCACCACTACCAGGTGCGGGACGTGGACGTGATCGTCGCCGGTCTGTTGCACGACACCGTGGAGGACCATCCGGTCGAGCTGGCCGCCGGTGAGCCGGGCACCGACCCGACCGGGGCCGCGCTGGGCGTGCTCGCCGCGCGGTTCGGGCCTCGGGTGGCCACCCTGGTCGCCGCCGTCACCAATCCGGTGTACGACCCCGAGCGGGACCGCAACGCGCAGTACCGGGAGCACCTGGCGGTCAGTCTGGACCGGGAGCCCTGGGCCCGGGTGATCAAGGTGTCGGACTTCACCGACAACGGGGTCGGCGTGATCCACACGGTCGGGCCGAAGGTGATCTCGTCGGCCCGCAAGTACCGGCCGCTGGTGCCGCTGTTCCGGGACCTGATCGGCCGGCCGGACACCCCGTTGTCGCCCGCGGTGAAGCGGCACATCTTCGGCCAGCTGGACCTTGCCGAGGAACGGTTCAGCGCCATCCTCGACCAGCCCGCGTCGAACTGACAGCCGCCACCCCGCCCCACCCCGTCCTGCCCATCCCCCGCCCCGGGCCGCCTCGCCCCACGCGCAGCCTTTGCTCTGCACCCGCCGAGGCGACACGTACGGACGGTAGGCGTCGCCTCGGCGGGTGCAGAGCAAAGAACGCCTGAGGGACGTTGGACGGCGGATCGGGCTGGGCCGGAGGAGAGGGCAGAGCCAGCCCCAGGGCGGGGGCGGCGAGGGCAGAGCGGCTGGTGGCCCGGTCACCGGTCAGGAGGGCGTGGCCTCGGTGAGGACGACGCGCAACGGGTGCGGGGCGCTGGTGGCGAGGTCGCCGAGCACTGTGAACAGCAGGCCGTACTGATCGGTCGGCTCATCGGCGAGCAACTGGCCGGCGTCGGTGATCAGCACTGTGAGCGGGCCGGCGTCGAGCCGGTCCCGGAGCGCGTCGGAGAGGGCGTCCCAGGTGTTCCCCAGGTACGTCGGCAGGGCCAGCGCGGCGGCGAGCGCCGCGAACAGGTCGGCCCTGTTGCGGGCCCCCGCCCCGGCCAGGACCACCGCGCCGGGCACGTCGAGGGCGTCGCCCCGGCGGACGGTCAGCCAGTCGGGCATCCGATCCGCGTTCTCACCGACCATCATCTGCCTCCTGATCGGAGCTGGGCGACGACCTTACGGGGGGCCGACCGGCCTCGACCGGCCGGCCCCCAGGTCCTTCAGAGCCGGTAGAAGTCGGTGTAGTGATTGGGCGAGAACCAGGTGACACCGGTGCTGCGGTTCACCACGATCCGGTACGCGTCCCGAGCGGCGCCCTGGGTGCGCGGGTAGACGTCGTACTCCTGGTAGGTGGCGTTGGCGGGCAGTTGACCCTCGTAGTTGTAGAACTGGCCGCCGGCGAAGTTGGACTTCCCGCCGCTCCAGGAGTACCAGCCTCGGCTGGTCGGGAACCCCTTGGCAGACCAGCCCGAGCGGGCGGTGCGGGCGTCCGCGCAGCGGCTCATGGTGCAGGAGCTGTAGACCGCCGCCGAGGCCGGGTCGGTCAATCGGGGCGAGACCACGGACGGGCCGACCAGCACGGCGGCGACCAGGGCGAGGAGCAGGGCGAGGGTGGTGGTACGCCGGCGGATCGCGCCGAGCGTGGCCAGCGGGGACACGAGGGTGGACACAGGCTGCCTCCAGACCATCCAATCCATCGATCCGCGTGATTGTCGGACCGGACCCAGTCTCACCGCCGCCAGTCGACGGCAACACCCCTCGGCACCCCAACTGCTCCACAATGCTCGGTGAACCGCGGGCGATCAACTGTTTCAGCGCTCGTCCACGGTTGAACGCCACCCGACGCCCACGGCCTGGATCGTGTCGATATGCCGACCGCTCGGTGACGGCGTGGCGACGGACATATCGGTCATCGCTTGTTAGCGTGAAACGCGGATCCGTGACCGTGGAGGGGTGCCATGACGGACGCCCCCGACGGGAGGCCCAGGCCCGCGGACCAGTGGCGACACCGGGGCGTACGCGGGCTGACCATCGCCCGCGACGCCGGTGCGCGAGGCTGGCGGTGGTGGGCCCGTAGCTGGGACCGGCTGGTCGCCGCGCTCCAGGACGAGGCGCCCGTCGGCTCCGCAGCCGCGCCGTCGCCGTCCGGTCCACTCGTCGAACAACGCGACGCACCCCGACTGATCGCGGTCCCCGCACGCGGGTACGTGTACTCGTTCTACATCCGCGCCACGTTCGCCTGGTCGTCGACGGCGAGCCTGCGGGCCGAGGTGCTGAGCTGGTACGTGCAGTACTTCCAGCCGAACGCGATCCAGCGGCTGACCCGGCTGGCCGCCGACGCCGCCCGGGACCTGCCCCCACACCGGGCCGGAGACCTGGAGGTGGCGTTGCAGCAGGCGCTCGACGAGGATCCCCTGTGGCACTACCAACGGGGCGATATCACGCTCACCTGCCGCCCCGACGCCGCCGTACGACTCGACGAGCGGATCATGCCGGCGCTTCAGCCGCACGTCGACCGCCTCGTCAAGCTGGAATACCAGTTCGACGAGCAGATCCGGAAGGCCCGCTACGCCGAGGAGCTCAGCCGCCGGTGGACGGCCATCCTGGACGACCACACGGACGACGACGACCTGGCCGACGCTCGCGACCACCTGCTCACCGCGCACCGAGAAGCCGCCCGATGGATCGCCGAACTCCTCCACCGCCACGCCAATCCCGCACCAGAGCCCACACCGACCCCCCGGATCCCCCCACAACAGACCACCCCCACCCCCACCCCGCCCGCCTCACCCGCTCCGGCAGCTCCCGAGTAACTCCCCGCCCGCCACACCTCGCCCCGCCCGCCACACCTCGCCCCGCCCGCCACACCTCGCCCCGCCCTCATGATCAAGTGATGAAAAGTAGGTCCACCAGGTCTCCCAGACCTACTTTTCATCACTTGATCATGGGTTGGAGGGGGTGCGGTTGGCGAGAATGGCGAGGGTTTCCTGGCGGACCTGGTCCGGGTCCACAGTGAGGCGGCGGTGGCTGAAGCGGACGACGAGGATGCCGACCGTCGCCAGCAGGGCGTCGCGGCGGAGGTCGATCTCGCGTTCGGCCGGATCACCGTGGCTGGTCGCGCCGTCCAACTCGATGTTGACCCGTTCCGCCTCGGCGAACATGTCAAGGTAGATCGTCCGGGCACCGAGCCGTACCCGCGCCTGCCGGGTGAACCTCGGCATTCCCGGTCCGGTGAAGACGTGGTCGTGGCCCCAGATCTCCAACGGGCTGCGGCACCCGGCGGCGAGCCGGTCCAGCAAATCGCCGAGTGCCGCACGGTCGGGCATTCTCGGCACCTCGGCAAGGGCGGCGGCCAGGCGGCGCGGCGTGGTCATCCGATCGTTCACCGCACGGATGAGCACACCCGATCGCTCGATCGGCGGCAGCAGCGGCCAACAGTCCACCAGGGTCCGGTCGAGCCGTGTGACCGGCAGTCCTCCCCGTGTCACCACCTGCGGCGGCGCGACCGCGAACTCGGACCGGTGGGCGACGACCAAATGCGCCCGGTCACGCAGGCCTGACCCTCGCGGCAGGTCGAGATACACCGGCTCGCCCGGTGGTTGACGGCGGAGGCCCCACACGTCGAGCGCGGTCAGCCGGCTCAGCGCCCCACGCTCGTCGACGTACGCCAGCGCAGCGCGCCGGGCGACGTCCCGCTCGACCCGAGCCAACATCGGCAGGTCGACGTTGGGACTGCGGATCAGAGCGGTGTCGCCGTAGACCCCGGGCAGCAGTTGGATCAGCAGGTCCGCCCGGCGGGCGGTCTGGATCGTCCACGCCGGCGCCACCCGCAGCATGTCCCGTCGAGTGACCAGCCCGTCGCCGCGGACGAGGAGGGATCGAATCCGCGCATCCACCGGCTCACACTGGCGTGAAGCGCACCCCTCGCGTGGGCTGCTGTGGACAGCGGAGGCACCTGTGGACAGCCGCTCGGGTAGCGGCCGATTGTGGTAGACGCCCGTGTAGGCCCCTTAACCCAGCGCCCGGCCACTCCCAAGAAGCGGCCTCAACCCAGTCCAACAAGCCCCGCCCAGGCGAGGAACACACCGCCCCGGTACCGGCCTCTGCCTGCGGCGAAGTCGGGCTCCTTCACGTCAGCCGGCGAGCCACCTACGGCTCCCGCATCCAGGTCTTCGGGTCGGTCACGAAGATGCCCTTGCCCTGATGACGCCGGATGACACGCAGGGCTTCGAGTCGCACGTAGACCATCTGGATGGTGGACGTGCCGACCCGGTAGTCCGTTGCCATCTGCGAGATCGGCGGCAACTTGTCGTCAGGCTTGAGTCGCTTCGCCTTGACTCCAGCGATGATGTCATCGGCGATGCGGATGTAGTCAGGTGTTGTAGGCATAGCGCTCCTTGCGTGGCTCGCCAATTCGATCACGAACCGCCCAGGAACGACAACACTCAGTGGTTGACTTAAACGACTAAGTCGTTACTCTTGAGTCTGAGCTGCTCCTCGCGTGGCAACGAGTTCGGCTCATCCCCTGGTCGGGGCGGGTGCGTGTGCCCGTCCCGACCCTCCGGACTGCTCTGCTGTCGTACCGCTGAATGGGGCTGCGGCGGCGGAGCGGGCGGGTCGCCCGCGGCCCCCGAGCCGACGGCCCGCCCTTCCAGACCCACCACGAGGACGTTCCGCGCTCCCGCCTGCCCTCAGAAAGGACCGTCGTGGCACAGGTGTATCGAGGTGGCCAGCCCTACCCCGCCGGCCACCCCGGCCGGTTGACGCCGCACGAGGTGCGGACCCGCGCGTTCGCCGCGTGCCGGCGCGGCGTCGACCCCGATGAGGTACGCGAGTTCCAGGCCCGGTTGGCCGACGAGCTGGCCATGCTCAACGAGACGGTACGGCTGCTCAGCCAGGAGAACGACCGGATCAAGCGGGCGCTGCGCGACTGGCAGACCATGCACGCGCGGGAGTGCCGACCACCAAACACCGGTCACTGGTGACCGTGCGGCCCTCCCCCGGCGACCTGCTCACCATCGACGGCCGAGCGTCCGTGCAGTTCGCCGGGGATCGCGCGATGACCTTTCGTGTCGTGTCGGTCTGCGACCGGCCGACGTACCAGGGCTGGGTCTGGTTGACGGGCTACGTCCTCAACCGCCGAGGTGACGCGACCACCAAACGCGAGGTCTACGTCCAACTCGCCGGCCTCACGGCGTCCGGGCAATGGCATCAACCCGAGCCTCGCTCGGCGCGGCTATAACTGGATCAAGCCGCCTTGTAGACCGTGTCGAGGTGCCATTCGAGGAAGTCAGCACGCGGCCGGTCGTTGCGCCGTTCTGGCAAAGCGATCTGCTCCCCCGCCTTCGCATAGAACTGGTCACCGTTGCCGAACTCGCTGCGAAGCCGCGGACTGACCAGGAGACGGTGCTTCGGATCAACGCCGAGGTAGCCACGGTCGAAGAGGATGTGCACGTCGGACTTGAGCAACAGACCGTTGTCCAGCCGATGCTCGCCCCCGAGCGGGAGCGGGCGGATGTGCGCGGCCTGCAGCACGGGCTGGACCCTGTTCCCGGTGATCGCGCAACGCCGACCGTAGGCTCCCAGGACCACCGCCTTGAACGACTGCTGTCCGAGCCGTTGAGGCACCAGTCGCGGGTCTCCGTAGACGGGTCCGGGACGATGCCAGGGCCCGCTCAGGTCAACCGACGCTGTGATCCCGATCAGACGATGGATCAGCGGGTCGAAGTACGAGGCCGTGTCGGCGTCGGCCAGGTTGTAGGTCTTGCCCTGCACGACATTCGATGCGAACTCTGGCGGTGGACCGACGGTCGATTCGTCAGGAAAGAAGGTCACGTCCCGGACGAAGATGCAGCCGATGATCGGATCCTCCCCCTCACCGATCGCCTGCTTGCGGTAACGCCCGACGCTACGGCGCATCTCGTCGATGCTCGAGGCGCCATTGGCCTCGCCGAAGAGTTCCCACGCCTCGGAGATCCGTAGCTGTGTGAAGCCGCTGAAGAACCCGCCACCCACCACACGGTTCAGCGGAAAGTGTGCCTTGAACAGGAAGGGCTCGCCTGGCGTAAGAGCCCGAAAGGTACCGCCTGAGGGCCGCCAGAAGTTGACCTCGTTTAGCGCGGGCCGCTCCGCAAGGAAGCGGTACCACCTCTCGTCAGTCACCCCCACGAAGGCCTTCACAACGAACAGCGTGGATCAAGGAGGGCCTGAACGCCACCACCTGAACGGTCACCGGTCCGCGCGTAGCGGCGGCCGCTGTCCCCGGGACATCGCGATCGCGCCAGTGCGGCGGCGAGGCTGCCCGCCTGGGCCAGGTCACCAGCCCTTGCCCCGACGTTCTGCGTCAGTGCGACCCGCCTCCCGCGATGGACCCCGGCGCTGGCCTTCCCGTCCGGGCCCACATTTCCAGTGCGGTCCGGTCCACGAGAAAAATGTTGAGCTGCCGGGCTATCCGCCCGAACCCGCGTGCCACCCTTCCTGGTGTGGGACCTGACATACGGCACGAGGCACCTCCCCTTGTCGAGGAAGCCTCAGTGTCGCGGTAGCGTGCGACAAACCCCTGCACGGCCGTCGATGGTGTCCGGTACCCGTCAGTCGGCGTCCCATACGGCAGCGCCCGCAGCGAGCCCCCGGCACCGCCGCGCTCAGTTGGCGGGTACCTCCGGCATCGCGGTGGACCGGTCGACCAACGCCTGCCGCAGCGTCGCGGACTGCTCCACCGACCCCCCGCGCACCCCGAGACTGCGCCGGGCCGCCCGGTAGTACCCGTCGCGGGCCTCGTCGACGCGGATCAGCATTCCCGCCACGTCCGATGGCGGCTCGACGATGCCCCGGGCAAGCCGTTCGACCTGCCAGATCGCGTCCCGCCAGATGGCGGCGGCCGCAACGGTCGGCTCGTCGCCGAGCAGCAACAGACTCTCCCAGGCGATGGTGCGCCGGGCGTCCGCCTCAGCCAGCCGGACCAACCCTTCCTCGCGGTCAATGGGGTGGCTCCGCGAACCCGGCCGGTGGTCGGCGGTGAGTCGCAGCGCCACCGCGTGACTCTCCTTGAGGGCGTGCGCGTAGTCGACGTACGCGTCGAGCCGCCGCTCGTCCCAGCGGACGCTCTGGCTGCGACGCCATCGCGCGCGGTCGGCCAGGGAGGTGGCGAGGATGGTGCCCACGGTGCCAACCAGGACGCCGAGAAGCGCCGGAAGCTGCGTCAGAAGGTCGCTCACGCGCTAGAGGCTGCCAACCCCATGCAACGTCGGCGTGTTGAGTAGCTGAGCTGCCAGCCATCATCGGGATACCCGAGCCGTGGCTCAGGACGGGACGTCGCGGTGGCGGAAGGCGGCCACGCCGACGGCGAGCAGGGCCGCGGCGACCGCCGCCAGAAGCACCAGGGGAAGCGCCGCCGGGTCGACCGCAGGCACGGCCGGCACATGGGTGTACGGCGAGACGTTGAGCGCGGCCTGCGGCAGCTCCAGCACCGCGCCGAGCTGCCCGAGGAGCAGGAAGACCAGCAGCGCCGTCCAGGACAGCACCACCGACCAGCGGGGCAGCAGCCCGAAGATCGCGGTCACCACCCCGGCGATCACGAGCAGGGCGGGCAGACGCAGCAGCGCGGCACCGCCCAGCTCGATGGCCTCGCCGAGCGGGTTGCCGGTCACGATGCCGTAGCCGAGGCCGGTGGTCACGCCGGCGAGGAGCAGCAGGGCGACCGCGCCGAGCGTCGCGGCGAGCACCTGGGTGCCGAGCCAGCGGGTACGGCTGACCGCCGTGGCGAGGGCGGCCTCCAGCACCCCGTCGGCTTCGTCGCCGCGTACGCGCAGCAGGGCCTGCACGACGTACGCGCCGATGGTCAGGGCGAAGAGCCCGAGCATCGCGGCCAGGTACGCGTTGATCAGGTCGGCTCCGCCACCCATCGCGTTGATCGCTTCGGCGGCGGCCGGGTTCGCGTCGATCATGTCGTTGAACTCGTCGGCGGCGACGCCCATGGAGAGGCCGAGCACGGCCACCCCGACCGCCCAGCCGAGCAGCGTGCCGCGCTGCGTCCGCCAGGCCAACCCGGCGGGACTGAGCAGCCGTGGCGCTCCGGTGGCCGGGCCGCGTCGGGGGGCGATCAGCCCGGCACCCTGGTCGCGTCGCTCGGCGAGGGCGTACGCCAGCGCCACTCCGGCGAGCAGCAGCGCGACAGGTAGGGCGAGCACCCACCAGCGTTCCCCGTCGAAGGCTCGTACCTGGTTGCCCCAGCCGAGTGGGGAGATCCACGACGGCCAGGCGCTGCGCACGCGGGTGCCGTCGGCGCTCTGTGCGCCGAGCACGTCGCCGGCGGCGCGCAGCACGAAGGACAGCCCGACGGTGGCGGCGGCGAGCGCGTTGGCGCCGCGTGAGGTGACGGAGAGTTGGGCGGTGACGGCGGCGATCGCGGTGAAGGCGACCCCGACGCCGCCGATCGCGGCCGCTGCGGCGACGGAGCCGGCGAGCGGCAGACCGCCGCCGACCAGCGCGACCGCGAGCAGCACGGCGGCCAGGGTGTTCGCCGCGACGATGACGAGCAGCGCGGCGGTGAGCGGCGCGTACCGGCCGACCACGTTGGCGCCGAGCAGTTCGGCCCGGCCGGTCTCCTCGTTCTGGCGGGTGTGCCGGGTCACCGCGAAGGTGCTCAGCAGCGCGACGATCAGGGCCAGTGTCACGTACGTCTCGGCGACGACCACGGCACCGAGGTCGGTGCCGTGGATGGGGCCGTTGAAGGCGCGGGCGACCAGACTGGACGCCGAGGTGGTGGCGTAGCCCAGCCGGGCCTCCTGGTCCGGGTAGATGCCGGCGACGCTGCCGGCGAGGGCGTAGCCGAGCAGGGGCGTGCCGAGGATCCAGATGGCGAGGCGGATCCGGTCGCGGCGCAGCACGAGCCGGGCCAGCCGGGTCGTGCCGGTGAGGGCGCTCATCGGGCGCCAGCCGACCCGGCACGGACGGCGGGGCCGTCGGCCGACGTGGCAGCGGCGGCCGGGTCGTCGCCGTAGTGGCGCAGGAAGAGCTGCTCCAGGGTGGGTGGTGTGCTGGTCAGCGCACGGACGCCGAAGCGGATGAGCTGGCCGAGCAGCTCGTCGAGGTGGGCGGGCTCGACCTCCAGGTGGGTACGCCCGTCGACCTCGTGCACGTCGTGCACGCCGGGCAGCGCGTCCAGGCCGGTGACCGGGCGGGCGGTCTCGACGGTCACCGCCGTGCGGGTGAGGTGGCGCAGCTCGGTGAGGGTGCCGGATTCGACGGTTCGGCCTTCGCGGATGATGCTGACCCGGTCGCAGAGCGCTTCGACCTCGGCGAGCACGTGGCTGGAGAGCAGCACCGTGGCGCCGGCCTGCTTGACCCGCCGGACCTCGTCCTGGAACACCGCCTCCATGAGGGGGTCGAGGCCGGAGGTCGGCTCGTCGAGCACGTACAGCTCCACCGGGGAGGAGAAGGCGGCGACGATGGCGACCTTCTGCCGGTTGCCTTTCGAGTACGTGCGGCAACGGCGGGTCGGGTCCAGGTCGAAGCGGTGCAGCAGTTCGTCGCGGCGACGCCGGTCGAGGCCGCCGCGGAGTTGACCGAGCAGGTCGATGGCTTCCCCGCCGGTGAGGTTGGGCCAGAGGTTGACGTCACCCGGCACGTACGCCAGCCGGCGGTGCAGGCGGACCGCGTCGCGCCACGGGTCGGCGCCGAGCACCTGGGCGTCGCCGGAGTCGCGGCGGAGCAGCCCGAGCAGGATCCGGATGGTGGTGGACTTTCCGGAGCCGTTGGGCCCGAGGAAGCCGTGCACCTCCCCCTGCTCGACGCGCAGGTCCAGCCCGTCGAGTGCCCGGATGGCGCCGAACGTCTTGACCAGGTTGTCGATCGAGATGACGGGCATGGCCCCTCCTGCCGTTGGTTACGTCGACCACCACCACTGTACTGACCACTGGTCAGTCGAATCAACGGTGATGATGCCCACCGGTCAGGGTCTCGCTAGGCTGGCCGGCATGACCGCCGATCCCGCGGACGACACCCGCACCCGGATCCTGCGCGCCGCGCTCGACCTGTTCGCCGAGCACGGCTACCAGCGCACCTCGCTGCGCCAGATCGGCGAGCGGCTGCGGCTCACCAAGACCGCGATCCTGTACCACTTTCCGGCCAAGGAGCATCTGCTCGCCGCACTGGTCGAGCCGTTGGTGGCGGACCTGGAGGCGCTGCTCGACTCGGCGCAGAATCAGCCCACCGAGCAGGCCCGGTGGGCGGTGGTGGAGGGCTGGGTGGACATCATGCTCGCCCATCGCCGCCCCCTCGGCATGCTCTTCCACGACATCGCGCTGATCGGCCGGGGCGACACGTACCACCGGCTCATGGAGGTCGCGATGCGGGCCAACGACCTCATCGCCGGGCCGAACGCGGGCCGGCGCGAGCGGGTCTCCGCGGTGCAGGCGTTGGGCGCGTGCAGCGACCCGATCGTCTTCTTCACCGACGTGTCCGACGAGGTGCTGCGCGCCGACATGCTCGACGGCGTACGCCGACTGCTCGCCCCGCTGCCCCCGGGTCCGACGGCCGAGCCGCCGACGACCCTGCCGTCGACGCACCAGACTCCGACCCACCCAGCCTCGGCCCACGCAACCCGGACGCACGCGACCGCGACGGGCGCGGGCCCGGCGAGCGGGAGCCCGGCGACGCTACCGGGCGCGGCCAGCGGCGCGGGGGTGGCGAGCGGCGCGGGGGTGGCGAGCGGCGCGGGGGTGGCCAGCCGGCGGCGACGGCCGGGACGACCGCCCGCGCTGGGCCGGGAGCAGATCGAGGCGGCCCGACGGATGCACGCGGCGGGCACCCACTCGGTGGACGACATCGCCGCCGAGCTGGGTGTCTCGCGGGCCACCGTCTACCGCCACCTGACCGTCTAATAATGAGACAGTTTGGAGACTATTTCGAGACGGTTGTGATTCGGTGTTTCAGGCCGCCAGCGTGGCGTAGCGGCCGTTGCGGTCCAGCAGGCTGTCGTGGGTGCCGGCCTCGATGATCCGACCGTGGTCGAGCACCGCGATCTGGTCGGCGTCGCGAACGGTGGAGAGCCGGTGCGCGATGGTGATCGTGGTGCGCCCCTGGGCGAGCAGGTCGAAGGCCCGCTGTACGGCGCGTTCGGTCTCGGTGTCCAGCGCGCTGGTGGCCTCGTCCAGGACCAGGATGCGCGGGTCACGCAGCAGCGTCCGGGCGATGGCGAGGCGCTGCTTCTCACCGCCGGAGAACCGGTGCCCACGTGAGCCGACCATGGTGTCGTACCCGTCGGGCAGCCCGGCGATCAGGTCGTGGATCTGGGCGGCACGGGCGGCGTCCTCGATCTCGGTGTCGGTGGCCTGCGGGCGGGCGTAGCGCAGGTTCTCCCGGACCGTGGTGTGCAGCAGGTACGTCTCCTGGCTGACCACGCCGACGATCGCGGCCAGGTCGGCCAGGCGCAGGTCGCGCAGGTCGACGCCGTCGACGGTGATCCGGCCGGCGGTCGGGTCGTGCAGGCGGCTCACCAGCCCGGCGAGGGTGCTCTTGCCGGAGCCGGTCTCGCCGACCAGGGCGAGGCTGGTGCCGGCGGGCACGTCGAGGGTGATCCCGGCGAGGGCGGCGGTGTCGCTGCCCGGGTAGCCGAAGGTGACGTCCTCCAGGCGCAGGTGGCCGCGGACCCGGGCGGGGTCGAGGCGGACCGGCTCGGTGGGGTCGGCCACGTCGACCGGTAGGTCCAGGTATTCGAAGATCCGGGCGAAGAGCGCCAGCGACGCGGTGAGCGAGACACCCACGTTGAGCAGGCCCATCAACGGTCGGAACAGGCCGCCCTGCAGAGCCGTGAAGGCGACCAGGGTGCCGATGCTCAGCGTGCCGGCGGTGCCGGGCAGGCCGGCAGCGAGGTAGATGACCGCCGGTACGGCGGCGAAGATGATGCTCATCGAGGCCATCCGCCAGCGGCCGGCCAGCTCACTGCGCAGCTCCAGGTCGACCAGGCGGGCCGAGGAGGCGGTGAACCGGTCGATCAGCGCCGGACCGGTGCCCAGGGTCTTGGCCAGCTGTACGCCACTGATCGAGAGCCCCTCCTCCACCGTGACGTTGAGGTCGGCGAGCTCGCGTTGCCGTTGGGCGGTGATCTCGCGGCGCATCCGGGCGACCCGACGGGTCAGCCAGATGGCCGGCGGCAGCACCACGAGCGAGACCAGGGAGAGCTGCCAGGAGAGCGCGACCATGGCGACCGCCGTGGCGACGACTGTGGTGAGGTTGGCCGCGACGGCGGTGGCGGTGGAGGTGACCACCGACTGCATGCCGCCGATGTCGTTGGTGATCCGGGACTGCACCTCGCCGGTGCGGGTGCGGGTGAAGAAGCCCAGTGACTGGCGCTGGAGGTGGCTGAAGACGTCCGTGCGCAGCCGGTGCATGACCCGCTGGCCGACCTGGGTGGAGATCCAGGTCTGCACGACGCCGAGGGCGGAGGTCACCGCCGCGACGGCGACCATGCCGACGACAAGCCAGACCAGCAGCGTCACGTCGCCCTGCGGCAGGGCCCGGTCGATCACGGCGCGCAGCAGGAACGGGGTGGCCATCGCGATGATCGAGGAGACCACGATGATCGCGACGACGGCGGCCAGCGCGGGCCGGTGGGGGGTGAACAGGCGGCCGATGCGGCGCAGGGACACCTGACGGGCCTGCGTCTTCTCTTCGGCGCTGAGGGTGCGGTGGCCGCGGTCGCGGCCCATCGGGGTGGGTTCCAAGGGGGTACTACCTTTCGTTGGCGATATTGCTGAGGTTACCTCATCATGAGGTAGCAACCACATCTCCTGCTACCGTATTCCGGTGACCGAGCACACCGTCGACAACGCCGACGACGAGAGCCTGGCGGAGACGTTCTGGGCGGTGGCGTCCCGGCTGCGTCGGCAGACCCGGGACTCCCTGGTGCCCTGGGACGTCACCCCCAGCCAGTCCCGGGCCCTCGGCGTGCTGGCCCGGCACGGCGAGGTACGCCCCGGCACCCTCGCCGAGCACCTGCGCATCGCGCCCCGCTCGGCGACCGAGGTCGTCGACGACCTCCAGACCCGAGGGCTGGTCGAGCGCCGGCCCGACCCGGCCGACCGCCGGGCGACCCTGGTCGCGCTCACCGAGGAGGGCGACCGGGTCAGCACCGCCATCCGGGCCGCCCGCCGGGCCGAGGCGGACCGCTTCTTCGGCCACCTGGACGACACCGACCGCGCCGAACTGGCCCGCATCCTGCGTACCCTGCGCGGCTGAGACCTGCGGGTTTGCCCACGCCGCGCCCGGGTAGCCAGCGGCCCCGTCTCACCGCGGGCCCCGCCACCACCAGTCGGGGAGACCTGATCAGGAGGGGCCATGTCTGCCCTGGACCAGCACCGTCCCGGCTGATGTGCGGGATCAGCGGGGAGGCGCGATTCGACGGTCGCTCACCAGACGCGGCGGCGGTCACCCGGATGACCGAGGCGATGCGCTCACGCGGGCCGGACGACGAGGGCCTGTCCGCCGAGGGCTGGGTGACCCTCGGGCACCGTCGACTGACCATCATCGACCTGTCCGACGCGGGCGGGCAGCCGATGGTCCGCGACGACCTGGGCCTGGCACTGGTCTTCAACGGCTGCGTCTACAACTACCCGGAGCTGCGCGAGGAGTTACGCCGGGCCGGGTACGCCTTCCACTCCACCAGCGACACCGAGGTGATCCTGGTGGCGTACGCCCACTGGGGTGAGCGTTTCGTCGACCACCTGGTCGGCATGTTCGCGATCGGGCTGGTCGACCGGGCCCGGCGGCGGCTGATCCTGGCCCGCGACCGGCTCGGCATCAAACCGCTCTACCTCGCCGAGACACCGGGCCGGCTGCGGTTCGCCTCCACCCTACCCGCGCTGCTGGCCGCCGGCGACGTCGACACCGGCATCGACCCGGTGGCGCTGCACCACTACCTGTCCTGGCACTCCATCGTGCCCGCGCCCCGGACCGTGCTGCGCGGCGTGCGCAAGCTCCCGCCGGCCACCCTGCGGGTGATCGAGGCCGACGGGACCAGCCGCGAGGAGGTTTACTGGCGACCCGACTACCTGCGGGAGCCCGCCGACGCGGGGATGGACGCCGCCGACTGGCGGGCCGCGATCGGCGAGGCGCTGCGCGCGGCGGTACGCCGACGGCTGGTCGCCGACGTACCGGTGGGGGTGCTGCTCTCCGGCGGACTGGACTCCAGCCTCATCGTGGCGTTGCTCGCCGAGGCCGGCCAGCAACACCTGCGGACCTTCAGCATCGGCTTCGACAGCCGCGGCGGCGAGTCCGGCGACGAGTTCCACTACTCCGACCTGGTGGCCCGCGCGTACGACACCGACCACCATCGGATCCGACTGGCCGACGACGACCTGGTGCCCGCCGTACGGCGCGCCGTGCTGGCGATGACCGAGCCGATGGGCAGCCACGACGTGGTCGCCTTCCACCTGCTCTCCGAGCAGGTGGCGCAGCACGTGAAGGTGGCCCAGTCCGGGCAGGGCGCCGACGAGGTGTTCGCCGGCTACGGCTACCACCAGCCATTGGTCGAGGCGCCCCGGCACGGTGCCGCCGAGACGTTCGCCGCGGCGTTCTTCGACCGCGACCACGACGAGCTGCGCCGCATCGTCGGCCCGGCGTACGCGCTGGAGCACGACGCCAGCCGGGACCTGCTCACCGGTCACCTCGCCGCGCCCGGGGCGCAGACCGCGCTGGACGCCGTGTTGCGCCTGGACACCCACCTGATGCTCCCCGACGACCCGGTCAAGCGGGTGGACAGCATGAGCATGGCGTGGGGTCTGGAGGTGCGTACACCCTTTCTCGATCAGGACCTGGTCACCCTTGCCGCGCACTGCCCGCCGGAGCACAAGGTGAGCCAGGGCGGCAAGGGCGTGCTCAAGGAAGTCGCCCGGGAGGTGCTGCCGGCCGAGGTGGTCGACAGGCCCAAGGGTTACTTCCCGGTGCCGGCGCTGCGCAACGTGGACGGACCCGTGCGCGAGCTGGTCGCCGAGGCGTTGCAGGCACCGGCCGCGCGCGAACGGGGGCTGTTCCGCCCGGAGTACGTGGCACATCTGCTGGCCGAGCCGGACCGGGCAGAGGCCGCGGCCGGCAGCAACAAGCTGTGGCAGATCGGCCTGCTGGAGCTGTGGCTCCAGACCCACGACATCCGCTGAAGCGTGCCCGGTCAGACCGCCGCCGTGCGGGCGATCAGGTCGTCGAGGACAGCGCCCAGGTCGCCGGCGCGCTCCAGCACCCGCCGCTGCCGGGTGGCGCCGGTGCCGTCGCGACGCAGCCGGGCGAGCTGCGCCAACACGTACCCGAGGTCGCCGTGGCGCAGCAGGGCCGGGGCGATCACCGCCATCATCTCGTCGACGAGCGCCCAGGCGGGGCGGGTGCCGCCGGCCCGCAGATCGATCAGCTCACCGTCGAGACCGTCGTGGGCGGCCCGCCAGTGCGCCGCCGCGACCAGGCAGTCCCGGACGTTCGGCGCGTCCACCCCGGCGCTTACGTCGTCGGCGAGGGTGGCGACGAGGGATCGGACCAGCGCGGCGACCAGCACCGCGTCGTCCACCTCGGTGCAGACGTCACCGACCCGTACCTCCACAGTGGGGTAGGTCGACGACGGCCGGGCGTACCAGTAGACCATCGCCGCGTCGAGCATGATCCCGGCGGCGATCAGCTCATCGACGGTGCTGTCGTAGTCGGCGCCGGAGTCGAAGTACGGCGTCGGTCCGATGCTGGGCCAGCGTTCCAACTGCATCGAGCGCCAACTGGCGTGCCCGGTGTCGCACCCGTCGTGCAGCGGCGAGTTGGTGGTGATCGCCTGCACCACCGGCAGCCACACCCGCAGGTGGTTGCAGACCTGCACGGCCAGTTCCCGGTCGGGCAGGCCGACGTGCACGTGGCAGCCGCACACCGCCGGGTCGTGCGCCACCGGACCGTACCGGCGCGACATCGCGTGGTAGCGCGGTTCGTCGGGGACCGTCCGGTGCGGCTCCGCCACCGGGGTGGCACCGACCGCCACCAGCCGAGCCCCGGCCGCCGTGGCCGCGTCGGCGGCGGAGCGGCGCAACGCCACCAGGTGCGCGCGCAGGTCGCTGAGGTCGGCGCAGACCGGGGTGACCATCTCCACCATGCTGTGCCGGAACTCCTGGCGGCTCTGCTCCCGGGCGGGGCCGCGCAGCGCGGCGAGCACCTGGTCGGCCACCGGCAGGTTCCGGCCGCTGTCCGGGTCGAGCAGCAGGAACTCCTCCTCCACGCCGAGCGTGAGGATGGACAGGTCGGGCGCGGTGTCGACGGCGGTCGGTCGGTACGCCATGGCCCCTCCCATCCACTGCTGCGGCGGTGCCTCGGGTTCCCGGCCGCCCCTGCGGCAAACGCGCCGCAGTGCGTCGCGCGTGCGGTGAGGAAGGCCCGTTCGGCCGCGTTGTCCGCCAGGGCGACGGCCGTCCGGTACGCCTCGACGCACGCCTCGGTGCGGGGAACGTGAGGCCCCCGCTTCCTCGATAGCATCGGCCGTCCTGCTCGCCAGGCGTCGGTGAGCGCCGAAAGCGGGAGCGATGAGGTGACCGACGACCGGCTGACGACGCTAGCCGCCGATCAACCCTTGGACTCGCGGCGTACGACAACGCACGCCCGACCGTGCCGATCACCTTCACGGCCGCCGATCTGGCCGAGCTCGGCCCCGACGAGGTCCTCGTCGGGAAGACACCGAGCAGCCACAAGAAAGTGACCGAGCGGGAGTACCGCAAGCGGGTGAAGAACGCCTGCTGAACTACCCGGTGGACGCCAACGCCAGCTCGTCGCGCAGCTCGCCGAGCTGGCGACCGACCTCTCATCCTCCTTCATCCGATCGGCCGCCACCCCGATCGACAGGTCGGCAGGATGTTTCGCGGCGATCGACCCGGCCCCGGCGGTCGCGCCCCCTTTGCTCTGCACCCGCGGAGGCGACACAGTGCGCCGCCCCACGTCATCCCCGGCGGCCACCCCGGTCCGCACGCCGCACGGTGCCGCCACGAACACCACGGCAGCCACGCCATGTGATGCGGCCACGAACACCCCCGGCGGATACACCAGGTGACGCCGCCGCGGCCCGCACGCCGGACCGCGCCAGCAGGGTCGGCCTGGCGGCACGCCGGGTGGCGCCTCCGCGGGTGCAGAGCAAAGGACCAATGACTGGGGTACGGTCCGTCGCCCGCCACCACCGCCCACGGCAGCCACCACCGCTGACGGCAACCACCACCGCCCACGGCAACCACCGCCCACGGCAACCACCGCCCACGGCAGTCACCCGCCCACGGCAACCACCGCCCACGGCAGTCACCCGCCCGCGGCAGCCACCGCCCCAGCGCAGCCACCGCCACCGCCGCGCAGCCACCCACCGCAGCCGTCGCGGTCGACGCCGGTTGTCATGCCCGCGACGGTTGTGGGTAGACCCCGGTGTGGTCGACGGCTTGCGGGTGGTCGTGGTGGGTGCCGGTTTCTCCGGGCTCGCCGCCGCGCTGGCGCTCGCCCGTGCCGGCGCCCAGGTGCGGGTGCTGGAGGCCCGCGACCGGGTGGGCGGTCGGGTGCTGACCCGGTGGCTGCCCGAGCTCACGCAACTCGACCTGGGCGCGCAGTGGATCGGCCCGACCCAGGACCGGATGTACGCGCTGGCCGCCGAGCACGGGCTGGCCACCTTCGCCTCGGCGTCGGTCGGCGCACCCACAGTGCTCTGGGCCGGTGCGCGCCGGGCCGAGCCGTCGGCGCAGGTCGGCCGGGTGCTCGGCCTGCTCGACGAGTACGCCGCACGGCTGGACCCGGCCGAACCCTGGGCGACGCCGGAGGCCGCACCGTGGGACCGGACGACCCTCGGCGGGTGGCTCGCCGCCACGGCCGGGGACGACGACACCGCCGCCTACCTGGGGCGGGTGCTCGCCGGTGGGCTGCTGGCCACCGGCGCGGACGAGCTGTCCCTGTTGCACCTGCTGTTCTACCTGCGCAGCGCCGGCGGGACCGGGCCTCTGTTGGGGATGGCGGGTGGCGCGCAGCAGGACCGGATCGTGGGCGGGCCGCCGGCGCTGGCCGAACGGATGGCCACCGCCCTGCCACCGGGCGCGCTGACGCTGGCCGCGCCGGTGCGGGCCATCGAACAGACCGTCGACGGCGCGACGGCGTGGACCGACACCGGGCGCGTCGACGGCGACGCCGTGGTGGTCGCGCTGGCCCCGGCACTGGCCGGCCGGATCCGGTACGACCCGCCGCTGCCTCCGCTACGGGACGGGTTGACCCAACGGATGCCGATGGGGTCGGCGCTGAAGGTGCACGCCGTCTACCCGGAGCCGTTCTGGCGTGCCGACGGGTGCTCCGGGGTAGCCACCGCCAGCGTGGGTCCGCTCACCGAGACGGTCGACAACTCCACCCCCACCTCGCCGCTCGGGGTGCTGACCGGGTTCAGCTACTCCACCGACGCGGCCACGCTGCGCGGCATGTCCCCCGCGGGACGTCGGCAATGTCTACTGGAGGCGTTCGCCGGGGTGGTCGGGACGCGCGCCGAGGACCCGGTGGACTTCATCGAGTACGACTGGTCCGCCGACGAGTGGACCCGGGGCTGCTTCTCCGGTGCGCTGATTCCGGGCACGTGGCGGACGTACGGCCCGCACCTGCGGACGCCGGTGGGGCGGGTGTACTGGGCGGGCACCGAGACGGCCACCCGCTGGAGTGGCTATCTGGAGGGCGCGGTGCGCGCCGGTGAACGGGCGGCGGCCGAGGTGCTGGCCGGCTGAGCGGCACAACCGTGGCCGGCCCGGTCTCGGCGGGACCGGGCCGGCCACGGCCCTGGGTGCCACCCGGCCGGCCCGATCCCTGCGGGCCGGGCCGGCGCGGGTGCCCCGGTCAGGGGTAGGTGGTCAGGTACACCGTCTGGTTGGCCGCGTTCGCGGTGCCACCGGCGTTGTTGATCACCCGGTTGATGGTGCCGACGCCACCGAGCGAGACGGTCACCATGTTCGTGAAGCGCACGTTCGAGTTGACGGGCACCTCGAAGGACCGCTCCTCGACCACCGCGGGGTTGACGTTGAAGTAGCTATAGCTACCCAGCCCGTACGCCTGGTGACTGGTCACCGAGTCGGCGACCTTGTACGCGGCGTACCCCCGGGTCGACCCGTTCATCCAGGCCGCCTGGTTCGGTACGTCGTAGGGCAGCTCGTTCTGGTAGAAGTAGGTCCGCCCGCCGTTGCCGTTCCAGATGGTCTGGTACTTCTGGTAGTGCTCGACGAAGAGGCCGTACATGGTGACGTTGTCGCCGTTGACGGTGAGCCCGGTGTCGGCGGTGTTCAGCGTCCACCCGGTCGGTACGCCGCTGGCGGCGTGGTCGGCCCGCCACAGCCACATGTGGTCGCCGATCACGTTGTCGCTGTTGACGGTCAACGTGTTGGTGGCCCTGCCGATGTGTGGCCCGCCGATGCGGAAGAACACGTCGTGCAGCGAGGTCGGGTTCGAGGCGTGGCTCGCGGACGAGCCGGACGGCCCGACCTCCATCAGCACCGGCGAGTTCGTGGTGCCGGCCTCGAACATGATGCCGGCGACCTTGACCCCGTCCACGTCGGCGACCCGCATGCCCACGGTGCCGTTGTCGGTCTGGATGGTGGCCAGGCCGAGGCCGAGGATCACCGTGTCGGCCCGGTTGACCTGGATCGGCTCGGTGATCCGGTGCACGCCCGGGGTGAAGAGCAGGTGCTTGCCCTGGGCGAGGGCGGTGTTGATGGTGGCGGCGCTGGTGCCGGGCTGGACGACGAAGAACTGCGACAGCGACAGGGACGAGCCGGCCGGGGTCTTGTTGTACCAGCTGGTGCCGGTGGAGTTGGTGCGCAGCGCGGGCACGAAGACCCGGTACTCACCGCTGCCGGTCACGTACAGGAACGGCTTCTCGCGGACCTGGGGGGTCTGCGGGATGACGGTGTGCGACGGGTTGGGGAAGCTCGGCGCGGGAGCGCCGTTGACGCCCTGGAAGACCATGTTCCAGACCGAACCGGTCCAGCCGTTGCCGAACTCGCTGTTGCGGGAGTACCACTGCTGCTGCGAGCCGGAGACGACGAGGCCGTCGATGCGGGTGTCGGCCAGCAGGCCGCCGCTGGACCAGCCGTCGCCGCCGTTCCAGAGTTGGATCTGGTTCTGCGCGCCGCGCAGGTGCATCCGCCGGTACGGCGCGGCCTGGGACACCGCCCAGCGCTCCACGGTCTGCCCGGCGGGCAGGGTGACCGACAGGTTCTCGGCGGCCCGCCAGAAGTTCTGGGTGGCGTTGCCGCCGAACCAGAACGCCTCGGTGCGCACGTGGCCGTTGAGGTTGACGTCGTCGGGGCTCATGCCGAGGCCGGCGACCTGGGTGAAGAAGCCGAGGTTGACGTCGGCGGTGTAGGTGCCGGGCTTGAACAGCACGGCGTAGCGCTGCGGGCCGAACTGGTTGGTCTCCTGCTGCGTGAACAGGGTGTTGAGTCGACTCTGGATCGTCGACGTCGGCGTGCTCGGGTCGAAGACGAACGTGTTCGATCCGAGGTTCGGGTTGTACGGGTCGGTGGGCGTCACCGGGGGTTCGTTGGTGCCGCCGCCGGTCTCGCCGTAGACCTGGAACTCCCAGAGCGAGTAGCCGTAGCCGGTACCGCGGGCGGTGCCGTACATGCGGACGTAGCGGCCGGCGCCGGAGACGGTGAGGTTCTGGGTGCCGCCGGTGCTGGTGGTGGTCGAGTAGATCGTGGTCCAGGTGGACCCGTTGTCGGAGGTCTGCAGCTGGAAGGCCCGCCCGTAGGCACCCTCCCAGAGCAGGTTGACCTGGGTGATGGTGGCGCGGGCGCCCAGGTCGACCTGGAGCCACTGCGGGTCGCTGAACGCGCTGGACCAACGGCTGCCGGTGTTGCCGTCGACAGCGGCGGCGGCGGGGGTTCCGCCGTTCTCGGTGGACGAGGCGGTGGCCGTACGGCCCTGGGACAGCAGGACGGGGGCGGCCTGCGCGGGTGCGGTGGCTCCGGTCGGCGTGAGCGTCGCGACCAGGGCCACAGTGAGCCCGACAAGCAGGTGGCGCACGACCCGGGGACGCGGGCGTACTGATGTAGCACGAGATGTCATGACATCGCCTGTCGATAGGGGGTTACGGGTTGCCGCACGGATGGGATCGAACTCGCCCGTGACGCCGTGGATGGTGCCGCCGACGCGGTGCCGCGGGGAGGAGAGCGCTCTCGTAGGAGTGTTGCGGCGAGATTGCGGCGGCGTCAAGACATCGATCTATAACTTCGTTATTTATCCCGAGGATTCTTTTTGGGTAATTTGCCGGCGGCCTGCGGAGTCGTGCTCCGTCAGCGTCGGACGCCACCCTCGGTGAGGAAGCGGGCGATCGGGAGGGTTGCCGCGCCCAACGCCACCGCGTCCACCCCGAGCCGGCACAACTCGATCGACGCCTGCTCGTACGGCTGGCGCAGCGCCTGCCGACCGGCGGCCTCCCGCACGGCCGGCAGCAGGTCACCGAGGGCCATCGCCGCCCAGCCGCCGAGCACCACGCGCTCCGGGTTGAACAGGTTGATCAGGTTCGCCACCCCGGCACCGAGGTAGCCCGCGGTGTCCTCCAGGACCCGTCGAGCGGTGGCCGAGGTCGCGGCGGCGGCGACCAGCGCGGCGATCTGGGACTCCTCGTCCTCGCCCGGCACCGGTCGACCGCGGCGTGCCTCCCGGTAGCGGTCGATGATCGCCTCGGCCCCCACGTACGCCTCCAGACAACCGCGCGCGCCGCACCGGCAGACCCGACCGCCGTACACCAGGGTGGTGTGCCCCCACTCCCCCGCGCTGCTGGACGCGCCCCGGTAGGTAGCGCCGTTGGTCACCACCGACGCGCCGACACCGGAGCCGACCAGCGCGAAGACGGCGTGCCGGGCGCCCCGGCCGGCACCGAACCACATCTCGGCCTGACCCAGGGTCTTCGCGCCGTTGTCGATGTGCAGCGGCAGGTCGGTGCCGGCCCCGATCAGCCGCTCCAGCGGCACCCGGTCCCAGCCGAGGGCCTGGGCGTGCACGACGGCTTCGGCGCCCTGCTCGACCACGCCGGAGACGCCGATGCCGACGCCGAGCACGTCGCCGGGGGTCACCCCGGCCTGGCCGGTGACCGCGTCGATGCCGGCCAGCACGTGCCCGGCCACCAGGTCGGGCTCGGTACGGGCCGGGTCGAGCGGGTACTCGATGCTGGCCAGCAGGGTCATCGCGAAGTCGAACAGCTCCACCCGGACCCGGGTCTCGCCGACGTCCACGCCGATCACGAAGGCGAAGCGGGGCGCGATCCGCAGCAACATGCTGGGCCGGCCGCCGTCGGACTCGGCGGCGCCGGCCTCGACGACCAGCCCTTCGTCGATCATGTCGGCCACGACGTTGCTGACCGCGGGTTGGCTCAGCCCGGTGCTGCGCACCAGGTCCTGCCGGGTGAGCGGGCCGTCCAGGAAGAGCTTGGTCAGCAGGGCGGACCGGTTGCGCAACCGCACGCTGCGGTTGGTGGCACGCGCCAGCTCCACTCGTCACCTCGTTCCCGTCGGCCGTTCGAGGCGACTGTAACCGCCTCGTGCTTGACGACCCACCAGCCAGCAACTTTAATGACGACATAAATTAAGCCGTGATGTAACTCCCGGGAAACGCCGACGGACCCCGACGGCGCACCCCCGAACCCCTGTCCGCGGCCGGCCCCCGTCACCCGACCCCTATCGGTGACGAAGGCCGGCGGACCCCCACCACGCACCGGAAGGGCTGACCCGTGTCGAAACGACACCTCGGGATATTCACCGCCGCCGTACTGGCGGCCGCATCGCTGACCGCCTGCGGAGGCTCCGGCGACGACTCCGCCGCATCGCCCAAGACGCTCACCTACTGGGCCAGCAACCAGGGCGCCAGCCTGGAGGCCGACAAGGCCACCCTCCAGCCGGAGCTGGACAAGTTCGAGAAGCAGACCGGGATCAAGGTCACCGTCGAGGTGGTCCCCTGGTCGGACCTGCTCAACCGTCTGCTGGCCGCCGCCACCTCGGGCAAGGGCCCGGACGTGGTGAACATCGGCAACACCTGGTCGGCGTCGTTGCAGGCCACCGGCGCGCTGGTCGAGTTCGACGACGCCACCCTGCAGGCCGTCGGCGGCAAGGACCGGATCGTGCCCGCTGCGCTCGCCGCCGCCGGCGCACCCGGCAAGCCGCCGGCCGCCGTGCCGCTCTACTCCATGGCGTACAGCCTCTACTACAACAAGAAGATGTTCGCCGACGCCGGCATCACCGCTCCGCCGACCACCTGGGAGCAGGTCGTCGAGTACGGCAAGAAGCTGAGCACCGGCGGCAAGTGGGGCCTGGCCGTCGAGGGCGCGAACCCCTCGGAGAACGCCCACCACGCCTTCACCTTCAGCCAGCAGTACGGCGGCGAGTGGTTCGACTCGGCCGGCAAGCCGACCTTCGACACCCCGCAGAACGTGTCGGCGATCAAGCGGTACATCGACTTCATGGCCGCCGACAAGATCACCAACCCGAGCAACGCGGAGTACGCGCAGAACCAGTCGGTCTCCGACTTCGCCAACGGCAAGGCCGCCATGCTGCTGTGGCAGTCCGCCGGGTCGAACCTGAAGACGCAGAACATGCCCGCCGACGCGTACGGGGTGGCCCCGGTGCCGTTCCTGGCCAGCCCGCCGGCCGGCGGCAAGAAGGTCAACAGCATGGTCGCCGGGATCAACATGGCGGTCTTCAAGCACACCAAGAACAAGGACGGCGCGCTGAGCTTCGTCAAGTTCATGACCAGTGACGAGGAGCAGACGATCCTCAACAAGACGTACGGCTCGCTGCCGGCCGTGAAGACGGCGGCCTCCGACCCGGCGTTCACCGCTGCGGAGCAGAAGACCATCCAGGAGACCCTGGTCACCACCGCGGCCCCGCTGCCGCAGGTGCCCGAGGAGAGCACCTTCGAGACCCTGGTCGGCACCGCGATGAAGGAGCTGTTCGCCGACGCGGCCAGCGGCAAGCCGGTCACCGAGGACTCGGTGAAGGCGAAGCTGACCGACGCGCAGCAGAAGATGCGCTGACCGAGGCGTGACCGGTGGCCGTGGTCGGGTGCTGAACCCGACCACGGCCACCGCCTCCGAGAGGACCCTGATGGCAACCAGCACCACCGCGCCGGACGCCGACCGGCGCGAATCCCGGGCCGGGTCACCGCCGCGCAAGCCCGCCCGCCGGCCCCGCGGCCCCCGCCGCTCACTTCTGCCGTACCTGCTGCTCGGCCCGGCCATCGTGCTGGAACTCGCCATCCACGTGATCCCCATGGTCGTCGGGGTCTGGATGAGCCTGCTGGAGCTGACCCAGTTCCACATCCGCGACTGGTCCACCGCACCCTTCGTCGGGTTGGAGAACTACCGGGCGACGCTCGACCTGAACAGCGCCGCCGGCAAGGAACTGCTGCACTCGTTCTGGATCACCCTGGCCTACAGCGTGCTCTCGGTCGGGTTCGCCTGGCTGCTCGGCATCTCAGCCGCGGTCGTGCTGCAACGGCCGTTCCGGGGGCGGGCGATCCTGCGGGCGCTGTTCCTCACCCCGTACGCGCTTCCGGTCTACGCCGCCGTGATCACCTGGAGCTTCCTGCTGCAGCGTGACACGGGCCTGGTCAACCACGTGCTCGTGGACCAGCTCGGGCTGCTCGACGATCGGCCGTTCTGGCTGATCGGCGACAACAGTTTCTGGTCGCTGCTGGTGGTGTCGGTCTGGCGCAACTGGCCGTTCGCCTTCCTCTGCCTGATGGCCGGGTTGCAGAACGTGCCCGGCGAGATGTACGAGGCCGCCGCGATCGACGGCGCCGGGTTCTGGCGTCGACTGCGCTCGGTCACCCTGCCGATGCTGCGGCCGGTCAACCTGGTGTTGCTGCTCGTGCTGTTCCTGTGGACGTTCAACGACTTCAACACCCCGTTCGTCCTCTTCGGCGGCTCCGCGCCGGAGCAGGCCGACCTGATCTCCATCCACATCTACCGCAGCTCCTTCAAGACCTGGGACTTCGGCTCCGGTTCGGCGATGTCCGTGGCGCTGCTGCTGTTCCTGATGGTCGTCTCGGCCGCGTACCTGCTGATCACCAACCGCCGGAGGAGCGACCATGCGTGAGACCGCCGGTGAGCGCTGGGGTCGGCGCATCGTGCTGACCTTCCTCACCCTCTTCGTGCTCGTTCCGCTCTACGTCATGGTCACCTCGGCGGCGAAGCCGTTGCAGGACGTGCAGAACGGCTTCACCTGGTGGCCCAGCCGGCCCACCCTGCAACCGTTCGTCGACATGTGGAGCACCGTCCCGCTGGCCCGGTACCTGGTGAACAGCCTGGTGGTGTCGAGCATCGCGGCGGTCTGCTCGGTGGCCGTGGCGATCTTCGCCGCGTTCGCGGTCAGCCGCTACCGGTTCCGCGGCCGGAGCCTCTTCTCGGTGACGGTGCTGTCCACGCAGATGTTCCCCGGCATCCTGTTCCTGCTGCCGCTGTTCCTCATCTACGTCAACCTGGGCAACGCCACCGGCATCGAGCTGTACGCCAGTCGCACCGGCCTGGTCATCACGTACCTGACCTTCTCGCTGCCGTTCTCGATCTGGATGCTGGTCGGCTACTTCGACTCGATCCCCCGGGGTCTGGACGAGGCGGCGCAGGTCGACGGCGCCGGTCCGCTGCGCACCCTGTTCCAGGTCATCCTGCCGGCCGCCGTGCCGGGCGTCGTCGCGGTCACCGTGTACGCGTTCATGACCGCGTGGGGTGAGGTGCTTTTCGCGTCGGTGATGACCGACGAGGGCAGCCGCACCCTGGCGGTCGGCCTGCAGGGCTACTCCACCCAGTTCAACGTCTACTGGAACCAGATCATGGCCGCCTCGCTGGTGGTCAGCATCCCGGTCGTCGTCGGGTTCCTGGCCCTGCAGCGCTATTTCGTCGCCGGTCTCACCGCCGGCGCGGTCAAGTGAGTCATCCAACCCCAGAGGAGAACCATCCCGTGCCCGACCTGTCCAAGCTGCCACCCGACTTCCTCTGGGGTGTCGCCACGGCGGCGTACCAGATCGAGGGGGCCGTCGACGTCGACGGCCGGGCGCCGTCCATCTGGGACACCTTCTCGGCGACCCCCGGCAAGGTCGACAACGGCGACACCGGCGCGGTGGCGTGCGACCACTACCACCGGTGGCCGGAGGACGTGGCGCTGCTGCGCCGGCTCGGCGTGGACGCGTACCGTTTCTCGGTGGCCTGGCCCCGGGTCATGCCCGACGGCGTCGGGCGGGTCAACGCCGCCGGGCTGGACTTCTACGACCGGCTCGTCGACACGCTGCTGGCCGACGGGATCCGACCGTTCGTCACGCTCTACCACTGGGATCTGCCTCAGGTTCTGCAGGACGCCGGTGGTTGGCCGCAGCGGGCCACCGCCGAGGCGTTCGCCGACTACGCGGCGGTGGTCGCCGGCCGCCTCGGCGACCGCGTCGCCGACTGGTGCACCGTGAACGAGCCGCTCTGCGTGTGCTGGATCGGGCACCTGGAGGGCAACATGGCCCCCGGCGAGCGCGACCTCACCCGCGCGGTGCACGCCTCGCACCACGTGCTGCTCGGGCACGGCCTGGCCACCCAGGCGATCCGCGCCAACGCCGCCCGGCCGGCCTCGGTGGGCCTGGTCGTCAACCTCAGCCCGATCGAGGCGGCGACCGACCGACCCGAGGACGTCGCGGCGGCCCGCCGGGCCGACGGGCACGTCAACCGGTGGTGGCTGGACCCGGTCCACGGGCGCGGCTACCCCGCCGACATGATCGCCACCTACGGGGTCGAGCCGCCGGTACGCGGCGACGACCTGGCGGTGATCGCCACGCCGACGGACTTCCTCGGGGTGAACTACTACTTCCGCCAGTTGGTGGTCGACGACCCGACCGGTCCGGCGCCGTTCGCGAAGCAGGTGCCGGTGCCCGGCTCGGTGGAGACCGCGATGGGCTGGGAGATGTACCCGGCGGGTCTGGAGCGGCTGCTCGTCGACGTGCACGAGGAGTACCGGCCGGGCCGGATCATCGTCACCGAGAGCGGCTCGGCGTGGCCGGACGAGGTCACCCCGGACGGCACCGTGGAGGACAAGGAACGCACCGACCACCTGGAGCAGCACCTGGCCGCGTGCGCGTCGGCGGTGGCCCGAGGCGTTCCCCTGGACGGCTACTTCGTCTGGTCACTGCTGGACAACTTCGAGTGGGCGTACGGCTATGACAAGCGCTTCGGGTTGGTGCACGTCGACTACGCCACCCAGCGCCGGACGGTGAAGGCCAGCGGTCTGCGCTACGCCGAGGTGATCCGCGCGCACCAGCGGCTCGCCCGCACCACCGGCACCGCGACGCCGGTGGCCTGAACGGGGGCGGTGGGGGGGGGGGGGGGGGGGGGCCCCCCCGGCCCCCCCCCCCCCCCCCCCCGGCCCGCCCCCCCCCCCCGCGGGCGGGGGGGGGCCGGCCCCGGGGGGGGCGGCGGCGGGGCCGGGGCCCCCGC
>NZ_JBVJGQ010000006.1:599414-682535 GCF_055587245.1 Micromonospora sp. NPDC047756
CCCCACCGGCGCGTTGCCCCCCCACCCCCCCCCCCCCCCACCCCCCCCCCCCCCCCGCCCGCCGTGCCGCTCCTCGGGTGGTGGTGCGGGCCCGGGGGGGGGCCCCCCCCCGGGCCCCCCCCCCGCACCGCACCGGTTCAGATCCGCCGCAGGTCGGCCGGGGTGTCCACGTCCGCCGGGGAGCCGGCGTCGTCACAGGGCACCTCGGCCACCAGGTCCGGCCGGTCGCGCAGCAGGTCGCGCGCCCCCCGGTCGCCGACGGCGTACCCGCTCAGCAGCGGCCACGTCTCCCGGCCCAGCAGGATCGGGTGCCCGGGTCGGCCGGCGTAGGTGGCGACAGCGACGAGAGCGCCGCCGTCGTGCGCCGCGCGCACCCGGCGCACCGCGACCGGGCTGAGCAGCGGCTGGTCGACGAGGATCACGACGGCGGCCGGCACGTCGACGGGCAGCGAGGCCAGACCTCGCAACAGCGACGAGCCCAGCCCGTCCGCCCAGCGATCGTGCCGGACCGGCACCGCGCCGGGCAGGTCGGGCACCTGATCGGCGCCCGCGCCGAGCACCACGTGCACGGGTGCGCAGCCGCCCTCGCCGAGCAGCCGGATCCCGCGCCGCACCAGCGGCTCGCCGTCCAGCTCGACCAGCGCCTTCGGCCGGCCGTAGCGCCGCCCGGCGCCGGCGGCCAGCAGCAGACCAGCGGTCACCGTCGTCACCTCCCGTACGAAGGTCTTTGCGTTATTCGCCCCGACATATACCGACAAAGC
Organism: Micromonospora sp. NPDC047756; assembly: GCF_055587245.1. Classification (NCBI taxonomy): domain Bacteria; kingdom Bacillati; phylum Actinomycetota; class Actinomycetes; order Micromonosporales; family Micromonosporaceae; genus Micromonospora; species Micromonospora sp. NPDC047756. Next base: position 600,176 of record NZ_JBVJGQ010000006.1, read on the forward strand.
TAGTCTGGGCCGGTGCAGGACGGACCGGAGAACGCGACGACGATCGACGAGCGCCACTCGTCCCGGGTGACGGTCGAGGTCAACGGCGCGTCCCGCGAGGTGACGGTGGACAACCGCACCACACTGCTCGACACGCTGCGCGAGCACCTCGACCTGACCGGGGCGAAGAAGGGCTGCGACCACGGCCAGTGCGGCTCGTGCACGGTGCTGCTCGACGGCCGGCGGGTGAAGAGCTGCCTGGTCTTCGCGGTGACCGTGGACGGCCGGTCGGTGGTGACCGTCGAAGGGCTGGCCGGGCCGGACGAGCTGTCCCCGTTGCAGGCCGCCTTCGTCGCGCACGACGCCTTCCAGTGCGGCTACTGCACTCCCGGGCAGCTCTGCTCCGCGCGGGGGATGCTCGACGAGGTCTCCCGGGGTTGGCCCAGCGCGGTCACCGGCGACCTGAACACGCCCCCCGAGCTGACCGACGCGGAGATCCGCGAGCGGATGGCCGGCAACCTGTGCCGGTGCGCCGCGTACCCGCACATCGTGGCGGCCGTACGCGAGACGGCGGCGTCGTCGTGAAGGCGTTCCGCTATCACCGGCCCGCCGACGTGGCCGAGGCGGTCGCCGTGCTGGCGGCCGAGCCGCAGGCCGCCTACCTGGGCGGCGGAACCAACCTGGTGGACCTCATGAAGCTCGGGGTGCAGCGCCCCGACGTGCTGGTGGACGTGACCCGGCTTCCCCTCGACACCGTCGATGAGCTGCCCGGCGGCGGCCTGCGGATCGGCGCGACGGTCCGCAACAGCGACCTCGCGGCCCACCCGGTGGTACGCCGCGACTACCCCGTGCTGGCCCGCGCCCTGCTCGCCGCCGCCTCCGGACAGCTGCGCAACATGGCCACCACCGGCGGCAACCTGTTGCAGCGCACCCGCTGCGTCTACTTCCAGGACACCGGCAAGGCGTGCAACAAACGGGACCCGGGCAGCGGGTGCGCGGCTCTGCACGGCCAGAACCGCGACCTGGCGGTGCTGGACTGGTCGGAGCAGTGCGTGGCCACCCACCCGTCCGACCTGGCCGTCGCGTTGACCGCCCTCGACACGGTGGTGGAGGTGCACGAGGCCGACGGCCCCCGTGACATCCCGATCGCCGACTTCTACCGCTCCCCCGGCACCCACCCGGAACGGGAGACCACGGTGGCCCGGGGCACGCTGATCACCGCCGTCCGGCTGCCACCACTGCCGGCCGCGCGCCGCTCGACGTACCTCAAGGTGCGCGACCGGGCCTCGTTCGCCTTCGCCGCCGGCTCGGTGGCCGCGGTGCTCGACCTCGACGGGGACGTGGTCCGCGACGTGCGGCTGGCGTACGGGGCGGTGGCGCACCGGCCGTGGCGGGCGTACCGGGCCGAGGAGGAGCTGCGCGGACGTCCGTTCAGCCCCGAGTTGGCGGCGCGGGCCGCCGACGCGGAGCTGGCCGAGGCGCGCCCGCTCCGGCACAACGGCTTCAAGCTGCCACTGACCCGGGCCATCACCGTGCGGGCGCTCACCGAACTGGCGTCGTCGTGAGCACCGGGGCGGTCGGCCGGGCGTACCCCCGGCTGGAGGGCCCGGCGAAGGTCACCGGCACGGCCCGCTACGCGGTGGAGTACCCGGTGGACGGGGTCACCTACGGCTGGGCGGTGCCGTCGACAGTGGTGCGGGGCCGGATCACCCGGATCGACACGACGCAGGCGTTGGCCTCGCCCGGCGTGCTGGCAGTGGTTCATCACGGCAACGCGCCCCGGATCGCGCCCGGTCCACAGCCGGAGCTGCGGCTGTTGCAGGACCCGACTGTGCACTACCGGGGGCAGTACGTCGCCGTGGTGGTGGCCACCAGTCTGGAGGCGGCCCGCGAGGGCGCCCGACTGGTCCGCATCGACTACGACACCGGCCCGCACAGCACCGTGCTCACCGACGACCATCCCGGCCTCTACAAGCCGGACCAGGTGAACCCCAGCTATCCGACCGACACCGCCGAGGGCGACTTCGACGCCGGGTACGCGGCCGCCCCGGTGCGGGTGGACGTCACCTACCGCACGCCGGCGTACCACAACAACCCGATGGAACCGCACGCCACCATCGCGCAGTGGCACGACGGGCGGCTCCTGGTCCACGACTCCACCCAGGGCGCCACGCCGGTACGCGCCACCCTCGCCGAGCTGTTCGAGCTGCCGCCGGAGTCGATCCGCGTCGTCGCCGAGCACGTCGGCGGCGGCTTCGGCAGCAAGGGGTACGCAAAGGCGTCGGTGGTGCTGGCCGCCCTCGCCGCCCGGCACGTCGACCGCCCGGTCAAGCTGGCGCTGACCCGCCAGCAGCTGTTCGGGCCGCTCGGCTACCGCACCCCCACCATCCAGCGGGTCCGCCTCGCCGCCGACACCGACGGCCGGCTCACCGCCATCTGCCACGACGCGATCAGCCAGACCTCCACCATCAGGGAGTTCGCCGAGCAGACCGCCGTCTACACCCGCAGCATGTACGCCGCGCCGCACCGCCGTACCACGCACCGGCTGGCCCGCCTCGACGTGCCCACTCCGTTCTGGATGCGCGCCCCGGGCGAGTGCCCCGGCGCGTACGCCCTGGAGTCCGCCGTGGACGAGCTGGCCATCGCCGTCGGCATCGACCCGGTGGAGCTGCGTATCCGCAACGACACCTCGGTCGACCCCGACCAGGGACGCCCGTTCACCAGCCGCAACCTGGTGGGCTGCCTGCGCGAGGGCGCGGAGCGGTTCGGCTGGGCCGGCCGTGACCCGTCGCCCCGGTCGCGACGCGAGGGACGGTGGCTGATCGGGACGGGGGTGGCCGGATCGAGCTACCCGGCGCGGGCCCGACCTTCCTCGGCGACGATCACCGCTCGGCCCGACGGGAGCTTCCTGGTCCAGATCAACGCGACCGACATCGGCACCGGCGCCCGGACGGCGATCTGGCAGGTGGCCGCCGACGCCCTCGCAGTGCCGCCGGAACGGGTGGAGATCCGCATCGGTGACACCGCGCTGCCGACGGCACCGCTGGCCGGCGGCTCGATGGGGACCGCCAGCTGGAGCTGGGCGGTGATTCGCGCGGCGCAGGCGCTGCGCGAGAAGCTGCGCGACGGCGGGCCGCCAACCGACGAGGTGACCGCCGAGGCGGACACCACCGAGGAGGTGGGTGAGCAGCCCGCGCTGCCCCGGTACGCCTACGGGGCGCAGTTCGTCGAGGTGCGGGTCGACGCGGACACCGGCGAGGTACGGCTGAACCGGATGCTCGGGGTGTTCGCGGCGGGGCGGGTGGTGAACCCGACGACGGCCCGCAGTCAGCTCATCGGCGGCATGACGATGGGGCTGTCGATGGCGCTGCACGAGGAGGGCCTGCTCGACGAGCGCTACGGCGACTGGGTCAACCACGACCTGGCCACCTACCACATCACCGGCTGCGCGGACGTCGAGTCGATCGAGGCGTACTGGCTCGACGAGCACGACGACGAGCTGAACCCGGCCGGGGTGAAGGGCATCGGCGAGATCGGCATCGTCGGCGCCGCCGCGGCGGTCGCCAACGCGGTGCACCACGCGACCGGCGTACGGATCCGGGAGCTGCCGATCCGGCTGGACAAGCTCATCGGAGCATCACAACTGGCTTAAATAAGCCGTCAGTGATACAACTGTCGTCGTGCACGCCTTCGACGTGCTGGGCGATCCGGTCCGGCGCCGCATCCTGGAACTGCTCGCCGCCGGCGAGCAGACCGCCGGCGCGGTCAGCACGGTCATCCGCGAGGAGTTCGGCATCTCCCAGCCCGCCGTGTCCCAGCACCTCAAGGTGTTGCGCGACAACGGCTTCGCCACCGTGCGGCCGGAAGGCACCCGGCGGCTCTACGCGGTCGACCCCCGCCCACTGCGCGAGGTCGACGGCTGGCTGGAGCACTTCCGCCGGTTCTGGACCCCACCTTTGGCGGCACTCGCCACCGAGCTGGCCCGGGGCCGACGCGAGCGTCGGCTGCGCGGCCCCGCCGACCCACCCGACGAGAGGAACACCTGATGTTCGACGCCACCGAGCAGATCAACGCCGTCCAGCGCAAGGTCGGCAGCCGCACCCTGGAAGCCGGTGAGGCGCGGGTCACCACGATCAGCCAGACCTACCAGGCGACGGCCGAGGATCTGTGGGACGCCTGCACCAGCGCCGAGCGCATCCCGCGCTGGTTCCTGCCGATCTCCGGCGACCTGCGGCTGGGCGGCACGTACCAGCTCCAGGGCAACGCCCACGGCACCGTCGAGAGCTGCGAGCCGCCGCACCGCTTCACCGCCACCTGGGAGATGGGCGACGAGGTGAGCTGGATCGAGGTGCGGGTCACCCCGGTCGGCGACGAGCGGGCCCGCCTCGACCTGGACCACATCGCGCACGTCGACCAGGACCGGTGGGCCCAGTTCGGGCCGGGCGCGGTCGGCGTCGGCTGGGACCTCGGGCTGCTCGGCCTCGCCTCGCACCTGGCCGGCGACGGCAGCGGGATCACCCCGGAACAGGGCGCCGAATGGACCGCCTCCGCCGAAGGACGACGGGCCATGGAGCTGAGCAGTCACCTGTGGTGCGAAGCGAGCATCGCCGCCGGCACCGACGCCGACGAGGCGAAGGCCGCCGCCGAACGCACCACCGCCTTCTACACGGGCGACCCGGCCGCCTGAGCGTGTGACGAGGCGGCGGGCCGAGCGCGGGGAGGCGGCGGCGCGGGCGAACTGAGCCTGCGACGAGGCGGCGGCGCGGGCAGCCGGAGCGGGGATCGGAGTAACGTGCTGCGGCATGACCGGCACGCCGTACTCGCACTGCTCCTACTGCGGCGCCGCCTACCCGCCGGCCGTCGGATGGCCCCGAGTCTGCGCGGTCTGCGGCGAGACCGTCTGGCGCAACCCCCTGCCGGTGGCGGTCGCGGTGCTGCCGGTCCGCACCGCCGAGGGCCGGGGAGTGGTGGTGGTCCGCCGGGACATCGAACCCGCCCGCGGCCTGCTCGCGCTGCCCGGCGGCTTCATCGAGTACGGCGAGGAGTGGTCCGACGCGCTCGTGCGAGAGCTGCGAGAGGAGACCGGCCTGATCGCGGCGGCCGGGGACGCCCGCCTGTTCGCGGTGCACGGCTCACCGACGGGCGGCACGATGATGGTCTTCGGAGTGCTGCCCGAGCGGGCGGCCGAGGACCTGCCGCCGTCGGCGCCGACCGAGGAGGCGACCGAGTGGCTGGTGCTCACCGACCCGGTCGAGCTGGCGTTCTCCACCCACACGCGGGTGCTGGCGGAGTTCCTTGCCGCCGCTATCCCACCTGACCCCAGCGCCTGACCCGCCCCGGCTCGGCAAGATCGCGCTCGGCAGTCAGCGAGCGTGGGCCTCGTCGGTGCCGGTCAGGTAACCGCTGGCCTGGAGCTCGAACAGCTCCCGGTAGAGCCCGCCGGCCACCATGAGCTCGTCGTGACTGCCCTGCTGGACAAGGCGGCCCCGCTCCAGCACGAAGATCCGGTCGGCGTGGCGGACATTGGCCAGTCGGTGGGTGATCAGCACGACGGCCCGGTCGGGGTGGCGGCGCAGGTGTTGGAACAGCGCGTGTTCGGCGCGGGCGTCCAGGGCCGCCGACGGTTCGTCGCAGATCAGCAGGGCCGCGTCCCGGTAGAGGCCCCGGGCGGCGACCAGCCGCTGCCACTGCCCGCCGGACAACTCGTGGCCGTCCTTGAACTCCCTGTCCAGCAGGGTGTCGTAGCCGTGCGGCAGGCCGACGATCATGTCGTGCGCGGCGGCCGCGCTGGCCGCCTCCCGCACGGTGGGTCCGGGCCGGTCCGGGGCGCGGTCGTGCCGCCCGACGCGGATGTTCTGCCCAGCGGTGAACGGGAACTTCCACCACTCCTGCGTCATCACCGCCACCTGGGCGCCGAGAGCGCGCGGGTCCAACTCGGCGGTGTCGACATCGTCCCAACGGATCGTGCCGCCGGTCGGCTGGTAGAGCCCCGCGATCAGCTTGGCCAGGGTCGTCTTGCCGGAGCCGTTCTCGCCGACCAGCGCGACCACCTCACCGCGCCGGATGGTGAGGCTGACCCGGTCCACCGCCGGCGCGTCGGTGTCGGGGTAGCGCAGGCTCACCTCGTCCACCTCGATCACGTCGACACCGTCGGCCACCCGGTCACCGCCGACGGGCACCCGGCCCCGCGCGCGGGCCAGGAAATCGCGATAGTCCTGGTAGTAGAGGGCGTCCTCGTACAGGGAGTTCGTGGCGACGACCGCGACGCCCAGGCTGGTCCGCGCCGACTGCAGGGCGAGCAGGGCGGTCGCCGCGGCGGCGAGGGCGACCATCCCGGTCAGCAGCAGGCCGCCGAGCACCGCGTACACGCCGAACGTGGCCAGCCCCGCCACCGTGGCACCGGCCACCCGGGTGCCGGTCTGCGAGCGGACCAGCCGCAACTGGGCACGGGTCTCGACGGCCATCACGCCGCGGTACTCGGCCAGCAGGAAGTCGCGCATCTGGTAGGCGCGCACCTCGGCGGCGGTGTGCCGGTTGGCCATCAGGTGGGCGAGCATCCACATCCGCCGCCGGCGGGTGATCCGCGCCAGCATCGCCAGATACTCCCGGCGGGCCATCCGCACCGCCGTGATCGCCTGGGGCACCGCCGCCAGCAACAGGCAGGGCAGCAGCAGTGGCTGGATGACGGTCACCGCCACGGCGGTGGCGAGCATGCCGACCACGCCGGTGACCAGGTTGACCGTGTGGTCGACGATCCACGCCGCCTCGCCCATCCCCCGGTCGCGGGCGCGGTCCATCTCCTCGGCGAAGCCGGCGTCGTCGAACGCGGCCAGGTCCACCGCCGTGGTGGCCTCGAACAGGCGTAACTCCACCTGGTAGTTGATCTGGGGGGTCAGCCGGGCCTGGGCCCAACCGGCGGCGATGGTCAGGCCGCCGCGCGCCGACACCGCCGCCGCGGCCACGATCAGCGCCGGCAGGGCCGAACGCACCCGGTCCGGGGTGGGGCCGGCGGCGAACAACTCCCGCAGCACGCTCGTCGTGGCCAGCAGGCCGAACGTGGTCATCACCCCGGCGGCGATGTTCAGGCCGATGGAGGCGACGGTGTCGCGCTGGTTCGTGGACCAGGCCAGGCCGACGGCTTCCCGGACCAGTCGAGGCAGTCGGCGGGCCACCGCCCAGAAGCTGGTGTGTGCGAACTCCTGCGCGTGGTGCAGCCAGTCCCGATCCTCCAGCTCCGGCAGCACCGAGCTGTCGCCGGGCGGCTCGGTCGGCTGGTCGTCGTCCTCAGCAGCGGTGCGCTGGCGGGCCATCGACTCCACGGACCCTCCTCGGGGCGGGGATCACGAACGCCGCCCGAGACTACTGCCCGCGACCGCCTACTGTCTCTAGGTAGTCGGCGCGTCGCGGGGCTCGTCCGTGATCGGCAGCAGGACCCGGAAGGTGGTACGGCCCGGCTCGGTCTCCACCCGGATGTCGCCGTGGTGTTTGTGCACCACGATCCGGTACGAGATGTCCAGCCCCAGACCGGTGCCCGCGCCGACCGGCTTGGTGGTGAAGAACGGCTCGAAGATGCGCGGACGCACCTCCGGCGGGATGCCCGGCCCGGTGTCGGTGATCTCCACCGCCAACAGCTCACCGATCCGTCCGGTGCGGACGGTCAGCACACCCTTCTCCCCCATCGCGCCCAACGCGTTGTCGATCAGGTTGGTCCACACCTGATTCAGCTCGGCCGCGTACGCCGGGACCGGTGGGAGACTCCGGTCGTACTCGCGGACCAGTTTGACCTCGACGGGAATCTTGCCCTTGAACATCACCAGCGTCGCGTCGAGCAGGTCGTGCACGTCCACCACCCGGTGCGGCGCGCGGTCCAGCTGCGAATACTGCTTGGCGGCGTCCACCAGCCCGGAGATCCGGGTGACAGCGTCGCCGATCTCGCGCATCAGCAACTCGGTGTCGACGGTGTAGGTGAGCCAGCGCACCGCCGCCTCCAGGTCCGCGGCACCGACCGCGGCCTTCACCCGCGCCAACCAGGCCGCGTCGAGCCCACCGCCGACCAGGATCGGCGCCAGGTCCCAGGCCCCGCCGACGCCATGATCCTCCAACCAGTCGGTGAGGGTGTCCTCGGCGTCGGCCGTGGCCATCGGGGTCAACTTCGGCGCGGTGGCCACCCGGGCGACCGCCTCCTCCTGCAACGCGACCAGGCCGTGCAGGGCACTTCCGTCGAGCCGCCCGTCGGCGATCATGGCGAGCTTGTGCCGCATCCCGGCCACCCGGTCCCGCAGCACCGACGTGGCCCGCACCGCCGCCGCAGCCGGGTTGTTCAGCTCGTGGGTCAGCCCCGCCGAGAGCGAACCGAGAGCCAGCAACCGCTCCCGCTCACCGACGATCGCCTGGCTGTCCCGCATCCCGAAGAACAGCCCCTCCAACAGGTGCATGGGCATCGGAAACCAGGACCGCAGGGCGTACGCGAAGTCCTCCGCCGGCAGCACGAAGAACTCCGCGTCGGTCACCGCCCGCAGGCTGTTGCGGTAGATCTGCTCGACCTGGTCACCCAGGTACGCCTGAGTGGCCCCGCCGTACACCCCACGCTGCTCGGTCCGGCTGACCTCGACATCGTCGCCGCGCACCAGGCGACTCAACGCCACCGCGCCGCGCACCAGCACGAAGAAGCAGGTCGCCGGCTCACCTTCGCCGTACACGAGGGTGCCACCGGCACGCTGCTCGACCCGGCCGTGCTCGGCCAGCCAGTCGAGTTGCCCGTCGTCGAGCGCCTCGAACAGGAACAGGGTGCGCAACTGCGCCGGTGTCAGCCGGTCCGACTCGGTCGTCACTGGAACTCCTTCGCTCGCGGAAGCCCACTCACTGGGCCACCTTCGTTCGCGACTGCGGGGCTCGCAAACCCGGCTCACTCCTCGCGCTCATTGGGCTTCCAGGTAGCGGTGCACCAGCGACACCGCCATCGCGCCCTCGCCGACGGCCGAGGCGACCCGCTTGACCGACTCGGCCCGCACGTCCCCGGCGGCGAACACGCCCGGCACACTGGTCTCCAGGTGGTACGGGTCGCGCGACAACGACCAACCGGCCGGCCGCCGCCCCCCGGCCAGCAGATCCGGACCGGTCACGATGAAACCACGGTCGTCGCGGACCAGCACCCCGTCCAGCCAGTCGGTGCGGGGCTCCGCGCCGATGAAGATGAACAGCCAGGAGGTGTCGACCGAGCGGGCCTCCCCGGTGCGGGTGTCGCACAGGGTGAGCCGTTCCAGGTGGTCCTCCCCCGCCCCGCCGACCACCGCGGTGTGCGGGTGCACGGTGATCCGGTCGATCCGTTCCAGCTGGTCGATCAGGTAACGCGACATCGACGCGGTCAGGTCCGCGCCACGGATGAGCAGGTGCACCCTCGACGCGTACCGGGAGAAGTGGACCGCCGCCTGGCCGGCGGAGTTGGCCCCGCCGACGATGTAGACGTCCTGCTCGACGCAGCTCGGCGCCTCGGTGGCGGCGGCGCCGTAGAACACTCCCCGCCCGGTGAAGTCGGCCAACCCAGGGGCGTCGAGCACCCGGTACGACACGCCGGTGGCCAGCACCACGGTGTGCGCCGCGATCTCGGTGCCGTCACCGAAGCGCAGCAGCCGGGCACCGCCGGCCTCGCTGAGCCCGACGACCTCCCGCGCGCTGAGCAGCTCCGCGCCGAACTTGACCGCCTGCCGTCGGGCCCGATCGGTCAACTGCGCGCCGGAGACACCGTCCGGGAAGCCCAGGTAGTTCTCGATGCGGCTGCTCTGCCCGGCCTGACCGCCGGTCGCCCGTCGCTCCACGAGCACGGTGCGCAGCCCCTCCGACGCGCCGTACACCGCCGAACCGAGACCGGCGGGGCCGCCGCCGATCACCACCAGGTCGTAGAAGTCACACGCCGGCACCACCGTCAGCCCGGCCAGCGCGGCCAACTCGGCCTCGCTCGGAGCGACAAGCGCCTTGCCCTCCGGCGTCACCACCAGCGGCACGTCCTCCTCGGTGGCCCCGGCCGCGTCGAGCAACCGGACCCCCTCCGGGTCGTCGGACAACAGCCACCGGTACGGCACCAGGTTGCGGGCCAGGAAGTCGCGGACCTTGAACGACGGCGCCGACCAGCGGTGCCCGACGACCCGGATCTCCGCGCTGGCCGCGTCCGGGGTGACCGCCCACGCCTCCAGCAGCCCATCGACCACCGGGTACAGCTTCTCCTCCGGCGGATGCCAGGGTTTGAGCAGGTAGTGGTCCAGGTCGACCACGTTGATGGCCTCGATCGCGGCGTCGGTGTCCGCGTACGCGGTGAGCAGCACCCGGCGGGCCGCCGGGAAGATGTCCATGGCCGCTTCCAGGAACTCGACGCCGGTCATCTCCGGCATCCGGTGGTCGGCCAGCAGCAGCGCCACCTGCTCGCCGCGCAGTTTGACCTCGCGGAGCGCGTCGAGCGCCTCCGGCCCGGAGGACGCCCGCAACACCCGGTAGCGGTCGCCGTAGCGGCGCCGGATGTCCCGGGCCACCGCCCGGGACACCACGGGGTCGTCGTCGACGGTCAGGATCACCGGGTTCGCCATGGCGCCATGAAACCACCTGTCGACGGTCGACCGCACCATCGCCGAGGCCCGGCCCACGGTTGACCGCCCCGCAGGCGGGTAAGCCGCGACGCCGCGCGGGTGGCCGGACATCGACGACCCGCCCGGTTGCCGCGCACACCTCGGGGGGCCCATGGCCGACGCGACACCGACCGGACCGCCGACGTCGGGCGGGATCGTGGAGCTGCGGGTGCACGGTGTCTCCGGCGCGGGCGCGGACCAGGTGTTGGACCGGCCGCACGTGTACCAGGTAGCCGGCGACCGCAGCGGAGGTTTCTACCGACCGCGCCCCGGATATCCGGACTCGACCGGTACGGACGGGGTGACGCTGGAGGCGTACCGCTGGGGTGACCTGCCCTCCGGCACCGCCGTGCGGACCCTGTCGCTGGTCTTCCTGCTGCCGTTCATGCTCTGCAACGTGGCCCTGTGGATGCGGCCCGCGAACACCGTCTCGACGCGCGGCTTCATGGGGCTGTGCCGGGTGCTCGCCCTCACCCTCACCATGCTCTACGTGCTCTCCATCGTCGGGGCGGCGCTGGACCTGATCGCGTGGCGCTGCATGGGCACCCCGTCGTGCATGGCCGGTCGGACCTGGCTGTCCTGGCTGGGCGGGCGCCCGACCGGGCTGCGCCTGGGTGTCCTGGCGCTCGTGCCGGTCGCCGCCATCGGGCTCGTCTGGTGGTTGGGCGCCCGCCCGGGCCATTCCTTCGACGCGTTCCGGACGCCGTCGACGACGACCTCGAAACACCGGTTGAGCGCCGTCGGCCAGTGGGACGGTGAGCCGCTCGTGGGTCGGTTGCGCTCGGTCCACGTCGCGGCGGCGTTCGGCACGCTCAGCGGCAGCCTGCTGACCGCGCGAGCCAGCCAGCACTCCTCCTGGGTGATGGTGATCCTGCTGACCGCCACCGGGGCGGTACTGCTGAGCTGCCTGGTCCTGGTCACGGTGGTGCGGAGCATCGACCGCACCGACCCGTCGCCCCGGGTGGACGGGGTCTTCCGCGGGCTGCGCACCATCGCCTGCGGACTGACGATGCTGGTGATCGTGCACATCGTCATCAGCCCGGCACCGTGGCCGCAGGGCGGCGTGCTGCCCGGCTACAGCGCGATCGTGGCCTGGCTGTTCGTCAGCCAGACCGTGCTGGTGGTCGCGCTCGCCGTGCTGGTGATCTGGCGGCGGGGTGGCGGGCAGCGCAGGTCACCCATCCGCGCGTTGGGAGCGCCGGTCTTCATGACGATCTCGGCCGGGCTCGCCGTGGCGTTCTCGGCCGAGCTGGTCTACCGGGTGGCGGACCTGCTCGACCGCAACGGGACGACCGCGGACGGCCTGGAGACCAGCCCTCCGCTGGCGTACAAATGGGCGATCTTCGGGTTTTTCCTGGCCGTGGTGACCGCACTGCTGGTGGCCGGCCTGGTCACCAGGATGACCCGGCGCGGGCGGCGGCGGGCCGCGCGGGCCATCGTGGCCGCCGACTTCCCGGACGCGCCGCCGCACGCGGCGGACCGGCTGCGGCGGGTCGAGCAGGCGGTGGCCCGCGCCCGCTTCACCGAACGACTGGAACCGCTCTCGGTGGTGTACGCCGGCCTGGCGGCGCTCGGCCTGGCCACCAGCCTGCTCGGCCTGCTCCAACTCCTACCCGGGGACGTGGCGCAGCGCTACGTCGGAGTGCCGGAAGGCATGGTCAACTTCCTGATCGGATCGGGTAGCTACGTGATCGCCGCGATCCTGCTCGGCCTGGTGGTAGGCGGCATCTTCGCCTACCGGACGCCGCAGTTCCGTCGGTACGTGGGGGTGCTCTGGGATCTGGGCACCTTCTGGCCCCGGGCGGCACACCCGTTCGCGCCGCCCTGCTACGCCGAGCGGGCCGTGCCGGAGTTGGCCAAGCGGATCACCTACCTGGTGGAACAGGGGCAGGGTGTGCTGCTGGCCGGGCACAGCCACGGCTCGGTGCTGCTCGCCGCCGCGGTTCTGCAACTGCCGACCCGGATCACCGACCGGGTCGCCCTGCTGACCTACGGCTCACCGCTGGGCCGGCTCTACTCCCGGCTCTTCCCCGCGTACGCCGACGACCCGGCGCTGCGGGAGATCGGCGAACGGGTCGGCTGGCGCTGGATCAACCTGTGGCGCGACACCGACCCGATCGGCGGTTGGATCTTCGCCTCCCACCGTCCCGGGGAGGCCGAGACGCTGACCGGCCCGCCGGCGACGGTGGACCGGCGGTTGACCGACCCGCAGGACGTGGTGCCGGCCCCGAGCGACAGCGTTCCCCCGCCGATCCTCGGGCACTGGCCGTGCGAGTCGCAGGAGGCGTTCGGGGACGCGGTACGGGACCTCACCTCGCGACTACGCCCCGCGCGCCCGGCACGTGACTGAGCCGGCCGGATATCGTCGCCTGGTGACCCCGTCCAAGCCACCCACCCGCCGGTTGATCGCCTCCAACAAGAAGGCCCGGCACGAGTACACCGTGCTGCGCACGTACGAGGCGGGCATCGTGCTGGTCGGCACCGAGGTCAAGTCCCTGCGCGAGGGGCGGGCCTCGCTGGTGGACGCGTTCGCGCACGAGCGCGACGGCGAGATCGTGCTGTACGGCCTGCACATCGCCGAGTACGCCTACGGCACGTGGACCAACCACGCCCCGCGCCGCAACCGCAAGCTGCTGCTGCACCGCGCCGAGATCGACCGGATCCTGGACAAGGTCCGCGAGGGCGGGGTGACCCTCGTACCGCTGTCGATGTACTTCGAGAACGGCTTCGCCAAGGTCGAACTGGCCCTCGCCAAGGGCAAGCGCTCCTACGACAAGCGGCAGACACTGGCCGAGCGCGACGCCAACCGGGAGATCGCCCGCGAACTGGGCCGGCACCTCAAGGGCCACCCCCGCCGGCCCTGACGCCGCCGCTCGTCCCGCTCCGCGTGGGTGTCGGCGTCGGCGTCGGTGTGGGTGTGGTGTCGGCGTGGGTGTGGTGTCGGCGTGGGTGTGGTGTCGGCGTCGCCGTGGGTGCCGTCGGCCCGTTCTGCGGGTGGGTTGCGGCGTGGCGCGCGGGGACATCGTTGACGTCGTCCAAGAGACGTGGTCTGCTCAGTCGACGCCGTTATTGGAAACGGTAATCATTAACTGTAGCGGAGGAGAACCATGTCTCTCACTGTCCCGCCCGCACTGCTCGACGCCGCCGAACGCGGCCCGGTCGACGATGAGGCGTTCATCGCCTGCGTCCGTGACTCGCTGCCGTACGCCTGGGCCACCGTCAGCCGGGTCGTCGCCGAACTGGAGGCCGGCAACGACGACCTGGCCGACAACGTCATTGCGCCGCCCACCGACGCCGACCGGGGTCAACTGCTCCGCGCGCTGGCCAGCGACGCCATCCGCGTTGGCCTGGAACGACACTTCGGCGTACGCCTGGCCTTCCAGAACTGCCACCGCGTCGCCGCGTTCCGCCCAACGGCCGTTGACGGCGAGCGCTACCGCCGCTTCGTGTCGACCCGTGGCCAACTGCTCAACCAGTCCCCCGAACTCCGCAACTGCTGACCGTCGCGGCGGGCGGGCTCACCCAAGCCCGCCCGCCGCACACCCGCACCCCTGCACCCCTGCACTCCTCCGCACCCCGCACCCCACACCCGCGCCCCAAACTCCATAGCCGCGCCGCACCCCGAACCCACGCCGCACCGCACCGCAATCCGAACCCCACACCGCGCCGCACCCCAACCCCGCACCGCACCCCGAACTCCACACGCACCACAGCCCACAGCCCGCAGCCCGCAGCCCGCAGCCCGCAGCCCGCAGCCAAGATCCGCGCAACTTCGCGGATGTTGCTGCCTCCGACACGCGCGAGGCAGCAACATCCCTGACATTGCGCGGATCTTGACCCCGGACACCTGCCCGATCGGCAGGGGGAACGGGGTTGTGGGGTACCCGCGACTCACGCTGCGTTCCACACCAAGATCGTGCTCGAACCAGGATGTAGTGGCCTCATAGCTCGCCGACACCACTACTTCCTGGTTCGAGCACGATCTTGCGGGCTCCCTTAGGGAAGCCGCAGGCGTCGTGGGGCAGCACAGGGGTGGCCGCCGACGTCACGCCGGCCGCCGCCCAGTTACGGCTGATCTCCGGCCAACGGGTCCGCGCGGCGGTCAAGGCGACCGAGACCCACGCGTACCCGGCCACCGGCTGAACCGGCGTCGGCCACAGCTCTCCGGGTGGACCCGGCCGGCGCGCCCGTCGCCGCCCGTGCCACGCCGACCGTGCCACGCCGACCGCCGGATCGCCTGGACGCCGACTGGCGTGCCCCGCCAACGCGGAACCCGTCAGCCGACACGACACCACCGCACACCCGGCGCCGCACCCGCCTCAGCGGGTGCCGCCAACACCGCACCGGCACGAACGTGAGTCAGTCGGTCAGCAGGAGGCGCAGCACCCACTGAAGCGGGCACGGCCGACGCCGCCCGCACACGAACACGACTCAGTCGGCGAGCAGATCGGCATGCGCGGCGCGCAGCCGGGCCAACCTCGGGTCGCTGCCCGGGACGACGCGGCTGTCCAGCTCGGCCCACACCTCGGCCAGCGCCGCGCGGACCGCGCCCAGCTCGGCGGCGTGCCGCTGTGTGCTGCGTCGGTGCTGCTCCTCGAGGCGGCGGGCCCAGCCGGCGGTGACCGTCGAGAGCCGGTCGGCGTCGGCGCGGGCCTGGGCGGCACTGCGGGCGGCTGCGGCGGGGACGATCGCGGCGACCGGGCGGGGATCGCCGTCGCGGGTCACGACGGTGACCGCGTCGGTCAGCTCAGCCAGCGCGACGAGCTGGCTGAACCGGGTGCGCGCCTCACGCAGCGGCACGGAACGCGGCGGGTCGGAATGAGGGGTGAGCGCGGGGACGGCCATGGATGCATGGTGCCGCGCGGGTATGACAACTATTCGCGCTCGTCAGTGGACGGTACGTGGCGGGCAGACCACTCGTCCGCCAGCACCGACCAGATTTCGATGTCGATCCGACCGTGCCGACCCGGGATGACCTGGCGCAACGTGCCATCGAGGCGCAGGCCGAGCCGGTCGGCGAGGGCCTTGCTGCGGATGTTGGCGGCGTTGGTACGCCACTCCACCCGTTGGATGCCGCGCTCGTGCACCGCCCAGTCGACGATCCGGCGCACCGCCGGGGCGACCAAGCCCCTGCCCTGCGCCGCCGGCTCCACCCAGCAACCGACCTCGCAGACGCCTTGGCTCACGTCGAACGACACGAACATGACCCCACCGACGAGGGTGCCCCGCCACCACAGCCCCCAGATGCCACCGCTGTCGCTGGCCCAGCGGTCGGCGTAGCGCTGCAACACCGCACGGGCCGACGGCAGGTCGGTGGCGACGAAGGACGGCGACACCCAGGGTCGGATGTGCTCGCGGGCCCGATCGAGGTGGGCGAGGAACTCCTCGGCCCGCCACGGGTTCAGCGGGCGCAGCTCGACGTCCTCGGTCAACGGCAGGGCGAACACCGGGCCTCCACTCAGTACGCTTCTCACGCCGGTAGCAGGCTCGCACAGCCACCCCGACCGAGGCACGGCCGCCCTCCGCGCTCACCCGGGCAGGTGGACCCCGGAGCGCTCACCCCGGGCAGGTGGACCCCGGCGCGCTCACCCCGACAGGTGGACCCCGGCGCGCTCACCCGGCAGGTGGGCCCCGGCGTGCCGATAGGCCCGCCGCGCTCACCCCGGCAGATAGGCCGCAGCGCTCACCCGGGCAGATGGGTCCGCAGCGCGGCGAACTGGGCCACGGTCAGGTACGAGGGATTGGCGGCCTGCGGCTGACGGAACACCTCCAGGGCGGCGAGCCGGTCGTCGGCGCGCAACAGCAGCCGGGAGATGCGGTCCTGTTCGGCGAGGATGGGCAGATCCAGCGGTACCGACCACGGCTGCCCCGGTGCGCCTGGTTCGGCGGCCCCGGTGACCCGCCCGATGCCCCATACCCCGTACGGCAGTCGGCTCCGGCTGCCGCTGGCCCAGAAGACCACCGGCTGCCCGGCACACATCAACCGCGCCCGGTAGCCGGGACGCACGCACCAGCTCGTCACCAGTGGCTTCCGGGCGAAGCGGGCGGTGAGGTCGACCAGGTCCGCGTTGCCCTTGAGCAGCCAGGCGCCCAGGTCGTCGAGGCGTACCCGTGGCTCGGTCATCCGCCTATCCTGCCCGGCCGCCGGCCGCCCCAATCAAATGATCATGTGGGTCCAATAGCTGAGCCACAGCACGAACAGCACGCCCTGCACCACCGCGAGCGTCGCGGTCAGCCACACGTCCACGCTGGTACGGCGGGCCCAGCGGGCCAGCACCAGCGCCACCGGGAAGGCGGCGAGCAGATAGCGCAGCAGGCTCTTGTACACCGGCGGGCCCATCGACAGCGGCACCAGCACCATGAGGACGCCGTACACCAGGTAGGCCAGTTCCCGGCGTCGGAAACCGACGACCAGCACGGCGAGGACGGCCACGGCGAACCACACCCGGGCGGCGTCGCGCGGCTCCCCGGTCAACCCGTCGAGCAGCACCGAGATGGGGTTCTGCACCTCGATTCCCCATCCGATCTCCTGGGCGTGCTGGTAGGCGAACCAGTCCCCGCCCCGCCACCGGCAGTACGCCATGAAGGTGAACCAGCCGGCGGGTAACAGCAGCAAGGGCCAGCCGATCCGGAGGTAGCCGAGCAGGGCGCGCGGCCCGAGCCGCCAGTCGTGCTGCCGGAGCAGCACCAGGGCCAGTGGCAGCGCCACGAGCAGGCCGACGGAACGGCTCATCGCCAGGAAGTAGCCGATCACGCCGACCAGCAGCCACCGGCGTCGCTCGGCGTAGTAGAAGGTGGCCAGTACGAGGCAGACGAAGAGCGACTCGGTCAGCGCGGCCTGGAACAGGAACGCGGTCGGCAGCAGCACCAGGTACCGGATGAACCGGCGGGCGGCGTACGCGTCGCCGAGCAGCAGCTCCGCCAGCCGGTGGCCATACCAGAGCGCCAGCAGGAACGCGACGTTGCTGATCAGCAACAGGGCCAGTGCGGTGTCGCCGCCGAGCAGCACGCCGACCGGCCGGGCCAGGAACGGGTACAGCAGGGGAAAGCCGAAGTCCACCCACGGCCCGGTCAGGGGCAGGGTGCTCAGCCGCAGGTACAGCATCGAGTCCCAGGCAAACCAGAAAGAGATCCACCGGTGCCCGGAGATGTCCCGCTGCTGCGCCCACATCAACGCCTCGTCCGGCGGCGGGGCCCCGGGGACGCCGTCCCAGGCGTGCAGGACCAGGAGCCCAAGCACTGTGAGCAGCAACTTCGCGCCGAGGAACAGGCCGATGACGTACCGCCAGGGCGCCGGCACCCGGCAGGCCAGGCGCGCTCCGCCGCGACCGGTCGCGACCGCCCGCGCGGCCAGCGTCGCCGCGCCGCTGCGCCACCGGTCCATCCGCCCCGCTTCCCCGCTTCCCCGGTCCGCCGGCGCGCGGGGAGGTCGCTCTTCTCGTGGTACGCCACCGCGCGCCCCGCCGAAGCGAGGATCAGCTAGCACTAAGTGTGACATTCTGCGCGTAACGGGTGGACACCGCGCCTCAATCATGGCGGTGAGCGGGGAGCGCGTCAGCATGAGCGAGCAGAACGGCACGGTGGTCATCGGTGCGGGGCCGGCCGGGCTCACCGCGGCGTACGAGTTGCTCCGGCACGGCCGGTCGGTTCAGGTGTTCGAGGCCGACGAGGTGGTCGGCGGAATCAGTCGGACCGTGGAGCGCGACGGGTGGCGGTTCGACATCGGCGGGCACCGGTTCTTCACCAAGGTGGCGCGGGTGGAGGCGTTCTGGCACGAGATCCTGCCGGACGAGGACTTCCTGACCCGGCCCCGGATGAGCCGCATCTTCTACCGGGGCGCCCTGTTCAACTACCCGCTCAGCGCCATGAACGCGCTACGCAACCTGGGTCTGCCCGAGGCCGTCCGCTGCCTCGGCTCGTACGCCCGCGCCCGGCTGCGGCCACCACCGGACCAGTCGCACTTCGAGGGCTGGGTATCGGCCCGGTTCGGCTGGCGGCTGTACTCGATCTTCTTCAAGACGTACACCGAGAAGGTCTGGGGTATGCCGGCGGACCGGTTGCAGGCCGACTGGGCGGCGCAGCGGATCAAGAACCTGTCGCTGGCCACCGCGATCCGCAACGCGCTGCTGCCCCGGCGTCGGCGCACGGACGTCACCAGCCTGATCGAGGAGTTCCAGTACCCGAAGTACGGGCCCGGAATGATGTGGGAGCGCTGCGCCGAGCAGGTCCGCCAGCGGGGCGGGCACCTGTCGACGGGCAGTTGGGTCACCGCCGTGCACCGCGACCCGGCCCGTCGACGGGCGATCAGCGTGACGGTCAACGGCGCGGGCGGGCAGCGTACCGAGGCCGCCGACCACGTGATCTCCTCCATGCCGATCTCGGAACTGGTGACCGTGCTCCACCCGCCGGCGCCGCCGGAGGTGCTGGCCTGCGCGGCCGACCTGCGCTACCGCGACTTCCTGACGGTCGCCCTCGTCGTGCCGGCGGAGTTCTCGTTCCCGGACAACTGGATCTACGTGCACGACCCGGGGGTGCGGGTCGGTCGGATCCAGAACTTCGGCTCCTGGTCGCCGTACCTCGTCAAGGACGGCCGCACCTGCCTCGGCCTGGAGTACTTCGTGTTCGAGGACGACGAGATGTGGCGTACCCCGGATGCCGACCTGGTGGCCCTCGCCACCGCGGAGCTGGAGCGGTTGGGGTTGGTCCGACCCGGCGTGGTGGAGGCCGGCTACGTCGTGCGCATGCCCAAGGCCTACCCGGTGTACGACGAGCGATACCAGCACAACGTGGACGTGATCCGGGCCTGGCTCACCGAGGCGGTGCCGAACGTGCACCCGGTGGGCCGCAACGGCATGCACCGCTACAACAACCAGGACCACTCGATGCTGACCGCGATGCTCACCGCCGAGAACATCGCCACCGGCAGTACGCACGACGTCTGGTCGGTGAACGTGGAGCAGGACTACCACGAGGAGTCCTGCGGCGGCGACGGCCGGCGGGGCACCGGCCGAGACGCGCCGGTGGTGCCCAGCCGGATCATCGCCGCGCCGGTCACGGTGCCGACGGGGTCGGACGACCGAGCCGCTGTCGCCGCTCCCCCGTCTCACGCGGGAAGCTGAGCACGCTCTCGCGGCACGGGCAGGTGCTCAACGCGGCAGGTGGGTGCAGTGTGCCACTGTGGCGTCGTCCGGCCTGTGCGCATCCGCGCCACCGGCGCTCTGCGCCTCGGCTCGCCGGACGGAGGCGATGACGCCGGCCGGTCCGCCGGCCCGGAGCAGGTCCAGCAGGCCCGGCCAGTCGGTCCGACCGTACGGGTTGACGATGCGGCTGGCACCGTTGCTGAGCAGCGCGACACCGTTCAGGTCGATGAGGGACCGGCTGCCGGTCACCGCTTCCCGCGCCGCGCGCGGGTCATCCTTCGCGATCCAGTAGCCGCCCGGCTGGTTGCGGCGGGCACGCAACGTGGGGCTCCTGTCTGGGCCGGCGTCGCCTGCGTGAGGGTACGGCCAGTCGGGCGGGTGGGGTTGGTGGAGACACGTCGCGGCGGCGAGCCGCTGGCCGCAGCGCGACGGATCACGTCGAGCGTTGTTGGGTGATGCCGTCCAGGATGGTGGTGAGGTTGTGGTTGAAGGTCTCCTCGGCGTTGAGGTGGGTGCCGTCGATGACGAGCCGGGCCACTGTGGGGTACCTGCCGGTTTTCAACATGCGGGTGAGATAGGGGCCGAGGCTCGCCTGGAAGGCAGCTTCATCGGTGCCGGTGGACCGCGCGTTGCGTCGTTCGGTGACCTCTCGGCGGACCGATCCGACGATGAAGGCGTTGAGGGCGCCCACGGCCCGCTGGAGATCGTCGATGTCGCGCACGGCGGGGGCCGCACTGAGCGCCGCGGCTGTCGCCTCGCCCACGGCGAGTGCGTGTGGCCCCAGGTGTGGCCGTCCGCCGAGCACGTCGGAGAACCACTCGTGGTCAAGGGCGGCGGCGCGGGTCGCGTGGGCGATGGCCAGCACCGTGTCGCGCCACCCGGATCGCCGGCCCACCTCGGCGATCCGGGCGTAGACGACGTCGACCATGAGATCGAGGAGCTCCGACTTGTTGACCACGTAGTCGTAGAGCCGCATCGGGCCGACACCGAGCTCTCTGGCGATCTTGCGTAGGGACAGCCCGTCGAGGCCGTGGGCGTCAGCGAGCCCGATCGCCGTAGCGGCGATCTTCTCGCGACTCAACGGCACCGGCACCGCCCGTGGCTGAGGTTCGGGCCGCTCCCAGACGGGCAGCGGCCCGCTACCGTACGGTGTATCCACCAATACAGTGTACGGTAACGCCGTGAGAACGCGAATTGCGATCGCCGGTGGCGGACTCGGTGGGTTGACGCTGGCACGGATCCTGCACCGACACGGCATCGACGCGGTGGTGTACGACCGGGAGGCAAGCCGATCCGCGCGACCCCAGGGCGGCGCCCTCGATCTCCACCCGGAGTCTGGGCAACTGGCCCTGACCGAGGCGGGTCTCGCCGGCCGGTTCCGGTCGGAGGCGCGACCCGAGGGCGAGGAACATCGCATCCTCGACCCGACCGGACGCACCCTGGTGCACCACGTGCCGCAACCTGGCTCATTCTCCGGACGTCCCGAGATCGACCGGGGCGCACTGCGTGATCTCCTGCTCGACTCCCTCCCCGACGGCACGGTTGCCTGGCGGCACCGGCTCGTCGCGGCGACCCCACGACCCACCGAGGGCTGGGACCTGACGTTCCACGACGGTCGACGAACCAGCTGCGACATCCTTATCGGCGCGGACGGCGCACGCTCAGTCGTCCGGTCACTGCTGACCGACGTCGAACTGTCCTACGTGGCGACTCTGGTGCAGCTGAGCGTCGCCGACGTCGACTCGCGGCATCCCGATCTCGCCGAGCTGGTCGGCCCCGGGAACCTGTGGTGTATCGGCGTGAACCAGATCCTCGCAGCGCAACGTCTCGGCGACGGCAGCCTCCAGGTCGGGATCTCGCTGCGCGCGCAGGGCCAGCCCCTCGACACGTACCGCAGCAAGCAGGCCCTGCTGGACCTGTTCGTTGGCTGGAACCCCCGCCTCACCGCACTCATCGCGGCGGCCGACGGCGCACCGACGCCACGCCTGATCGAGGCGATGCCCATCGGTACGCGCTGGGCCAGCCGGCCGGACGTCACCCTCATCGGTGACGCCGCGCACCTCATGCCACCGGTCGGCGAGGGCGCAAACCAGGCCATGCTCGACGCCGCAGAACTCGCCGGTCAGCTCGCCGCCGACCCCGCCGACCCTCGTGTGGCGATTCGAACGTACGAAGAGTCGATGTTCAGCCGGATTCGCCCGATCGCCGAGATGTCGACGCGAGTCCAGGCGATGATGCTGTCCCCCACCGCGGCGGACGACATCGTTCGTTTCTTCACCCGGCCGGCGGAGCCCGCACGCAAGAATTGACATCTGGCGCTGTCGACGCGGCTGGCAATAATCGTTCTATGACGACGGATGTGCACCCTGAGTCGGGACTCCGCAAGGCCACCTTGACGGATCAGGACCTGGCGGAGACATCGTGGGACTACTGCCGAGTCCACGCGCTTGCCGTCACCGACGACGAGGGGCCGCCCGACGACCCGACCCTGGACTATCGGGAGGACGACGACCTCGACCCCACCGCACCGTCGGCTCTGAAGCTGCATCTCGACCTGGACTACGTCGTACGCCGGGTCGATCCGGGGCCGATGCGGCAGATTCACTTCTGGGTCGCGCCGGCCACCTTGATCTTCCACAACGTGTGGGACATCGTCGGCAGCCTGCACTCCGTCTGTCTGCCGTTCGAGTTGAAAGACCTGCGCCCGGAGGCTCCCTCACAGTCAGGGGAGCGCTGCTGGCACCTGGAGGGACGCGACCTGGACCTGAGGTTCCAGGCATCGAGGTACACCCTTCACCTGCGCCAACCCCCGCGCTACGGCAGTCGAGTGCTCCGGATGGCCGACCGGGGCGGCATCAGCTTCGACGTGAAGCCATTCGCCTGACCGGGGAAGGCCGCCGGCCGCGACTGCGAGGAACCTGAGTCATTACGAGCGTCGCGCCGACTACGCCCATGGATGCTCGGTCAGGGCTTGCGGGCCACCGCGCCGTAGATGGAGGCGTCGGCCAGGGGCGGACGCCGCTCCGGTGGCACCTGCGGCCGCCACTGCGTGACCGGCACGATGCCGGGCTCGGCCAGCTCCAGGCCGGTGAAGAAGCGGGCGAACTCGGCGCGGTCGCGGGGTACGGCGTCCTGCTTCATCCGGCCGGAGGCGAACTCGGCGTACATCCGCTCGACGATCTCGGCAGGGATGTGGTCGGTGGTGAAGTGGGTCAGCGCGAGCCAACTGCCGGACGGCAGCGCGTCGAGCAGCCGGGCGACGTGCTCGTGTGGGCGGTCGTCGTCGGTCAGGAAGTGCGTCACGGCGATCAGCACCAGACCCACCGGCTGGGACAGGTCCAGTGTGGCGTGCAGCTGCGGGTCGCCGAGAATCTTCGCCGGGTCGCGCAGGTCGGCGTCCAGGTAGGCGGTGGCACCGGCCGGGCCGCTGGTCAGCAGCGCTCGGGCGTGGACCAGCACCATCGGGTCGTTGTCGACGTAGACCACCCGGGAGTCGGGGGCGACGGACTGGGCCACCTCGTGGGTGTTGTCGGCGCTCGGGATGCCGGTGCCGATGTCGAGGAACTGCCGGACGCCGACCTCCTCGGCGAGGAACCGGACCGCCCGGCCGAGGAAGGCCCGGTTCTCCCGGGCGAGTGTGCGGACCCCCGGGTAGACGGCGGCGATCTGGTCGCCGGACTCCCGGTCGACGGCGAAGTGGTCCTTGCCGCCGAGCCAGTAGTTGTAGCGGCGAGCCGGATGCACAGTCGTGGTGTCGATCCGGTCAGCGCCCCGGCCCTCGGGCGCTTCCGACGTGGACGACAGGGTCACGAGACCTCCCCAGGTCGACGGGACACGCCGCATCCGTGAAGTCACCGGGCGTGTCCAGGGGACATCCTAAGCCGTACCCATCGGACTGCGGGGCCCACTGACGCGCGGACGCCGCAGGGGCGGGAAACCGCCTACCAGAGGGCTATTGACGGTCGTCACTGGCTGTCAGTACCGTGATGCGGGCAGCGAGAAAGCGCTTTCCGACCCCTCCACCGCCCGACAGGGAGCGCCCCCATGCCCCGACACCTCCGTGCGTTCTGCCTGCTCCTGCTCGCCATCGCCACAGTGGTCAGCACCACCACCGCCCTGCCGGCCGAGGCCGCCCCGCGCTTCCGGGTGCTGGTCTTCTCCAAGATCACCAACTTCTACCACGACTCGATCCCGGCCGGCATCGCCGCGATCCAACAGCTCGGCGCCGCCCACAACTTCGAGGTCGTCGCCACCACCGACGCGGCGGCCTTCACCGACGCCAACCTCGCCACCTTCGACGCTCTCGTGTTCAACAACACCAACAGCCTCCCGACCTCGGGCGACCTGCTCAACGCCAGCCAGCGGGCCGCGTTGCAGACGTTCATCCGCAACGGCGGTGGTTGGGCCGGCCTGCACGCCGCCTCTGCCAGCGAGCGCGACTGGCAGTGGTACGAGGGCCTGGTCGGCACGATCTTCGACTACCACCCCGACTTCTCGTCCACCGGCGGCACCTTCCCCGGGCGGGTCAAGGTGCTCGACCGCGCGCACCCCTCCACGCGCAACCTGCCGGAGCTATGGGAGCAGAGCGAGGAGTGGTACAACTGGCGGACCAACCCGACCGGCAATGTGCACACCCTCGCCCAGATCAAGGTGCGCGACGGGATCAACGGCCTGGACGAAGGCGTCGACCACGCATACTCCTGGTGTCAGCCCTACGACGGCGGCCGGTCCTGGTTCACCGCCGGTGGGCACGCCAGCTCGCAGTTCAGCAGCCCGACCTTCCTGGAGCACCTGCGCTACGGCATCGAGTGGGCGGCCGGCGCGGTCGCCGGTGACTGCTCGGCCACCAAGACCAGCAACTTCGAACGGGTGGGGCTGGTCACCGAGAACCTGGCCGACCCGTTCGAGCTGGCCGTCGGCCCGGACCGGAAGGTCTACTACATCCAACGCACCGGCGCGCTGAAGGTGGTCAACTCCGACACCCTGCAGGTCACCACGCTGCTGGACTTCGCGTACACCTCGGCGATGACCGACCAGTCCGACGGGCTACTCGGGATGACCCTGGACCGCAACTTCGCCAGCAACGGCTGGATCTACCTGCTCTGGTCGGACAAGACCCTCAAACAGCTCAACCTGTCCCGGTTCACGGTCGCCAACAACAGCGTCGCGCTCTCCTCGGAGAAGCGCCTGCTGACCGTCCCCACCTATCGGGGAGAGGGCCGGGCCAACTCGCACATGGGCGGGTCGCTGGCCATGGACACGGCCGGACGCCTCTACGCGGCGATCGGTGACAACACCGACCCCTTCGCCTCCAGCGGCTACACCCCGGTCGACGAACGCGCCGGCCGCGCCGCCTGGGACGCCCAGGGCACGGCCGGCAACACCAACGACCTACGCGGCAAGATCCTGCGGATCACCCCACAATCCGACGGTACGTACACAGTGCCCAGCGGCAACCTCTTCCCGGCCGGCACCGCGCGGACCCGGCCGGAGATCTACGCGATGGGCATGCGCAACCCGTTCCGGATCACCGTCGAGCCGCAGACCAACGCGGTACTGGTGGCCGACTACGGTCCGGACGCCCGCGCCGCCGACCCCAACCGCGGTCCTGAGGGGACAGTCGAGTTCAACCGGATCACCAGCGCCGGCAACTTCGGATGGCCGTACTGCGTGGGCAACAACATCCCGTTCAACGACTACAACTTCGCCACCAACACCTCGGGGGCGAAGTTCAACTGCGCCGCACCGGTGAACAACTCGCCCAACAACACCGGCCTGACCACCCTGCCGGCGGCGAAGTCCGCGCTGGTCTGGTACGCGTACTCCGCCTCGACCCAGTTCCCGGAGCTGGGCACCGGTGGTGGCGGGCCGATGAGCGGCCCGGTCTACGACTACGACCCGACCAACACCCGCACCACGAAGTTCCCCGAGTACTTCGAGGGCAAGTGGATCACCTACGAGCTGACCCGCAGGTGGTTCAAGACGCTGTCGATCCACAAGACGGCGCAGACCTTCAGCAACGCGCGCTTCGGCCCGACCGCCGTCGGTGACCTCCAGTCGATCAACGGGATCTTCGGCAACATGAGCTGGATCCAGCCCTTCGAGGCGGAGTTCGGCCCGGACGGTTCGCTCTACGTCATCGACTTCGGTGAGGGCACCGGCAGCGGTCGCGGCGGCAGCAACGCCGGCGCGGGAATCTACCGGATCGACTACGTCGCCAACGGACGGCCACCGACCGCGAAGATCGCCGCCAGCCCAGACAGCGGACGTACGCCGCTCGCCGTGACGTTCTCCTCCGCCGGGTCGTCCGCGGGCGACGGATCGGCGCTCAGCTACGCCTGGGACTTCACCAACGACGGCAGCACCGACTCCACCGCGGCCAACCCGAGCCACACCTACTCGACGGCCGGAAAGCACACCGCCCGGCTGACCGTGCGCAACAGCGGCAACGGGTTGACCGCCACCGCGGTCACCGACGTGGTGGTCGGCAACACCCGGCCGACGGTGACCATCACCGTGCCCGACGGCGGGTTCTTCGACTTCGGCGACAAGATCCCGTACACGGTGACGGTCACCGACCCGGAGGACACCACGATCGACTGCGCCAAGGTCACGGTGCAGACGCAGCTCGGCCACGACTCGCACGCCCACCCGCTGGACGTCTACACCGGCTGCTCCGGGCTGCTCGCCACCGAGGCGGACGCCGGCGACGGCCACGGGCCGGGGCAGAACCTCTACACGCTGATCACCGCGCAGTACACCGACGGTGGCGCGGCCGGCGGCGTACCGGCGCTGACCGGCTCGACCCGCGTGCAGTTGCAGCCCAAGAGCAAGGAGGCCGAGCACTTCAGCGCCCAGTCCGGCGTCACGGTCAACGACCGGGCCACCGCCCGCGCCGGCAAGCGGCTCGGCGAGGTCGACCACAACGACTGGGTGGCGTTCGGGCCGGCGGACCTGCGCAACGTCGGCTCGGTGACGCTCGGGGTGACCAACGGCGGGCTCGGCGGCACCATCGAACTGCGCACCGGCTCGCCCACCGGCACGCTGATCGGCACAGCCACCATCGGCTCCACCGGCGGGTGGGACAACCTGGTCTCCCCCACCGTCACGCTGACCAACAAGCCCACCGGCACGACCACCCTGTACGCGAGGTTCGTCAACGCCGCCCAGGTCGGTGGCACCCCGGACCTGATGGCACTGGACTGGCTACGGCTCAACGGCGCCGGGGTCAAACAGGAGCCGGGCGGGACGTTGTCGCTGGCCGCCAGCCCGACCGGCGGCACCGCGCCGCTGACCACCACGCTCACCGCCACGGCGACGGCGCCGTCCGGGCAGAGCATCACCGACTACGCGTGGGACTTCGGCGACAACAGCGCCATCGCGCACGGAGCGACACTCCGGTCGACGCCGCACAGCTACTCCCGCAAGGGGACCTTCACCGCCCGGGTGACGGTCACCTACACCAGCGGGGAGACCCGCTCGCAGAACCTGACCATCACGGTCAGCTGACCCCGGGTCGCCGGCGGGCGGGAGCGCCCCGCCCGCCGGCGTCGGGCGCGGATCACGGTACGGCTACGCCCTCGATGGGGGTGCCTCCTGCGGACGCAGTGCGGTCAGAAGGCTCTCGAGTTGACCCCAGGCCCGCGCGCTGGCGATGGGGTCGATGTAATCCCTGGACTCGATGATGAGCCCGTCGCGGATACGCATCACGAAGACGCAGGGCACCGTGAACGCCTCACCTGTCTCGGCTACCCGCCCCTGGTAGGCGAACTCGGCGACAATCACCTCCGGGTCCGCAGTCTCATGAACTGTCACGTCGACCGGCTTACGGACCAGCGTCCGGGCGACCGGAGGCGGCGAGGTGAAGTGCTCGTGCAGTTCGTTGCGGCTCCGCAGCGGCGGCGGGTCGAGCGGGTGGAACGGATGCGTCACGTGGGTCTGTTCGGCGTACAGGTCGGCCAGGTCCTCGTACGGACCGTCGCAGACACCGTTCACCAGTCGAAGGAATGTCTCACGTGGGCTGCGCATGCCGGGCTTCCTTCGCGATCGGTAGATGTCACCGGAGCCACGCCGAGGACTACCTCAGGGGTGGCTGGTACCCCAACGACGGCACCCTACTGACCTCAGCCTCGATCTGACTGCCCCGAAGCGCTCTCCTTGCCGGTACCTACCGCATCGTCACCGACCGAGGCGCGTGTCGTAGGTGTGTGTGAGGCTACGAGGCATGGCGACTTTCGTTCTGATCCACGGCGGTGGGGGCAGCGCCTGGGACTGGCATCTCCTCGTCCCCGAGCTGACCAGCCGGGGCCACGACGTGGTGGTGCCGGAACTGCCGATCGAGGACAGATCCGCGGGGTTCGCCGAGTTCTGCCAGACGGTCGTCGACGCGATCGGCGACCGGGGCGACCTCGTGGTCGTCGGGCACTCGTACGGTGCGTTCACCGCGCCGCTCGTCGCCGACAAGCTGCCGGTACGGCTGCTCGTCCTGCTCACACCGATGGTCCCGAGACCTGGCGAGAAGCCGGGTGACTGGTGGGCCAACACCGGTTACCGCAGCGTCGAAGGGCTCAGTGAGGAGCAACAGTTCTTCAACGGTGTCCCGGCCGAGATCATCGCCGAGGCGGCATCGCACAGCCGGGACCAGGTCAGCGCGGAGGGCGACGAGCCGTGGCCCCTGGACGCCTGGCCAGACGTGCCGACGACGGTGCTTCTCGCCCGCGAGGACCGGTTCTTCCCGGCGGACTTCCAGCGTCGGGTTGCCGCCGACCGACTCGGCGTCGTTCCAAACGAGATTGACGGCGGGCACTGTGTGTCACTCAGCCACCCGAAGCAACTCGCCGATCGCCTGACCGCGTACCCGTTGGCCTGAAAGCGTGACCGCGGCCGTCACCGTCCGACCCTTCGGGCGACTGGGCAGGCTCGTCATCCGCCGCCGCAGACGCTGGCCTTCGGGCGTGGGTCCACGACCGTGAGTTGCGCGAACAGCCGGTCGACCTGGTCGGCCAGATCGTCCTGCAGCACCGGGAACACGAGCTGCAACTGCTGCCATGGACGGTCCGGGTAGGTGGTCGGGCGTCCGGGGTGAAACAGGAGCACCACGACCTCGTCACGCCGCCACGGCCACGCGGCTACGGCGTGCAGTTCACAGTTCCAGTGCGCCAGCAACTCGGGCGCGTCACGCAATTTCTCCTCCAGAAGTCTGGCGACCGTTCGCGCGGGCCACTCCCAGGTGGTGTTCAACCGGGCCTGATCCAGTTGGCGGCGGTACTCGTCGGCCTCGAACCGGAACTCCGGCAGATCGACCGACGCGTCGTCGGGGTTTCGCCAGCTCCCCCAGACAACCTGATCGCCGTCCCGGTAAACGGTCACGTAGATCGCGCCGCAGCAACTCTCGGCGCATATCGCGGTGGCGAGCCTCGCTTCGTGCGGCTCGACGTCGGCGCTAAGCGGACCCTGGGGCGCGAGCAGCTCCTCCGGCTGCGCTCCTGGCCCCTCGGAAAACACCTCGTCGAGGATGTCCCGACCGTCGACGATCGGGCGGACCTGCACGGACGAGCCGACCTCCGTGGGGTCGGGGACCACGATGCGCAGGCTCAGAGAATTCGGCACAGGTGAATTGTGCGCTGCGCCCCTGACGATCGACTCAACGGGCGTACGAGCCCAGCCGCCAGCGGGTGAGACGGCCCCCACGGTGACGGTGACGCTGACCCGGGAGCCGGCAACCTAGATCTTGGACAGTTTCCGTTATCGCGTAACGGAAACTGTCCAAGATCTACGTTGCGGCGCCGAGTGAGCGGCGGGGCCGAGCACCGGTCCGGCCGTTTCGGAAGCGACGGTGGGGCGGTGCACGACGGCACCGCCCCACCTCTGGTTGAACGGTTACTGCCAGGAACTCTGCTGGGTGTAGACGAGGTTGCCGGGGATCACGGTGCCGTTGGTGCTGTACTCGGTGTACGCCCAGAAGTCACCCTCGGCCAGCGGCTTGTTCGGCTTCAGCGTGAAGTTGAAGCCCTGGCCGCGCTCCGACGTGGTGGGCAGCGTGAGGGTGGCACCCGAATACGCGGCGTTTCGCCCGATGATGGCGTGACCGAGGTCGAAGTCGACGACGGGAGCACCGGGGTACTGTGCGAACACGTACGCGCTGTAGCGCCCCGGCTCGGGCAGGAACTCGTACGCCTGCTCCGCGCTGGTCCAGTACCTGTCACTGCTGTAGACGAGGGTGTCGCCCTTGTACAGGTAGAGATCCAGGTTCGTGTTCGGGTCGGCGGTGTTGACCTCGACGACGATGCCGGCGGTGTTCGCCGGCACCGTGAAGTCGACCTTCTTCACTCCGGTGGCGCTCGGGTCGAACACGCCCCCGTAGACGCCGGCCGGCATCGAGTACGACGTGCGCCGCATCGGCGTGTAACCGGTGCTGCGACCGACGAGCGGGCCGGTGAAGCCCGGCTGGACCATGCCGAAGGCGCCGTTGGTCATCCGGGCGAACTCCTCGCCGTCGTCGGCGTACGGCCGGGCCGAGATGCCCCACGGACGGGCAGCGACCGGGATCCGGGCGCTGTGGGCCTTACCCTGCCAGGTGATCGACCCGGTCACGTACCGGTCCCACGGTGCGCTGCCTCGACGCAGCGTGATGGTGACCGTCGCGGACTTGCCGGGGGCCAGGGTCACCGATGCCGGCGACACGGTGACCTTCATGCCGGGCAGGCCGGACACCGACGAACGGTAGGTCTCCCGCGCCTTGCCCACGTTGGTCAGGGTCCGGGTGAGGCTCATCGGGCGGGTCCCGTCGTACTCGCGCAACGAGATGGCCGGCAGGTTGAGGGCCTTTCCATCGGGCTCGGTCGTCTCGCTGAACTCGATCAGCTCGGCCGCCGTGGGCTCGATGACCAGTCCCGGGTCGGTGGCCCGGGGCAGGTTGATGAAGCCACTGCCCTGTTCCAGGGGGCTGCTGGTGCCGACGGTGTCGGTGGCGGTGGTGCGCAGCGCGGAGGCGACCGCGCCGGGTGACCAGTCCGGGTGCGTGGCGCGCAGGATCGCCGCGGCCCCGGCCACGTACGGCGAGGCCATCGAGGTGCCGGAGTACGCGTCGTACTGTCGCCCGAAGTTGCCGGCCGGTGAGACCGCGGCGATGATGTTCGATCCGGGCGCGACCAGGTCCGGCTTGAAGACGCCGAGGGTCGTCTTGTCCGGGCCGGTGGAGGAGAAGTCGGCCACGCTCGGGATGCCGGGGACGCTGGAACCGTCGCCGCCGGTGCGCAGTGACACTGTCGCGTCGGTGGGGTGGCGCATCAGGTAGTTGAACAGCGTGCCGGCCTGCTTCTCGGTCGGCAGGTAGACCACCGGGAAGTTGAAGATGGAGTTGATCCGGTAGTTGCCCGGCGGGTCGAAGACCATCATGGCCGCACCGCCCTTGGCCTTGATCTCGGCGGCGGAGCCGAACATGTCGGACAGCGCGCAGGCGACGACCTTGCCCTTGATCTTGGCGGGGTCCAAACTTCCGGGCTCGCAGTAGACCGCGCCCAGATCCGGCGAGCCGGCCTGGTCACCGAAGACCAGCGGCAGTGCGCCTCCGCCGGGCAGGGCGTCCAGCGAGCCGCCGACCAGCTTGGTGCCGTCGCCCAGCTTGGCGGTGGCCTCGTCGAGCTTGGTCACCGCCGCGCCGACGGTGGTCACCCAGGGTGCCGCGTTGCTGATGGCTCCACTCACGATGCCGGTGTTGCCGGCCGACGCCGCGACGAAGACCCCGGCCAGCGAGGCGTTGAGGAACGCCACACCGATCGGGGTGTTGGCCTCCCAGTCGCCGAGGTCGGAGCCGATCGAGAAGTTCAGCACCTGCACACCGTCGGCGAC
Source organism: Micromonospora sp. NPDC047756 (assembly GCF_055587245.1). Taxonomy (NCBI): domain Bacteria; kingdom Bacillati; phylum Actinomycetota; class Actinomycetes; order Micromonosporales; family Micromonosporaceae; genus Micromonospora; species Micromonospora sp. NPDC047756. The sequence continues at coordinate 631,761 of NZ_JBVJGQ010000006.1, forward strand.
GGCGGCGTCGATTCCGGCGATGATGTCGGCGTCGTAGCCCATGCCGCCCCAGAGCACCTTGTAGACGGCGATCTGGGCATCCGGGGCCACCCCGGTGACCGGGCCGTAGCGGCGACCGTCGATCGTGACGTTCGCGATGGGCAGGCCGGCCGCGGTGGAGGCGGTGTGGGTGCCGTGCCCGGACGCGTCGCGGGGGGACAGGAACTCACCCTCGGGCACCGAGCCGCCGCCGGCCAACCACGAGTCGGCGAAGTACCGGGCACCGACGATCTTGCCGTTGCAGTGCGCGGCCACGAAGGCCACACCGGTCTGGCAGGTGCCGTGCCAGTTCGCGGGAGCGGGCATCTTCTTGGCGAACGACGCGCTTTCTGGCCAGATGCCGGTGTCCAGGACGCCGATCACCATGCCCGCGCCGGTGCCGGGGCCGGGCTTGACCGGCCGGCCGGAACGGTCCGTCGCCGCCGACTGGTCCGCGTCACCCGAGGTGGCGGGCGTCGGGTTGTCGGCGGTCGGCGTGCTGGCGGTGGGCGGCGCGGAGGGGGTGCCGAGGGCCCGCGAGGCGGTGACGGCGCGGACGCGCTTGTCCGCCCGCAACGTGCTCACCTGCTGGGTGGTCAGCTTCGCCGAGAACCCGTTGAAGGCGGTGGTGTAGACGGCGTTGACCGTGACCCCGGCCGCGGCGGCGACGGCGCCCCGCTGCGTGTCGAGGTGCCGGCGGTACGCCTGCGACGGCGTGGACGTCACGTCCAGCCGGTTGCCCGCCGCCGGGCGGGTCCGGGCCAGACCGGACACCCCACCGGTGTACGTGGTCAACGGGTCCTCGGCCAACTCGACGACGTACATGCCGGGGCCGGTCTTGTCGACGGCTGCCTTCGGCGTGGTCGCACGGTTGCCGCCGGGTCGGCGGTCGGCCCCGTCGGTCAGGGTGACCGACGTGTCGGACCCGGCGGTGAAGTAGCCGCCGCCACTGCCGTTACCCGGCGACCCCGAGGGTGCCGCCAACGCCGTTCCCGCGACACCGGTGGTACCGGTGATCAGGGCGACGACCAGCGTCGGTATCGCCAGTCTTCGCAGCCTGTTTCCGCTCGTGCCTGTAGCCACGAGGCTCCTTTCGGTTGCTCCCTTGTGGAGCTGCTCATCGATCGCGACCCGCTCATGGGAGCGCTCCCCCACCTAAGCCGCCGATGGTTAATCGATGGTTTGCGCGGTGTTACGGATCGCCGGTGCGTATAAGATCACGTTCTGCCGGCCGCGCCTAGATCATGTTTTCTGGATGCCGCGGGAGCAGGGCGTACGCCCCGGTCCGAGCAGCGACGCCGTCGGTGCCTCAGTCGGGACAGGCCCGCCGGCGCGGGCACCTTGACGTCCTGGCCGACGTCATCGCGGCGCTGCTGCCCGAGCGGGTCATCATCATCGACGAGTCGGTGAGTTCCGGCACGACCCTCGCCGCCGCCACCGCCGGCGCGCCCCGACACTTCGTGGGACTGGCGACCGCGTTCGGGATGCCCGCCACCCGCGCCACCACCGCCGAGGAACTCGCGGAGCAGTTCTCCGCGGCACTGAACCAGCCGGGCCCACACCTCATCGACGCCACCCTCCCGCCCGCCGCCTAGATCCCGCCGTCCAACCACTGCCGAGCACTGGTCAGTTGCGAGGCCAGACCTGGACCGGCACCCGGGGAAAGGCCGCGGTCAGGAAGTCCTCGGTACGGCGATCCGGCAGGAGGCAGTCCGGCCAGGCATCGAGCACCTCCGGCAGGGTGCGGTGTCCGAGGGCCAACTGAAGGAGGGCGCCCGGCGGGATGGCGGCGTGGGTTCCGGGTTCGGTGGACGGGCTGATGGCGCCGCGCAGGACGCTCACCCCACTCAGCCTGCCGTCGGTGAATTCGAGCCGGGCGGCGCGGCCGTACATGTCGATGGTCATCGTCGGCTCACGCCACCGCAGGTCGGCTGCCTGCCAGCGGGCCTGTAAGAGCGGCCGCAGCCGGGCAAGCAGGTCGGCCGGGTCACTGCTGCGGACGTACCAGCCTCTGGGCCGCCTCGGCACGCCAGCCGGGCTGAGCCGGACCAGTGGGTGCTCGGGGCCGAGGATGGGGCGGACCGCCGTGAACGGCCCCGGTGCCGACGCCTCGTACCGCCGCCCTACCTGAGCGAGGTGTGTGTGCATGGCGGCGGCAGCCTGCGGCCAGTCGGCCGATCGACTGGTCGCGGCCGCGAACACGTTCAGCTCGCCGGCTGCGGAGAGCCGGGAACCGTGCACCAGGTAGCCGCTCACATCGATGCCCTGGACCAGCACCGTGACCTCCCGCCGGGCGAGATCCGCCGGACGGCGACCGGCGATCTCATACCGCCACACCGCGGCGTCTCTCGGGCAGAGCAGGACGTCCCCGCCAGCGAGCCGTCGGTCGATGCGGGCGAGCGCGTCCGCGTCGGCGACGGTGGCCGGGCGGACCGCGAGGCCGTTGGATCGGTCCGGCGCAATGGCCGGCAGCACTGTGGCGGGCACCGTCGGAGCGCCGTCGTTCGCCAGGGCGTAGTCGTAGCCGAGCCGCCGGTAGAAGTACGGGATCCCCTCGATCACCTGCACGGGCACCCCATCGGCCGCGTACCGCTGGTGCAGTGCGGTGAACATCCGTTCGGTGAGCTGGTTGCCCCGGTGCTCGGGTGCCGTTCCGACCAGCTCGACCTGGGCCACGGGCAGCCGAACCCCGGCAAGGCTCCAGTGCTGCCGCAGCCCCACCAGACTTGCCACCGGGCGGCCGGTGGCCGAATCCTCGGCGACCAGGAAGTCGTCGGGCACGACGGATGGGTGACCGTCCAGCAGGTCTTCCACCCAGGCAGCGATGCCTGGGTGCGGCCGGCCGTCGGTCACCGCCTGGAGCTGAACCGAGGCGTGCAGGCGGGCCAGTTCGACGGCGTCGCTGGCTCGGCCGGACCGAACCACGTATCGGTCGCTCTCCGGTGTCATGCCGTGTCTCCCCAGGGGTTCCGATGCGGACTCTCTCCACAATGGTTGCACGGCCGAACCATCTGGTTGTACCGTCGAACCATGCAGGCTGGTGAGCTCGACGCGGCGCAGGAGGCGCTGATGCGTTTCGTCCGCAACTTCGGTCTCCATCAGCCCGACCGGACACCCTGCGGGCAGCCCCTACCGGTGTCGGAAGCTCACGCCATGGTGGAGATCGCCCGGGAAGGGCAGCTCCGGCAGGTGGAGTTGGCTCGCCGGCTGCGTCTGGAGAAGAGCAGCGTCAGCCGCCTGGTCACCAACCTGGTCAACCGGGGGTGGGTGCACCGAGAGACGGCCGAGGGTGACGGCCGTGGCGTCCTGCTCCTGCTGACTCCCGCGGGCACCACGGCCGCCGCCCGACAGGCCGATGCCCGTCGGGCCCGGCTCACCGCCCTGCTCGATCGCGTGCCCGACGACCAGCGCGCGGCAGTGGTGCGTGCGCTCCAGACCCTCGCGGAGGCCACCGGTGAAACGTTCTGACCGCCCTCGCCCCCATCGGGCTCTCCTCCTGGCAGCCGTCGCCGCCGCCGCGCTGATCGGTGGTTGCGCCGACGACGCCGCGCCGTCGACACCGACAACGACCACCTCCGAACGACAGGCCGACGTCGCCGAACGCGGCGCTTCGGTCATGCCGTTCGACCTGGAACGCACCACGCACCGCTTCACGACGACCGACACCGGCGGCGTGCAGACCGTGGTCGCGGACGACCCCCGGGACATCACCCAGGTCACCCTGGTCCAACAGCACCTGAGCGCCGAGGTCGATCGGTTCCGGCGCGGTGACTTCGGCGACCCCGCCCGCATCCACGGCACCGACATGCCGGGCCTGGCAACCCTTCGGGCGCACGGCGGACGGATCGCCATCACGTACGAAGCCGTTCCCGACGGCGCACGCGCCACCTACTCCACGGACGACGCGGCGCTTCGCGATGCCCTGCACCACTGGTTCGACGCCCAGGTCAGCGACCACGGCTCGCACGCCACCCGCTAAGCGCCACCAACCGACTGGCCCGCGCCACCTCGGCGGCGCCAGAGCACCGTGCACGCCGCGGCCAGGGCCAGCCCGAGCAGCGGCGCGACACCCACCCCGGCGAGCGTGCAGACCACCGCGAGCAGCGCCGGTGGTATCCAGCACCAGGCGGGCACGGTACGCGGGGCATGACCGCGACGGCGGGCCGCCGCTTCCACTGCCATCGGCACCACCAGCACCGGCAACGCGGCGGCCAGCAGGGTCAGCCAGGGCAGCACCAGACGGTCGAACCGCGCCACCGCCAGCATCCCGCCGAGCACCGCGACGAGCAGCATCGCCGCCCGCGCCGGCACTCGGGGAGCCAGGCCACGCAACGCCAGGGAACCGGAGTACATGGTGGTCAGCGCCGCCGCGAAGACCGCCACCGCGACGAACAGATTCGCGTACGCGGCCAGCCCCGAGCCGGCGGCGAGCAGCGCGACCACGTCGGCCGAGCCGGTCCGCAGCCACAGGCCGGCCCCGGCGAGCACCCCGAGCAGCGCCGGCCCGACCAGCAGCCCCACGCACCAGGCCAGGTCCCGCCTTCGGGAGAGGCCCACGCTGAAGTCCGGTGCGCGCAGCGCGAACACGGCCGCGTACCCGATCAGCGCGGCGGCGTCGGCGAGCCCGCCGTTGGCGAGGCGGACCGGCGCACCGGGTGGGGGAAGCACCGTCAGGCACCAGCCGACCAGCACCACCGCGCTGAGCGTGGTGACCACCGCGACCCGGTTACCGAACTGGGCCGGCGCCCAGGAGACGGCGAGGACCGCCACCTCCAGCAGCACCGGCCCGGCCCAGCCGGGCAGATGGGTCAGCGCGGCCAGCGAGGCCCCGCCGAGCCCGACGTTGAACCCGTTCCACCCGACCATCGACACGGCCAGCACCACCGCCAGCAGCAGCCGCGAGGTGTCCCCCAGGTACGCGGGCAGCACCGCTGTCAACGTCCCGCCGTCGCCGAGCGGCCGACGCAGCCCGATCCGGCCCTGCCCCCAGAGCAGGGCCGCCATCAGCGCCCCGCCGACCAGCAGCCCCGCCACCGGCACCGCCCCGCCGTGTCGGGCGGCCATCGCCGCGCCGAGGACCAGCGTGGCGGGTGCGGTGCCGATGCCCAGCCACGCGCCGACAGCCGCCGGCCACCGCCGTTTCGGGCTGTCAGGCAACGTGGCGCAGGTAGCCGGCGATCGCGGCGTCGAGCACCTCCGCGCCCGGACGTGCCCACACCTCGGCGGAGAAGACCTCCACCTCGATCGGGCCGACGTAGCCGGCCGCGTCCACCGCCTCGCGCAGCCGACGCAGCTCGATGCAGCCGTCGCCGGGCAACGCCCGGCCGAGCAGCACCCCCTCCGGCAGCGGGGTCACCCAGTCGCACACCTGGAACGCGGCGATCCACTCGCCCGCCCGCGCGATCTGCGCGTACACCGTGTCGTCCCACCAGACGTGGTACGCGTCGACGACCACGCCGACCACCGTCGGGTCGAACCGCTCGGCGATGTCCAACGCCTGGCCGAGGGTGGCGATCACGCACCGGTCGGCGGCGAACATCGGGTGCAGCGGCTCGATGGCCAGTCGCACCCCGGCGGCCTCGGCGTGCGGTGCCAGCTCGCCGATCGCGTCGGCGACCCGACGCCGGGCGCCGTCGACGTCCCGGCTGCCGACCGGCAGCCCACCGGAGACCAGCACCAGCTCCGGGGCGCCCAGGGCGGCGGCCTCCTCGATGGCCCGCAGGTTCTCCGCGCGCCAGTCGTCGGCGGAGAAGAACCCGCCCCGACACAGCGACGTGACGGCGAGGCCGGCGTCGCGGACCAGTTTCGCCGATCGGGCCAACCCGTACTCGGCCACCGGCTCCCGCCACAGGCCGATGCCCGACACGCCGGCCGCCACGCACCCGGCCACCACGTCGGGCAACGGCCAGCGCTGGGCGGTCGCCTGGTTGAACGAGAACCGGGCGAGGCTCACTGGGCTGCTCTCCGCTCGCGACTGCGGGGCTCGCACAACCGGCTCGCTCCTCGCGCTCACTGCTCCACCCCCGCCACGGTGAACAGCGCTCGGGCGCGGGCGGCGGCCAGGTCGGCGTCGGGCAGCAGCCCGGCCGCGTCGGCCAGGGTGAGCAGGGTGGCCAGGTGCGCCGGAGAGCGGCCGGACTGCGCGCCACCGACCATCGTGAAATGGTCCTGGTGCCCGGCCAGCCAGGCCAGGAACACGATCCCCGTCTTGTAGTGCCAGGTCGGCGCCGCGAACAGGTGCCGGGCCAGGGGCACTGTGGGCCCGAAGATCTCGTCGTACGCCGGCAGGTCCCCCCGGTCCAGGGCGGCCAGCGCGGCGGCGGCGGCCGGCGCGATGGCCGCGAACACCCCGAGCAGCGCGTCGGAGTGACCCACCTCGTCACCCCGGATCAGCTCCGGATAGTGGAAGTCGTCACCGGTGTAGAGGCGTACCCCGGCCGGCAGGCGGCGGCGCAACGCGACCTCCCGGTCGGCGTCCAGGAGCGACACCTTGATGCCGTCCACCATGGACTGGCGCGCTTTGATCAGCTCGATCACCGTGTCGGCGGCCAGGTCCAGGTCGACCGCACCCCAGTAGCCGGTCAACGCCGGGTCGAACATCGGACCCAGCCAGTGCAGCACCACCGGTTCGTCGGCGGCGCTGAGCAGTTCGTCGTACACCCGCAGGTAGTCCTCCGGGCCGCGTGCGGCGGCGGCCAGGTGCCGGCTGCACATCAGCACCGGTCGGGCGCCGGCGGCGCGAACGTCGTCGAGCTGCTCGGCGTACGCGGCGGTGACCGCCGCCAGGGTGGCCGGGCCGGCGGGCAGCTGGTCGGTGTTGACCCCGGCGACGATCCGACCGCCGACCGCGCGGGCCTCGGCGGCGCTGCGGCGGATCAGCTCCCGGGTGGCCGGATAGTCCAGCCCCATCCCCCGCTGGGCGGTGTCCATCGCCTCGGCGACCCCGAGCCCGTACGACCAGAGATGCCGTCGGAAGGCGAGGGTGGTGTCCCAGTCCACCGCCGCCGGGGCACCCGGCACGTTCTCCGCGCCCGGGTCGGCGACCACGTGCGCGGCGGCGTACGCGATCCGGCTGGTCGCCGGCGCGTCCGGCGCGGCGAAGCCGCCACCCCCGGCCAGCCGGTGTCGCCGTCCACCGGGCAACACCACCTCGGCGCTCATGAGCGCAGCTCCGGCACCTCGACACGCGCGCCCTCGCGGGCCGAGCGCAGCCCCAGCTCGGCGAGCTGCACGCCGCGCGCGCCGGCCAGGAAGTCCCACCGGAACGGCTCACCGGCCACCACGTGCCGCAGGTACGCCTCCCACTGCACCTTGAAGCCGTTGTCGAACTCCTCGTTGTCGGGCACCTCGGCCCACTGGGCGCGGAAGTCCTCGGTGGCCGGCAGGTCCGGGTTCCACACCGGCTTCGGGGTGAGGGCCCGGTGCTGCACCCGGCAGTTACGCAGGCCGGCGATGGCGCTGCCCTCGACGCCGTCGACCTGGAACTCCACCAGCTCGTCGCGGTAGACCCGCACGGCCCAGGAGGAGTTGATCTGCGCGATCACACCGCCGTCGAGTTCGAAGATGCCGTACGCGGCGTCGTCGGCGGTGGCCGCGTACGGGTGACCGGCCTCGTCGACCCGTTCGGGCACGTGGGTGGCGGTCACGCAGGAGACGGCGGTGACCCGGCCGAACAGCTCCTCCAGCACGTAGTGCCAGTGCGGGAACATGTCGACCACGATGCCGCCGCCGTCCTCGGTCCGGTAGTTCCACGACGGCCGCTGGGCGGGCTGCCAGTCGCCCTCGAAGACCCAGTACCCGAACTCGCCGCGCACCGAGAGGATCCGGCCGAAGAAGCCGCCGTCGATGAGGCGCTTGAGCTTGCGCAGACCGGGCAGGAAGAGTTTGTCCTGCACGACACCGGTGCGGACGCCGGCCGCGTCCGCCGCCCGGGCCAGGTCGAGGGCCGCCGCGGTGTCCTCGGCGAGGGGCTTCTCCGTGTAGATGTGCTTGCCGGCCTCGATGGCCTGCCGGATCGCCTTCTCCCGCTGCTGGGTGACCTGCGCGTCGAAGTAGATCTCGACGTCGTCGCGGGCCAGCGCCGAGGTCAGGTCGGTGGTCCACTCGGTCAGCCCGTGCCGCTCGGCGATCTCCCGCAGCTTCGTCTCGTTGCGCCCGACCAGGACCGGTTCCGGCCAGATGGTGGTGCCGTCGGCCAACGCCACACCACCGGATTCGCGGATGGCCAGCAGCGACCGGACGAGGTGCTGCCGGTAGCCCATCCGTCCGGTCACGCCGTTGACGATGATGCCGATCGACCTGCGGGTCATGGTGTTCCTTCCGTCGTGCTGGTCGTGCCGATCCGCGCTCAGTGGTTGGCGGCTGCGCTGCCGAGCAACCCACGCAGGTCGGTGGCGAGCCGGTCGAAGCGGGGGTCCGACATCACCTGCGCGTAGTCGCGGTGCGCCGGCAGCTCGACCGAAAAGGTGCGGATGATCCGGCCGGGCCGCGGACTCATCACCACGACCCGGGTGCCGAGGAAGACCGCCTCGGCGATGGAGTGGGTGACCAGCACCACCGTGGTCCCGGTCTCGCGCCAGATCCGGTGCAGTTCGGCGTTCATCTGCTCCCGGGTCAGCGCGTCCAGGGCGCCGAACGGTTCGTCCATGAGCAGCACCGGCGGGGAGTGCAGCAGCGCGCGGCAGAGCGCCACCCGCTGCTGCATGCCGCCGGACAGCTCGTGTGGTAAAGCCTTCTCGAAGCCGGTGAGGCCGGTCATCTCGATCAGTTCGTCGGCCCGGCGGGCCGCCTGCGCCCGGTCCATGCCGCGCATCTCGGCCTGGAGCAGGATGTTGGCTCGGGCGCCGCGCCATTCCAGCAACGCGGCCTTCTGGAAGACGAAGCCGATCTCCTTCTGCGGACCGCGCACCGGGCGCTCCAGCAGCGACACCTCACCGCTGGTCGGCTTGACCAACCCCGCGACGATCTTCAGGAGGGTGGACTTGCCGCAGCCGGACGGGCCGACGATCGTGACGAACTCGCCCGGCTCGATGTTCAGCGACACGTCGTCCAACGCGGTGGTCTGTGTCCGTCGGGTGGTGAACCGGACGGTCAGGCCGGACATTCCGATGGCGGTGCCGGTGGCTGCCGGCGCGGCGGTCACCGGGTCACCCCTGCGCCGCGTACGAGGAGTCCCAGTACGCGTTGGGCGCTCCCGGGTCCTTCAGCTCGGCGTAGCGGGACATCAGGTCGATGGTCTCGCTCCACTGGGCCTCGGTGTTGACCCCGGGCGGGCCGTCCGCGCCGATCAGCGGCAGGTTGAGGGTGAGCTGCTTGGTGAGCACCTCGGGCGCCGGTTCGTTCTCGGCCAGGGCCGTCATCGCGCTCACCGCGCCGGCCGGGTCCCGGGCGGCGTCGGCCCAGGACTTCTGGGTGGCCTTGACGAACTTGCGGACCAGCTCCGGGTCCTTCTGCAGGGTCTGGGTGTTGGCGATCAGGCCGGTGCCGAGCAGGTTCATCCCGTAGTCGGCGAAGAGCAGCACGTCGACCTTCTTGCCGGTCTTGCTCTCGATGGTCGGGGCCTGGTCGTGGAAGAAGCCCATGATGGCGTCGACCTTGCCCTCGGCCAGGGCGGCGATCTTGCCGGCGGCGTCGACGTTGACCACCTTGACGTCGTCCTTCTGGAGGCCGTTCTTCTCCAGCCAGGCCGGGAAGGTCGCGTAGAGGGCGTCGCCGGGCGTGCCGCCGACGGTCTTGCCCTTGAGGTCGGCCGGGGTCTTGATGTTCTCCTCGGTGAAGAACTCCACCGAGGAGGGTCCCTTCTCCAGGTACGCGCCGAGGCTGCGCACCGGCATCCCGCTTGCCACCGACTTGAGCAGCACCGGGCTGTCGGCCCAGCCGAAGTCGGTCTGCTTCTGGGCGACCTGCTTGACCGTGTTGCCCGAGCCGTTGCCGGGCAGGATCTTCAGCTCGATGCCCTCGGCGGAGTAGTAGCCCTTCTGCAGGCCGTAGTAGAAGGGCGCGTGCTCGCCGTAGGGCACCCAGTTGAGGGTGAGGGTGACCTGCTTCTTGCCGTCCGCGCCGGTCTTGCCGGCGGGGTCGTCCCCACCGCAGCCGGTGGCGGCGAGCAGCAGGGCGGCGGTGGCCAGGATGGTGGTGGCGGTGCGTTTCATCGGTGCCTCCGTGATGGGGTCGGTCAGGAGGTGGTGAGGGACACGCCGGCCCGGCGGCTGGCGTGCCACGGAATGAGCAGTGCCTCGGCGATCTCGACCAGGACGAACAGGACGATGCCGATGGCGGACATCAGGATCAGGTCGGCGAACAGCAGTGGGGCGTCGAGGTTGCCGTTGGCCAGCAGCAGGACGTAGCCGAGCCCTTCGCTGGCGCCGACGAACTCACCGACCACGGCACCGACCACGGCGAGGGTGACGGCCACCTTCAGGCCGGCCATCAGGTGCGGCAGCGCGTTCGGGAAGCGAATCTTGCGGAAGGTGCGCCACGGTCCGGCGCCCATCGTGGCGGCGAGGTCGAGCAGCTCCGGGTCGGTGGAGCGCAGCCCGGCCACGCCGGAGATGACCACCGGGAAGAACGCGATGAGCACCGCCAGAATGATCTTCGGGGTGAGGCCGAGGCCGAACCAGACCACCAGCAACGGCGCGATGGCGATCTTCGGGATGACCTGTGCGAACAGGACGATCGGGTAGAGCGCCTTGTCCAGGGTGCGGGAGTAGGCGATGGCGACAGCGGTGACCAGACCCAACGCGGCGGCGAGCACGAAGCCGAGCACTGTCTCGTAGAGGGTGACCAGGGTGTGCCGGGCCAGCTCGGACCACTGGGTGGTCATCGTCTCCCAGACCTGGCCGGGGGTGGGCACCAGATAGTTGGGGACGTACTCGCGGGCCGCCACGAACCACCAGGCGGCGAAGAAGGCCGCGAGCACCAGCGCCGGACGCCACAGCGAGTCGGCGAAGGTCACCGCCCGGCGAGCGGGCGTGGGACGGGGCGGTCGACCGCCGCCGGGTGGCGGTTTCCCCACAGTGGACGGCGGCGCGCCGTCACGGTCCTGCGGCGCATCGGTGCCGCCGGGCCCGGCGGTGGCGGCTCGCGCACCGCCGGCCAGGTCGGCGGCGGCCTGCCGACCCGCCGTGTCCAGAGAGTTCTCGGTCACGCGGAACCTCCTCGGGGCCCGGCACGACGCCCATGGATCGGGCCGGTCGGCGGATCAGGCAAACGCTTTCCTGGAGCGTAGGCGGCCCCCTCACACCGGGCAAGGCCTTTCCTCGATCAGTTTCCACCGATGCCTCGCCGCCTCCGACAGCCGTCCCGGTGGGACGGTCAGCCGGCCGCCGGGTAGGTGTCCAGGAGGCCGCACATGCCCAACCGGCCCCGCTCGACCGGTGCGTCCACCGCGTACACCCCGGCGTCGCCGAGGTGTCCCGCATCCCCTCGCTCCAGGGCGTCGAGCTGAGCGGCGGTGTCGGCGGCGGCGCGGCCCGCGCCGGCCGCCCACCGCTGCCGCCACCGCGTCAGCAACGGCTGGCGCAGGGCTGTCGCGGCGGCGTGGAACGCGGCCAACGCCGTCGGACCACCGGACCGCAGCGCCTGGAAGCCGGTCACCGCCAGATCCCGACGGCGGTACGCGACGCGCACGTCCGCGCCCGGCGCTCCCCCGTCGGGCAACGCCGCCGCCGCAGCGTACGCGGCCGGATCGGCCAGCACCTCGGGTGGGAAGGTCAGCACCGCGTCGCCCGCCTCGGGCAGGCCACTGTTCTGCATCAGGACCACGATGCTCAGCCCGCCGGCGTTGACCAGGCGGTGCACGGTGCCCGGCTCGAACCAGACCACCACCCCCGGCCGCAGCGGCGTCTCCCGATAGCCGGCCATGGTCAGGGTCTGCACCACGCCCTCGCCGTCGGTCACCACGTACCCCTCGGTGCAGCACAGGTGCACGTGCGGGGTGCCGCCGACCAGGCCGTCCGGGGCCACCGTGTCGTAGACGCGCAGCCGGGACACCCCGACCCCGCCGGGTAGCGGCGCCGGCCGATCACGCATCGAAGTACTCGTCCGTGTCGTCCGCGGCCGGCAGGGACACCAGCAGCACGGTGAGGTCGCCGATGGCCCGGTGCCGGCAGCCCGGCTTGATCAGGAAAGCGGACATCGGCCGAGCGGGGTGACGGACGCCGTCCAGCTCGATCTCGCCCTCTCCGGCCAGCACGACGTAGTACTCGGTGGCGACCCGGTGGTGATGGGTCACCGCGTCCTGCACCTGGAGCAGATGCACGCTGGCCTGGCCCTCGCTCTCGGCTATGAAGCCCCGGCGGGTGGTCCCGCACGAGCAGCGACGGGCGGGAAGTTCGTCAAGTTGAAGTACCGCGAAGCGATCGGACACGGCCGGGCCTCCCTGCGGGAAAGGGCTTTCTCTGCGGTACGGTGACGCTAGCCGGCACGACGAAACGTCGTCAACAGATCGAGGGGGCGGGCCATGGCGACCCTGTCCGATGTGGCCCGCCGAGCGGGCGTCTCACCCGCCACCGCCTCCCGCGTCATCAACGGCAGCAGCAAGCCGGTCACCGACGAGCTGCGCGAACGGGTGCTCGCCGCCGTCGCCGAGTTGCAGTACGTGCCGAACGCGCACGCCCAACTGCTGGCCCGCTCGCACCGCAGCGCTGTCGGCGTGATCGTGCACGACGTCTCCGACCCGTACTTCGCCGAGATCACCCGAGGGCTGCAACGAGTCGCCACCGACCAGGGCCGGCTGCTGATGATCTGCAACAGCTACCGGGACCCGGACCGCGAGTTGGAGTACGTGGAGCTGCTGCGCGGCCACCAGGTGGCGGCGCTGATCCTGGCCGGCTCGGGCTACCACGACGAGGCGTTCACCCGGCAGCTCAACGAGAAGCTCGCCGCGTACGAGGCCACCGGCGGGCGGGTGGCGGTGATCGGCCGGCACGAGCACTCCGGTGACGCGGTGATGCCGGACAACCGGACCGGCGGCTACCTCGCCGGGCGGGAGCTGTGCGGGCTGGGGCACCGGGCGATCGGCGTGGTCGCCGGCCCGCGCATCCTGACCACCACCACCGACCGGCTCGCCGGCCTCCGGCAGGCCCTCACCGAGCAGGGCCGCGAGCTGCCCGAACGGCGCATCCGGTACGCGGAGTTCGACCGCGACGGTGGTGCGGAGGCCACCGCCCGACTGCTCGACGCCGATCCGGAGCTGACCGCCATCGTCGCGCTCAACGACTCGATGGCCATCGGTGCGCTCGCCACCCTGCGCGCGCGTGGGATGGCGGTGCCACAGCAGATCTCGGTGCTGGGCTTCGACGACATGCCGATCGCCCGGGACGTGACCCCGGCGCTGACCACGGTGCGTCTGCCCCTTGTCGACATGGGTGTGCGGGCAATGTCCCTGGTGCTCGGCGTCGAAGCCCCGACGCCCCGGGTCGAGGTGCTCCCCGCCGAGTTGGTCCGCCGCGACACCGCCGGTCCCGTCCCCCGGTCCACCCGCGCCACAGCGGGTTCCGCGCCACGCGCCCGTCGGGGTGACAGCACGTCGTGACGGGTGTCAGCCCGACCCAGCGGCGCCTCACGCGCGCCGACGTGGCACACCTGATCGCCGCGTCGTTCGGCCCACACACCCGGGTCCGCGACGCTGGCCCGCTGGCCGGTGGCGGATTTGCGACGGTCTGGTGGGCACTGCTCGACGACGGCAGCCGGGTGGTGGTGAAGCTGGCCCCGCCAGCCGGAACGCCGCTGCTGCGCTACGAGCGAGGGCTCTGCGCTGCCGAGGAGCGATACTTCCGACTCGTCGCGCAGCGGGCGCCGCAGGTGCCCGTCCCCCGGGTGCTCCGGCGCGACGCCGACCCGGCGTACGGCGAGTGGTTGGTCACCACGATGCTTCCCGGCCGGTCGCTGTCCGGCCTGGCCGAGGCGGGTGTCGCCCTCGACGACGGCCCGGTGCGCCACGACCTCGGGGTGGCCCTCGCCGCGTTGCACGCGGTGACCGGTGAGCGGTTCGGGTACGACGACGACCGGGCCGGCGGGCCGACCTGGCGGGCGGCGTTCACGGCGATGCTCGACGCGCTCCTGGCCGACGCGGCCGACTGGAACGTCCGACTGCCGGTGACCCCCGAGCGACTGCACGCGCTGGTGGGGCGGCACGCCGACGTGCTCGACGAGGTACGCCGACCGGCGCTTCTGCACTTCGACTGCTGGGACGGCAACGTGCTGGCGGCTCCCGACGCGGACGGCCGGTTGCGGCTGCGCGGCCTGGTAGACGGTGAGCGGTTCCTCTACGGCGACCCACTGCTGGACCTGGTCTCGCCGCTGCTCTTCCGACGCGTGGAGGACGAGCCGGAGCACCCCCTGATGCACGGTTACCAGGCCGGCGCGCCCGAACCGGTGGTGCTGGACGCCTCGGCACGCCGCCGGCTGGGTCTCTACCGGTTGCACCTGTACCTGCTGATGACAGTGGAGATGCCCAGCCGTGGGATGACCGCACAGAGCCATCCCGGGCGGTCCGCCCGGCTGGCGGCCCTGCTCGACGAGGAGCTGGCCGCGCTCGCCTCGGGCTGACGTGGGGGCGCGGGTGGGCGACCGGCCCTCGATCGGCCGTCGCGGGTGGCGTCCGCCTGCGTGATCTCGCGGACCAACTGCTGGAAGGCCGCGTCGGTGGGGATGAACGCGGTCAGCGCCACGGTGCCGTCGGTGAGCACCTGGGCGAGTGACGTCGTGCCGAGCGGTTTGGGCTTGCTGGTGGCCTGGGCGGCCGGTACGGCGACCGCGGTGGTGGCCAGCGCGGTGGCCACGGCGCCCACCGCCATCCGGGCGGCGATTCGTGCGATCTTCATCAGCGGGCCTTTCGTCGAAGCGACCGGATCCGTGACGTCTCGTCACGACCCATGCTTCGCGTCGGGTACGCCGATCGGATGCACCAGCGGATAACGGATTGTCCGGGGCTGCTGTCGGGGCCTAACCTCCCCGGGTGCTGATTCGGGAGTTCGTCGACGGGGACTGGTCGCAGGTGTTGCCGATCATCGAGGAGGTGATCCGGGCACAGGAGACCTTTACCTACGACCCGGCGATGACCGCCGAGCAGTCGTACTCCATGTGGGTCGAGGCAGCGCCGGCGCGGACCGTCGTGGCGGTCGACGGCGAGCGGGTGCTCGGCACCGCGAAGATGGGCGCCAACCGGCCCGGGCCGGGCGCCCACGTGTCCACCGCCAGCTTCATGGTCGCCGCCGCCGCGCGGGGCCGGGGTGTGGGGACCGCGCTGTGCCGCGACGCCCTGGCCTGGGCCCGCCAGCAGGGGTACGAAGGCATGCAGTTCAACGCGGTGGCGGAGAGCAACGGTTCGGCGGTGCGGTTGTATCGGCGGGAGGGCTTCGAGGTGGTCGGCACCGTGCCGGGCGCGTTTCGTCACCCCACCCTGGGCCGGGTCGGCCTGCACGTGATGTACCAGGAGTTCTGACCGCGCCCGCCCCGCTCCCTCAGGAGGCCACAGTGGTGGTCGGCGCCTTTGGAGTTGATGTCACAAACGAATCGGCCACTGGCCGGGCCGCCCGGATCTCCCCCACCGCCCGAAGCGCCCTCACCGCCCGAAGCGCCCTCACCGCCCGAAGCGCCCTCACCGCCCGAAGCGCCCTCACCGCTTGAATCGTTTACGACATCAGCTCCATAGCGTCTCAACCACCGGTGCCTCCGGCCGGGGCCGGGCGCAGTCCGGGCTGCCCGGCGGCCGGCTCCGCGCCGGCATGGCGGATCGGGGTGAAGAGGCCGCCGACCGCGACCAGCAGGCACCCCGCGCCGGCGACGAGCGTGACCGCCGGCGCACCGAAGCGGCCGGCGGCCCAGGTCAGCACGACAGCACCGGCCGGACCGAGGGCGTAGTGCGTGCTCCAGAACGCCGACGTCACCCGACCCAGCAGGTGATCGGGGGTGATCTCCTGCCGCAGGGACATCGAACAGATCCCGCCGACGCTGAGGCAGCACAGGTACACCGCGGTCAACGTGGTGACCGCGGGCACTGTGGTGGCGATGCCGACCCCCGCCACCGCGAAACCGCAGACCGCGTGCGCGCCGATCCAGGTGGCGCCGAAGCCGCGACGTCGGCGCAGCGGCGCCACCAGCAGCGCGCCGGCGACCGTGCCCAGCGCCGCCAGGCCGAGCACCGTGCCGACGGTCTTCTCGGAGCCGCCGAGGTCGTGCGTGACGTGGTAGATCAACACGTCCACGAAACCGTAGGTGAGGAAGATGAAGACCGACAACAGGACGGTCAGCGCGCGCAGCACGGGCTGACGCCACAGGAACCGTGCCCCGGCCAGGAACTCGGCCAGCGGGCGTTGCCGGGCCACCCCCTCGTCCACCTGGACGGGACGCAGTCGGATCAGCCACAGGCCGGCTGCCGAGAGCGCGAAGCTCGCCGCGTTGACGGCGATGGCGGTGGCCGGGCCGAAGCGGGCAGCCACCACACCGGCCAGCAGCGGCCCGAGGACGGCCGCCACCGCGTACGTCGCCTGCAGCCGGCCGTTGGCCTCGGTGATCCGGTCGGAGTCGACGAGGTTGCGGACCGCGGTCACCGCGGTGACCTGGAACAGCATGCCGACCGCCTCGCAGATCGGCAGCACGACGAAGAGCAGCCAGACCTGCGGACCGGCAAGCCACGCCAGCGGCACCAGCGCGTAGAGCACCAGTCGGGTCAGATCCGCCACGATCATGAGGGTGCGGCGGTCGTACCGGTCGACCAGCACCCCGCCGAAGATCCCGGCGACGACGGACGCCGCGCCCGCGACGGCGGTGAGCAGGCCCATCCGTGCCACCGACCCGGTCGCCTGGAGCACCAGCAGCGGCACCGCCAGGTAGGCGAACGAGTCGCCGGCCGCCGAGAGCGACTGAGCGACCCAGTACGTGCTGAAGGTCCGGTCCCGCCACAGCGGAGCCCGACCAGCGACGGCGGATCGACTCATCGCGCCAAGGGTAGTGAACGCGCCCGCCCGGCGTCGGCCGTGGCCGGCGTCACACCACGCCACGTCCGGAAACGGCCGTGGGATCCCCCACGGCCGTTTCCGGAAGGCGCTACGTGCTCAGCCCTTGCGCAGCGGCGCGAGCGCCGTGCTCCAGGCCACCACCTGGTCGAGCGTGGTGGTCAGCGAGTCCTGGTGGAACTGGTTGGGCTTGAAGACGCTGAAGTTCTCGAAGTCGGTGAAGAGCGAGAGGGCGACCTGCGAGCGCACATCGGCCATCTGGAGCTCACCGGAGATCAGACGCAGGTGCTCCACGGCGCGCGTTCCGCCGACCGAGCCGTAGCTGACGAAGCCGACGGCCTTGTTGTTCCACTCGGCGTAGAGGAAGTCGATCGCGTTCTTCAGGGCACCCGAGGTCGAGTGGTTGTACTCGGGGGTGACGATGATGAACCCGTCGAACGACGCGATCGTCTCGGCCCACCGCTTGGTGTGCGGCTGGGAGTACTGGCCCATCGAGGGCGGGTACGCCTCGTCGAGGTGCGGCAGCTGGTAGTCCAGCAGGTCGATCAGCTCGTACTCCGCGTCGGAGCGCTGCTTGGCGATCTCGAGCACCCAGCGGGCGACGGCCTCGCCGTTACGCCCCGGGCGGGTGCTTCCGAGGATGATCCCGATCCTGGTCATGTGTGGCGCCTTTCAGAGGTCCTTGCCTGACGACGGGAAACGCTATCTCTGCTTGATTGGTCAAGCAAATACTTGTCGTATGGCCGTGGTCACACGGAGGGTAAGCACTTGCTGAGTCAAGCAAGTATGCTAGGAGGATGTCCAACCCCACCGCAGCGACTCCGCAACCCCTCACCCCGGATGAGGAATCCCTGGTCCGCGCCCTGGGCCAGGTGATGCACGTGCTGCCCCGCGCGATCGACGCGGACATGGTCGGTGACCGTCAGCTGCCGCTCACCGAGTACACCGCGCTGATGAACCTCTCCGAGACACCGGAACGGCGGATGCGCATGAACGAACTCGCCGCGCTCTGCTACCTCTCGCTCAGCGGGATGACCCGCACGATCATGCGGCTGGAGACGCAGGGCCTGGTCCGTCGGGAACGGTGCGAGGAGGACGCGCGCGGCTGGAACGCCGTCCTCACCGACGCGGGCTACGCCCGCCTGGAGGAATCCTGGCCCAGTCACCTGGCCGCCGTGCGGCGCCGGTTCCTCCAGCACTTCGAGGGCTTCGACCTCGCCCGGTTGGCCCGCGCGTTCCAGCAGGCCGGCACGGCAGAGCCGACCGACTGAGGCAACCGCGACCCGGCCGGTCGCCCATCCGGCCTCAGCCGAGCAGCCGGCCCTCGGCCACCAGCGCCCACGCCAGCACGCCGAAAGCGCCGGTCGACGCGACGGCACGAACCACGTTGCCGCGTACCCAGGTGACCTCGAAGCGCGCCCGCAGCGCCGCGAGGTCGGTGGCGTCGTCGACGTCGCCGGCGCGGGCCAGCACGTTGTTGAGTGGCACGTTGACAGCGGCGGTGACGCCGAGCACCACCAGGTACAGCAGCAACCCGGCGACGATCCACGGCAGCACCGCCCGACGCTCGGCCCCCAGGTGCAGCGCCGCCGCCACCAGCGTGAACAGCAGCGCGCCGCCGAAGCACACGGCGAACCACCCGTTGAGGATCGACTCGTTGATCCGCCGCATGGCGAGCACCAACGTCCGGTCGTCGGTGCGGGCCAGACCCGGCATGACCGCGTACGCGAAGGCGGCGAACAGCCCGGCGGTCAGACCGGTGGTGAGGGTGGCGGCGAACAGGCTCGCGGTACTCAGAACTCCCATCCGACTATTGCACCCGTTGCCGTGCGCGTTGATCAAACGCGTTCGCGGTCACCGGGCCGGAGCGTGGGCGGCCAGCGGGTTGATCAGGGTGCCGACGAACTGGAGCGCCGCCGACGGGTCGGCCAGGTCGATCATCTGCTGGTTGTTGCGCAGTTGCAGCCGGTTGAGGCAGGACAGCGTGAACTCCGGGGCGAACAGGTCGTAGTGGCGGACCCGCTCGGCCAGGTGCGGCACCCGGTCGAAGTAGTCGGTGGCGCAGGCGGCGACCGTGCGCCAGAAGTCGTCCTCGGCGAGAACACCGGCCTCGACCAGGACCGCGTTGAGGTGCCGCAGGAAGCAGTCCACCACGTCGGTGAAGATGCTCAGCAGCTTGGTGTCGTCGGGCACCTCGACGCGGATCCGCTCCACCGCCGCCGGCAGCTCCACCCTGTCGCTCATCACCGCGATCTCCTCGGCGATGTCCTTGAAGATCACCCGCTGGACGGTGTCCTGCTCGTCGAGGACCAGGATGACGTTCTCGCCGTGCGGCATGAAGGCCAGGTCGTGGGCGTAGAAGCTGTGCAGCAGCGGGGTCAGGTAGGCGTCCAGGTAGCGGCGTAGCCACACCTCGGGCGCCAGGCCGGACCGGGCGATCAGCGCCGCCGCCAGTGAGCCGCCCTCGTCGTCGACGTGCAGCAGCGCGGCCATCGTGGACAGTCGCTGCCCCGGTGCCAGCTCGGGCACCGGGCTCTCCCGCCACAGGGCGGCCAGCATCTTGCGGTACGGGGAGGTGCGCTCGGTCGCCGCCTCGTACCGCCGGTGCCGGTAACCCACGGCGGCCCGCTCGCGGATGACGGTCAGGCCGGTGCCGGTCAGCACCTCGTCGGCGGCGATCAGCTCGGCCAGCCAGTCGTTGATCGCCGGGGTGGCCTCCATGTACGCGGCTGACAACCCACGCATGAAGCCCATGTTCAGCACCGACAGCGCGGTCTTGACGTAGTGCCGACCCGGCTCGCTGACGTTGAAGAAGGTGCGGATGGACTGCTGGGCGAGGTACACGTCCGGCCCGGGGCCGAGGTGCACCAGCCGTCGCTCGGCCAGCTCACCGGCGAAGGTGACCGCCAACTTGTTCCACCACTGCCACGGGTGCGCCGGGATCAGGTGGTAGTCGGCGAGGTCCAGCCCGAGATCGGCCATCGAGGCCGCGAACCGGGCCCGGGTCTCGGCGTCCAACTCGCTCTCGATGAGCGTGTCGTAGTCGAGGTCGGCGGCGCTGCTGAACGTGGCGTGGTCCCGGTGCGCGGCCAGCCACTCCAGCCGCACCGGCGCGGCGGCCTCCGGTGCGTACCGGTGGTACTCGTCGACGCCGAAGCCGAGCCGGCCGTTGTTCGCCACGAAGCAGGGGTGGCCCTCGGTCATCGAGGTCTCGATGGTCTGGAAGTCCGCCTCGGCCAGCTCGGCGGCGCTCGGCGCGGCCTGGGCCAGCTTGTACGCGGTACCCGCCAATGTCGAGGTGATCTCCTCCAGGTAGACCGGGAGCACCCGCGCGGAGAGCCCGAGAGTGTCGCGCAGTTCGACGATGAAATCCACCGCGTCCGGGGTCAGCGAGGTGCCGTCGCGGTGTCGGGTGATGCTGTCCGCGTCGATCTGCCAGTGCGCCAGGGCGAGCACCCGCGCCGCGAACCGGTAGGTGACGGTGCCGTCGTCGCTGGCGATCTCGTACCACCGCCGGTCGTCGGGGCCGGCTACGGCCCGCGGGGTGAGCAGCCGCTCGTGGGTGAACTCGGCGAGCGCCTTGCGAACCAAAAGCCGGTTGGCCCGGGCCCAGCGCTGCGGGGTGAGGTGCCCGACCGGGTCGCCGGAGGCGGGGTACGCGGTGGCGACGGGCGGGTGGGTGGGGACGGCGGTGGTGGTCACGCCGGGGCTCCTTCGGTTCGGTCGGCGGCGGCCCGGTCGGTGGCGGCCTCAAACTGGGCTCGGGTGCAGACGCTGAGCAGCGCGTCCTTCTCGGGTTTGGCGATCGGGCCGACGACAGTGAAGCCGACGGCGGCGTTCAGCGCGTGCACGGCGGTGTTGCGCACGTCCGGCTCGACCACCACCCGTCGGGTCGTCGGGTCGTCGAAGAGCCACGCCATCACGGTGCCGATCACCGCCCGGGTGAAGCCGTGCACGGGCGCGTCGACCGGCGCGCAGAGGAAGTGCATGCCCACGTCACCGGGCCGGTGGTCGTAGAGGCCGACCAGCTCGACGTGGGCCGGGTCGTAGCGCTCGGCGAGGAAGGCGGGACTCCCCCGCCACAGCCCGAGGTACGCGTCGTGATGCGGGTGCGCGGCGATCCGCTGGTACTCCTCGGTGACCTGGGCCAGGTCGGCGTCCTGCATCATCCAGAACGCCGCCTTCGGGTGGGTCACCCAGGTGTGCAGCAGCGCCGCGTCGGCGTCCGGATCGAGCGGCCGCAGCGCGAACTCACCGAGCCGGGCGTCGACCCGGCGGAAGACGGCGGTCACGACGACACCCCGAACTCCTGGAAGGTGATGCTCTTCTCGATCGGGTAGTGCTCCCGGCCGAGCAGCTCGCTGATGATCCAGGAATTGCGGTAGGCGCCCATGCCCAGGTCCGGTGAGGTGATGCTGTGCGTGTGGGTGCCCGCGTTCTGCAGGAAGATGCCCCGCCCGGTGTGGTCGATGCTGTAGTTGCGGGCCACGTCGAAGCGGCCGTGCGCGTCCCAGCGGATCCGGTCCCGTACCGGAGCGAGGAATTCGGGCACCCGGTAGTGGTAGCCGGTGGCCAGCACCAGACCCTCGGTCCGCAGGGCATAGTCGCGTTCCTGCTCGACCTGACGCAACCTGAGCGTGTACTGCCCGTCCTGGTGGTCGGCGCCGATCAGCTCGGTGTTGGTCAGCAGGCGGGTGTTCACCGGCCCGTTGACGCTCTGCGCGTAGAGCAGGTCGAAGATGTCGTTGATCAGGTCGGCGTTGATCCCCTTGAACAGGCCCTTCTGCTCGGACTCCAGCCGGTAGCGGGTCGCCTCGGGCAGCGCGTGGAAGTAGTCCACGTAGTCCGGTGAGGTCATCTCCAACGTCAGCTTCGTGTACTCGAGCGGGAAGAACCGCGGCGACCGGGTCACCCAGTTGAGCTGGTAGCCGTACCGGTCGATGTCACCGAGCAGGTCGTGGTAGATCTCGGCGGCGCTCTGCCCGCTGCCCACCACCGTGATGCTGCGCTTCGTGCGCAGCAGCGAGCGGTGCTCCAGGTAGCGGGAGTTGTGCACGGCATCGCCCGGCAGGTCGGCCACGGCCGGAGGTAGGTGCGGCGGGGTGCCGGTGCCGAGCACCAGGTGCCGGGCCCGGTACTGCACGGTCTCGCCCGTGCCCGTGCTGGCCCGCACCACGTACCGCTCGTCGGCGGGGTCGTACTCCACGGTTGTCACGCTCTGACCGAAGCGCAGGTTCGGCAGTTTCGCCGCCGCCCACCGGCAGTACGCGTCGTACTCGCTGCGCAGCGGGTAGAAGCTCTCCCGGATGTAGAACGGGTAGAGGCGGCCGATCTCCTTGAGGTAGTTGAGGAAGGAGTACGGCGACGTCGGGTCCGCGAGGCTGACCAGGTCGGCGATGAACGGGGTCTGCAACCGGGCCGACTCCAGCAGCATCCCGGGGTGCCAGGCGAGGCTCGGCCGGGCCTCCAGAAACACCCCGTCGAGCTCGTCGATCGGCGCGGTGAGGCAGGCCAGGCCCAGGTTGTACGGGCCCAGCCCGATGGCGATGAAGTCGTGGGTGGACATCGGGGTCTCCAGGCGCGGGTTCGAGGTCACCGGCGTCAGCCGACGTGGCAGGTCAGGCCGGCGTCGACGTGGTCGTGCACGTACTGACCGGCGTGGGTGGCGATCAGGTCGAGCACGTACCCGACGTCGTCGACCGTGGTTTCCGGGTTGAGCAGGGTGAACTTCAGGAAGTGCCGGCCGTCCACCCGGGTCCCGGCGACCACGGCGAGACCGGACGCCGCGAGGGCCTCCCGGGCGTGCAGGTTGGCGGCGTCGGCCAACTCGCGGCCGGGGCCGGTGGGCAGGTAGCGGAACACCACGGTGCTCAACTCCGAGCGGGTCACCACCTCGAAGCGCGGGTCCTCGCTGACCAGTCGCCAGGCGTCGGCGGCCCGGTCGACGACCTCGTCGAAGAGCCCGCCGAGCGCGTCCGGGCCCATCACCCGCAGGGTGAGCCAGAGCTTCAGCGCGTCGAAACGGCGGGTGGTCTGCAAGCTCTTGTCGACCTGGTTGGGGATGCGCTGCTCCACCATCCGCGCCGGGTTGAGGTAGTCGGCGTGGTAGGTGACGTGCCGCAGCGTCCGCCGGTCGCGGACCAGCAGCGCGCTGGAGCTGACCGGCTGGAAGAACGACTTGTGGAAGTCCACGGTCACCGAGTCGGCCCGCTCGATGCCGTCGAGCAGGTGCCGGCGCGTCGGCGAGACGAGCAGACCGCAGCCGTACGCGGCATCCACGTGCAGCCACACGCCGGCCGCCGCGCAGATCCCGGCCAGGTCGGTGAGCGGGTCGATCGAGCCGAAGTCGGTGGTGCCGGCGGTGCCGACGACGGCCATCACCACCAGCCCGGCCTGCCGGCACCGGGCGATCTCGTCCCGGACGGCGGCCGGCCGGATCCGTCGCCGGGCGTCGGTGGGTACCGCGATCACCGCGTCCGGGGCGAGGCCGAGCAGCTTTGCCGACTTCTGCACGCTGAAGTGACCGGCGGCGGAGGTGAGTACGCGCAGTCGGGGCAGCAGGTCGGCGCGCGCCGCCGGGCCGATGGCGTCGGCGCACGCCTCCTCCCGGGCCAGCAGCAGCGCCTGAAGGTTGGACTGGCTGCCGCCGCTGGTGAAGATGCCGTCGGCGAGGGGACCGAGGCCGATCCGCTCGGCCGTCCAGTCGATCAGCCGGCGCTCGATGAGGGTCGCCCCGGCGCTCTGGTCCCAGGTGTCCAGCGAGGAGTTCACGGCGGTGAGCACCGCCTCACCGAGCAGTGCCGGGATGGCCACCGGGCAGTTGAGGTGGGCCAGGTAGCGGGGGTGGTGGAACCAGACGGCGTCGCGCAGGTAGACGTTCTCCAGCTCGTCGAGGGCGGCGGCGGCGTCGCCCAGCGGCCGGTCCAGGTCCACCCGGTCGACCAGAGGGGCCAGCTCGGCCGGGGTGATTCCGGTGCCGGGGCGGTCCACTGTGGCAACCCGACGGGCGACCCGGTCGACGCCGTCGGCGATCGTCCGGCGGTACTGTTCGACCGAGCCGCCGTGCAGCAGCTGGGCCCGCGCGGCGGTTGACGCCGGTGGCGGCGTGATGGTCTCGACGGGGTACGTCGGCACGGTCACTGGTAGTCCTTCCACGTTCTGGACGAGGGCAGCCGGAACCCACCCCGGGCGCGGCGGTGCGCCCGGGGATGTGGTGTTCGTCAGCTGACCTTCTTCGCGTTCCGAATGGCGGTGGCGAGGTTCTCCAGCAGCGGTGCGGAGCCGGCGTACGAGAAGCGGGGCACCGCGTCCCACGGGCTCACCTGGTTGGCCTTTACCGCCGGCAGTTGCTGCCAGGTCGGCTTGGCCGTGAGGTCCTTGGCCTGAAGCGCGGTGCCGCGGTTGTCCAACAGGATCAGGTCGGCCGGGAACTTCCCAGCGCTCTCCCAGCTCAGCGCCTCGAAGTAGTCGCCGGCTTCGAGCTTCGTGGGGACCACGATGTCGACGCCCAACTCGGCGAAGTACATCAGGTCGGTGCTGACCTTCGGGTTGGAGACGTAGAAGAGGTCGGGGCTGCCGGAGCAGGCCATCACCGTGATCCCGGGGTTGGCCTTCACCGCCTGTCGGACCGCCTCGGCGGCGGCCTCGAAGCGGGCCTTCCCGTCGGTGACCTTCTTCGCGGACAGGTCCGCGCCGAGCGACTCCGCCAGCGCCGCGTACCGCTCGATGGGCTTGGTCATCGGCACCCGGGCGGTGGTGATCGCCACGCTGGGCGCCAGCGGGAGGATCTTGGCCTTGCTCTCGTCCGGCACGTACCAGAGCGCGTCCGGGTCGTACATGTGGGTGACCAGCAGTTCGGGGCGCAGCGCGGCGTACTTCTCCAGGCTGAACTCGCCCCACACGTTGCCGAGGATCTCGACGCTCTCGACGTCGAGGTCGCCGGCCTGCGCCTCGGCCGTGCCGTCGGCGCGCCTGGTCTCACCGAAGACGCCCACGAGCTGCTTGTCGAGACCGAAATCGATCAGGGCCGCCGCCACTCCGGTGAAGGCCACCACGCGGGTCGGACGGGCCGCGGCTTCCACCTTCGTGCCGCGGTCGTCGGTGAACGACCAGGGGCCACTTCCGTTGCCGGCGGCGGGTTTCGCGGCGTCGTCCTTGCCACAGGCGGCGAGCAGGGTGGCCAGGGTGGCGGCGCCACCAGCGGCCAGCAGGCCACGACGGGAGATGCGGCGGGCGGACAGGGCATCGGGCATGGTGTTGTCTTTCGATCAAGGGTTGGCCGGGGTCGACCAGGGCAGCGGGGTTAGGTTAGCCTAACCTCGGTCATTGTCAACAGCGGTACGCCGTGTCATCACCACCCCGGAGCCCACACTGGACGCCACACCCACCGTCACCCGACCGGCACCGACCGTGCCGGCCAGGGCGACGGCCGCACCCCCGAGCCGGCGTGGCCGTCGGGCAGCCCGCGCCGCCGGCCTGGTCACCGCCGTGGCACTGCTCGCGGTGATCGTGCTGCTCAGCATCGCGGTCGGCGCGAAGGCCATGCCGCTCGCCGACGTCTGGTCCGGGTTGCTGCACCGCGACGCCACCGAGTACGCGGTGGTGCACCGGATGCGCCTGCCCCGCACCCTGCTCGGGCTGCTCGCCGGCACCGCACTCGGTGTGGCGGGCGCTGTCATGCAGGCCCTCACCCGCAACCCACTCGCCGACCCCGGGCTGCTCGGCATCAACGCCGGCGCGTCCGCGGCCGTCGCCACCGCCGCCGCGTTCCTGGGCGTCACCGCCGTCGGCGGGTACGTCTGGTTCGCGCTGCTCGGCGCGGCGGCGGTGACCGCGCTCGTCTACACCGTCGGCGGCGGACGCGGCGCGACCCCGGCCCGGCTCGCGCTGGCCGGGGCGGCGCTCAACGCCACCCTCTACTCCTACGTGAGCGCGGTGATGCTGCTGGACACCGCGTCGCTGGAGCGGCTGCGTTTCTGGACGGTCGGCTCACTGGCCAGCGCGGACTCCGCGACAGTGACCCGGGTGCTGCCGTTCATCGTCGTCGGGCTGCTGGTCGCGCTCGGTGCCGCCCGTCCGCTGAACGCGCTGGCGCTCGGCGACGACGCGGCGCGAGCCCTCGGCGCCCGACCCGCGCTGATCCGCGCCGCCGTGATCGTCGCCGTCACCCTGCTCTGCGGCGCGGCGACCGCCGCGTGCGGACCGATCGTCTTCGTCGGGCTGCTGGTGCCACACCTGGTCCGCGCCCTGACCGGCCCGGACCTGCGCTGGCTGCTGCCGTACTGCGCGGTGCTCGCACCGGCGTTGCTGCTCGGCGCCGACGTGCTCGGCCGAGTGCTGGGCCGCCCCGGAGAACTCCAGGTCGGCATGGTGACCGCCGTACTGGGCGGCCCGCTCTTCCTGTGGCTGGTCACCCGCCGACCGGTGGCGAAACCATGAGCGAGCGGAGCGAGCGAACCAGCAGGCGCAGGATTGTCGCGCGTCGCGCCAGCGCGCAGCGAAGCGAAGCGTTGGTGCGACGCGAGCGGAGCGAGCGAACCAGCAGGCGCAGGATTGTCGCGCGTCGCGCCAGCGCGCAGCGAAGCGGAGCGATGGCGTGACTGTCGTACGTACTTCATGGGGGTTGTCGCTGCGGTTTCGGCCCCGCGCGTTGGGTGTCGGGGCCGGCGCGGCGGTGCTCGCGGCCGGGTTCGGTCTGGTGGCCCTGGGCAGTGGTGACTACCCGATGGGGCCGGCGGACGTGCTGAGCACGCTGACCGGCGGCGGCACTGTGGCGGAGCAGTTCATCGTGCTCGAGCTGCGCCTGCCCCGGCTGGTCACCGCCCTGTTGGTCGGGGCGGCGTTGGCGCTCGCCGGCACGGTGTTCCAGTCGCTGGTCCGCAACCCGTTGGGCAGCCCGGACATTCTGGGTTTCACCCAGGGCGCGTCGACCGGGGCGCTGGTGGTGGTCGTCCTCGGTGGCGGCAGCCTGGCGTTGGCCGGCGCGGCGGTCGTCGGTGGTCTCGGCACCGGCCTGGTGATCTACGCGCTCGCCTGGCGGCGCGGGGTGCACGGCTTCCGACTCATCCTGGTGGGCATCGGGGTGTCCGCGATCCTGACCGGCGTCAACGGCTACCTGCTGACCCGGGCGCCGCTGATGGAGGCCGCCCGCGCGGTCCTCTGGCTCACCGGCAGCCTGGACGGGCGAGGCTGGGCCAACGCCGGGCCGCTGCTGGCCGTCCTGGTCGTGGTGGCGCCGCTGGTGCTCGTCGGCTGCGCCCCGGCGCTGCGGATGATGGAGTTGGGCGACGACGCCGCCAGCGCCCTGGGCGTGCCGGTACGCCGGCTGCGCCTGGTGTTGCTCGCCGCCGCCGTGCTGCTGGTCTCGTTCGCGGCGGCCGCCGCCGGGCCGGTGTCCTTCGTGGCGCTCGTCGCCCCGCACGTGGCGAGACGACTGACCCGGGCCCCGGGTCCGAACCTGCTGCCGTCGATGGCCGTCGGCGCGGCGCTGCTGGTCGGGGCCGACCTGGTGGCGCAACGCGCGTTCGCCGGGCACCAACTCCCGGTCGGCGTGGTGACCGGCGTGATCGGCGGCGGCTACCTGGTCTGGCTGCTGGCGATGGAACGTCGGGCGGGCCGGCTGTGAACACCAGTGACGCCCTCGAAGGAGCACCCATGCGACCCGGCGATTCCCGACTCGGCGGCAGCGCGCTGACCCTCGCCTACGACCAGCGCACCGTTGCCGAGAACCTGACCGTGGCGGTGCCCGACCGGTCCTTCACCGTCATCATCGGCCCGAACGCGTGCGGCAAGTCGACGCTGCTGCGCGCCCTGTCCCGGATGCTGCGCCCCAGCGCCGGCGCGGTGCTGCTGGACGGACGGGACATTCACGACCTGCCGTCCCGCACGGTGGCCCGTACGCTCGGCCTGCTGCCGCAGTCGTCGATCGCGCCGGACGGCATCAGCGTCGCCGAACTGGTCGCCCGGGGTCGCTACCCCCATCAGGGGCTGCTGCGGCAGTGGTCCCGCGAGGACGAGCGGGTGGTCGAGGAGTCGATGGCCGCGACCGGGGTCGACGACCTCGCCGACCGGGCCGTGGACGAGTTGTCCGGCGGGCAGCGGCAGAGGGTCTGGATAGCCATGGCGCTGGCCCAGCAGACACCTCTGCTGCTGCTCGACGAGCCGACCACGTATCTCGACATCGCCCACCAGATCGAGATCCTGGACCTCTGCGCCCGCTTGCACGAGGAACAGGGCCGCACCCTTGTCGCGGTGCTGCACGACCTGAACCACGCGGCCCGCTACGCCACCCACCTGATCGCCATGCGCGACGGACGCGTGGTGGCCGCCGGGGAGCCGGCGTCGGTGGTCACCGCCGCGCTGGTCGAGGAGGTGTTCGGGCTCCCCTGCCGGGTGATCGACGACCCGGAGACCGGCACCCCGCTGGTCGTCCCCGCCGCCCGACGCCGCGCCACCACCCTGGCCCCGGAGCCGGCATGAGCGAGCAGAGCGAGCGAACCAGCAAGCACAGCAACAGAGCGTTCGCGCCGCCGCGAAGCGGTGGCGCGAACGCGGAACGCTTCCGGGACCCGTGGGGAGTGCCGCACCTGCGGGCCGCCGACCCGCTCGCGCTGGCGGTGGCGCAGGGCCGGGTGACGGCGTACGACCGGGCCTGGCAGATCGAGGTGGAGCGGCACCGCGCACAGGGCACGAGCGCGGCGTTCCTCGGGCCCGACGCACTCGGCTGGGACCGGTTCGTCCGGCAGGTCCGGCTCGACGACACCGCACGCCGCTGCCACGCCTCGCTGGACCCGGCGACCGCCGAGTGGGTGGGCGCCTACGTCGACGGGGTCAACGCCGCTCTCGACACCGGGGCGGCCCGGTCACCGGAGTTCGCCGCCACCGGGCTGAGCCCGGGTCGGTGGGAGCCGTGGACGCCGCTCGCGGTCTGGCTGGGCCACCACATCCTGTTCGCCGGGTTCCCCGGCAAGCTCTGGCGCGAGCACGTGGCGCGGCGGCTCGGACCGGACGCGGTCGACAGCTTCGCCACCGACGGGCCGGCCGTGGCCGGCAGCAACGGGTGGCTGCTGGCCGCCGAGCGCACCGGCACCGGGGCCGCGCTGCTGGCCGGCGATCCGCACCGGTTCATCGAGGATCCCGGCGTCTACCAGCAGATCCGGCTGGCCTGCCCGGAGTACGACGTGGTCGGGTTGGCGGTGCCGGGCGTGCCGGGCATCGCGCACTTCGGGCACACCGGCGGTGTGGCCTGGGCGATCACCAACGCCATGGCCGACTACCAGGACGTGTACGCGGAACGGCTGCGCCGCGACGGCCCCCGGGTCCAGGCGTTCGGCCCGGACGGCTGGCGCACGGCGCACCGCCACGTCGAGATGATCGAGGTGGCCGGGGCCGACCCGGTCGAGGTCGAGGTGGTGGAGACCGACCGTGGTCCGGTGATCGCCGGTGGGCCGGACGACGGGAGTGCCGTCAGCCTGCGCTATCCGCCGCGGGTGCGGGGTGACCTCGGCTTCGCGACGCTGCCGGAGCTGCTGCGCGCCCGCACCGTGGCCGACGTGGACCACGCGCTGCGGCACTGGGTGGAACCGGTCAACGTGGTGCAGGCCGCCGACACCGCCGGAGGGCTGCTGCACCGGGTCGCCGGGGCGGTGCCGGTCCGGCACCCGGAGAACGGCCGGCGGGTGGTCCCCGGCTGGGACGCCGCGTACGCCTGGCGGGGCTGGCACGCGCCGATGCCCCGTGCCGAGGTGCACGGTCGGGCGGTGATGGCCAACGAGCGTGGGTTGGCGGCGCCGCTCGGGGTGGAGTTCGCCCCACCGCACCGGGCGCGTCGCATCGCCGAGCTGCTCGACGCCCGTCCGGTCTGGACGGCCGACGAGATGGCAGCGGTGCACACCGACACGTACCTCGGCGCGGCCGGGCCGTTGCTGGCGGTCCTCGCGGAGTCGACGGGGCTCGGTCCGGCCGCCGCCGCGCTGCGGGAACGACTGCTGCGCTGGGATCGCCGGATGGCCGCCGACAGCACCGACGCGGCGGCCTACGCCATGCTGCGGGCGGCTGTCGTACGCCGGATCGCCGCCCACCCGGCGCTGGCCGCGTTGGCCGAACTGCCCGCGTACCCCGAGGTGTTCGCGCCCTGGCTGGCGTTGACGCCGCGGGTCGGTCACGCGCTGGAGCACCTGCTCGGCGCGAGCCCGCTGCCCGGTGTGGACATCGCCGCGCTGGTACGCGCGGCGGCCGAGGAGGTCGCCGGCGCGGCGGCCTCGACGCCGCCCTGGGGTGACCTGCACCGGCTGGCGGCGTGGCGGGCCCTGCCCGGCCCGGACACCGGGCCCGGCCCCCGGCTCGACGGGGACCACGACTGCGTGCTGGCCACCTCCAGCGTGCCCGGGGTCACCCACTGGTGCTTCCGAGGGCCGGCGGCGCGCTTCGTCTGGGACCTGGCCCGCC
Source organism: Micromonospora sp. NPDC047756 (assembly GCF_055587245.1). Taxonomy (NCBI): domain Bacteria; kingdom Bacillati; phylum Actinomycetota; class Actinomycetes; order Micromonosporales; family Micromonosporaceae; genus Micromonospora; species Micromonospora sp. NPDC047756. The sequence continues at coordinate 662,183 of NZ_JBVJGQ010000006.1, forward strand.
GCTCGGACAGCCGCTGGGTGGTCCCCCTGGGCGCCTGCGGGGTGCCCGGCGATCCGCACCACGACGACCAGAGCGACGCCTGGCTGGCCGGCGACCTGCTGCCGGTCGGCACGGACTGGGACCAGCTCGTCGAGGAGCCAGATGAGCACTGATGAGCAGCACTACCGCAGTGAGGTCACCGGGTTCGGGGTGGTCACCATCCGCGCCGTGCGACCGGACCATGACGTCGACCTGCTGCACGGGTGGGTGACTCAGGAGCGGGCCCGCTTCTGGGGCATGCGGGAGGCGAGCCGCGAGCGGGTGCACGAGATCTACGCGTACCTGGACTCGCTGAGCACCCACCACGCGTACCTGGTGCACCGCGACGGCGTGCCGTCCGCGCTGGCGCAGACCTACCAGCCCGAGGCCGACCCGGTCGGCGAGTGCTACGACGTACGCCCCGGTGACGTCGGTGTCCACCTGCTCATCGGGCCGCCGGTCACGGTCGAGCGGGGTTTCACCGGCGCGCTGTTCGGCGCGATCCTCGACTTCGTCCTCGCCGACCCGACCCGACGGCGGGTGGTGATGGAGCCGGACGCTCGCAACGATCGTGCCATCGACAGGTTCCTGCGCACCGGGTTCCAACCCGGACCGCTCATCGACCTGCCGGAGAAGCGCGCCCGCCTGCTTTTCCTGGACCGTGGGGCGACCACGCGCTGAAGCGGGCACGGCCGCCGGTCGGGGTGCGCGGGGCACCCCGACCGGCGGCTGTGGCGTCAGCGCAGGCCGAACGCCCGGGTGATGTTCTGGCTCACGGTGTTGCCGGCGGTGTCCCGCGCGGTGGTACGCAAGCTCACGAAGCCGGCCTTCGCCGGTGCGGCCAGCGAGGTGCGCCAGCCGTCGCCGTGCCGGGTCAGCCGCTGCTTCTGCCAGGTCGCCCCGTCGTCGTAGGACACCTCGACGGTGACCGCGCCGATGGTGCCGGGGACGTCGGGCAGGTGCGAGGCGACAACGGTCAGCGGTGCCCGCCGCGACGCCTTCCCGTCCCGGTCGATGGCCACCTGGTAGTCCAGCTGGATCATCGGCAGCACCGCGGCCGACTCCTCCCCCGTGGCCGCCGAGTGGAAGCCCCACTCGGTGCGGGTCTGCCGGGAGTACGGATTGGTCCACGCGGCCCTGTCGTTCTCCACCACGAGCCGGTACGGCAGTCGCTGCGCGGCCAGCCCGGAGACCTGGAGGTACTCGGCGTTCCCCCAGTTCAGCTCCTTGTCGCCCTGGTACAGGGTGGTCCGGTTGACCATGTCGTAGTTGGCGTACGCCTCACCGATGTGGCCGCCACCATCCCCCCAACCGGGCGCGGGCAGGTAGACCGTGTCCAGGTAGCGGACCGGCGTGTAGCTCCCGCCCATCCGGGGGCGCTGGATCGGCCCGAACCAGGTGACGGCGCTCGGCTTGCCGGCCGGGTACGTCGTCGCCGCCATCAGGTGCTGACCGGTCTCGCCGGCGATGAACGCGTCGTCGACCCACCGCTGGTCGGCGCTCACCCAGTCGGTGCGGCGGCCCTGCGCCGGTGCCGGCTCCTGGTTGCTCGACGCCCAGCCGCGCCAGATGTCGGTGCGGAACTCCAACGCCTTGCCCGGCCGGTAGTTGCGGAACTCCACGTCGACCCGGGCCAGGTCCCGCTTCGAGGGCCGGTAGGTGAGGTCGGTCGGCACGGTACCGGTCCAGTGGTGCGCCACGTCGTACAGGTAGGTGGTTTCCGGGTGCGACTCGACGGTGAGGCGCAACGCACCGCGCTCCAGGGAGGCGATGAGCTGGTTGCCCTCGTCGGCACCGAGCGTGGCCACGGTCACCGGGGCGGGGCTCTCCGGGCCCCACGCGAACTCGTCCCACGGCTGGAGCCGACCGATGCCGTCGTTCACGACGAGCAGCAGCTTCGCCCCGGCCGCCGCAGCGGCCTGCGCCTGGGTGGCGATGTCCACACTGTCACTGCGGCGCACCACCACGGCCCGGTCCCGGACCGGCCGCTTGGCCAGCCCCGCCGCCGACGCGTCGGCGACGTACACCGCGTCGAGCTGACGGCGGCCGGCCGGCAGCGCCGGAGTCGCCCGCTTCACCAGCAGATCGTCGTACGAGCGACCGCCCGCCGAGACGGTCAGGGCCGGCTGCTCCAGCCGCCACCGGGCACCGAACTCGAACTCGCCGTCGGTCACCGGACGGCTGGTCGGCAACGCCCACATGCTGTCGTACGAGTCGTCGGGCAGCACCTGACTCTCGGTGAGACCATTCTTCGTGGACCGGTGGATGTCCATTCGCAGGGCGCTGGCGGTGGCCTCCTGCGGCACCCGGGCCTGCACCTGTCGGGCAGCGCGCGCGTCCAGGGTGACGGTGCGGTCCCGGTCCAGGTTCACGTCGGTGAAGCTGAGCATCGCCATGCCCTTGGAGTGCGGTCCGTGCACGCCGCGCACGTCCGCGGAGATCCAACCGTTCCAGCTTCCCACCGGCAGTCGCAGCGTGGCGGTGCCGCTCTCGGGCAGGTCGACGGCGGTGAAGAGGGTGTCGGCGGTGAGGATGACCTTGCCGACGAGCGGCTTGCCGTCGCGGTCCTTGGCGACCAGCGTCAGGTTCTGCCGCTGCCCCTCCTTGCCGGCGCCGATCAGGGTGCGCCCGCGCACCGCACCGGTGTCGTCGGTGGCGACGATCATGCCGCTGACCTGCTTCTCCACCGGCAGCTTGTCGTACGCCGCGGTCACCGTCACGGTGGTGGTGCCGCCCGCGGGCACGGTCACCCGGTCGGCGGTGAGCGCGAACAGTCCGGCCGGCGTGGTGGCCGCGTCGAGGGCCAGCCGCAGGTCGACCGACGCGCTGCCGAGGTTGGTGTAGGTGACCGTACGGTCGACACTCGTGCCCGGCTGCTGCGGCCACGCCTGGAAGCCGGAGTAGGCGCTCGGGGTGGCGAAGACGGTGGCGTGCGCGGCGGCGACCGCGTCGACCCGGCCGGCACCCGCCTGGTACGGGGTGTACTCAGGAGTGGCCTTGACCGTGCTGACCAGCGCTTCCTTGATCCGCTGACCGGTCCAGTCCGGGTGCGCGGCGGCGACCAGCGCGGCCGTTCCGGCCACGTGCGGGGTGGCCATCGACGTGCCGCTCATCAGCGTGTAGTCGCCGGAGCCGCCCCGCACGAGGTGCGAGCGGGCCGCCAGGATGTCCACGCCCGGGGCGGTGATCTCGGGCTTGAGCCCGCCGTCGCCGGCGCGTGGCCCCTGGCTGGAGAAGTCGGCGAGGTGATCGGTGTTGTCCACAGCGCCCACCGTGAGCGCGGAGTTGGCGGCACCCGGGCTGCCGATGCTGGCCGGGCCGCTGTTGCCGCCCGCGATCACGAAGAGAGCGCCGGTCTCGGCACTGAGTCGGTCGACCGCCTGGCTCATCGGGTCGCTGCCGTCGGTGGCCTCACCGCCCAGGCTCATGCTGACAACGCGGGCCTTCTGCTCACGGGCCGCCCACTCCATGCCGGCGATGATCCACGAGTCCTGTCCGCTGCCCTCGCTGTTGAGCACCTTTCCGATGTGCAGCCGGGCACCCGGTGCGACGCCCCGCTCGGTGCCACCGGAAGCGGCGCCGGTGCCGGCGATGGTCGAGGCGACGTGCGTGCCGTGGCCCTTGTAGTCGAGGATGTCGGGCTCGCTCGGCACGAAACTACTGGACTCGGCGATCTGACCGACGAGATCCGGGTGTTCGGCGTCCGCACCCGAGTCGAGCACCGCGACGTCGACACCGGCAGCGGTGTTGCCCTCGGCCCACAGCTTCGGCGCGCCGACCTGCGCAGTGGACTCGGCCAGGTCCGCGTGCACCCGACCGTCCAACCAGACCTTGGCGATGCCGTTCGCCAGGGTCGGGGCGGCACCCGCACGACGGGCCGTCGAACCGGCGGTCAGCGCGGACCAGAACCGGTCGGCGGTGGCGCGCTGGCGGGTCAACGCCGCGCCCTGCACGCTGTCCAGCCGGCGGACCAGCGTGGCGCCCTCGACCGTGGGGCGGGTGCGGTTGCGGGCCGCCGCGTCGGTCATCGTGACGATCAACGGAAGCGCGTCGGTGTGCGCGTCGTCGTAACCGTCGGCGATGAGGTCGGTGACGTTGAACAGCTGCCGATCCAGCACGCCGCTCGTCACATAGGACAGCGCGGCGTCCGGGTAGACGTAGGTGTCGCCGTCGCGCACGGTGCGGTGGAAACTCGGGGTGCTGCCGTCCGGCCGCCGCACCGTCGACACCGTGCTGCCGTCCGCCGCGGTGGTGACGGTGACCGTGTCACCGGTGATCAGAGTGACGGTGGCCGCGCGCCCGGCCGCAGCCGGAGGAAGGCCCGCCGCGCGCTCGGGTTTGTGGGGCGGGGCGGCGGACGCTCCCGCGCCGGGTGGGGTGAACCCGGCCGCCAGGCTGAGGGCGGCGCCGAGGGCGATCAGCCCGGATCGGCGGCGCCGATGAGACAGAGCCACGATGACCTCTTTGTGTCGAGAAGTGGTACGCACCACAGCATCGACGCAAATCCCACCCCAACCACGCCCCGCCCCCCGACGCACCTACGCCATGGCGCAACCCCGCCACCCCAGCCCGCCACCCCCGAGCCCCCCGCTCCCCCGCCCCCCGCACCCTGTCCCCGCACGCGCCCCGACCCCGCCCTGCCGCACACGCGCCCCGACCCCGCCCTGCCGCACCCCCCTTGCCCCGTCGATCTTGCACTTTCTGTCGGGACCAAAGTCGCGAATCGGGACGGATCGACGACAGCAACTGCAAGATCGACGCTGGGAGGGAGGGACGGGAGGGAGGCGCGGGGAGGGAGGCGCGGGGGCGAGGGAGGGCGGGGGCGGGAGGGGTTAGGAGGAGGAGGGGCGGGTCAGGGTGGCTAGGGCGTCTAGCTGGGTGGGGTCGGAGAGGGCGGAGCCGACGGCTACGACGCGTACGCCTGCTTGCAGGAACGCGCCGGCGTTGCCGGCATCGAGGCCGCCGGTGGCGACGAAGCGCAACTGCGGCAGCGGACCGGCGACGGCTTTGAACCAGGCCGGCCCGAGGGAGATCGCGGGGAACGCCTTGAGCCAGGTGAGGCCGTGCCGCAGTGCCTGCTGGGCCTCGGTCGGGGTGGCCACCCCGGGAAGGTGCGGCAGGCCACGCTTGGCGGCGGCGTCGGCGACCGCGAGGTCCAGGCCGGGCGCGACGGTGAACTGGGCGCCCGCGTCGGCCGCCGCGGCGACCTGTTCGACGTCGAGCACGGTGCCGGCGCCGACGATCCGGTCGCGCTCGGCGCCCGCCTCGACGGCGGCCTGCAGCGCCGGCACCGCGTCGGCGGTGGCCACCGGAACCTCCACCACGTCGATGCCGAGGTCCCAGGCACGCTCGGCGAGCCGAACGGTCTCGGCGACCGGCAGGCCGCGCAGGATCGCCATCACCCGGGCGCCGCCGAAGATGTGGTCGAAGTCCGGTGTGGTCATGGTGCACTCCATCCGATGTCGCGGTGGGACTGTTGCTGCTGGTCGGGTCGCAACCCGGCGGCCCGGCTCAGGTCGTCGCCCCCGGGTCGGTCAGGTCGAGCGGCGACCAGGCGTCGGCGGGGGCGTCGACGAGTTTCTCGAACCAGGCCCACGGCGGGACGGGGGCGTTGTCGCCGCTGCTCGTCAACGCCTGGGCCGCGACGAGGTGGCCGAGGCGCAGCCGCCGCACCGGGTCGAGGTCGCGGAGCAGCCCGGCCAGGTAACCGGCGGCGAACGCGTCGCCGGCGCCGACCGGCTCCACCACGCTCACCCGGGGCGCGGGCACGAAGACCGGCTCGGCGTCGCGGACCAGTGCGGTGGCGCCCACCGCGCCGTCCTTGACCACCACCGTCCGCGGATCGGGCAACAACTCTCGGACGGCCGTCGGGTCGGTGGTGCCCCAGAGGGTCTCCGCCTCGTCCTGCCCGACGAAGACGAGGTCGCAGCGGTTGGCGAGGTCGCGCAGCACCGGTGCGGCCTGCTCGGCGGACCACAGCCGGGCCCGGTGGTTGACGTCGAAGCTGACCAACGCCGGTGCCAGCGGCCGGTCGGTCACCGCGTGCTCGACAAGCGCCCGGCAGGACGCCGAGAGCGCCGGGGTGATTCCGGACAGGTGCAGCACCCGGGCACCGGCCAGCGCCGGGTCGGCCAGCGTGGCGGGGTCCATCCGGGCGGCCGCCGACCCGGCCCGGTAGTAGTGCACGGCGGTCCCCTCCGGGCCGGGGTCCTTGACGTACAGGCCGGTGGGGGCGGCCGGGTCCACGCAGACCTGGTCGACGCGGACGCCGGCGGCGGCGACGTGCCGGACGACGGCCCGACCGAAGGGGTCGTCGCCGACCCGGCTCACCCAGGTCGTCACGTGCCCCAGGCGGGCCAGGTAACCGGCCACGTTGGACTCGGCCCCACCGACGGAGACGGCGACCCGCTCGGCGTGCTCCAGCGGCTCCCCCGGCGCGGGGCAGAGCACCACCATCGTCTCCCCCACCGCTGCCACCTCGATCGACGGAAGGCCGGCCGGGTCGCTCGGCTGGTCAGGTCGGGGGGTGGTCGGCATCGGGCACACGTCCTCGCGGCGGGGGTGCTGGGCGTCGCCGAGCCTAGGTGGCCCGCGCGGGGCGGGCAAGCGGTGTCCCGCCGGTCAGGGCACGGTCAGCCCGTACGCGGCCAACACTTCCGCGATCGGCTGGTAGTAGGTGGTGCCGCCGGCCGTGCAGTTGCCGGTGCCGCCGGAGAGGATGCCGATGATCCTGCCGGTGGAGGCCACGTAGAGCGGTCCGCCGCTGTCCCCCGGCTCGGCGCAGATGTTGGTGCGGATCAGGCCGTAGATCACACCGGTGGCGTAGTTGACGGTCTGGTTGAGACCGGTGACGGTGCCGCAGCGCACGCCGGTGGTGCTGCCGCTGCGGCACACCGCCTGACCGATGTACGCGCTGGCGGGGCCGTTGATGGTCAGCAGGCCGGGGTAGGTGTAGACCGCGCTCGGGTGGGCGATCCGGCCGGTGTAGCGGATCAGCCCGTAGTCGTTGGTGGGGTAGCTGGTCGCGGTGCGGGTGCCGAGCACCGTGGTCTGGGCGCTGTCGGCGTACCAGGTGGCGGCGGCGGCGGTGCAGTGCCCGGCGGTGATCACGTAGTAGGTGCTGCCGCTGCGCGCGTTCGCGCCGAGCGAGCAGCGCGCGCCACCGCCGCCGTAGATGCCCTGCCCGCCGGCGATCAGGGGGCGCAGCGTTCCGGGTTCGCGGCGCAGCAGCACGCCGGCCCGGTCGGTCACCACCCGCAGCGCGGCCACCTCGCTGGGGGCCACTGTGTCGTCGACGGTGAGGGTCATCCGGCCGGTGGCGGGGTCGAGACCCCAGGCGGTGCCCGCGGTGCGTACCCCGGTCAGCGTGGCCGTCGGGTCGGCGGCGGGCGCGGCGGCCCGGTCGGGGACGGCGGCCTGTGCCGCGCCGGGCGCGACGAGCAGCAGGGCGGTCAGGACGAGGGCGACCAGCGGGGAGCGGCGCATCCGAACCTCCGAAGAGATCGAGATTATTGGATGCCGTCAAGCATCGCCCGGCCTCCGACGCCCTGGCAACCTCCGGCCGCCCGCTTCCCCGGCCGGCGGGAATCGCCGATCCGGGGACGGGCCGTGTCGGCACCGCCGATAATCCTCTTAAGACAGGGCGGGAGGCCCGGCATGAGCACCGGAGGCACCGCGGCACTGGTACGCCGGCCGGACGGGTCGACCCGGGCCACCCTGCTGGAGTTGCTCTTCGACGTGGTCTTCGTGGCGGCCCTCGCACTGACGTCGACGCTGTTGACCGAGCACCTCTCCTGGTCCGGCGGCGCGAAGGTGCTGCTGATCTTGACCGCCATCTGGTGGACCTGGTCGGTCACCGCCACCACGACCGAGTTCTACGACCCGCAGCAGCGCCCCATCCAGTTCATCCTGATGATCGCCATGGTCGGCTCGGTGGGGATGGCGGCATCCCTGCCGATGGTCACCGACGGACACGCGTTGATCTTCGCGGTCGCGTACGTCGGTACGCACGTGCTGCGCGGCATCATCCTGATCACGTCGCTGCAACGGCAGCGCCACCGGGTGGCCACGATCCGGGCCGCCCGGTTCCTGTTCTGGTTCCTGGTGTCCGGTGTCTTCTGGATCGCCGGCGCGGTGACCGGCGAGGTGAACTGGCCGCTCTGGGTCATCGCCATCGCGATCGACCTGCTCTCCGCGGCGGCCCGCTACCCGACACCCCGACTGGGCCGGGTGCCGATCGACCAGTACGAGCGGACCACCGGGCACCTGGGCGAGCGCTACCAGCAGTTCGTCATCCTGGCGCTCGGCGACATCATCCTGGTGCCCACCATGCGGGTCAGCCGTACCGACCTCGACGGCGTCCGGGTCACCTCGTTGTTCTGCGCGTTCGCCGTCATGCTGCTGATGTGGCAGGTCTACGTCTTCCGGGCCGGCGAGTTGCTGGAAGCCGGGGCGAGGGCGGGCCGGCCGGCGCGGGTGGCCCCGTACACCCATCTGGTGATGCTGGCCGGCGTGGTCGGCACGGCGGCCGCGTTCGACCTGGTCGTCTCGCAGCCGACCGGGACGACACCGGCGCGGTGGCTCCTGCTGATCATCGGCGGTCCGATCCTCTTCGTGATCGGCCGCGCGCTGTTCACCCTGCTGGTGTCGACGAACCTGCCGTGGTGGCGGATGGGCTGCCTGGCTCTGCCGCTGCTGGTGCTGCCCTGGGCCGGTCACTGGCCGCCGGTGCTGGTCACCCTGGCCGTGGCGCTGGGGCTGGCGGCTCACGTCCTGCTCCCCGGAGCGGCCCGGGAGACCACGCCGGGCCTGCGGTTCCGGCAACCCGGCGACTGACCCGGCCCACTCAGGCGACGTGTCGGGCGGCCCACTCGGCGAGGTCCCGGGCGCACGCGTCCACCGACTCCTGCCAGCTCCGGGCGGCGCCGTCGCCGGCCTCGTCGCTGACCTGCTTGACCAGCCGGCACGGCACGCCGGCCTGCGCCGCGGCCCAGGCCACCGCGTACCCCTCCATGTCGACCAGGTCGGCGCGCCGCGCCAACCGGTCCCGCTCCGCGTCGTCGGCCACGAAGGTGTCACCGGTCGCGAGCACCACGCCCTCGGCGGCCAGCGACAGCGGCGCCCCGTAGGTCTCGCCGGTGAGCGTGCGCAGCAGGTCGGTGTCCAGGTCGTGCTGAAGCACTGTGGCCACCTCGTGGATGCCGGCCAACCCGGGGCGCAACGCGCCCGCCGTACCCAGGTTGAGCAGCAGGGCGGGGCGCGGCCCGGCGGCCAGCACCGCGGCCACCGCGCTGGCGGCGTTCACCTTGCCCATGCCGGTGAGCAGGACCGGCAGCTCGGGCGGTAGGTAGCGGGCCTCCTCCCCGACGGCGAGGACCACCAGCGGACGATCGGCGCGGACCGTACCTCGAAGATTCACCGGAGCATCGTACGAGCCGACCGGTGGGCCGTCGACTGTCAGTCGTCGGTGAAGCGGTACAGCACGAAGTCCTTCTCCGCGCCGCAGGCGATCACGCGGGTGTTCCACGAGCAGGAGGAGCTGCGCACATCCTTCAGCTCACCCAACTCGTCGACCTCCCCGGACTCGGCCCACACCCCGGCCAGCACCCGGTTGTCCGCGACCACGCTGGGCGCCTTCGCGAAGACCAGCAGATTGCCCGCGTCCAGGCGGACCGCCACCCCGCCCCGGTCCCGCAGCACCGGCTTGCCGGCGGCGTCGAAGACGGTGACGGTCGGCTCCGGCAGCTCCCGTTGGGCGAGCACCTGCTCACCCGACGGAACCAGAGCGGTCACGCCCGGCGCCGACCAGCTGATCATGCGCTCACCCTCGGTGACCGCCACCACCTCGGTACGGGCGACGTCGTTGTTCGGCACCTGCAACAGGCAGGCCCGCCGCTCACCGCAGGCCACCAGTTCCTTCGGGCGGTACTCGTCGTTGCCGGAACGGTGCAGCACCACCGGCTCGGCGTCGGAGTTCAGGTCGTACGCGAGCAGTTGGTAACCACCCTCGTTGGCGGCGACGTACAGGCGGTCCTCGTGGGCGACCACCAGGTCGTCGAGGTCGGCGACGCTGCCCCACTGCCGCAGCACCGCGCCCGAAGCCATGTCGAGCAGCCGCACCGACCGGTCCGCGCCCACCTGGACGAGTCGCCGCCCCTTGCCCGTCCACGGGTCGCGGGGCGTGCCGTCGAGGAAGGCCGGTCCGCCCGCTGCCGCGTCGGTGCCGACCGGGCGGACCACGGTACGGCCACCGGCGTACTGGCCGCGGGGGTTGGGCTCGGTCCACTTCGCCGAACCGTCGGTCAGGCGCAGACCGACCAGTTCCTCGGCGGTCCGGTCCACCAGCACCGCCGTGTCGTCGGCGAAGTAGACGTCGTCGTCACCACGCAGAAGGCGTTGCCAGCGCTGCTCGCCGGTGCGGCCGTCGAGGACGGCCAGCGGTCGGGGGGTGCTGTCGCCCGGCGCGTCGGCGAGGACCGCGACCGCCCCGGGGACGGCGACGATCGCCTCCCAGTCGTCGGCCCGCACGTCGGTCTGCTGGCGCCACAACTCGCGGCCGTTGCCCGCGTCGACGGCGACCACCTCCAGCCGGTCGTCCGGCAGCGCGAACGCCAGGTAGGCCCGGTCTTCGAGCACCGCCGTCCACATGTCGAGCGGCCGTTCGGGGCCGGCCGACAGGCGGGACAGCTCGCGCAGCGAGGCGAACTCCAGATCCGGGTAGCGGTCCCGGGTCAGGTAGAGCGTCGCCGCGGTGGCCACCCCGGCCAGGGCCAGCGCCGCGCCGAGCACCACCCAGCGCGCCCGGGGCCAGCGGGTCGCGCCGGCCGGCGGGGTCGGGGTGGCACCGGCCAGGCCCGGCCCGGGCGGCGGGCCCGCCGGCGGGGTGGATCCCGGCCAGGGTTGCGACGGTACGACCGGCGCGGGGGCTCCGGCGGGCGCGGGCGCGCTGACGGGGCTCGGCATCGGCGGGCTCACGGGACGTGACGCGGGCGGGCTCACCGGAGGTGGCGCGAGCGGCGGTCCCGCGTACGCCGGGAGCGGCTTGCGCAGCGGCAGGTCGGTCAGGGCGCCCTCGGCCACCGGCAGCTCGGGCTGGTCCAGGACCGTCGGCGCGATCCCCAGCTCGGCGTGGAGCATGCGGGCCACCAGCGGGATCCGTGACGACCCGCCCACGAGGAACAGCCCGTCGAGCTGGTCGGGGCGCAGCCCGGCGGCGGCGATGACCTCCCGGGCCCGCTGCACCGCCCGGCGCAGCAGCGGCGTGGCCACCCGCTCGACGTCCGCCCGGGTCAGCTGGATCGTCTCGGCCACTCCGGGCACCGCTACCGGGGCGACAGAAGACCGGGACAGGGTCTCCTTCGCACCACGTACCTCGTCCCAGAGCCGGACCTGGTCGCGGCGCTGCGCCGGATCCGCCGGTCGGGTCAGTCGGTCCCACTGCCCGGCGTGCCGCTCACCGACCAACTCGCCGACCCGCCGCACCAGCGCGGCGTCGAGGTCCAGACCGCCCAGGTCGGGCAGGCCACCGTCGGCGACCACGCTGAAGCCCGAGTCACCCCAGGGGTCCGCGCCCTCGTTGCGCAGCACGGCGACGTCGAGCGTCCCGCCACCGAAGTCGAACACCGCGATCGCCCCGCCGACCGGCACCGGGCGGTGCAGCACCTGCGTGTAGTACCGGGCGGCGGCCACCGGCTCCCGCAGCAGCCGGGTGCCCGGCGGCGTCGGCCCGGCGAGGGTGTGCTCCGCCGCCTGCGGCCAGCCCGCCCGCAGCAGCGCGTCGGCGAGGACCTGCCGCCGCGTCGCGTCCCAGGCTGCCGGGCAGGTGACCACTGCCGGTGGCAGGAAACCCACCGCGCCCACCGCCGCCCGGCCGACCGCCGCCAACACCGCCGCCAGCAGGTCGGCCGGCGGGTACGCGCGGTCGCCGAGCTGCACTGTCGGCTCGTCCACCCGACGCTTCGGGTTCGCCTCGAACCGGGCCGGGTCGGCCTGCGCCAACCGGCGGGCGTCCCAGCCGGTGTGCAGGGTGCCGTCCGGGTCGGCGTACACGGCGGACGGACTGAGCGGTTGACCGTCCATCAGCAGCGGACGGGTCCGCCCGTCCGGCCAGCGCAGCACCGCGACAGTGTTGGAGGTGCCGAGGTCGATGCCGAGGGCGAAACCCTCGTGCTGGCCTGCCATTGCCCGATACCTCCGCCGCGACGAGGGGAACTCGACCCCGCATCGTACGCAGGCCACGCCGCACCGCTGATCACTCGGTCCGGGGTGGCCGACGGGGTCGGTCAGTGGGTGGAGTGGACGCCCACCACCTCGTCCTCGCTGGTCTCCCCGGTGAGCTGGAACCCGAGTTTCAGGTAGAACTGCTCCGGGCCGTCCGGCCCCGGCTTCCACGTCGTGTGGACGCGGTCGTGCCCACGTCGGCGGGCCTCGTCGCGGACGGCCTGGACCGCGAAGCGGCCGTACCCGCGGCCCTGGTGCTCGGCGGCGATGTTCAGCCGCCACAGCCCCGAGCGCCTCTCGTCCGACTGGGCCGGATCCCACAATATGTCGAAGAAGCCCATCAGGAAGCCAACGATCTCGTCATCCTCGACGATCAGACGCGGCCACGCGACCTCGGGCTGCACGTACGCCTCGGCGAGGGACCAGGCGACCGGAGACGAGAACTTCTCCTGGTCGGGCCGCACGCTCACCTGGCAGGCGGCCTCCACATTGTCCTGAGTGATCGTCTCCAGTCTCGGCACGCCGGTCAGCCTACCGAGCGGGGCTGCCCAGCAGACCGTCGAGCAGACCGCGCAGACCGAACTGGAACCAGGTGTCCAGGTCGGTGTCGGGTCTGGTCTGTCCGGCCGCGGTCAGCCACTGTCGGTCCCGGGTACGGCCGGTCCGCTCCAGCCGGGTGCGGGTCGCCGACCACCAGGCGTGGTAGGTGGCGTCCCCGGGGTCACGGCTGATCAGCAGGGCCATCCCCTGAACGTAACCGCTGAGCGCCAGGTAGGCGCGGAACGCCTCGGCCGGTGCGTATCCGGCGGTGGTGAACGCCGCCACCACCCGGTCGACCATGGCGAGTACCGCCGGTCCGGTCGGCGGCCGGTCGGTGGCGAGGATCGCCAGCAGCCAGGGATGGCGGCGGTACATCGCCCACTCGTCCCCGGCCAACCGTTCGAGCCGTTGGCGCGGGTCGCGCGGTAGTGGCGCGGTGCCGGGCGCGCGGGTGGCGGTGATCTGCTCGGCCATCGCGGCGAGGAGGTCGGCCCGGTTCCGGACATGCCGGTACACGCCGTGGGCGGGCAGACCGGCGCGTTGGGCGAGGACCCGCAGCGAGACGGCGTCCAGGCCGCCGGCGTCCGCCAGCTCGACCGCGAGGGCGACCAACCGGTGGCGCGGGTCGCCGCCGGTCGGGGCGGGCAGGGCCGGAATTCGACGCGGGCCGCTGGTGGGGCCGTGCTCGCGACGTCTCCGGTAGGCGCGGGCCTGACAGCTCCGGGAGCAGTAGCGGCGCGGGCGCCCCCGACCGGCGCTGACGGGCAGCTCCGCGTCGCACTCGACACACCGGGCTTCGAGCACCCCGCCTCCCATCTCGCGGAACGCGTCGGTCACCGTCGTCGGGCGGATGTGTCGTCGAGCGGGCGGCCGGCGCGGCGCACGATGGAGCCCCCCGGGTGGCTCACGGTCGGATCGGAGCGTCCGGATCGGCAAGTGCGGCGCGGAGCAGCCGGAGCTGCCCGATCTCCGCGGCGTTCTTCATCAGCTCGGAGTTGACCCAACCGATGGTGTGCGTGACGGTGTGGTCGGCCGCGTCCGGCCAGGGAAAGGTCGCGACGCGGTCGAGGTCACTGTCGCCGATCTGGTCGAGCAGACCCAGCCATTCGGTACGCAGGCCACGCAGCCAGGCGACGCTCGGCTCGCCCGCGCCCGGCCAGAGGACGGCCGTACGCTGCCGGGCTGGCACCCCCCGCAGATGGTCCATCGTCACAGTCCACCACCAGCCCAGGTGCCAGGTGAGCCAGGCGATGGTCGGCACCGGGACCGGGTCGGGTTCGGTGTCGGCCCAGTCCGGGGTCCAGGTGCCGTCGGTGCTCTGCCGCATCGACCAGCAGTGGGCGGCCGGCTCCCAGAGGAAGTCCGCCGAGTCGAGTCGCTCGAGATGGTACTCGAACAGCGACCACGTCAGGTCGAACTGCCAGCGCAGGAGGGACAGGGGCGGCACGGACATTCCGGGATTCTCGCGTGCCGCCGGTTGACCGTCCAGCGGATAACTCCGCCCTCTCACCCCATAGGGCGGGTGGCGGGCTCGCCGTCGGCGGCGGTGGGGCAGCGGTCGGAGAGGGCGTAGCGGAGCAGGACCACGTCGCCGATCTGGCGGGCCTCGGCCAGGCGGGCGCGGCGGCCCGGGTGCCAGGGGAAGCGGCCCTCCCCCACGAACCGGGGCGCCCGACCGTCACCGACGAAGAACGGGGCGACCACCAGGTGCAGCTCGTCGGCGAGGCCGGCGGCGAGGAACTGGGCGTGCACCGTTCCGCCGCCCTCCACCATCAACCGCTGTACGCCCCGCGCGGCCAGGTCGGTCAGCAGCCACCCCGGGTCGACAGGCTCACCGGCGTCGACCACGGTGGCCAGCCGCCCGACCCGCTCCTCGGTCTTCTCCAGCGCGCCCGTGGCGCAGTAGACCAGCCGGGCCGAATCCCCGGCCGTGAAGAAGCGGGCGGTCGGGTCGAGGTCACCCTGCGCCGTCAGGGTGACCTTGGTCGGTGAGGCGGGCCGACCGGCCGCCACCCGCTCGGCGCGACGGCTCGGCGAGCGCACCAGCAGCCGGGGGTCGTCCCGCCGGACGGTGCCGGCGCCGACCAGGATGGCGTCGCAGCTGGCCCGAACCGCGTCGACGCGGTCCAGATCCTCCTCGTTGGACAGCAGCAACCGCTGCTCGGAAGCATCGTCGATGTACCCGTCGATGGAGGCGGCACAACTCAGCAGCACGTACGGCCGCGTGGGCCCCGGCCGCCAACTCATCGGGAGACGGGCCGCTCAGGAGTACGACCCGCGAGCACATCCGCCGCCTCGACCTCCGCCGCCTTGGCGGCCTTGGCCGCCAGGTAGCCGGCGTTGGCCGGCGAGAGGAAGACGCTGGTGAGCACCCGTTCGGCGACGTCCACGCCCAACCGGGTCAACTGCTCGGCCTTGTCCGGGTTGCTGCTGAGCAGTCGGACCCGCGGCACACCCAACGTGGCCAGCATCTGCGCGGCGACGGTGTAGTCCCGCTCGTCCTCGCCCCGGCCCAGCGCGACGTTGGCCTGGTAGGTGTCCAACCCGGCGTCCTGCAACGCGTACGCGTCGAGTTTGGCGTACAGGCCGATGCCCCGGCCCTCCTGTCGCAGGTAGAGCAGGAAACCGCCGGTCTCGGCGATGCGCTGCACCGCCTCGCGCAGTTGCGGACCGCAGTCGCAGCGTTGGCTGCCGAACACGTCGCCGGTCAGGCACTCGCTGTGCGGGCGGACCAGCGGGGCCGCTCCCCCGGCGCTGAGCCGGTCCAGGGCACCCGCCCAGTCGCCGAGGCCGAGGGCCAGGTGCTCCCGACCGTCCACCAGGCCCTTGAAGGTGAACACCCGGGCCGTCGTGGTGTAGCCGTCCGGAAACGCCAACGGCACCGTGACCTGCGTGCGGATCGAGGCAACGGGCAATGCTTCGGGCATGGGACTCCTCTGTCCGGCGCCACCGTCGTCCGGCGACGCGTACCGTCTCACAACCGACTCAACATCCGCCGCCGGAGGCGGCTTCCCGGGCGGCGAGGGGAACTCGACGTCGACGGGCCAGCAGCACGGCAGCCCCGGGCAGGCTGGCCACCAGGACCAGTGCGCCGTAGACGGTGGCGGTGGCGACGCCCTCGGCCGCGCTGAGGCCGGCCGCGCCGAACACCCATGCCGCCACCCCCTCGCGTGGCCCGAAGCCGGCCACGTTCAACGGTAGGCCCATCGCGAGCAGTGCCAGCAACGTCAACGGCAGCAGGCGGGACAGCGGGGCGTCCGATCCGGCGGTGCGCGCCGCCACCAGGAAGGTCGCGAGGTGACCGGCGACCATCACGGCCGAGGCGACCAGCACTCCGAACCAGGTACGCCGCGCCAGCAGCCCCGACCGTACGTCCGCCACGGCGGTGCGCAGTGCCGTCGCCCAGCGCGACCCGCCACCGTTCGGGAGGACCCGGGCCACCAGCACCACGGCCAGCCCACCGGCGACGAGCAACGCGGCGGCGACCGGCAGGTACGCGCGGACCGGGGACGGGAAGGCGGCGAGCACCACCAGCGCGACCCCGACCAGGACCACCTGCCCGGCGGCGCGTTCCCAGACCACCGCGCGGATGCCCCGGCTGACGTCACCGGCGTCGCGGCCGTGGCGTACCGCGCGGTGCACGTCGCCGAGCACCCCGCCGGGCAGTGTGGCGTTGAGGAAGACGGCCCGGTAGCAGTGCGCCACGGCGGTCGCCAGCGGCAGGCGTACGCCGAGGCCACCGGCGACCAGGCTCCACCGCCACGCCGCGCAGACCGTGGTGAGCACACCGATGACCAGCGCCGCCGCCAACGCCGGCGCGTCGATCAGTCGCACTCCGGCGAGGAACGGGCCGCTGCCCACCTGCCACAGCAGGACGGCGAGCAGACCCACCCCGCCGACCACTCGTGCCCAGGCCCAGAACATCGGCGCTGGCCCTCCCCTTTGAAGATCGTCCACTTGCCCTAGTCCACGTACCCAGGGCGTGAACGGTTCATCCACCGGCGAGGAGGTCAGTGTGTTCGACAATCACCGTGAGCCGGCCGGCCGCCGCGTCGGCCAGCCGACGGCGGGCGTACGCCTGGGTGGGTTCGGCCAGGTCGGGGCGCTGCTCGCAGGCGGCCCCGAGCCACCCTCGGAACCATTCGGCAACCAGGTCGGCGTGCTCCGGGCCGAGACGCCACGGGCTGGGCCGTTCCCGCACGTCGACGCCGTGCCGGGCGAACGCGGTGGCGGTGGCGGCGACGGCATCCGGGCCGAGCAGCCGCCGGCCCTCGACGGTACGCCGCTGGTGGTCGTTGAACGCGGCCTCGACCGCCTCGTCGAGCGGGTCGGCCGGGGTGAACCGGACCCGCCCGGTGACCGAGATGGCGAACAGGGCCGGCCGGCCGACGCACGCCGCCACCACCCGGTCGACCTCGTGGGCGGTGAGCATGTCCAGCAGCGCGGACGCGGTGACCAGGCAACCGTCGGCGAGGTCGGCGGCGGTCAGCCGGGTGAGGTCGCCACAGCGGGTGTGGACGGTGACCGGGGCGCCGTCGGCGGCGGTCACCCCCCGCATGCCCTCGGCGGCGCGGGCCAGCAGGTCGGCGTCGCGGTCGTGCAGCACCCAGTGCTGGGGTCCGGGCAGCCGGGCGGCCAGCCAACGGCTCATCGACCCGGTGCCGCTGCCCAGGTCGTGGATCACCGTCGGGGTGTCCCCGGCCAGCCGGCCCCGGACGGCATCCACCAGGTCCTCGGCGCGCGCCGCCGCGTCGGCCGGCTCACGCAACCGCAGCCAGTCGGCGAACGGCAGGGTCTCCTCGGCGGTCATTCCGCCACCTCCTTCAGCACTCCGGCCAGCAACGCGGTGGTCACCGGCCAGTCGGTCAGGGTGTCGCGCCGGGCGAGAGCGGCACGACGCAGCCGGGCGCGCAGCCCGTCGTCGTCGAGCCAGCGGATCAGGGCGGCGGCCAGCGCCGCCGGGTCACCGGGTGGGACCAGCAGTCCCGGCCGCTCACCGTCGGGCGCCTGACCGAGCGCCTCCGGCAGCCCGCCCACCTCGGTGGTCAACACCGGCAGGCCGCGGGCCAACGCCTCGGTGACGACCATGCCGTACGTCTCGCCCCTCGACGGCAGCACCAGCAGGTCGGCGGCGGCGTACGCGTCGTCCAACGCCGCGCCGGTCACCGGGCCGACCAGTCGCACCCGCTCGGTGAGGCCCGCCCCGGTCAACCGGTCGCGCAGCCGGCGCACGAGATCCGGTTCCCGGGCCAGAGTGCCCGCGCAGACCATCGTCCAGGACCTGCCGACCAGCGTGGCCAACGCGTCGACCAGCACGTCGTACCCCTTGTGGTGGGTGACCGCCGCGACGCAGAGCAACCGGTCGCCGGCCGCCGAGCCGGCCGCGGGCGGCGCGGGCCGCACCCCCGGTGGCGCGGCCCGGACCCGGCCGGCGAGGGCCGGGTGGCGGGCCAACAGGGCGCGGCGGGTCCACTCGCTGGTGGTGACGACGGCCCGGGCGGCGGCCAGGGCGCGGGCCTCCGGCTCGTCGTCCAGCGGCAGGTGCACCAGCAGCACCAGGCGCAGCCGACGGGCGTGCGGGGCGAGCAGGTCCGGCACGGCCGAGGCGATCAGGCCGTCGATCAGCACCACGGCGTCGTCGGGCGCGGCGGCGAGCACCGCGCCCAGCGTCGCCTGGTCGGTCGGGTCGGGGTGCGGCCATGCGCCGGGCACCGGATGCTCGCGCACCGACCAGCCGCGCTCGCCCAGCCCCGCGCAGATCCGCCGGTCGTAGGAGTTGCCGCCGCTGGGCGTGGCCGGGTCGTCGATGTCACCGGGCAGGACGACGTGCACCGCCCGGCCCGCATCGGTCACAACGACCGCTCGTAGCTCGCCCAGGCGATGTGCGACTCGTGCAGGGTGACAGTGATGCCGCTCAGGTCACGCGCCCCGGCCCCCAGCTCACCGGCGTGCACCCGCTCGACCAGCCGGTCCGCGACCGTGCGGGCCAGCACCTCCGTGGTGGTGTTCACCCCCGCGAAGGCCGCCTCGTCGTCGAGGTTGCGGTAGGTCAGCTCGCTCAGCACGGCCCGCAGCTGCTCGGTGGCCAGGCCGATGTCCACCACGATCCCGTCGGCGTCCAGGTCGGGTCGGCGGAACGTCGCGTCCACGACGAACGTCGCGCCGTGCAGCCGTTGCGCGGGCCCGAACACCTCGCCTCGGAAACTGTGGGCGATCATCATGTGGTCCCGAACGGTCACGCTGAACACTGTCACTCTCCGTCTTCGTAGGTGATGAGGTGGCAGAGCGCGGGCAGGTCGCCCGAGGTCAGTCCGGCGAGCACGTCGGGCAGCTCCGCGAAGCGCGACGCGCCGGTGATCAACGCGTCGAAGGCCGGGTCGTCGAGCAGGTCCAGGGCGAGCGCCAGCCGGTCGGCGTAACTGCGCCGCCCCCGTCGGGCGGGTGCCACCATGCCGACCTGGCTGCTGCGCACGCTGAGTCGACGGGAGTGGAACGCACCGCCCAGTGACACCTGCACCGGGCGGTCGCCGTACCAGCTCAGCTCGATGACCGTGCCCTCCGGGGCGAGCAGGTCCAGTGACTGTTGCAGGCCGGCGGCGGTGGCGCTGGCGTGCACGACCAGGTCCCGTTCACCGCGGGCGTCGGCCGGGCTGGCGAAGTCGACACCGAGGGCTCCGGCCACGCCGGCCCTGCGCGCGTCGGTGTCGACCAACTCGACGTGCACGCCGGGGAACCGGGCCAGCAGCGTCGCGACGCAGCAGCCGACCATGCCCGCGCCGATGACGGTCACCCGGTCGCCGACCAGCGGCGCGGCGTCCCACAGCGCGTTGACGGCGGTCTCCACAGTGCCGGCGAGCACCGCTCGGGCGGCCGGCACCCCCTCCGGCACCGGGACCACGGCACTCACCGGCACGACGTACGCGCTCTGGTGCGGGTGCAGGCAGAACACCGTTCGCCCGAGCAGCTCCGGCGGGCCCTGCTCGACGACGCCGACGCTGAGGTAGCCGTACTTCACCGGGCCGGGGAACTCGCCCTCCTGAAACGGCGCGCGCATGGCGGCGTACTGGTCGGCGGGCACCCGACCGGCGAAGACCAGCGTCTCGGTGCCCCGGCTGACCCCGGAGTAGCGGGTCCGGACCAGCACCTCGTCAGGGCCCGGGGCGGTCAGCGACACCGGCCGGATCTCGGCCACGCCGGGTTCGCGCACCCAGCAGGCGTACGCCTCGCGGTTCACCGTCGCGCACCTCAGCTCTGCTCCGGGGCCGAACCGATCGGCCGTGTCGGGTCCCCGGTCGGGGGTTGTCGATCATAAACACGGAAGTTCGGTACGCACAGTTCGAAGCTCGTCCGGCAGGACCGACGTTCAGACAAGGTGCTCCTCGGCGCTGCGCTGCTGCTGGTCGTCCGGCAGCGCAGACTCCGCGCCTGACGCGGACCTGATCGCGGGGGTCGGACCGAAACTGTATCGAGCAGGAGGGTCACGCCGATCTGTGAGTGGGGGTTGTCAAGAGGTGCGGTGGTGGGTGGTGATGGTGCGGTAGAGCTGTCGGGCGATGTAGCGCTTGAGGCAGCGGGT
>NZ_JBVJGQ010000007.1:0-435646 GCF_055587245.1 Micromonospora sp. NPDC047756
GTTACATTCCGAACCCGGAAGCTAAGCCCTCCAGCGCCGATGGTACTGCACTCGTGAGGGTGTGGGAGAGTAGGACGCCGCCGGACAATCTTCCAGTCGAGGGCCGCCCCATCCGGGTCGGCCCTCGACTGCGTAGCGCCATTGGTGGCGCAATCAGGAAGGATGTACCTGTGAGTTCAGGACCGCAGGGCGGAGATCGTCCCCGTCGTTACGAAGACCGTACTGACGGTGCGGGCGGACGCGACCGCGGCCCACGCCGCGACGACCAGGGCCGGCCCCCGTACCGGGGAGACCGCGACAGCGGAGGCGCCCGCGGCGGATACGCCGGCGGCCGCGACTCCGGCTCCCGTGGTGGTGACCGGGACAGCTCCCGCTCCAGCGCCCCCCGTGAGGGCGGTTACCGCGGCGGCGACCGCCGCGAGGGTGGTTTCCGTGGCGGTGACCGCGAGGGTGGTTTCCGTGGTGGTGACCGGGACGGTTCGCGTTCGGGCGACCGCCGTGAGGGTGGCTTCCGTGGCGGTGACCGGGACGGTTCGCGTTCGGGCGACCGCCGCGAGGGTGGTTTCCGTGGTGGCGACCGGGACGGTTCGCGTTCGGGCGACCGCCGTGAGGGTGGCTTCCGTGGCGGTGACCGCGACGGTTCGCGTTCGGGCGCTCCCCGCGAGGGTGGCTTCCGTGGCGGTGACCGCCGTGAGGGCGGTTACCAGGGTGGTGACCGCACCCGCTCCGGTCCGCCGCGCGAGGGTGGTTTCCGTGGTGGTGACCGGGACGGTTCGCGTTCGGGCGCTCCCCGTGAGGGTGGCTTCCGGGGTGGTGACCGCCGCGAGGGTGGCTTCCGCGGTGGTGACCGCGACGGTGGTTTCCGTGGTGGCGACCGCCGTGAGGGTGGTTTCCGCGGCGGTGACCGCGACGGTTCGCGGTCCAGCGCCCCGCGCGAAGGTGGTTTCCGCGGTGGTGACCGCCGTGAGGGTGGTTTCCGTGGCGGTGACCGCGATGGTTCGCGTTCGGGCGCTCCGCGTGAGGGTGGTTTCCGGGGCGGTGACCGCGACGGTGGTTTCCGTGGTGGCGACCGCGACGGTGGTTTCCGTGGTGGCGACCGCGACGGTGGTTTCCGTGGTGGTGACCGTCGCGAGGGTGGTTTCCGTGGCGGTGACCGCGATGGTTCGCGTTCGGGCGCTCCGCGTGAGGGTGGCTTCCGGGGCGGCGACCGCCGTGAGGGTGGTTTCCGTGGTGGTGACCGTCGCGAGGGTGGTTTCCAGGGTGGTGACCGCACCCGTTCCGGCCCGCCGCGTGAGGGTGGTTTCCGGAGTGGTGACCGTGAGGGCGGCTTCCGCGGTGGTGACCGTGAGGGTGGCTTCCGCGGTGGCGACCGCCGTGAGGGTGGTTTCCAGGGTGGTGACCGCACCCGTTCCGGCCCGCCGCGTGAGGGTGGCTTCCGCAGCGGCGACCGCGACGGCGGCTTCCGCGGTGGCGACCGCCGCGAGGGCGGTTTCCGTGGCGGTGACCGCGACGGTTCGCGTTCGGGCGCTCCGCGTGAGGGTGGTTTCCGCAGTGGTGACCGCGACGGCGGCTTCCGCGGTGGCGACCGCCGCGAGGGTGGTTTCCAGGGTGGCGGCGACCGCCGCGAAGGTGGTTTCCGCGGTGGCGACCGCCGCGAGGGTGGTTTCCAGGGTGGTGACCGCACCCGTTCCGGCCCGCCGCGTGAGGGTGGCTTCCGCAGCGGCGACCGCGACGGAGGCTTCCGCGGCGGCGACCGCCGTGAGGGTGGTTTCCGCGGCGGCGACCGCCGTGAGGGTGGTTTCCAGGGTGGTGACCGCACCCGTTCCGGCCCACCGCGTGAGGGTGGCTTCCGCGGCGGCGACCGCGAGGGCGGCTACCGGGGCGGAGAGCGTACCGGGGGTTTCCGGTCCGACGACCGTCCGCGTCGCGAGGGGGAGTTCCGTCGCGATGACCGCGCGACTGGCTCCGAGTCGGCCGAGGGCGGGCGTAGCTCGGCCCCGGCGCTGCCGGACGACATTCTCGCGACCGACCTCGACAAGGACGTCCGCGCTGAGCTGCTCTCGCTGAACAAGCCGGTCGCCGAGACGGTGGCCCGGCACCTGGTCGCCACTGGGCAGCTGATCGACGAGAACCCGGCCGAGGCGTTGGCGCACGCGCTGGCCGCCCGGCGGCTCGCGTCGCGCATCTCCGCTGTCCGTGAGGCGGTCGGTCTGGCCGCGTACCGGGCGGGAGAGTGGCAGTCGGCGATCGCCGAGCTGCGCACGTACCACCGGATGAGCGGACTGCAGAGCCACCTGGCCGTGCTCGCGGACTGCGAGCGGGCTCTCGGTCGGCCGGAGCGGGCCATTGACCTGTTCCGTGGCGCGGACCGGGAGAAGCTGGACCAGGCCGTGGCGATCGAATTGCTGATCGTCGCCGCGGGCGCGCGGGGAGACCTCGGGCAGAAGGACGCCGCGGTCGCGATGCTCCAGGTTCCGGACCTCACCAACGAGGCCACCGTGCCGTGGACGGCCCGACTGCGGTACGCGTACGCCGACGCGCTGCTCGCGGTGGGTCGGCGCGAGGAGGCCCGCGAGTGGTTCTCCCGGGCTGCCGACGTGGACACCGAGGGCGAGACCGACGCCGCCGAGCGGCTGCTCGAACTCGACGGCGTGGTCATCGAGGGTGACGAAGAGGACGAGGCCGCCGAGGAGATCGCCGCAGGTCCGGGTGCTCCCGGCGCGGTGCCGGCCCGACCCGACGCCGACCTGGCCGGCGACACCGACGAAGACGACGGCGACGGCGACGACGACGACGAAGAAGACGACGCCGATGAAGATGTCGACGACGACGACGACGACGACGAGGACTTCGACGACGACGAGGAGGACGACGCTGTCAGCCGCCCCGCTGACGACGAAGGCTTCGACGACGAGGACGAGGACCGTCACCCCACCGAGAGCGGCAACGCCGACGCGGCCACCACTGGCGACAGCGGCGTGACGGACCGGGACGCGGCGAACGGCGACGGGACCGTGCCGGCCCGCAACGACGAGTCGGGGTCGACGCAGCGGTGAGCGCGGGCGTGGGGGAGCGGCTGGTCGACGGGTACACCCTGGTCGTCTTCGATCTGGACGGCGTGATCTACCTGATCGACCGGCCGATCCCCGGCGCCGTCGACGCGGTGGCCCGGCTGCACGCCGAGGGACGGGCGGTGGCGTACGCCACCAACAACGCGTCGCGCCGGTCCAGCGAGGTCGCGGACCTGCTGACCGGGATGGGCGTGCCGGCCCGACCGGAGGAGGTCCTCACCTCCGCTGCCGCCTCGGCCGAGTTGCTGCGTGACCGGCTGCCCGCCGGCGCGTCGGTGCTGGTGGTCGGCGCGGAGGCGCTGCGCGCGGAGCTGCGCGCGGTCGGTCTGAACCCGGTCACCCAGGCCGATGAGAAGCCGGCGGCGGTGGTGCAGGGGTACGGCCCGCAGGTCGGTTGGGCCGAGCTGGCCGAAGCGTCGCTGGCGGTACGGGCGGGTGCGATCTGGATCGCCACCAACACCGATCGGACCCTGCCCAGTGGGCGGGGACCCTTGCCGGGCAACGGGTCGCTGGTCGCCGTGCTGCGTACCGCACTGGAGCGGGACCCCGACGTGGTGGTCGGCAAGCCGGAGCCGGCGCTGTTCGAGACCGCTGCCCGACGCAGTGGCGGTGGGCGGAGCCTGGTGGTGGGTGACCGGCTGGACACCGACATCGAGGGTGCCCGTCGGGCCGGGCTGGACAGCCTGCTCGTGCTCACCGGCGTGCACGGCGTACCGGAGTTGCTGGCCGCCGAGCCGCGGCGACGTCCCACGTACGTCGCGAACGACCTGGCGGGGCTCTTCGACCCGGCTGCCGCCGTGCGGGTGCCAGGCCCGGCGGACGCCGGCGGCTGGTCGGTGACCGACCGGAACGGCACGTTGGAGCTGGCCGGGGCCGGTCGGCCGTTGGACGCCCTCGCGGCGCTGTGCGCGGTGGCCTGGTCGGCGTCGGTGCCGGCGCTGCCGAAGGTCCGCCCGGTGGGCCCGGACGCGGCCCACGCGGTGGAGAGTTTCGGTCTGACCGCGGCGGCGTGAGCCGGGCGGTCGTCAGAGCAGCTTGCGCAGCTTGAGCAGGTCGAACGGATTGGCCTTGATCGACACCCGGCGGGAGGTCACCGCGTTGGTGACGTCCAGGTCGCCCCGGACCAGGGCGAGCAGGTCGTCGCTGGACGTGCTCAGCGCGATCTTGGCTTTGGGGTCGTCGCCGTCGGTCAGCTCGACCAGTCGGCCGCCGGTGATCCGGCCGTGGAACGCGGTGTCCAGGTCGGTGATCCGGCAGGCCAGCGTCCGGTCCAGGTCGATCCGTTCGCGCACGGTCTCGGCGTTGCGATCCAACCGGGCGGCCAGCTCCTGCAACGCCTGCCGGCACTCGTCCACGCTGGCCACATCTCCCCCTCGGTGATCGCCACGCCGTCCTCGGCACCGTACCGCACGGGTCGGTCGGAGGTGCCCGGTAGCGTGACACCTGCACACCCCGCCCCGTGGAAGGACTCAGGCATGCAGGACGCGTGGCGCGCCTACCTCGAGCTGGCCATGGGCCTTACGGAGGCGCCCCGGAAGAAGGCCCAGGACGTGGCACGCCGCCTCGTCGGCTCCGGCGGCGCGACGGCCGCCCAACTCCAGGCCCTCGGCGAGGAACTGGTCACCACCGGCGCCGCCAACCGGGAGGCGCTGACCAAGCTGGTCCGCTTCGAGGTCGACCGGGCCCTCGGCGCGGTCGGTCTGGCCACCGCCGACGAGGTGGCCGAGTTGACCCGGCGGGTGCACGACCTGGAGCGGCAGCTGCGGGAGGCGCGGTCCACCGAGCCGGCCGAAGCGCCGGCGGCCGGCCCCGCGCCACAACCTGACCCGACCGTCGCCGCGAAGCCCGGCACGGGTCTCGTGCCGTCCGACGCCCCGGCCGGTGCCCCGGTCTCCGCGCCGGTGGCGAAGAAGGCCGTCGCGAAGAAGGCGGTCGCCAAGAAGGCCATCGCCAAGAAGCCGCCGGCGACGATCAGCCGGACGGCCGACGAGGACGTTCCGACGCCGGCGGTGATGCCCGCCAAGAAGGCGGCGATTCGCAGGCAGCGGCCGGACGACGCCGAATGACCCGGCCCGGACCGCCCGCCGGCGGGTCGTTCCCGGCCCGGCCCGGCCCGCCGGCCGGCGGGGGGTTCCCGGCCCGTCCGGGCCCGCCGGTGGGTGCCCGCCCCGGCCCGCCGCCGGATCTCGGGGACGACGAGGCCCGGCATCCGGCGGTGGACGCCGCCGTGCGGGCCATCGCCAACGCGGCGACGCTCGCTCCCGCCGACCAGATCGCCCAGTACGAGGCGGCCTACGAGACGCTGCGGGAAACCCTCGCCACCATCGACCAGACCTGAGCGGGACGACCAGGCCTGAGCAGACCGGAGAACCACCCATGGCACGTCGTAACCGGCTGGACGCCGAACTCGTCCGCCGCGGTCTGGCCCGCTCCCGTGAGCAGGCCGCCGCGTTGGTGGAGGCCGGCCGGGTCCAACTGCGGGGGGTGGTCGCCCGCAAGGCGGCCGCGATGGTCGACCCCGCCGACCCGCTCCTGGTCACCGGTGCGGACCCGGCTGAGGAGTACGTCTCCCGAGGCGGGCACAAGCTCGCCGGCGCGCTGGCCGCGTTCGCCCCCGGTGGGCTGCACGTGGCCGGGCGGCGTTGCCTGGACGCGGGAGCGTCGACCGGTGGGTTCACCGACGTGCTGCTGCGCGCAGACGCGGCCGAGGTGGTGGCCGTGGACGTGGGCTACGGGCAGCTCGCCTGGCCGCTGCGGACGAACGAGCGGGTCCGCGTCCTGGAGCGCACGAATGTCCGTACCCTCGATGCTGACGCGATCGGCGGCCAGGTCGATCTGACGGTGGCGGACCTGTCGTTCATCTCGTTGCGACTGGTGTTGCCGGCGTTGGCCGGCTGCACCCGCGACGACGGTGACCTGGCGCTGATGGTCAAGCCGCAGTTCGAGGTCGGCAAGGAGCGGGTCGGCGCCGGCGGTGTGGTCCGTGATCCGGCGCTGCGCGCCGAGGCGGTGCTGGACGTGGCGGCGGCGGCGGCTCGGCTCGGCCTCGGGCTGGCCGACGTGGCGGCCAGCCCGCTACCGGGACCCAGCGGCAATGTGGAGTTCTTCGTATGGTTGCGCCGGGGCGCAGCGGCGGCCGACCCGGAGCGGGTGCGGGCCGTGGTGGCGGCCGGGCCGGACGGCTCGACGACGGCCGGCGAGGTGCCGGACGTGGCGACGGAGGAGGTCGCAGGGTGAACGCGCGCAGTGAGGGTGCCGCAACGGGCCGGGCGGTGACCCGCGGCCGTGCCGAGGTGTCGGCGCCGGTGCGACGCGGCCCGGTTCGGCGTGGGCGGGCGGCCCGATGAGCCGGACCGCGCTGCTGGTGACGCACACCGGCCGTCGGCGTAGCACGGAGCACGCCCGGTCGGTCGCCGCCGATCTGATCGACGCCGGTTTCGAGGTACGGGTGGTCGCCGACGAGGCCGAGGACCTCGACCTGCCCGGGGTGGTGCCGGTCGGTGGCCCGCAGGCCGCCGAGGGCGCCGAGATCGTCTTCGCGCTCGGTGGGGATGGCACCTTCCTGCGCGCGGCCGAGTTGGCCCGACCCGCGAAGGCGCCGCTGCTCGGCATCAACCTCGGCAAGGTGGGCTTCCTGGCGGAGGCGGAGATCGACGACCTGGACACCGCGGTGCGGGACGTCGTCGGTCGCAACTACACGGTCGACGAGCGGCTGACCCTGGACGTCACGGCCGAGTTCGACGGTGGGCCGACCATCGAGTCCTGGGCGCTCAACGAGATCAGCATCGAGAAGGGCGAGCGGGCCCAGATGCTGGAGTTGCTCGTCGACGTGGACGGCCGGCCGCTGTCGCGCTACGGCTGCGACGGTGTCGTCTGCGCCACCCCCACCGGTTCCACGGCGTACGCGTTCTCCGGTGGCGGTCCGGTGGTCTGGCCGGAGGTGGAGGCGTTGCTGCTGGTGCCGATCAGCGCGCACGCGTTGTTCAGTCGCCCGCTGGTGACGGCCCCGACGTCGACGTTCGTGATCACCGTCGACCCGTTCACGACCCTCGCCGTGCTCTCCTGCGACGGGCGGCGCGTCTACGACCTGCCGCCCGGCGCGCGGGTGACGGTGCGCCGGGGTGCCCTGCCGGTACGCATCGTGCGGCTGCGCCCCCGCCCGTTCACCGACCGGCTGGTGGCGAAGTTCGGTCTGCCCGTGCACGGTTGGCGTGGCAGCCGCCGGTGACGGTGGCGCACACGGTCGGTGGATGTCCGTTGTCCACCTGACGACATGTCGCCGCTGCGGCGGCGGGCGACTAGTGACCTGGTGACACGCTCCGACGCAGACTCCGATCGGCCCTCATCTACGGATGGGGGGCCTGGAGGAGTAGAGGAGCCCATCGCATGCACTGGTCCCCACGCTGGCTCGCCGTCGGCGCGGTCGGCGCGTTGGTGGTCGGCGTCGCCGCACCGGCGTCCGCCGACCCGCCCGCCCGGCCCACCGGCCCGACGTCGGGCACGCCCGCCCAGCACGCACCCGTCCGCATCACTCTGATCACCGGCGACCAGGTCGACCTGGTGCAGGCGGCACCCGGTCGGGTCGCCGCCACCGTCCACCCCGGCCCGGGGCGCGACCGGATCGCCTTCCAGACTGTCGAGGTCGACGGCGGGTTGCGGGTGCTGCCCAGCGACGTCATGCCGTACCTCGCCGCGGGGGTGCTCGACCCCGACCTGTTCGACGTGCAGGAGTTGGCGGCCGACGGGTACGGCGATGCCGCGCAGGGCGCGTTGCCGCTGATCGTCCGCTATCAGGAGCCGGCCGCCGGGCGGGTCCGGCCGCTGGCCGGCGCGACCGACGCGCGTGCGCTGGAGAGCATCAACGGTGCCGCGTTGCGGGTCGGCAAGGGTGACCTGGGTGGCCTGTGGACGTCGCTGCGCGGGGCGCCCGGGCAGCGGGTGACGGCCGGATCGCCGGCCCGGCTCGGGGCCGGTGTCGCGCGGATCTGGCTGGACGGGAAGGTCCGCCCGACGCTGGAGCACAGTGTGCCGCAGATCGGCGCTCCGATCGCCTGGGCCGCCGGCCGCGACGGTGCCGGTGTGAAGGTGGCGGTGCTCGACACCGGCGTCGACGCCACCCACCCGGACCTGGCCGGTCGGGTCGCCGAGGCGCAGGACTTCTCCGGCAGCGGCAGCGCCCGCGACGGGCACGGCCACGGCACCCACGTGGCCGCCACCATCGCCGGCAGCGGGGCGGCGTCCGACGGGTTGCGCAAGGGCGTGGCCCCGGGTGCGCGGTTGCTGGTCGGCAAGGTGCTCGACGACGGTGGGTCCGGCTACAGCTCGTCGATCATCGCGGGCATGGAGTGGGCCGCCCACTCCGGCGCGAAGGTGGTCAGCATGAGCCTCGGTGGGGACCCGACCGACGGCACCGACCCGATGAGCCAGGCGGTGAACGACCTGACCGCCGAGACCGGCGCGCTGTTCGTGGTCGCCGCCGGCAACTCGGGTGCCGCGCGGACCGTCGGTGCGCCCGGCGCGGCGGCGGCGGCGCTGACCGTCGGCGCGGTGGACCGTGCCGACGAGCTGGCGGAGTTCTCCAGCCGGGGTCCGCGCCTCGGTGACAACGGCCTGAAGCCCGAGATCACCGCGCCGGGCGTGGGCATCGTCGCCGCCCGGGCCGCCGGCACCGCCATGGGTACGCCGGTGGACGACGCGTACACGACCGCGTCCGGCACCTCGATGGCCACTCCGCACGTGGCCGGGGCGGCGGCGATCCTCGCCCAGGAACACCCCGACTGGTCCGCTGCGGCGCTCAAGGACGCGCTGGTCAGCACCACGAAGGCGAACCCGGCGTTGACGGTCTTCGAGCAGGGCGCCGGTCGGGTCGACGTGGCCCGCGCGCTCGGCCAGCGGGTGTACTCCTCCGGCACCGCGGACTTCGGCCGGCTGAGCACCGGTGGCGTGGCGGTGGAGCGGGCGGTGACGTACACCAACGGCGGCACGGCCCCGCAGACCCTGCGGTTGGCCCTGGAGCTGCGCAACCTGGACACCCGTGCGGCCGAGACCGACGGGGTCACGGTCGGTGGCGTCGAGGTGACGGTGCCGGCCGGCGGCAGCGTCGCCGTGCCGCTGCGGGCGGACCCGGCGAAGCTGGACCGGGGTGTGCACAGCGGGTGGCTGGTGGCGACCGGCGCGGACGGTGTCGCGGTACGCACCGCTGTGGCGCTCACCCTCAGCGGCCCGCTGCACACCGTGACCGTGCGGGCGCTGGACATGCAGGGTCAGCCGGGTCTCGCCTCGGTGCTCACCCTCTTCGGTGAGCAGCCCGAATCCGACTGGCTCGGGTGGGTCGGCGGCGAGGTGCGACTGCAGGTCGAGGAGGGCCCCTACCTGGTTCAGGCGTTGATCGAGCACGGTGCTCCGCTGGACGAGCAGATGACCCTGGTCACCGACCCGGAGCTGCTCGTCGATCGGGACGTCACGGTGGTGCTCGACCCGCGCAAGGGCACCCCGGTGCGGATCGAGACGCCGAAGCCCTCCGAGCAGCGCTCGACGATCAGTTTTTACGAGCACCGGGTCTTCGGCAACGGCCGGCAGGTCGACCACGGTGTGATGACCTTCAGCACCATCCAGCAGGTCAACGTCACCCCGACCCGTGCGGTACGCGAGGGCGAGTTCGAGTTCGCGTCGCGGTGGCAGTTGGTCGCGCCGATGGTGGACGCGACGATCAGCGGGGTGTCCGGTCCGTTGGACATCAACCTGATGGGCTACTCGCCGGCGACGGCCGAGCGGCGCAAGCTGCCGCTGGTCTGGGCCGGCACCGGCACCCCCGCCGAGTTGACCCGGGTACGCGGCGCGGCGGCGCTGCTCACCAGCTCTCCGGACGCCTCGGAGGAGGAGCAGATCGCCGCGGCGGCTGCCGCCGGCGCGAAGGTAGCGCTGATCGTCCGACCGGCCGACCAGAGCGCGTGGACGTCGTGGACCCCGTTGGGTGACCGGCTGCCGATCCCGTCGATGGCGGTGGCGTACGACGACGGGCAGAAGGTCATCGCGGCGGTCCGGAAGCGTCACACGACGCTGGACCTGACGTTGACGGTGGAGAGTCCGTACCTGTACGACGTGTGGCAGGTCTCGAAGAACCGGGTCCCGGAGCGGATTCTGCACACGGTCACCGACCGCAACACCGCCGAGGTGACCAGCCACTACGGGAACGTCGGCGGGGACTGGGCCAGCGAGCAGCGGTTCGGGTGGCGTCCGTGGCAGGACACCTCCTGGAACGACAACCAGCGGCTGGTCCGTACCGGCACCACCCGACGGGAGTTCGTCAGCTCCGGCGACAACTGGTGGCAGCAACGGGTGCTCCACAAGCTCATGTTCATGCAGGGCGGGCAGCTGACCGGTGGTCTGACCCGGCAGCCGCGGCGTTACGCCGCCGACGACCGGGTGACCGAGACCTGGCACGCGCCGGTGCTCCGCCCGGCCGTGCCGGCCCGCGGTGCGCCGGTGCCCACCCGCACCGGTGACAACCTGGACGTGCGGGTGCCCGAGTTCGTCGACGCCGAGGGGCACTACAGCGTGGCCGGCGAGAGTGAGGAGTCGGACACCGTCACGGCGCGGGTCAGCCGCAACGGGCAGCAGATCGCGGACCTCTCCGAGGGGTGGGCGTCGGTGCCCACGACCGCCGGGGCCGCCCGGTACCGCCTGGACGTGAGCACCCGGCGGTCCTCGGTCGAGTGGCGTTACGGCACGCGGACCGACACGGCCTGGGAGTTCACCTCGGCCCGACCGGCGGGTGATGCCGCCACGCCGTTGTCGCTGCTCCAGGTGGACTACCGGGTGCCGGCGGACCTGCGCGGCACGGTCCGCGGCAACCGGCCGCACCAGCTCGGACTGACCCTGCGGCAGCCGGCCGGGGCGCCGGCGCCGACCGGCGCCAGCGTCCGGGTGCAGGTCTCCTTCGACGGGGGCGTCACCTGGCGCAACGCGCCGACCACGGGGTCGGGCACCCGGTACACCGCTACCGTGCCGGCGGGGCGCGGAACGGTGTCGCTGCGGGTGCGTGCCGCCGACCGGGCCGGCAACACCGTCGACCAGACGGTGCTGCAGGCGTACGGGCTGCGGTGACCGGGCGGGGCGGGGCGGCCCGGCCGTCCCGCCCCCGCTGGTCGAGGGTCCGCCGGCGGTCGACGGCGGGCCCTCAACGCGTCAGAGCCAGCCGCGTCGGGCCACCTGGAATGCCAGCCCGGGTCGGGTGTCCACGCCGGCGGCGGCCATCAGGTCGGCGATGCGCCGTTGCACGGTCCGCCGGCTCACCCCGAGCTGGGAGGCGATGGACTTGTCCGGTACGCCCGCCACGAACAGCGACAGCAGCCGGGCCTCGTCCGCGTCGGGTTGGTAACCGTCGCCCGGCTGGTCCGCGGGCTCCGGTCGCCGCGGCTCGGGGGCCGCGACGGCGAGGGGATCGTCGAGGCGCAGCCGGGTGGCGACCCGCCAGTGGCTCTCGAAGAGGGCGAGCAGCGCGTCGAGCAGCTGACTGCGGCCGATCACGGCGGCGCTCGGTTCGCCGCCGTCGCGGTCGGGCACCAACGGGCAGATGGCGGTGCGGGCGTCCACGATGGCCAGTCGGACCGGCAGCCGGTCCAGGACGCGGGCCTGTTCCCCGGCGGCGACCCCCTTGGCCAGGTCGGCCAACGCGCCCGGTTCCAGCAGCAGGTCACGTTCGTAGATGGCCCGGTAGCTCACCCCACGGGCCAGCGCGTCGAACTCCTCGACGTTCTCCGGGCCGGCCATGGCGAGGGGATTGGCGCGGCAGAACCAGAGCACCTCGGTACGCGCGGAGTTCTGCAGGTCGCGCAGACGGTCCCGAAGGACCCGGGCGCCGGTGATCACCTCGACCAGGTGGTCGACGTGGTGGCGGCGCAGCCCGGAGCGGTACTCCTCGGCCAGTTGGGTGACCAGTCGGCGGGCCGACTCCAGGTCCTCCTGGCGCCGCAGCAGCGTCGCGCCGAGGGCGACGTCCGGGGCGGTGGGTCGCAGCGGGGCGTCCGGGTCGGTGTCGCTGCGCTGCACGAGGCCCTTGGCGCGCAGCGCCTCGACCTGGGCGGCGACCTGTTCCCGGGGTCGGTGCAGGCGGCTGGCCAACTCGTCGATGCGGGCGGTGGTGAGCTGGAGCAGGCAGCGGTAGAGCTCCTCCTCAGCCGAGGTCAGGCCGATCACGTCCAACACGGGGCAGAACTGTACGTCGGCCGGGTGAGGGACCGACCCGGGCCCGTCGGCTGGTCAAGTGTCGGGCCTCGCGTCTACTGTCGGTGGCTGTGCTGGAAGAGCTGCGCATCACCGGGCTGGGCGTCATCGAGGACACCACGCTGCCGTTGACCGGCGGCATGAACGTCATCACCGGCGAGACCGGTGCGGGTAAGACGATGGTGGTCACCGGCCTCGGCCTGCTGTTCGGCGGCCGGGCCGACGCCGGCCGGGTCCGCGCCCAACCCGGTCGTGCGGTGGTGGAGGGGCGGCTGCGGCTGCACGGGCGGGTCGGCGACGCCGTGCACGCGCGGATCGTCGAGGCCGGCGGGGAGCCGGACGAGGACGGCTCGGTGCTGTTGAGCCGCACGGTGACGGTGGAGGGGCGCTCACGGGCCCACGTCGGTGGCCGGAGCATGCCGGTGTCGATGCTCGGTGAGGTCGGCGAGCAGGCGGTGGCCGTGCACGGCCAGTCCGACCAGTTGCGGTTGCTGCGCCCGGCGGAGCAGCGGGCCGCACTCGACCGGTTCGCCGGCCCGGCGCACGAGAAGCTGCTCGACGCGCTGCGCGAGGCGTACACGGGGTGGCGTCGGGTCGTCGACGACCTGGCTGACCGTCGGCGCAACGCCCGCGAGCGCAACCAGGAGGCCGACCTGCTGCGGTTGGGCCTCGACGAGATCACCCGGGTCGATCCGCAGCCCGGTGAGGACGACGAGCTGAAGACCGAGGCGCAGCGGCTGGAACACGCCGAGGGCCTGCGGACGGCCGCGCAGATCGCCCAGCAGTGTGTGGCCGGTGGCGTGGAGGCCGCCGAGGAGGCCCCGGACGCGGCGGCGTTGCTCGGCACCGCCCGGCGGACCCTGGAGGCGCAGTCCGGCACCGATCCGGCGCTCGGTGAGCTGGCGGCCCGCCTGGAGGAGGCGGCCACCCTGGTCACCGACGTGTCCGCGGAGCTGTCGGCGTACCTGGCGACGCTGGACGCGGACCCGGCCCGGTTGCAGCACGTCTACGAGCGGCGGGCGGCGCTGCGCGCGTTGACCCGCAAGTACGCCGACGACGTCGACGGGGTGATCGCCTGGGCTGATCGGGCGCGCGGCCGACTGTCCGACCTGGACATGTCCGACGATGTGCTCGACGAGTTGGAGCGGGAGGGGCAGCGGCTCGCCGTGGAGGTGGCCGACCTGGCCGGGCGGGTGTCGACCTCCCGGCAGGAGGCGGCGGTCCGCTTCGCCGACCAGGTCACTGTCGAGTTGGCCGGGTTGGCCATGCCGCACGCGCGGATCGAGGTGGCGGTGCTGCCCCGCCCGGCCGGGCGTGCCGAGCCGACGCTCGCGGTCAACGGTGTCGAGGTGGGTGTCGGGCCGGACGGCGGTGACGAGGTGGAGCTGCGGTTGCTGGCGCACCCCGGTGCGCCGTCGTTGCCGTTGCAGCGCGGCGCGTCCGGTGGTGAGTTGTCCCGGGTGATGCTGGCCATCGAGGTGGTGTTCGCCGGCTCCGGTGGCCCGCCCACGTTGGTCTTCGACGAGGTCGACGCGGGCGTCGGCGGGCAGGCGGCGGTGGAGATCGGCCGTCGGCTGGCGCGATTGGCCCGCAGTCACCAGGTGCTGGTGGTCACGCACCTGCCACAGGTGGCCGCGTTCGCCGACCGGCACCTGGTGGTGGCGAAGGACACCGGCGGTGCGGTGACGACCAGCGGGGTGCGTGCGGTGGAGGACACCGAGCGGGCGCGGGAGTTGGCGCGCATGCTGGCGGGTTTGCCCGATTCGGATCTGGGTATCGCTCATGCCGAGGAGCTTCTGGCAGTGGCCGCCAAGGAAAGGCGGTTGTGACGCCGCGTATTGTGAGCGCAAGCACACCGGCTTGTGCCGGTGTGTGCTTCCCTGGGTAGGCGGCCCTGCTCAGGCATGTCGCGACAGAAAAGCCTGCCTCACATGCCAGGATGGTCACGATGCGTCTACCCACGTTGCGCCGGAACCGGAACGCCGAACCCGGCAGAGTCCTCGGCACCGCGCGCCTCGATCGCCGGACGAAACGCCTGGTCGGTCGGCTGCGCCCCGGTGACATCGCGGTCATCGACCATGTCGACCTGGACCGGGTGGCGGCGGACTCGCTCGTCGCCGTCGGGGTCGCGGCGGTGCTCAACGCCAAGCCGTCGGTCTCCGGCCGTTATCCGAACCTCGGCCCGGAGGTGCTGATCGCCGCCGGCATTCCGCTCCTGGACGACCTGGGGGAGGGTGTCTTCGAGCGTATCCGCGAGGGCGATCAGGTGCGCATCGAGGGCAACACGGTCTTCGCCGGCGAGGAGCCGGTGGCCCACGGCAGCCTTCAGGACGCCGAGTCGGTCGGTAAGGCGATGGCGGACGCCCGGGAGGGTCTGTCGGTGCAGTTGGAGGCGTTCGCCGCCAACACGATGGACTACCTGCGTCAGGAACGCGACCTGCTGCTCGATGGTGTCGGGGTGCCGGACATCGAGACCCAGATGCAGGGTCGGCACTGCCTGATCGTGGTGCGCGGCTACGACTACAAGGCCGACCTGGACGTGCTGCGCCCGTACATCCGGGAGTTCAAGCCGGTGCTGATCGGCGTCGACGGTGGTGCGGACGCGCTGGTCGAGGCCGGCTACACCCCCGACATGATCATCGGGGACATGGATTCGGTCACCGACGACGTGCTGCGCTGCGGCGCCGAGGTGATCGTGCACGCCTACCCGGACGGGCGCGCGCCGGGCCTGCCCCGGGTCAACGGTCTCGGTGTGCCGGCCATCACATTTCCGGCCGCGGCGACCAGCGAGGACCTGGCCATGCTGCTGGCCGACGAGAAGGGCGCGTCGCTGCTGGTGGCGGTCGGCACCCACGCCACCCTCGTCGAGTTCCTCGACAAGGGTCGCGGCGGGATGGCCTCGACGTTCCTGACCCGGCTGAAGGTGGGCGGCAAGCTGGTCGACGCCAAGGGCGTGAGCCGGCTCTACCGGCAGAGCATCTCCGGCTCGTCGCTGCTGCTGCTGGTGCTGTCGGCGATCGCGGCGATGGCGTCCGCGGTGGCCGTATCGACAGTCGGGAAGGCGTACCTGGGCGTGGTCGCCGAGTGGTGGGACAATTTCGTGTTCCAGCTGTACCGGCTCTTCTAGTTCCCGACCGATCAAGAGGCTGCAAGCGTGATCAACTTCCGCTACCACGTGGTGTCCCTCACCGCGGTCTTCCTGGCTCTGGCGATCGGTCTGGTGGTCGGCACAGCCGCCCTCAACGGCCCGGTCGCCGACTCGCTCGAGGGGCAGGTCACCGGGCTCCGCAAGGACAACCAGCACTGGCGTCAGACGGTCAGCAACATGGAGAAGCAACTCGCGCTGGAAGAGGAATTCGCCGAGGAATCCGCTCAGCTCCTCCTGCCCGGCACCCTCACCGGGCGTCGCGTCGTGGTGCTCAGCCTGCCCAACGGGCGCGACCACACCGAGGGCGTGCTCAAGAAGCTCCAGCTCGGCGGGGCCACCATCACCGGCCAGGTCGACCTGCAGGACAAGTTCATCAACCCGGACAACAACTCCAACCTGTTGGAGTTGGCCGTCACCGCCGCCCGCCCGACCGCGCAGACCACCGGCCTGCCGGGCAACGGGCACGGCGTGGAGACCTCCAGCGCGTTGCTCGCCAGCGTCCTGCTGGACCGGCCGCAGGGCGTCACACCGGTCAGCGACGCCGACCGGCGGGCCGTGCTCGCCGCCTACAACAACGCCGGTTACCTGACCACCGACAGCAACAAGGTCACCGCCTCGGCGGAGGCCGTCGTCGTGATCAGCGGCCAGCCGTACGTCGACAAGGACTCCGACAAGCGGGACGAGTCGGTGGTCAACGTCGCGGAGCAGTTCGACCGCACCGGTTCGATCGTGGTGGCCGGCAACGGTTCCGTCGGCGGCAACCTGGTCGGCGTGGTGCGCGGCGACCCGGTGCTCGCCCAGACCATCTCCACGGTCGACAACGCCAACACCGTGCAGGGCCAGGTGGTCACCAGCCTCGCCCTGGTGCAGCAACTCGTCGAGAAGAAAGCCGGGCAGTACGGCGTCGGCGACAACGCCGCATCCGGCCTGTTGCCTAAACTGCCCCAGTGAGCGAACGACGTACCCCCGTGTCCGGATCCGACCAGGTGACGCGTGACCGCGCCGGTGAGGTGGCGGCGTGAGCGCCCTGGGTCGGCTGTTGATCGCCGGCGCGGGCGCCGCGGCGGCCCGCTACGCGCTGCGTGAGGCGCGCACCTCGCCGGCCGGGCCCGCGTTGGACCGCACCAACTTCCGGGGCCGCACGGTGAGCCTGGCCGCCGGGCCGGCGCTCGCCGCCGGCGCTGCGGCCGCCGGCGCGTTCGGTGCCACCGGCGGCGCCGCCGGTGGGGCCGCCCTGGTCGCCGGTCTCGGCGCGGGCGGTGTCGGCCTGTACGACGACGTGGTCGGCGCGCGGCCGGAGCAGAAGGCGGCCAAGGGTTTCGCCGGGCACCTCGCCGCGCTGCGCGAGGGGCGGGTCACCGCCGGTCTGGTCAAGGTCGTCGGGGTGGGCGCGGCCGGGCTGGGGGCCGCCGCGCTGCTGGCCGCCGACTCCCGGGTGGCCGCGCATCCGCGCCGGCAGCGCCACGGTGCGGTCGGCCGGGGCGTCGACGTGCTGCTCGGCGCGGGTGTGATCGCCGGCACGGCCAACCTGCTCAACCTGCTCGACCTGCGGCCGGGCCGGGCGATCAAGTCCGGTCTGTTGCTGGCCGCGCCGCTGACCGGCGGCCCGCAGGGCGGTATCGCTGCGGGTGCGGCCGGTGCCGCCGCCGGTCTGCTCCGTGACGACCTGGCCGAGGACGTGATGCTGGGCGACAGTGGCGCGAACGCGCTCGGGGCGGTGCTCGGCGTCGCGCTCGCCGCCCGGACCGGCCCGCTCGGCCGGGCCGGTCTGCTCGCCGTCCTGGCCGGGCTAACCGCGGCCAGCGAGAAGGTCAGCTTCACCGCGGTGATCCAGCGGACCCCGGGGCTGCGTGAGCTCGACGCACTGGGCCGACGCGCCGACTGACGTGAGCAGACCGGCACCCCTCGCCGGCGCCGGCCGGCTGGCCGGGGCAGCCGCGCTCATCGCCGTCCTCACCGTGGCCAGCCGTCTCGCCGGCTTCGGTCGTACCGCCGTGTTCACCTGGAGCCTGGCGCCCACCGACCTCGGTGGCACCTACGTGGTGGCCAACGCGGTGCCGAACTTCATCTTCGAGATCGTCGCCGGGGGAGCGTTGGCCAGCCTCGTCGTGCCGCTGCTGGCCGGTGCGGTCGCGGCGGGCGACCGGACGGCCGTGGCCCGGACGACCGGCGCGTTGCTGACCTGGACGCTGGCCCTGCTGGTCCCGCTCGCGCTGCTGGTGGTGCTGCTGGCGGGCCCGGTGGTCGAGTCGTTGGGTCATCACCTGACCACCGCCCAGCAGGACAGCGGTGTGCGGATGCTGCGGGTCTTCGCGCCGCAGCTGCCGCTGTACGGGGTGGGCATCGTGCTCACCGGGGTGCTCCAGGCGCACCGCCGTTTCGCCTGGCCGGTGCTCGCCCCGTTGCTGTCCAGCCTCACCGTCATCCTGGTGTACCTGGGCTTCACCGTCACGCAGGGCCGGTACGCCACGGTCGGCGGGGTGAGCGCCGGCGGTGAGCTGCTGTTGTCCGGCGGTACCACCCTCGGGGTGGTGGTGCTGTCGTTGTCGTTGCTGATCCCGGTCCGCCGGTTGCGTCTCGGGCTGCGGTTCGGCTTCGGGTTTCCCGCCGACGCGCGGGCGAGGGTCGGTGGGTTGGCGGTGGCCGGCGCGGTCACCGTCACCGCCCAGCAGATCGCGCTGATCGTCAGCCTGAACCAGGTCACCGCGGGGGCGCGGAGCAACCCGGGTGTCTACAACCTGGCGCAGACGGTCTACCTGTTGCCGTGGGCGGTGCTGGCGGTGCCGTTGGCCATCGCCGCCTACCCGACGCTGGCGGCGGCGCGGGCCGCCGGGGACGAGCGCACCTACCGCGCGACCCTGGCGCCGGCCGTGCGTGGTGTGCTCCTGTTCTCCTGCCTCGGCACGGCCGCGTTGGTCGGGACCGCCGGGCCGGTGGGGCACTTCTTCTTCCCGGCGGAGACCGCGTCGACGGCTGCCGCCGCGATCATCGGGTACGCCCCCGGTCTGGTCGGGTACGGCCTCTTCGCGGTGCTCACCCGGGCGCTCTACGCGCGGGGTGAGACCCGGGCGGCGACGCTCGCCACGGCGGTCGGTTTCCTGGTGGTGCCGGCCGTGGTGCTGTTGCTCGGCGCGGTGCTGCCGCTGCGGGACCGGGTGCTCGCGGTGACGTCCGCAAATTCGGTGGGGATGCTGGTGCTGGGTGCGCTGCTGCTCGTGGCGGTGCGGCGCAGCGCCGGCCGCGCCGCGCTCGCGGGAGCGGCACGGGCCGCGGCGGGCGGTGGTCTGGCCGGTGTGCTCGCCGGGTTCGCCGGGTTGGGCCTCAGCCGTTGGCTCGATCAGTTGGACGGCGGCACCCCGACGACGGCGGTGGCGTTCGGTCAGGGCATGCTGTCCGGGGTTCTGGTTGGGGTTGTGTTCCTCGCCGTGGTCTGGTTCGTCGACCGGCGGGACGTGCAGCCGCTGCTCGCCGGGGTGCTGCGGCGTCTGGGCCGGCGGGGGCCGTCCGGCGGTGCGCCGACTCCGGGCGCGGGCTCCGCGCAGCGGGGCGACGGGAAGGAGACGGCGACGCGATGACTGAGCCAGCTCTGCCTGCCGGTTGGTCGGGCACCGTCGCGTTGGTGCTCGCGTCCAGCACCGGCGGGGTCGGCCAGCACGTCCGTTCGGTGGCCCGTGGCCTCGTCGCGGGTGGCGCCACCGTGCTGGTCTGCGGGCCCGCCGCGACCGAGGAGCAGTTCGACTTCACCGGTGTCGGTGCCCGGTTCGCGGCGGTGGAGATCCCGGCCAGTCCGACTCCGGCCGACGGGCTGGCGGTGCTCGCGCTGCGTCGGGCGCTCGCCGCGGCGACCGTCGATGTGGTGCACGCGCACGGCCTGCGGGCCGGGTTGGTCGCCGTGCTGGCCCGTCCGGCTGTCCCGTTGATCGTCACCTGGCACAACGCGGTGCTCGCGGGGGGTCTGCGGGGCGGGGTGTCCCGGCTCGTCGAGCGGGTGGTCGCCCGGGGTGTGCGGGTGGCGCTCGGTGCGTCCGAGGACCTGGTGCGGCGGGCCGCCGAGGTGGGTGCCGCCGACGCCCGGCTCGCCCCGGTCGCCGCGCCGACGTTGCCCGCGCCGCGTCGTCGCCCGGCGGCGGTACGCGCCGAGTTCGGCGTCCGCCCGGACCAGCCGTTGATCGTCTCGGTCGGTCGGTTGCACCCGCAGAAGCGCTACGACGTGCTGATCGACGCGGCGGCCCGCTGGCGTACGCGTACCCCGCCGCCGGTCGTGGTGATCGCGGGCAGCGGGCCGGCGTATCTGCCGCTCGCGGCGCGGACCTCCGCCGCCCGTGCCCCGGTGACCCTGCTGGGGCACCGCACCGACGTGGCGGACCTGCTGGCCGGCGCGGACCTGGCGGTGGTGAGCAGCGACTGGGAGGCGCGGCAACTGTTCGCCCAGGAGGCGTTGCGCGCCGGTGTGCCGCTGGTGGCCACCGCTGTCGGCGGGCTCCCGGATCTGGTCGGCGACGCGGCCACGCTGGTTCCCGCCGGTGACGTGGACGCCCTCGACGCGGCGGTACGCGCCTTGCTGGACGACCCGGCGGCGCGGGCGGAGTTGAGCCGGCGCGGCGCCGAACGGGCGGCGACGTGGCCGACCGAGGTGGACACTGTCGCCACGTTGGCCGCCCTCTACGCCGAGGTGACCGGGAACCCGGGCGGTCCGGCGACCGCCCCGGGCTCCGACGCCCCGAGAACGGGACACCGGTGATGGTGCGCCGAATCGCCCCCGCCCTGTTGACAGTGCTCGTGGTGGCGCTGGGTGTCACCGCGCTCGCCGCCCGCCCGCCGCAGGGCGCCCCGCAACGCACCGCCGATTTCGTGGTGCTCGCCGGGATCGCCGGGCTGCGTTGGGACGACGTGGATCCGCAGCGCACCCCGACGCTGTGGCGGATGGCCCAGGACGGCTCGATCGGGTCCCTGTCGGTGCGGTCCGCGCACCGGCCCACCTGCCCGGTCGACGGCTGGCTGACCCTGGGCGCGGGTAGCTTCGCCGCGTGGAACGGCAGCCGGTCGGTCGACGGTTGCCCGTCGGCGGCGGTGACGGTGGAGCAGCCCGACGGCATCGGCGCGAACCTGCCCGACCAGGAGAGCGTGGTCCAGTACAACCAGCAGCGGTTGCCGTGGGGCGCCCTGCCCGGCTCGTTGTCGGAGTCGGTGCGGTGTTCCGTGGCCGTGGGTCCGGGCGCGGCCGTGGCCGCGGCCCGACCGTTCGGCCGCGTCGACCGGTACGCCTCGGGGTTGCCGGCCGACCCGCGGCCGCTGCTCGGCTCGTGTGTGCTGAGCATCGTCGACCTCGGCACGGTGAAGGGGGCCGACCCGGCGACCCGCGCCGAGGAGGCCCGCGCGGCGGACGCCGAGCTGGCCCGGGTGCTGGCGGCGCGACCCCCGCGGTCGTTGGTGCTGGTGGCGGGGATCTCCGACACGGCCCAGCCGGCGCGGCTGCACGTGGCGGTCGCCGACGGGCCGGGCTGGGAGCGGGGGTGGCTCACCTCGGCCAGCACCGGCCGGGACGGGTACCTGCAACTTGTCGACCTCGCGCCGACGGCTCTTGCCGCGTTGGGCCGGCCCATGCCGGAGCGGCTGTTCCTCGGTCGTCCGGCGCTGAGCACCGGCGGGCGTCCCGCCGATCTGACCGAGGCGATCAACGCGCCGGCGAACGCGGACCGGGAGGCGGCCGCGCAGCGTTCCGTCTCCGGGGCGTTCTTCGCGTTGCTGGCCGGGGTGCAGGTGCTGCTGGCCATCGCGATCCTGCCGCTGCTGCGCCGGGCCCGCCCGCACGCCGGTCCGGCCGGTCCGACGCCGGTCTCCGGGCGGATCGTGGCGGTGATGGAGCTGCTGCTGGTCGCCGTGGCGTTGACGGTGCCGGCGGCGCTGCTGGCGGACGCGGTGCCGTGGTGGCGCGGTGAGCACCCGGGGTGGATCTTCGCCGGGGTGACCGCGTTGCTGGTGGCCGCCGGCACCGCGGCGGTGCGGTTCGCACCCGGGTACGCGAAGACCCTCGGGCCGCTGGGAGCGGTGGCCGGCCTCACCACGCTCGTGGTTGGGTTGGACGTGCTGACCGGGGCCCGCCTGCAGCTCAACGGTGTGGTCGGCTATTCCGCGTTGCAGGGCGGCCGGTACGCCGGGCTGAGCATCGTGGGGCTGGGGGTGTTCCTCGCCGGTGCGCTGGTCACCGGCGGCTGGTTCGCCCAGCGGGTGCACCGGAGCTGGCGGCCGGCGGTGATGGTGGCGGTGGGTGGCCTCGCCGTGGTGGTGGTCGGCAGCCCGTATCTGGGCGCCGACCCGGTCGGCGCGATCGCGCTCACCGCCGGGGTGAGCGTCGCCGCCGTGATCAGCGCCGGCGGCTGGTTGACGATCAGCCGGCTGGCCTGGGCCACCATGGCCGCGCTGGCGGTCGGTATCGGGTTCGCGGTGGTGGACCTGCGGCGTCCGGCCGCGGAGCGGGGCAGCCTGGGCCGGTTCCTGTCCGCGCTCGGTGACGGCACCGGCGGGTTCGCCGTGCACCGCTCCAGCACGGAGAATTTCGAGACATTGGTCAACAGCCCGCTGACGGTGCTGGCGCTGACCGCCGGGTTGCTGGTGTGGTTCGCCCTGTTGCAGCCGTGGGGTGGGCTGATGCGGCTGTTCGGCATCTACCCGGCGGTCCGGGCGGCGCTGGCCGGCACCGTGGTCGCGGCGGTGCTCGGTGGTGTGCTCGACGGTGCGGCCCTGGACGTGATGGGTGCTGCCGCCGCCCTGGTGGTGCCGATGGCGGCCCTGGCGTCGCTGCGGGTGCTCGGGCACGCCGCGGACCGGACCCGCCCGGTGGCGGCCCGCTCCCGGGCAAACGGCGCCGACGACGACTCGGGGTCCGGCGGGGTCGGCCCGACCGGTGGCGGTGACGGTCCGACCGGCGGCGGGGGGCCGGTGGGTGCGGTGCATCCCGGTCCGGTCGCCGGCCCGCCGCCGGGCGCACCGGCGACCGTCATCCAACCGGTGTCGGACCCTGCGGGCGAGCGCCGGGGGGACGACGACGAGCCGGCCGAGTCGACGGCGGGCGGGTCGACGCCGGATGCGGCGGCGGCGGCGCCCGTGCCGCCCCGGCAGGTCTCCCGGTCATCGACGGAGGTTGCCGCGTCCTGAGCGCCGGGCCTCGTCCGGATGGCCCGGAGGTGTCGTGGCCGGGGTGCGGCCTGCGGGTACCCGCCCGGGAGGTGTTACCGTCGAATCCCGTGGATCGCGTGATCACTTTGCTGATCAAGCACGGCGGTCTGCATGACCGCGACAGACGACACGGGAGCAGGCCTTGGCCCCATCAGCACGGACGACCAGGCACATTTTCGTCACCGGGGGCGTCGCCTCCTCGCTGGGTAAGGGCCTCACCGCCTCCAGCCTCGGCAACCTGCTGACCGCGCGCGGGTTGCGTGTGGTGATGCAGAAGCTCGACCCCTACCTGAACGTCGACCCGGGGACGATGAACCCGTTCCAGCACGGTGAGGTGTTCGTCACCGAGGACGGCGCCGAGACCGACCTCGACGTCGGGCACTACGAGCGGTTCCTCGACCGGGCGTTGTCGGGTAAGGCGAACGTCACCACCGGTCAGATCTACTCCGACGTGATCGCCAAGGAGCGGCGCGGCGAGTACCTGGGCGACACCGTCCAGGTCATCCCGCACATCACCAACGAGATCAAGTCGCGGATCCTGGCGATGGCCGACCCGGACGAGGACGGCCAGCTGCCCGACGTGGTGATCACCGAGGTCGGTGGCACGGTCGGCGACATCGAGTCGCTGCCGTTTCTGGAGGCGATCCGTCAGGTCCGCCACGACCTGGGCCGCGACAACTGCTTCTACCTGCACGTCTCGCTGGTGCCGTACCTGGCGCCGTCGGGGGAGCTGAAGACCAAGCCGACGCAGCACTCGGTGGCGCAGCTGCGCAACATCGGTATCCAGCCGGACGCGATCGTGCTCCGCTGCGACCGGGAGATCCCGGTGAAGCTCAAGGAGAAGCTGTCGCTCTACTGCGACGTGGACGCCGAGGCGGTCGTCGCCGCCCCGGACGCCCCGAGCATCTACGACATTCCGAAGGTGCTGCACCGGGAGGGGCTCGACGCGTACGTGGTGCGCCGGCTCGGCCTGTCCTTCCGGGACGTGGACTGGGCCAGCTGGGACGACCTGCTGGAGCGGGTGCACCGGCCCCGGCACACCGTCACCGTCGCCGTGGTCGGCAAGTACGTCGACCTGCCCGACGCGTACCTGTCGGTGAGTGAGGCGATCCGGGCGGCGGGCTTCGGCCACCGGGCCCGGGTGCAGCTCACGTGGGTGCCCAGCGACGAGTGCGTCACCCCGGCCGGCGCCGCCGCGGCGTTGGCCGGCGTGGACGGCATCCTCATCCCGGGTGGCTTCGGCGTGCGCGGCATCGAGGGCAAGATCGGCACCGCCCGGTACGCCCGGGAGGCCGGCATCCCGCTGCTCGGCCTCTGCCTCGGCCTGCAGTGCATGACGATCGAGGTGGCCCGGCACCTGGCCGACCTGGACGGCGCGAACTCGTTGGAGTTCGACGAGCAGGCGGCCCACCCGGTCATCGCGACGATGGCCGATCAGGAGGACATCGTCGCCGGTCGGGGTGACCTGGGCGGCACGATGCGGCTGGGCGCGTACCCGGCGACGTTGACCGAGGGCTCGATCGTCGCCGAGGCGTACGGCAGCACCGAGAT
Source organism: Micromonospora sp. NPDC047756 (assembly GCF_055587245.1). Taxonomy (NCBI): domain Bacteria; kingdom Bacillati; phylum Actinomycetota; class Actinomycetes; order Micromonosporales; family Micromonosporaceae; genus Micromonospora; species Micromonospora sp. NPDC047756. The sequence goes on from NZ_JBVJGQ010000007.1 coordinate 24,172, forward strand.
CAGCGAGCGGCACCGGCACCGCTACGAGGTGAACAACGCCTACCGGGACGCGCTGACCAAGGCGGGTCTGCACTTCTCCGGCACGTCGCCGGACGGCCGGCTGGTCGAGTTCATCGAACTGGACCGGAGCCTGCACCCGTTCTTCGTGGCGACCCAGGCGCACCCCGAGTTGAAGAGCCGCCCGACCCGCCCGCACCCGCTGTTCGCCTCGTTCGTCAAGGCCGCGGTGACGTACTCGCAGGCCGACCAGTTGCCGGTCGACCTGGACGCGACAGCGGAGGCCCCGACGACGCGCAAGGCCGCCCGCAACGGTGCCGCGACGAAGGCGTCGTCGTCCTCGTGAGCGATCGCAGCGAGCGAACCAGCAGACTCAGTGGGGTGCCGCACGCCGTCGTCGGGCGCAGCGGGGCGACGGCGTGAGCAACCTGGAGCACCGCTACGAGGTGCGTTCCCGGCAGGAGCGGTACCGGGGGCGGATCTTCGACGTGGTCACCGAGGAGGTGACCATGCCGGGCGGTGGGACCGGGCTGCGTGACCTCGTCCGGCACGTCGGGGCGGTGGCCGTGGTGGCGCTCGACGACGCCGGCCAGGTGGTGCTGATCCGGCAGTACCGGCACCCGGTCGGGCGGCACCTGTGGGAGCTGCCGGCCGGTCTGATGGATGTCTCCGGCGAGGAGTTGCCGGTGGCCGCGCTGCGGGAGCTGGCCGAGGAGGCCGACCTCACCGCCGGGCGGGTCGACGTGCTGGTGGACCTGCACAGCTCGCCGGGGTTCACCAACGAGATCGTCCGGGTGTTCCTGGCCCGTGACCTCGCCGACGTGCCGGCCGACGAGCGGCACGAGCGCCACGACGAGGAGGCCGACCTTCAGGTCGTGCGGATCGACCTGGACGAGGCGGTCGCCATGGTCGTGGCCGGTGAGATCACCAACGCGTCCGCGGTGGCCGGCCTGCTGGCCGCGGCCCGCGCCCGGGACACCGGTTTCGCGTCTCTGCGTCGGGCGGACGCGCCGCTGCCGCGCTGAGCGTCGCCGCCGGTCCAGCCGGTCAGGGGAGTACGCGCCAAAGGGGCCCCGCGGCCAGCCGCGGGGCCCCTTTCGCTGGCTGATCTAGGAGTCGCGCAGCGGGCGGCCCTGCGCGTCCGTGCCGCCGTTGACCAGGATGAGGATGCCGTCGATGACGCCCCAGAGAGCGCCGACGCCGCAGGTCACCAGGCTCACGACGAGCTGGAGGACGGCGATCTTGGTGTGTCCGGTGTAGAACCGACCGGCACCGAAGGTGCCGAGCAGGATGCCGAGGATACCCGCGACGATCTTGCTCTTGTCGGAGACGCCCTGGGGGTACCCCGGCTCGGGGTAACCGGGCTGGTAAGGAGGAGTGGTCATGGGCGGACACATTAGTGATCCACTCGCCGGCTGTCCGCACCGCCGCCCGGCAGATGGGACGATAATGGTGAAACATTGTCCTGTTGGCTGAGGTGACGCTCGACCGCCGAATCTCGGCGGTGCCCTGACACATCGTCAGGACACCCGGGCACCGGGTGGCACTGTGCTGGCCCGCGGCGGCACCGGGCGCGCCTAGACTGCCGCCGCAGGACCGGTGTACCGCGGTGGCAATGGGGCCGTCGTGGCACCGCGCAGTCGGGGGAGAGCAGCCCCGAAGAGAGGTGTCTGCATCGTGAAGGTCGGAATCCCCCGCGAGGTCAAGAACCACGAGTACCGCGTGGCGATCACGCCAGCGGGTGTCAACGAGTTCACCCGCAGCGGCCACCAGGTCTTCGTCGAGTCCGGCGCCGGGGTTGGCTCCAGCATCACCGACGAGGAGTTCGCCGCCGCCGGCGCGACGATCCTCGCCACCGCCGACGAGGTGTGGGAGACCGCCGAGCTGGTCCTGAAGGTCAAGGAGCCGATCGCCGAGGAGTACCACCGGATGCGTGAGGGGCAGGTGCTCTTCACCTACCTGCACCTGGCCGCCTCCAAGGAGTGCACCGACGCGCTGATCGACCGCCGGGTCACCGGCATCGCGTACGAGACCGTCGAGCTGCCCGACCGGTCGCTGCCGCTGCTCGCCCCGATGTCCGAGGTCGCCGGCCGGCTCGCCCCGCAGGTGGGCGCCTTCTACATGATGCGTACCGGTGGTGGGCGCGGGGTGCTGCCCGGCGGTGTCTCCGGCGTGTACGCGGCCAAGACCGTGGTCATCGGCGCCGGTGTCTCCGGCATGAACGCCGCCGCGATCGCGCTGGGTCTGCAGTCCGAGGTGCTGCTGCTGGACAAGAACGTGGCCCGGCTGCGGCAGGCCGACGCGATCTACCGGGGTCACCTGCAGACCGTCGCGTCCAACGCGTACGAGGTCGAACGCGCCGTGCTCGACGCCGACCTGGTCATCGGCGCGGTGCTGGTGCCCGGCGCGAAGGCCCCGACGCTGATCTCCAACGAGCTGGTCTCCCGGATGAAGCCGGGCAGCGTGCTTGTCGACATCGCCATCGACCAGGGCGGCTGCTTCGAGGACTCGCGCCCGACCACGCACGCCGACCCGGTCTACAAGGTCCACGAGTCGATCTTCTACTGCGTGGCGAACATGCCCGGCGCGGTGCCGAACACCAGCACCTACGCCCTGACCAACGTCACCCTGCCGTACGCCCTGGAGCTGGCCAACCAGGGCTGGCGTGCGGCGCTGCGCAACGACCCGGCGCTCGCGCTGGGCCTCAACACCCACGCCGGTCAGGTCACCTACGGCCCGGTCGCCGAGGCGCACGGCATGGACGTGCTCCCGCTGGCCGAGGTGCTGGCCTGAACGGTGGCGGGCTGACCGGCGGCACGGACTGCGCCGGCGTGGGCACACCACCCACGCCGGCGCTGCGCCGTGCCGTTCGCGGGTACCTCGACCACCTGACCGTCGAACGTGGCCTCTCCGCGAACACGCTCGCCTCGTACCGCCGGGATCTGGACCGCTATCTCGCCACCCTGACCGACGCCGGTGTCACCGACCTCGCGTCGGTCGGCGCCGGCCTCGTCGAGTCGCACCTGGCGCGGCTGCGCGCCGGCGACGACGCGCACCCGCCCCTCGCCGTCTCCTCCGCCGCCCGGGCGGCCAGCGCGGTACGCGGCCTGCACCGCTTCGCGGTGCGCGAGGGCCTGACCGGCGCCGATCCGAGCCGCGACGTCCGCCCGCCCACCCCGCCCCGGCGGCTGCCCCGGGCGCTACCGGTCGACGACGTGGTGCGGCTGCTGGAGACCGCCGGCCCGATCACCGCGACCGGCGACGACGCGCCCCTCGCGCTGCGCGACCGGGCGCTGCTGGAGTTCCTGTACGGCACCGGCGCGCGCATCTCCGAAGCGGTCGGCGCCGCCGTGGACGACCTCGACACCGACGACGGCACGGTGCTGCTGCGCGGCAAGGGCGGCCGGGTGCGGCTGGTGCCCATCGGCGGGTACGCCGTCGACGCGGTCCGCGCCTATCTGGTCCGGGCCCGTCCCGGGCTGGCCGCCGCCGGCCGGGGCACCCCGGCGGTGTTCCTCAACGCGCGCGGTGGCGCGCTGTCCCGCCAGGGCGCGTGGGGCATCCTGCGCCGCGCCGCCGACCGGGCCGGGCTGCCCGTCGACGGGCCGGCCGCGGTCTCCCCGCACACCCTGCGCCACTCCTACGCCACCCACCTGCTCGACGGTGGCGCCGACGTCCGGGTGGTCCAGGAGCTGCTCGGCCACGCGTCGGTGACCACCACCCAGGTCTACACGTTGGTCACCGTGGAGCGGCTGCGCGAGGTGTACGCCACCGCCCATCCCCGCGCCCAGGGCTGAACCGGCAGCGGTCGACGCCGACACGCCGGGCCGGTGCCGAACCCCCTGCTGGTCGGTGGCGTACAGTCGGCATTGGCGCGGACCTCCTGGAGCGACACGACCGGGGTGCGCAGCGGCGCCGCGAAGGACGTCGGACGGCTCCGACGCCGGGTGGGTCGTCGGGAGGGGGCAACGAGCACATGGCTGGCAACGGTGACCGTGCCGAGACCTGGACGTCGGAGCTCCGCGAGCAGCAGGCCACGCTCGGCGCGGACCTGGGTCCTGCGGACCCGGCTGCCTACACGATGCGCAAGCCCATTCCCGAGCCGATGCCCACCGACCGGCACGGCCCCGCGCGCATCATCGCGATGGCCAACCAGAAGGGTGGCGTCGGCAAGACGACCACCACCATCAACCTGGGCGCCGCTCTCGCCGAATACGGCCGCAAGGTGCTGCTCGTCGACTTCGACCCGCAGGGCGCCCTCTCGGTGGGCCTGGGCGTCAACCCGCACAACCTCGACCTGTCCGTCTACAACCTGCTCATGCAGGACGACGTGATCGCCGAGGACGTCCTGATCAAGACCGACGTGGCGGGCCTGCACCTGTTGCCGGCCAACATCGACCTCTCCGCCGCCGAGATCCAGCTCGTCAACGAGGTCGCGCGGGAGATGGCCCTGGCCCGGGTCCTGCGCACGGTCCGCAAGGAGTACGACTACATCCTGATCGACTGCCAGCCGTCCCTCGGCCTGCTGGCGATCAACGCGTTGACCGTCGCGCACGGCGTGCTCATCCCCCTCGAGTGCGAGTTCTTCAGCCTGCGGGGTGTGGCACTGCTGCTGGACACCATCGACAAGGTGCGCGAGCGACTCAACTTCGACCTGGAGCTCGAAGGCATCCTCGCCACCATGTACGACAGCCGCACCACGCACTGCCGCCAGGTCCTGCAGCGGGTGGTGGAGGCGTTCGGCGACAAGGTCTACCAGACGGTCATCACCAAGACGGTGAAGTTCCCCGAGTCGACAGTGGCCGGTGCCCCCATCACGACGATGGACCCGGCCTCCTCCGGGGCACGTAACTACCGTCAGCTGGCCCGCGAGGTGATCGCCGCCCAGTCGGAGCGGTAGCCGGACCGTCCCGTGCCCGAGTCGTGGACTACGGTCGTCCGGTGACCGCGCCACCCCTCGACCCACCCGAGACCGCCGACGCGGCCGTGGTCGACGGTGTGCCGCCGGTCGATCCCGCTGCCACCGGCTTCACGGTGCGGCTGGCCAACTTCACCGGCCCGTTCGACCTGCTGCTGCAACTGATCGGCAAGCACAAACTCGACGTCACCGAGGTGGCCCTGCACACGGTCACCGACGAGTTCATCGCCTACATCAGGGCGATGGGCGACAACTGGGACCTGGACGAGGCCAGCGAGTTCCTGCTCATCGCCGCGACCCTGCTCGACCTGAAGGCGGCCCGGCTGCTGCCCGCCGCCGAGGTGGAGGACGAGGCCGACCTCGCCCTGCTGGAGGCACGGGACCTGCTCTTCGCCCGGCTGTTGCAGTACAAGGCGTACAAGGAGGCGGCGGCGCACATCGCCGAGCTGGAGGCCGTCGGCGGCCGACGCTACCCGCGCGCGGTCAGCCTGGAGGCCCGCTACGCCGAGGCGCTGCCCGACCTGGTGCTCGGCATCGGCCCCCAGCGGCTGCTGAAGCTGGCGGTGAAGGCGATGACCCCGAAGCCGGTGCCGGAGGTCTCCATCGCCCACGTGCACATGGTCCGGGTCAGTGTCCGGGAACACGCCGCGATCCTCGCCGCCCGGCTGCGCCGGGCCGGCACCGCCACGTTCTCACTGCTCTGCGCGGACTGCGAGGCCACCCTGGAGGTGGTGGCCCGGTTCCTCGCGCTGCTGGAGCTGTACCGGGAGGGCCTGGTGTCGTTCGTGCAGGAGCAGGCCCTGGAGGAGCTGACGGTGCGGTGGACCGGCCCGGCCGACGGCGACACCGAGCTGCACGTCGACGAGTACGCCGGCAGCCCGGCCGACCCGGAGTCGGAGCCTGAGCCTGAACTGGCGGGGGCGGGTCCTGAGCCGGCGGGGGCTGGGCGTGGGCCGGCGGGGGCTGAGCTTGCGGGGAATGCGTCTGAGCCGGCGGGGGCAGAGCTTGACCCGGCGAGGGCTGAGCCGGCGGGGGCTGAGCCGGCGGGGCCTGAGCATGGCCCGGCGGAGGCTGAGCTTGAGCCGAGTGGGCCTGTGCCGACGGGGGAGGCCGGCGGGTCGGACGGGACGGGAACGACGGAGGGTGCGCGGGATGAGTGACGAGCAACGTCGGGACTCGCTGGCCGACCAGGCCGCCGCCTGGGTGCCCCCGTGGGAGCGTCCCCGCCCGCCCGCCGCCGGCACCCCCACGGAGCCGGACGGGTCAGCCGCCCCAGCGGAGACCGACGAGTCGGCAGCGGCAGCACCCGGACCCGAGCCGGAAGCCGCCGAGCCGGACGTGGTCGTGCCGGGCTCTGCGCAGGGTGACCCGGATGGGCGGGGCCCAGACGACGTCAGCCCGGGTGGGCCAGGCCCTGTCGAGGTGGCCGCAGGTGGGCCCGATCGCCTTGAGGCGGCCTCCGACGAGGTGGGCCAGGGTGAGCCCGATCGCGGGCCGGGTGAGCCCGGTCGCGTTGAGGCGGCTGCGGACGTCGTGGGCTCGGCGGGCCCGGACCTCGGCGGGGTGACGGACGCCACGGTGGGGGAGTCGGGTGACGCTGTGGGCGTACCCCGGCGGCAGCTGGCGGGACGGCGGCGGGCGACGGTCGTGCCGGAGCCCGCGCCCGAGCTGTCCGACAGCGAGCTGCGCGGCGCGTTGGAGGCGATCCTGCTGGTCGTCGACGAACCGGTCAGCGAGCTGGTGCTGGCCCAGGTGCTGGAGCAGCCCGCCGAGCGGGTCGGGCCGATGCTCGACGAGATCGCCGCTGGTTACACGGCGGCCGGGCACGGGTTCGAGCTGCGGCGGGCGGCCGGCGGGTGGCGGCTGTACACCCGTCCGGAATACGCTACCTACGTTGAGCGGTTCGTGTTGGACGGGCAGTCCGTGCGGCTGACCCAGGCGGCGCTGGAGACGCTCGCCGTGGTTGCGTACAAGCAGCCGGTGACCCGTTCGCGAATCTCAGCCATCCGGGGTGTGAACTGCGACGGGGTCATCCGTACGCTGGTCACCCGTGGCCTCATCGAGGAGTGCGGCACCGAAACGGACAGTGGGGCGTTCCTCTACCGGACCACCACGTTGTTCCTGGAGAAGCTCGGGCTGAACACCGTCGACGAGCTGCCGCCCCTCGCACCCTTCCTGCCCGACGACGTAGAAGAGCTTGCTGATGCGACCCGATAACCGTTCCCCGAAACCCGACGCGCCCGTCTACGAGGGGGCTGAGCGCCTGCAGAAGGTGCTCGCCGCCGCCGGCGTGGGTTCCCGGCGCGCCTGTGAGGACCTGATCTTCCGCCGCCGGGTCACCGTGGACGGGCGGGTCGCCAAGCTCGGCGACAAGGTCGACCCGGCCACCTCCGTGATCCACGTCGACGGGGAGCGCCTCCAGGTCGACATCCGCCTGGTCTACGTGGCGATGAACAAGCCGCGTGGCGTGGTCACCTCCATGGCGGACGACAAGGGGCGCAACGAGCTGGCCGAGTTCATCGGCAACCGGGTGGAGCAGCGGGTCTACCACGTGGGGCGGCTCGACGCGGACAGTGAGGGCCTGCTGCTGCTCACCAACGACGGCAACCTCGCGCACAAGCTCATGCACCCCTCGTACGAGGTGCTGAAGACCTACCTGGCCGAGGTCGTCGGGCCGATCCCGCGCAACCTGAGCAAGCGGCTGCTGGCCGGCGTCGAGCTGGAGGACGGGCCGGTCAAGGTCGACTCGTTCAAGGTGGTGGACACTCTGGGTAAATCCGCCCAGGTGGAGCTGAGCCTGCACGAGGGCCGCAAGCACATCGTCCGACGGCTGATGGAGGAGGTCGGGCACCCGGTGACCCGGCTGGTGCGTACCTCGATCGGCCCTATCCGGCTGGGTGAACTGCGGACCGGACGGATCCGGCGGTTGACGAACGCCGAGGTCGCCGCCCTGTTCGCCGCGGTGGGTGACTGACCCCCGAGTTCGGGGTACGGCAGCCGGTAGGCTCCACCGATGGCCGGGACGCGGCCGCCCGGGTGGCGTGGGTCGCCTCCGGCGGCGGCGCGCGCGGGTTCGACAGCGCACCCGGGCATGATTGATGACGATTGACAACCGCTTGCGGCGCCAGCTCACCGGGCGATCCGTGAGGTACGGGCTGAGGAGGACACGGTGGAGGAAAACGTACGGTTCGGGCGATGTGTGGTCGCTGTGGACGGGCCGTCCGGGTCGGGTAAGTCCACCGTGTCGCGGCGCCTCGCCGCGAGCATCGGTGCGCGCTACCTGGACACCGGGGCGATGTACCGGGCGATCACGTGGGCCGTGCTGCGCTCCGGCGTGGATCTCACCGACGCCGCGTCGGTGGCGAAGGTCGCCGGCGAGGTCGACCTGCGCATCGGCACCGACCCGCAGGGGTACGGCGTGACCGTCGACGGCGTGGGCGTGGACGCCGACATCCGGGGCGCCGAGGTGACCGGCGCGGTTTCCGCCGTGGCCGCCGTGCCGGCTGTCCGTGAGCTGCTCGTCGGCCGGCAGCGCGAGATGATCGCCAACGCTGGTCGGATGGTGGTCGAGGGTCGCGACATCGGCTCGGTCGTGGCGCCGGACGCCGACCTGAAGGTCTTCCTGACCGCCTCCGAGGCGGCCCGCGCGGCACGGCGCAGCGCCGAGGACGCCGCCGACGTGGCGGCCACGGCCGCCGATCTGGCCCGGCGGGACCGTCTCGACTCGACCCGCAAGGTCAACCCGCTGGCCCAGGCGCCCGACGCGGTGGTGCTGGACACCACCGAGCTGGGCATCGACGAGGTCGTGGCGCGGATGCGCGACCTGCTCACCGAGCGGGGCGTGGCATGAGCGGCGCGGTTGTGTCTCGTGGCGGTCCGGAGCGAAGCGGAGGAGCGGCATGAGCGAGGGTGCTGGCTGGGTCGAGTTGCGGGAGCCCGACGTCGCTGTCGAGGAACCGAGCGGCCCGCAGCCGGTGGTGGCCGTGGTCGGTCGCCCCAACGTGGGTAAGTCGACGCTGGTCAACCGGATCATCGGCCGCCGGCAGGCGGTCGTCGAGGACGTCCCCGGCGTGACCCGCGACCGGGTGCCGTACGACGCGCAGTGGAACGGCCGGGCGTTCACCGTGGTGGACACCGGCGGTTGGGAACCGGACGCGAAGGACCGCGCCGCGGCCATCGCGGCGCAGGCCGAGACGGCGGTCGTCACCGCCGACGTGGTGCTCTTCGTGGTCGACGCGATGGTGGGCTCCACCGACGTGGACGAGGCCGCGGTGAAGATGCTGCGCCGCAGCGCCAAGCCGGTGATCCTGGTGGCGAACAAGGCCGACAACAACTCCATCGAGATGGAGGCCACCTCGCTGTGGTCACTCGGCCTCGGTGAGCCGTTCCCGGTGTCCGCCCTGCACGGACGCGGCTCCGGCGACCTGCTGGACGCCATCCTCGCCGCGCTGCCGGAGGCACCGGCCATCGTGGAGAACCGTCCGCGTGGGCCGCGCCGGGTGGCGCTGGTCGGGCGGCCGAACGTCGGCAAGTCCAGCCTGCTCAACCGGTTCTCCGGTGAGGAGCGGGCGGTCGTCGACTCGGTGGCCGGCACCACAGTGGACCCGGTGGACAGCCTGGTCGAGATCGGCGGCCAGACCTGGCAACTGGTCGACACGGCCGGGCTGCGCAAGCGGGTCGGCAAGGCCAGCGGCACCGAGTACTACGCCAGCCTGCGGACCGCCGGCGCGATCGAGGCCGCCGAGGTGGCCGTGGTGCTGCTGGACTCCAGCGAACCGATCAGCGAGCAGGACCAGCGGATCCTGTCGATGGTGACCGAATCGGGTCGGGCGCTGGTCATCGCGTTCAACAAGTGGGACCTGGTCGACGCCGACCGTCGTTACTACCTGGACAAGGAGATCGACCGGGAGTTGCGCCGCATCCCCTGGGCGATCCGGCTGAACCTGTCGGCGATGACCGGCCGTGCCGTGGACAAGCTGGCCCCCGCCCTCAACAAGGCCCTCGCGAGCTGGGAAACCCGCGTTCCCACCGCCCACCTCAACCAGTGGCTCACCGCGCTGGTGCAGGCCACCCCCCACCCGGTACGTGGTGGGCGGGCGCCGCGGATCCTGTTCGCGACGCAGGCCGGTGTGGCGCCGCCACGGTTCGTGCTCTTCACCACCGGCCCGCTCGACGCCGGGTACCAGCGCTTCGTCGAGCGCAAGCTCCGCGAGGAATTCGGGTACGAGGGCAGCCCGATCGAGATCTCCGTCCGCCCGCGTAAGAAGCTCGGCCCCGGCGGCCGAGGCAAGGCGCACGGCTGACCCGTTCTGCCGTTCTGCCGTTTCTGCTCCCCGAATGCCGGATGGGCGCTCCTGCCCATCCGGCATTCGTCCATCCAACCCCACCCTCCTAGGACGCTCTAGGGGTTGTGCGGCGGTTCAGTCAGGTCGCGGTGGCGGTGGGCCTGTGCGAAGGACTCGGAGCTGCTGCGCTAAGCTGTACCGGCTGCCGCGGGGGAAACCACGCGGGGGCGGGACGTGGCGCAGCTTGGTAGCGCACTTGACTGGGGGTCAAGGGGTCGTCGGTTCGAATCCGGCCGTCCCGACGCATCTGACCAGGGGATATGCCGATGAAGGCATATCCCCTGGGATCGTTTCAGGGTGGTTTTGTCGCGTTGCTGTCGCAGCCTCACGCGGATGTTGCAACGGCGGTCAGGCGGCCAGGGCGTCGGCAGCGTCGAGGGCCGCGCAGGTGGCGCTCACGCCGTCGGCGGCGGCGTCACGGGTGAGATGGCCGTAAATGTCGATGGTGGTGGCCACGTTCCTGTGGCGCAACGTTTTGGACACCACGGCGATCGGTACCCCTTGGTTGATCATGATTGTGGCGGCGATGTGTCGCAGGTCGTGCACCCGAATTGCCGGAAGCCCGGCGTCGGCGGTGAGGCGGCGCAGGTGGTCGAGCACGTACTGCGGCCGTAGGGGTTGCCCATCGGGTCTGGCGAACACGAGGTCGAGATTGTCGTGGTGGCGGGTGGTCACCTGCTGCCGGCATTGGCGGCGGCGTTGCCGCTGCAGCGCGTCGACGGCGCGGGTGGACAGGGCGACCCAGGCCCGGCTGCCGCGGGTCTTGGGCGCGTTCAACATGCTGCGGCTGTTGTCGACGCTGACCAACGTCCAGCGCACGAACAGTGCCCGCGCATCGAGGTCCACATCGGCCCAGTGCAGGCCCAGAGTCTCGCCTTTGCGCATTCCGGTGCAGACCATCAACTCGAACAGGTCCGCGAGCGGATCCTCAACGGCGTGGCAGTGCCGCAGGAACGCGCTTGTCTGGCTGGTGCTCCAGCAGGTGAGCTCTGGCTCCGGCGGTCGCGGGATCGTAGCGAAGCGGGCGGCGTTGTGGGGCAACCGGTGGTTGCGGCGGGCGTCGTTGAGCGCGCTCGACAGGGTCGTCACGCAGCGGCGCAGGGTGACCGGGCCGCGGCCGGCGGCGAGCTCACGCCGGATGAACTGAGTGACGTGGTCGTGAGTGAGCCGCTCCAAGGGCACGGCGCCGAGCGCGGGAACGAGGTCGTTGTGGATGTAGGCGGCGTAGCGGTTCACGGTGTTCGTCTTGAGGCTCGGGGATTTGGCCTCAAGCCAGCAGGTGAGGTAGCTGGCAACCGTTTCGCTGTCGTCGAGGCTGACACCGGCGCGCTCGCACTCGAGCACATGGGAGTGGGCCGCCGAGGCCGCCGCCTTGGTGGCGAAACCGGTGCGGCGCATGGTGCTGCGCTTGTTCAGGCTCGGCAGATCGACGGCGAACGCCCAGCCGCCGTGCCGCGCCTTGGACAGCTTGGGGCACCGAGGGCCGAGTAGTCGGCCGGTGCTGTCACGACACGCGCAGCAACGGTAGACGCGGCCCCGGTTCGGGTTCTGCCTCATGACGTCCTCCTCGGTATAGGTGAGCTTCTGCCACCTCAACCGTCGCTCCGTTCGGCTGCGACAGCATCGCGACAACCCCGCATGTCCTGCCTGCATGTGACGGTCCTACTTGTCGATCCGTCAAGGATGCGCACTCCCCCGACGTAGATGGTGGCGTGGGCGGGACGAGGCGACGTGGTGGGCGATGGTCCCGCGGGCCGCCGCCGTATGAGCGGCAGGCGAGGGGCCATGGCCAGCAGGGACGAAGCACCGGAGTTCGACGCGCTTGAAATCCGGTGGGTAGCCCCGTCGTCCCATGCCACTCTTCTCAAGATCGAGTGACACAAGATCCCAACCATCCGCCTCCGTGTAACCCGGGCCAGACCAAACCCTCCGGCAAAGCGGGGGAACCTCACCGTCAGGGCGAGCCATGCAGATGTCACCTGTCGGTGCAGCACACTCACTCCTGCAGCCTGAGAATCGCCGTCCCACGGCCATACGCCCGTCGTGCCCCCTGCATGGCGCGTCCTGGTGGCGGGACGTCACGCTTGCGGCAGCCGCCGCCGGGCGAGCTCGTCACACACCGCGTCCAGCCATCGCTCGAGCGGCACCAGCCGCGGGCCGTGCAGCAGCACCCCTGCTTCCGCGTGCCCGGCCGAACCGGCCAGGGTCGGGTTCGCCGACCCGAGATAGGCTGCGTGCCCGTACGCGATTACGACCTTGAAATGGATGCCGAGGCCAGACTCCTCCCACGACCGGACTGTGAGTGTCCCACCCGCTGCGGCCGCCGCGTCCCGGAGCGCAGTCACCGCGGCGACGTTTGCGCTCGAGCGTCCCGGTGCCGACACCGACAGCGCCCGGGTCACGACGACCACCTGTCCGCCGCCCCTCAGGACCCGCTGCACGTGGGGGGCGAGCAGTCTGACGAACTCCCCGTGCAGGAACGGCGCCCCGATCAGCAGCCGTCGGTCCGCACGCCCGGCGACCTCCAGCACCGCCCGGGTCGTCTCGACCGGGCGGGCGGCGTCGCCATGCACCGCGACCAGCTCGTCCAGCGCCAGACGCAGGAATCCCGGCACGGTCAGCACCAGCTCCCAGCGGTCAGTGTCCGCCGCGTGCGCCTCGGCGAGAACCGCGGCCTGCGCTAGCCGCACCGCGGCGTCAGCCGTGACCGCCCCGGCTGGGTCGAGCACGCCGGCGTGCTGCAGCACCACCCGGGCCAGGCCGGGGTCGGCGATCGCGGCCTGCAGCTGCGCCACCAGCGTGCTGCCCGCCGCGCCGGCGGCGGCGGAGGTGGCCAGGCGATACGCAGCCCCCACCGGGTCGCCCGCCTGTGTAAGCAGCCCAGTCAGCGGGGTCAGGGCTTCCAGAACGCGCGCCACGTGATCTCCTCCGGGCTGGGCGCCGTGCCGCCGGCCGGTGGGAGCGACCCGAACAGTAGATTCCGGTCCAGGACCGTGTTGAAACGCGCACACGCCACCTCCGACACGTAAAGGCACGCCGCGCACGCCCCGCCAAAGGCGCTTCGGCACGGCGGGTCGAACACGCACCGGGACTCTGCGGCCAACTCGGTTAGCGCATCCGGCAGGTCGAACCGGAACACGTGCTCCAGCCCGCCGAGAATGAATTCGCTGCGAGTGTTGGCGTAGATGAGGAACGCGCCGTTGCTCGGGAACAGGAACTCTGCGAGGGAGTCGACGTTCAGCCCGCACCGGGCCGCGAGCGCCTTCATCGCGCGGTGCGCGAACGAGTGCGTCAGGCCGAGCACGGCGCGGGTGATCCTGTTCTCCGGCTCGGCGAACAGGTCGACGACCGGGTCGCACACGGTGAACAGCCAGCGTTGCGCGGCGGCCGCGTCGGTGATGCCGGGGTCGTCGACGACACCGGAGTCAACCAGCCAGGTCACGATCCGCAGCGGGTCGATCCGGAACAGCAACCCTTCGGTTTCAGTCCGCACCCCGTACATGGGGAACTTCCCGTTGCGGGTGCCGGGGAAGAACCTGAACCGGGTGATGACGGTGTCACCGCGTCGGTTCACCGTGCTCGCCCGCGGCGAGACCCGGGTGTATCCCGCGACGAGGTACGCGACCGGCAGCTGCCGCAGCAGTGTTACGTCCGCCAGCCCGTACCGGTCGAACAGTGGCCGGTACGTGCCGTACGCCGCAGCGAGCGGCCCGCCGGCGGCTTCGCCGAGCAGGTCGTCGACGCTCATCGCGTTTGCCGACCGGGCCAGCGACAGCTGCAGGCATTCCTCGCCGAGCAGGTCCAGCCCTTCCGGCTCCAGTCCGAGCGCGTCGACGTCGTCGCGCCACGCCGGCCCGCTGCCGGCTTTGGCCTGCGCATCGGCCAGGCCGGCGTCGTAAAGCGGATTTCCCGGCTTCCACCCCAGGATCGCAGCGAGCGCCTCGAACTGGGCGACCGCGTCGTCGGACTTACCGCCGGCCGCGGTCCGCAGCCCGTCTAGGCCTGGCGGCAGAATGCCGAGTGCCTGGGCGAGCGCGGCGGCGTGGGTGTGCTCGTGCGCGAACGCGGCGTACGTGTCTCGAGTGGGAGGGTTGATCACCGTGATCTGTTGCGGGTAGTACGCGGAGGTCTGCGGAACCCGGGTGACGGTGACCTTGCCGCGCCGGCATTCGCACCAGCGGGCGACCGGCCGGTCGGAGCGGGTGCCGCACCGGGAGCAGGACCAGTACCAGCGGCCGATGTTGAACGACTTGGTGTTGAACAGCCGTATCGAGGCCCGGCAGTTGTTTGCGCAGTGCGGCGGTCGTAGCTCGCCGAGGTGCCCGCACTCGTGGATCTCGACGAATGTGAACTGCTCCATCGGCCCGTGCGCGGCGCAGTCCGGGATCCGCTCGCCGGCGCGGACAGTCCGGAACACGCCGCAGTCGCTGCACAGGTACGTGTTCGGGAACCGGGCGGCGCGCAGGTCGTCGGCGCGGACCAGCTCGTACTTGCGCCGGTCGATGATGTCGAGTTCCGGGCCGCTGTTCGGGATGTTCGACGCGGCCTCGGCGAACGGGCGGATCAGGCGGCGCAGCTGCGCCTCTACCCACGCCTCCGGGATGCCGAGCGGGCTGGTCTGCCGCGGCGGTTCCCCGACGACGGCGGCCTTCGTGCCGAAGTTGTAGGGCTGCCCGGGCATGTACCGCCACAGCGCCTGGATGTTGGTCCGGTTGAGCGTCTCGATCGCCATCGCGGGGCGTCTCCTTGAAGCAGGCCGGGCAGAACGGGGAGGGCGGCTGCCGCTGGTTACAGGTCGGCGTAGATGGTGATGGGTTCCTCGACGTCGCGCAGCGACCGCGGCACCGGCGGGGTGAGCAGGTCCGGAAGCCGTTTGCCGGGCTCGGCCTGCATTGGCAGCCCGGCGAGCCGGTCGTCCACCCATGCCGCGACCGCGTACCGATGCAGGTGGTGGTACACGCTGTTCGGGTGGATCCCGAACCCGCGGGACAGGTTGTCGATGAGCAGGGTCCGGTCGACGAACCCCGCCGTGACCGCGGACGCGAACGCGGTCGAGTCGGCGAGTGTCTTGCGGCGCGGGGCGCCGGTGAGCCACTCGCGGTCATGAACCTGCAGCAACCATGCCATCAGCCCGCCGGACAGAACGCGGCGCAGCACCGGCAGCGACTCTCTGTTCACCGGGACCTTGTGCACCAGCCGGTCGAGGAACCTGATCCAGTCGGCGTAGTACCGGAACACCGACAGGTCCCGGTCCCGGGTCGGATTGATGACATTGACGACCAGACCGGGCCAGCGGCGCCCGACCCGGGCGGACGCCTGGATGACCTCCGCGGCGGACGTTGGGGTGCCCATTACCGTCATCACGCCGAGTCTGCCCACGTCGAAGCCGTGCCCGATCGCCTTGGTCGCGGCGATTATCATGACCCGGTCGTCGGCGGCGGCCGGCGGGTTCGTCAGCCGGGCGACGGCGTGCCGGATCGCGGCCGGTTCGGCGTCGCCGTTGATGACGGCCAGGTTCGGCTGGCTGCCCAACAGAGCCCGGACCTCCGGGTCGCGGGTGAAGCTGGTCAGGTCCTCGTTGCGCAGGCAGTACGCGACGAACACCTCGTACAGGTCGCGGCCGGCGGCGCGGGCTTCGTCGACCAGCAGCGGGTCGGTTGCGTCGAGGCCGGCTTCGGCGAGCACGGTGGCCGGGTCGGTGAGCAGTTCGGCGAGCCAGCCGGCGTGGGTGAGTGCGACCTCGCGGGTCGCGGTGACCATCGTGATCGACCGGGGCTGGACGCCGAGGTAGCGGCGCAGCGGCTCGTCGGCGGCGGTGGTGGACCAGAACGTCTCTCCGACGTCGGGCCCGTTGACCGGGAACCGGCGCGCGTCGCGGCGGTATAGGTGCTGCACCTGATTCTTGTAGCCCTCGATGGTTGCGGTCGCGCCGACAATCTGCATCGGCGCGTTGCCCAGGTCCTCGCTGATGGCCTGGAGCAGCGTCTCGTACATGCCGTCGAGCGCGCCGAGAGATTCATCGAGCAGGTGCAGCTCGTCGGCGATCTCGAGCCGGACCTGTCCGAACCCGGCCGGGATTGGCTGTCGGTTCTGCTTGCATCCGAACACCGCGCACCACGTCGGGTTGCCGGTGTAGCCGTGCTGCGGGCAGCGGGAGTGCGCGCGACCGAGCAGTACCTGGAACTCGCGGGACTGGCCGAGCTGAGCAAGCTTGTCGACGGTGCCGACCAGCACCGCCGGCGCGTGCCGGTATATCTCGTCGTCGATGCCCCACACCGGCAGCACGCCGGTCATCCGGCAGGCGGCGTTGCGGCAGCGGTGCTGCATTGTCCAGGACGGCTCGTCGAAGGCGACCTCAAGCGGCTGCCGGCAAAGCGGGCAGTCGGCGAGGATGCGGCACGCCTCGGCGGTTGCGGCGGAATGCGGGTCCTGGCCGCGGTAGTACGGGTTGGTCGGGTTCGGCGCCTGCAGCCGGTTAGGGGTGTTGGTCCCGCCGACGAAGTACCCGATGCCGAACGGGTCACCGGCGGCGATGT
This sequence comes from Micromonospora sp. NPDC047756, assembly GCF_055587245.1. NCBI lineage: Bacteria > Bacillati > Actinomycetota > Actinomycetes > Micromonosporales > Micromonosporaceae > Micromonospora > Micromonospora sp. NPDC047756. The sequence continues at coordinate 40,968 of NZ_JBVJGQ010000007.1, forward strand.
GCGGGTGGTCGCGGCGCAGCAGCTCGGCGTGCAGCACCATCGCGGTGAACCGTTCGGTCTGCTGCAGCGCGAGTAGCCGCAGCGGGAACCGGGCCCACACTTGCGCGCCGGCGGTGACACCGGTGAGTCGCCCGTAGAACAGGGTGGTGAGCATCAGACCCAGGTACGCCTCGGACTTCCCGCCGCCGGTGGAAAACCAGACGATCTCGACGTCCGGGTGCCCGGCCGGGTCGACCATGCCGGGCAGGCAGCCAACCAGCCAAGCGATCTGGAACGGGAACCACGCGTCGTAACTGCCGTTCGCGGCAGCCGCGACGGCCCGGTTAGCGAGCACGAACGCGTCCCGGACCTGCGGGTCAGTCCGCAGCAGCTCCAGCCCGGCGTCGACCCAGGCGACCTCGTCACGAGCGGCCTGGGCGTCGGCGTCGGCGTCGGCGCGGGCTGTAAAGTCCCACCCGCGGGCCGCGGCGCGGACGTCGAGCGCGGCGGTGCTCCATTCGAAATCGACCCAGGCGCGGTGCGCGTCAACCAGCGCGCTCACCGTTGCAACCGGATCGGCGTTCAGGGCCCTGAACGACGTGTCGAGGGTAGACGCGGTCCCGTCCGGGAGCGCGACTCGCCGGCGCGGTTGGACCCGAGTGGTGGCCTGCTCGGCGGCGTACAGAGTCGCCAGCCGGGTGCGGCCGCCGGTGCGGGTGACGTCGACGGGGCAGGCGTGCCCGAGTGCGGGGACGGTCCGGTCGTACCGGTAGGACTGCTGCACCTGTTCGAGCTGATATGGCACGAGCGGCGCGTCCGTGTCGCAGGTCAGCTGCACCTCGTACAAATGCGTGTCTAGGTAGCTCGCCTGATAGGCGTGCGTGCCGTCGACGGTCTGCTGGTCCGGTGCCGGGGTGAGGTTGACGACTGCGGCGAGGATCTCGACGTACCCGTCGCCGGGGGTGATGTCGAGTTCGATGGCGGCGCGAAACTCCGGCGGCGGCACGTCGTCGGAGTCGAGGAGGTGCGCCCCGCAGTATCCGGCCCACGTGGTCGCATCCAGCATGTCGTCTGGGCGCGGCAGGCTGCCGCCGGGCGCGGGGGACAGGCGCCGCGGCCGGTGCAGTTCCGATCCGGCCGGCGGCCGGACCGCGGACCGCAGCGCGGCGGCGAGCTCGTCCTCTCCGGCCCGTACGGTGCCTGTGGTGCCGGCGGCAAGGGGCATGGTGACGGTGACGGAGTCGATCGCGGTCTTCGTCCACACTGCAGCCAGCGGACGACCGCGGCCGGCCGTCGGGGCCCCGGCCGACCCCGCCGCCGGGGCAGCGGCGCTGGCGCCCGGGTCGGAGACGGCAGTTACCGCCGCCTTCTGCTCCTCGAGGGTCGGGTGCAGCGCAACGTACGCGGCCGCGGACACCGTGAACTCGAGCGTGACCGGCAGCGCCGGCACTCGGAACGTGAAGCCCTGCGCGGGCGGGACGAGCCGCTCCCCGTACGTGTAGCCGTTGGCGGCCTCGGCAATGAGCTTCGGAGCGCTGGCGAGCATGCCGAGCCACAACCGCTGCTGCGCGGGCGGGTCGGGCAGCCGGGTCCCGGTCGGGATGAGCGTGCCGGTGGCGATGTGGATGACGCGGCGGGCGAGGCTGCCGAGTAGAGCGTCGTACCGCTGCGCCGCCGTCGCAGCAGGCACCGCGGCGGGGCCGACAGCCGGAACCGGGGCGGGTACGGCACCGGAGATCGGAGCGGGTGAGACCGTCAAGCTGGCTCCTGCAGGTGGCGGCGCGCGGCGCCGGGCCGCGTCCGCCCACCCAAGGGCTCGCGCGGCGGTCATTGGTCGGGACGGGGACGGGGACGGTCAGTATGCAGTTGTCGGCCTGCGGCGCTGGGTGCGGCCGGGGCGGTCAGCGGCTGGCGCGTGGGCTAACCCGGACGGTACCCGCCACCACCTACATTGCGGAAGATCACCGCCAGACGGCCGGGTTCAGCGCTGCCAGTGCCGGGTCGGCGCGACAGCGTAGCCGCGCCGGGTCAGGTTGTCGGCAAAGTCCCGCTGCTTGCGTTCCACGCCGTGCACCAGCATCACCTCGCGCGGCGCGACCTCGTTGATGATCGCGGATAGGCCGCGCCGGTCGGCGTGCGCGGACAGCCCGAACTGCTCCACCCGTGCGTTCACCGCCACGTCGTCGGCGTCGAGGCGGAACGTGCGCGGCCCGCCGCGGCCCCCCGGGGTGCCATTGCCACCGTTGGACAGGTCGAGCAACTCCGCGCCGGGGGAGTCCTCGTCCTGGTAGCCAGCGACCAGCAGCGCCGAGTTCGGGTCCGGCAGGATCTCCCGGGCCCACCGGACCGCGGGTCCTGCGGCGAGCATCCCGGACGTCGTCACGACCACTCCCTTGCGAAAGCTCTTGAGCAGGTAGGGCCGGTTGGTGTCGCGGACTTCCTGCACGCCGTCGCCGTAGATCCGTAGCGGCCGGTCGGTCCCGGCGGTCTCCTGCTCGTAGATCCAGGACACGTGCCGGGCCAGCCCGTCGATGAGGACCGGGACGTCCGGCAGCCGGTCGCGCAGGGTGAGCACAACCTCCTGGGCCCGGCCGAGCGCGAACGCCGGGACGAGCACCCGTCCGCCGGCGGAGACGGTCTCGGCGACCATGTTGATGAACTTCTCCACCTCCAGATCCCGGTTGGTGCCGCGCTGGCCGCAGTACGTCGACTCGATGACGAGCAGGTCCGAGCCGCGGGCCGCGTCCGGCACAATCAGGCCGGGCACGGACAGCTGCGCGAGCGTGGACACGTCCCCGGTCACGGTGACACGGCGATCGCCGGCGGTGACGACGACGCCGGCCGCGCCGAGGATGTGCCCGGCCGGGAACAGCTCGATGGTGACGCCGTCGGCCACCTCGACGGTCCGGGCGAGCGCGATCGGCTCGAGACGCCGCTGCGCGGCGAGAGCCTGCGTCCGCGTGTACGGCGGTTCGGCGGGCGGCTCGCCTGCCTCGACGTAGTCGCTGCGGGTCCGGTCGAACACCTTCACCGAGTCCTGCCACATCGTTGGCAGCAACGCTGCGGTCTCCACGGTGCAGAACACCGGCACGTTCGCGAACTGAGCCGTCAGCGCCGGCACGTACCCGGCGTGGTCGTTGTGCGCGTGCGTGATCACGATCGCGTCCAGGCGGCGGACGACGTCGATGTGCGGCGGGCCAGCGTCGTCGATGCGCCGCTTGGGCCGCATCCCGGCGTCGACGAGGATCCGCACGTCGCCGGCGGAGACGAGCATGGCCGACCCGCCGATCTCGGTGCCGGCACCGAGCGGGGTCAACGCAATCTCCCGCGGTGTCGCCACCGCGGGCACCGGCGCGATCGGCGGGGTGAGCAGGGTGGCCAGCATGGCCCGGAACGCGGCTGGCGCCACCCCGGCGGCGGCGAGCGCGGCGGCGAGCCGCGTGTCGGACGGGACTGCGCTGGCGTCGTTGGCGAGCTCGCGTGTGCGCGGGTCGTCGGTGTCGCCGGTGCCGGACGGGGCGGCGGCCGCAGCGAGGACCGCAGCGGCGGCGAGCAGGTCGGTGGACCGGGCTGCGGCTGCTTCCCGCTCTAAGTCCAGCTCGGCCCGCAGCGCCTCGATGACGGTGCCGGCCTCCTCCAGGTCGCCCTGGGTGGCGGCTAGCTGCCGGGCCAAGTCGCGGGCCTCGGCCTGCGCGGTGTTGCGCTGGCCGCGGGCGACGTCGCGGGCCTCCTGCAGGTCGGCGATCTTGCGGGCGGTCCGCGCGTGCCGGCGCCGGTCCACCGGCGCCGCCCCGTCGGCGGGGCTGGCCTGCACAGGAGCAGGGGTGGCGCTGCCGACCCAGCTGCGGGCGAGGCGGCGGACTCCAGCAGGGTCGGTGAGCGTGTTCGCGGCCGACTCGGCCACGGCCGCGTCCCCGCTGAGTAGGGCCCGCACGGTCGGCTGCTGCAGCGTCGGCTCGTCGGCGTACCGGGCGGTGAGCTCCTCACGCAGCGGCCGGCGGCGAGCGATCAGCTGCAGCATGGCGCGCCGGTTGGCCTCCGCGAGCCGGTGCGGGTCGGTCCCGGCTAGCGCCGGCGCCTGGACAGCGTGTCGGGCCGCGTCGAGGACGAGCTGTTGGACGAGCTGCGGCAGGGTGCGGCTCACGCGGCGCTCCGGGTCGCTGTGGCCAGGATCGGCTCTATCCGATACTCGCCCTTGCCGTCCCCGAGCAGCACGCCGAGCGCGCGCAGAACCTGCACGACGTCCCCGGTGCCGGTGTATCCGTTCGCGGCCAGCCTGGCGGCGGTTAGCTGATCGCTGCCGGGTTCGCCGGTCGCGGCGTGCAGCTCGAGGAACACCGCGAACGTCTCCAGGTCGACGGCCTCGCCGGCCATCTGCCTCACCAGGAACTCCCACGCCTGCTGTAGCGACCCGTCTGCGGTCACGCCGGCGGCGACGACCAGGTCGCCGGCGTGGCCGTGCAGCCAGGTCCGCACGTCGTCGAGCGGGTCGCTGACCGTGCCGCTGTCCCGGCCGGCCAGGTGTTGCGCGAGCCGGTCCAGGAGCTTCGGCCAGCCGCCGGTCGTGGCCAGCAGCTCGGCACGCGACGCGGCGTCTTGGAACGGCAGCGACTCCTGCGCGAACCACAGACGCAGATCGGTGTCGTCGTAGCGGCGCAGCTCCGTCAGGCCGGAGGACGTATCCGACTCCCGTGTCACGACCGGCCACGCGGCGGCCTGCGGGGGGCCGCTGACCAGCACAATCCCGAGGGTGCCGCCGATGTGCGCCGCAATCAGCTCCCGGGCCTGCCGCCACACCTCGAGCGCCGCGTCGGCGGTCGCGTCCTTGAGGTCGACCAGGACTACGGCGTGGTGCCCAGCACTCTGGAGCGGCAAGCTGCGGCACTTGTTCTTCAGCCCGCCCGGCGTAGCCCGGGACAGGACCGCCTTCCGGTGGCCGGATGCAGCGTTTTCGTTCTCCTTTTCCAGCACTGCCAGGCACCGGTCCAAGTCGAGCGCCGCCGAGCCGACCAGCATCCGGACTTGGCGGCGGGCGGCGAGCAGGTCGGCGATCTGCTGCGCGGTCAGCGGCGCCCGCGTCGGCCCGGTGCCGTACACCGGCCGCATCAGCGACCCGTCGAACGACTCCGGCGCCTCGAACGACTCAGCCCGATCGAGGACCTCGTCGATCTCGTCGCGGTTGCCGAGCAGGTCGAGCACGTTCGGGGTCCGAAGCCGGTAGCCGCGCTCGGTTACCGACAGCACCCCGAGGTCGACGCACTCGTCGAGCAGGGCGCGGAACTCACTAGCGCGGATGTCCTCGGCGGCGAAGCCGGCTGGCCACCACTGCTCGCACTCGGTGCGTAGCTCGCCCGGGGACATCGCGGCGTCGACGCCGACTGCGTGCGCGTTCTGCGCGACGCTGTACGCGATCACCTTGTAATGCGGGTCGAGGTCGAGGGTCCAGTCGAACCGCTTGCGGAACTGGCGCCGCAGCGTCGGGTCGGCCCATACCTGCTCGACGTCGTCGGCGACGATGATCTGCGGCGGCGCGTCGCCGAGAACGGGCGCGCCCTGCAAGTTGCGCAGCAGCCGCGCGGCGAACAGCTGGATCAGAGCCGGCTGGTTGTTTGCCAGCGCCAGCACCCGGGCGGCCTGGTCGGTGTCGGCGAACCGGAACCCGAGTGCGTGCAGCGGCCGGGTGAGCAGGTCGTACGCTGCCTGGGGCGCGAGCGGCCCGACGCAGACCGGCTCGCCGAAGTGCGCGAGTGGGTGGTTGGCGAGCCGTTCAAACCGGGCGGTCTGGTGGAGGCCGGCGAAGACGACCTTGACCGCGCGGTGGGTGAGTTCCATCAGCGACTTGAACTGCACGACCTGGGGGAACATTCCGCTGACGGCGTTCGCGTCGGCGTCGAGGAACGAGTCGGACTCGTCCAGCAGGAGCAGCAGCTGCCGGCCCGGGCGGGCAGTCACCCAGTCGGCGACGTGCCGGGTGAGCGCGGCCGCAACGTCGCCGGCCGGGACGGTCTCGGGCAGGATGCCCGTGTTCGCCAGCCGCGGCCACAGCGTCGTCCAGACCGCTTCGGCCGGGGCGGATTTGCCGATGTGGAAGATCGACTCGTAGATCGCGTGCCGGGTGATGCCGTCGTCGAACTCGCGCTCGGCAGCGCGCAGTAGCGCGGACTTGCCCAGCTGCCGGCCGCCGTACACGACGCACGGACCCATCATGTCGACGACCTTGTCGCGTTCCTCGGCCCGGCCGTAGAACATCTCCTGCGGCACGTTGACGCCGGGCACGTCCGGCGTGAACGGGGACGAGAACGTGAACGGCAGCGTGACCGACATCGTCACGTCCCGACCGGGGGCCGGCTGGCAGGCGACGTAGGCGATTACCGCGTCGTCGATGACCGCGGTCGGCGGCAGCTTGCGGCCGCTGCGGAACTGGCGGGCTAGTTCGCGGCGGGCGGTGGCGTCCAGAGTGCCGAAGTACAGTAGGACGATCGACCGGTCGGTCGGTTCGCTGCGCAACATCTCCACCAGCTCGGCCGGCGTCGGGGCCTTCCACACCGCGAGCAGCCGCAGCGTGTCCCCGGACGGGCTCATCGCCGTCCCGAAGGCCGGGATGAGCGCCTTGCCGGCGGTCGCGCGGACGCCGTGCAGGTCCAGCCACGAACCCCGCCCGCCGCCCTGCCCGCGCTTGACCGGCGGGTTGGTTGACTTGTCGAAGATGAACCCGACCTGCTCGAGGACGGCCTTGACGCTTCCAATGCGGGCGTCGAACGAGCGGCTCACCGCGAGCCGGTTCCAGTGCTCGACCCGTTCGGCGACGGTCTTGCCACGGGTCACTTCGGCCAGGTTTAGGTCGGCGTCAGTAAGCAGCGCGGCCAGTGCCGGGTCGTTTGGGAACCGCCCGGCCGGCAGCGCCAGCTGCAGGTCGCGCAGCAGCGGGTGCGTGCCGTTGCTCAGCGCCTGGCGGGCGGCGAACACGTCGCAGAACGCGGGGAAGAATCGGCGCAGGTGGTCGATGTCGTCCCGCGGGCCGGGTAGTTGTCGGCCGGAGGCGAGCGTCTCGACGTACTCGGCGGCGGTGGTGAGGTCCCCGTCGTCGAGGCGGCGCTGGATCCGGTCGGCGTCTTCGGGGTCCATGCCCTTCGTGTCGAGTGCGGCGCGGGCGGCGACGATGGTGCGCCCGACGGCGGCGGCCCGGTCGGCCTCGATGGCGGCGAGGTCGGCGAACATGACGTCGTAGTCGCGGCGGGTGCCGCGCGGTCCGGCCTGGTGGGCGCGGACCCGGGTGGACAGGTCGGTCCACTCCTGAACTGTGATGCGGCCGAAGAGCCGGTCGGAGTCAATCTGGGTGACCAGGGCCGTGATCGCGGTATCGAGTGCGGTCGTGGACGCGGCGATGGCCTGGTCCCGGGCGGTGGCGAGCTCGCCGGCGAGCGGCGGGTCGAGGGTGCGCACGTGCTCGATGAGCAGTTGCGTGCCGACGTGGTCGTGGCGGGCGGCCCGCTGCTCGTACGCCGCGCGCCACCCGGCCGCGCCGGTCAGAGCGGTCCGGTCGGCCGTGACGACGTCGTCCATGGTGATCGGGCGGGTGGGCTCTCCGGTGCCGGTGAGCGGCAGCTCGGCGGCGCCGGAGAGCGGCCCGCCGAGGAGCCGGTCGGCCGGAACTTCTGGCCCGGCGGGGACGGTGGCGGTGCCGGCGAGCAGGTCGAGGGCATCGGTCAGCAGCCGCAGCCCGGCCTCGTGAACGGCGTCGCGCGCCTTGACGCCGGTGTCGCCGCGGCGGCCAAGCTCGGCGATGGCCTGGTTGCGGACGGCGACGACCCGGGTACGTAGGTCAGTAATCGGGTCGCTCATCCACGACTCGGCGTCGGGGCCGGTGAGGTTCTCAACGGCAGTGATCCAGTTCGACAGCAGCTCGGTGACCTCCCCGGTCCAGGCGAGTAGCTTCTCCCGGGCGCGGGACTCGATCCGCTTGCTGCGCTTGCCCGAGCTGCGGGGCGTGTCGCGGTCGATGGTAGCTTCCAGGGTGGCGCGTGAGCGGAGTTCGGCGACCCGGTCGCGGACGAGCGCGACCGAGTCGGGGGCCGTCTGCCCGGCGGCGACGATGCTCAACGGTCGACCGAGGTAGCCGTCAGGCGCCCTCCACGTCTGCCACAGGTCGGTTGCAAGGGCGTAGCGGATGGTGCGGGACGTGGCGAGCAGTTCCTCGGCGCCGGCGGTCAAGGTCTGCAGGACCTGATCTGCTTCGGCGGCTTCGGCGACGGCGTCGACGCTTCGCGGAGTGAGATAGACGCCGCTGTAGATCCCGGTGAGCAGCGCTTCGTGGAGCTCTTCGACCGCCTTGCCGTAGCGAGGGATGCTGGTCGCGATGTCGCGGAGGGGACCGGCGGCACCGGCCGACGGGGAGAGCAGCCCGGCGCGGACGGCGGCGCCGTAGATCAACATCTGAGTGGCGGGCATGTCGCGGACGGCGTCAGCGTCGAGGTCGGTGACGGCGGCGGCGAAGGCGGCCGCGTTTGAGCCGGTGGAGGTCTTGATCGCGGCGGCGTGCGCGGCGAGCCGGTTCGCGGTGCGGAGCGAGGCCGGGGCGCCTTCGGCGGTGGTGAGCCAATACGCGAGCGCGTACTGGTCGTGGTTGAGCAGGTCGGCGTAGATCGTGCACGCGTCGCTGTTGTCCGGTGCATCGGCGGCCAACGGCTCAGCGGTCGACAGCTCGGGCTTGGTGATCTCCTCTGGCAGGGCGTGGCGGGGCTGGGGGGTGGTGGGCGGCGGCGGGACGGTGAGGTTGAGCCCGGCGAGGATGTCATCGAGGTCCGGCTCCGAATGGGTGCTGGCCTCGGCGCCCTCCTCCGTGACCGTTTCCTGCGGGCTCGGCGCGTCCGTGCTGGCGAGGTTGGCGGCCGGGGAAGGGGTCTCGGTGTGCTCGGCCGAGCTCGTGGTCTGCTCGTCAATGGCGGAGGCAGTCAGTTGGGAGGCGCGTTGCTCGTCCGTCGCGCTAGGGGTGCATGCTTCGTCTGCGGCGGGAGGCGTTTCTGCGGCGGGCTCAGCCGGCGCGGCCTCGATTCCAGCGGATTCCGCGCTGGCGCGTTCGGCGGCGGCCGGGGTGTAGGTGAGGATGCCGGCCGTGGTGGCGAACATGAGCAGCGGGATCGCGGCCGGCACCGCCGAGCTGACGAGCCCACCGAGCTCGACGGCGCGCGCCGGATCACGGCCGTCCAGATCAACGATCTCCAGCAGCGCATCGAGGCCGGCGAGGGTCTCCGCCGCAGTCGTGTCGTCGACGCTGCCGGCCAGCTCCGCCACCTGCGCGACGGCTGCGGCGACGTAGTCCGGCGCGCGCAGCGTCGCGAGCTGCCGGACCCGGTCCAGCCGGGCGGTCGCCTGGTCCGCTTCCTGCGCGGCGGCCAACGCATCCTCGACCGTATGCCGGGCGTCTGCGAGCGTCTCTGGCCGCGCATTTCCGGTCAGCCGCGCGACCGCCTCGAACGCCGAGGTGAGTTGGCGGGTGTAGCTCGTGACCGCGACGACGTGGGCTTCCGCCGGGAGTCGTCCGGCAGCGGCGGCGGCAGCGAGGGCGGGAGCCACCTCATCCTCCACGTGGCTGCGGAGCTGCTCGAGGTCGTCGAGCTCGCGCTGCAAGGACGGCATGTCTCGCTCGGCCGCGACGCCGCTTTCGACAGCCGGCGCGCCGACGGCTGCCGGAGGAAAGCCGCCGGGCGTATCGGTCACGGCTGGGAGTGCCGCGGTGGGCTCCTTGAGGCCGGCGGGCTCGTCGATGTCGTCTAACTCGTCGCTCTGCAGCACAGCGTCGGCGTCGACGACGACCTCGACCAGATCCTCGAACCGGATCGGTTTCTCCGGCATGTCGGGCGTCCGAGCCCGCACGCCGTCCCACACGTCGGCCAGCACCTGCCGCTGCGCAGCCGACCACTCCTCTGGCGGGTCGGCGACCAGCCAGGCCAGCGCCGCGACGTCGGCCGAGTGCCCCATGCACACCATCGACGCCCAGGCCGCAACCCGCGCTGTCCGGGTCGTGCCGAACTCCTCGGCATCGAGCAAAGACTGGTAGATCGGCTCGTCACTCAGGCCGTTCATGCCGTCGATGTCACCCGCCAGGACAGCGGCCAACTCGGCGAGTTCTAGCTTGGAGGCGGCGTGAGTGGACACGACTCCATAGTGCAGGCAGTCGTGCAGGATAATTGCAACCCGATTCTCATCCGAGCGGACCAGCATTGTGCGCACCGCCCGGGCTAGCGCCGCGATCGGAGCGTTGGGGCGCATCTTGGTCTGCCGTCGTACCCACGAGGCCTCGCCGCCGCTCAGCCGCGACAGCTCGCTCATCAGGTCGGCCTGGGTGAGGTGCCCGGCCGCTGCGCGGCTGATCTTGGCGCGGCGCAGCGTCTCGCTCTCCTGCTCAGTGAGAGCGGAGCCAGCGGTGTGCGATTTTCCACCCTGGCCGCTGCTCTCGGCGTCCTCGACGGCGGCAGCCGCCATGCCCGGGGTGTTACCGGTGTCATGGTCCGCACTGCGTTCGCTGCTGCGCACTGCCCGCGTCCTTCCTGGTGGCTTGTCGCCGCCTGCGGAGCTGCCATCGTGGCAGCCGCGCCGATGTTTGGGTCACTGTACGACTACGGTACGACCGACGAGAAGGATGATCTCGAGATGGCTGATCGGCCCCAATCGGGGCAGGTCTATCGTTCTGGCTCATGGCAGCTGCCGGGACCCGCGGACTGAGCGACTGCGTCCTGTCTGGACTTCTCATGCGCGGAAGGGGTGGCGGCCGGCCGCTGCCGTTCGCACCCACCCTTCTGGATGCCGAACTGCTGCGGGTCGCGGACGCCGCGATGACCGCCCGCATTCCGCTGGCAGTCGTGGTGCCGGCATCGGTCACCGCGGCGCCGGTGGTGCTGGCCGCGTCCGCGTCCGTCGCGGCCGCGCTCCACCGCGGCAGGCTAAACCCACAGATCGGAGTCGCGTCTGTACGGCTGGCCGACCGTGACCTGTACGACGAGCTGGCGTTCCGGACGCAGCGTCTGGTCGACTTCGTGCCGCGCGCAGTGGTGACCGCGGCAGGGCAGCCGCGAGTGATTGGCCGATCGAAGCTCGACGCGGGCGGCCGGGTGTACCTGACCGGGCGGGTGGCGCGGCTGCTCCCGCTGCTCGAACGGCTCGAGGGCGTTATCGTCGCGGCCGGCGCCACCACGGTCGACGAGCTTGCCGCGGTGCTACAGCAGACCGGGCGTCGGATCCCGGCCGTCTACTTGACCGGCGATCCGTACGACGCCGGCCTAGACGTCGTCCGCAGCAACGGAGGCGTGGTATGGGCATGGGACGCCGCCTGCCTGTCGGCGCTCGCCGGCCCGGCCGTGACGCCTCGCAAGGCCGACGCCGGGGCAGTGTTCGTCCCGGCGCAGCAGCTGCAGGCCACCGGCGGTGCCGTGGTCGACATCGTCGCGCCGCAGCCCGGCACGGCGCTCGACCGGGCCCTCGACAGGTTATGGAAGGCGGGAGGCCAGCTGATAGACGCCGCAGCTGCTGACCCCGTCGGGTCGCGATGGGCGTGGACGGCGTTCCACGCGGTGGCGTCCGTCCCGGTCCGTCCGGACGTGTACGACCGGTTCGCTGCCGCGAACCCGTACCGGATGCGGCTTGGAACGCTGGTCGACACCGCCCAGGGCTATGCCGAGCACGCGACCGGCTCGAGCCGGGACGCGTGGCTACGGTTCGCGGACGCGCTCACCGACGCTCTCCGCGCAGCGACTGAGCATCCACGGACCGGCCAGCTGATTGAATGGGTCACGGCCCGGGTTGAGGCAGGGGAGCGGTGCATCCTGCTGGTGCGTGGCACGTCCGCAGCCGCCGCTGTGACGGTCACGCTCACGGAATCGCCACGGACTCCGCTCGGATGGGAGCAGACGGTATCGGTGCGGACAGTGACCGCCGCCGCACGTGGCATGGTGGAGCCGGGCGTGCCGCTGGCCGTCGTCGGGACGCTTCCGCGCAGCCGGTCCGGGCTGCTTACGTTGCCGCCAGCGCCGGCGGTGCTGCAGTTGACGTGCGGGCCGCTGGAAGGACGGCGCGCGGTGCGGCAGGCGGTTGCGGCCCGGGTGCGGATGGCGCACCTGCGGACGGAGGCCGTCACGGAGTCAGCCGCGGCGCTAGGTGTGACTCCGGGTTGCCTGCCAGTCGAGACCGACCCGGTTGCCGCGATCCGGGTCGTGGATGGAGGCGTCCTGCGGGCCGCCAACGCGAACGAGACGGCTAGCGCGGATGACACCGCGTGGGAGCCGTTTGCCGTTAACGTGATCGGGGTGCTGCGTGCGGTGATGGCTGCCGCCGAGGACGACCTGGGCACCCTGTCCGTCCGCGAGGCAACCGGTGCCAGCAGCGATGTGCCGGCGATCGCAGTGCACCTGGACGACCCGAACGGTCCCCGGGTGTTGTGGCTGCCGCCGAACGAGCTCGTGACCCGTCGGCGAGGCCCAACCCTGTCCCGGGTGGCAGTGAAGGCGCTGCAGAGCGGCGACGTGCTGCTGCTCGTCGACAGAGCCGCCCGCACCTACCTGCGGGTGGCATTGACGGAGAAGCTGTCCGAGCGAACCGAGTACGCGGCACTGCGCATGCTGGTCGACTTCTGGCATGCCCGCGCTGCGGCGGCCCGCGACAGCGGCCTGACTCAGCAGCAGATTCTGGATCGGATGACCGGCACGACGCTCACGACCGCTGGCGCGATCGGGCACTGGATGCGCGGCACCGTCGACGGCCCCGCCGACAGCGCAGACGTAGCCCGCTTCGCCCGCGCCGTCAGCGACGACGCGCTGCTTGCGGAGGCCGAACGGGTCGCATGGGCGCTGCGGACGCTGCACATCGTGCACCGCAAGCTTGGCGCGTGGCTGGCTGGTCAGGTGGAGACGGCCGCCAGCCGGGCTAAGGACGGTATGGTCGATGCCGACCTTGGCGTGCACGTCGCCGACCTGCTCGATGTGATTACCGAGCACCCAGTGGCGGACGTTGACCTGGCCGAACAACTGGTCCCGGCGAGCCTCGTTGGCGTACTGACTTCGGCTTGATCAACCAGCGGATTTGCAGGTGACTCCCGCCGATTCGAATCAAAGAGGCGCTGGTGGGCGAACACCTTGCGCCATCGATCCCAGCAAGCGACGGTCGCAGGTCAACGCGTCGTGGTCGACCACCGCGACGTCGATCCTGGCGGCGCGGGCCGCGTCGGCTTCGGGCGCGAAATGGTCATCGGGCCGGCAGGGCCGTAGGGGGTTCGCGGGCAGCAGCAGGGTCATCCCGGCATCGTGCCGAGTCACGACAACAGGTTCCACCGCATATTCAGATCGGCCGGCTCACCCCGATGATGCCGCGGTGCCTGCAGATTGTCATGAGGGGGTGGGCACCTGCCTTGAACGAAAGCGCCGTCGGGCACGGTGAGCGCGGCAAGGCGAAGCTATCCGCTCAGCGGGCTCTCGCTGTCGGATTGCCAGTCGCTGAACAGTGTGGTGAGCCTGCTCTTGGTCTGGTCGGTGAGGATCTTGTTGACGTCGTCTCCGAGTGGTTTCAGAGCGTGTTGTCGTACTGCGGGGTGTTGAGCTGGTGCGGGGCAGATGAACACGGCGAGGATCCGGAGTGCGCGCAAGGCTTCATCGCTCGAGATGAGGTCGAGTAGCGGCGCGCCCCCGAACACTGCGGCTTGAATGCCATGCCACACCTTGTCGACGATCAAGCCGATGGCGGCTTCGGTGACGTGCGGCCGTTCGGCCTGCAGTGCCGAATCCAGGATTAAGGCTTTGACCTTGTTGGGGATGCTGTCGAAGCCTCGTTGGGTCATCTCGATCGCCTGCACCACCGATGAAGAGGTCGCACCAGAAGTGGTTGGTGAGGTCGCGTTTCACGCTGGTGGCGTCCGGAGTGGCTCGGCCGAGTTGCGTGACGATTTCCCGCCAGGCTCCGCGCGTCATTTGCTCGGCAAGCGTTGTCACCTGCTCGGCTGGCGTCGGGTAGGGCTCGTCGTCTTCGGGCCCCACGGGTGGCGACGGGGCGGCAAGCCAGTCCGCGATGTCGACGCGGGCGAGGTCGGTGGTGATTTCCTGGTTGCCGCGGGTCTGCTCCAACCGCGCCGGACGACGCTCTGTTACCTCGCTCATCCGGTTGACCCGGCTGCGGTGCTAGCGATAGCTGACCAAATGGAATTTTGTCGATGCCTACGTCATCGACTGATCCATGCCAACGCCGGTCGATCGGGCCTGTCGGATTGCGGGCAGAACATCGCCGGTCGGCCATCGGACCGGCCTCGCCGGGTGGCTTGTCCGTAGTCACAACGGCGCGTACGGTCGATCGTAGCAGCTGGCCTCGTCCAGCTGCTATGCCGCCCAGTTGTGCGGAGCCCGATGAGTTGGCCATCGATGCTGACGGGCTAAGACCCGCCTGCGGCGCGCCTTGGATCCCTCCGGTTGCAGTCGTCAACAAACCCGCTGCGTGTCCCTCCACATCGGGCGTCGCCTGACTCACCGCTGCCGCCTCACACCGGTTTAGTGCCACGACGTGCCGCTGTGCCCTTGCCTGCGAAGGAGTGCCCTCATGACCTTGTACGCAATCCGCGGTCGCAGTCAGCCGCCAGCTTCGAGCCGTTAGCTCGCCCAGCAGTTTCCGCACCGGGCCTGGCTCATCGACGACCTGCAGGGTCGTATCAGTCGCGCCCCTGCAGCCATCCGCGCCTGCGCACCTGACCCGGACCGATTCGGCCGTGCGATGGAACGGACACTCGCCCTTGACCTATGCGACACACCGCCATATCCGCACCTGCTCACCAGCCTGCCCGAGGCCGGAATACGGCGCCTGCTCACCACCGCCGGATACGCGCCACCCACCGACACCCCCGACGGGCCGTGGCGTAGAACCACCGACCACATTCCCGGCGCTCGACTCTTCACGGTCGGCAGCCTGCTTCCCGACCTCGACAGGGCTGTGCACACACTTCATCGGTCGAACCCGCATGAGGCGCGGGCGGCGATCCAGGCGGTGCTGCGCGACCGGCGGGCCATCGCCGCTTACGCGACCGCAGCGCACGCCGCTCGCCCTACCTTCGCCGCCTTCTGGGCCAGCTACACCAATGGTTCACAACGCGCTGCGCGGCTACGGACCCGCCATCGCCTCTCTGCGCCTGCTGGACGGACTTCGCATCGCCGATTTCCTCGCCAGCACGACCATCGTCGAATACAAAACGGGCCATTTCGACGGTGCCTATCAGCTGGATGCACTCGCCGAGCAGGTGCTGGCCTATGCCCTTCTCGCACCAGGCTCCGGCCATCCGGTCACCGCAGTCGCCATGTACCTCGCCCGCTACCACGTGCTGGCCCACTACCCCCTGGACAGGTTCCTTGCCCGCCTCGCCGGGCAACCCATCGACGCCTCCGGTGCCGGCCAACGCTTCGCCACTCTCGTTCGAGCAGAGAGCCAGCACGTCAACCAACTGCGCTGTGTCGTCTAGGGGATGGTGGCGGCTTGCGTGCGCCAGTGGTTGAGGCGATCACGGGTGGTAAGTGTCTGCGTGTGGTTAGGGCCGAGGATTCGCATCTGGTCGGTGAGTAGTTCGGCGAGGGCTGTGGCCGCGCCGGCTGGGTCGCCACCTGTGCCCCGGATGTCGATTAGTTCGTGGCGCGTGGCCAGGGTTTCGGGGTGGTCGGGGCCAAGGACGCGCAGCATGTCGTGGAGCAGTGTGTCGAGGTTGCTGAGGGCTTCGGTTGTGTCCCCGGTTCGTGCCTTCCAACAGGCATGTTCGCGGCGGGTGGTCAGGGTGTCCGGGTGGTCGGGTCCGAGTACGCGGCCTTGGTCGCCGAGCAGGTCGGCTAGGGCGGCGGCAGCGCCAACGGGGTTCCCGGCTATGCCTCGGCAGCGCGCGAGGCTGTGCCGGTTGGCGAGAGTGTGCGGGTGGTCCGGTCCGAGAATGCGCAATCGGTCGCTGAGGAGTTCGGCGTATGTGATCGCTGCGCCGGTGGGGTCGCCGGTACTCCCTCGGATGTCGGCGATACGGTGACGGATAGCCATCGTGTCGGGATGATCGGGGCCCAGGATCCGTCGCATGTCCGGCAGCAGCGCTGTGAACTGGTCGAGAGCGCCGTTGCTGTCCCCTGTCATACGGCGAAAGCGGGCGAGATTGCTGCGGGTGATTAGGGTTTCAGGGTCGTCCGGTCCGAGGATTCGCACTTGGTCGGTGAGTAGCTCGGCGAAGGCGCGCGCGGCGCCTGCGGCGTCTCCCGCTTGGCCTCGTTGGTAGGCGAGGTTGTTTCGGGTAGTCAAAGTTTGCCGGTGTTCTGGACCGAGGATCCTCGCCTGGTCGATGAGCAGGGCGGCGAAGGCGGCAGCAGCACCGGTCGCGTCTCCGGCGGCGCCCCGCCATGCGGCGAGGCTGTTTCGGGTGGCGAGGGTTTGCGGATGGTCGCCTCCGAGCAGTTGAAGTCGGTCGGTCAGCAGTTCCGCGTAGGCCTTGGCAGCGCCGAGCGGGTCTCCGGCTCGGCCGCGCCAGCGGGCGAGTTCGTGCCGGGCAGCCAGGGTATCGGAGTGATTCGGTCCGAGGTGACGCTCGGCTATCTGGTGCAGGTTTCGGAAATGATCGACGGCGGTGGCGACATCCCCGGTGCCGCCCAGACTCACGCCCGCTCGGAACAGGACAGGGTGGATGCGGGGAGTGTGAAGCAGACTGCCCAGGTGTTGCCGCAGGGCCGTTGCGTTCGCGCGCAGCAGGGCCGTGGTAGCGGTCTCGCGTTCAGTGTGGGGCCATGTCTCCAGTAGCGCGTTTGCTGCGGCGCGTCCCGTGCTGTCTGATTCTGAGAGGTCGCGGATAGCGCGTTGAACGAGGGCGTGCATCTGGAGTAAGTCGGCATCGATGTCGAGGGTGATGAGGTGGTAGCGGTGCAGGTGATGTAGCGCCTGCCGGACCTGGTTCGGCGTTACGAGTTGAGTGAAACCGGCGGCTCGTGACAGATGGGTTAGGGCTGCGGAGGTGGTGAATAGGCCGGCGGGGAAGGCGTTGGGGTCGAGGAGCCCGGCCATGTGGAGGATCGGTGCGGCCAGGCCGACTGGTTCCATGCGGTCGACGGCGTCGAGGGACATCGACCATGTCGCGTCGAGTCGGATGCCATGTTCGTCCGGTAACACGCTTCGGTCGGGCAGGAGCGTATTGAGGCGGTTACGTCGGTCAGCCAGCTCATGGCGGTACTCAGCGCAGCTGATGCGACGTTCCCGAATGTAGGCGGTGGCCTGCGCCAGCGCGATCGGCAGGTAGCCAAGGTCGGCCGCCAACTCCACGGCGCCGTCGCGGTGTGTCGGATCGGTGACCGCAGAATTCAGGTATGCCGCCGCTTCGTCCGGGGTGAACAACCCGACGGGTATGACAGATCGGGTATCGCTTTCCCAGGTGACGTCCCGCACGCGGCTGGTCACCAATGTACGGCCGGTGAACGACATCGGTGGCCACCAACCTGATGCGTCGGCCGGGCTGTCAAGGTTGTCCAGCACCACCAGCCATCGCCGCTCGGTATGCGCCAACCACGCCAACAGCCGGCTGGCCGCATCAGAGGCGGCGACACTAGCCCCGGAAAGCCCAAGGACGCTCGCCGCTTCGGCGTACCGAGTAACGATCGCGTCCCGGCTCGATGCTGTTACCCACACCAGCAGATCCAACTGTCGGCGCTCGAGCAACTGGCGAGCGAACCGCGCGGCCAACTGGGTCTTGCCGACCCCGCCCATCCCCGTCAAGATCTGTGCGCCCACCACCGTACGATCCGGCCTCGACATCTTTCCTGCGTCGAAGCGCGGACTGCGGTCCTGCAGCCAGGAAGCTGCCGAGGGTACCCGCCCAACCTGCGTGAGACCGCTCGATGTAGGTCCGGGCCGGTCGGCCGGCGGTCCGGTGCGTAACGCCAGGATGGCGGCAACCGTGCCGACCGCAGCCAGCAAAGCACTGACGATGCCCGCGATCCACCCGGCCTGCTCCACCGACGCCCACTCGGGGTGGGGTACTGACCAGCCAAACGCCAACCACCACACCGTCAGCGCCGGTAACACCGTGACAGCCAAAACCAGCGGCCAGACGAGGCGCCTCCGACGCCGCGTCCTCTGACGCCCGAAACCGTGAGTCACTACTCCATCATCGCCCGTAGATGCGACAGATCCACCGTGCACCGGTGGTTGGTGAACCGCGCGTGGATCGAATTCCATCCACCTTGAATGCCGATACCTCAGCCGCCGGCGGAGGCGGCACGCGGGTCAGGTATCAAGGGCGGGCAACAGAGCTACCTGGACCCGATGTCAGGGCGGGCTCTTGACCGGTCGCCGTAACGAGTCAGGTAACCGCTCGAGGCTGACAGCCGAGGAGCGATTGACATAAGGCAGCAGAGGGCGTCACAAAGGGCCGCCAATCTGTCCGCATCTGCGGACGTATCAATCGGTTCTGGCATGCCGTGACAGAATCGTTGCAAAACTGGGGGTCAAGGGGTCGTCGGTTCGAATCCGGCCGTCCCGACGCAGGTCAGAGGGCTGATCCGGAAATCGGGTCGGCCCTTTCGCCGTTCTGGGGACCAAGATCAGTCAAGTTGGAGTGTGTCTAGCGCTGCTTGACCGCTGGTCAAGCCATGTGGCCAGCCCTGTTGCCCGCCGAATTGCTCTCTTCGCATCGTCAAGGCGGCCCCGTCGCGGGCCGCCTTGACGATGCCGGACCTGGGCCGGGCCGATGGCCTCCCTAGACGCGCGGCAGCGCGAGCCAGTCCTGCCAAGTAATGTCGCGGCCCAGATAACGGGGCTGCTGGAAGGGCCAGTCGGCGGCAATCCATTGCGGCACCAGCGCGTCGAGCGCGCGCTCCACCTCGCTGCCTACGAGGTCGTCCACCACCCACCAGGAGACCTCTCCGTCGGAGCCGGTGCGCTCGGGCGGATCGATGTAGACACAGCCGAAGATCGTCGTCTCCTCGTCGTCCAGCAGCGCGTAGTTGAACGACTGGTGCGCGGCTATCTCCTTCTCGTGCCGCAGCAAGTCGATGCGGTCCTCTTCATAGGTCATCGTCTCCTTGGGCCAACCCCAGGCCGGGCCGAAGATCTCCCACAAGCGCTCTCGGGAGCCCATCACGGCGGGGTAGTCGATCGCGGTGTCCGCCTCCCGGATCGGCCGTAGGTGAAGCGCGGTGTTGGGCACGGGTACGTAGACGGGGTGGACGAAGTCCTCAGGCAGCCAACTCATAGGGGTCGAGGCTACAACCGGTCGACGCGGGATGATCTAGGCGCCTGGACGTGGCGGCCAGTGTGGCGAGGCAGGTCAAGCTAGGCCGCCGCCGTGCGACTTCCGGCTGGGTCCGCACTTCCTAAATCGCGTGTTGCAGTCGCCGAGGGTGTCAGCGCTTTGGGGACCAGGTGGGGACCTCACGGTGTGCGCGATGGCGTCCGGCATGCCGTCGACTGCACGGCCTGATCGTGGGATAGCGTGCGTGACGTACGTGGACGTGTGGCGAATCGTCCTGGGGGTCAAGGGGTCGTCGGTTCGAATCCGGCCGTCCCGACGCAGGTGAGGGGCCATCTCGGAAGATCGAGACGGCCCCTTTGTCGTACCTGGGTGACTAACTGAGTGACTACGCCTCAGCGTCGAAGATCCGGTCCCTGACGACTGCGCCGCCTAGGAGCGCCGGCCGTAGTTGGTGCCGGTAGACGGTTTCGGTGACCGTCGTACCGGAGTAGCCGCACAGGTCGGCCGTCAACGAGATGTCCCGGCTACGTCGTGAGGCGTTGGAACCACGGCAGTACTGCGCATCGAGGAGACCATGTTGGAATATGCGGTTCTCGGTGATGTCACGGTGTTGATCGACACTGTCGACGGCATCCAGGTCATCACTGATGACTGGGTGGACAAGACCGCCCGTGCAGAACGCGACGAGCTGACCGGCACCCTTTCGGATCGGCCGAGAAGCAGGCGGCGTTACTGCAGATGAAGCACGCCGAGTTGGCCGTTCGTAACCAGCCCGGCGGGTATTGGGTCGGCAGCGGCCGACCCGTTCGCAGCCCGACACGCGATCACCGGAGAGGTGCCACTCGACAGCGTCGCACGGGTCGCCGTATTGACCGACGGGCCGTCGTACCGCCGCGCCGTAGCGCGAGGTACCGCTGCCCGTGGTGGTGATGCGGCGCGGCGGATGCGGGGTCGTCCCTCCGACCTCAAGGGCGCTTCGCGCCGCTGCGCGACCGGCCATTGGCCGCCCTTGACCCCGCAGCCTCTGCGACCTCTCGAGCCGGCGTTGCCGGCAGGCTGCGGCCTGCCCGTGAGACTCGCGCCGCATCCCCACCACGGCCTCATCACACAACCGAGGGCGCGATGCCTCGGCCAGTGTCAAGGTCTGCTTGACCTTGCGCTGCTCAGGAAGATCCAGCCCGCAGAACTGCTTGCCAGAGTTGCCCGTCGTCCTCGGGGCCCAGCCAGGAAACCACTTCGATCCGGCATCCGAGTCGGGTCCGGACTGATGAGTCGCGTTCCTGGATAGATTTATCCAACAGTGCGTTTGTGACAAAGAGGAGGGAGGTCCTGTCGACAGCAGCCTTGCCCACAAGCTTGTCGATAACGTTCCAACTCAAAGTGTGGCCCGGGAGATACTTGACTTCGACTGCTATTGCAGCCTGGGCAGTGACGACAAGGAAATTTGTTCCACCACCTGTTCGATTTACCTCGAAGCCCATCCCGACCAGTGCGGCAGCTACTTGCGACTCGTAGAGTTCCGACGGATAGAGAAGCGTACGCAGTACATCTCCGAGCGTGTTGAGGTAGAGCAGCGCGTCACCGGGGGTGATTTTCTTGCTGGTGTGAGCGACCGCGTTTCTCAGCTTGCTTAACTCGGCTATTGCGCGGTAGGTTCCATTTCCAATCAGTCCCTTGTCTGCGAGATGCTTCGCTACCTGCCTTGGAGTAGAATCCCGGATATTCTGCGGAAGGCCGGAGGATTCGGCGACGTATGAGAGGGCAGCGTCGAGAGCCTTGAAGCCCATCATTGTGGCGGAGGTTGGATCAGTCTTGGCTACTCGGCGGGCGGCTTCCGCTTGGACCAGAGCGAGCTGAACAGACCGGGGGGGCTCGTAGCCCGGGGGCCCGTACGGCTCTACTTTTACCCAAGCAGGCAAATTCACTTGGAGCGCTGAGTCGTTGACGGTCCCGGTTGGGTCAGAACTCGGACGTGGATCTGGCACAGGTATCGGGTTGGTGGTTGGCCACTGGTGCGGGCTTCCCTCGTTTGGCTCAGGCTGCGGCCTGGGTTCTTCGTGTTCAGATGGGCGCTCGGTTGAAGATGGTGAGGGCTCGCTCTGAGTGGGTTGCACAGCTTCAGCATCAACTTCGGGCTCGGGCGTCGTGGGGTTGGGGAGTTGGTCTCCCTGCCTCGGACGGTCCGACTCGACGGCCTCCTGCGCCAACCCGATGCTCTCTGCCCACTCCGCTTCCACCGGGCCAGCGGTCAGCCGCCGTAGTCTGTCTCCAAGTAGTCCGTTGATCTTCTTCCTGAAGAGAAGAACTACGATGAGAACCGTTAGGGGCCAGGCGACGGTCTGCACCAGCGCCGCGATGAATTGCCGCCAGTTCACGCGAGGAGCATACGGGTCGGTCGGTGGCTGCCTACGAGGTCTGGGACACGCACGGGCATAAGACACCGTCGGCAACCAGCCGGCAGTGACAGCAACCCAAACCAGGGCTCGGCCAGCGTGCTGGCCAGGCCTCCGCAGGTCACCTTGGAGCCGGTCCAAGTACCGCTTCGAGGTCTGACACCCGAGATGGGTGACCAACTGGGTGACGTCAGCGGACGAGCAGGGGACCTTCATGGAAGGTACCAGCAGATCAAGACGGTGGAACGGCAGGTCAGCGACCCGTGTTGGTTGACTGGGGGCAAGGGGTCGTCGGTTTGAATCCGGCCGTTCCGATGCAAATGAGGGGCCATCTCGGAAGATCGAGACGGCCCGTCGTACCTGAGTGACTACGTCTCAGCGTCGAAGATCCGGTCGATGGCGACTGCACCGCCCAGGAGCACCGGCCGCGCGCGCAACTCGGGCCAGCGTGGTCGTGCCGGGTGTACAGGCGGTCGGTCGGGGTGGCAGCAGCTGTGTGACCTCGGCCCAGAGTTAGTCCGAGACGACCCACAGCGGCTGCTCACCCTCTTCCATCCAGACAGGATGATCCCCGAATCCCGAGGACACGCCGACCATCACTTCGTGTTGGCGTCGATGATGTAGACCACGTCTGGCCCGACGTCGTGGCGGGTCATGCCGGGTACGTCGGGGATGTTGAGCAGTGGTTCGTATGGGGTGCCTTGGACCCGGTTGCGTAGCAGGACGACGCTGCGGATGCCGAGCTGGTGCAACCGATCCATGGCCGGCTCGCTGGGGAAGGTCGTCATGACGTCGCGGATTGCTTGACGGTTGGGTGTGGTGTAGCTGGCCGCACCGTTGACCATGGCGGGAAAACCGTCGGTCGACCACAGTAGGACGTTGAGGTCGGCGCCGTCGTCGGACGGTAATACCATGATCGGAGCGTGCGCGGTGGCTAGCGTCATCGCGGCCGGTTTGGCTGGGGTTTGGGGGTGCTGCAGGTCAGGCAGGCCCTCAGCTAGCACGAGGACCAGCAACGGAACGGTCAGTAGCCGTGCCTCTCCCACCGACCATTTCGGCTCGGCGCCCCTGCGAGCCACCTCGGCCAGTTGGGTAACCAGGCCGGCCGCGAGGATGGCCAGGCAGAGGGTGGGCCACAAGATCAACCGGCCTGGTGTACGGGATCCGTCGAACCCGGGCACGTAAAGATAGAGCAGGCGGTAGATCGGGCCGTTCGTGCCCAGCGCGAACAACACTCCGACGACCGCCCCGAACAGCAGCAGAAGCCGTTGCACCGGTGACCAGCGGGATAGGAACAGGCCGGCGAAGGCCAGTAGATACAGTGCGTACCCGCATAGCAGCACTTTCTCAGTCGGTGCGCCACCGAGAGCGGTCCGGGCTTCGTTGTGGAGGGTGCCCCAGGGCAGCGAGGACTGCGGCGCCACGAGAAGTCCGCGCAGTGTCGGGGAGAAAAAGGCGACGTAGTCCCAGTCCCGGGTGACTTGTGGGTTGAGCTCCCGCACGTGTTGGTACGCGTATGCGAGGTATCCGGTCACCGCGGTGAAGACCAGCCCGCCGATCAGATCACTGGCGATCAGCCGGCGGCTAAGGCGTGGGCGGTGGATCAGCCAGGCTGTCAGTGTGATCAGGCAGAGGGCGGCGAGGACGTACACGAATCCCAGCCCCACGCCGAAGCCTAGGCTGACCTGCCAGGACGCGACCAGCCAGCCAGCGAACGCCCAGCCCGGCCGGACCCGTTCGGCGAGGTAGCCGCGGGTGAGCGAGAGTCCGTGGCCGCGCGCCAGCATCGCCAGGGCCAGGGTGATGCCACCGGTGGAGAGAATATTCAAATGGCCGTCGTGGCCGTAGCGCCAGGGTGCGTAGGCGAGGGCGGCCCCGGCTACTGCGGCGGCGACCTTGTTCGCGCCAAGTTGGCGCAGGAGCGCGTAGCCGCCGAGGAAGGCGAGCGCGAAAGCCAGCACGAACAGGATGTTGTAGCGCAGCACGGCGCCGACTACACCGCTGCCTATCAGCCCTGCCGGGGCGTAGCCGAGCAGGGTGTCGTTCAGGGCCAGGCCGTACTTGTCGGGATAGAAGGCGTTGGTGTCCCACAGGCCACCGAGACCGTGGGTGAGAGCGTGGCCACCCCATCCCACCAGCCATGCTTGGGCCGTCGGGTCACCCACGTCACCGACGATGGTGTGGGCCGGGTCGGCGATCGGCACGGTCCTGGCACCGGCACTCATCACGCGAATCGCGTACGGCGGAATCAGCCAGATCATCGCGACAGCGAGGAGCACTGAACCGAGGCTCGCGATGCTCAGTTCCCGCCGATGCCCACGGGACAGCCAATCCCTCGTGCCTGAACTGACACGCGCGAGTCGGCCATTTTGTCCGGGCTCGCTGAGAGCGGCGGCTGGTGTGGGGCCTCCTGCCGGTGGTTCTATCTGCGTCATCACATTGACCCTCACTGTTGAACCGCCGCAGTAAATCATGAGCAGGGCGGCGCATAGAGTCAAGACCGCGATCAATGCCGCGCAGGTAGCAGGGCCTTGCTTTGTTTATCGAGGGCGTCTTGTCGCGCAGGAGTCGCGATCGGTGCAGCAGCGCATCTTGCCGCTGTCGAAACAGGACACGCCAGGGTTGCTGCTGCAGGACCCCTGGACGCTTCGGCCTGGACGCGTCGGCGCAGGCGCGTCACGGTGCCGAGGCCGGCGCACGCTTGGCCCGCTGGATCTGCGCGTAGACGTGGGTCCGCAGTTCGGTGAACCGGGGCAGCGCCCGGGTGGTGAGCTGGTCGCGTTCCCGGGGGAGGTCGATCACGAGGTCTTCCTGCACCCGGGTCGGCGAGTGCGACAGGACGAGCACCCGCTGGCCCAGATACACGGACTCGTCGATGTCGTGCGTCACGAAGACAGTGGAGATGCCGCGGTTCAGGTGCAGGTCGCGTACGAGGTCCTCCAGGTCCGCACGGGTCTGCGCGTCCACCGCCGCGAACGGCTCATCCATGATCAGGACTTCGGGCCGGTACGCGATGGCGCGCGCGATGGCCACCCGTTGCTGCATCCCGCCGGAGAGCTGCCACGGATGGCTGCGTGCCGACTGCGGCAGTCCGACCGCGTCGAGGGCGTCGACGACCCTCCGGTCGCGTTCGGCGCGGGAGAGCTTCTGGTGTCGCAGGGGAAGCTCCACATTGCCCCGGACCGTCAGCCAGGGATAGAGGCTGCGGCCGTACTCCTGGAACACCACTGCCATTGCCGGGCTCGGGCCCGTCACCGGAGATCCCTCCATCTCGACGAGGCCGCTGGTGGGCCGGAGCAGTCCGGCGAGGCATTTCAGGAGGGTGGTCTTTCCGCAGCCCGACGGGCCGACGACGCACAGCAGTTCGCCGGGCATCATGGTGAAACTGAGATCCCCGATCGCCTCGACCTCGCCCCGGCCGGAGGCGTAGACCTTCCGTAGGTGCTCGACCCGCAGCAGCGGACGTGCGTCAGGCACGGGAGACCTCCCTCATTCCGTGGTACCAGCGCAGGACGCGGCGTTCGACGACGCCGAAGGCCACGGCGAGGAGGACGCCGATGAGGCCGAGCAGGAGGATGCCGCTCCACATCTCGGCGATGAGGTAGTTCCGCTGGAAGTAGGCGATCCGGTAGCCGAGGCCGGCCGAGGACGCGAACATCTCCGAGATGACCATGAGGATCAGGGCCACCGAGAGTGCCTGCCGTACGCCGGTCATGATGCGCGGACTCGCCGCCGGGAGGATCAGCAGCCACACTCGTTGCCACCGGGAGATCCGGTACGAGTCGGCGGTCTCCAACATCACGCTGTCGGTCGCCCGGACGCCCTCGATCGTGTTGAGCAGGATCGGCCAGATCGCGCCGGAGGAGATGACGACGACCTTCATGGTGTCGGTGATGCCGAGCAGTAGCGTCGCGACCGGAATCAGCACCGGTGGCGGAATCGCGCGGAAGAACTCCAGCAGTGGTTCGAGGATCTCGCGTAGCGGGCGGAACCGGCCGATGAGGACGCCGGCGGCGACACCGAGGAGGATCGACGCGAACAGGCCGGCCAGCAGCCGGTACACGCTCGGCAGCACGTCGTCGACGAACGCCGGGCCGATCCAGGTCTGCCGGAACGCGTCGAGGAGCGGGCGGGGGCCGACGAGGAACCGGTTGGCCGACCGGGTGGACCAGACGGCCCACAGCCCCACGGCCAGGACGGGAAATCCGACCGCGTACACGACGTTCTCGGCGACCCGGACGCCGAGGCCGCGAGGGGCGGTCCTGCCCGCACCGAGGGCGGTCATCGGGTTGCCTCGTCCGCGAGCACCGACTGGTGCCAGGCCAACGAGCGGCGTTCGGCGAAGCGGAACACGACGTTCACCACGAGGCCGAGGAGCCCGGTGACCACGACGAGGCCGTACAGGCCGACGGCGTCCCCGGCGGAGCGCGACAGCTCGATCATGCGTCCGAGGCCGGGGTTACCGATCACCATCTCCGCGGTGACGGCCAGGATGAGCGCGACCGCCGCGGCGAGGCGCAGGCCGGTCATCAGGTACGGCAGAGCGGTCGGAAGGATGAGATACCGCAGCCGCTCGTAGCGGGTGAGGCCGAAGCTCCGCGCGGTGTCCCGGGCGACCGTGTCGACGTCGGCGACGCCGTAGATCACCTGCACGAACACCTGCCAGAACGCCGCGTAGACGATGATGACGAGTGCGGCGCGCATCTGCAGGCCGAACATCAGCACGGCGAGGGGGATCAGCGCGACCGACGGCACCGGCCGTAGGAACTCGACTGTCGTGTGCGTGGCGCGACGCAGGAACGGCACCATCCCGACCACGGTCCCCAGCGTGACCGCCGCGAGCGTCGCCAGCGTGAGGCCGATCGCCCACGACGTCATGGTGAGCCGGAGCCGCCGCCAGAACGCCAGGTCGCGGACCTCGTGGAACAGCCATCCGAACACGTCGGTGGCGTACGGCAGGTCGTGCGGGTCGACCAGCCCCAGAGCCGGGAGCAGTTGCCAGACGGCGAGGAACCCCAGCAGGCCGACGGCGCCCAGCAGGATCTTGCGCATCGGTCGGCTACTGCTGCTGGACGAGACGGTCGAAGTCGGGCTGCCGGTCGAGTACGCGGTACTTCTGAGCGAGCGTGGCCAGTTGCTCCAGGCCGGCCCGGTCGATCGTCCACCCGAACGCCGGGAGGCGGACGGAGTCCGCTACCGCATCCGGCAGTTCGAGGTTGTCCTTGATGGCCTGCCGCAGGCCGACCTGGTTGGCCGGGTCGTTGGCCCAGGTGAGCGTCTTCTGCATCGCCGACGAGAAGTCCGCCACCAGCGTGGCGTCGGAGTCCTTCAGTTTGCTCGACGTGATCGTGGTCAGGGTGGTGAGTCCGGGAACGGTGGCCTGGTATGGAGCGACCACGAGAACGTCGCCGCGCTGACGCATCTGGGTGATGAACGGCTCGGTCACCCAGGCGGCGTCGATGTTGCCGGCGGCGAGCTGGGCCGGTGCGTCCGGGAAGGCCACCTCGACGAACTTGACCTTGGTGGGATCGCCGCCGTCCTTCTCGACCGCTGCCATGATCGTGACATCGCCGGCGGCGCCCAGGCTGTTCACCGACACCTTGCGTCCGGCGAGCTGGGCCGGCCGGGTGATACCGGACTTCGTGGACGCCAGCACGGCGTTGATGTCGTCGCCGTCGGCGTAGGACGACGCGTAGTTCCCGATGATCACCACGCCGAGGTTCTGCAGATCGGCGCGGAACGGGCCGAACGGTTGGCCGATGGCGAAGTCGATGTCGCCGTTGATCATGGCCGGGATGGCCTGGGCGCCGCCCTGCGCGGGCACCACCTCCACGTCGAGCCCCTGCTCCCGGAAGATGCCCGCCTTGATGCCGCCCCACAGCGCGGCGGTCTCGCTGATCGGCAGCGCCGCCACGCGGACCTTGCGCAGGTCGCCGCTCGCCCCGGGGGACGGGTCGGTGGCATCGGAATCCGTGCAGCCGGTCAGGGTGATCACGACGCCGGCGAGAACAGCGAGGGCAGTGACCTTCTTCATGGACGGGCCCTTCCGTGCGCGGCGCTTGTGCAGCCTGAGGAGTGGGGTCGACGGAGTGCCGAGAGCATCCGATCGCGTCGATCAGCGTCATGCAGGAGCGATTGATTGTCAAGAATTCCAAAGGGCGAATCGCATAGCGGTGGGAGTTGTCCGGTGACGGCGAGAAACGTCTTGACGGACGACGATTTTGTGACCAAACTGTGCGGTTGGTGGCGCGGGGCGGAGAGGGCGACGACGTGGCAATCGTGATCGTGGGCGCTGGTATCGGTGGCCTCACCACCGCGCTCAGCCTGCACCGGGCCGGCTTCCGTGAGATCACCGTCTACGAGCGCGCCGCCGCGCTGCGCCCACTCGGCGTCGGGATCAATCTGCTCCCGCACGCCGTCCGTGAGCTGACCGAATTGGGTCTCGGGGAACGCATCGAAAGGCTGGGTGCCGCACCCCGCACGCTTGCCTACTACAACCGCTACGGTCAGCAGATCTGGAGCGAGCCGCGCGGGCTGGACGCCGGATATCGCTGGCCGCAGCTTTCCGTGCACCGCGGTCGGTTCCAGATGGAACTGCTCGCCGTGGTGCGGGAACGGCTGGGTGCCGACGCGGTGCGCACCGGGCACCGGCTCGTCGGCGTCCGCGACGGCGTCGCGCACTTCGAGACGGCGGCGGGGGAGGTGAGCGTCGCCGGCGACCTGATCGTCGGAGCGGACGGCATTCACTCCGCGCTGCGCCGTCACCATCGGCCCGGCGAGGGGGCGCCACTGTGGAACGGGCTGACACTGTGGCGGGGGACGGCACGGGCACCCGGATTCCTGGACGGGCGAACCATGATCATGGCCGGGGACGCGGAACAGAAGTTCGTGGCGTACCCGATCGGCGCCGGCCTGATCAACGTCGTGGCCGAGCGGCGCGGGCCGGGTTTCGCGGGGCCCAACGCGGACTGGAACCGGACGGTCGACCCCGCGCCGGTCGTCTCGCTCTTCGCGGACTGGCGTTTCGCGTGGCTCAACGTGCCGGAACTGCTGGCCGCCGCCGACGAGATCCTCGAATACCCCATGGTGGACCGCGATCCAATCGACACGTGGACGCACGGCAACAGCACGCTGCTCGGCGACGCCGCCCACCCGATGTATCCGAACGGTTCCAACGGGGCGTCGCAGGCGATCCTGGACGCACGTACCCTCGCCTTCCACCTCGCCACCGCGCCGACGGTCCGGGCGGCGCTCGACGCCTACGAGGCGGACCGGCGGCCCGCGACCACCGCGCTCGTGCTGAGCAACCGGCGGCAAGGCCCGGAACAGGTGATGGTGCTCGCCCACGAGCGCGCGCCGGACGGGTTCACGCACATCCACGACGTCATCCCGCCGGAGGAACTCACCGCTATCGCCACCGGCTACAAGAAGGCGGCCGGTTTCCTACCCGCCGACCTCAACGAACGGGCCTCCCTGACGCCGACGGCCTCCCCGGGCGTCCTGCCGTGACCGGCCCGGAGCCGACCGAACTGGACGCGGCGCGACTGGCGTCGGTGATCTCACCGCTGCGCCGCACGCTGTTGGCCGCAGCCCGGGCCACCGAGCACCTGCCGGAGATCCCGGACGCGCAGATCGAGATCGTGCGGGCCCTGCCCCGGGGCACCGTGGCCGGCCCCGGTGAGCTGGCCGAGCGGCTGCGCCTGAGCCGATCCACGGTCAGCAACCTGCTCACCGCGATGGAGGGCAACGGTCTCGTCGAGCGTCGCCCCCGCCCCGGCAACCACCGCCACGTCGACGTCCTCGCCACCGTGAAGGCCCTCGACCTGTTCGACCGCTTCGACCTCGCGAGCGGAGACCTGGTCGCCCGCGCCGCGGCGACCCTGCCGGCGGCGGACCGCGCGGCCCTCGCCGCCGCGGTGCCCGCGCTGGAACGCCTCCGCGACGCCCTCGCGCACACCAAGGACACCCCATGAGTACGCGCCGAGCCGCCGGTAGGGACGCCGTGACCGCCCCGCCGGTTCCCGGGCTGGAGGCCGCGTTCGAGGTGGAGGCGCGGCTGGGCGCGCTGGAGGACCACGGGATGACCCGTGCCGGTCACCGTCGCGTGGTGCCTGTCGTCGGCGGCCGGGTCACCGGTCTCTTCGAGGCCGACATCCTGCCCGGCGGCGCCGACTGGCAGGTGGTCCGCCCCGACGGCGCGATCGAGATCGACACGCGCTACTCGGCGCGTACCGCCGACGGCGGTCACGTCTACCTGCGGACGTTCGGCGTCCGCAGCGGCCGCCCGGAGGTCCTCGAGGCGTTGCTGCGCGGCGAAGCCGTCGAGGTGTCCGAGTACTACTTCCGGCTGGGCGTACGACTGGAGACGTCGATGCCCGCGCTGGCCGTCCTGGAGCAGTCCATCTTCGTGGCGTCGGCGATCCGCGAGGCCGACCGGGTGCGCTACACCGCCTACCGCGTCACGTAGCTGTTCGCGCCCAGGGCGGCGACAGGCCGCCCCCGCTCGACCCGCGCCGACGTCGCCGACCACTTCCGCACGCTCGATGCCTTCCACGTCCGCCAGCCGATGACCCGAGCAGACCACCGCCCGACCCACCAGCGTCCGTACGTGCGTCAAGGTCCGCTGGACCTGGCGGGCCGGTCGGCGGCCCGCTCTCCAGAAGGGCGGGTCGACGGCACGGGATGGCTCGAGGAGTTCGTCTAGTCTCGCCATGTCAGCGGGGCTGCCCGGGAGCCGTTCGGCGGAGGCATCGTGATGTGGCGGGTTTTGCTCGGGCTTCTGTTGGGAGTGCTCTTCATCGTGATTGGAGCGGCCCTCGCTAGTGACTATCGCGGCTTCGCGACAAAGCACATAGAGCTATCGATGCAGGTCGTGCGTCCGCTCAGTCCCTTCCGGTGGACGGATGACCGACTGGCTCGACGCCGCGCCTTTTTCATTGTGTTCGACAGGCTCTTCGGGGTGTTGATGATTGTCGCGGGCGTCGCGATGCTGGTCGGCGGCGGGCAACTGCTATTCAACGAGCGCTGGTAGCTCCGCAAGGCGTTGCCCCGCATGTATGGCCGGCGACCCCTCAGGATGTTGCGTGGGTGGGCGAGGCAGGCGAGCCTGGGTGACTACCCGAGTGACGATCGATGTGGACGCCAGTGGGCATCGCTCGGACGGTGGCGGACCGTGCCCCGCCGGCCCGGCCCCGGCCGCGCCGCACTTGAGAGTCGCAGGATCAGAAGACCTTGAGACTCCGCCCCGGGCCTCGGCCCTCCTCAGAGATCTGCCAGCAGTGGCACACTCCGGGCATGAGTTACGACATGGCGGTGTGGGAGGGCGACATGCCCGCCGACGACGAAGCGGCCGGTGAGGCATACGAAGCCCTCTACGAGCAGTACTGCGAGAGCGAAGAGGAACTGCCGCCGACGCCGCGCATCCGCGCCTACGTCGATGCTGTGGCAGCCCGGTGGCCTGACCTCTATGGCCACGACGCCCAGCTCTATCCCCTGTCGGAGGGGCTCATGGACGAGGCGTCAGGCCCGATGGTCTACCTCACGATCCCGTTCAACCGGTCCGATGAGGTAGCGGCCGGAGCGGCACAGATGGCCGCCGAGCACGGGCTCGTCTGCTACGACCCACAGTGGGAGCATCTCCGCCCCGCCGCCGGTCACGGCGACCGAGTCTGAAGGTCAGCACGGGCCATCCGCAGGCCAGCAAACCGTGGCCCCCAGCGGCTACGACGGGGCACGAAACGCAGCCCGGCGAACCTCCGGCCGCAGGCGTTTCGAGCATCACACCCCACCTCAAAACGCCCTCGTGACTGACGGTGTGGAACCAGGGAAGGGACGCGCGGAGCGCCGCGTTATGAGCGCCGGTCGCCAAGCCACCACGCGTCATGGGTCGTCCAGGCGCTCGAAGTGCCCGACACCCGCAGAGTGATGCCGCCAACAAAGCGAAGGACCAGGTCGCCGTTGTCCGCCACGGTGACGGCATTGACGGTCAGGTTCAGCACTTCCAGTAGCGACGACAACGCAGATGCCGGCTCCTCCGCCGCCAGGCCGACGACGAACGGCGGGGGCGGGATTACCTCGCACGCCGTGTCGATGTACAGCCGCAACTCGGTCGCCGTCATGGCTCCGCTGTTACTGGTGAAGGTCACGAAGGGCCAAGCCTGACGGACGCCAACCTCAGTGACGAAGAAGCCGACCAGCGCGTGCGGATCATGCTGCATGTCGCCAGGCTAATGACCGCCCGCAGCGTGACCGTTGCATGCCCGGCACGGCCGCCCGCGGCGGGCAACCAGTGCAACGATAAGAGCGGTCAGCGCGTCCACCGGCGGTGTAGGCGCCGGACCGAGCCGACCACGGCGAGTAGAAACAGCACCACAGCCAACGCATTCAGGACCCAGAACCGGGCCGCCCCAGGGTTCCACAGCCAGTCTTCGTAGAGCGCCGGTCGGCGGTGGCGGTTGAGGTCCATGTAGGACGCGATCGCCGCCAGCCCGAGGCGCGCGGGCAGGACGTCGGCCGGCAATCCGTACCACCGGTCGAGACGGAACAGCGTGCCGCTGAGCGCCACCTGCGTCACGGCCAGCAGGGTGCTCCAGGTGACGGCCCGCTCGAGGGTCGGCGCGCCGGCCGAGATGAGCAGACCTATCCCCATCGACGCGAGCATGGTCAACAGCACGACGCCGTAGAGCATGACCAGCGGCGGTACGCCGTACTCCATCGGCGGAAGGTCGCGTGCCGTCGCGAAGGCTACGGTGACCACACCCGCCAGCATCACGCAGACGCCGGCGTAGACGACCGCCTTCGACAGGACGATCGGCAGCGCCTCCACGCCGACCCGGAAGTCACGGTGCAGGGTCCGCTCGTCGGCGACGATGTCCGGGTAGGTCAGGGCCGCCCCGGTTAGTGCCGCGAGGGTGACCAGGATGGCCAGCACGGCACCCGTCTCCGGGCCGGGCCGCAAGCCGTCAGGGGAGGCCACGACAGCGATGACGGTGCAGATGAGCGGTACGGCGAACAGCACGGCCAGGGATGCCCGCCCACGCCGACGGGTGAGCGTGAACTGGCGGTGCAGCAGGGTGCCGAACCCGGCCAGCGCCCACCGGGCGGGCGACGGGTTGCGTGTGAACGCGGCGGTCGTGGGTGGATGCCCGCGGCTCTCCGATGCTGCCGGCTCACGGTCGAGCTCGGTCATCAGGTCGGCCCAGCTGTCGTGACCGAGCGTTTCCAGCACCGTCTCGGGCGGGCCGGCGTCGCGGATCCGTCCGCCCTTCGCCACGACCAGTACCTTGTCGACCATCCCCAGGTGCTCGGTCGCGTGGGTGACGATGACCACCGTGCAGTGGTAGGTGGCGCTGACCGCCCGGAGATCGGCCATGATCGCCCGATCCTTGCCCGGATCTAGTCCACTGGTCGGCTCGTCCAGGAGCAGCAGCTGCGGATCGCCGACGAGTTCCATGCCGATGGACACCCGGCGGCGCTGCCCGCCGGAGAGCTTGTCGATCCGCCGTTCGGCGAGCGCGGCGGGCTGATCGAGGCCGAGCCGTCGCAGGACGTCGTCGACCCGGCCTTGGACCTCCCGGGCGGTGGTGTCCGGTGCCGCCCGCAACCGGGCGGCGTAGGTCAGCGTCTCCCGCGCGGAGAGGGTGGCGAACAGATCCTCGTCACCTTGCGGCACGTACCGGACCTGCCGGCGGCGCAGTTGCGGATCGGTGCGGCCGCCGGTGCCCGGACCGAGGTGGACAATGCCAGCGCTCTCGGTCACCTCTCCCATCAGCACCCTGATGAGCGAGGACTTGCCCGCGCCGGATGGACCGACCACGGCGACGACCTGCCCGGGTGTGATGTCGAGGCTGACGTCGTCGAGCAGTATCTTGCCCCGGTCGCCGATCGCGGTGAGGTGCTCAAGCCGCACCGCGAGCCCGGTCTCGGTGGTGGGCCGCCGCAGCGTCGCAGGACCAACCTTCCGCACGCCGGCCTGGCGCAGCTCGGGCCGCTGGCCACCGGGTAGAAGGTCGGGACTCACCGTCACGGCGGTCTGGCCGATGACGAAGACCTCCCCATCGGCCAGGGTGGCCGACATCTGCTGGACGCCGTCGACGTACAGCTCACCGGAGATCCACCACCGGCCCTTGCCGTCGACGCGAACGGTGGCGTGCCGCGCGCGGACCAGCGGATCGTCGATCGGGATGTCGGCGTTGGTGCCGGCGCGCCCGATGACGTAGCGGACGAGCCCGCGTGATGAGGGCTCGCCGGCGGCGGTGTCGCGCGGCGAGGGCGGCGGCAGCGTCTTCTCGTCGACGAGCCGGCGCGGGTTCACTGGCCCGGTCGGCGTCTCGCTCGCCAACCCGAGCGCGGTGGGACGGTCGGTGGGTAGTTCCTGCCGGGCATTGATGACCGGGGCACCGTCGATCCGCAGCACACGAGCGGCGGGCACGTTGTCGGCGTGGAAGAACCACCGGCCCAAGACCGGTACGAAGAAGCCGAGCTGTCGGGTCGCCCCACCGTCTATGGGTGTCCGGCTGACCGCCAGTCGCTCGCCTTCGCGCACCAGGTAGTGCACCTCCTCCTCGGCCAGCTCGACCTCGCGTCCGTGAAGGCTGACTCGCAGCGTCCCCATGTCAACGACCTCCCGACAGCAGCGCCATGGCCAGGATGGATAGCAGCGACGCCAGCCCTGCGAGGCAACCCACCAGAGCGGTCATCGCGAGGGCGCGCCCGCCGGGCAGGACGGGCCCGCCCCGCAGCCGAGCCGGGAGCACGGGTGGGCCGGGTGCCGGGCGGTAGGACCAGCCGGGTGGGAGCCACCCACGGCCCGGATCCTGTCGCTGCGCAAGCGGTTCGGGCGGCTGGGGCGGCGGGGACGGAGGCGCCGCGTGCCACGCCTCGACCAGGGCGTCCCAGGCCGCCGCGTCAGTGGGGTCTCGAACCAGCGCCGACAGGTGGCCACGGCTGTGGCCCGGTACAGCGGCGAGGAGTTCCGCCTCGTCCCGGGCGCCGAGGCCGGTCACCGACGGATCGTCGAGCACCACCCGGGTGACGAGCCAGAAGAGCTTCGTCAGGTCGGCCTCGACGGTTGGTTCGGTGCCGGCGGGCAGCACCTCGGTCATCAGGTCCGGGGCGGCGGGCGGCGCCACCCGTCCCCAGTGCCGCACCGACACCATCGAGTCGCAGTCGACGATGTACACCGCCGTGTCGCGCCCGTCGACCGAGTAGAGCAGATTCTCGGGTTGCAGGTCGTTGACCACGACTCCGCACCGGTGCAGCCATCGCACGGCGCCGATCAACCGAGCCAGTACGCGGATCCGCTCCGGGACCGGCACGCCGGGGCGTCCCCCGACGCCTAGCAGCACGTACAGGCCGCGCGGGGTCAGCCGACCGTCCCGGGTGGCGCGGAAGAACCGATGGCCTGCGGCCGGGATGAGAACGCCGGCGACCCGCCCGTCACCGTCTCGCACGACGTAGCGGGGCCACGCCGTGAACGTGTCGAGTCGGCTGCGGCGGTCCGGGGGGAGGCTGCGGCGCCAGAGGACCAGCCGGACGAGGGCGGCCTCGTCCACGACGTTGCGGTGTTCCTCGCGGAACCGCTTGAACAGGTAGACGTCCTCGCCGTACCGGCACCAGTCGATGACCGCGTTGCCGCCGTCCTCGATCAGAACGTGCCGGGCCACCTGCGCGCGGAGCCGGCCGTGAGGCACGTGCAACGGATCCGCTCGATCCCCGTCAGTCAAGTGACTCCCCCTCACCGATCCACACGGCGACCGCCGACCGGTCGTCGGCGTAGTACTCGTCAACGAAGCCGACGTGGTTGACGAACTCCACCCAGGACGGCCGGACCCGCCAAGATTTGGCAAGACAACGAGCCAGGGGAGAGGTGCTGGTGTCCAGGGCGCCGGCGAAGCCGTCGGTGCCGAGGAGCAGGACGGACCCCGGTGGCAGCTGGTAACTGCCGCTCCGTGGTTGAACGTGTGCGGGCAGGTCCCGGGTGGCGTTGTCCGCTCCGCCGCGCTCGTGGTGCAGGGGAGTCCAGGTGCCGTTGTAGAGCGCCCACGCCTCGGAGTCGCCGATGCCGTGTACGGTCACGTCGGCGCCGTCGAAGCGCGGCAGCACCTCGGCGATCACCAGGGTGCAGGCCCCGTCGAGCGGAGCATCCTCGGCACCGAGGGACCGACGCATGCCGGCGGCGATGCGCTCGAACAGGCGCGTGCCGTTGTCGACGAAGGAGATCCCTTGCGGGCGGCGCAGGCACAGGTGCAGGGCGGCGTTGATCGCCTCGACCGCCACCCGCCCGGACCGGGGCAGCGATCCAAGCCCGTCGGCGACGGCCAGGTACAGGGCCGTCCGGTTCCCGTCCCAGGCAGCTCCGACGGCGTCCTGCCCCTCGGTGCCGAGCCCGGCGTGCGTGGCACCGCGCAGGGTCGCCCCGCGTACGCCCAGCCGCGCCACCGGGCGGGTTCCGGTGGCGGTCCCGCACCAGCCGTGGAAGAAGGAACCGTGCCATGCGCTGCTGACCGTCACGTGGTCCGGCAGCCGTGGCTCGTGTTCCCACCCGTTGGGCGGCGGTTCGAGCACGAGGCGACGTACTCCTGGATCGGCAGTCTGTGCGGGTGTGGCGACCGCGCCGGACGCCGCATCTTCCTGTGGCTGCTGTGGCGTGGGCTCGGGCGGACGGACCGCCGGGGCGAGACCGCGCGATGCGGCGGGCCCGGTGATGTCCCCGGGCTTGCCGTCGGCGCGGGCTCGGAGGAGGTGCCATAGCGGTCGGCGGGGCCTGACGGGACGGGGCGCGTGCGTCCTCGACCGGGTCAGGTCGACCACCAGATACGCGGCGGTGGCGGCGACGAGTACCACCGCGACGGCCAGGACGAGGTCACCCATCGACACGGTGCATTCCGCGTGGCGTGTCGATGACCATGTCCCCCGCTCGGACGGAGAGCGTGATGCTGCGTTGAATGACATCGATGACGCTGCGGGCCAGGCCGTCCCCGGAGGCATCGTGGTCGGCGACGAACGCGTTGCGCTTCCCGCCGGCCTGGCCGGTCGCCATCGCCCAGAGCGTGGGCGGGTGCGCGCCCACAAGGCCGATCGCGGCGATGCGGGCCTCCACCGGCGGCTCGACGAGACGGTCCCGGTACGGCAGCCACTCGGCCGGGGACTGGTACCGGCGACCGGCGTAGGGCGCCCCGTCGGTGACGAAGAAGACCAGTGGTCTGGCGACCTTCGTCCGGTAGTCCCGCCGCACGCCGTGTGCCTCGATACGCCGTAGGTCCGGGCCGACCTGCTCATGGAGGTAACGCAGCGCGGCCGTGTAGTCCGTCTCGACGGAGTCGGGCGGGCTCTTCACCGTGACCTTCTCGGCGAGGGAGGTCATCGGGCACAGCGGCACGGGTCGGTCACCGAAGGCGATGACTCTGATCCACGCCGTCCCCGTCAGGGCACTGGAGTCGGCCAGCGCCATCATCAGGTCGGGGATCATCTGCCGGAACTCCGTCAGGGGTGCCGGCCTGCCCGGTGCGGCGCGGCGCATCGACTCGGACACGTCGAGCAGGATGTAGATCGGGTACTTCTTGCGCTCGGCGACGGCGACGCTCACCGGTACCTCCCGCCGTCGGGATCGACGTCCTCGGGCTCAGCGCGGGACGGCGCGGGCAGCGGCATCGTCGGCGCGTCATGGAGCAGATAGGCCGCTCGCGAATCGGTGGCCTGCTCACGCAGAAGGTCCACGTCGACATTGCGTATTCGCGCGTCGAACTCAACCTTGCCCACGGCAGAGGCGTGCTCGGCGTTCATCTGGTGCCGGGCCAGTTCCTCCTGGATGACCAGACGCCGGCGTTCTGTCTCGCTGACGACCCGCTGGGCGCGGCGCTGGCCGGCCAGCCGGTCGGCGACGATCCGGTCATAGGAGCTGAAGCCGTTGAGGAACTTGAGCAGCACCGGGAGGGCGTCCACCGCGATGAAGAACAGCCGCAGCCCCCACTCCGATGCGCGTACGTCGGGGTTGTCGCGGACCAGCTTCCGGAGGGCGCCGAGGCGTTCCAACAGGCCGATCTGCTTCTGATCGGCCCGGAACTTCGCGGTAGCCTGTTCGATCCTCGCGTTGATCTTGTCAGCCGTGTCCGCTCGTGCCGCGGCGACGTTGCCGGTGAGCACGGTGACCTCGTTGGTCAAGTCGGTGAGTTTCTTGTGGTTCGCGTCCATCCGCTGGTCACGGCGGTACTGATCCGCCTGCGCG
The DNA here is from genome assembly GCF_055587245.1 of Micromonospora sp. NPDC047756. Lineage (NCBI taxonomy): Bacteria > Bacillati > Actinomycetota > Actinomycetes > Micromonosporales > Micromonosporaceae > Micromonospora > Micromonospora sp. NPDC047756. Next base: position 78,790 of record NZ_JBVJGQ010000007.1, read on the forward strand.
CGCAGCCGCCGACAGTTCGGTCCCTGGCCGATGATTCCGGTGGTCTCCGGACCGTCGGTGCCGTTGCACTCCTGCCGGGCGAGCGACTCCAGCCGGGCGTACTCCTTGTCGTCCGCGTCGGTATCCGTCCGCAGGCTCTCTATCTGGGTCTGGAGGTCGCTCACCTGCCGCTGCTGAGCCTCGGAAGCGGAGGTCAGACCGAACCGGTACTGATCGCAGTCGGGCCGCTTTGCCTCCGGTCCGTCGTACTCCTTGGTGCCGGGAACCGGATTGCACCGCTTCAGCGTGCTCTCGTACTCCAGTGCGTCCTCGTTCCGGTCGTCATTGACCCTGGTCTCGATCGCGGTATGGAAGACGCCGAGCAACAGCGGCTCGGCGATAATCACGCCGAAGACGATCGCGAGCAGCAGCCGTGGCAGCAGCTTGCGGAACCGCGCGCCGACCCGCGGCGCCGCCACGCTGGACATCAGCCACCGGTCGAGGAAGAGGATGAACGCCCCCCACACCGGTACGAAGGCCAGGATGCTCGGCTGGAAGCCGTCGAAGACGCAGTACAGCGCCACGGTCATCGAGAACATCGCCATGAGCGCTGTGCCGACCACCACTCCGCCCATGGCCGTGTAGCGGGGCCGTTCCGTCGGCACCGTGTCGAGGATTGTCTCGTCGACCCCGACGAGGGCGCGCAGCGCGCGTCCGACGCCGCGTTGGGGTACCTGCTCGGTCACGGGTTGCCTCCCCAGGTGTAGTTGTCGGGCATGAAGGCGGGGTTGCCGTCCGCAGTCGGCCCTGCGTCACCGGTCGGGTGGCCGTCGCGTTCGTCGGAGGCGTCAGGGCCGTGGTTCTCGACCACCGGCGGCACCTCCATGGGCCGCGAATCGTCCCGCGGCCGCGGCGGGGTGGCGAGGCGCTGCGGTTCCACCGCGACGTCCACCAGCCTGGTCCGCAACCCGGGCACGATGAGCGGGTGCAGATCGTGGTACGCGAAGATCCGGGCGGTGGCGTTGCGATGGAAGAGCGGCCACCCGGTGTGCGGGTCGGTGGACTGCGCGATGAAGCGCAGTCGCCGATCGGCGACCAAGTGGTCGACGAGGAAGGAGTCGAGGTCCCAGCAGCCGGCGTCGAGCACCAGCTGCGGGTCGGTCACCCAGCAGTGGAACCGTGCCCGCAGCGACACGCACGTACGCGTGTCGGCGCTGGGTAGGTAGGCGACCGCTTCGCGCAGGGTGTGCCGGGTGGAGACCACCGCCACCGCGACCGCGTCGACGACCAGCGGCGCGTCAAGCCGCAGGTCCGGTTCGGCAAGCGTCTCGTACGCGTCGCCGTGCTGGAAGACCAACACGGTCCCTGGCGGCTGCCGGGGGATCTCGTGCAGTTCGCGGCGGGCACGGCGGAACCATCGCCGGGTCACGGGGCTGAGTTCCGCCGAGTCCAGAACCGGGTAGCCGTGCTCCCGGGGTGGTTCGCCGTCACGGGGCTCCGCGTGGTTGCTCATCGATGTGTCGCCTCTCGAAGGACCGGGCGGGGACGGGGGTGCTAGATCGATCCGCGGGGCGGCGCCTTGTCGTACGCGCGCCGTTCGGCGGCTTGGACGATGAAACGGGCGGCGTTGCGGGCGGCTTCCTCGTGGAACTCGTCACCTTTGCCGAAGCCCCAGTCGCAGATGGCCTTGACGACGATCCAGTCGACCTTGGCGTGGGCCGCCGCGGCGTACACACCGGCGCCCTCCATCTCCCCACCGATCGCCTCCGGCTGCTGGCGATGCAGCTCGTCCCGCAGCGAGCGGGAACTCACAAGCGTGCTGGCCGACAGCAGCGGGCCGAAGTGGACTCGGCCGCCGTCGGCCCAATGCCGCGCGACGGTCCGGAGCCGGCTGAGCAGGGTGATCGACGGGGTCACGTGGTCGCCTCGTACCCGCACGGTTCTCGGACCCGGCGGCGCCGGAGTGCCCTTCAGCGCTGCGGCTGCCTCGGCGGCGCTGCGGAACGGCGCCGGCACCGGCTGGCCGGCTGGCTCGGCCTCCTTGCGATGGTCGACCGCCCGTAGCTGGGTACAGACCAGGATGTCACCGAATTCGTGGAGGTCTGGCCGGAGTCCATAGCAGATCCCGGTGAGGATGAGGAAGTCCGGATCAAGCTGGGAGACCAGGGCCGCGGCGGAGATCGCGGCGGCACCCGGTTGGACGGAGCCGGGCTCCACCTGCACCAGCATGATCTTCGTACGGCTGATCTCGCCGAGGTGCGCGACGCTCTGGTGGTGGAGGAACTCGTCCTGTGGGGTCGCCTTGTTGCTCTCCCGTACCGCATCGCGGACGGCCTGGTGCTCCTCGTCCGTGGCAACGATGATCAGGGTCCTGGTGCGTTGGTTCGGCATGTCGATCCTTCTCTGGGCGGCGATGAGCGCGGCGCGGCGGCCGCGGAGGTACTGCTGGGTCGCGGTCACGGCGATGAAGATCCCCATCAGCGACATGAGGCTGGTGAGCAGGCCGAGCACCCACGCCTGATGGGTGACGGGCGTCAGCCCGTAGGGATCGCTGAACAACAACCGGGAACTCAGCCAACGCAGGGCGAGGCCGTAGTCGGCCGGGTGCCCGTCGCAGGCGGCCACGCAGGCCGCCCGCTCGCCGTCGGCGACGAACCGCGCGGTGACGGCGAGCGCGATTGCCTCCCCCGCCAGGTACCAGACGATGAAGCCACCCCGGTCATAGAGGCGGTCCGGCGGACGCGCCGATCTGTGTGCGGCGATCTTCACCGAGACCGCGGCGCCTGCGCCGAAGGTGCGGTCCTGTTCCGTCCAGATGTCCAGCACGTCGCGCATCGCCTGAGTGGTCACTGCCTGCGGAAGGCAGATCAGCGTCTCCGTCAGGTGAATCTGCCCCAGTTCCACGCCCCGGTCCCGGCCGAGCTCCACGACGTCGGCGTGGAGCAGGTCGGCGAGCTGCTGATGGGCGAGTTCCAGCAGCAACGCGGGGCGCCCATCGTCGACGTGGTGGCAGAAGGCCAGCGTCCAGCGGTGACCGGGCAGCAGTTCGGCGGCGATCCGGTCGTCCTCCGGTGCTCGCCGAACGGACTCCCGCAGGAGCCGGCCCAACGCGATGACAACCAGACAGGTGGCCAGGATGCTGACGTGGAGCATCGCGCCCAGGGCGAGTAGCAGGCCGACCGTGCCCGTGCCGGGGGCGCCAGTGCGGAGCAGCGCCAGCGCGGCGAGACCGGACCCGGCGAGCATGAGTGCGGGTGGCACGGCGAACAGGAGGCCGTCCCAGCCGCGCACCAGCAGGCGCAGCAGGCTCAGCCGCAGGCCTCCCGCCGCGGGCTGGGTGACGTCGCCGGGCGGTTGAAGCAACGCCAGCGAGTCCGGGTTGCGCCACACCAGCCGTCCCTCCCGGGCGCTGACATAGAGCAGCAGGGGCAGCGGCCCGCGACGACGGAAGACGCCGAACACTCCACGGGGGCGCACGCTGGCGACTGCCTCGCGGGCGTACTCCGCGGTCCAGACGGAACGCGCGGCGGCGCGGCACTCCGCCCAGGTCGGCAGCGGGCTCAGCTCGGGCATCGCGAGTTCCCGGTGGGCTCACCGAATTTGACCACCGTCAACTCGATCTTCTCGGTACGTTCCGGGCGGCTACCGGCCGTGTGCGACTGTCCGATCACGATCCAGTTGCGGTCGAGCAATGGAAGGCGGCCCTGCCCCAGGCCGTCGTGGGGTACGAGCACGTAGAAGCCGGCCTCGCGCAGCGCGTCCTGGGCGTCCTGCAGGTCGCGGCAGACGACCTTGGGGACGACGCCTTCCCGGACCGCCGGGGCGGGCTGCCGGTCGGTCGGTCGGAGAACGCCGAGGGTGACGGTCAGCCCCTGCGGGAGAGGGGAACCGGCGGCCGGGTCCTGTCGGACGATCAGCCAGTTGTTCTTCTCCAGGATGGTTCGGCCGTCGCCGCTGGCGTCGACTGCCTGCACGGAGAAGAAGCCCATTGCGCGCAGGACGTCCTCGCCCTCGCTGAGCCGCTTGCCGGTGACGTCGGGCAGCGCCGGCGTCGGGGCGGTACCGGTAGAGGCGACGCCAGTGGCGGACGGCTCGGGCAACGGGGAGGCGACCGGCGGAGCAGAGGTGGTAGCCGGTGCGGCGCGGGTAGCGGTGGGCTGGGCAGCATCGTCGGCGCACGCCGTCGTCGACAAGGCGACGCTGAGCCCGGCGACGATCAACAGGCTGAGGCGGGGGGGTCGGGGGTACACGTCTGTCACCTCAATCGTGGTGCAGCGGAGGAGTGCGGCGGAGGACGAGCAGGGTGCCTCGGCGGATTGTCACTGAGGGTGGATCGAACCGTAACGGTGTGAGATCGCTCGGAGCGACAGCCTTTCGTGGCGTTTGACACAGCGGTCCAGCGGCGTCGACGAGGCGAATCGTGTCGGCCGGTCCCGTCAATCGGACCGGAGGTGATCGTCCAATTTGGCCGCCACCCTGTCGCACGGTGGACAGGCCACCGCCCGATAGTGCGGCGGGACGACTATTTACTGTCATGGAGACAATAAATAGTCCGCCGATTGCTGTCAACAGGACATGAAATATCCTGAGGCGGTGACCGGACGTCCACATGAGCAACTGCGGCTTACTGCCGACCTGGCGATCCTCACCGTCCGTGGCGGCCGCTTGGAGGTGCTGACCGTCAATCGGGGCAACGAGCCCTTCCGCGGTCGGCCCGCGCTTCCCGGCGGCTTCGTCCGCCCTCGTGAGACGGTTGACGAGACGGCCGTCCGAGAGCTTGCGGAGGAGACGGGCCTGGCCGGACTACACCTGGAACAACTCCGCGTGTTCAGCGATCCGAAGCGTGATCCGCGCGGCCGGGTGGTCACAGTCGCCTACCTGGCGGTCGCACCGGACCTGCCGGCACCCCGAGCCGGGTCTGACGCCATGGCGGCCGCCTGGGAACCGGTCGACCGGATGCTCGGCCCGCACGGGGACCTCGCATTCGACCATACGGCGATCCTGGCTGCCGCCTTGGAGCGGGCTCGCACCAAGCTGGAGTACACGACCCTGGCTACGGCATTTTGCGACGACACCTTCACCATCGCCGACCTGCGGGGGGTCTACGAGGCGCTGTGGGGAATCGGCCTGGACCACCGCAACTTCAGTCGTAAGGTACTCAACACCAACGGTTTCATCGTCGCCACCGGTCGGCGAACCTCCTCCCGGCTGGGTCGACCGGCGATGCTCTACCAGCGCGGATCGGCGGACAACCTGCATCCGCCGATGCTGCGGCAGTCGCTGCATCCCGCGGCGGCAGGCGACTGACCGTCGCTAGGTGGTCAGCACGATCGGTCGCCCACACTCCCAGAGCGTTTCAAACTGTCCCTGGAACAGCGCGTACCAGTGTCCGTCGCGCCCGGCCTGCAGGGTGAAGCACGGGTCCGAGGCCAGCGTCCGATGTTGATAGATCTCCACGTGGATCCGCCCATGCGGCTCCTTGGGGTCGAGCAGGCACATGCCGAACGTCGGCACGAACGGCAGCAGCCTCAGCTCGAGGCGATTGCCGTCGGGTGATGTGGACGCGACCACCCGCAGCAGATCTTCGGTAGCGGCCACTCGATGGCGGTAGAAGTCCGCGGCGTCGGCCTTGCGGCTGCGTGCCACGGCCTCCACACCCGCGCTGCTCTCCGTGTCGATCAGCAGCACCCGCACCCGTCCGCCAGCCGCCAACCGCCGTTCGAGGACCGGCAGGAGGTCGCGGACCGTACGGGTCAACGTCACCCCCACGAGGCCGATGTCGCTGGCGGTTGCGGCCTCGGCGTCCAGCCCAGGCATCCGCGCGAGCAGGAACCGGCTGGCGGGCAGAGGGCCGTCCGCCTCAATGGCCAGACGGTCCAGCGCCCGGCCGATCGCCTCGGTCTGGTGCCGTCCCGTGAGTACCGACGTGGCGATGACGGCAAGAACGGCAAGTGTCGCCGCGGCAATGACCCCAGCGTCCACCACGCTCAACACACCCAGCACAGCCACGACAGCCGCCACCAGAACCGCGATGTACAGATCGGCGTTGCGGCCCCTGCGGAGGTCGGCAGCGACGGTGCGCAGCGGCGACATCCGATGGGCTCGGGCCGGAGGACCAGGGTGGCTCGTGGTCGGCGGCATACTGAGAATCTGTCACACCGCCGCCAGCCGCCCCAGGAGCTGAGGCTCTGTCGCGCAGGAAAGGGAGAGTGGCCGCGCGTACCGGCGTGTGACCCGCCGGGTCGATGGGTCACCACACCCGACTGTGATGTGCGTTCGTCGGACAACTCGCGTCTGAACGCATGGGCTTGTCACCGGCACAGCCCGAGGCCGCAAACAGGCACAAACCCTCCTGGGTCGGCCGTATGGTTACCGAGGGGCTGGCGTCGGGACGTCTTCCATGCCGAAGGGGAGTCGGTCGCGATGCGGGAAATCAGTGACGAGTTCTTCTTGACGATGGCAGAAGTGTCCGCCGCTCTTGTCGGCACACTTCTCGTCGGAGTCTTCTTCTACCTCGACTCCGACCTGCACAAGAACCGCCAGGGCGCAGCCGCGGCCGACCGCTACATGCGCTCGGGAGTGCGGTGGATCTTCTTGGTGTCGGCCGTTCCGCTCCTCGTGTCCCTCACACTCGCCGGCCTGGAGCCGTTCTGGGGTGCTCTCACCTTCATCGCGCTCTCGGTCGTGCTGGTTGCCCTGACTGCCAACACGACCTACCGCACACTCGCTCGCGGCGCCTCGGCCATATCGACCGCCTTCGTCATCAACGAAGTCGCCACCACGGCCGCTGTCGTCGTCCTTGTCACGCTGCCCTGGGTGCTTGGTGGCTGGGTGCCACCGCCATCTGCCTTCGTACCCTCGCTTCTGCTGGCCCTGGGATCCGGCTTCTTCAGCATCGTGGCGCTCGTCATGACTCTCTTCGGGCCGGCCCGGCAGGACGACACCCCCGGATAGCACCCGCCGTGCGCTCGGGCGCTCCAGGCTCTCGGGCGCCGACCGGTTGTGTGGCGCGGCTCGGGCAGCCCATCGACCACCCGGACGTCGCTTCTCCTCGAGTCACCACCCTTGCGCCGGTCAGCGGGGGTGGACCAGGCCGTTGTCGTACGCGAAGATCACCGCCTGGATCCGGTCTCGGGCGCCGATCTTGAACAGGACCCGTCCGACGTGCTTCTTCACTGTCGACTCGGTCAGCGTGAAGCGTTCGGCGATCTCGGTGTTGGTGGCGCCTTGACCGATCGCCTCGAGCACCTCGCGCTCCCGCTCGCTCAGCGTGCCCAGGCGGGGATCCTCGGACGTGGCCGGCGCCGGTTCCTGCAGGTAGGCGTCCATCAGCTTGCGGGTCAGGCTGGGAGCCACCACCGAGTCGCCGGCAGCCACGGCGCGGATGGCCGCGATGAGCTCTTCGGGCCGGGCGTCCTTGAGCAGGAAACCGCTGGCCCCGGCCCGCAACCCGGCATAGACGTACTCATCCAGTTCGAAGGTGGTCAGGATCAGGACGCGGGTGCGCGAGCCGGCCGCCGTGATGCGCCGGGTCGCCTCGATGCCGTCCATGCCGGGCATGCGTACGTCCATCAGCACCACGTCGGGGCGGCTCTGGTCGACCATCCGGACCGCCTCGGCGCCGCCCGATGCCTCGCCGACGACGGTCATTCCGGGAGTTCCATCGAGCAGCATCTTGAAACCCATACGCTGCAGCGGCTGGTCGTCGGCGATCAGCACGGTTGTCATGCGGGCTCCTTGAGGACGACGTCGACCACCCAGCCGTGCTCGGCCGGGCCGGCGGTCACCACCCCGCCGTACATGGCTCCGCGTTCACGCATGCCGAGCAGACCGTGGCTCGGGGCGGCGGGGGCGCCCCGGCCGTTGTCGCGTACGCGGACCCGTACCTCCCCGTCGGAGACGCTGAGGCTCAGGTCGGCGGTCGCGCCCCGCCCGGCGTGTTTGAGGACGTTGGTGAGCGCTTCCTGGACGATGCGGTAGACCGCGAGCTGCAGCCCTTTGCTGAGGGTGTGCAGCTCGCCCGAGGTGGAGTAGGTGACTGGCAGCCCTGCTGCCCGCACGCTCGGCAGCAGCCGGTCGAGGTCGTCGATGTCGGGCTGCGGCCTCAGTTGCGGGTCGGTGTCCTCCCCGCGTAGCACGCCCAGCACCCGGCGCAGCTCCGCGAGCGCCTGGCGGCCGGTCTCGCCGATCAGCCGGAGCGGTTCGGCGGTCTGCTCCCGCCGCGATGTGGCGAGGGCGGCGCTGCCGTCGGCGAGGCCGACGATCACGGACACGTGGTGGCCGACGATGTCGTGCATCTCCCGGGCCACCCGCGCCCGCTCCTCAGCGACGGCCAGGCGGGCCTGCTGATCCCGTTCGATCTCGAGGCGGGCGGCCCGGTCCTCCAGGGCGATGAGGTACGCCCGGCGGGTGCGCACCGCGACGCCGGACGCGACCGCCGCCACGATCGCCCCGAGAGCCAGCAACGACGTGAGGGTGCGGTCCTGCCTGACCGACCCGAACAGGTAGATCTCGGCGAGCATCTGGGCCACCGTGATCCCGGACGCCCAGGCCAGCGACCGCCAGGTACCTCGGGAGGCCACCCCGAAGAGCATCACCAGCAGGATCACCCCGGCGCCGACGCTGATGCCCATCCTGCTCAGGAGTAGGTCGGTGGCTACGGTGGCCAGGAACGCCGGGAACGGGTACCGCCGCCGCCAGTACAGCGGTGGCAGCAGCACCAGGGTCGCGATGATCGCCGACAGGGGTTTCTCGATGATGTTCGGGATGCTGAAGAGCACGATCGGAACGGCCACCAGGGTGTCCGTCACCCACGGGTGGCGCCGGTCGAACGCCCGCAGCCGTGCCTGCCGGTCCACGAGCCATCCCTGCGTGCTCATCGCCCGAGTCTCCCTTACGCGTCGGTCTTCTTGAGCCGATAAGCGGCGGCGGCGAGCGTCACGACCACGTACCCGGCGAAGACCGCGAGACCGGCCCACGGACCCAGCGTGCCGTCCGTGGGAGTCAGTTCCATCACCGCGCCGCCGGCGTTGCTGGGAAGGTACGGGGTGACGGCATCGGCGATCGAGTCCGGCAGCAGCGGGGCCAGGCCGGGCACGATCAGCAGCAGGCCGGCAAGGATCGTGATGGCGCCGGCGCTGGAGCGGACGAGCATGCCGAGCGCGACGCCGAGCACCGCGACCAGGCCGAGATAGCCGCCGGCGCCGAGCAGGGCCCGCAGCACGCCGTCGTCACCCAGGCCCGAGGCGTCGACATTGTCGTTGAGGACGGCCGATCCTGCGGCGAAGGCGGCGAAAGCGCCGACGGTCATCGTGACGAAGGCGGCCAAGCCAGCCACGAGGCTCTTCGACCACAGCACCGGCAACCGGCGCGGCACCGCGGCGAGGGTCGCCCGGATCATGCCGGTGGTGTATTCGCTCGCGCCCAGCAGCACGCCGAGCACGCCAACGGACAGGGCGGCCAGGGCGCTGCCGGACAGGATCAGGCCCACCGAACTCATGTTGTCGCCCGAGAAGGACGCGGAGGCGATCATGCCGAAGACGATCAGGAGGAAGACGGAGATGCCGGTCGTGATCCAGGTGGAGCGCAGAGAGGAGAACTTGGTCCATTCGGCGGCGACAACGCCACCAGGGGTGATCTTCATCGGGCGGCCTCGTATTCAACAGCGTCGCGGGTCAGGTCCATGAACGCCTCTTCCAGCGAGGCGTTCTGCGGGGTGAGCTCGAACAGCGGGATGCCGCGGGCGGCCGCGGCCAGCCCGATCACGCGGGCGGAGGCGCCGGCGACGAGCAGTTCCTCGGCACCTGTCGAGGTGACCGTGACGCCCGGGCCGGCAATCGTCGTGCGCAGCGCGTCCGGGGCGGGAGTGACGACCCGGACCCCCTCGGCGGTCACGAAGTCGGCCACGGTGGTGTCGGCCAGCAGTTTGCCCCGGCCGATGATGACCAGGTGGTCCGCGATCCGCGAGACCTCGCTCATCAGGTGCGAGGACAGCATCACGGTGCGACCTTCGGCGGCCAGGCCGGTGAGCAGGTTGCGCACCCACAGGACACCCTCGGGGTCGAGGCCGTTGACCGGCTCGTCGAGCATCACCACGGCCGGGTCGCCGAGCAGCGCGGCGGCGATGCCGAGCCGCTGACCCATGCCGAGGGAGAATGCGCCGACCCGCTTGTGGGCGACGGCCGAGAGGCCGACCAGGTCGAGCACCTCATCGACGCGCGAGCGCGCGATGCCGTTCGTCCGGGCCATGGAGAGCAGGTGGCTGACCGCCGTACGCCCCGGGTGCACGGCCTTGGCCTCGAGCAGAACGCCGATCTCGTGCAGCGGTGCCTTGGACGATGTGTAGGGCTTGCCGTTGACCAGGACGTCGCCAGAGGTCGGCGCATCGAGACCGACGATCATCCGCATGGTCGTTGACTTGCCGGCGCCGTTGGGTCCGAGGAAGCCGGTGACCTGTCCGGGCTTCGCGGTGAACGACAGCTGGTCGACGACCGTCTTCGCCCCGTACCGCTTGGTTACCTCGCGTATCTGAATCATGCTGACCACGCTAGGTCTGGGCGCAGCCCTCATCGTGGTACCGCGGTCGGCTCTTCCGACCCGCCAGTGGTACCCAGGTTCTACCGGCCGTCGCCGCGTCAGGCGCGGCGGATAGGCACCCGCTGCCACCAGGTCAGGCACCGCCAGAGCCATTCGAGCGGGCCGTACCGGAACCAGCGCAGCCACAGCACGCTGAAGATCGCCTGTACGACCCCGATCGCGAGGCCCAGTCCGACGACGGCCGAGTAGGAGGACCGGGAGCCGACGTCGAGCAGCGCATCACCGCCCACGATCAGGAACGACGCGCCGACGTAGTTGGTGAGCGCCACCCGACCGAGCGGCGACAGCAGCGCGCCGAGCGGCCGTCGCAGGGCGGTTCGCATCAGCAGCAGGAACCCGACGGTGAAGAGGAAGGCGAAGGCGAGACCGGCCGGCAGGATGCGGTAGTTGGCGGTCGGGCCGACTCCAGCCCGGAACTGCAACCAGCCCATGACCGCGGCGACCGGCACCGCGACGGCGAGGGCGAGGGCGAGTTGCCGGCCCCGCGACGGCAGGGTGTCCGGAATGCCGTATTCCGCGATCGCCAGACCGAGCAGGAAGAGCCCCGGAATGATGAAGACACCGTTGAAGGTCAACGCGGCGGCGAGGGTCAACACGATGCCCAGCCCGAGCGCCCAGCGCCGGGACAGGTACGACGCCGGCAGGAGCACGACCAGCCCGAACGCGGCGTAGAACTTCAGCACCTCACCGGGCTGGATCAGGGTGTGCAGCGCGCCGAAGAGACCCAGCCAGAGCAGCCGGCGCAGCAGCACCAGCCGGGGCCGGTCGGTGCGCCGAGCCGCCGTCCGCAGGAAGAGCGAGAAGCTGATCCCGAAGAGCAGCGAGAAGATCGGAAACGGCCGCTGCACGAAGAGCAGCTCCCAGAGGTACGCGCCGACGTGCTCATCCGCCGGCCCGGAAACCCGGGTCAGGTGCGTCATCTGGACGATGTTGAACATGACGATGCCGAGGAGCGCGAGCCCACGCAGCGCGTCAAGTTCGTCGATGCGGTGGGGCCCGGTCGGTTGCGCCACGGAATCAGTCGAGGGTGCCATCCGTCAATGCCACAGCAGTCGTACCCGGTCGGGACAGGCCCGGAGGTCGCCTGCGCGACCTACCTTCGTCGCGTCCCCCGGTCCCTTCGTCTGCCCCGCTGGTGCTCGCCGCGCCGATCCAGGCCGGCCCGGCTAACCTGCAACGCATGAGCGCGGTGGACCGCCGGAGGGTGCCGCCGCTCGCCGTCGACGTTCTGTTGGTCGTCGTAGCGGCGGCGGCCGGCGTGGCCCGTGAGGTCGCCTTCCCGAGCGCCGGGTCGAGGCATCTCCCGGCCCCCGTCTGGGTCTACGCGGTGGTGCAGGTCGCCGCGGCGGCCACCCTGCTGCTGCGCCGGCGCCGGCCGTACCGGATGGCCCTGGTCATCGCCGGCGTCAGCCTGCTGGTGCCGGCGTCGGCGGTCTTCCTCGTGCCGTACGCGGTGATCGCTTACGGTCGCGACCGCCGGCGGTCCTGGGCGGTGATCGTGGTGCTCGGGGTGTGTTGGCTGCTCGGCGCGCGGCTCTGGGCGGTCGACGACCCGTTCAGCGGGCCCGGAGCGCTGGCCATCTCGGTCCTGCTCGGCCTCTACGTGAGTGCCCGCCGCCGGCTCGTCGCGGAGCTGCTCGACCGCGCCGAACGCGCCGAGCAGGAGCGGCTGCTCCTTGCCGAGCAGGCCCGTAGCGACGAGCGGCTCCGGATCGCCGGCGAGATGCACGACGTGGTGACCCATCGGATCAACCTGATGGTGCTGCACGCCGGGGCGCTGGGCACCAGCACCACGGATCCGGCCGTTCGCAGCGCCGCCGAGGAGCTGCGAACGACGGGTTGCCAGGCGCTGGCCGAGCTGCGCGACCTGGTCGGCGTGCTGCGGCACGGCGACCCGCCGACGACCCGCGTCGCGACGGAGGACCCGGCCGCGGAGGGCGACCTGAACGATCTCGTGACCGACTCGCGCGCGGTCGGTCTGCCGGTCCGTCTCGACGAGGAGGGTGACCCGTCGGCGCTGGCACCGGCCATGCGGCGCACCCTCTTCCGGGTGGTGCAGGAATCGCTGACGAACGTGCACAAGCACGCGCCGGGCTCGCGGGTGACCGTGTCGATCCGCTATCAGCCGGATCTGGTCCGCGCGACAGTGACCAACGACCGGCCCGAGCGTGCCCCCGACCCGGACCTCGCCTCCGCCGGCGGGGGCTGCGGCCTGGCCGGCCTGCGGAGTCGGGTCGACGTGCTGGGCGGCACCCTGGCCGCGGCGGCGACCCCGGAGGGCGGCTTCGTGGTGCGGGCCACCCTTCCCGGGTACGTGCCGCGATGATCCGGATCCTGCTCGTCGACGACGAACGGATGGTCTGCGCCTACCTACGGACGATTCTCGCAGCGGCCCCCGACGTCGAGGTCGTCGGCGAGGCGTACGACGGCGCGGAGGCCGTGGAGGCGGTGACCCGGTTCCGGCCGGACCTGGTCCTGATGGACCTGCGGATGCCGGGCGTCGACGGGCTCACCGCCATCGAGCACCTCACCCGGTCCTCCGCGCCACCGAGGATCGTCGCCCTGACCACGTTCGACCTCGACGAGTACGTGCTGCGGGCCATGCGGGCGGGTGCCGTCGGCTTCCTGCTCAAGTCGACGGCGCCGGAGGATCTCGTCAACCTGGTACGGGTCGCCGCCGCCGGGCACACGGTGCTGTCCCCGACCGCGACACAGCGGCTGGTGTTGAGCCGACACGGCGGAGAGCGGGTCCGCGAACTGGTCGCCACGCTCACCGCCCGGGAGGTCGAGGTCCTCGGCTGTCTGGGCGCCGGCCGCTCCAACCAGCAGATCGCCCGACGACTGCGCCTCTCCGAGGCGACGGTCAAGGGGTACGTCTCCCGACTGTTGGACAAGCTCGGCTGTGACAACCGCACCCAGGCGGGCCTGCTGGCGCACCGGGCCGGCATCCCGGCGAACTGAGAGCACCCGGTCGGGCAACACGAACCACCTCGAGGGCGGTCGCCGACCGGCCGGTGGCCGGCTGCACCGAAAGCCGGCCACCGCGTGGGGCGTGCGCCCTCTTGACCAGGCCGATCACGCCTGAAGGCGTCATGCTGGCGAGATCACCCGAAGAGGTTGCCGGTGATGTCGGCGTAGAAGAGGGCTGGGTCGCCGGAGAGGGAGGCCTTGACGTTGGCGGTGGGCTTGTCGGCGATAACTTCGATCTTGCCCGCCTCCAACCCGTCGAGAGCCTGGCTGACCACCTCGTGGGGCGGGAGCTTGGGGATGTCGATGCCGGCCATCATGTCCGTGTCGGCGATCGCCAGCGCCAGGGCGGTGACCAGAGTCTTCTGGCCGGCCAACTCGAGTCGAATGCCGTTCGTCAGGGACCACTCGGCGGCCTTGGAGGCGGCGTAGCCGTTGCTGCCGGGGGCGAAGGCGTACCAGCTCAGCGCCGAGATGACGTTGAGAATGGCACCGCCGGCCAGCCTCGGTGCGAAGGTGCGGGTGACGTTGAGGGTGCCCCAGAAGTTGGTGTCGAAGTCGCGGCGGACGTTGTCCAGGGAGGGACCGAGCAGCGGGGCTTCGGTGGAGGTGCCGGCGTTGTTGATGAGAATGTTGAGGTCGCCCACCTCGCCTGCCGCGGCCTCGATGGACGCTGGATCCGTGATGTCCATCTGGAGGGCGACGGCACCGGGGATGTCGATGCTCTCCACGCGACGGGCGGTCGCATAGACGGTGGCGCCGCGGGCCAGGAGTGCCTCGGCGAAGGCCTTGCCGAGCCCGCGGTTGGCACCGGTCACGAGAGCTGTCGACCCGTTGATCTGCATGCCAACACGCTAAAACCTAACGCTAACGTGAGAGGCAAGTACTGCGAGGTGGATCACTGCCGGCCGGCAGCGCGATCGGGAGGCTCCCGCTGACCGGGTTGGCACTGGTCTCAGTGCGACTCCGGCAGCGGGAGCATGGCCAGGGGCACGTGGTGCTGCCCGGCGTGGATGTCGCGGTCGCGAAGGCTGCCCTGCGCCACCGGGCGCGGGAACGAGATCTTGACGACGTTCAGCGCCGGTATCCGGAAGATGCGGATGGCGTCAGCCGGTACGCCGTAGAGGCGGGCGATCAGCGGCGCGTCCAGGAAGCCCGGGTCGGCTACCACGGCGTACCCGGCGGTGTCGCGCATGAACAACTCCATCGTCACCCAGAACGGGCCGGCGTTCTTCGACCGCACCTCCAGCGCGAGGTCGGCGACGGTGCGGGGGTGGGCGTTATCGGGCATCGCTGTCCTCCGGGAGGTGGATGCGGAAAAGGCTGGTGGGCGAGTCCACGTCCACGACGTGGTTGAGGACGAACTCGTACGTCGCCCCGCGCTCGGTCTCCGCGGGGGAGTAGGGGAACGCGAGGCTGGGCAGGTAGTCCATGTCGGGCGTGGGCAGGTGCAGCATGAGCGGATTGGCGATCTTCGCGACGGCGGTGGCCGTCTGCTGATCCACGGCATTGACCAGGAGCATCACGCCGACCTCACGGGGCGGCCGGGTGTCCGGGTCCTTTGCCTCCAGCACGGCGTCGTAGCCGTACAGGCGAATGTCGAAGGCGTAGTCGTCGGCGCCGAGCCCGAGCGTCTGGGTGACCCGATCCTCGGTGACCCGGCGTAGCAGCTGCGCCCAGGTGGTGATCTGGCCGAGGATGTGTGGGTCGCGGATGGCGGTGAACGACATCGTCTCGTACCCGGTGATCCGGGCCCCCTCCAGCTTGTTCGTGTACGGGGCCGGCTCGAACCTTGAGCCCTCCACCCGTACCCGCCGCTCGTCCAGGGCCCGGTAGGTGGCATCGGCGACCATCAGCGTGCCGGCCGGTTCTCGCATCGAGAACGGGTCGGCGGTCTCGTAGAGCATGTGCGCCGCGACCGAGGTGGGCGTACACGCGACGGCCGGGTCGAGCGGCTCGATGGTGAAGCCGGTGGCGTCGATGGTGGCGAAGACCCCGCTGGAGCGCGGGTTCGTGGTGCACTGCGCGCCGCACTCGACAATCTTGGCGGCGTGCCAGGTTGGGCCGGCCGGCATGCCGGCCATCAGCGGGAAGGCGGCGGCCACCGCGGTGTCGGTGGCACGCCCGGCCAGTACCACGTCGGCGCCGCCCGCCAGCGCCTGCGCGATCGGCTCGTGGCCCATCATCGCGACGATGTGCTGGCAGCTGTCCAACGTCCCCGGGTCGAGGTCGCCGGCCGGCGGGAGCGGGTGGATCCGGCCCCGGTCGAGATGGTCCTTGAGGTCGGTGGCCCGTTGCTCGCTGTAGATGGTGGCGACCCGCAGGTCCAGCCCTTCCTCGGCCAGGATGCCGCGGGCGATACCGGCGACCCAGTCCACGCCGGAGTCGGTGCCGCTGGTGCCGCACGAGCCGACGATCAGCGGGATGCGCGCCTTCGCCGCCGCCCGGAGCAGCAGGCGCAGGTCGCGGGCCACGGCCGCCGCGGTGGTCTTGGCCGTGCCGGTGCCCAGATAGTACGGGCCGGAGTCGGTGGACCCTCCGTCCAGGGCGATGACGTCGGCACCGAGTTCCAGTCCACGGTCAACGATCTCGGGCGGGAATCCCGAGCCGAGCATGCCGGAGGGCACGAGAATGCGTACGCGGTCGCGGGTCACGGTTTCCTCATTTCGCGGGTACGAGCCGGTCATCCGACGGTGGTGGCCACGGCGCGGCCGGCTTGGCGGCCGGAGAAGAGGCAGCCGCCCAGGAAGGTGCCTTCCAGCGCGCGGTAGCCGTGCATGCCGCCACCGCCGAACCCACTGGCCTCGCCGGCCGCGTAGAGCCCGGGCACCGGCTGGCCGGCGGCGTCCAGCACCCGGCCGTCGAGGTCGGTGTGCAGGCCGCCGAGGGTCTTTCGGGTGAGCACGTGCAGGCGTACGGCGATCAGCGGCCCGGCCTTCGGGTCGAGGATGCGGTGCGGCGCAGCGGTCCGCATGAGCCGGTCGCCCCGGTAGTTGCGGAAGTTGCGGATGGCGGCGATCTGCATGTCCTTGGTGAAGCTGTTGGTCAGTTGCCGGTCGCGCGCCTCGATGGTGCGCTGGATGTCGAGCGGGTCCAGCAGAGGCGCGTTGGTGAGCGCGTTCATGCCCGTCACCAGCTCGTCCAGCCGGTCGGCCACGACGAAGTCGGCGCCCTGCCGCTTGAATGCCTCCACCGGTGCCGGTGCGCCGGCACGGAGGCGGCCGAGTACCTGCTTGACGCTGCGACCGGTCAGGTCCGGGTTCTGCTCGGAGCCGGAGAGCGCGAACTCCTTCTCGATGATCTTCTGGGTGAGAATGAACCAGCTGTGGTCGTGGCCGGTGGTGCGCAGGTGGGCGAGCGTGCCGAGGGTGTCGAAGCCGGGGTAGAGCGGCACCGGCAGCCGTCGCCCGCGGGCGTCGAGCCAGACGGAGGACGGTCCGGGCAGGATTCTGATGCCGTGCTTGTCCCAGATCGGGTTCCAGTTCTGGATGCCCTCGACGTAGTGCCACATCCGGTCGGGGTTGATCACGGCGCCGCCGGCGTCCTGCGTGATGGTCAGCATGCGGCCGTCCACGTGGGCGGGCACGCCGCTGATCATGTGGGTGGGCGGGGTGCCGAGCCGGGTGGGCCAGTTGCGGCGGACCAGGTCGTGGTTGCCGCCGATGCCGCCGGAGGTGACGATGACGGCCTGCGCGGTGTAGGCGAAGTCGGCGATCTCCTCCCGCGAGCTGGCGGTCCCGCGGGCGGCGTCGCTGGGCTCCAGGACGTGACCGGTGGCCCCCACCACCGCGCCGTCGCTGATGGTGAGCGCGTCGACCCGGTGCCGGAAGGCGAACCGGACGAGGCCACGTTCGGCTGCCTCCCGCACGATCGCGATGAAGGGTTCGAGCAGGCCCGGCCCGGTACCCCAGGTGACGTGGAAGCGGGGCACCGAGTTGCCGTGTCCGGTGGCGTCGTAGCCCCCGCGCTCGGCCCAGCCGACGATGGGGAACATCTTGACGCCGAGCCCCCGCAGCCAGCCGCGCTTCTCGCCGGCGGCGAAGTCGACGTACGCCTCGGCCCAGCGCCGTGGCCACGCGTCCTCGGGGCGGTCGAACCCGGCGCTGCCCTGCCAGTCCTGCCAGGCGAGTTCGGTCGAGTCGCGGATGCCCATCCGGCGCTGCTCGGGCGAATCGACCAGGAACAGGCCGCCGAACGACCAGAACGCCTGGCCGCCGAGGCTCTGCTCGGGCTCCTGGTCGAGCAGGAGGACGGATCGGCCGGCGGTGACGAGTTCGGCGGTGGCCACCAGCCCGGCGAGGCCTGCGCCGATCACCATCACGTCCGCGTCCGCTGTCCTGGTGGTCATGCCGGCTCCTTCGGTTCGGTGAGCGAGTGGGCCGGCCGGCCGTCGAGGGCGGCGACGAGTTCCTTGGCGCCCTCCATCCCCGCGGCCAGCCGGGCCTCGGCAGTCTGCCCGGCCATGTGCGAGTAGACAGTGATGCCGGCCACGCCGCGCAGGATGCTGTCGGCGGGCAGCGGCTCCACGTCCACCACGTCGAGGGCTGCGCCCGCCAGCCGGCCGGACCGGACCGCCTCGACCAGGGCGGTCTCGTCGACGAGCGGCCCGCGTGCGGTGTTGATCAGATGTGCGCCCGGCTTCATCCGGGCCAACGCCGCGCTGTCGATGAGGTGGCGCGTGAGGGGGGTCAGTGCGGTGTGGACGGACACGAAGTCGGCGTCGCGCAGCAACTCGTCGAGCGTGACCCGGGTGACCGGCGCGGGCAGGCTGCCGGTGCACAGCACCGTCATGCCGAAGGCGGCGGCCAGCGGCGCCACCCGGTGGGCCACCGCGCCCCGACCGATCAGGCCGAGCGTCTTGCCGCGCAGCTCGCGGCCGTCGGTGCGGGGCCAGCCGCCGGCAGCCACCCCGGCGGCCATCGGCACCAGGTGCCGGGCCTGGGTGAGCAGCAACCCGATGGTGTACTCGGCCACCGCGTTGGCGTTGATGCCGGGCAGGTTGCTCACGCTGATCCCGAGCCGACCGGCGGCGGCCACGTCGACGGAGTCGTACCCGACTCCGGTACGCACGACGGCGCGCAGGGCCGGTGCCTGGCGCAGCACCTTCGCGCTCATCGGCTCGTTGGCGATCAGCGCCCCCTCGACGCCGCTCAGGGCCGCGATCAGCCGCTCCGGCCGGCGTGGTCCCCGCATGGGGTCGTGCCGCGTCGTGAAGCCGAGCCCGGTCAGGTAGGTGTCCACCTCGTCGCCGGGGGCGAGGTAGTCGGTGGTGATGAGGATGGTCGACATCATTCGCCTCCGGTGAGGGTGACGGCCCGGTTGGCCCGGTGCACACGCTGCAGGCGTTCGAGACGGACGACGACGAGCAGGGCGAGGACGGCGAGCACGGCGATGTAGAGCAGCATCCCGCCCCAGCCGACCAGGTCGATCACCGCGCCGATCAGGGCGGGGCCGCCGAAGCCGCCCAGGTACCAGGTGACCGCGTACAGGCCGGTGTAGGCCCCGAACACCCGGCTGGACGGTGCCAGGTTCCACAGCGCCACCGCCGCGTTGATCGTGAAGGCGGCGGCGCCGGCCGAGGCCACGCAGAACGCGACGACCGTACCGGTGGCGGTCTGTACGACGGCGCCCGCCGCCAGGGCAACGGCGAAGACGGTGATGCCCACGGCGATGATCCGCAGTCGTCCGAAGCGCTCGGCCAGCAGCGCGGCCGGATAGGCGGCAGCCACGTAGACGATGCCGCTGGGCAGGGTGAGCCCGCCCGCCTCGCCGCGGCTCAGGCCCAGCGCCTCCATGCCGTACGGGGTGATCAGCGACCGCGAGGCGAACCATGCCCCGCCGAAGAGCAGGACGGTCAGCAGCAGCAGGAGCCGGCGGCGGTCCTGGTCGGTGAAGAGCCCGGCGACGATCTGCCGCAGCGGTTGGCTGATCGCGGCCGGACCGGCGGAGGTCTCCTCGGCCACCGCGGCCTGGTAGGCCGCCGACTGGCTGTCGCGCACATTGGCCAGCAGCACGACCGTGGCGGCCAGCATGATCACCGACGGGATGACGAAGGCTGTCCTCGGATGCTCGTCCACCACCAGCAGGCTGATCAGCGACGCGACGATGATGGTCAGTGCGGTCGCGATCTTCACGACGGCGTTCGCCCGGCTGCGTCGTTGCGGGGGCAGGAAGTCCGGCACCAACGACTCCGCCAGCGGTCGGGTGGTGTTGGCGATCAGCGCGTAACAGAACATCACCACGACCAGCGTGGCCAGCGACGTGGTCCACGGCAGGAGGATGAAGACCAGCGCGGCCAGGGGCATGCCCACCGCGAGGTACGGGATCCGCCGCCCCCACCGGGTCCGGGTGTTGTCGGACCGGTTGCCGATCCAGGGCTGGATGAAGATTCCCAGCAGGTTGTCCATGCCCATCAGCGCGCCCACGAGCGCCGCGCTCGTCACGTGCTCGCGCAGCAGCACGGGCACCTGATTGTC
This sequence comes from Micromonospora sp. NPDC047756, assembly GCF_055587245.1. Lineage (NCBI taxonomy): Bacteria > Bacillati > Actinomycetota > Actinomycetes > Micromonosporales > Micromonosporaceae > Micromonospora > Micromonospora sp. NPDC047756. Next base: position 98,808 of record NZ_JBVJGQ010000007.1, read on the forward strand.
ATAGAAGTTCCAGGTCGACTCCTGGGCGAAGAGTGCGAGGGCTATGAAGAACGTGATCCGCCGGTTGGACACACGTCCACCTCCTTGTGTCCCCGGTCACGTTAAATTGCTGTAGCAAACTCGTCAACAGTTGCAAACGAGATTGCTGTGTCATGCGCTAGGGTGCGTCCATGACGACAGCCGGGACGCTCGCCGATCAGGCGTACCGACAAGTCCGCACCGCGATCGCCACCGGCGAACTCGCGCCGGGAGAAAAGGTCACCGAGCGCGGCATGGCCGAGCGCCTCGCGGTCAGCCCGACACCGGTTCGCGAGGCTCTGCGCCGGCTGGAGCTGGACGGGCTGATCGAGCGGATCGGCCCGCGTACCGTGCTGGTCGCCGCCATCCGCGACGCCGCCATCGACGACCTCGCGGAGGTGGAGGTCGGCCTGCGTGGCCTCGTCGCCCGCTTCGCCGCCCGACACGCCACCGCCGAGCAGCTCGACGCGCTGGACACCATTCTCGACCGCGCCGACGACCTGCTGATCCTGCTCAAGGAGCGGTCGGGGCAGGGCGGGCCGGTCGAGCGGCACCTCACCGAACTGCTCGACACCATGCAGCAGTTCAACGACACGGTCAGCGCCTGCGCGCACAACCCGGTGCTGGTCCGGATGCTCGAGCAGAGCCGCGTGTTCTCCCGCCCGCAGCGCCGCGAGCTGCTTCTGCAACGGGTGGCGGAGGACGACACGTTCGGCATGGAGCGATACACCAGCCATCGGGCGCTGGTCCGGGCGCTGCGCGCGGGCGACTCCGCCGCTGCGGAGCGCATCGCGCTTGAGGACTCGCAGGGCGGCCTCGCGGCGCTCCGGGAGGTGCCGTGACCACGCACCGGATCGCCGTCATCCCCGGTGACGGCATCGGCAAGGAGGTCGTCCCGGCCGGCCTCGACGCGCTGCACGCCACGGCGAGCCGTTTCGGCCTGAGGCTCGACTTCGACAGCTTCGACTTCGCCAGCGCCGACTACTGGCAGCGGCACGGCGACATGCTGCCGCCGGATTGGGAACAGACGCTGCGCGGCTACGACGCCATCTACTTCGGTGCGGTGGGCTGGCCGGAAGTCGTACCCGACCATGTCTCGCTCTGGGGCAGCCTCCTGCAGTTCCGGCGAGTCTTCGACCAGTACGTGAACCTGCGCCCCTGTCGGCTGATGCCCGGCGTCCGCAGCCCTCTGGCCGGCCGGCTCCCCGGCGACATCGACTTCGTCGTCGTCCGGGAGAACACCGAGGGCGAGTACTCCAGCGTGGGTGGGCGGATCTTCGAGGGCACCGACCGGGAAACCGTCCTGCAGGAGACGATCATGACGCGCATCGGCGTCGACCGTGTGCTGCGCTTCGCCTTCGAGCTGGCCAACCGTCGCCCGAAACGGCACCTGACGTCCGCCACCAAGAGCAATGGCATCTCCATCTCCATGCCGTACTGGGACGAGCGGGTGGCCGCGATGGGCGAGCGGTTCCCCGACGTTCGCCTGGACAAGTTCCACATCGACGCGCTCGCGGCGCAGTTCGTGCTCCATCCGGAGTGGTTCGACGTGGTCGTGGCCAGCAACCTGTTCGGCGACATCCTCTCCGACCTCGGCCCGGCCTGCACCGGCACACTCGGCATCGCCCCGAGCGCCAACATCAACCCTGAGCGTGAGCACCCGAGCCTGTTCGAGCCCGTGCACGGCTCCGCACCCGACATCGCGGGCGAAGGTGTCGCCAACCCGATCGGCCAGATCTGGTGCGGCTCGATGATGCTGGAGCACCTCGGCCATCCGGAGGCCGCCGCCCACCTGCTCGGTGCGGTCGAGGACGTCCTGGCGTACGGGCCCGGACAGGCGCCGCTAACCCCCGACCTGCAGGGCACCGGCACGACGGCGGAGCTGGGCCGAGCGATCGCCGAGAGGGTCAGCGAACGCCCGTCCGGCACCGCGTGAGGTCGTCGTCCCGCTCACCTGGCTGAACGGAGTGGCCGGCCGCGTCGACCACTCCGCAATCAGGTGACCCAGGCCGTCTGCTCCCGAGATCAACTGAGACCGGCCCGCGATGCGGTCATCCGGTCGACGGGGTGATGAGTTCATCGGCGACCCACCGCGCGACGCCAGCCGGGTAGGGCGCCGGCGGTGTGAGCACGATGTGCCCGATGCCGGCGCCGATCGCCCTGCCGATGGCATCACGCGTGAGCCGGGGCTGGTCGTAGGAGACGGGCAGGTTGATCGAGCGGGTGATCGACGCCGGGTCGCGGCCGATGGCGGCGCAGTAGCGTTCCAGCAGGGCGCCGCGGCTGACAGCGTCGTCGACGTCGCCGCTGGCGATGTTCCAGATGTCCGCGTGCTCGGCCACCACCCGCAACGTGGCGGCGGAGCGGCCACCGATCACGATCGGCGGATGCGGGCGCTGCACGGGTTTGGGGCTGGCAAACGCACCGGTGAGGTCGACGTACGTGCCGTGGAAGTCGAACGGCTCGTTGCCGGTCCAGAGCCGGCGAATGACCGTGAGCGCCTCGGCGAGGCTGCCCACGGCGTCGGCGGTGTCGGCGAAGGGCAGGCCGTGCGCGGCGTACTCCCGCCGGGCGAAGGGATGATCGGGCCGCGACCCGACGCCGATGCCGAAGTCGAGGCGCCCGCCGGAGACGATGTCGACGACCGTGGCGATCTTGGCGAGCATCGCGGGAGGCCGGAAGCGGTTGCTGCTCACCATCACGCCCAGGCGTAGCCGCTCGGTCTGCGCGGCGAGGGCGGAGAGCAAGGTCCAGCCTTCGTACGCCGGTCCGCCCGGATCGCCACCGATGGGCATGAGGTGGTCGAACAGCCACGCGTGCTCGATCTCGGCGATGGCGTCCGCTTCCTGCCACACCCGCAGGACATCGGGGTAGTCGACGTGCATCGGGGCGGTCATGAGCCCGAAGCTGGGCGCGGGCTTGCTCGGCATGGGGTCGGTTCCTCCGTCGGGCGCGAGCCAGGAAGGTCTGGCGGTGCGGCGGCGTCAGCGGCAGGCGGACGCGTAGGCCTACGTCCGCCTGCCGTCTGGTCGCTGGCGTGTCGAGTGATCAGCGGCGGCGCAGCGCCGGCTCGAGCAGAGCGGGCGGGGTGTCGTTCTTCTCGTGGGCGGCGAGGTCGACGCCGGGGGCCACGATCGCGTCGATCGCGTCCAGCACGTCGGCCGGGAGCACCGTGTCCGCGGCGGCGAGCTGCGTGCTGAGGTGGTCCATCGTGCGGGGACCGATGATCGCGCTGGTGACGCCCGGGTGCGCGGTGACGAAGCCGAGCGCGAGCTGGATCATGCTGAGGCCGGCCTCGTCGGCAACCGTGGCGAGCTGCTCGACGGCGTCGAGCTTGGCGCGGTTGGCGGGGATGCTGACGTCGAAGCGTTGCTGCATGAAGCCCGAGCGGTTCGTGCTGATCTCCCGGTCGGCGCGGATCGCCCCGGACAGCCAGCCCGATGCCAGCGGACTCCAGGCCAGCACGCCCATGCCGTACTCCTGCGTCGCGGGCAGCACGTGGGTCTCGATGCCACGCTGCAGGATCGAGTAGTTCGGCTGCTCGGTCACGTAACGGCTCAGACGCCCCTCGCGGGCGGCCCACTGCGCCTGCACGATGCGGTAGGCAGGGAAGGTCGAGGAGCCGAAGTAGCGGATCTTGCCCGCGCGCTGCAGGTCAGTCAGCGCCGACAGCGTCTCGTCGTCGCTGGTGGTCGGGTCCCACCGGTGCATCTGGTAGAGGTCGACGTGGTCGACGCCGAGGCGGCGCAGGCTGTTCTCCAGCGCGGTGACCAACCAGCGGCGCGAGCCACCCCGCTGGTTGCGCTCGTCGCCCATCGGCAGCGTCGCCTTGGTGGCCAGGACGACGTCGTCGCGGCGGCCGGCGATGGCCTTGCCGACCATCTCCTCGGACTGGCCACCGCTGTAGGCGTCGGCGGTGTCGATGAGGTTGATCCCCGCGTCGAGCGCGCCATCGACGATGGCGGCGACGTCCTGCTGGGTGGTGTTGCCGATCCTGCCGAAGTTCATTGCGCCGAGTACGAGGGTGCTGACCTGCACGCCGGTGCGACCCAAGGTGCGGTACTGCATGACTGTTCCTCCTCCGGACGTTCAACGTCCACGGTCTGGTGGCAGCCCGCCCGGTTCAGTATGGGCAGCAACCGGAGCGGCGTTCCGGTAATCAACATACGGAACGATGTTCCGGATGCCAAGTGGAGTGACGGAGGTAACGCGGCGGTGGCGCAGCTTTCGGCGCAGGTGATCTATCAGTCCTTCGGACCGCAGGGTCCGCCGTGGCAGGGGACCGAATTCGAGCGAGCCGTCGGCGCTTTCCCTGGAACGGCCGTGCGCGCGCAGGCAATGGTGAAGATCAGAAGGGCCGGAGGCACCCCGCTCACGGAGGCTCGCGCTATTCCCTACACAGCCGAGGAAGGTCCTGGAAGCGTCGAGGTCTGAAGGTCCGTCACAGCGGGCCACGACTCCTGGCCTTGCCGATCAAGCCGAGGTGGGTGTGCTCGAAGCCTTCGGCCGTCTTGAGGCCGTAGCCGAGGCCGCGATCGACGGCGATGTGGAACACCCAGGCAAGGGCCAGAATTCCGAGCCAGCCGATCTCGCCACCGAACCCTGCCGCGGCCACGGCTACCGCGCCCAGCACAACCGGCACCGTGTAGGAGTGCGCCAGGTTGTAGCAGAAGGCCCCGAGGCGGGGCCCCCGCAGGTAGCCGAGCATGGACACATCGAACACGAGGAAGAGGGCAAGCAGCGACCACCATGGGTACCCGGCGGTGACGGTCACGACGACCGCGAGAGCCGCGACGGCGAGGCCCTCGACGCGTTGCGCTGAGACCGGACTCAGATACGGCATCTCACACCTCGATGTCGGTCACCGGGACACGGGTGGGCTGTCTTCCCGTCGCTGGCCTGACCTCGGGACGAGGATAGACCGGGAATGGTGACCCTCGTGCGCCGTTGCCGGAGGACCAGCTCCTGCGGTCCGAGGCCGAGCGGGGGAGCTGTCCTATGACGTTGCGTGTGATCCGCGTGGGCCGGTCTGGGCAGCCCTGTCCACGAGTTCGTACCGCAGCGCCCCCGAGGGGCAGCGACGCACCACGTCAGCCACGCGCCCGGCCTCGGCGCCGTCGGGTCGGATTCACGGGCGCTGGCCCGTGTCGAACACCTCCGGCAGGCCGCCGACGCACTCGGCGGCATGCAGGCACCGCCCCGCCTCGAAGGTGACGGTGATCTTCTTGCCCTCGTACGTCTTCTTCGCGGTTGCGCTGCTCATCGCGGCCTCCGTCGTCGCCGTGCTCGGCCGTTCAGTCACTGACCCTGCTCTGGGCCTGGTACACCAGGTCCTGGTATTCGGGGTGCCGGGCGATCCACCCCGCGATGAACGGGCAGGTGGCCAGGACCAGCAGGTTCGCGGCGCGGGCCTCGTCGAGGGCGGCGCGGGCCAGTGCTGCCCCGACTCCCTTGCCCTCGTACGCCGGCGAGACCTCGGTGTGGACGAACGCGACGAGTTCCGGGGTGCGGATGTACTGCGCGACGCCCGCGACCGTCGACTCCCCGTCGACGCGAGCCTCATATCGCCTGGCCTCGGGAACGTCGCTCACTCTTACTGCCACGGGTCCTCCCTCTGTCTTTGCTGTCGGGCACAGCCGTCGTCGCGGTGGAGCGCGGTGATCCCACCGTCACCACCCCAGTGTCCGGCGGCGGTCGGCCGCGACCAGTGACACCGCGTCACGTGCGCTGATGACACGGCGTAACTAGCGGATCGGCTGCGGGCGCGCATCACGGGCGCCAATGCGCCGACCAGTCGTCGAAGCCCCGGATCTGCGTTCGGGACGAGCGCTCGCAGCGTTGGGTGACCTGCGTCCCAACCCCTTGCCGAAAGACGTTGATGAGTTGAAGGTTCAACTCAGAACGACTGGTACCCGCCAGCAACGGAAGGGCATGTCATGACCAGCCAACTAACAGGCCGTAGCTACCGCTTCGACCTGGGCGACCTGAAGGTGCGGTTCACCTTTGACTCGCCGACCCAGGGCAGCTTCATCGTGGTGCAGGGCGCGGGGCTCGCGCCCGACGGTCACGCCGAAACGGTGGCTCTGAACCTGCAGAAGATCCGTGAAGGTGTCTATCTGAATTCCTGGACGGAGGCGAGCGGGGCCACCGTTACGCACCTGGAGGACTTCGAGAACGGGACGGTCTATTCGAACGTGACCGTCGGCGGCAAGCTCTACAACTTCGTCGGAACGATCAAGGAGGCCTGACCAATGACCCAGCACCCTGTCACTCAGGACGATCAGGCACAGCGGAACACCGATATCGTGCTCACCGCAATGCGAGAGCTGTTCGCGGAGAAGGACCTCACCGCGATCGACCGATACTGGGCCGAGCCGTACGTCCAGCACAGCCCGCAGATGCCCAACGGGCTCGATACCCTGCGCAATGTCGTCCCGGGGCTGGAGGGCTTCTCCTGGGAACCGCAGCGGGTTGCCGCTCAGGGCGATCTGGTCTTCACCCACAGCATCGTCCACGGCTGGGCCCCGAACCCGGTGGCCATTGTCGACATCTTCCGACTGGAGAACGGACGGATTGTGGAGCACTGGGACGTCGTTCAGGACATTGTCACCCCCGAAGCCTCCGCCAACGGCAACGCCATGGTGTAGGGGCGCGGAAGGTCGACATGCCGTTGCGTCGACGCAAAAATGAACACCGTGACGAAGCGACGTGACGACGACCTCGACCGGGCCACGGTATGGCAGGACTTCGTGCTGGCGGCCCACCTCCTCGAGGTCGCGCTGGAACGACAATCTCAGCGCGACGGCAACATCTCGCACGGACATTTCAAGCTGCTGGTTCTGCTCAACGCTGCGGAGAATCAGACGCTGGGCCTGAAAGCGCTTGCCGGCATGCTGCGCTTTTCGCCCAGCCGCGTCAGCCACACGCTCACCGTCCTGGAACGCCAGGAACTGGTCACCCGGAGTCGTGTCCCAACGGGACGACGCGCCTACGAAGCCACCTTGACCTCGCGAGGCCGGCTGCTCGTGGTGCGTGTGCTACGCGCGCAGCGGGCGGAAATTCGAGACGTCCTCCTCGACAGCCTGGGCTCAGCTGATGCCGCCGCCCTCGGCAGGATCAGCGCGCTGGTTGTTCGAGTGTTCGACGAGGCAGAAGCCTAGAACAGGTGCCACCGGAGGCGTGGTGGCTCTGCGCCGTCCAGTGGATCTCCGGCGACCACGCACTGAGGGCCACACCGTGTCAGGTCCGCCGGCTTCGAGATCCTGTGGGTCTCGAAGCCGGCGGTCCACCCCGTACCCCTGTCGCAGCGCGTCGTCACGCCCGCGTCCGGGCGTCTACGCCTTCACACCGATGATGTCGATCGGAGGGGCGCTGAGCAGCCGTCGAACCGGCCGTACGGTGGTCGCCAGCGCCAGCAACGTCGCGCCGCCGAGCACGGCCACCCCACCGAGCGGCGGGTCCCACCGTGCACCCGGTGGGCGGCCAACAGGCCGGCCGGGCCGCCGATCGCGGAGCCGACCAGGGCGAGCGGCATGGCCTCGGCGATCAGCATGCGGCGGACCTGCCCCGGCGTGGCCGCCACCGCGCGCGGCAACGCCAGGTCACGTCGACGGTGCCGGACGGACAGCCCCATGGTGCCCGCCACCACGAAGACGATCAGCAGGACGACGTACCCCCCCGAAAGTCGACCCGGCCTCGACCAGCAACGTCCGGGCGGCCTGGTTCTCCGACTGCTCGACGTTCCCACGGTCCTTTCCGGCGTACGTCATCGCGCCTGCCGCCGACGCCCGCCGTAACCGGACGCCGAAGTCGTAGGGACACAGACCTCATCACCGTCGCGTCGAGTGTGTGTTTCTGTGGTCGCTCTCTTGACTTCCCTCACAGCCGGGCGTAAACAAAACACAAGCAAAACGAAACGGCGGTGAAACAACATGTACGCCGAGGAACGACAGCAGGAGATCCTTCGCATCGCCCGGGACGTGGGCCGGGTCGAGGTGACCGGCCTGGCTGATGGGCTCAACGTGACCGCGGAGACCATCCGCCGCGATCTCACCATCCTGGAGCGAGCCGGGGTGCTGCGCAGAGTCCACGGTGGGGCGATCCCGGTCGAACGGCTCGGCTTCGAGCCCGCGCTGGCGGCGCGTGACGCGGTGCTCATCGAGGAGAAGGAGCGCATCGCCAAACTCGCCCTGAACGAGGTGCCGGAGGAGGGCGCGATCATCCTCGACGCCGGCACCACGACCGCCCGGCTGGCCCAACTGCTGCCGGTCGACCGAGAGCTGACCGTCGTGGTCAACTCGCCGGTCATCGCCACGACCCTCGGTACCTATGCCAACCTCAACGTCCTGCTGTTGGGTGGACGGGTCCGCGGGAAAACCCTGGCGACCGTCGACGACTGGGCGCTGTCACCGTTGGCGGACCTCTACGTCGATGTCGCGTTCATCGGCACCAACGGCATCTCGGTCGAGCGCGGGCTGACCACCCCGGACCCGTCCGAAGCGGCGGTGAAGCGGGCGATGGTCCGTGCGGCCCGCCGCACGGTGGTGGTCGCCGACCACACCAAGCTCGGCAACGACTATCTGGCCCGGTTCGCTGAGCTGGCCGACGTCGACCTGCTCATCACCGACAACCGTGCCGACCTCGACCTGGTCGGTGACCTGGAGTCCACAGGCGTTCGGGTGGCCCGCGCATGAGAGCGGGCCGGGCATGATCGTCACCGTCACCCTCAACCCCAGCCTCGACCGGGCCGTGGAGGTCGACTCACTCACCCGGGGCGAGGTCATCCGGGCTGCCACCGCTCACCTCGACCCCGGCGGCAAGGGGGTCAACGTGTCTCGTGCCCTGCTGGCCAACGGCGTGCCGTCGGTGGCGGTGCTGCCGTCCGGCGGCGACGAGGGAAACCAGCTCATCCGCCTCCTCAAGGCGGAGGGCGTGGAGGTTCTCGCGGTCTCGATCGCCGGAAGGACCCGTTCCAACATCACCCTGGCCGAGCCCGACGGCACGGTCACCAAGATCAACGAGCCCGGCCCGACCCTGTGCCGCGCCGAGTTCGACGAAGTGATCGACAGTGTGCTCGCCCGTGCCAGCGACGCCGACTGGGTCGTGCTGTGCGGCAGCGTCCCGCCCGGTCTGCCCGCCGACGCCTACGCGCAGGTGTGCCGGAAGCTGCGCGCCGCCGACGTCCGGGTCGCCGTCGACACCAGCGGTCCTGCCCTGCGCGAGGCCGCCCTTGCCGGGGCGACCCTGCTCAAGCCCAACCGCGACGAACTGGCCGACGTGGTCGGCACCCCGCTGAAGGACCTCGGCGATGTGGTCGATGCCGCTCAGCGCCTGCGGGCATGGGGCGCCGGCACCGTCGTTGCCAGCCTCGGCGCCGACGGCGCTGTCCTGGTCGACGCCGACGGGGTCCGCACCGGCACCTGCCCGGTCGCCCGACCCCGTAGCACCGTCGGCGCCGGCGACGCGCTGCTCGCCGGGTTCCTCGCCGCAGGCGCACAGGGTGCCCCCGCGCTCGCCGAAGGCCTTGCCTGGGGCGCCGCCGCGGTGAGCCTGCCCGGCAGCCGGATGCCCGGTCCAGCGGACCTGCTCCGCCACCACGTCACCATCCACCCCTAGCCGGACGAGCTTCTTCCCCCGCAGCCGTCCGGACCGCCCCTCGATGAAGGAGATACCCCCGTGACCTCCTCTTCCTACACACCAGAGGTGAAGGGCCAGGGCCTCAAAGCCACTGTGCAACGCCTCGGCGGCTACCTGGCCGCGATGGTCATGCCCAACATCGGCGCGTTCATCGCCTGGGGCCTGATCACCGCGCTGTTCATCCCGACCGGCTGGATCCCCAACAAGACCCTGGCCGAACTGGTCGGCCCGATGATCAGCATCCTGCTACCGGTGCTCATCGGCTACACCGGCGGCCGGCTGGTCCACGGCCAACGCGGTGCCGTCGTCGGCGCGGTGGCGACCATGGGGCTCGTCGTCGGCGCGGATGTGCCGATGATTCTCGGCGCGATGATCATCGGTCCGCTCACGGCGTATGTCCTCAGGCTCTTCGACGGTCTGATCGAAGACAGGATCCGCCCCGGCTTCGAGATGCTGGTCGACAACTTCAGCGCCGGCATCATCGGTGCCGGAATGGCCATCGGCGGCGTCTACGGCATCGGCCCCGTGGTCGAATGGCTCACCAAGCAAGCCGGCTCGGGCGTCGACTGGCTCGTCGGCAAGGACCTGCTGCCGCTGACCTCGGTACTCGTCGAACCCGCCAAGGTGCTCTTCCTCAACAACGCCATCAACCACGGCGTCTTCGGCCCGCTGGGCATCGCCGAGGCGGCCGACAAGGGCAAGTCGATCCTGTTCATGATCGAGTCGAACCCCGGCCCCGGCCTCGGTCTGCTGCTCGCCTTCATGGTCTTCGGCCCCCGCGCGCTGCGCCCCAGCGCCCCGGCCGCGATCATCGTGCAGTTCCTCGGCGGCATCCACGAGATCTACTTCCCGTACGTGTTGATGAAGCCGAAGCTGATCCTCGCCATGATCGCCGGCGGTGCGGCCGGTGTCGGCACCTTCGTGATCACTGGTGCCGGCCTGGTCGCCACCCCCTCGCCGGGCAGCATCTTCGCCTACCTCGCCGTCACCCCCAAGGGCGGCCACTTCGGGGTCATCCTCGGTGTCGTGATCGCCGCCGCCGTCACCTTCGCGGTCGCCTCGGCTCTGCTCGGTTTCGGCCGCGGCGAGCCTGCCGCAGATGCCGTCGGCCCGGACGAGGAGACGGCTGTCCGCCCAGACGAGGAAGGGGCTGTCGACCCCGACGAGACCCTCCACAAGTCGGCAAAGCAGGAGGTCTGAATCCATGCCCACCATTAACGGCACCGAGATCAAGAAGGTCGTCGTCGCCTGCGACGCCGGCATGGGAAGCAGCGTGATGCTGGCCAGCCAACTTCGGCGGCAACTGGCGAAGAACGCGGTGACCGTCGAGCACACGCCGGTCAACTCGATCCCGGCGGACGCGGACGTGGTCGTCTGCCACCAGGGGCTCGCCGCGCGGGCCCGGGTCAGCGCACCCGACACGGTGATCGTGCCGATCCAGGTGTTCATCGGCGACCCGGCCGTCACCAGGGTCGTGAACGCGGTACAGCGTGGTGGTGAGCTGAGTGGCTGAGCTGCTGGCCCGTGATGCGATCCGGCTCGACGAGCGGGCCGGATCGCGGGACGAGGCGATCAGCCGCTGCGGCGCGGTACTCGTCGAGATCGGCGCGGTCGCCCCGGCGTACGTCGACGCGATGCTCACCCGCGAGCAGAGCGTCTCCACGTACATCGGAGAGGGCGTCGCCATTCCGCACGGCACGCTGAACAGCAAGGAGTCCGTCCAGCGCGACGCCCTCGCGGTGCTGCGCTTCCCCGACGGCGTCGACTGGGACGGCTTCGACGTGCGGGTCTGCGTCGCCATCGCCGCTGCCGGCGACGGGCACGTGGACATCCTCGCCCAGCTCGCCTCGGTGCTGATGGACTCCGCCCAGGCGCAGCAGCTACGCGAGTCGACGAGCGTCGACGACGTCATCACCATCCTCGAAGGGAAGCCCTCGTGAAGGTCGTTCGATTCCACGCGCCCGGTGACGTCCGCATCGAGGACGCGCCCGAGCCCACACCGGGCCCCGCCGAGGTGAAGATTCGCGTCCGCGCCTGCTCCACCTGTGGCACCGACGTGAAGATCTCCCGCTTCGGCCACCACCACATCGCCCCGCCGCGCGTCATGGGCCACGAGATCGCCGGTGAGATCAGCGACGTCGGTGACGACGTCACGGGCTGGCGGCCGGGGGACCGGGTTCAGGTCATCGCCGCCATCCCGTGCGGTACGTGCGCCGAGTGCCGGCGCGGCCGGATGACCGTGTGCCCCAACCAGGTGTCGATGGGATACCACTTCGACGGCGGGTTCGCCGAATACCTGGTCGTGCCGCACAACGTCCTCGCCGTCGACGGGCTCAACCGCATCCCCGAGGGGCTGAGCTTCGCCGAGGCGTCCGTCGCCGAGCCCCTCGCCTGTGTCCTCAACGGCCAGAACCTCGCGGGTGTGGGGGAGGGCGACGACGTGGTCGTCGTCGGCTCCGGGCCGATCGGCTGCCTGCATGTGCGCCTGGCCCGCTCCCGCGGCGCGGCCCGGGTGTTCCTCGTCGACCTCAACCGCGAACGCCTCGACCTGGCCGCCAACCTGGTCCAGCCGGACGCGGCGATCTGCGGCGCCGAGACCGACGTCGTCGACGCGGTGCTCAAGCTCACCGAAGGTCGGGGTGCCGACGTCGTCATCACCGCCACGGCCGCCGGCGTCGCCCAGGAGCAGGCGGTGCAGATGTCCGCCCGCCAGGGCCGGATCAGCTTCTTCGGCGGTCTGCCGAAGGACAAGCCGGTCATCTCCCTGGACTCCAACCTCGTGCACTACCGCGAGCTGACCATCGTCGGCGCCAACGGGTCCAGCCCGGAGCACAACAAGGAAGCGCTCCGACTCATCGCCAGCGGCGCCGTGCCGGTCGCCGACCTCATCACCCACCGCCTGCCGCTCGACCGCACCCTCGACGCCTTCGGCATCGTGGCGCGCGGCGAAGCGATCAAGGTGACGATCGAACCCTAGGGGGATCCGTTGCCCAGCAGAACAGTCCTCGTCGGCTCCGCCAGCGGGCTGCACGCCCGCCCGGCGGCGCTGTTCGTCGCCGAGGCGGCGAAGCAGCCGGTGCTGGTCACCATCCGCACCGGCGACAAGAAACCCGTGCCGGCCCGCAGCATGCTCGGCGTGCTGTCGCTCGGCGCCAAGAAGGGCACCGAGGTCACCCTGGAGGCCGACGGCGACGACGCCCAGGCCGCCGTCGACACTCTGGCCGACCTCCTCGAACGCGATCTCGATGCGTGAACTTCGAGGGATCGGGGCCAGCCCCGGTGGTGCGGCGGGGCCGGTCCACCGGCTGGCCCCACCTCCGGCCCTGCCGCCGTTGGCGGAAACCGTTGATCCCGAAGCCGAGAAGGTCGCCGTCCGGGCCGCGGTCGTCGCCGTCGCCGCCGACCTGACCCGGCGCGCCGACACCGCCCTGGACGCGACCGCCGCCGAGGTCCTGCGCGCGCAGGTCATGATGGCGCAGGACGAGACGCTCATCGACGCGGCCGACATCGCCATCGACGGCGGCGCGGACGCCCCGCACGCGCTCACCGACGTGCTCGCCGAACACCGGGCCGCCTTCGAAGCCGCGGGCGGGTACCTCGCCGAGCGGATCAGCGATCTCGACGACCTGCGGGACCGCCTCGTCGCGGCATGCCTGGGGCAGCCCATGCCGGGCGTGCCGGACCCTGGCCATCCGTACCTGCTCATCGCCCGCGACCTGGCGCCCGCCGACACCGCCGGCCTCGAACCCGGCCTGGTGCTGGGCCTGATCACTGCCGAGGGCGGGCCGACCAGCCACACCGCGATCCTGGCCCGGACACTCGGTATCCCGGCCGTGGTCCGCTGCGCGGGCATCCTGGACGTGACCAACGGCGCGTTGGCCAGTCTCGACGGCACGAGCGGTGTCGTGGTGGCCGGCGTCTCCGCGGACACGGTGACCGCCGTCAACGCGGAGCGGCTCGCCGAGATCGAACGCCGCGCCCGCTCCCAGGGCCCCGGGCGGACCGCGGACGGTCATCCCGTCGCGCTACTGGCCAACATCGGCTCCGCCCGCGACCTCACCGGCGAGGTGGAAGGAGTCGGCCTGTTCCGCACCGAGCTGCTCTACCTCGACCGCAGCGACCCGCCGTCGTACGAGGAACAGGTCGCCGCGTACCGCGACGTGTTCGCCGCGCTGCCCGGCCGCAAGATCGTTGTACGCACCCTGGACGCCGGCGCCGACAAGCCGCTGCCGTTTCTGCGGCTGACCGAGGAACCCAACCCCGCACTGGGCATCCGTGGTCTGCGGGTCGCGCGGCAGGCACCGTCCGTACTCACCGCGCAGTTGGCCGCTATCGCGGCGGCGGCTGCCGCGACCGACGCCGACGTCTGGGTGATGGCGCCGATGGTCGCCACGGCGACGGAGGCGGCAGCGTTCACCGAAACCTGCCGCGAACACGGCCTGCCGACCGCCGGCGTGATGATCGAGGTGCCGGCCGCGGCCCTGCGCGCCAACCAGGTGCTGCGCCACGCGGACTTTCTCAGCGTCGGCACCAACGACCTCAGCCAGTACACGTTCGCCGCGGACCGTATGTGCGGCGACCTCGCCGACCTGCTCGACCCGTGGCAGCCCGCGTTGATCGCGCTCCTCGCCGCCTGCGCGGCAGCGGGCGTCGAGGCGGGCAAACCAGTCGGCGTGTGTGGAGAATCCGCAGCGGATCCGCGGTTCGCCCTGGTGCTGGCCGGTCTGGGCATCACCAGCCTGTCCATGGCGCCCCGCAGCATCCCGGCGGTGCGCGAGTCCCTGGCCGCGCACACCCTGGACGAGTGCCGCCAGATCGCCGAGGCGGCCCTTGCCGCGTCCAGCCCGGAGGCAGCACGGGCGGCGGCGGCCGGCGCCTCGCGTCAGCTCCACCTCGGCGAGGGTGTGTCGGTGCGGTAGGTCGGCCAGGGTTACCGGCGATGCGGCGGTCAGATCCTCCGGCCCTGGAAAAGCACGATGCCCGCCGGGCACCGAGAGGACCGCGCCGCGCGTCGATGGTCAGACCCAGCGATCGGGCCCGGCAGCGCGGTCACACTCGGTGTGGCAGGGTCACGCGGAGTTGCGCCACTTGCGGCCGTTCCGGCCGATGAGCCGATCGGCGTCGGTCGGCCCCCAGGAGGCGGCCTCGTAGGTGGGGATCGGCGAGTTGTCCTTCTTCCAGTGGTCGATGATCGGGTCGACGATCCGCCAGCACTGCTGCACCTCGTCGCTGCGGATGAACAGCGAGGCGTCACCGATCAGCGCGTCCAGGAGCAGACGTTCGTACGCCTCCGGGGACTCCTCGACGAACGTCTGGTCGTAGGAGAACTCCATCGTGGCGGTGCGGACCCGGAAGGAGTGGCCCGGCACCTTGGCGCCGAAGCGCAGCGAGATGCCCTCGTTGGGCTGGATCCGCAGGATCAGCGCGTCAGCATCGAGGCCGGTGAGCTGGTCGGTCGGGATCGGTAGGTGCGGCGGACGCTGGAACTGCAGTGCCACCTCGGTGAGCCGGGCCGGCAGGCGCTTGCCGGTGCGCACGTAGAACGGCACCCCGGCCCAGCGCCAGTTGTCCACGTTGAGTCGCATGGCGGCGTAGGTCTCGGTCCGCGACAGAGGGTCGACGCCGGTCTCCTCGCGGTAGCCGGCCATCAGCTCCTCGCGGGTGCCACCCCGGGTGTACTGTCCCCGGACCGCGGCCTCGGCGATGTCCCGGTCGGTGGGGAGCCGGATCGCCTGCAGCAGTTTCACCTTCTCGTTGCGCAGGCCCTCAGCCTCGAATGACGCCGGTGGCTCCATCAGCGCCAGCGCGAGGACCTGGAGCACGTGGTTCTGCACGATGTCCCGCATCGCGCCGGCATCCTCGTAGAAGCCGCCGCGGCTGCCGACGCCGAGGGTCTCGGCGACGGTGATCTGCACGTGATCGACCCAGGAGCGATCCCAGATCGGCTGGAAGATCGAGTTCGCGAAGCGCAGCGCCAGCACGTTCTGGACGGTGTCCTTGCCCAGATAGTGATCGATACGGAAGACCTGGTGCTCGTCGAACGCACTGTGCACCACACCGTCGAGCTCGCGGGCCGTGGCCAGGTCGCGTCCGTACGGCTTCTCGATGACCAGGCGGGAGAACGAGCCCTCACGTGGCTGGTTGAGCCCGACACCCGCCAGTCCGTTGATCACCGGCTCGAAGGCCCCGGCCGGAGTGGACAGGTAGAAGAGCCGGTTGCCAGCCGTACCCCGCTGTGCGTCCAGCTCGTCGAGGGTCTCCACGAGCCGCTTGTAGGTCTCCGGGTCGTCGTAGCCGCCGGCCACGTACCGCACGCCGCTCTGGAGCTGGCGCTTGCTGGCGAGGGTACGTGCGCCGAGGGCGCTCTCGGCGAACTGCTCGTCGGTCATCGACGTACGCGCGACGCCGACCAGCGCGAACTGGTCCGGGAGCCGCTCGTGCCGAGCCAGGCTCTCGATCGCGGGCAGCAGCTTACGCCGGGTCAGGTCACCGGAGGCACCGAAAATCACCAGCGTGGCCGGCGGGGCACTCCGCTCCTGAATGAGCTGAGAAGCGTGGTCCATGTCTGCGTTCCTCCGGGCACAAGGGGTGTGGGAGTGGGGGGCGGACTGTCCTGCCAGGACGTGTGCGGCGACGGCGGTGGTGTCCGGGGGCTACAACGGCGTGGCCCGTTGGTCGTGGACCTTGAGCGTCGCATGCCGGGCCGACGGGTAGGCCTCTCGGTGTCGGATTGGTTGCGCTCTGCCGGCGTACGGGTGGTACGAATGATCGTCGCCAGGTAGCCCGCAGAGGTCAACGGGCGCGCGCCGTACCCGCCTGTGATGAAGATCCTCGGCGATGTCGCGCCGCAGCGGCAGGCCGACGTCGTCGCGCTGGCGGCATGTCGGGCAACGTCACGAAGAGGTCGACGTACGCTGGCCGTTCGCCTCGTAGTAGGCGGACGCGAGCGCCTCGAGGAGGCTGTCGGAAACGGCGCTGATGCGTTGCCCGTTTCTGATCGGCCCGCCGAGCTCCTGCTCCACCAGCGGTATGGCGTTGGGTGCGAGGCGGTTGAAAACGGACGGCCACAGTTGAAGGTATGCGGCCCCCGGCGCGCAGTAGATCGTCACAAGCCCTGAACCGCTGCGAGTCAGACGCGGCAGCAAGGTGGTGATCTCGTTCTTGCCGCTGTAGCTGAACAGTGAGATCAGGTGCTTCGCGTCAAGGGCTTCCGCCCAGTCGATGAGTCGCGCCAGCATCTGCTGGTGCTCCGTCGGTGCTTTCGCCGCAGCGCTACGGAAGTCAGCCGAGCCTGGTTGCGGCGCGTTGGCCTGCCGGGCGGCGGCCTCGGCTTCGGACAGCTCCGCCGCGCGGCGGCCGGGATCGATGCGCTGGGGTACCAGGACTCGCGACTGCCCGACGTCGTACGCCGTGACGGTGACGAGATCGATAACGACCCTGTCTGTGATCAGCTCCAGGTAGCCCACCAGCTGCACCAGCTCGTCAGGCACACTGTCGAGCACAATCACCAGGCGGAATGCTCCGTCCGCGAGGCTACGGGCGAGCCCGTCGGCGAACGACGCGGGGTCGACTGATCCCTCCTGGTCGTCGTTGCGGACGGCTTCCGCGATGCTCGTGACTCTGCGTCGTGCCAGGTGTGTGACGAGGGTGGCCGACTCAAGGTAGTCAGGGTCGAGTCCTTGCAGGTACGCCGCGTAGGAGAAGACCTGAGCGACCACTGCCCGTCGCGCCTCGGGGTTTCCGGCGAGCTTGACCTCGATGACGACCAGCCGCCCTGAGGACTCCACGGCCACGACGTCAGCGCGGCCGGTACCGAGCTGCACTTCCGTCCCGAGCACTGTCAGGCGCGGAGCTCCGGACAGTGGAAGCATCTGCGGGCCCTCAGCGACCAGGTCGTGCAGGGCCTGCTCCGCCGGGTACCGACTTGCCGCAAGCGGCTGCCAGCTGCCCTGTGCGTCGGTGCCCCAGATGGCGGTCACCCGGGGACGTTAGCACCCACGCCGGTCGATGGCCGCCGAGCATTCCGACACCCCGGATAGAGCGGGGAAGTCGTCGTCTCGGAAGGGCCGGTCACTCTCTGCTCGCAGCCAGCGTCTGCCGGGTCCGGTCTCCGGTCCAGGCCGCTTCGAGGATCGCGGTCAGGCTGGCGGTGTCGCTCGGGCCGGGGTGGTTCTGGATCAGGCGGGTGACCCCGCTGGCCATCTCCGCGAAGCGCGGGAGGTCGGCGCGCGCCACGCCGATGTCCGCCAGAGTGGCAGGGATGCCGATGTCGGCGAGGAGCCCGTCGAGCCAGGCGAGGAACGTGTCCGCGGCCTCGGCGTCGGAGGCGTCGGCGACGTCGAGCCCGCACACCCGGGCGAGGATGGCCAACCGGTCACCGATGGCATCCCTGGCCGCGTCCAGCGCGTAGGGCAGTAGTAGTCCGACGCCCAGGCCGTGCGGCGTGTGCGTGGCTGCGCCGATGGGGTACTGGAGAGCGTGCGGGGCCGCGTTACCCGCGTGGGAGAAAGCGATCCCGGCGAGCATGGATCCGTAGGACATGTCCGCGCGCGCGGCCGTGTCGCTTCCGTCCCTGACCACCCGGCGCAAGCTACGGGCGATCCGTTCGGCGGCGCGGAGCGCGTAGTGGTCGGTGATCGGGTTGCGGCCGAGGAACACCTGCTCCACCGGGTCGCGCGGTCCGTGGGGCCGGGGCCGCGCGGTGTAGCTCTCCACGGCGTGACAGAACGCGTCGATACCGGAGTGGGCGGTGACGGTCGCCGGGCAGGTGTAGGTGAGTTCGGGGTCGATGATGGCGAAGTCGGGGACGATGTGGACGCTGCTGACCCCCACCTTCAGCTCGCGGTCCGGGTCGGTCAACACCGAGACGGGTGTGAGCTCGGAACCGGTGCCGGACGTCGTCGGGACCGCGACGAGAGGAATCGTCGGCCCCGGCACCCTCGACTCGCCGTAGTAGTCACGCGGCGTTCCACCGTGGCGGCGGATGACGCCGACGATTTTGGCGAGGTCGATCACCGTGCCACCCCCGACGGCGAGGATCACGTCGGCGTTCACCTCGGCGGCGGCCGAGACGGCCAGGGCGACATCGGAGAGAGGCACGTCTGAGGTCGCGTCGGAGAACACCTCGACGGCCTCGACCTTCTCCCGCACGGCGGCCACGATCTCGGCCACGCCCGGCTGCCCCAGGAGAACCTGGTCGGTCACGATGAGGACTCGCGAGCCACTCTCGGCCACCACTCGGGGGATGTTCTGGGCGACACCTTCGCCCACTATCAGCTGGCGTGGTCCGCGGACGGTCTCAAGCATGGCGGTGCCTCTCCGGAACGTCGGCGGCGATGTGCTGGGTGGACGTCCAGGTCACCTGCGGGACCGGGACGGCGTCGGCGAGGTTGGCCGCCCGCGCGGCGCGGACACGCGCGGCGGGCGTCCGGGGCAGCAGGCCGGTCACGGGAGATCGATCGCCACGTAGGTGAGGTCGAGGTACTCGAGGACGCCCTCGTGCGACCCCTCCTTGCCGATCCCGGACTGCTTCACCCCGCCGAACGGAGCTGACGGATCGGAGATCAGACCACGGTTGACGCCGAGCATCCCCGTATCCAGCCCTTCGGCGAATCGGAGCGCCCGCTGGAGGTCACGGGTGAAGACGTAACCGGCCAGGCCGTGCTCGGTGTCGTTGGCCTTCGCCATCACCTCGTCGTCAGAGGTGAACGAGATGATCGGCGCCACCGGGCCGAAGATCTCCTCCTGGAGCATCCGGGCATCCTCGGGCACGTCGACGAGGACCGTGGGCGGGTAGAAGTGGCCCGGCCCATCGGGACGCTCGCCGCCCACCAGGACCCGGGCGCCGCGATCGACCGCATCGGCGACGAGCCCGTCGATCGTGGTGACCGAGGCCTCGTCGATCAACGCCCCGACGTTCACGCCGTCGTCGAGACCATGGCCCACCGAGAGAGCAGCCATCCGCTCGGCGAAGCGCGCCGTGAACTCCTCGCGCACCGGCTCCTCGACGTAGATCCGGTTGGCCGCGATGCAGGACTCCCCGATGTTGCGCATCTTGGCCACCATGGCGCCGTCGACCGCCACGTCCAGGTCAGCGTCGGCACACACGATCAGGGCGGCGTTGCCGCCCAGTTCCATCGACGTGCGCAGCACATTCTCCGAGGCCTGTCGCAGCAGAACGCGCCCGACCTGGGTCGACCCGGTGAAGGACAGCTTGCGGGTCCGGCTGTCGGCCAGCAGCGCGGAGACCACCTTGCCGGAACGCTTGGTGGTCACCACGTTGACGACGCCCGGAGGAACGCCGACCTCCTCCATGATGCGGGCCAGGAGCAGCATGGTGAGCGGCGTCTGACCTGCTGGCTTGGTGATCGTCGTGCAGCCGGCCGCCAGCGCAGGAGCGATCTTGCGGGCACCCATGGCCAACGGAAAGTTCCACGGCGTCACGAAGACGCACGGCCCGACCGGCTTCGGCACGGTGAGGATGCGATATCCGCCCGCGGGAGCGATGCTGTAGCGCCCCTCGACGCGCACCGCCTCCTCCGCGAACCAACGGAAGAACTCGGCACCGTAGGCCACCTCTCCCCGAGCCTCGGGGAGAGGCTTGCCCATCTCCAGCGTGATCAGCCGGGCGATCTCCTCGGATCGCTCGGTCAGGGCCCGGTACGTCGCGGTCAACAACTCTGACCGTTTCCGTGGCGGGGTAGCCGCCCACTGCGCCATCGCCCCGCTCGCCGCGTCCAGGGCGGCGAGCCCGTCACCGACGTCAGCGTCCGCCACCTCGGCGATGGTCTTGCCGGTGGCCGGGTCCTCCACGGCAAAGGTGGCTCCGCTTGCGGCGTCGCGCCAGGCGTCGCCGATCCGGAGCCGCCGGTGCTCGGGGGCCAGCACGTTCATCGGGTCACTCATCGCGTCGCCTCCTGTGATCTTCCTCGTGATGTCCGGCGTGCCGCAGCGATCGCGCTGTGCGCGTAGACGGACGGGTGACCCGCCTCATTGCGAGGCGAGGCGGGCCACGACTGCCATGTACGGGCGCATCTCGCCGTCGCCGCCCGGCGGGGTTACCGCCCGGCCTCGGACAGCGACACCCCGGTGCCCGCATCGAACAGGTGCGCACGGTCCAGGTCGACGGTGACGACCACCCGCTCGCCCGGCGTACCCGTGACGGTGGGGCGGGCCTTGACCTTGATGATCTCCGTCCCGATCCGGACGTCGACCACCGTCCGGTCACCGAGCGGCTCAAGCCCGTAGAGCTCACCCGACAACGACGCGTCGCCACGCTGCTCGACCGACAGGTCCTCCGACCGCAGGCCCAGCATCAGCTCACGACCGTCCTCGGCCGTGGTCCAGCGGGGGCGCGGCAGCGTCCAGCCTTCGGCACCGACCAGCCGATCTCCCTCGGCGCGGCAGGCCAGCAGGCTGATCGGCGGGCTCCCGACGAATCCCGCGACCCACTGGTTGGCTGGGCGCTCGTACACCTCGGTCGGTGTTCCGACCTGTTGCACAGTCCCCTCCTTCAGGACCGCGACCTGGTCGGCCATGGACAGGGCCTCGACCTGGTCGTTGGTCACGTACACGAACGTCGCTCCGAGGCTGCGGTGGATGCGGGTGAGCTCGGTGCGCATCTCGACGCGGAGCTTGAGGTCGAGATTCGTCAGCGGCTCGTCCATCAGGAACGCGCGCGGACGACGGACCAGCGCCCGGGCCAGGGCGACGCGCTGCATCTCACCACCGGACAACTGCGCCGGACGACGTTGCAGCAACCGCTCGATGTGCAGCAGGTTCGACATCTGCTCGACGGCGGCGGCGATCTCGCTCGACGAACAGCGACGGGCCCGCAGCGGCGAAGCGATGTTCTCGTACACCGTGTGTCGCGGGTAGAGGGCGTAGCTCTGGAAGACCATGGCCAGGTCGCGTGCGGCCGGGGTGTCACCGGTCGCGTCCCTGCCGTCCAGATGCACCGACCCGGCGTCAAGCTTGTCAAGGCCGGCGATCGCTCGCAGCGTCGTCGTCTTGCCCGCGCCGGAGGGCCCGAGCACGACGAAGAACGAACCGTCCGGCACGTCCAGCGTCACCCCGTCGAGGGCCTGGACTTTTCCGAAGGACTTGCGCAGCCCGTGCGCTGCCACGGTTCCCATCAGGCCACCAGCTCTTCCGTGCTCACGTCGTAGACCGCCGGGGTCCCGCCGGTGTGCCGCAACCCGACGGTTGCGTCAGCGGCGAAACGGACCGTCGGTGGCATCCGCACCCGTACGTCGCGCTGGCCGCCGTGGTCGACCACGTAGATGATTTCGTCGCCCAGCCACTCCGCCGAGACCACGCGGGCCGGGATCGAGCGTTCCGCCCCTGGTTCGGTGACTTCCAGCGCCTCCGGCCGGACGCCCGCGACCAGGGGACGGTCGCGCGGCAGACCCGGCGGTGGCGTGAGGGTCAGTCCGCCCTGACCGCGCAGTTTCCCGTCGGCCACCTCCACCTCGATGAGGTTCATCGGCGGGGAGCCGATGAATGCGGCGCAGAAGAGACTCGCCGGACGGTCGTAGACCTCCAACGGTGTGCCGATCTGCTCGACGCGACCCTTGTTGAGGATGGCGATCCGGTGACCGAGCGACATCGCCTCGACCTGGTCGTGGGTGACGTAGACCATCGTGGCGCCCAGTTCGCCCTGCAGGTGCTTGATCTCCGTGCGCATGTCCGCCCGCAGCTCCGCGTCCAGGTTGGTGAGAGGCTCGTCCATGAGGAAGGCGCGCGGTCGCCGCACCAGGGCGCGGGCGAGCGCGACGCGCTGCTGCTCGCCGCCGGAGAGCTGGCGGGGTCGCCGGTCCAGGAGCGGACCGAGCTGCATCAGCCGGGCTGCCTCGTTGACCCGCTCGTGCACCTCCTGCTTGGGCAGTCCCTCGGCCCGCAGTGGGAACGCCAGGTTGTCGCGGGTCTTCAGGTGCGGGTAGAGGGCGTAGAACTGGAACACCATGGCGATGTCGCGCTCGGCGGGGGGCAGGTCGTTGACCAGCGTGTCGCCGATGCGGATGTCGCCCGTCGTCTGCCGCTCCAGGCCGGCGATGGCCCGCAGGGTGGTCGTCTTGCCGCACCCCGAAGGACCGAGCATCACGAACAGCTCGCCGTGGCCGATGGACAGGTCCACGTGTTCGACTGCGACCGTCCCGTCCGGGTAGCGCTTGTGCAGCGCGGTCACCTCGATGCCCGCCATCAGCGTCGCACCGCCCCGAGCGTCACGCCGGCGATGAGGTGCTTGCGCACCAGGTACGCGAAGACGAGCACCGGTAGGGCGAACACCACGGAGGCGGCGGCCACGAGACCCCAGTCCGTGGTGGTGCCGCCGATCAGGCCGGCGATAGCGGGTGGGGCCGTCCGGACGTCGTCGCTGGAGGTGAGGAAGGTGGCGAACACGAACTCGTTCCACGAGAAGATGAGGGCGAAGACCGCCGTCGCGGCGATGCCGGGCACGAGCAGGGGAAGGGTGAAGCGCCGGAACGCCTGCAGACGGGTGTAGCCGTCGAGCATGGCGGCATCCTCGTACTCCGCGGGCACCTCGTCGACGAACCCCTTCATCATCCAGATCGTGAACGGGACGTTGAACGCGGTGTAGATGAGGATCAGGCCGATCTTGTTGTCGATGAGTCCGACCTGGCGGTACATGAGGAAGATCGGGATCACGACCACCACGGGCGGCATGAAGCGCGTGGACAGGATGAAGAACAGTTGGTCCTTCTTGGCCTTCACCGCGAAGCGGGAGTAGGCCCAGGCAGCCGGGACCCCCAGCACGGTGGCCAGCACCGTGGAGGCGCCGGCCACCACGACGGAGTTGAGGAACGCGACGGACAGGGCCGAGCGACCGCCGCCGGGGGAAACGAACACGTCTTTGTAATGGATCAGAGTGATCTTGAAGTCGAAGAACTTGGCCGGGATGGCGTAGACGTCCCGGTTCTCCTTGATGGACGTCTCGATCATCCACAGCACCGGAAAGAGCATCACGACGGCCAGCGCGGTCAGCAGCGCGACCTCCAGCACGGAGCGGCCTCGGCTGCCGAAGCGGCGCGCGGGGGGCATGTGATCCCGGGCAGGACCCGTGGCCACTGCATCGTCGACGGAGACGGCCATCAGCCCTCCTTGAGCTTGTTCAAATAGCGCAGGTAGAACTGCGTGAGGACGATGACGACGAGGACCATGAGGATTCCGTACGCCGAAGCGGTTCCGGTGTTGAAGCCCAGGAACGCGACCTTGTAGATGTGGAACGACAACGTCTCGGTAGAGACGCCGGGGCCTCCGTTGGTGAGGATGTAGACGAGGTCGAACAGCCGGAACGCCTCGATGGCCCTGAACATCACGGCGATGAGGAGCAGCGGCCACACCAGTGGAAGCGTGATGGTGCGGAACCGGAACCATTCGGACGCCCGGTCGATCGAGGCGGCCTCGTAGAGGTACTTGGGAACCGCGGTGAGGCCCGCGAGTGCGATGAGCATGATGAACGGCGTCCACTGCCAGGTGTCCACCACGATCAGGGACAGCAGTGCCGTCCGCTGGCGGGTGAGCCACTCCACCTGCCCCAGGCCGATCGAGCCGAGCATGCTGTTGACCACGCCGAACTGCGCGTCGAGCATGAATCGCCAGAACAACCCGACCACGACCGGCGACAGCATCATCGGCACCAGGAACAGGGTGGTCAGCACCCCGCGCCCGTGCGTGCGCCGTGAGATCAGGTAGGCGATACCGAATCCGAGCACGGTCTGCAGGCCGACCGCGCCGACCACGTAGATCAACGTTGTCAGGGCCCTCGTGTGGACCTGCGCCGACGTCAGGATGGCGGTGTAGTTCCCGAATCCGATGAAATCGGCGGGCCCCCCGCGGGTGGCGGAGTAGTCGGTGAACGACAGGTACAACGCCCACAGCAACGGGAACACCGACATGGCCAGCAGCAGCAGCATCGCGGGGGAGATGAAGGCCACGGCGAGCCCGCGGTCACTCAGCCGAGGGGACCGACCCCGGGCAGGCGGCCTCGCGGACGCCACCTGCCCGGGATCGTCGGTCGTCAGAGGGGCGGGGTCACTCACAGTCCGCCGCCACCCTTGCGGTTGCCGGAGTCGAGCACGCCCTGCTGCTCCTTGGCGATGTCGTCGAGCGCGTCCTTGGGCTTCTTCGCGCCGTTGAGGGCCGCGTTCACGTTGGTGTTCTCGATGTCGACGAGGCGCGCGTACTCGGGCACGTTCCACATGTCCCGCATCCGCGGCACCGAGTCGGCGTACACCTTGTTGAACGGCCCGGCATTGAGGAACTCGGGTGACTGGATTGCGTCCGTACGCGACGGCACGCCACCAGCCGCGGCCCACTTCTTCTGGATGTCAGCCCGTTCGAACCACTCCATGAAGTTCAGGGCCTCGGCCTGGTTGTCCTTGGCGGAGTAGGCCGACACGTGCATCCCCATGCCGCCGAGGGGGACCAGGTTCGTCTTCTGGCTCGGCAGGGTGGCAAAGCCCAGCTTGTCGAGAATCTGCTCCCGGCTGGTGCCCAGCGTCGACTGCTTCGGGTCGAGCAGGCCGCCGCTCGCGGCGATCCAGTTGAACGCGATGCACGCCTTGCCCTGGGCGACCGCCGCGTTCACCTCGTCGATGAACCAGTTGCCGGAGCCCTTGGCGGTCAGCGGCTTCATCTTGTTGACCAGGACGTCCATCGCCTCCTGGCCTGCGGCGTCGTTGAGGATGCCCTCGATCTTGCGCGTCTTGGCGTCCCAGAGGTTGCCGCCGTAGACGCCGTTCACCGTGTTGTAGGTGACGGCCGCGGCGTCCGAGCCGTTGGCCTGGTGGAAAGCCAGCCCACTGACGCCAGGGTTGTCCGCCTGGCACTTCGCGGCGGCTGCGATCATCTCGTCCCAGGTCTGCGGCGGCTTGTCACCGATCAGGTCCTTGCGGTAGATCATCGTCCAGGTGTCGCCGAGCAGCGGTAGTCCGTACAGGCTGGCGTTCTCGTCGCGCTTGCCGGTCTCCGCCTGGGGGTACTGGCCGTAGGCCGCCAGGAGGTACGGGTCGTAGGCGGTGACGTCGATGTTCTTCTTGACGAAGTCGGTGATGTCGAGGATGTTGCCGTTCGTCACGGCCTCGCCGATGTGCTGCGAGTCCAGGATCGCGATGTCGAAGTCGGTCTTTCGCGCCGCGAACTGGGTGAACATGGCGTCGTGCCAGTTCGCGTTCGGCACGGTGTTGACCTTGATGGTCGCGTTCGGCCGTTCCTTCTTGTACTCCGCGTTCGCGAAGGCTTCCAGCGCCTTCGCGGGCGGCCAGTCGAACCAGATGAAGCTGAGGGTCAGCGGATCCTTGGTGAGCTCCGGGATGGTCGCCGGCGCCTTGGGCGCGCTCGCCTTCTCGCCCTCGTCCTTGCCGTCGCCGCCGCACGCCGTCGCGGTCGTTGCCACCAGCAGCATGGCCATCGTCGCCAGCTGTGCCTTTCGGCCGGGACCGGACAATCGTCCTATTCGCTTCAGGTACCGCATCTTATGCCTGCTTTCCGGGTCGGGACTCTCAAGGCCTCGCTATGTGCTTCGCCGAGCAGTTGCTGGGTTCTTCAGGCGCGTTGCCGGGCTGCCGCGGGGACCGACCCGCGGACCGGCGTCACGAGTACGCCGCGATGTGCCGGGTCTGCCTGCCGTCGAGAGGTCCTTCGGTTCAGCTGCGACCCGGTGACGACCCGAGCGGGACGTCGAGCATGCTCGTGGGAGTTTCAGGTGATCGAAGTGGAGCGGTGGCGGTGGTGCCGCGATGTGCGGGATGGCGGATGTGCGCCGCTTTTCCTATACGATCGCGTGGGGGCGTCAGCATGCCGGAGCGTTGTGACTGATGTCAATAGTTTCGCGAAGGCGCAGGAAGGGACCTCACCTCACGATGGACGACGAAGCGATGATCGCGCGGGGCCGCAGGGCCGTGAGGGGCGGATCGCCGGCGGGAAGATCTGGCGGCCGGCTTGCCGACGAGGTGTACGACACGCTGCTCGGACAGCTGATGTCGCTACGGATCGAGCCTGGCTCCCGCGTCACGATCGACGTCCTGGCCCGGGAGTTGGGGGTCTCGCAGACGCCGATCCGGGACGCTCTGAACCGGATGGAGGCCGAGGGCCTGGTCGTGCGGGTGCCCCATGCCGGCTACCGCATTCCTCCCCAGATAACCCGTCACCGGTTCGAGGACATGCTCGAGGTCCGCCTGCTCCTCGAGCCGGCGGCGGCGCGCCGATCCGCCGAACGCGCATCCTCGGAGCAGGTGGCGGGTCTGCGGCGAATGCTGGAGGAGATGGCGGAGCTGGAGGGGGGCAGCGGGCCCCTGGCCTACGGCGCCTTCGGGCTACGCGACGCGGCCTTCCACGATCTCGTCGCCCTGAGCGCGGAGAACCTGGTCATCCGTGAAACGCTCGCTCGCCTGCACAGCCACGTGCACCTCTTCCGGCTGCACCACGACACCCAGGTCACTCACCTGGCCATGGCCGAGCACGAGGACGTCGTGGCCGCGATCGCCGCGCGTGACCCCGACGCGGCCGCCTACGCGATGCGGCGGCACATCCTTCGATCCGGTGAGCGTTTCCGACGATTGTTCAACGAGATCGAGCACGCGGACGGAATGACGGTGGAGGCTTGACGGGCGCGCTGGGCCCAGGAATGCTGGCTCAATCCTGATCGGATCGGATTGGATCCACCTCACCCGTCCCCATATGCGAGGAGAAGCAGGTGCCCAGAGCGCTGCTCCTGACCGGCGACGCCGCCGAGGAGCTCGACACCATGTATCCCTACTACCGCGTGCAGGAGGGGGGTTGGGACGTCGACGTCACGTCACGGACGATGCGCGACGTGCAACTGGTCATCCACGAGTTCGACCCGAACTCCGACGCCTACGTGGAGAAGAACGGCCGCAAGCTGCCGGTCGACGTGCCCTGGGCCGACGTCGACGTCGAGCGCTATGACGCCCTCATCATCCCCGGGGGACGCGCCCCCGAGTGGATCCGGGTCGACGCCGACGTCAGGCGCATCACCGAGCACTTCTTCGCCCGCAACCTCCCCATCGCGCTGGTGTGCCACGGCGCGCAGGTGCCGGCGGTGTACGGGCTGCTGAAGGGCCGGAAGACGGCGTGTTTTCCTCCCATCACCGGTGACATGGAGAACGCGGGCGCGACGGTCATCGACGCTCCCGACGTCGTGGACGGCAACCTCGTCTCCTGCCGGGGGTGGCCCGACATGCCGCAGTTCGGCCGGGCGATGATGGAGCTCTTCTCGAAGTCCGTCGACTCCGCGTCGGCATGAGCTCATCCGGTCTGCCCTGGTGACCGCACTTCGGACCGTCACAGTGGACGGTTCCCCCGTCCACGTCCTGGACGGCGGCACGGGGCCCGCGGTGCTGATGCTGCACGGCTCCGGACCCGGCACGACCGGGTCCGGCGCCTGGGCAGCGACGGCGCAGGCGCTGGGCACGTCCTGGCACGTGATAGCTCCTGACCAGGCGGGGTTCGGCCGCACACCCCTCCCGGCAGGCTCCAGGGGTGGGCTCCGGCTGTGGACGGAGCAGGCCGCGAGCCTGATGGATGCGCTCGGTGTCGAGCACTACGCCGTGGTGGGCCACTCCATGGGCGGTGCGGTGGCGCTGGCGTTGGCGGCCGCGCGCCCCCAGCAGGTCACCCGTGTCGTGGCGGTCTCGACGATGGGCGCACCCGGGGCGCCGCTCTCCGCCGACCTCGACGCGGTCTGGGCCGCCCCCGCCAGCCCGTCCGGGGCACGAGACATGCTCAGTCGCCTCGTCCTCGACCAGGCGCTCGTGACCGATGCGGCCGTCGACGCCCGCGCATCCGCGATGCGGGCGGGGGCGGGGGCCTTCGCGTCGTTGTTCCCTCCACCACGGGCACGATGGGCCACCGATCTCACCCTCTCGGCGCAGACGCTGGCGGCGGTGCGCGCGCCCGTGCTGCTCGTGCACGGCGTCGAGGACCGGGTCACCCCGCTCGCGACGGCAGCCCAGCCCCTGCTCCAACACTTGGCCGACGTCCGTCTGCACGTGTTCGGTCGATGCGGGCACGTGCCGGCGATCGAGCACCCGCGGGAGTTCAGACAACTACTCTCGTGCTTCCTCGACCCGGACCGAGGTCACTGATCGCTGCGGCGCTCCGTACGACGTCGGGGCCAGATGCTGGTGAGCGCCCGGACTCACCGCAGTTCACGCGGGTGAAACCGTGCCCCGCCGACCTGGGGTCGACGGGGCACGGTTGGCGTGGGGAACGGATCAGGCGACGAATCGGGTCCTGCGGCGGCGGGCCACCACGAAGCCCGCAGCGCCGGCGGCCAGCAGTACGCCACCAATGCCGGCAATCAGGCCGGCCTTGGCACCGGTGATCGGCAGCGAGCCATCGGTGTCCCCGCCTCCCTGGCCGTCATCCCCACCGGGGCTCTCGCTCCCGCCGTCATCCCCACCAGGGCTTTCGCTCCCGCCGTCAGCGCTCGCGATGATGGTGATCTTCGCGCTGTCGTTGGCTGGGTTGGGATCGACGCCTGCGTCGAAGGTCAGCCGCACCTCTGCGGCCCGGGTGCCGGCCTCGTCGAGGCGCAACCCGAACTCGTACTCCATCTTCTCGCCCTGCGTCAGGCGTCTTTGCTCGCGGCAGTGGTACTCCTTCGCGCCGGGTTTTCCGGGCACCCAGAAGCCGGCGCTCAAGCAGGCCATCGGAACGCGCACGGCCGTGACGCCATCCGGCAGCGAGAGCACGGTACGGGCCCGTAGGTCCTTGGCTCCGTCAACGTTCACAGCCGCCGGGCCGTTGTTGACGTAGCCGACCTTCAACGGCACCGTGTCGCCGACCCTTCCGGTGGCGGTCGCCGGCGTACCGAGTGCTGCCACCTCAGCCCCCTGGTCACCGCTGACATGGAGTCTCATCACCGTGCTGTCGTTCTGGTAGTTGACGTCTGTCTGCCGCGACGTGCTTCGCGGGCCGACCGGCTCAAGCCTGAGCTCTCCCTCGGTGCCCTGCTGCCCGAGTCGCGTCTGGTAGAAGGACTGCCGCTCCTCCCAGTCTGCCGGCGTGTGCCAGTGCACGACGCCGGTGTGACCGTTCGGGGCCGAACCGTCGGTTGGCACGGTGAAACCGAAGCTGGAGTCCAGCCGTGCGGCGCCGCCCGGCTCGATGGTGGTGGGGAACCGGCAGGCGAAGGCGTGGCGGAAGGCGTCGCCCGGGCTGTACTCGCAGTTCCGGTACCGCTTCGACGGGCCGAAACCGTAGCCGCCTTCGAAGTACAGCACCACGCTTTCGACGGCCTTCTCGCCGCGGTTCGCCACTGTGAGCGGGAGGTCGAGCGTGTCGCCGAGGGCGGCGTTCAGCTCGAGCCTCTGCTCGACGCCGGCGAGATCCACGCCCTCACCGATGCTGACGGTCGAGCGGTAGGTGGCCGAACCGCCGTCGCTATCGGTGATGGTGAAGGTGACGTCGCCCTGCTGGTCGGGCGTGGCGCTCTTCTTCGCCCGCACGACCAGGTCGACCATGGTGATGTACGTGTAGTAGTCGTTCTCCTCTTCCACCACCTTGCAGGTGAGGATCGGACCAGACTCGGTGCAGGAGTTGGCATCGCCGCCGTTCCGCACGTCGGCGAAGTCGGCGACCTTGCTCCGGTCCACCTTGACGGTGTATTCGCCCCACTCCATGGTGCTGACGCGGGTGCGGGCAGCGAGGCTCGATCCTTTTGCCGGGCCGCCGGGGGCGACAACCACGTCCTTGACGAAGAAGTCGAGGTCCTCGACGGCAGGGGAGGCGAAGGCGGGGACGGCGGAGGCGGCGAGGAGCGCGCCTACGATCCCGACCCCGGCAAGCCAGCGCCGGGCGAATTGCTTGGGCATTACCGCTTCCTCCGTGGGATTGATCAGTGGAACCCGCGGAGCTTATGAGGGCGTTAGCGCTGGTGCCGCCCCACTCGGGCGCCAGCGGCGGATATGGGCCGAACGGATGGTCAGCATCGCCGTAAGGTCGAGTGCCGGCATCAGGTGTTTGCCATTATGTGCGGTGTACGCGAGGAAACGATGGTCGTGGTGATGATTGCTCGACTGTTCTTTGAGGAGACCTCGACTGGCTGGGTGGGGTTCGGAAGACCCAGGTGTGGCAGCCTCGACCGATGACGCGCGTGGCTGACCTGGGGGCCGTGGCTTGGCCGCCTGCTCCGATCAGGACCGACAGGCTCGTCCTCCGGGAGCCCGAGGCCCGGGACCGCGACGCGTTCATCGAACTGTTGGCGTCGCCAGAGGTGAACAGGTACCTCGGCGGTCCCCGCCTGCCTGGGGAGCTTGAGCGCGAGATGCCCGTGGTGCCCGAGCGGTGGCCCGGGAGCTTCGTCGTTGATCTCGCCGGGGCGATGATCGGCCAGATCCTGCTCAGGAGAGCAGCGGTGCACCACCGCCCGGCTGCCATCGGGAAGGTCGACCTCGGTTACCTGTTCCTGCCACGGGCGTGGGGATTCGGGTACGCCGCCGAGGCGTGCGCGGCGGCACTCGACTGGCTCGACGGCGTCCTTCCCGGCGAGCCGGTGGTGCTCACCACCCAGACCGCCAACGTCGGCTCGATGCGCCTTGCGGCAAAGCTGGGGTTCACCGAGGTGGAGCGGTTCCATGCCTGGGCCGCCGAGCAGTGGCTCGGCCTGCGGTCCCCGGTCACGCCGTCTGCTTGAGCTGGTGCTGGACAACACCACCGCCCGCGTCGGAGTGAGCCTGGGGACGGCCGCCGAGCGGCCGTCCCCAGAGGTAGCGCGGGTGTCACGGGCATGTGCTGAGGTTCAGCGGATCGTCGCCCCGCCGGTGGGGGTCGGCTGGACCCGCTCGAACCGCACCTTGCTCAGCCATCCCGGGAGGTCGCTGAGCACGTACAGCTCGCCGTTCACGTCGGCGCCGAACGCCGTCGGCTGGGTGGGGAAGGTGCCGATCTCAGCGGACTCGTAGCCACCGGTGGACTTCGGACGCACGGCGAAAGCGCGGGTCGAGCAGTAGTCGCTGGCGATGTAGGTGCCCCGCGCCTCCGGGGTGACGGAGCCCCGGTACACCAGGCCGCCGATGATGGAACAGTTCTCCGTCATGTAGTGGTCGTACTCGACGATCGGGTCGGTGAGCCGCACGCCCGGCCGGCACTGCGTCTCGTCGAAGACGGGCGTGCCCTCTCGACAGGACCAGCCGAGGTTCGCGCCACGCTGCGACGGGCGGATGTGGTTGATCTCCTCGATCAGGCCCTGGCCGACGTCGCCGATCCACAGTGAGTTGTCGGCCGGGTCGATGGAGAACTTCCACGGGTTGCGCAGCCCGTACACCCAGATTTCCGGCCGGGCGCCCGACGTGCGGACGAACGGGTTGTCGGAGGGCACGCAGTAGGGCTTCGCCCCGCAGCTGCGGTTGACGTCGATCCGCAGGATCTTGCCGAGCAGGGTGCCGAGGTTCTGGCCGCTCTTGTAGGGGTCGTTCGCGTAACCACCGTCGCCGAGGGACCAGTACAGGTAGCCGTCGCGGCCGAAGGCCACCTGTCCGCCGTTGTGGTTGCCGTACTCGGCGTGCTCCTGGGTGAGCAGCACCTGCACCCGATCGGGGGCATTGATGGGCACTCGCGCCAGGGTCAGCGCGCCGGCCGGCAGACTCGTGTAGGCCACGTAGAGCATCCCGGTCCGCGCGAAGTTCGGCGCCGGAGTGATGCCGAGCAGGCCGCGCTCGTTGTCCGACGTGTCGATCCGGGCGGTCAGGTCGATCACCGGGTCGGGTGCCAGGCCGGTGTCGGGGTGGTAGGCGCGGACAGTGCCGTTCTTCTCAGCGATCAGCATCCGGCCGTCCGGGAGGCCGGTGATCGCAATGGGACGCTGCAGGCCGAAAGCCACCCGTTCGGATACCACGGTCAACTCAGCGAGTGGCACAGCGCGGGTTCTGGATGGGCCGGCCGCAGCAGTGCCGGCAATCGGCGTCGGTGGCGACAGGGTCGCAGCCAGGGCCAGAGCGAGCAACCCGGCCAGCATGGCGGCCGGGCGACGACGTCGTCGTGACATGTTCAGCTCCTCGATCAGGTGGGTGATGGACGCGGTCTGGGAGCGTTCCCACCGTACAGTGACTGCAATCAATATCCAACCGCATGATCCGTGGGCCCGCGGGCAGCGACGCAACTCCACTGGCGGTCGGCTCGTTGGTAGCGGGGGGCGGACGGAGGCGGGCGATGGCGGCGGGGCGGGGTGGCGAGCTGCTGCGCCCTCCGATGAGTTCGGGTCGGGCGACGTTCCTGGAGCTCTTCTTCGACCTGGCCTTCGTGGTGGCCCTCACCCGGGTCTCGCAACGTTTCGCCGGCGCCGCCGATGACACCGGCTGGGCGCTCGTCACGGGCTTCGGGCGTACCCTGCTGCTGTTTCTGGCGCTCTGGTTGATCTGGTCGCACACCGCCTGGATCACCAGCCGGTACGAACCGGAGCAGCCGGTCATTCAGGCCGTCGTGGTCGGCACCATGTTCGCCGGCCTGATCATGGCGGTGGCGCTGCCCCGTGCCATGGAGGAGCGCGCGCTGCCGTTCGCGGTCGCGTACCTGATGGTGATGGTGGTGCGGCCGCTGGTGGTCGCAGTCGCTTTGCGCGGGCATCCGCGACGGCTGGTGCCCGTCCGGCTTGTCGTGTGGGCCCTGGCGAGCGCCCCGCTGTGGCTGGTCGGCGCGTTGGGTCCGGATCACCTCCGCCTGCCGCTGTGGCTTGTCGCTCTCGCTGTCGACTACCTCGCCTGGCTCCTGGGCTGGCCGTTGCCGTGGCTCGGGGTTTCGAAAATAGGTCGGTGGCGGATCGCGGGGACCCATCTCGCGGACCGATATCAGCAGATGGTCCTCATCGCGCTCGGTGAATCGATTCTGGTTATCGGCGTGGTCTTCAGCGGCGCGGACTACTCCGGGGATCGGGCAGCCGCCTTCGCGGTCGCGTTCGCCATCAGCGCGTTGCTCTGGCGGATCTACTTCTACCGCGCCGGTCTGCTGTTGTCGGAGGCGTTCGGCCGGGCGGGTGAGCCCGCCCGGCTGGGCGCGACGTCGGAGCGGACGCACCTGTTGATCGTGCTCAGCGTGCTCATCACCTCGGTCGGGTACGAGTTGGTGATCGATCATCCGTTCGGACAGCCGCGGCCCGGTTGGCTGCTGTTCGTGGTGGGCGGACCGATGCTCTTCCTCGTGGCCCGCCTGCGGCTGGAGTACGAGATCTTCGGTCAGATCTCCCGACCCCAGGTGGTCGGTCTGGGCGCCCTGTTGCTGGCCACACCGGTGCTGGCGCACTGGCCGCCGATGGTCGGGTTGAGCGTGGTGGCCTGTGTGCTGGTCCTGGTTGCGCTACTCGGAGCGCTGAGCAGGCGAGGCGAGTCGCTGGAGGTTTCCGCCTCGCCGATCGGACGGGAGACGTCCGGAGACCGCGACTCCGAGGCGTGACGCGGCACCCGGTCGCCGCGATGACCTGTTTCGTCCCGTAATCGCCCTGCTGGCCACGCACCTCGTGTTCACGTCGAACCGGTGTTCCCTCACCCCGGGCAGTGGCGACCACCACAGCACCCATCAGATAGAACGGTCTGTCTTGACGACGGGGGGCCGAGTGGGTACCGTTCTTGCAGACAGAACGTTCGGTCTACCTGACGTTCATGGCTGCGCCCGAAGGAGAGCCCCGTGCCCACCAAGATCACCCTTGTCATCGGTAATCCCGCCGACCCCGACGAGTTCGAGAAGGTCTAC
Source organism: Micromonospora sp. NPDC047756 (assembly GCF_055587245.1). Taxonomy (NCBI): domain Bacteria; kingdom Bacillati; phylum Actinomycetota; class Actinomycetes; order Micromonosporales; family Micromonosporaceae; genus Micromonospora; species Micromonospora sp. NPDC047756. The sequence goes on from NZ_JBVJGQ010000007.1 coordinate 133,188, forward strand.
GCCGACGTACGCCGCGCCGCGGAGACGTTCCCGAAGCTTCAGCGGGTCGAGTCGGCCAAGGTGTGGCCGAAGGAGGACGGCACGCCCACGCCCGCGTACCGGACGCTCGACCTGTACTTCGCCAGCTACGAGGACGCCTCTGCCGCAGTCGCGACGCCCGCTGCCGGTGCCGTCTTCGGTGGGCTCCAGGGGGCTCAGGTGGAGATCACCGGGCTGTTCTCGGACATCGAGTAGCACCGCCCTTCCCCTCCCGGCGGCGGCCCTCACCCCGCTGGATGTCCCCTCGCTCCGCAATCACCGAGAGGTTGACCATGACCACCGTTGCCGTTCCCGGCATCTCGACGACGGCCGCTGCCCTGCGGCGGTTGTACTTCGGTCGCTTCGCCTTCGCGATCGTCTGGGCCGCCGTGACGTTCCCCCTCGCCAAGCACCTCAACCCCCTCACCGCCGCGCTGCTCGTGCTCTATCCGCTGTTCGACGTGGCCGCCGCCATTGTCGACGTCCGCGCATCGCGGGCCACCGGATCGCCAACCCTGTTGTACGTGAACGTCGCGATCAGCCTGCTCGCCGCGGTGGGCCTGGGCATCGCCGGCGCGTCCGGCATCCCGGCGGTCCTGCGCGTCTGGGGCGCCTGGGCGGTCGTGGCCGGACTGGTTCAGCTGATCGTGGCCGTCACCCGCCGCACCATGGGTGGCCAATGGCCAATGATCATCAGCGGTGGCATCTCCGTCATCGCCGGCGCGTCGTTCTTCGCGGCGGCCGCTGCGGACAACCCGGCGCTGACCAACGCGATCGGCTACGCCATCCCCGGCGCCATCTTCTTCCTCATCGCGGCCATCCGCCTCGGCCGCGCCGCGAAGGGAAACTGACGTGGAAAAGGCCACGTACGACGTGATTGTCATCGGCGCGGGACCGGTGGGGGAGAACGTCGCCGACCGCGTCGTGCGGGGCGGCCTGACCGCCGCGATCGTCGAGCGGGAACTGGTGGGCGGCGAGTGCTCGTACTGGGCCTGCATGCCGACCAAGGCGCTGCTGCGCAGCCAGACCGCGCTCCGGGCGGCTCGCCAGCTGCCCGGTGCGCGCGAGGCGGTGACCGGCGAGCTGGACGCGCAGGCCGTGCTGCGTCGCCGGGACACCTTCACCTCGCACTGGAAGGACGATGGGCAGGTGTCCTGGCTGAGCTCGGCGGGGATCGCGCTGTACCGGGGCCAGGGACGCATCGGCGCCGACCGGCTCGTCGAGGTGACCGGCGCGGACGGCGTCACCACCTCGCTCACCGCCCGACACGCCGTCGTCGTCGCGACCGGCAGTCGCGCCCTGGTGCCGGAGATTGCCGGCCTGCGCGGGTCGACACCGTGGACCAGCCGTGAGGCGGCCGCCGCGAGCGAGGTTCCCGGCCGCCTCGCCATCATCGGTGGTGGCGTGGTGGCCACGGAGATGGCGACCGCGTACGCCGGCCTCGGATCGACCGTGACGGTGCTCGCCCGCGACGGTGTGCTCACCGCGGCGGAGCCGTTCGTCGGCGAGCGGGTCACGCAGTCTCTGCGGGAAGCCGGCGTGTCGGTCCAACTCGGTGCCGAGGCCAGATCGGTGAGCCGCGACGGCGACGGCACGGTGCACGTCACGCTCACCGACGGCCAGCAGGTCGAGGCCGACGAGATCCTCGTCGCGATCGGCCGTACGCCGAACACGCACGACCTGGGCCTCGACCGGATCGGCCTGAAGCCGGGCGCCTGGCTCACGGTCGACGACACCCTGCGGGTGGTCGACGGTGCCGGCGCGCTGATCGGCGACGGCTGGCTGTACGCGGCCGGAGACGTCAACCGGCGCGTGCTCCTGACCCACCAGGGCAAGTACCAGGCGCGCGCGGTGGGCGACGTGATCGTGGCGCGGGCTACTGGAGACGCGACAGACGACCGCCCGTGGGGTCGGCACGTCGCCACCGCCGACGAGCGCGCCGTGCCGCAGGTCGTCTTCACCGACCCGGAGGTCGCGTCGGTGGGGCTGACCGCAGCCGCCGCCGAGGCCGCTGGACTGCGGATCCGGGTCGTCGACTACGACCTGGCCGCCGTCGCCGGAGCCGCTTTGCACGCCGACGGCTACCAGGGGCATGCCCGGATGGTCGTGGACGAGGACCGGCGGGTGATCGTCGGCCTCACCCTCGTCGGCCCGGACGTCGCGGAACTGATCCACGCCGCGACGATCGCCATCGTCGGTGAGGTCCCACTGGAGCGGCTGTGGCACGCCGTGCCCGCGTACCCGACCGTCAGCGAGGTCTGGCTGCGCCTGCTGGAGGCGTACGGCCGCTGACCTGCGCCGTACGGCCGGCGGCGTCACACAGGAGCTGGGTCATCCTCCTACCGGAGGGTGGCCCAGCTCGCGGTCGTACGGGGGCTACCGGGCCGACTCTGCCGACCGAAGCTCCGAGTTGATCCTGAGCAGTCCTTCGACACCGCGCAGGAAGGTCTCGGACACCTTCGTGGGGTCGGCGAGGCATCCCGCCGCCATGGCGCCGTCCCGGAGCATGACGAAGTGACGCGCTGCGGGATCCGCCGTTCCTTCGTGGACCTGCGCCATGAGCCCGGTGATGGTGTCCAGGAACCATTGCCGGTGGGCCATGAGTTCCTGGTGCACGGGATGGTTCGTGTCGGGATATTCCGCCGCGGCGTTCAGGAACGCGCACCCACGGAACCCGGGGGACTGGATGTTCCGAGCGATGGAATTGGCGATGGCCAGGAGCGGGTCGACCGGCGATCGATCGGCGGCGAGCGCCTCGTCGACCATGCCGCGCTCCAGCTGATGCACCTCCCGCAGGTAGGCCAGGATGAGATCATCCTTGCTGGGGAAGTGGCGGTAGAAGGTAGCCCTGGTCACCTTCGCCTCGGCGATGATCCGGTCGACACCGACGGCGTGAATGCCCTCCGCGTAGAAGATCCTGGTCGCCGTTCGGAGAAGCTTGAGGCGCGCCTCGGAGGGCCGGTTGGTGGGTTCGTCGCTCGCCATCCAACCATCTTAGCGACAGAACGTTCGGTCTTATCCTTGTCCGCTGTTCTCCGATCTCGCTGACAGTGGCCCGATCAGTGCGGGATTCTGGATGCTGCAACCCCACCGGAGCAGGGATCGCGCGCGCTGATACGCGGTGCCCGGGAAATGCTCCGTCGACCGTACTCGTCGGTCCGGCCGGCAACCGCGGGCAACGGGTGACGAGCCCTCTCGAAAGGACCTCCAGATGAGCGCTGCTTCTGACATGTCTGCCCAGGAGATGCCGACGATCGTGCTGGTCCACGGGGCATTCGCCGGCTCGTCGAGTTGGAACGGGGTGATTGCCAACCTCAAACATCGGGGCTATCCGGTCATTGCCGTCGCCAACCCGCTGCGCGGTGTGCAGAAGGACGCCGCATACGTTCGCGCCCTTCTGGACAGCCTGCCCGGACCGGTCGTGATGGCTGCCCATTCCTACGGCGGGCTGGTCATGACCGAGGCGGCGGCCGACGCCCCCAACGTCAAGGCCCTTGTGTACGTCGCCAGCGTGAGCCCGGACGTGGGCGAAAGTGTGATCGAGTTGGTCTCCAAATACCCCGGAAGTCAGCTCACCTCAAGCATCAAGATGATCCCGGTGCCCTCCGACGACGGCGGCATGACCATGGATCAGTACATCTTGCAGGAAAAGTTCCACGAGGTGTTCGCCGCCGACGTCGATGCCGGCACCGCCGAACTCATGGCGGCAACGCAGCGACCCGCCTCCGCGAACGCCCAGGAGGAGGGCGTGACCAAGGCCGCCTGGAAGACGATCCCCTCCTGGACCCTGATCAGTGCCCAGGACCAGGGCATCCCGCCAGACCTGCAACGCTTCCTGGCGGACCGGGCGGGCTCCACGACAATGGAGATCGCCGCCTCCCACGCTGTGGCGGTCTCGCAACCCGGCCCGGTCGCCGACTTCATCGACAGCGCCGCCCGCGCCACCGCACCCTCGATGCAGATGTCCAAGAGCCGTCGAGGTTAACGCGCGAGTCTGTCGAACCTGGCTACGACCGCACGGTGGCGTTTGAGCCGACTGATGCTGTGCTCCACTGTCGCGCTCACCGGCCGGAGCAGCCCTCGGGCAGCCCGGCCGGTGACGCATCAGACGGGCTCGATCGCGAGGTCGATGACCTGGTCGTCCTTGATGTCGAACACGAACGCGAAGGACAGGGGCCCGCCGGGGAAATCGCCGTCCCCGGAGGCCACCAGCCGGTCGGCCGCGAACGAGGTCGGCGTGAGCACGACCTTGGGGTTGATCAGGTGCCCCTGGATCCACTCGCGGATCTCGGCCTCGCCGGTCCAGGTCTTCCCGTCATCGTGCACGGTGGCGCCGTCGCCGAAGACCGCGGCCAGCGCGTTCGCGTCGTGCGCGTTCGTGGCCGTGATGAGGTTGTCGACGGCCTTGGGTAGGGTGATCTCGTTCATCTCTGCCTCCAATTTCTCCGGTGCCAGAACGCGGGCGCGTGCTGGTATGTCCTGCGACACCGCTGCCGCAGGACGGCGATGTCGGCGAACCGTCACGGGCCGTGCGGCGCGGTGTTCAGCTCGCGCGGTGCCGACCAGGGTCAAGGCTCAGAAGTCCGCTCCGCGGGAGAGCTTCTCGTTCGCGCGCAGCTCCGCGAGTGCGTCCTCGTGCATCGCGACAACGACGTCGTAGCCGGAGTTGCCGAGCACGATTCGTTTCGGTGGAACGGGTGCGTTCATCGCGCTGATCACGGCCTGCACTCCACGGACAGGGTCTCCTGCCTGCTTGCCGTTGTGGTCCACGAACGCCGCCTTGACGCCCTCGACCATCGGCACGTAGGCGTCGACGATCTCGTCGACGTCCTCGTTCTCGAAGTAGGTGAAGGCCTTGGTGCGAAATGCTCCCGGCTCCACGACGAGCACGCGCACACCGAATGGCTCAACTTCCTGGCGCAGGGTCTCCGACAGTCCTTCGATCGCGAACTTCGCCGCCGCGTAGTAGCCGAAACCCAGTGCGCCGACGAGGCCCGCCACCGACGACATGTTCACGATCCAGCCGTCGCCGCGTGCCCGCATACCGGGCAGGACCGCGCGCACCACCTCGACCACGGCGAACAGGTTGAGGTCGAACGTGCGGCGGATCGCCTCCTGAGGGGCGCCCTCGATCGAGCCGTACCAGCCACGGCCCGCGCTGTTGACGAGCACGTCGATCCCGCCGAACCGCTCCTCGGCCGCCTTGACCGCCGCACGCACCTGGTCGGCATCGGTGACGTCGAGCTGAAGAACCAGCACCCGGTCGCCGTGTGGTTCAGCCCACTCTCGCAGTTCAGCGGGCCGACGCGCGGTCACCACCACCTGATCGCCCTGCTCCAGGGCGGCCTCGGCGTAGACCAGGCCGAACCCTCCGGGGGTCCCGCCAGTGATGAACCAGGTCTTCATGACTTCTCCTCTCGCTATAGAAAGCAATGTAGCGCTACATGAGGTAATGTAGCAAGCATGCAGAACGCACGGGATCGACTCCTGCTCGCGGCAGCGGAACTGCTGGAGAGCGGCGGCACGGTGTCCACGAGGGCGGTGTGCGATCGCGCCGGAGTGCAGGCCCCGACGCTGTACCACCACTTCGGCAGCAAACAGGGCCTGATCGACGCCGTGGCGAGCCACGGCTTCACCCAGTACACGGCCGTGGAGAGCTCTGGCGACCCGCTGGACGACCTGCGCGAGGGCTGGAACAGGCACGTGCAGTTCGGGCTGGAGCACCCGTCGTTCTACGGGCTGCTGTACGGCCGCGCCCAGCCGGGAAAGCCGTGCGCCGTCACCGCCCCCGCGCACGCCGCGCTGCGCGATCGGTTAACCGCCGCCCAGGGTTTGCTCAAGGTGCCGGCGGCCGACGCCGCCGAACAGGTGTTGGCCGCAAACGTCGGCATCACGCTCACCTTGATCAGCCAGCCGGAGCCGGATCTCGGGCTCTCCGGACGCGTCCGCGAGGCCGCGCTGGCCGGAGTCCTGCGCATGCCCCCCGCCGAAGCCCCCGAGACTCGTGCGAGCGCCGCACTGACGCTACGTGCGCTGGTCGGCGACGACCCGGGCGACCTCACCCCGGGCGAGCACGCGCTGCTCGGCGAGTTGCTGGACCGCCTGGCCCGCTAGGGTCTGTCCCGAAGTCGGTCAGAGCCACAGTTTGATCGGCTGGCGTCCTGGTCTGCCGTCGTCAACGTGACGGTACAGGTCGTTCGCCGGTAGCCCTTCGGGATCGACGAACGAGACGGCCATGGTGCGCTGCCTTCCGGCAGAGCCGCCGATCGGCGACTCCGACCGCCCGGCGGGAGCGCTTTCGAACGCTCGTCAGGAGGTGGGCGGCCGCTCCTGGTCGAGGTGTGGCGACTGCTGCGTGAGGATCAGCTGGCCGAGTTCCTGGGTGCACCGGGTGAGCGCGACGTAGAGGCCGTTCCAACCGCGCGGTTCGGCGGCGATGCCCTGAGGGTCGATGAGGAGTGTCGCGTCCCATTCCAGCCCCTTGGACTGGGTCACGGTGAGCACCGGCACGTCACTCAGTACGGCGTGGAGGGTGGCGATGCGCTCCACGGGGGCGATGACGCCGACCGTGCCGCCGTGCCACCGTTGCTGCAACTGCCGCACGGCGTCCACGGCGGCGTCGGCAAGCTCAGCCGGTGTGCTCGTCCGCTCCCAGGGGGCGATGCCGGAGGAGCGCACCGCTCGTGGCGGAGTGTTGTGGCTGCCAGCCCTCTTCAAGACCGGTTCGGTGAGGTCCATGACCTCGCGCGGGGTCCGGTAGCAGATGGTCAGTTCCGCTGCGGTCCAGCGGTCTCCGAAGGCAGCTCGTACCGCTTGCGCCCAACTGGTGTGCCGGTGGGCCGCCTCGGCCTGGTCGATGTCACCGACGGCGGTGATGGAACGACTGGGACACCGGCGGAGAACCATCTGCCACTGCATCTCGGACAGTTCCTGCGCCTCGTCGATGACGACATGGCCGTACACCCAGGCGCGCTGGCGGTGAGCACGTTCGGCGAGGAATTCGCCCTGTGGTTGCGGGGTGTCGACGTCCCCGAGCAGGTCGGCGAGGGCGTCGATCAGGGGGATGTCGCTTGACGCCCAGGGGGTCGGCTCGGCTGCGACGGCCGTGATCTCCTCGGGGGACAACTGCGGGGCGAACCGGGCCAGCAGGGTGCGGTCGGTCAGGAGGCCACCCAGCAGGGTTTCGGGATCGAGGGTGGGCCACCACGCTTCGATGAACCGGGCGATGGTGGCGTTCTCGGCGATGCGACCACGAAGCTCTTCGATCTCCTCCTCGGAGAGCAACCCGTTGATGTCGCTCCTGGTGGACGCTTCAGTGGAGAAGTGATCCTGCGCCATGCCCTTGTCGACGCGAGCGAGGATGTCCTCGAAGCCTTCCTCCATCTCCGCCATCAGCGTCTCGCGCTGTTCGGCGACGACATCGGCCAGACGGTGGTGCAACTGATCGGCGAACGCCGCGCGGGCGCGGTGGTACGGACGCCCCTGCACCGCCGAGGCGAGCGCCTGCGCCACGGCCGCGGCCGGAATGACGTAGAACTCGCCCTCCCAGCGCAGCTTCAGCTCGCGCGGACGGGGGAGCAGCGACGTGACGTAGCTTTCGAGGGCGGGCTGCCAGAGGGCGCGGCCCTTGATCTCGGCGAGTCGCCGGCTCTCGTCGCGGCCCACGTGGACGTCGGCCAGCAGCGTGTCGCAGGTCGCCGAGACGACGGCGGTCTCACCGAGCGCGGGTAGCACCTGGGCGATGTACTCGAGGAACCGCGGCGAGGGACCCAGGACCAGGACCGCCTGGTCGGCCATCTTCCGGTGGGTGAACAGCAGGTACGCGACGCGGTGCAGGGCAACCACGGTCTTGCCCGTGCCGGGACCGCCCTGGACGATCAGTGGGCCGGTCGCCTCAGCCCGGATGATGTCGTCCTGTTCGCGTTGCAGGGTGGAGATCGCCGTCGACATGCGGCCGGTGCGCCGCTGGTCGAGCGCGGCCAGTAGGGCGCCTTCGCCGACGAGTTCCGCAGTCGTGCTTCCGTCGAGAGGCTCGTCGTCCACGCCGACGACGGCCGATCCCGTCGTACGGATGTGCCGGCGCCGTGCCTGACCCTGTGGGTCGACAGCCGTAGCGGTGTAGAACGGCCGAGCCGCGGGAGCACGCCAGTCCACCAGCAGTGGCTCAGTGCCCTCCCCGTCGTCACGGAGACCGACACGGCCCACGTGGCGCACCGTGCCGTCAAGACCGTCGAGGCGGCCGAAGACCAGCCCTTCCTCTGCCCGCCGTAGCTCGTCGTACTGCTGGCGGAGCAGGCGCTGTCGGGCCAGTTCCAACGCGTTCAGGGCCTCCGCCGAAAGCTCGACCTGTAGGTGATCGATCAGCCTGTCCCGCCGGGCCGTGGCCACATCCAGGAACGCCTGTTCCTCGGCGACAGCGGATCGTCGCGCAACGCCCTCCGCTGTTGAGGCCGGCAGTTGGCCGTCAGGTGCTGATTCGGCGACGCCGGTGGTGCCGATGCTCAGGGCAGACTTCCGGTGCATACACAAATCCTTGGATCGGGTAAACCTCGGCCCGGACGAGCCGCAGCGCATTCGGCGGCAAGCATAGAGTCCGTTTTCCTCACCGACCAGGCAATCCGCCAGCAGAGATCGGAATCTCAATGCCTTGCAGTTCCGGGGTTGTCCGTGGCCTCACCAATCCCATTTTCTTATTGACAGCCAAGTCTTTATCTGTTCTGCGGATGCATTCTGAGTGGTGACGTGGCCCGCTCTACGGCAGGCGTCGGCCGAGGCCGCATGGTGGCGCCGGGGGTCGTCCCGCGCAGGTCAGCTCAAGCTGAAGGACACGTCGTCGACGTCGAAGGCGGTGACCCCGTTGCCGGCCGTCTCGCTGGCGAGGAAGCTGGCTGTCGCGGTGCGTTCGGTCGTGGCGGTTCCGCTCGACATGACGTACTGCCGCCACTGCGCTCCGCCGTCGAAGGCCAGCGAGAACCTCGTCTTCGGGGGTATCCCGGTGACCGCCAGTCCGACGTTCAGGTAGTCGCCGCGGCTGGTCTCCGTGGTGGTGGTCCGCACCCAGAAACTGACCGTCAGGTTGCAGTTGGCCGGCACTGTGACAGTGGTGCGCAGCAGGTCGGTGCGCGTCACGTCCAGCCCGGCGAAGGCGGCGTAGGCGTGGCCGGTGTGTGCCGCTCGGGTCGCGTCGCCGACCACGACGATGCGGGGCCCGGCCGTCCAGCCGGTGGTCCCGTGCTCGAACCCCGGGTTCGGGTGGATCTGCCCGGTGCAGGGCGGGTCGGCAGCTGGCTGGCCGTGGGATGCGCCGCCGGTGGCCAGGAGCAGCAGTGCCGCAACCGAGATGGTGGTGACGAAGGCCTTCATCGGTTCTCCCCGCGTCCATACATTCGAGATGGTCGATATATATCGACGATGCGCGATGGACTCGGGCGCGTCAAGTCCTTCCCGCGGCGGGCCCCACCGGGGCGGCGGGACGAGCTGGCGCTACCGCCTGCGGCGGGCGTCGGCCTCGGTGTCGAGCAGATCGTTGAGTGTCAGCGCCGAGTTGATCAGTGAGAGATGGCTGAACGCCTGGGGATAGTTGCCGATCTGCTCCCCGGTCGCGGCGATCTCCTCGGCATAGAGGCCGAGGTGGTTGCTGAAGGTGAACATCTTCTCGAACGTGAGTCGGGCGTCGTCGAGGCGGCCGGAGCGGGCCAGCGCCTCGACGTACCAGAAGGTGCACATGTTGAAGGTGCCCTCGTGGCCCGGGAGGCCGTCGGGGGAGTGGACCGGGTCGTACCGGTGGACCAGGCTGTCGGAGACCAGTTCACGCTCGATCGCCAGCAGAGTGGACTGCCACAGCGGGTCGCTCGGCGTGACGAAACCGACCGCCGGCATGGCGAGCAGTGCCGCGTCCAGGACGTTCTCGTCGTACGCCTGCACGAAGGTGCCGCGGGCCCGGTCGTATCCGCGCTCCATGACCTGGTTGTAGATGCGGTTGCGCTGCTCCGTCCAGCAGGTCATGTCTCCGGGGCGACCGGTCCGGGTGGCCAGCCGGATGGCCCGGTCCAGCGCGACCCAGGACATCACCCGACCGAAGGTGTAGTTGCGGGGGTGGTGGCGGCTCTCCCAGATGCCGGCGTCGGGTTGGTCCCAGTTGTGGCAGAGCCAGTCGACCAGCCGCACGGTGCTCTTCCATACCTGGTGCGAGACGCGGATGCCCTGCTCGTCGGCGAGGTGCATGGCGTAGAGGGCCTCGCCGTGGATGTCGAGCTGGAGCTGGTCGGCGGCGCCGTTGCCGATCCGTACCGGCCGGGAGCCTCGGTAGCCCTCCAGATGCTCCAGCACCTCCTCGTGCAGGTCGGAGGAGCCGTCCACCCGGTACATGATCTTCAACGGATCCTGATGGTCGCCGGCTTCGCGGATCCGCTCGTCCAGCCAGTTCATGTACCGGCTGACCTCCTCGGTGAAGCCGAGGCCGAGCAGTGCGTGCACCGAGAACGACGTGTCGCGGACCCAGGTGTAGCGGTAGTCCCAGTTGCGGGTGCCGCCGACCAGTTCGGGCAGCGCGGTGGTGGGCGCGGCGATCATCGCGCCGGTCGGCGCGTACGTCATGAGTTTGAGCGTGATGGCCGAGCGCTCGACCATCTCCCGCCACCGGCCGGTGTAGCGGGAACGTTCGAGCCAGCGTCGCCAGTAGTCCCGGGTCCACTCGAACATGCCCTGGATCTCTTCCGGCGAGAAGATGCGTGGTTCGGCCCCACCCGTCTCCAGGACCACCCCGCCGGTGTCGCCCTCGTTCAGCGTGCCGTACGCGACCAGGTCGCCGCCCTCAAGGTGGACGTCACCCTGTTCGGAGATCAACCGCCGAACCGGGTCGACCGGGTTGAACGTCAGCGTCGCCGACCGGCTGCGGAAGACGTAGCCGTTGTGGTGACGCTCGAGCTGATGCGCTTCGCGCGCGTAGTCGAACCGCGGGCGGCACTCGACCCGGAAGCGCATGCTGCCGCGGACCATGGTGACGGTCCGGACGAGCCGGTGCGCGTCGGTGGCCCGCTCGCCGGTGACCGGCATGAAGTCCATCACCTCGGCCACCCCGTCGGCGCTGATGAACCGGGTGATCAGGATGGGTGTGCCGGGGAGGTAGAGCTGCTTGGTCACGTACCGCACGTCGTGCGGCGCGATCTGGAAGTAGCCGCCCTTCTCCTTGTCGAGCAGGGCGGCGAAGATGCTCGGTGAGTCGAACCGCGGCGCGCAGAACCAGTCGACGGTCCCGTCGCACGTCACCAGCGCGGCGGTCTGCAGGTCGCCGATGAGCCCGTGATCCTCGATCGCCGGATAGCTGTCCACGTCTCTCCCCGGTTCGGCGGCGTCCTGCGCACCGAACTTAGGGGAGGAATTGTCGGCTTAGGTGAGATTCACGTTCCGCCACCCTGTCGCGTTCCCCAGGTAACGCCGCGAGGGCCGGGTCCTGCGCCGACCCGGCCAGCCTCACCGTCAGCGCAGCGGGCGGCAGGAGGAGCGAATGACCAGCTCGGTGGGGAGCCGGATGTGGGTGTCGCGGTCGACGCCGGCGATCAGGTCGACGAGCAGGCGCAACGCTTCGGCGCCCATCCGTTGCAGCGGCTGCATGATGGTCGTCAGCGGCGGGTTGACCAGCGCCGACTCCGGGACGTTGTCGAAGCCGATCACCGACAGGTCGTCGGGCACCGACAGGCCCATGTCGCGGGCCACGGTCATCGTGGAGATCGCGGACAGGTCGTTACCCGCGAAGATCGCGCTCGGTCGGTCGCTGAGGGCGAGCAGTTCCGCGGCCGTGCCGGCGGCGCTCTCGATCCGGAACCCACCGACGCGGACGAGCCGCTCGTCCACCGGCACGCCGGCTTCGGTCATCGCACTGCGGAAGCCGGCCTCGCGCAGCTGGGCAGACTTCAGGTCGGTGCGTCCACTGATGTGCCCGATGCGCGTGTGGCCGAGGGACAGCAGGTAGTTGGTCGCCAGCACGGCGCCGGCGAAGTTGTCCGAGTCGACGGTGGGCAGGTCGGACGGCCCGGTGTGGGGGTCGACCGCCACGACGTGGAAGCTGTGTTCGGTCTCGACCACCGTCGGCGTGACGATGACGGCGCCGTCGATGAGTGTGCCGGAAAGCCGGGCGAGGGAGCGCCGCTCCCACCCCACCGCGGCCCCTTCGCCGTCGCCGCTGGAGTAGGCCAGTAGCTGGTACCCGCTGCCGGCGACCTCCTGCGAGGCCCCCTTGAGCAGCTCGGTCGAGAACGGCTCGAACTCGGCGACCAGGATGCCGAGCACGTTGGTGCGGTGGCTGCGCAGGCTCTGCGCCCCCAGGCTCGCCTCGTAGCCGAGCTCGTGGATGACCTGCTGGACTCGTTCCACGGTTGCCTGGGCCACGCCGTAGCGGCCGTTGACCACCTTCGACACGGTCGCGACCGAGACGCCGGCAGTACGTGCCACATCCGACATCTTGACGCGCTGCTGAAACACCACGTCGATGATGATAGGGCCCTGTTGCCGCCGCGGCGTCACCGACTCGAAAACGTTATCGATACCGATTGACATCAAGTTACGTGACTGTAAAACTTCGCCGCAGGCCGAGTACCGCGACTGACTAGTCGAGGAGAGTCGATGGCAACGAAGCGGCGTGCAAGTGCCGTCCTGGCACTGTTGATGACAAGTGTTCTCGTTACCGCCGGATGCAGCGGCGGCGGCGAAGAGGCGGCCCCTCAGAACGAGCTGTACAAGGACCCGGTGACCCTGACCTGGTGGCACAACGCCTCACAGGACGGGCCCGGCAAGACCTACTGGGAGAAGGTCGCCAAGGACTTCTCCGCACTCCACCCCACCGTCAAGATCGAGATTGAGGCGATCGAGACGAATCAGCTCCAGCGCACCCGGCTCCCTGCCGCGCTGCTGAGCAGCGACCCGCCGGACATCTTCCAGGCCTGGGGCGGCGGCGAGATGGCCGAACAGGTCGAGGCCGACTACCTCAAGGAGATCACCGACCAGGTCAAGACCGAGGTCGGCGACATCGGCAGTGCCGCGGAGATCTGGCAGGTCAAGGGCAAGCAGTACGGCCTGCCGTTCCGGATGGGCATCGAGGGCATCTGGTACAACAAGGAGATGTTCGCGCAAGCGGGCATCGCGGCTCCGCCGACCACCTTCGAGGAGCTCAACGCCGCGGTCACCAAGCTCAAGGCGATCAACGTGACCCCGATCGCCGTGGGTGCCGGTGACAAGTGGCCGGCCGCGCACTGGTGGTACAACATGGCGCTGCGCGCCTGCTCGGTCGAGACCCTCAAGAAGGCGTCCACGGAGAAGACCTTCGACGATCCGTGCTTCGTCAAGGCCGGCCAGGACCTGAAGGCGTTCATCGACACCAAGCCGTTCCAGCCCAACTTCATCGCCACGCCGGGCCAGAACGATCCGACCAGCGCCAACGGCATGCTCGCCAACGGCAAGGCCGCGATGGAGCTGATGGGTGACTGGAACCGCGGCACGCTGGACACCGTCGCCACGGACAAGACGAAGCTCGCGTCGTTCCTCGGCTGGTTCCCGGTGCCGGCGATCAGCGGTTCCCCGGGTGACCCGAAGGCGGCCCTCGGCGGTGGTGACGGGTTCTCCTGCTCCAAGAACGCCCCGTCCGAGTGCGTCGAGTTCCTCAAGTACATCGTGAGCCCCGAGGTGCAGAAGGGCTACGCCGAGACCGGCACCGGCCTGCCGGTGGCCAAGGGTGCGGCGGACGCCGTCAAGGACCCGGCGCTGAAGTCCATCCTGGAGGCCACCTCCGGGGCGAGCTACGTCCAGCTCTGGCTGGACACGGCCTACGGCAGCACCATCGGTAACGCGATGAACGACGCGATCGTCACCATCTTCGCCGGCAACGGGACGCCTGAGAAGGTCGTCTCGGCAATGAAGGCGGCCGCAAGCAAGTGACCTCCGCCAACCAGATCCGTATGCCCGCCGGCGGCGCTTCCGCGTCGCCGGCGGGCCCCCGCCGGGCCGAGCGTGATTCCGCCCGCCGAGCCGACAACCGCCGCAAGTGGTACGAGATCATCGGGCTCACCGCGCCGGCCGTCGCCGTCTACGTGATGTTCGTGCTGGTGCCGATGGGCTTCGCGGTCTACTACAGCCTGTTCCGGTGGCGCGGGGTCGGGCCGCCCACCGAGTTCGTCGGTCTGCGGAACTACACCCTCGCCTTCCAGGACCCGATCTTCCTCGACGCGTTGCGCAACAACGCCATCATCGTGTTCGGGTCGCTGCTGATCCAGGGGCCGATCGCCCTGGGCGTCGCCCTGCTGCTCAACCGTCGCTTCCGCGGGCGGTCCGTGTTCCGCCTCCTGGTGTTCGTGCCGTACGTGCTGGCCGAGGTCACGGTCGGCATCATGTGGAAGTTGCTCCTCACCGGCGACGGCACTGTCGACGCGCTGCTGCGGTCCCTGGGAATGGGCGGCCTGGTGCAGGCATGGCTAGCCGACCTGGACGTGGTCATCTGGACCCTGTTGGCCGTTCTCACCTGGAAATACGTCGGCTTCGCCATCATCCTGCTCCTCGCCGGGTTGTCCAACGTGCCCGACGAGCTGACCGAGGCTGCCGCCATCGACGGCGCGAGCTGGTGGCAGATCCAACGGCACGTCACGATTCCGCTGCTCGGCCCGACGATCCGGATCTGGATGTTCCTGTCCATGATCGGCTCGCTGCAGATCTTCGACATGATCTGGGTGACCTCGGTGCCCGCGGTCCGATCCCTCGGCGCGTCGGCCACCATGGCGACGTACATGGTGGACAACGGGTTCTTCGCCCGGCTGTGGGGCTACGGCAACGCCGTGGCGGTAATCCTCTTCGTCATCTCCTTCGTGGCGGCGCTGCTGTTCCAGCGGTTCCTGCTCCGCCGCGACATCGAGGGCGCCATCACCGGAAGGGCGAAGTGACGATGGCCGTGAACTCGGTTCTCCCCCCGTCCACCGGACGCCGCCAGGTCTCCTGGGGCACGCCGCTCACCTACGCGCTCGCCCTCGCGATCGCGGCGGTGTCGATCGCCCCGGTCATCTACGTGGTCATCGGCGGTTTCCGCACCACCCCGCAGATCGTCGCCGACCCGGCCGGCCTGCCCGACCCGTTCGTCTGGGACAACTACTCCCGGGTGCTGACCCAGAGCAACTTCTGGCAACAGGCGTTCAACAGCGCGGTCATCGCCCTGGGCACCACGCTCGCCGTCGTCGCGCTCGGCCTGGCCGCCGCGTTCGTGCTGGCCCGCTACCGGTTCCGCGGCCGAGAAGGGCTCTACACCTTCTTCACCCTCGGCCTGCTGTTTCCGGCCGGGGCGGCGATCCTGCCGCTCTACCTCATGCTGCGTGACCTGAACCTGATCAACTCCTACTACGCGGTGATCCTGCCGCAGGTCGCCTTCTCACTGCCGCTGACGATCGTGATCCTACGTCCCTTCCTCTCCGCCATCCCGCGAGAGTTGGAGGACGCCGCCGCCATCGATGGCGCGAGTCGGCTCGGCTTCCTCTGGCGCGTCGCGATGCCGCTGTCGCGGCCCGCGCTCGTCACCGTCGGCGTCCTGGCGTTCGTGGCGAGCTGGAACTCGTTCCTGCTGCCGCTGCTCGTCCTCAGCGACGTCAACCTGCACACCCTGCCGCTGGGTGTGCAGAACTTCTCCAGCCAGTACACGACCGACACGGCAGGCGTACTCGCCTTCACCTCGCTGGCAATGCTGCCGGCGCTGCTCTTCTTCACGCTCGCGGAGAAGCAGATCGTCGGTGGCCTGCAGGGTGCGGTCAAGGGCTGACCGGCAGCGGTACGAGCACAACCACAGGAAGGCACAGCATGACTGAGGTCCACGCGGTGGTGGGCGGGCCGTTGCCGGCCCAGACCGGTCCGGAGCACGGACGACCGGACGGGCACGACGGCGAGGCCCGCGTACGCGAACTCCTCGGCCGGATGACGATCGAGGAGAAGATCGCCCAGCTCGTCGGCTTCTGGGAGAAGGAGGACGGCGAGGCGGTCGCGCCGTTGCAGGGCGAGTTCGGCGACTCCTCCAAGCTCGAGGACTTTTCCCGGCACGGGCTCGGTCACCTCACCCGCGCCTACGGGACCCGCCCGTTGGACCCGGCGCAACGCGCGTCCTGGTTGTGGAAGTTTCAGCGCGACCTGGTCACCGGCACCCGGCTCGGCATCCCGGCGATCGTGCACGAGGAGTGCCTCACCGGGCTGTCCGCGTGGAAGGCGGCCACGTTCCCGACCCCGCTGGCCTGGGGTGCCGCGTTCAACCCCGAACTGGTCACCGAGATGGCCGCGGCGATCGGCGCGTCGATGCGGGCCCTGGGCGTGCACCAGGGGCTCTCTCCGGTGCTCGACGTGATCCGTGACCCCCGCTGGGGTCGGGTCGACGAGTGCGTCGCCGAAGATCCGTACCTGGTCGGCACCATCGGCACGTCGTACGTGCGCGGCCTGCAGTCGCAGGGGGTGCACGCCACCCTCAAGCACTTCGCCGGGTACTCCGCCTCGCGGGCCGGGCGCAACTTCGCCCCGGTGCACGTCGGCCGCCGGGAACTGGCCGACGTGCTGCTCCTTCCGTTCGAGATGGCGATCCTCGACGGCGACGCGCGCAGCGTCATGCACTCGTACACCGAGATCGACGGGGTGCCGGTCGCCGCCGACCCGACGATGCTGACCGGCATCCTGCGCGATCAGTGGGGCTTCGACGGCACCGTGGTGGCCGACTACTACGGGGTCGCGTTCCTGAACCTGCTGCACCACGTGGCCAGCGATCACGCGGACGCGGCCGGGCAGGCGTTGACCGCCGGTCTCGACGTCGAGCTGCCCACCGGCGACGCCTACCTGACCCTGGGGGAGTCGGTGCGGGCGGGCAAACTCGACGAGGCGCTGATCGACCGCGCGGTGCTTCGGGTGCTGCGCCAGAAGCGGGACCTGGGCCTGCTCGACGCCACCTTCGACGACGAGCCGCCCCAGACGATCGACCTCGACTCGCCCGAGCACCGGTCGATCGCCCGCCGGCTCGCCGAGGAATCGATCGTGCTGGTCGCCAACCGGGACGCGCTGCCGCTGCCCGCGGGGCGCCGGGTGGCCCTCATCGGCCCGAACGCCGACCGGCAGAGCGCGCTCTTCGGGTGCTACTCGTTCCTCAACCACGTCCTCGTCCAGCACCCGGGCGTGGAGACCGGCATCGACGTGCCGACCGTGCTCGACGCCGTGCGGGCCGAGTTCGGCGGCGATCTCGTCACCTGGGCACGCGGCTGCGACGTGGACGACGACGACCGGTCCGGCTTCGACGAGGCCGTCGCCACGGCCTCCGGCGCGGACGTGGCCGTCCTGGTCGTCGGCGACCACGCCGGCCTCTTCGGACGCGGCACGGTCGGCGAGGGCTGCGACCGGGAGGACCTGGAGCTGCCCGGCGTCCAGCGCCAACTGGTCGAGGCGGTGTTGGCGACCGGCACACCGGTCGTCCTCGTGCTGGTCACCGGCCGGCCGTACGCGGTCGGCTGGGCGCTCACGCGCTGCGCGGCGGTGGTGCAGGCGTTCTTCCCCGGCGAGGAGGGCGCCGGGGCGATCGCGGGGGTGCTCTCCGGGCGGGTCAACCCGTCGGGCCGGCTCCCGGTCAGCCTGCCCCGGTCGGCCGGCGCACAGCCGTACTCCTACCTGCACCCCACCCTGGGCACGGGCAACGAGGTGACCAACCTGCCGGCGACACCGGTGGCACCGTTCGGCCACGGCCTGTCCTACACGACCTTCGGGTACGACGAGCTCACCGTGCCCAGCACGGCACCCACCAGCGGGGCGGTAGCGGTGACCGTGCGGGTGACGAACACCGGCGCGGTCGCCGGCGACGACGTGGTCCAGCTCTACGGTCGCGATGTGGTCGCCTCGGTGACCCGGCCGGTGGCGCAGTTGCTCGGCTACCGGCGGGTCCACCTCGAACCGGGACAGTCCGTCACCGTCGAGCTGACGGTCCCCACCACCCGTCTGGCCTTCTCCGACCGCACGTACACCCGGGTGGTGGAGCCTGGCGACGTCGAGCTGTGGGTCGGCACCAGTGAACGGCGGGACGCCGAGGCGCTGACGACGCTGGTCGGCGACACCGTTCCGGTCACCAACGCCTCCCCACGGTGGACCACCACAGAGATCCACTGAGAGTCGGTCCGCCGACTGTCCCCGATGGACAGTCGGCGGACCGACCCCGCTCCCGCGCCGGTCGTCGCGGTGACCCCGCGCCGGTGGCGTCGGGCCCGGCGGCACGTCGACGTGCTACTCGCGTACGCGGTCCTGGTGGGGGCCGAGCCGGCTGATCTCGTACCCGTCGGGGTAGCTCCTGGTCTTGATCCCGTCGGCGAACAACGCGGTCGTCGGTGGCGCCCCGAACCATCGCTGCGACAGCGAGCGCGTCCGCAGGGCCAGGCGCACACCCGCCCGGACCGGCCAGGTCGGGGTGTCGACCCGCGTCGCGCGCCGCAGCGGCGCGTCATACAGGGCGCTGACCAGCGCGTTTCCCAGTGGGGTGAGCATCCGGGGGATCCGGGTGAGCATCAGCATCCGGGTGGCGCGCTCGATGGCCGCCGCGTCGTCGTTGGGTTGCAGGTGAGCCGCGTCGTACGCGTCGAACCAGGTCTCGAACTCGCCGTACGACCCCGGGACGTCGGTGATGCCCATCCGTCGGCCGAGTTCCCGGTAGAACAGGTACGTGGCGTGACGTTCGTGGCAGCAGGGTGGACGCCAGCCGTACTCCTGCAACCAGCGGGTGGGGATCACGACCAGGCAGCCGAGGACGTAGCGGAAGTCGTCGTTGCTGATGTCGTACGGGCGGTGGATCTGGTTGACGCGCCGCAACGCCTCGCGACCCCGGGGCTGGTCGAAGCCGTTGAGCACCATCTCGTACATCAGCAGACCGGTGTCGTCGATCCGCTTCTGGGTGCGTTCGGTCAGCTCTCCGGTGGCGGTGTGCACGGCGGCGATGGCGGGGATGGAGAACGACCGGTTGAAGGCGAGGTTGAGCCCGAGCTTCATGTCCCACGGAAACTCGTAACGCAGCATGGTCTGGTAGATGACCAGGTGGTCGCGCTCCGGATCGAGAGCACGGATGCGGGTCAGGTTGTCGTAGCGGCCTCTCATCGGCGGTCGTCTCCAGCGGTGTGAGGTGGGTGCCCCGGGCCCTGGCCACGCCGCCCACGGACGCAGGGCGGGAACGGGGGCGACGGGCGCGAGGAGAACGAGCGCGGCGACGGCGAGCGGCAGCCGGGCACCCGCGAAGGCAGTGCGTCGCAGGAACAACCCGAATGCGTCCCCGCGCAGCAGCACACCATCGAAATCGAAGATCACGGTGTCCGCGGTCGACGCCCCCATCGGTCTATCGACCTCGCTGCCGCGGGCGGTACGCCATCAGCCGAGTGTACGGGTGCCCGGGTGGGTCAGGTCGGCTCGTCCGCTGTCGGTAGCACCGCGATCAGGTCGAGCACCTCGGCCGCGCCGGCCGCGCCGAAGGCGTCGGTGAGGATGGCCGTGAACACCTCGTCGCCGAGCCTGGCCCGCAGATCGCGCAGCGCGTTGAGGTCGAGCGCCGCGTTCGCCGACCCGATCTGCCGGTCGATGCTCAGCGCCTCGACGATCAGCGGGACACCCTCCGCCGGGTGGCCCTGCTCGACGCGCAGCTGACCGAGCGCCACCTGGTCCAGTGCCACCGCCTCCCACTTGCCCTGCTCGCGGTCGATCCGCAGGCAGGTCCGGTAGCACCGCTCGGCCAGGGCCCGGTCGCCGCGCAGGCCGGCCACCCGGCCGAGGTGAAAGGTGCTGTTGGAGACGCCTGACATGTTTTCGAGCCGTTTCTTGATCGCGATGGAGCGACGGTAGAACCCGTCCGCGCCGGCGAGATCCTCCTGCTCCTCGCAGACCCGGCCGAGCTGGTGCAGGACGATGGCCTGGTTGGGCTCGTGGCGCAGCACGCGGTAGACCTGCGACGCCTGCTCGTAGCGGGACCGCGCCTCGGTCAGCCGGCGGGTCTCCAGGGCTGCCCGGCCGAGGTCCTCGTGGCACTTGGCGACCCCCGCCTGGTAGCCGGCGGCGGCGCAGATCGGCAACGCCCGCAGCAGGCACATCCGGGCGGTACCGAACTCACCGGCCTGGGCGGCGGCAATGGCGCGATGGACGTAGCCACTGCCGAGCGGCGTCGGGTGGGAAGCGTCGAACCGCAACCGCAGGTACGCCTCGACCCATTCGGCCCGCTGCGCTGCCTGCCGCCGGTCGAGGTGCGTGGACAACAGGGCGGTGAAGGCGTGCGCGCCCAGTTCCAGGCGCTGCACGGCCAGCCATTCCAGGGCCGCCTGGAGCGGAGGCTGGTCGTCACCGCCGATCGCGTTCAGGGTGTGGGGTACCGCCTCGGCAGCCCGGCCGAGGACGGTGCGGACGCCGCCGAGCAGCTCGTCGCAGCGGCGCAGCAGCGGGTCCTCGCCGAGGGCCGCGACGATCGTCCGGGCGCGGGCGTAGCAGCTCTCGGCGAACTCGAGGTCGTCGAGGTCGCGGGAGAGGTGACCGAGCAACAGCGCGCACTCCGCGATGTGACCGTTGCTGCCGACCTCCTCGAAGATCTTCAGGGCGGCGCGGACCCGCTCCTCGGCGGTGTCGTACGCGAACTGGGCGAGGGCGATGCGTCCGAGCATCACCAGCCCGCTGCCCTGCTGGACCCGGACGCCCAACCGTCCGTAGGTGGTGATCGCCACCTGCACGCACCGCTCCGCCTTGACGAAGTCCCGGGCCTCGAAGGCGAGCACGCCGATCTGGTGGTGGCTCGCCGCGATCCCCTCCAGGTCGTCGAGGTCCCGGGCGATCGCCAGCTCCTCCCGGTAACGCGACATGGCCAGCTCGGCGTCGCCGTTGCCGCGGGCGATCCCGGCGAGCTGGTGCAGGGTCCGGGAGACCGCCGAGCGGTCGTCGAGCCGATTCAAAATCGTCAACGCCTCCTGGAACAGCCGGTCCGCGCCCGCCCGGTCGCCCCGGTTGTCGGCGACCAGGCCCAACTGGTGCAGGAGCTTGCCGACCCCGCTGTCGTCGCCGAGATCCCGGTAGACGGCGAGCGCCGCCTCGTAACGCCGCGTCGCCTGCGAGTACTCACCCCGGCTGAGGTGCACGTCGCCGAGTCCCTTGAGGAAGCTCGCCGAACGCGCCGAACCGCGGGGGGCCAGCGGCAGTAGTTCCCGCCAGATCTTCTCCTCCCAGGCCCAGTGCCCGGCCGCGTGCAACTCCTGGCAGGCCAGCTCCGAGTAAGTGACGACCTCGTCGGTGTCACCCGCCGCCAGGTGGTGGTACCGCGCCTCGACGGCCCGGCGGATGAAGTCGTGCTGGTCGCTGCTGGACCGGGCCCGCCAGCCCCAGTACCGGCCCGCCCGGCGGTGCGCGTCGACCACCGCGTCGCGGCCGGCGATCCGTTGTAGGCTCGCCGCCGTCCACCGGTGCACCAGGTGGCCCCCGGTGACCGGGGCGAGCAGCCCCAGCTGCGACAGCGTCTCGATCGCCTCGTCCAACCCCGCCGGTTCCGGTGGTGGGTCGTCGCCGTCGGCCGGGTCGGCGAGCTGCCAGGCGAGCCCGGTCCGGTCGGCCGGAGTGCGGTACACCGCCGCGCCGAGCAGCAACCGACGGGCCACCGGAACGGCTTCCAGGCGGGCCAGCAGCCGGGGCAGCAGCACGTCCTCGGCGGCCAGCGCGCCGGCCTCGGCCAGCGGCGTGCCGACCTCGGCCGGCACGGCGTCCCGGCCACCGCCGGCCGCGGCCAGTCGGCCGGCGACCTCGTCGGATCGGGCGTTGCCGCCGCGCAGCAGGCCGTCGAGGTATTCCAGCGCGCGCGGGTGGCCACCCAGCCGGTGCCACATCCGTTGCTGCTCCGCCGACGCCAGTTGGCCCACGCCCGGCAGTCGCCAGAGCAGTTTGCGGGTTTCCTGCCAGGAGAGCGGACCGAGGTGACAGGCGTCCAGACCGGCGACCGGGAACGGGTGCCGGCTGGTCACGACCAGCTCGTGGTGGGCCGCCCAGGCGGCGAGGAACGCGGCCAGGTCCGCGTCGGCCAACCGGTGCTCGGCGTCCAGGGCGTCCTCGGCGTTGTCGAGGACGAGCAGCAGCGGCGGACCGCCGGTGCCGATCGCGTCCAACCGTCGCCGCCAGTCCTGGCCCGGCTGGGCGAGGGCGACGAGCCATCGCCGCAGCGGGTCGTCCGGGGCCGCCCCAGCGCAGCGGCTCTCCACCTGGCGGCGCAGCTCGTCGAGGATCGCGTCGACGGTGGCGTCGCCGTGGGTCGCCACGACGACGCCACCCGCGTCGCGGAACCGCCGCGCGAGTTCCGCGGCGAGACTCGTCTTGCCGATCCCACCGATGCCGTGGACGAGCACCCGAAGCTTTCCCCGGGACAGCCGACGCAGGATCTCCCGGCGACCCACGAAGTCCGCGGGCGCCCGCACCACGCCGTCCCCCACGATCGACGGGGCGGGCGGCGCGGCAACGGCGGGACCGTCCCGCCCGCCGGCCAGCCGCAACCCGGCGTCGGCCAGGAACAGCGTCGGCATCCACCACTCGGCGGCGGTCGGGGCCAGCTCGCGGCGTACGGCGGAGACCTCCGCCAGCAGCTCCGGCTCGCTGCCGGCGGCCAACCGCTCGTAGAGCCGAGCGCAGAAGTCGATGGTGTACCCGTCGCTGACCGTCCCGTTCATCGCCAACACCGCCGGTGCGCCGTGGGTCAGCAGCGCGCCGGCCAGCCCGGGCAGTTCCCGTTGATCCTGGCGGGCGGTCGAGCAACCGGCCAGCACGATCAGCGGCACGGTCCGGCCGGGCGGCAGCACCTCGGCCAGGAACCGCGCGGCGTCGACGCGGTCCTCCGTGCCGGTGGGGGTTTCCAGCAGCAGCGCTCCGGGGCGTGCGTGACTGGAGACGTGCAGGACGTGGAACGGCTCCTCGGCGAGGGCGGCCCGGATCGCGGCGGCGCTGCCCCACTCCAGCACGCGGACCCGCGCCCCGTGGCGATGCCCGGGTTCCACAGCGCCGAGGATCCGCCCGAGTTCCCGCTCGTGGTCCAGCAGCGGCTGGGTCGAGTCGTCCGGGCTCGCGATCGCCGCGAGCATCCGTAGGGGGCCGTCCACCCGGAGGTTGGGTGCCGGTGTGTCAGCGCCGGCCCGGCAGACGTCGACGTCGGGTCGCAGCGCCAACGGCAGTTCCTCCCCGGGCAGCACCAGGGTCTCCCAGGGCAGGTCGGCCAGGGCCGGGTCGACGACCTCGATGCCGAGCCGGTGCCGGCCGGGGCGGGCCAGTTCGGCGCGCAGGGCCGGGCCGGCGGCGTCCAGGAAGCGGCGGCCGAGCGCGACGCCGACCTCGTACGACAGCTCCACCGAGGGGCCGCCGCGCAGCCGCCAGAGCAGGTCGGCCGTGCGTTGGTCGCCGGGGCCCACCGGGTGCCGACTTCGGTCGCCCTGAACGCCCAGGACCACGTCGGTCGCGCTGACTGTCAACCGGATCACGAAGGCCCCCCCTGCGCTCGCCCGGCGGACGACCCGATGCCGGGATGGATTGCCGGGCTGACCGATACTGTATCCATGGCTGACGATCCTGAGGAGCTTGCCCACGTCAACGCGGTGCGGATCAACGACAGCGGCGAGTTGGAGTTCTTCGACGGGCAGCGCTGGGTGCCGTACACCGATCTGCCCGACGACGAGAACGGCCCGTTGGGTGTCGTCTTCCGCGACGACAGTCGATGACCGGGGAGTCGCCGACCAGCGGCGCGGGGTTGGACGTGCTGCCGTCGCCGTTGGACTCGGTCGCGGACAGTCGGGCGGCGGCGCGGTGGATCATCTCCTCGGCCGGCGCGGTGGGTGCGCTGCTGCTCGGCGGCGGCCCGCTGATCGCCGCCGGCAGGGTCACCGACTGGGCTCACGCGGCGTGGGCGGGCGGCGGCCTGCTGGTGACGCTGCTCGGCGTGGCCTGGGCGATCTGGCGGACCAGCGAGGTGCTCGTCCCGCCGATGACCACGCCGGCCACGCTCACCGGCCCGGAGCTGCGCGGCCTGCGCGAGCGGTTGGAGGCCGAGCCCTGGTACCACTTCGGCGGGTACGCGGACGACGTCGACGCTCTGCTGCGTCATCGCCGGATCGCCGCGGAGATCACCCGCCGCCTGTCGACGGCTGCGCCGCAGGAGCGGGCCGCCCTCCGGGCCGGGCTCGCCACCGCCCGCCGTAACATCGCCCGGACCGACCCGTACCTGCGCTGGCTGCTCGCCACGGCGCACGCCTGGCAGGTCAGGGAGGCGTTGCGCCGGGCCCGCCGGCAGACCTTCCTGGCCGCCGCGCTGGTGGTGGCCGGGGCGGTGGTGTTCATCGCCGCGACCGCCGGCTAGCGCGCCGCTCTCGTCGGCTCCGACGAGAGCGGCGCGCTCTTCGACCGTTGGTCAGTACGGATATCCGGGGACGTTGAGCCGCACGCTGTAGAGCCCGGAGTCACCCCAGCGGCCCGACGTGACGAAGAGGGTCTGCCGGTCGGGGCCACCGAACGCCACATTGGTCGTGCCGGAATTGCCGGACCGGATCGTGCCGAGCTCGGTGCCGGCGGGGGAGTAGACGTGGACCAGGGAGTCCCCACCCGAGGTCCAGTACACGTTGCCGGCACAGTCGATCGTGCCGCCGTCCGGGCCGCCGATGTAGTTCACGAAGACGCTGCGGGCCCCGATGCTGCCGTCGGGCTGGACCGCGTACTTGTAGATCTTGTTCTCCGAGTAGGCGCCCACGTACAACGTCGTCCCGTCCGGTGAGAGCGAGATGCCGTTGGGTTGGCGCAACCGGTCGTCGACCAGCGACACCTGACCGTTGGAGACGCGGAAGACACCGGTGCGCCCGCTCATCTGGTCGGGGCGGTTGCCGCGCTGGAAGTTGGGGTCGGTGAAGTAGACGACGCCGTCGGAACGGACCGCGACGTCGTTCGGCGAGTTGAACGCCCGGCCCTGGTAGTTGGGCGCGACGGTGCTGCGGGCCCGGTCGCTCAGCCGGTACGCCGACACGCTCCGCTGGTCGTGGGTGGCCGCGACGAGCTGCTGGGCGTCGGCGCTGAGCGCCAGGCCGTTGCTGCCGGCGTTGGTGATGAACGTGTCGAAGGTGGCGGGCGCGGTGAACCGGCGGATCGTCGACGGCTGGACGTTGTACGGGCCGGTGCCGGCGGTCATGTCGGAGAACAGCAGGTAGCCGCCGTCGGCGACCCAGACCGGCCCTTCGAGGAAGGTGAACCCGCCCTGGATTCGCGGGGCCGTCACGGTGCTGGCCGGCAGCGGTGGCCCGTAGGTGGCCCCCGTCGGGCAGGCCCCGGGCGGTGCGCCGGGCGGACCGGCGAGCGCGGCGTGAGCGCTGACGTGGGCGGCGGCGACGGCCGCACCGGCGGGCAGGGGGGTGGCGCTGACCGCCAGGCACAGGCCGGCCAGTGCGGCAATGGTGGGACGCCAGGTCATCGGACACTCCAATCGGCGTCGAGGGTTGCGATGGCCGGCGTGCGAGGTCGGTGGCTGGCACGGCGTGAGGGCGGGCCGTCGATGTGGGCATTCGGGAGCCTAGGTGATGAACTGACGACCCGCAGCAATCTTTCGGCGTTGATTCCGAGCGGCACGCGGATTGCAAACACAAAGACACTGGTCAATGCAAAAACGGCCCCCGGAAATCCTTCCGAAACAACCACAGTGGACGCGTCAACGGCGACCCCGGGCGTCGGTCGGAGGCAAGGAATAGAGTGGGGACATGAGTGGCCTGCTCAGTGGTGCCCGAACCGCGGTCAATCCCCTCCGCCAGCTCACGATCGAGCAGCTTCGGCAGCGGACGAGCCTCAAGTGGCGGGAGCACCCCGACGACGTGCTGCCGCTCTGGGTGGCCGAGATGGACGTGCCCCTGGCCGAGCCGGTCGCACGGGCGATCACCGACGCCGTCGCCCGCGGCGACACCGGCTACCCCGCCGGAACGGCGTACCCGCAGGCAGTGGCCGAGTTCGCCGCGCGACGGTGGGGTTGGGACGGGCTGGCCGTGGAGCGCACCGCGCTGGTGCCCGACGTCATGCACGGCGTCGTCGAGGCGCTGCGACTGGTCACCGAGCCCGGGGACGCGGTGATCGTCAACTGCCCGGTCTACCCGCCGTTCTACGAGTCCGTGGCGCACGCCGGCCGCCGGATCGTGGAGGCACCGCTCGGCGAGGACCTGCGGATCGACCTCGGAGCCCTGGAGGACGCGTTCCAGCGGGCTCGCGCCGGCGGACGGCCGGCCGCGTACCTGCTCTGCAGCCCGCACAACCCGACCGGAGTCGTGCACAGCGCGGCCGAGTTGACCGCCGTCGCCGGACTGGCCCAAAGCCACGGGGTGCGGGTCGTCGCCGACGAGATCCACGCTCCGGTGGTGGCCGGGGGAGCGCGGTTCGTGCCGTACCTTTCGGTGCGGGGCGCGGAGAACGGCCTGTCGCTGGTGTCCGCCTCCAAGGGTTGGAACCTCTCCGGCCTGCGCGGCGGGCTCCTGGTCGCCGGCCCGGCCGCAGCCGCCGACCTCGCTCGCGTCCCGTTCGGGGTCAGCGTCAGCACCAGCCACCTCGGCGTGATCGCCCACACCGCTGCCTTCCGCGACGGTGGCGAGTGGCTCGACGCCCTGTTGACCGGCCTGGACGACAATCGCCGGCTCCTGGCCGCGCAGCTCGCGGAGCATCTGCCCGCCGTCCGCTACCAGCCCGGTCAGGCCACCTATCTGGCCTGGCTGGACTGCCGCGCCCTGGGCCTCGGCGACGACCCGGCCGCCGTGTTCCTCGACCGTGGCCGGGTGGCGCTGAATTCCGGACTGGCGTTCGGCACCGGCGGTGTGGGGCATGTCCGACTGAACCTGGCCACCGCACCGGAACTCATCATCGAGGCGGTACGCCGGATGACCAGCGCCGTCGGCTGAGACCGGCACCGATGTCGGTCGGTGGTTCTACGGTGTGCCCGTGAACGCCGTCCAGACGTACCGCTATCTTCAGCCGTCCTCGCTGCGCGCCGCCGGTCTCGACCTCCAGACCAGCGGCGGCCCGGCGGCCAACCCGCGCTTCTTCTCCGGGTTTCTCACCACCCCGGCGGCCGCGGCGGCCGGGCTGCTGGCCGTGGCCGAGGTGGCCCGCACCCGGTACCACCAGCCGGTCAGCCCGGCGAGCCTCGATCCGGTGGTGACCGGCAGCCGGGAACGGCTGCGTTTCGAGTCCTTCTCCGGCTGTTGCGGGGTGTACGCCCGGATGGACGTGGTCCCGGCCGGCTTCGACGGGGAGATCGCCGGGCACGGCACCACGAACGTCGACGTCAACCCGCCGCTGCGCGAAGCCCTGGCCCGGGTGGGTGGGATCGAGCCGCTGCACCTGGCCGTCGGCCCGGACGACCTCACCGTCTCCACCATGGACGGTGCGGTGGTGGAACGGAAGGTGCCGCTGCCGGGGCGCTGGATGCGCGGCTTCGCCGAGGTGCACGTGCTCACCGCCGGGTTCGAGCCGCGCGCCGAGATCCCCGCCGCGGAGGCCACGGCGTTCCTGCGCCGGCTGCCCGGGGCCAGCGACCGCTCGGTGCTCTGGGCGGTGCCGGCCGGGCGTACCCTCCGGCTGACCTCCCGCCCGACGCCGGGGGCGGTCTGTCTGGCCGGCGCGGGGCGGCTCGCGGCGCTGCGCGGGCTGCTCCGGCACGCCCGCACCCTGCGGGTGTACGGGCCAGCGGTGCGCGCCGGCTCACCGCCCGTGCCGAGCACGTGGGAGCTGGACACCGGCTCGCTGCGGCTGTCGCTGACCCTCTCACCCGAGCCGTACCGGGGCTTCTCCGGCGAAGGGGCGGCGTTGCTGGCGCTCGCCGGTGACGAGGTGATCGACGACGCCGAGCTGGTCGGTGCCCTGCTCTCCTGGGATCCGACCATCGACGTCGCCGCACTCGCCGACGCCGCCGGCCTGTCCGACGACCGGGTCCGCGCAGCCCTGGCCCAGCTCGGCACCGCCGGGCGGGTCGGCTACGACGTCGCCGACGCCGGCTACTTCCACCGGGTGATGCCGCACGACGCCGGCCGGGCCGAGCGGGACAACCCCCGGTTGGTCGGCGCGCGCACGCTTGTCGAGCAGGGCGCGGTCCGCCGCGACGGCGACCATGCCACGGTACGCAGCGGCGACGACGAGTACCGCGTCCGCCGGCTCCCGGACGGCAACCTCACCTGCACCTGCCGATGGTGGGGGAAATACCGGGGCCAGCGCGGCCCGTGCCGGCATGCCCTCGCGGTGTCCATCGTCACCCAGGCGACGGCGTGATGGATCTCTTCGAGGCACTCGAACGCGGTGAGGTGACGACCGTCGGGTCGGCACTGCACGCCCTCGACGAGCCGGCACGACGAGCGCTCGCGGACGACCTGGTCGTCCACGTCCGGCAGCAGGACGACATCTGCTACGGCCACAGAGCGACCGCGCTTGCGGTGGCCGCCGTGGGCACACTGAGCACCGCGACGAAGGTCGCCGCCCTGCTCGGCCGGAGGTCGATCCTGTTGACCGACACCGATCCCGAGCCGGTGGTTGCCGCGGCGCGGCAGCGGGGCGTGCCCTGGCTCGCCGATGTGGCGTACCGGCTGGCCGAGCGGTTGTCCCGCCGCCGCCCCTGGGATGGTTGGCACTTCATCGCCGCGCTCCTGCTCGCGGAGAAGGTGCCGCCGCCGACCGGGGACGCGTTCGTCGCCGGCTGGGCGCAGTCACTGTGGTGGCAGCGGTCGTCCGACGGGCCCCGCCGCGCGCCGCTGCTCGACGAGTTACGCGCCGACCCGTTCCTGGACGTGCTGTTGCCGCGCCTGTTCGAGGTCGACGGGATCGGCATCGACCTGGGGTTCAGCGGCGCCGGGCAGCCGGTGCCCACGGCGTTGGCCGCACTGGCGACGGAGGGACGGCTCGACCGGGCCGCACTCGTGGACGGGGTGCTGGGCCGGCTGCTGCGCGGCGACCGGCCGGGCGCGCTGCGTCCGTTCCTGGCCCTGCACGAAGAGCTACGTCCCGGCCCGGACGAGGTGGCCGCGCGGGCCAGCGGGTACCTACGGCTGCTCGCCGACGCGCCCGGGCCGGTGGCCGGCGTCGCGCAGCGGGCGCTGCGCGACGCGGGCGGACAGGTGGGCTTCGACGCGTTGCTGGACACCTCCCGGGTCGTGCTGAGTCGGCCGGAGAAGGCGCTGGTGCGGGCACAGCTGTCCTGGTTGGACCGACTGGCCCGGGACCGCCCCGAGCACCGGGTCGGCATCGCCGAGGTCCTCGCGTCGGGCACCGCACACCCGGCCGCCGACCTGCGGGACCGCGCGGCGGCGTTGGCGCAGCGCCACGGTCACCGGCCGGTGGCCACGGTCACCGTGGCGGTGGCGGGCGACGAGCTGCCCCCGCCGGTGTCGCCCGCGCCCGCGGCGCCGCCGATCACCGAGATGGACGAGCTGGTCGAGGAGATCTTCGGGCTCCTCACTCCGCGCCCGCCCGCGGCAACCCTGGAGCGGGTCCTCGACGGGCTGGTCCGGCTGGCCACCACCGACCGGGCCCGGCTGGCCACCGCCCTGCTGCCGGTGCTGCGCCGGGGCGAGGTCGGCGCCTGGGACCACATGTGGTCGCAGTTCAACGTGCCGGTCCAACTGAACGGCGTCCTGCTGGCCGCCGCCGCGCAGCCCGAGGCGGCCAGCCGCCGCGACCAGTGGTCGAGCATCCTCAGCCAGCTACTGACCCGGACGTTGCGGCCGTTCCGGGGTCGGTCGGCCCTCAAGCCGCCGCATCAGTCCGCGCTCACACTTGTGTACTGCGGCCGGCTCGCGGAGATCGGTCAGCGCCTCGACGGCCGGGACGACCCCGGGCTGCTGGCCGCACCGACCTGCGCCACCGGAGCCCTCGACCCGACCGCCCTCTACGAGAGGCTGGCTGCGCTCGGCGACCGTCCGGTGTGGCGCTGGGACCTGACCCAGGCCCTGCTGCGCCTGCCCGTCGTCGTGGACGAGGCGCTTGCCGATCGCGCCGCCGCGCTGGGCAGCATGGCCGGTGACGAACTGGCTCAATGGCTGCGCGGCGACGCCCTACCGGCAACGGTCCAGCAGGTGGTCACCGTCGGCCGGCGCGAGCGCAAGCACACGTACGACTTCGCCTACGAGGAGCTACCTGCTCGGCGCACCCTCGTCACCGGTACCCCTCCCGACGGTGTGGCGGACCCGCTCGGGTTGCTCACCGTGCCGGCGCACCCGATCGGGCGAGTGCTGGGTGACTCGAGCAACCTGTGGCCCGCGCTGCTGCCGGGGCACCGAGGCCTGGTCGCCGCCCACCTGTTGTCCGAGTTCGCAAGCGCGGCGCAGGAGAACGCCCAGGACGCCGCCACGATTCTGCCGGTGCTCGCCGAGTGTGCCGGCCCCGGCGGCCCGGCGCTCGACCTCGCGCTGGCGTACGGGCTGTGCGCCCGGCACGAGGTGGACCGGGTGGCCGCCCTCGACGCCCTGTTGATGCTGGCGGCCGCGGGGGACCTCGATCCGCCGGGCGTCGGTGGCCAGCTGGGCGCGCTGGCGGCCGACGGGCAGGTGACGCCGACCCGGGTGGTCACCCCACTGCGCGACGCGATCGCCGCCGGTGCCCGGCTGACCGTCTGGCGGTTGCTCGCCGCCGCGCTGCCACCGATGTTGGCCGCGTCGAACCCGCCTCGCGGCACGCCTGACCTGCTGGCTCTGGGCGCCGAGACGGCCCGGGCCACCGGGGTGCGCATCGAGGTGCCGGGGTTGGCCGACGTGGTGGCCCGCGGCGGCACGAGCCGGTTGGTGACCGAAGCGCGTCGACTCGCCACCGCACTGACCACCTGACCCGCCGGGAGTGTGCCGTCCGGACCGTTTCAACCGACCGGGTCCGTGGGTACGCTCCCACCGGCTGATCACTCGATCGACGGAGATGTCCCGTGCTCATGGCTCTGCTGCTCGACCTCGCCAATATCGTCGGTGGCTTCCTGCTCGCCGTGGCGGTGCTGCGGCTGCTGCCGCGGGTCGGCGACGACCTGGGCCGCCTCGCCGGTCGGGCCGCCCCGATCGCGTGGGTGGTCGGCCTCGTGGCGTTGGTGACCGGCGGCTACTACCTCATCGTCCACCTGACCTCCGGTCCTCGGGTGTTCCACTTCGAGGTGGTGGGGATCGGTGTGGGGCTCGCCCTGCTGTGGGGCCGGTTGACCGGGCGGTCGACGCCCCGCGACGAGCGGTCGGACGGTGCCACCGGCGTCCGGCTGTTGCTCGCGATCTTCGGCCTCATCGCGATCGTCGTCGGCGTTCAGGGGCTGTTCACCTCGGACGGCTGACAGCGGGTCACCGGGTCACGTGGTGGACGGGCGTGGCGTCCAGGTGCCCGCGGCGCTGGCGATCAGGAGTATCACCGCAGGTAGGAACGCCACACCGATGCCGAGCCCGAGGAGAAGGCCCCATCCGGTGAGCACGAGCGCGGCCACCAGGTCGGCGATGATGGCCAGCCGACCGGCCTGCTGCGTGAGGACGGGCAGCAACGCCGCGACAACGGGAACGCCGAGCAGGTAGCCGGCCGCCGCGCCCGAGTCGTCCACGGTGTAGGGAATCAGCACGGCGGCCACCAACACCGTGATCGCCAGGGCCGACCATCTGAGCACCGACCGGGTGTTGGCCGGCTTACGGACCAGGACCACGAGACCGACGAGCAGGACACCCACGAGCGCGCCGACGGCCGCCAGACCAGTCATAAATGCCCTCCTCGATCGCAGCGGGTGGCGTTTAATCGAAGACGGCGGATCGTCACCGCCCGCGTCCCACGATACGGCTGCTCGGCCAGCCGCACGAGATCCCGCGTCGAGCAAGGAGGTGCTGACATGCCACTCCTGCGAATCCACCTCGGCACCGACCGGGGCACCGCACGCCGGGTGCTGCACCTGCATCAGCAGGGCAGGGCCCATCACGAGTCGCGGGAGGCGGCCCGGGAGCAGGTCTGGCGTCAGGGCCGCACCCCGTGCGGCGATCCGGTCTTCGTCGGCGTCACCAACGGCCGCCGCGATGTGCAACTTCTCTACGACGTCGAGGTCTACGCCGAGGTGACTGGCTGAGCGGAGGTCACCCGGCGTCCAGCACCTCCCGCAGACGCTCGGCGAACTCCTCCGGCTTGCCCGCGTAGCCGAACTCGCCGCCGAGGAACCCGCCGTGGTGGCTCGGGAACACCACGGCCTCCTGGCCGAGCAGCGCCGCGAGGCCGAGAGCGGTGCGAGCGGTGTACGTTCCGGCCGACTCCTCGCCGACCGCGACCACGATCCGGGTGGGCGCGGAGGTGAGCACAGTCGCGTCGGGACGGTAGTCGGTGACCGCCCACGAGTTCTGCGACAGCAGCGGATCGTCGCGGCTGCCGTCGTCGTCGGCGGGAATGCCGAACATCGCCGGGTCGGGAGCGGGCTGGGCGAAGTAGGCATCGGTGAACTCGCCCTGCCAGGACGTCATGGCGATGAACGCGGCCATCCCCGCACCCGAGCCCTTCGCCTGGTACGCCTCGTAGAAGTCGGCTCGGGCGCGCTCGGCGGCCGTGACGTCGGGGAGCACGGCGTTGATCGGCGGTTCGTGCGCGACCAGGGTGGCGACGTCCTCGGGGTGGGTGGCGACCAGTTCGAGTGCGCTCACCGCGCCGCCGCTGCTGGCGAACACGTCGACCGGACCGACACCGAGCGCCTCAACGAGCGCGTGCAGGTCGGCGGCCTGCTGCTGCGGCGTGTGCTCGGAGCGACCGTCCGTGCGGACGCTGCGGCCCAGACCACGGGGGTCGTAGGTGAGGACCGTTCGGTCCGTGAAGTGCGGAGCGAGCTGTACGAAGCCCTCCGCCGCCATCGGCTGGCCGATCATGAGCAGCGCACGATGGGCGCCGGTGGGAGGTAGCGGGCCGCGGACGTCGTAGACCAGGTCGACGCCGGGAATGGCCAGGGTGTGCGTCTGGATGTCCTGCATCCGATGAGACTACGGACGGCTGACCCGTGTCGGAGTGCCTTGCGGGCGGCGAGCCGCCGGGTTTGTCAGGGACGGCGGCGGCTGACGGAGCGCGTCATCGATGATGCCGGGCATCCGTCGGGCCACTCCAGCGAGGAGATCGGCTACCTGCACGCGCGGATCGTCGCGGGAGTCGACCATCACCAGCCCTGCCAGGGGTGACACCCCGTTGGGCAGCGCCCCGGCCCGATCAGCGCCGCCCGCCGGGGCGTCGCCGTCGGCCAACACCCGCTGGAGGCGGGTCAGCCGGTCGGCGGTCAGGGCGCTCTGCTCGTCGTGGGTCACCAGCACCTGCCGCCGGCCTCCGCTCCAGGACAGGACGGTCTCGGCAAGCGCCGGAAGCAGCGGTTCCAGCGGGGGAGGGACCGTGCGGTCGTCGGCGTCGAGCCTGGCCACCACGGCCCGCACGTGGTTCGGGCCGAGCCCGTCGAGGACGGCGTCGGCCACCGTGCCGAGGCCGTGCCGCCGCAGCGCGTCCCGGGCCTGGAAGAACCTCCGCAGGGTCTGGTCGACCGGAAGTCGCCGCTTCATCCGGACCAGATCGACGAACGCCGACAGGAAGGCGGCCCACTCGGCTGCGGCCCGGCGTCCGGCCTCGTGCAGGGCGAGAGCCGCCGGATGGTGCTCGCGGGCGAGGCGGGTGCCCGCCGCGTACGACGGCTCGGTCAGCAGGAAGTCCACGATCCGGGTGACGAGGAAGAACTCCTTGTCGATGAGGTGGACGTGCGCGCGGCCGGCCAGCGCCGCCAGAAACCACTCCAGTGCCTCCTGCGCACCCGAGCCGCGCAGGAACCGGCCGGACTTGAGTTCGTGCGGCGAGAACCGGAACCCGGACCGCAGGGCGGTGATGAGCGCGACCGCCTCGTCGACGGCCAGGTCGACGCTCGCGTGCGTGATCACCGGGGCGGTCGAGTGCAGCAGGTTCGTGCCCGAGAACCCCGACTCGTCGCAGGCGATCTCCACGACGGCCCCGAGCACCA
Organism: Micromonospora sp. NPDC047756; assembly: GCF_055587245.1. Classification (NCBI taxonomy): domain Bacteria; kingdom Bacillati; phylum Actinomycetota; class Actinomycetes; order Micromonosporales; family Micromonosporaceae; genus Micromonospora; species Micromonospora sp. NPDC047756. The sequence goes on from NZ_JBVJGQ010000007.1 coordinate 167,203, forward strand.
CCGTGCCACTCGGCGGCAGCCCACCCTGAAGAGGTGACCTCACCGCCGGGTTCCCGCCATGCCGCCCATGGTCACCCGTGTGCCGGCAGAGGACAACCCGATTGCGTACGGGAGCGGTGCACGGTCTGCCCAGACCCCGGCTGGCCGTGGGGCACACGCGGAGCTGGTGCACGGCGGGACGGCTGCCCGCCTCCGTACATCTGATGTATGTCCGCCCGGACGGGTCGCCGTCGGCGTCGTTCTGCCGAATCGCCCTGCGGCGGCGTGGGAGCTTGCTGCTGCGCGACCGCTCGTCTGTCTTTCTGACCGGCCACAGGGGCGTGACGTGGGCTCATCGATCGACCGTTGCCTATTCTGTGGCCCCGGAGTAACCTTCCCGAAACACATCAGATGTCTGGCGCGCCACGGCCCGGCGTCGGCCTGCTCAGGCAGGGTCCCGGTTGGCCCCACCAAGCGGATCCCCATGTCGAGTCCCATAGTTGTCACGCTTCGGGGTGGCCGGACTGGTCACCGTTTGGAGGATCGATGTCAGACCTGACCCGACGGCAAGCCCTCAAGGTCGGCGCAGCCGGCGCGGGCGGTGCTCTCCTGCCGGTGCCCTGGACCGCGGTGGCCAAGGCCGACTCGGTGGCCCCGCCGCAGGTGATGGCCGCCGGGGACATGGCGCTCTGGTACGACGAGGGCGCCGGAACCGACTGGTTGCGGGCGCTCCCGATCGGCAACGGCCGGCTCGGCGCCATGGTCTTCGGCAACGTCGACACCGAGCGGCTCCAGCTCAACGAGGACACCGTCTGGGCCGGTGGGCCGCACGATCCCAGCAACACCCGAGGCGCGGCGGCGCTGCCGGAGATCCGGCGGCTGGTCAACGCGAACCAGTGGACCCAGGCCCAGGATCTCATCAACCAGACCATGATGGGCAACCCCGGCGGTCAGCTCGCCTACCAGACCGTCGGCAACCTTCGGCTCGCGTTCGGTTCCGCCAGCGGAGCGTCGCAGTACGACCGGACGCTCGACCTCACCACCGCCACCGTGACCACGTCGTACGTGCTCAACGGCGTGCGCCACCAGCGGGAGGTGTTCGCCAGCGCGCCGGACCAGGTCATCGCGATGCGACTGACCGCCGACCGCACCGGCTCGATCAGCTTCACCGCCACCTTCGACAGCCCACAGCGCACGTCGGTGTCCAGCCCGGACGGCACCACGATCGGCCTCGACGGTGTGTCGGGCAACCAGGAGGGCGTCAACGGCCAGGTCCGTTTCCTCGCCCTGGCCAACGCCACGATCAGCGGCGGCAGCGTGTCCAGTTCCGGCGGCACCCTGCGGGTCACGAACGCCAACAGCGTGGTCCTGCTGATCTCCATTGGCTCCAGCTACGTCAACTACCGCAACGTCGGCGGCGACTACCAGGGCATCGCCCGGCAGCGGCTCAGCAGCGCGCGGGCCAGCAGCTTCGACCAGTTGCGCAGCCGGCACGTGGCCGACTACCAGGCGCTGTTCAACCGGGTCACCCTGGATCTGGGTCGCACGTCCGCGGCCAACCAGACGACGGACGTCCGGATCGCCCAGCACAACAGCGTCAACGACCCGCAGTTCTCGGCGCTGCTGTTCCAGTTCGGCCGCTACCTGCTGATCTCGTCCTCCCGGCCGGGCACCCAGCCGGCCAACCTCCAGGGCATCTGGAACGACTCGCTGACCCCGTCCTGGGACTCGAAGTACACGATCAACGCGAACCTGCCGATGAACTACTGGCCGGCCAACACCACGAACCTGGCCGAGTGCCACAACCCGGTCTTCGACATGGTCAGAGACCTCGCCGTCGCCGGGGCACGGACCGCCCAGGTGCAGTACGGCTCCGCCAGTGGCTGGGTCACCCACCACAACACCGACGCGTGGCGGGCCACCGCAGTGGTCGACGGCGCGTTCTGGGGTATGTGGCAGACCGGCGGCGCGTGGCTGTCCACGTTGATCTGGGACCACTACCTGTTCAACGGTGACATCGAGTTCCTGCGGACGAACTACCCGGCCATGAAGGGCGCCGCGCAGTTCTTCCTCAACACCCTGGTGACCGAGCCGACCCTCGGTTACCTGGTGACGAACCCGTCGAACTCACCGGAGCTCAGTCACCACTCGAACGCCAGCGTCTGCGCCGGCCCCACCATGGACAACCAGATCCTGCGCGACCTGTTCGACGGCGTCGCCCGGGCGAGCGAGATCCTCGACGTGGACAGCACCTTCCGGGCCCAGGTGCGTGCCACCCGGGACCGGCTCCCCCCGATGAAGGTCGGCTCGCGCGGCAACATCATGGAGTGGCTCTACGACTGGGTGGAGACCGAGCCCAACCACCGGCACATCTCGCACCTGTACGGGCTGGCCCCCAGCAACCAGATCACCAAGCGCGGCACGCCACAGCTGTTCGAGGCGGCCCGGCGGACCCTGGCGCTGCGCGGCGACGACGGCACGGGCTGGTCGCTCGCCTGGAAAATCAACTTCTGGGCGCGGATGGAGGAGGGCAAGCGGGCTCACGACCTGATCCGCTACCTCGCCACCACCGCGCGACTCGCGCCCAACATGTTCGACCTGCACCCGCCGTTCCAGATCGACGGCAACTTCGGCGCCACCGCCGGCATCGCCGAGATGCTGTTGCAGAGCCACATCGGTGAGCTGCACGTCCTGCCCGCGCTGCCGCCGGCCTGGCCGAGCGGGCGGGTGACCGGCCTACGCGGTCGGGGTGGGCACACGGTCGGCATCACCTGGGCGAGCGGCGTGGCCACCGAGATCCTCGTCCGACCGGACCGGGCCGGCACCGTCCGCCTGCGCTCCCGGATCCTGACCGGCACCGTCACCGTGGTCGACACCGCCGACGGTACGGCGGCCCGGGTCACCCGGATCGAGTCCGACCTGATCGAGGTCACCGTGCAGGCCGGGCGCACCTACCGGGTCACCAGTTCCGGGGTCGCCACGCCGACGCTGGAGCAGAGCTTCACCAACGTCGGCATCACCAGCGACAGCAACACCAACGTCGGGAACTTCGACGGCGGCGGGGCCTCGCTCTCCGCGCAGGCCCTGGCGGCGGCCGGTGCCAGCCCGGGCGGCACGATCAGCCGCAACGGGGTGAACTTCCGCTGGCCCAACGTCAGCTCCGGGGTCGCCGACAACGCCGTCGCCTCGGGCCAGACCATCGGCGTCACCGGCACCGGCAGCACCCTCGGCTTCCTGCTGACCGGCACGTACGGCGCAGTGTCCGGCACCGGCACCGTGGTCTACGCCGACGGCACCCGCCAGACGTTCACGTTGAGCTCGCCGGACTGGTACGGCGGGCCGCACTCCGGGGGCACCGCGGCGGTCGTGTCCGCGTACCAGAACCGGCCCAACAACGGCCGCCAGGCCACCGCGGCCTGCATCTACTACGTGGGTGTCGGGTTGCAGAGCGGCAAGGCGGTGGCGTCGGTCGTGCTGCCCAACATCAGCGCCCGTCCCGCGACGAACGTGCCGACCATGCACATCTTCGCCATCGCGATCGGGGGCTGACGGCACCTGATCCCGCTCGGGGGAGCGTGACCGGGCCCGTCCCAACTGGGACGGGCCCGGTCACGGCTTTCGGTGGTGCGGTGGCTCCCGGGCAGATGAAAGGCGCGGTGTCAGGGCACGATCGCGTACAGCCGGTCGGTCGGATCGACGACGACGTTGAGTCGTGTCCCGACTGTCAGGGCGGGGTGGTCCTTGCATCGCGAGGTGGACTCGAACGGCTCGAACCCGGGTCCGCCGATCAGCAGGTCCAGCTCGACCCCGCTCTCCTCTCCCAGCGAGGTGGGCCGTGCGGCGATGATCTCGGCGGTCCCAGTCACCCCGGCTGCCTCCAGCCGGTGCAGGTCCCGCCGGGCCCGTTCCTGCAACCGCGACTCGTGCCGGGCCAGCTTGACGCAGGAGATTGTGACCCCGACCCCGGCGACCCCCAGGACCCAACGGTTCAGGGTGGGCTCGCTGGTCGCGAGGAGAGTCGCCGCGAACACCATGGACGGGCCGACCAGCAGTAGCGGCAGGCCCAGGAGCCGGAGCACCAGTCGCAGGAATCCACCGGGAGGAAGATCCAACTGACGCGGCCCGGTGTTGTCGCCTGTCCCGGTCAGCGCGCTCCGTCCGGGTGTGTGTTCCCTTGGCACCGTCGGCATGGCGCCACCCTAACCAGGGCCGTCGGCAACCGCGAGGTTCGCACCCGTCGATCCGCACGCCAGGCCGGGTCCAGCGTGTCACCGGACCCGGCCACCGTTCGTCAGCGGGTGCGCTCCCCGCGGCTCTCGATCCGGAAGTGGTCGAAGGCGACGTCGAGGTCGGTGGAGTTGCCGGCTCGGTTGAAGGCCAGCAGCCCGGCCTTCGTCGCCTCGACGGTCAGCGTGTGGGTGCCGATGTAGCGGTAGACGCTTCCGTCGGTGGAGTAGTAGGCGCGGTAGCTGGCCCCGACCTTGGTCAGTCGCAGCCAGAGGGCGCCGTCGGCCCCGACGATGCGCTGGGCGTCCGCTCCGGTGATCTCCAGGGTGGACGCCGTGCCGTTCTGTTCACGCAGGAAGACGATCCGGGTCTTGTTGACGGCGGCGGTCGCGTTGCCCATCTCCCAGGCGAGCTTCACGTAGTTGTTGTCGTCGGCGTACCCGAGAACACCGCCCTGCTCGTTGTTGGCGGCGAGTGGGCGGGAGAAGACGACCCTGGACTCGGCCGTCCAGTCACCGTCGACGTCCTGGAGGGCCAGGTTCCTCGCGGTGTTCACGGTGCCCTGGAGGTCGCCCTGCCGAGCGGTGATGACCAGGGACCCGTCGGCCAGACGCCGGCTGCTCTCGTCCGGCCGGACCCACTGCCACTGCGGGCCGAGTTGGGCCGAGTCGAACTCGTCGCTGCCGGTGATCGTGGTGTTCAGGTCCACCGTGTAGACCGACGAGGCTGCGCCGTTGGTGACGGTGACCCGGGCCTGCCCGGTGGGGCTGGTCGCCTGCTCGACCGTGACCGTGGCGGCGGGGTCGGCGGCGCTGGCGGTGACCGTCGGCACGGTGGTGGTGCCGGCCGGCGTGAGGGCGTTGTAGCGCAGCACCGTCGGCGCGAACGACGCCAGGCGCTTGCCGTCGACGCGCAGGGCCTTCAGCGTCGTGTCGGGCACCAGGTTGAACACGTAGTTCTTCACCAGGGGGCCGAAGAAGCTCTCCGTCGTGACCTTGACGACCGCCTGACCGGGCACGTCGGCCGCCTGGGAGATGATCTCGTAGCGGGCCTTCCGGTCGGCAGTCCGCACCTTCGTGATGGTCGGCGACGCCCCGGCCGGCAGCGGGATGGTGTACGAGGTGTCCGACAGGTTGAAGCCGCCGAACCTCTTGCCGTTGACGACGATCGTCGCCGACAGCGGCGCGTCGTCCACCGGGACGTCCCGCCCGCTGAACTCCTTCCAGTAGTTCACCGAGGTGTCCCGCCAGTCGGCGGCGTCCGCCTCGTGCACCGCCAGCTTGGCGCGTACCTCGGCGAACCGGCGTGCGTCGATGTCGGGTTGCAGCGCGTCCCAGGTCTCCCGCATCCAGGTCACGTACTGCACGCCCATCTGGTAGCGGTAGACCAACTCGTCCCAGAACGTCCGGCCGCTGTCCATCCGATGGCCCCACGGCACGTGGTGGAACCACATCAGCAGGTTCTCCGGGACCGATTTGATGTTCCCGTAGCGCTGCTGCAACCGGGGGAAGTACTGGGCGGCCAGGTTACTGCCGGTGGGGGAGCGGTCGAAGCCCAGACCGACGCTGTCGGCCTTGTTGTAGTAGATCGGGCTCCAGTCGTCGCGGCCGGCCCAGTCGGCGGGGTCGGGGCGGTAGTGGGCGCCCTCGGCGAACTGGTGGCCGATGCCCAGCGGCGTCTGATAGCTGACCAGCGACTCCCACGAGCCCATCATCATCCGGTTGATGGTGTCGACGACGCGCCGGTCGTTGCTCCAGGTCATCCGCGTCCAGTCGGTCGCGATGTCCGCCGAGTCGAGCGTCCAGTCCCACGCCTGACGTCCGAAGGCGAAGAGGTTCGCCTGGGCGAAGTGGTGCCCGGTCAGGTTGTCCGCGTTGCCGAGGTTGGCGACACCCACGATGGCGGTGTCCGGGTGGTGCTGGGCGGTCCCATCGACGATGTTGCCGACGAGGCGCTTCGTGAGCAGCTTCCCGTTCGCGTCGGTCGCGTGCGTGTCGGTCTTGAGGATCTCCTCGTACATCGGGCCGAGGTAGGCCAGCATCCAGTTCTGGCCGGTGTACTCCTGCGTGATCTGGAGTTCGAGGGCCTGGTTGGTGTTCTCCATCCGGCCGAACATGGGGTGCACGGGCTCCCGGGCCTGGAAGTCCAGTGGCCCGTTCTTGGTCTGGAGGAACACGTTGTCGGCGAAGCGTCCCCGGCTGCCGTCCGGCTGGACCTCGTCGTCGATCGGCCCGAACTCCAGGTAGGCCCGCTTGAGCCGGTCGTTGTCGACCTCGGCGTTGTAGACGAACGTCCGCCAGTGCACTGTCATCCCGAGCGGCGCGACCGCGGCGGCGATGGCGTTGGCGCCGTCACCGTGGTCGTACCCGAAGTCCTGTGGCCCCGGCTGGCCCTCGGAGTTGGCCTTGACGGTGAGGCCCATGAAGTCCGGGATCGCGGCCTGGATCTGCTGGGCCCGCCGGTGCCACCAGCCCCGGAAGTCCGCGCCGTACGGATCGAGTTGGCTGTTGGTCAGGGTGTCCGGCGCGAACCGGCTGTCGGTCGGTGCGGTGTAGCGGATCGACAGGCCCAACCTGATGCCGTACGGACGCAGCGCGTCGGCGAGGGCCGCCTCCTGCGCGATGCGGGTGCTCGTCAGGTACGCGTTGTCGGCGTTGACGTTGTTGATGGTGATGCCGTTGATGCCCAGGGACGCCAACGCGCGGGCCATGACGAGGTAGCGGTCCAGAATGACGGGCAGGTTCCGGCCGGCGCTGGCACCGGTCGCGGCGAAGTTGAAGATCGCCCCGCTCTCCCCGTTTAGCCCGCCCAGCCCGGAGGCGTTGTTGCCCGCGTAGAGACGCTCGGTCTCCCAGTTGTTCAGCAACCGATGCTTGATCTTCGGCGACTCCGCGACGCGGAGGTGGTCGACGGGTTGGTGGGTCTGCAGCAGCCGGAGGAAGGCGAAGGTGCCGTACAGCGCACCGAGGTCGGTCGTGCCGGCGATGACGGTGAAGCGTGCCCCGCCCCTCGTCACCGTGCGGACGAGGTAGCCCTCGTCGCCGACCTTGGCCAGGTCGCGGGTAGCGATGGTGCGGCCCACCAGCGGCGAACTCGTCGGCGTGCCCACCACGACCGCGCCGTCCGGGACCGTGCCGCCGTCGACCGTCGCCACGGGGATCGGCTGACCGAGCAGCCCGCCCAGACCGCGGACCAGTTCGTCCCGGGCGGCGCCCAGCGTGGTCTCGACGAGCTTCTCGCGCGAATCGGGGGCCATGGCGAGGTCCGTCGTGTTCCGGTGGACCTTCGTGGCGTCGGCGTTCTCGACCACGATCGCCGTGGCCGCGCGGAGGTAGTCACCGCGCAGCTTCGCGTCGTCGACCGGTACGTACCGCAGCCACAGGTCGGAGCCGTTGTAGTCGTCCGGCGACGGAGCCGCGGCGACCGGCGTGGTGGTGGCGACCGTGAGGGTGGCCGCGACGGTGGCCAGTGCCGTGCCCAGCACGATGAGGGTCCGTCGTAGCCTGGGCGTCGAGCCTCGGATCATCGCCGTCTCCTCGTTCGTCCACTCGTCGTCGTGCGCCCGGCGCGGGAGGACGACGACGTCGACAGATGGGTGCGCGTCGATGTTGCTCGATGGGGCCGTGCCTCGGCAACGAGTTGTCGTTTCTTGTCGCGGCCGGTGTGGCCCAATCCCCGACACGTTCCGCGAGAGCCGCCGTCGACTCGGCGGACCATGGCTGCGGGAATCTCGGTGCTGTCCGGAACTGTCGTAGCCGGTACCTAGGCTGCCGCGGTGAGTATGAACGGTAACTGGCTGCGCGTTTCGCCCGACGAACTGGAGCGGGCGAGGACAGACCTCGGCTGGGCCTACGACCTCGCGATGACGCAACGGAACGACAACTCGGAACGCTGGGAGGCCATCGGCAAGGCCTGGGACGGGTTCGAGTTCCTCCTCGATCGGCGGGGCTTCGAGATTCCGCTGGTCTCCGGCGCGGAGCGGTTCGTGGAGCTGCCCGACGTCGAGCCCGACAGCGAGGAGATGTTCGACTTCCTGGAGAACCTCGAAGACGACTGGGGCTACGGGCCGCCCACCTATCTGACACCGGTCGACGTCGCGACGGCGGCCGCGCGCCTGGCCGAGCTCACCCAGGACGACTTCATCCGGGGCGTCGACCCACAGGAGTTGATCCGGGCCGACATCTACCCCGGAACCTGGGACCGACCCGGCCAACTTGGGTGGGTGGCCCATTACCTACCCGACGTTCAACGCTTCTTCGGTGCGGCCGCCAGGGATGGCGCCGCGGTGATCTGCTGGCTCGACTGAGCGGCGGGTCAGCCACCTCACTGCTCCGAGAGAGGTGGCAGGCTCGCGGCGAGCGCCGGCCGCTGGCGTACCCACGGTCGGGGGCGACCCGCTTTCCGGTCGCGGGCGGCCGTCGAGTGGCGGACAACGAGGCGTACCGGCAGGACCATCGGCCGTCCGGTGTGCCCGGGGGCGCCCTCGATCATCGTGAGCAGGTGCCGGGCCGCCGCGGAACCCTCCGCGTAGAACGGTGCCGCGACCGTGGTGAGCCCGGGTGTGACGATGTCGGCGGCGAGAGTGTTGTCGAAACCCACGATGCTGACGTCGCCCGGAACGTCGACGCCTATCCGGGTGAGGCCCCGGATGAGCCCGATCGCCATCTGGTCGTTGAAGGCGAGGATGGCGGTCGCGGGACGAGCGCGAAGCTCCTCGGCGGCCCGTTCGCCACCCTCGATGGTGGGGCTGAACGGGCCGATCTGGCGTACCTTGATTTCGAGTTCTATGCCGGCTTCGAGCAACGACCGCCAGCGGATGCCGTTCGGCCAGGACGCCTGCGGCCCCGCGACGTAGGTGATGTGGTCGTGCCCCAGTTCCCCAAGGTGCTCGGCGGCCCGCCGGACCCCGCGGGGGTTGTCCGTCACGACGCAGGGCACGTCGGCGACGGAACGGTTGAGGACCACCACCGGCCGCTGCTTGGCGAACATCCGGATTGCCGAGTCCGACATCCGGCTGCTGGCGAGCACGATGCCGTCGACCGTCGACATCGTGCGTTCGATCGCCGCCCGCTCCACCCGGTCGGACTCCTGGGCGTCGATGAGCACCGTGGTGTACTCGTCGTGCATCGCCGTCTCCTGCGCCCCGCGCACGATCCCGGCGTACACCGGGTTGGTGATGTCGGCGATGACGAGCGCGATCACGCGCGTGCGGGACGTGGTGAGGGCGCGGGGAAGCGGGTTGGTCCGGTAGCCCAGCCGCTCGGCGACCCGCCGAATCCGTTCGGCGGTCTCGGAGTTGACGCGACTCGGCCGGGAGAAGGCGCGGGACACCGTGGACGGTGAGACGTCGGCCTCGACCGCGACGTCGTAGATCGTGACTCTCTTCTCCGGCGGCCTGGTGTGGTCGGGCATTGTCATGCTCCTCCCAGCTGGGGCGCAGTGATCATGCTATGACGGCCGTGAATACTCGGCAATGCCCCCGCAACAATCCAACGGTCGAACACATTCGCGCGAGGCAATACATGGCAACCCGTTGCCGCCACGGCGCGCCGGCTGCCTCAATCAGCACCGACGACACCTGGCGGAGGGAACAGCTCATGGGTATCTCACGGCGCGGCGCTCTCCTGGTCACGGCATCGTCGCTCCTGGTGGGCACGGTCGGGTGTGGGGCACCCGAGGCCCCCGGCGACAACAAGGGCGACAGCACCGGTGAGGTGCCGCAGCGGCCCGGCAAGGCCGTCACGCTCAACGTCCTCGACGTGGCGGGCAACCTCCAGTTGACCCAGGCGATGATCGACGAGTTCGTCGAGAAGAACCCCGACGTGATCTCCCGGGTGACCTATTCGAAGGCGCCGGCGCCCGAGCTGGCCGGGAAGATCAAGGCCCAGCAGGGGGCGGACCGGGTGGACATCGGCCTCGTGCTGACCGGCGTCGACGGCCTGGCCGCCGGGATCGAGCAGGGGCTCTGGATCGACGTGTTGCCGACCTTCCAGGACCGCCTCGGCGGCATGAGCAACTACCTGGCGCCGGCCGCCGCGATGCAGAAGCTCGCCGGCAACGCGGGCGTCACCGTCACCTACTACCCGTCCGGTCCGCTGCTCGAATATCTGCCGTCCCGCCTGCCGACGCCACCCACCAGCGCGGACGCGCTGCTCGCCTGGGCCAAGGCCAACCCGAAGCGGTTCCAGTACGCCCGGCCGGCCAACTCCGGCCCGGGGCGGACGTTCCTGATGGGACTGCCCTACATCCTGGGGGACACGAACCCCAAGGACCCCACCGCGGGCTGGGACAAGACGTGGGCGTTCCTCAAGGAGCTGGGCCAGTACGTCGACTACTACCCGTCCGGCACCACCGAGACGATGAAGAACCTCGCCAACGGCACCGCCCACCTGATCGTCAGCACCACCGGTTGGGACATCAACCCGCGGGTGCTCGGCACGGTGCCCAAGGAGGCCAGGATCACCCCGATCGACGGCTTCCACTGGGTTACCGACGCGCACTACGCCGTCCTGCCCAAGGGCGTGTCGACCGACACCCAGGCCGCGGTGCTGGCCCTGCTGGCGTTCATGCTCACCCCTGAGCAGCAGGCCAAGGCGTACGACGAGGGCTACTTCTACCCGGGCCCGGCGATCAAGGACGTCCAGCTCTCGTCGGCGCCGCAGAAGAGCCAGGACGCGATCCGGGAGTTCGGCCGCCCCGAGTACGACGCGCTGATCGCCGGAAACCCGACCGAGGTCCCGCTCGACGCCAAGAGCCTGGTGGCGGCGTTCAGCCGCTGGGACCGCGAGATCGGCGGCGGGAAGGTCAAGCAGGGATGAGCGCGTTCACCCGGCTGCGGCTGGACGGGGTGTCCCGCCGGTTCGGTGGCCAGGCCGCCCTCACCGACCTGAACCTGACGATCGAGGCGGGGGAGTTCATCGCCCTGCTCGGCCCGTCCGGCTGCGGCAAGTCGACGGCGCTGAACTGCCTGGCCGGGCTGCTGCCGTTGACGGCGGGAAGCATCTGGCAGGACGAGCGCCGCATCGACACGCTCCCGCCGGAGCGGCGCGGCTTCGGCATGGTGTTCCAGAGCTACGCCCTCTTTCCGCACCTGACGGTCCGGGCGAACATCGCCTTCGGGCTGCGGATGCGGCGGCTGCCCAAGGAGGAGACGCGCCGGCGTACGGCCGAGGCGGTGCGGCTCGTGCGATTGGAGGACCACGTCGACAAGCTGCCCGGTCAGCTCTCGGGTGGCCAGCAGCAACGGGTCGCGATCGCCCGCGCCGTCGTGTTCGAGCCGTCCCTGGTGTTGATGGACGAGCCGCTGAGCAACCTGGACGCCAAACTGCGCCTGGAGATGCGGACCGAGATCCGCCGGCTGCACCAGTCGTTGGGGCTCACCACCGTCTACGTGACCCACGACCAGGAGGAGGCGCTGTCCCTGGCCGACCGGCTGGTGGTGCTGCGGGAGGGGCGGGTGCAGCAGATCGGCTCGCCGCGGGAGCTGCACACCCGACCGGCGAACTGGCACGTCGCCGACTTCATGGGCTACCGCAACCTGTGGCGGGGGCGGGTGGAGCAGTCCGACGGCGGCCGGGCCAGCGTCGAGTCGTCCGGCCATCGCCTGCTCGGCGAGGTGGTGGGGGGCCTCCAGCCCGGCGCGGACGTCATGGTCGCGGTACGCCCCGAGGACATCCGCGTCGACGGGCCCGGCGAGACCCGCAACGCCATGTCGGCGACCGTCGAGGTGGTGGAGTATCAGGGCCGCGAGTTGGCGGCCGAGGCCCGTACCGACACCGGGCTGCTGCTGCACCTGCGCACCGAGCAGCGGATCGCGCCGGGCGACCAGGTCAAGCTCACCGTCGACCCGCAGCGGCTGCTCGTCTATCCCGCCGACGCGTCGGCGCAGCCCGACCGACTCGCGGACGCCTCGGGGGCGACGCGGTGAGCGGCGCCGGGCCCGGGAGACCGCTGGCGCACTGGCAGCACCGCCTCGCCGAGCGGGGCGTCGATCGTCAGCTCTGGTTGCTGCTCCCGGCCCTGGTCTTCGTCATCGCCCTGTTCCTCTACCCGTTCTTCTACGGGCTGACGCTCTCGTTCCAGCCGACCAGAGGCGGGCCGTTCAGCGACTACGCCCGGTTCTTCTCCGACTCCTACGAACGGGGCACCATCTGGATCACGCTGCGGATCGCGTTGCCCGCCGCGCTCCTGAACGTCCTCGCCGCGGTGCCGATCGCCTACCGGATGCGTGGCCGGTTCCGGGGCAAGCGGCTGGTCACCACGTTGCTGGTCGTGCCGATCACGCTCGGCACGGTCCTCACCGCCCAGGGGTTGCTGAACTTCCTGGGCCCGACCGGCTGGTTCAACCGGATTCTGTTGGCCAGCAACCTCGTCGACGAGCCGGTGCGACTGACCCACAACTACTGGGGTGTCTTCTTCTCGCTGGTGATCACGGGCTTTCCGTTCGCGTTCCTGCTGGTGCTGTCGTACCTGTCCGGCATCGACCCGACCCTTGAACGGGCGGCCGCGACGCTGGGCGCGGACTGGCGCCGGCGGTTCACCCGGATCACCCTGCCGCTGCTGATGCCCGGCCTGGCCACGACGTTCTGCCTGACCTTCGTCCTGGCGTTCAGCGTGTTCCCGTCGGCCGTTCTGGTCGGCAACCCGGCCGGGGAGACCCGGGTCATCTCCCTCGCCGCCTACCAGGCGGCGTACGAGCAGTACGACTACCCGTACGCGTCGGCGATCGCCATGATCATGGGCTTCGTCGAGCTGGTCATCATCGCTGTGGTGCTGGCCGCCCGTAGCCGCTTCTACACCGGCTCCACCGGAGGCAAGGGCTGATGGCAACGAGCACCCAGGCCCCACCAGCGCGGCCCCCCGCCACCAGCACCGACCGGCGGCGGCGCATCGCCGCGCGCCCGGCCGCCTGGATCGTGTGGGGCGTCGTCATCTTCTTCTTCCTCAACCTGCTGGGCGTCGTGGCGTCCGTGCTGGTCAGCTCGTTCGGCCGGCGCTGGTTCGACACCTGGCTCCCGGACGGCTACACCACCGACTGGTACGCCCGGGCCTGGGACGAGTTCGCGCTGCTCCAGGTCATCGTCGTGACGCTGGAGGTCTCCGTCCTCGTCGTGGGCCTGTCGCTGGTGATCGGCGTGCCGGCCGCGTACGCGCTCGCCCGGCGCTCGTTCCCGGGCAAACGGTTGATCTTCCTGGTGTTCCTGCTGCCCATCCTGATGCCCCCGATCACCTACGGCATCCCGCTGGCGACCGTCCTCTACAAGTTCGGCCTGGCCGGGCACATGTCCGGGGTGGTGCTCGCCAACCTGGTGCCGTCGGTGCCCTTCGTCATCCTGACCATGACGCCGTTCATCGAGCAGATCGACCCGAGGATCGAGAGCGCCGCGCGCATGTGCGGCGCGGGCCTGCGGACGGTGTTCCTGCGGGTCCTCACGCCGCTGCTCGTCCCGGGCATCCTCGCATCGGCGATCCTCGTGCTGGTCCGCACCGTGGGCATGTTCGAGCTCACCTTCCTGACCGCGGGGCCGGACTCGCAGACCCTGGTGGTGGCGCTCTACTACTCGATGTCCGCGTCCGGGATCAGGGCTCAGCAGTCGGTCGACGCCATGGCGGTCATCTACACCTCGATGATGCTGGTCCTGCTCGTCGTCGCGCTGCGCTACGTCAACCCGACCCAGCTCGTGGCGCAGGTCAAGGACGACCCGGAGCACTGAGGGCGTCGGCCGCCTCGTCGAGGATCTCGCCCAGGCGACCCGCGACGGTGAGGAGCGCCGGCATCGTCGTCCGCAGACCGCGATAGGCCGCGGCGAGCGTCGGGTCCACCGCGACGGGCTCGCCGCGGGCGACCCCGGGATCGAGCTGGCTGACCGCCTCCGTGAGATCGTTGCTGTGACCAATCGCGAAGAGCCCGAGGGCCGCCGCGCCGAGGGTGACGTGCTCGCCCACACCCGCGACGCGCACCGGACAGTCCAGCACCGCCGCCATCACCTCGCGCCACAGCGGAGACCCGAAGGCGCCGCCGGTCAGGCGGACGCTGCGGATCGGCGTCAGCGCGGCCAGCCGGTCACGGACCCCAGCGAGTTGCAGGCAGACGCCCTCCACGGCAGCCCGCACCAGGTGGCCGCGCGAGTGCTCACTGCGCAGGCCCAGGAACGCGCCCGGCGGAGCTCCATCCTGCGGCGGGGCCTCGTCGGCCCGCAGGTAGGGCAGCATCACGAGACCGTCGCTGCCCGGTGCGATCCGCTCGGCGAGATCCAGGAGCGCTGGCGCGGCCCGGTCGTCACCGAGGACACGTCCCGCCCACCGTACGACGTTGCCGCCGTTGCTGAGCGCGCCGCCGACAACCCACGCGTCGTCGGTCAACGCACCGCAGCAGAAGGTCTCCGCCGGGTCGGTGAGGGGAGCCTCGACCACCGTCCGCAGGGCGCCCGTGGCCCCGAGCGTCAGGCCACCGACGGCGGGGTCGGTCGCCGCCCCGCCCAGACTCCGCAACGGACCGTCTCCCGCGCCGACGACGACCGGTGTGCCGGAGGGCAGGCCCACCGCGTGCCCGGCCGTCGCCGACATCCGCAAGACCGCCGTCGTGGGCAGCACCGGGGGCAGCTGACTCTCGGACACTCCGGCGAGATCGAGTACGGCGGAACTCCACCCTCGACGGTGCACGTCGAACATCCCGGTGCCCGATGCCGAGGACAACTCGGTCACCAGCATCCCGGTGAGCCGATGAACCACGTAGTCCTTGAGGCCGATCCACCACCGCGTCGCCGTGCACAGCCGCGGCTCGTGGCGGGCGAACCACAGCAGCTTGCAGAGCGGGTTCATCGGGTGCACGGGGGTGCCCGTCAACCGGTGCAGTTCCCGGCTCTGGCCGGACAACCGCAACTCGCGGGCCGCCTCCGACGACCGCCTGTCACACTGGGTCAGCAGCGGCGTCACCGGCGTCATGGCCGCGTCCAGCCCGATCAGGCCGTACCGGGCGGAGCTGAGCGCGACGGCGACCACCTCGGCCCCGCAGGTGCCGGCCACGCACGCGGACATCGCCGCCACTGTGGCCGCCATCAGTACGTCCGGGTCCTGTACCTGCCAGCCGGGCATCGGCTCACGCAGTGGGTACTCCCGCGTCGCGACGTGCCGGGCGGTGCCGTCCAGTGCGAACGCGACAGCCCGCACGGCTCTGGCGCCCACGTCGACCCCGACGATCACCCGACGCTCCGGCCCCATCCGCCCATGGTCGGGCGGTGTTCGCCGGACCGGCAAGCGGTTGCGCGCAGTTGTCGTCAGTAGCGCCGACGGGCGCTCAGACCAGGAACTCCTCCCGCATCCGCGCGCCCAGGTTGATCCCGCCGACCGCCCGGGGGCCGGCCGGATCGTGCACGGCGACGGTGTTGTTGCGACGCATCAGCTCCCGAACCGCGGGTGGCAGTCGCGGCGGGTCGTCCATGGCCGCGAGGACCCGCCCGGCGCTGACGATCAGCCGATCGGCCAGGGTGGCCGCGTCGGTGTCCACCCGCACCCGGCCGTACTCCCAGCCGGAGGTGGTCAGGTCGAGCACCTCGAACACGCGGGTGACCAGCGGGTTCGGGTCGGTCACCCGGTCGAGCCGGGGCGCCCTGTTGCCGACCACGGTGACGGCGGCGGCCACCTGCGCGTACGGGTGGAAGCCGCACGGCAACGCGAACAGCGGCCAGCGCAGGGCCGGGCCCGCCTCCTTCCACAGCGGCCGGTAGTTACGGCGGTGCACCAGCAGCCGTCGGCCCGTCCGGCGGTGGATCTCCTGCGCCTGGGCCTGAAGGTCCACGTGGGCCTCGTCGGCGACCTGACTCACGATCCGGGTCGCCACCACCAGGCCGTCGTCGCTGTCGAGCGAACCGGCGAGCGCGTCGACCTGCTCGTTGAACCGGACCCGCGCGTGGGGGCCGTACCGGGACTGGACGTCGTGCAGCAGCGCCTGCTGGCGTCCCGGGTCGAGCTGGACTCGCCTACCGCCCAGCAATCGACGGAGCCAACGCATGTCGCCTCGATTCAGCAGAGCCGTCGCGGACGGCGGCAATGCTAGTGCGTCGACCCTGCCTCGTGTTCCCAAGGGGGGTTGATCGACTCGGCTTCGGAGACGGCGATCACCGCCGACGCGGCGTGATCAGCCCCGACTCGTACGCCCACACGACCACCTGGGCCCGGTCGCGGCAGTGCAGCTTCGTCATCGCCCGGTTGACGTGTGTCTTGGCGGTCAGCGGACTGATCACCATGCGCGCGGCGATCTCGTCGTTGGTCAGCCCACGGGCGACCAGCTCGACGACCTCCTGCTCCCGGGCGGTCAGCACGTCACGTCCGGCGGTCGGCACGACCGGCGGGGGCCCGGCCACGAACTCACTGATCAGTGTGCGGGTGACGGTCGGCGCGAGCAGCGCGTCACCGCGCGCCACGACGGTGACGGCGTGCAGCAGGTCGGCGGGGTCGGCGTCCTTGAGGAGGAATCCGCTGGCGCCCGCACGGAGCGCGGCGAACACATAGGAGTCGAGCCCGTAGTTGGTGAGGATGAGGACGCGGATCGCCGTCAGGTCGGGATCGGCGGCGATGCGCCGGGTGGCCTCGATGCCGTCGAGGCCCGGCATCTGCACGTCCATCAGGACGACGTCCGGGCGCAGACACCGGGACAGGTGGACGGCCGAGGTGCCGTCGGTCGCCTCGCCGACGACCTCCAGGTGGTCCTCGGCGTCGAGCAGCGCCCGGAAGCCGGCCCGCATCAGCGCCTGGTCGTCGGCGAGCAGCACCCGGATCATCCCGGCTTCCGCGGGAGGCGGGACGGTCATCGTGGTCCGTCCAGCGGGAAGGTGGCCCGTACGGTGAACCCGTGGTCGTCGTGCGCGGCGGTCCGCAGTGTGCCGCCCAGGGCGCTGACCCGCTCCCGCATGCCGCGCAGGCCCACGCCCGGGGTCAGCGGCTCGGTCGGCGACGCCCGGCCGTCGTCGGTGACCGCGACGGTCAGCCCCGCCGGGGCGTACTCCACCTGGATGTGCGCGGTCGCGGGCCCGGCGTGGCGGGCCACGTTGGTGAGCGCCTCCTGGATGACCCGGTACCCGGCCTGGTCGACCTCGTCGGGCAGGTCCCCGCGCTGGCCGGTGACGGTCACCTGCACCGGTACGCCGACCGCCCTGGTCCGCTCGGCCAGCTCGTCCACCCGGGCCAGACCGACCCGATCGCCGTCGGTCGGCGCGCGGAGGACGTCGAGGGTCGTGCGGAGTTCCCGCATCGCGGCGCCGCTGGCCTCCTGGATCGCCAGCAGCGTGGCCGACGGCTCCTCGCCGTGTTTGCGGGCCAGGTGCACGGCGATCCCCGCCTGCACCTTGATCACCGAGATGCTGTGGGTCAAAGAGTCGTGCAGGTCGCGGGCGATGCGCAGGCGCTCCTCCCCGGCGCGGCGCAACGCCATCTCCTCGCGGGTGCGCTCGGCCTCGACGGCCCGCTGCTCGACCTGCTCCAGGTACGCCCGGCGCTGCCGCGCGACAAGGCCGGCGACGTTGGCCGCCACGAACCAGCCGAGCAGCAGGGCCGTCCGTTCGGCGACCAGTTGCCCCGGTCGGCCGGCCGGGGCCATCGAGATGTCGCTGGCCAGGAAGCTACCGAGGAAGGCGAGGCTGGCCACGGCGGCGGCCGACCGGTGTCCCTGCCAGGCGGTGACGTAGACCGCGCAGAGGACGGGGAACGCGGCGGACACCCCGGGATGCACCCGGACGTGAACGGCCAACATGGCGACGGTGACCACGCCCAGCGCCATCACCGGGTGTCGCCGGCACGCCGCCAGGGCCACCACAGTGGCGAGGACCAGGGCGACGTCGAGCACCTCGACCGGCGCGGCGTCCGGGGTGAGCACGGCGTTGCCGAGCAGGAGGACGCCGAGGGCGAGACCGCCGAGGGCGTACGGGAGGTCGCGGCGCATGGTCGCACTGTAGAACGGCCGTCGCCGGTGGAGCATCCCGCGCGCGTGGTAGTTGCGGTGTACCACGGACGCGGTATGAGCGGCGCGGCAAGTGTCTGCGACGGCACGACGTTTTCCCGGCCCGCCGCAACAAGCATCGAGCCCATGACATACCGCTTCTTCGCCCCCACACCGACGAGGGCGGCCACCGGCCGCACCGCAGCCGTCTACGAACAGATGCGCGAGGACTTTCTCGGGCCGTTGCCGACCTTCCAGGCGCTCTCGGCCCTGCCGGAGGTGCTGGCCGCGACCTGGGCGCTGATGCGGGAGGCGCTGCTCGCCGGGGACGCGCCCCGGGTCGACCGCGAACTGGTCGCGGCTTCGGTCTCCCGGGCCAACCGCTGTCAGTTCTGCGTCGACGCCCACGTGCTGCTGCTGCACGCGCTGGGCGTACCGAAGCTGGCCGAGGCCGTCGCCCGTGGCGAGACGCCCGCCGAGCCGAGGCACGCCGCGCTCGTCGCCTGGGCGCAGGCGAGCCGCAACCCCAGATCCGCCGACTGGACCAGCACCCACGGCCCGGAGATCACCGGCACCCTGCTCGCCTTCCACTTCATCAACCGGGTCGTCTCCGCGTTGCTCGACCCCGATCTGCTCCCCGGCGGCCTGCAACGCTCACCGCTGGTGCGCTCGGTCGGGGGCCGGCTCTACGCCAGGGCGGCCCGGGAGTCGAAGGAGCCCGGCCGGAGCCTGGCGCTGCTCGACGTCGACCCGACGGCATCACCTCCCTCCTGGGCGGGGGACAGCCCGGTGGGTGTCGCCTTCGCGTCGCTGCGGAACGCCGCCACCCGGGGTGGGGACCTGCTGGGCGCGGTGGCCCGCCAGACCGTCACGGCCACGGTGCGCTGGGAGGACGGGCAGGTCCCGGCGCGGCCCGCGGACTGGGCCGTCGACCTCGTCCGGGACGTGCCGGGCACGGACCGCGTCGGGACGCGGATCGCGTTGCTGGCGGCGTTCGCGCCCGGCGCGATCAGCCCGGGTGACGTCGCTCTCTGGCGGCTCTCCCACCCCGCCGACGCCGACCTCGTGCGGTTGGTCGCGTACGGGGCGATCACGGCCACCGATCACGTCGCCCAGGCCCTCGCCTCGGCGCACCGCTAGGAGGTAACCCATGCGCAAGGCACTCGTCATCATCAGCGCACTGCTGCTCGTCGCGTTCGCCGTGCAGTTCGTCCTCGCCGCCGTGGGTGGATTCACCAGACCTGCCAGCGACGACGCGTACGCGCTGCACAGCGTCAACGGCATGGCGGTGATCCCGCTTCTCACGCTGCTCACCGCCCTGTTCGCAGCGCTGGCGAAAGCACCCGGAAAGGTCATCGGACTGGCGGTCCTCCCGATCGGCCTCGTCGCCCTCCAGCCACTCATCGCCATGGTGGCGGAGGCGTCCACCGACGCGTCGGGCGTCAGTACCCCGCTCGGCCTGATCATCGGTGGGTTGCACGCGCTCAACGGGATCATCGCGGTGCACGTCGTGGTCGGCGTCCATCGGGCAGCGCGACAGCTCGCCGTCCCGGTTCCCGCCGGCGCGGCCCGTCTGGTCACCCGGGAAGGAGAGCCGGCGTGACCACCGGGTCGCTGCTCGCGGCCGACCTCGTGATCGCGGTCCTCGCGGTCGCCGCCTGGCTGGGGGCCGGCACCGCGTCCGCCGCCCGTCGGCGTCCGCTCGCACTCGGGCTGGCGGCCGTCGCGCTGCTGGCCACGCTCGCCCGCGCGCTCACGATCACCGCCCTCGCCCGGGCCGGCTGGTGGTTCGCGGCGGAGAAGGTCCTCATCGCCGCCCCGCTGTCGCTGGCGGCGGTGGGCGTCGCCGGTCCGCGGTTGCTGCGGGCCTGGGGCGACATCCGGGCCGCCGCGGTCCCGCTCCTCTTCGCCGGGTACGCCACGAGCAGCGCCCTGCTCGTGACGATTCTGCACGGCTACCCGGCGTCGGCCGGGGCGGGGCTGCTGGCGGTCGCCGGGGTCACGGCGGCCACGGTGATCTCGGCGCGGGCGCTCGGCGCGCGCCCGTCCCGGGCGGTGTCCCGGGTGGCCCTCGTGGTGGCGGTCGCGGCCCTGCTGACCGGAACCGGGCTGACCGTCAGCCCGAGCGCCGCGCCCGCCGTACCGCACGAGCACGGTTCCCCGGCGGTCCGCATCGCCGACGAACCCACCCGGCGGTTCACCCTGACCGCCGCCACCGCCACTGTGGACGCCGCCGGGCGGAACGTCGCGGCGTGGGCGTTCAACGGGCAGGTCCCCGGACCGGAGTTGACCGCCACCGTCGGCGACGTCCTGGAGGTGACTCTGCGCAACCGGAACATCGAGCGCGGCGTCACCCTGCACTGGCACGGGTACGACGTGCCCAACGATCAGGACGGGGTACCCGGTGTGACCCAGGCGGCGGTGCGGCCCGGGCAGGAGTTCGTCTACCGGTTCCGCGCCGACCAGGCCGGAACGTACTGGTACCACACGCACTCAACCTCCGATGTCGGCGTACGGATGGGCCTCTACGGGGTGCTGGTGGTGCGACCGGGCCCGGTGACCGGCCTCGACGTCACAGTGCCGGTGCACACCCT
Organism: Micromonospora sp. NPDC047756; assembly: GCF_055587245.1. NCBI lineage: Bacteria > Bacillati > Actinomycetota > Actinomycetes > Micromonosporales > Micromonosporaceae > Micromonospora > Micromonospora sp. NPDC047756. Next base: position 187,936 of record NZ_JBVJGQ010000007.1, read on the forward strand.
GTCGGGCCGTCCGTTGCCCGCGCCGAGGGTGGAGAAGGTCGAGGCCGGCGTGCCGGTGCGATTGCGGCTGATCAACACCGACAGCACGACGCACCGGTACGCCCTGGCCGGGACCGCGTTCCGGGTGGCCGCGGTCGACGGCGTCGACCTGCGCGGCCCGACGCCGCTGGTGGACACCGCCGTGCTGATCCCGGCCGGGGGCCGCTACGACCTGGTCTTCGACGCGCCGGCGACCCCGGTGGCACTGGTCGTCGACGGACGGACCGTCTTCTCGACCGGCCCGGTGTCGACGGCGACCGGCGCCTGGCCGGTGCTGGATCCGCTCGACTACGGCGCGACCACCCCGGCGCAGTGGTCCCGGTTCGACAAGACGTTCACCCTCGTCCTCGATCGCGGCCTCGACCTGCGCGGACTGCTACCGCGGTACGCCCACACCGTCAACGGCGCGGCCGATCCGGACATCCCACCGCAGGTCGTACGCCTGGGTGACGTCGTGCGGTTCACGATCGTCAACCGGTCGCAGATCGTGCACCCGTGGCACCTGCACGGCCACCACGTCCTGGTGCTGGCCCGCGATGGTGAACCGGCGACCGGGAGCCCGCTGTGGCTGGACTCGTTCGACGTCCGTCCGGGCGAGGTGTGGGAGGTGGCGTTCCGGGCCGACAACCCGGGGATGTGGGCCAACCACTGCCACAACCTGGCGCACGCCGATGCCGGGATGACGCTGCATCTCATGTACTCGTGATCGTCGAGGCGGGTAGTTTTCTGTCATGACTGAGGACACCTTCCGTTCGGTGGCGATCGAGCGCACCAGCCTGGGCAACTACGTCGTGCGAAACTCCCGTGGTGGGTCGGTGTCGTTGGGCACGGGCGAGGACGGCAGTTTCACGCCGGTGGAGTTGCTGCTGGCCGCCCTCGGCGGTTGCGCCGCGGTGGACGTGGACCACATCACCAGTCGTCGTGCCGAGCCGACCGGGTTCGCCGTCGCCGTGACCGGGGACAAGATCCGGGACGAGGCCGGCGGAAACCGGATGCGTAACCTGCGGGTCGAGTTCACGGTGACGTTCCCGGAGGGCGCGGAGGGCGACGCGGCCCGTGCGGCGCTGCCCCGGTCGTTGCAGCAGTCGCACGATCGGTTGTGCACGGTCTCCCGTACCGTCGAGCTGGGCACTCCGGTCGCGATCGCCGAGGGCCCGGGGCCATCGGAGACTGACCGGCGCTGAGCACGGCTACTCAGGCCCGTGCGGCTCGTTCGTGTGAGGGTGGCGGGATGCGTCGACTACTGGTGCCACTGCTGATCGTCCTCACCGTGGTGGTGGCGTGTGCCGACCCGAACGCCCAGCCGGGTCGCTCGGACCCGACGGTCGCGCTGCCGGCGCCCACCGAGCTGCTCGCCGACGGCAGCGTGCCCTGGGCCGACCTGAAGATCACCGACGAGGACTTCAACGGTCACCCTCCCGCGCCGAGAACGCCGGCCGCCGGCAGCGAACCGTGCCGGGCGGAGCAGCTGACCGGTCGGCTCACCACCTGGACGCGGCCCGGGACCGGCGGTGAGACGCCTCGGGGCTTCGACGCCGCCATCGGCAAGCTCATCGGCGAAGTGGACGTGCGGAACTCGTCGACGGTCGAGTGCACCCTGCAGGGCGAGGTGCCCACGACCATGCGCGCCGGCGGTCGCGAGATCCCGATGCTCTACACCCACGGCATCGACGAGGAGGGCCGCACCCGGGTGGTCGTCGTGCCGGCGGGCGGCAGCGCCAGCCTGCGTCTGGACTGGTCCGGACCGTTTTGCCAACCGGTGAAGGGGCCGTTGGAGCTGGCGATCGAGCTGCCGCACGACGGCGGCAGGCTGCGTGCACCGGTCACCGCCGACGAGCGCCCGGGCTGTCCGCGGGGGGAGGGGGTCAACCCGCGTGCGCGGGGGACGCTGTCCGCGAGCGGGTTCACCGAGCCGGTGGCGGTGTCGAAGCCCCCGTCCTCGCCGCTCGACAAGCTCACCGTCGCTGTGCGGGGGCCGACGACCGCCGCCGCCGGGTCGCGGCTCACCTTCCGGGTGACGCTGGGCAACCCGACCGACGGTCCCCTCGCGTTGGACCCGTGCCCGGCCTATCTGATGGAACGGTTCTCTCTCGGCGACGCGACGAACGACGCGGTGAACTCCGCCCAGCTGTACCGGCTGAACTGCCGCGCGCTGCCGCAGCTCTCCGCCGGCGGCAGCGCGACGTTCGAAATGGTCGCCGAGGTGCCGGCCTCGATGCGGGCCGGACGGGAGCTGACCGTGACGTGGAAGCTCTATCTGCCGCACTACGTGCAGCGGGGCAACCAGTTCGGTGTCGTGACCCTCACCATCGTCTGAGGACGGTCACCGCCGGGCCGGCAGCATCGGCATCGCCGGCATCCGGGAGAACAAAAGATAGATGCTGTTGAGGGTATGGGAGCGCTCCCGTAGCATGCTTGACGCGGCCTGTTAACGTTCACAACCGGTCACCACACAATGACCACCACCAATGCATGGGCCGCCGTCCCGCGAGGAGGGTGCTACATGGTCAGATCCAGAGTCACCAATGCCGGTCTGGTTGCGGCCGGCGTCGGCTTGGTGCTGTCGTCGACAGTTGTCGCGGCGCTGCCGGCCGGTGCCGCGGCTGAGGGTTGTTCGGTGAACTACGCCGTCTCGTCGCAGTGGCAGGGCGGCTTCGGCGCCAACGTGGCGATCACGAACCTGGGTGACCCGTTGAGCAGTTGGACGCTGACCTGGTCGTACGGTGCCGGGCAGACGGTGACGCAGGCCTGGAACACGTCGCTGACGCAGAGCGGGTCGGCGGTGACCGCGAAGAACGTGAGCTACAACGGGGCGATCCCGGCCAACGGCACTGTGTCGTTCGGGTTCAACGGCTCCTGGACGGGCAGCAACCCCGTCCCGACGAGCTTCGCCCTGAACGGTGTCACCTGCACCGGCGGCACGACGCCGACGACTCCGCCCCCGACGACTCCGCCGCCGACCGACCCGCCCCCGACCACGCCGCCGCCCACCCAGACCTGTGACCTTCCGTCGACGTACCGGTGGTCGTCGACGGGTGCGCTGGCGCAGCCGAGGTCCGGTTGGGTGTCGCTGAAGGACTTCACCGTCGCGCCGTACAACGGCCAGCAACTCGTCTACGCCACCACCCACGACACCGGGACCAGGTGGGGTTCGATGAACTTCGGTCTGTTCTCGAATTACTCGCAGATGGGTTCGGCGAGCCAGAACGCGATGAACAACGCGACCGTCGCGCCGTCGTTGTTCTACTTCGCGCCGCGCAACATCTGGGTGCTGGCCTACCAGTGGGGTGGGCCGGCGTTCTCGTACCGGACCTCGACCGACCCGACCAACCCGAACGGGTGGTCGGCGGCGCAGACGCTGTTCAGCGGCAGCATCACCGGCTCCGGCACCGGCCCGATCGACCAGGCGGTCATCGGTGACGGCACGAACATGTACCTGTTCTTCGCCGGTGACAACGGCAAGATCTACCGGGCCAGCATGCCGATCGGGAACTTCCCGGGCAGCTTCGGCTCGAACTACACGACCATCATGAGCGACACCACGAACAACCTGTTTGAGGCGGTTCAGGTCTACAAGCTCCAGGGTTTGAACAAGTACCTCATGATCGTCGAGGCGATCGGTTCGCAGGGTCGCTACTTCCGCTCGTTCACGGCCACCAGCCTGGGTGGTTCGTGGACGCCGCAGGCCACCAGCGAGAGCAACCCGTTCGCGGGTAAGGCCAACAGCGGTGCCACCTGGACCAACGACATCAGCCACGGCGAGCTGCTGCGCACCAACGCCGACCAGACGATGACCGTCAACGCCTGCAACCTGCAACTGCTCTACCAGGGTCGTTCTCCCAGCTCCGGCGGCGACTACGGCCTCCTGCCGTACCGGCCGGGTCTGCTGACCCTGCAGCGCTGACCCGCTTCGATCGCGCTCGACCGACCCGGAACGGGGCGGGCTCGGCGTCACACCGAGCCCGCCCCGCACCACGCCGGGCGCGATCGATCCTGTGACGTCCCGGTCTCCGGTTGGGCCTGCCCGGCCCGGTCCGGCGCTTGATTGACTCGGGTTCACGGAAGTCGCGGTATCCGGGCTGACAAAGACGGGGCACGACACGCGCCAGCGGGGCGGGCTGCGGCTGACGAGTTTGGGACGATGCGCCGGTCGACGTACCGACATCACCCGACTCGAAGGGACCTCCGCGATGGCAAAGGTCATCTCCACGTTGTTCATCTCGGCCGACGGTGTGGCCGAGATCGACCCTGACTGGCACTTCCCGTACTTCGACGAGAACATGGGCCGCGCCGTCACCGAGGACTACGACGCCGCCAACGTGCTGCTCATCGGCCGCGAGACGTACGACAGCTTCGCCGGCGCCTGGCCGGACCGTGAGGCCGCCGGTGGCGAGGACGCACCGTTCGCCAAGCAACTCGGTGACATGCGGAAGGTCGTCGCCTCGCGGCAGTCGCCGGAGTTCTCCTGGCGCAATTCCGAGCTGATCGACGGGGACCTCCTCGATGCCGTCACCGCGCTCAAGGCCGAGGCCGGCGTGCGGGGGGTTCTCATCCCCGGGTCGATCTCCGTCGTGCAGCAACTGCTCGCCGCCGGCCTGGTCGACGAGCTGCGTCTGCTGGTGCATCCGGTGGCCGCGCGCAAGGGCCGCAGGCTGTTCGACGAGGGTAACGCGGCGTACCACCTGCGACTGCTGGCAACGGAGGCGTTCCCGACGGGTGTCCTTCGCGTGATCTACGCGCCGGGCCCGGCGCCGACCCCGGTCGGATACGACGAGGTGAAGGACCAGGTGCCGGCCGGGAACTAGGCGTTCTGCTGGCGGGGACGGCCGTCGCGCCGGCAGTTCCCGAGCGGAGGTCGTCGTAGTCTCATGTGAAGATCTCGGCGTGACTGAGTGGACGTACAACGATCGCCCCGCGGGTGCCAGGTTCCTCACCGACCGGATCCCGGAGCCGGGCCGCGCCGCCATCGAGGACGAGCTGTGGGCCTGGGCGGTGCGTGGCGAGAGCGACGCGGACGAGTTCGTCGACTTCTTCGACGACGCCGACGAGCGCTGCGGCGCGACGGACGACGAGCTCAGGGCGGCGCACGAGACGGCGCTGGCGGTTCGGCGGGAGCAGCAGCGCGAGTGGAGTGGGGTGAGCGGCAACCTCACCCGTGCCTTCGTCGAGCTCAACGGGCTGGGGGTGTTGGCCCGGGAAAACTTCAGCTGTTGTGGCACCTGCGCGAGCGCCGAGATCGACGACGAGCGGGACGACTCACGGCACTGGCGCGGGTTTCTCTGGTACCACCAGCAGGACACCGAGTCGCTGCTCGCCAGCGAGGACGGCGAGGTCTATCTCGGCTACGGCGTCTATCCGCCGGCCGACTTCGACGAGGCCGCCTACGCGGGCCTGTCGGAGGCCGAGCAGCAGGCCAGCTACCAGGCCGACCTGGAGCGACTGTTGGACGAGGTCGCGTTCCCGGTGCTGCGCAAGCACGGCATGCGGGTGGAGTGGAACCGCAAGCAGTCCCGGCGGATCAAGGTCACCGGCGCCCAGTGGTATGCGCCGCTGGATTGACCGCCATCGGTCCATCCCACACTCCGGGCAGATGTTTAGTGAGGTTCATCGATATTGACGGGGTGGCCTCGGCGGCGACAGGATCTCGGGCACCACCACCCTGATCCCTCCTGGGAGGCGCCATGACCCGTCCCCGCCTGCCCCTCCTGCGGGCAGCCACCCGGTTGGCCGCACTCGCCCTCGCCACCGCCGGCGTGCTGCTCACCGTCGCCACCCCCGCCAGCGCCGCCGTGCCCACCGGCCGTTACGTAGCGCTGGGCGACTCGTACACCGCAGGCCCGCTGATCCCCACCCAGGTCGACCTCAACTGCCTGCGGTCCAACCGCAACTACCCGTCGCTGGTGGCGGCGTCCGCCGGCTCGTCGTCGCTCGCCGACGTGAGCTGCTCCGGCGCCACCACTGACGACATCCTCTACGGCGGCAGCGGCCAACTGGGCATCACGACGCCACCGCAGCTCAACGCGGTCACCTCGAACACCTCCCTGGTGACGGTGCAGATCGGCGGCAACGACATCGGCTTCTCCGGCATCATCGGCGACTGCGCGGAGGCGAGCGTCAGCAGCCCGCTCGGATCGCCGTGCAAGAACCGGTACACCGCCGGAGGCGTCGACCAGTTGCAGGCGCGGATCGTCGCCGCCACACCGAAGGTCACCGCCGTGCTCCAGGCGGTCCGGCAGGCCGCACCGGGCGCGCGGGTCGTGGTGCTCGGCTATCCGGCGATCCTGCCGGACAGCGGGTACGGCTGCTGGCCGGTCGTTCCGATCGCCTACCAGGACGTGCCCTACCTGCGGGGGGTGGAGAAGTCGCTCAACGCGATGCTGGCCAGCGTCGCGAGCGCCAACGGCGCCACCTACGCCGACGTCTACACCCCGTCGATCGGCCGTGACGCGTGCAAGAGCAGCGGCACCCGGTGGATCGAGGGTCTGGTGCCGCAGAACTCGGCCGCGCCGTTCCACCCCAACGCCCGAGGTGAGCAGGGCATGGCCACCGCCCTGATCGCCCGGCTGAACAGCTGATCAGACCCCCGAACGGTCGGACCGGCCCCGTCGGCAACGACGGGGCCGGTTTGCGGTGACACCGGGCTCGGCCGACGTCGCGGTGCTTGGGATCGGGCAGTCCGGGGTACCGACGGTGTCATGCCGATTGTGGGGGAAGTCGTCGGGGACCGTTACCGTCTGCTCGAAAGCATCGCCAGCGGTGGAATGGGCGACGTCTGGCGGGCGGTCGACGAAACCCTGGACCGCTGCGTCGCGATCAAGATGCTGCGACCTCGGCTGGTCACCGATCCCGGCTTCGGCGAACGGTTCCGGCGCGAGGCCCGGGCGATGGCGGCCCTGCGTCACCCGGGTGTCGCGCAGGTCTACGACTACGGTGAGGTGTCCGAGCCCGACGCGCCGGTGCTCGCGTACATCGTCATGGAGTGCGTGCAGGGGCAGCCCCTGTCGGAGCGGATCGCCGAGACCGGCCGGCTGGATGTGGCCGAGACGATGTCGATCGCCGCGCAGACCGCCCGCGCGCTCCAGGCCGCGCACGACGCCGGCGTCGTGCACCGGGACGTCAAGCCCGGCAACCTGATCATCGAGCCGGACGGGCACGTCGTACTCGTCGACTTCGGCGTCGCGGTGACCCAGGAGGCGGCGAGCCTCACCGGGACGAACCAGGTCGTCGGCACCGCCCTCTACATGGCACCCGAGCAGGTCACCAGGAGCGAGACGACGTCGGCGATCGACATCTACGCGCTGGGAGCGGTCGTCTACCACTGTCTTGCCGGCAGACCCCCGCACGAGGGCGAGAACGCGGTGGCGGTGGCGTTGCGTCATCTCGAAGAGGAGCCGGCGCCGCTGCCCGAGGACGTTCCGGAGGCGGTCGGGCGGTTGGTCACCACCGCGATGGCCAAGGACCCGACCCGTCGCTTCCCGACGGCGGCGACAATGGCCGCGGCGGCCCAGGTGCTCGCGGATCCGGCCGACCAGCTGCGCACTGCCGTCGGAGCGCCGGTCGGGGCGGCGGTCGAACGCACCGAGATTCAGCGGCCCGTCCTCGGCGGTGCGGCCAAGCGGTCGGGCGGCCCCGGGCCCAAGGTGCTCGCGGTGGCCCTCGGATCGGTGGCCGCCGCGGCCGCCGTCCTGGTGCTCGCCGATCCCACCGGGATGATGACGGGCCCGACCGACGGGCCGTCGACGCCGCCGGCGGTCTCGACGACGGGCCCGTCGCAGCGCGAGCCCGACCTGGGCGTGGGTGGCGGCGAACCAGCAACCCGCGGTTCCGGGGGTCTGCCGGTCCGCGCGCCTGGCTCCCCGACCCCGACGGCAGGCGTTTCGGCGGGTGCGGAGCCGGTCGGCAAGCCAACGCCCTCCGGGGGGAGCACCGGGAGCGCGCCCGAGCCCACCTCGTCCGAGAGCCCGCCAGCCGAGCCGACGGCAGCCCCGACCGGGGAGACGACGGCGGCGCCGACCGCGACAGCGTCCGAGGAGACCGAGGAGGAGCCGGCCACGGAGCCGACGAAGAAGCCGTCCCCGGGGGCGCCGGCAGCGGACGAGAACGCGGCACCGGAGGTCTAGCGACGCAGTGCTGGCGTGACGGCCGAGGCCGCCACGCCAGCAGCGCGGGTCAGGAGTCGGTCGGGTCAGCCGGTGCTGCAGCTGATCGTCGGCCAGGTCCAGTTGCCGTTGGCCATGACCGTGATCCCGAAGTTGTTGCCGTTGCCGTTCGGTCGCGCGGTGACGGTGCCGCTGCTGCCGCTGACGGAGGCGTTCCAACTGTTCTGGATGCTCTGGCCGCCACCGAGGCCGAGGCTGACCACCCAGTTGTTGGTGCCACTGACGGCGACGTTGAGGTTGAACCGGTCACCCCACTGCTGGCCGGCGGAGATCGTCGCGTTGCAGTTGCCGGTCCCCGGGTTGCCGGTGGTGGGCGGGGAGGTCGGGTTGCCGCCGCTGCCCTCCCGCACGGTGATGTCGGAGCTTCCCTGGCTCTGGTAGCCCTCGGTGGCCATCACCTGGTAGCTGTGGTTGGTGCCGAGATTCAGGCCGGCGCGGGCCCAGGCGTCGAAGTGGTTGGCGGTGGTGATGGTGCCACTCGAGCGCTTCTGCTGGCGGACGCTCCAGAACTGGTAGAACGTCTGGTTGCCGTCGATCGACGGGGCGTTGACCCGCTGGCTGCGGAGGATGTCGTAGGTGCCGCCGTCGGTGGTGACGGTGCCCATCCGGGTGGCGCCGCTGCTCGGGTTGTAGGTGCCGAAGTTCTCCACGACGTAGTACTCGATGAGCGGGTTGCGCGTCCATCCGTACAGGGCGAGGTAGGTGTTGTTGTTGCCCGGGTTGTAGGTGCCCGAGTAGGTGACCGTCCGTCGGTTGCCGGTGGCCCAACCCTTGCCGCCGACCCAGTTGTTGGTGCTCCTGTCCCAGCTGCTGGTGTATCGGCCATCGGCGCGCAGCGTCATGCTGGCGTTGCCGCTGTCCTTCCAGAACGAGAAGTAGTACCCGTTGTGCGTGCCGGTGAGGTTCGACGTGAGGGTCCGGTCGGCCTCGGCGTACGCGTTGGTGGCCGTCATCGTGCCGGCGACGGCCACGACGGCCGCGCACGCGGCGCCCAGGAGCAGCCGCATGCGGCCGCGGCCTCTCGGTTTGGTGTGGCTGGTGTCGGTCATGGAACTGTTGCCTCCTCTGACGGCTGGCGGGGGCCAGCGGCGCGGTACGCCTCGGCAGGCTGCCGGTGGTCGGGTAACGGCCACGGCGTCGTACCGCTCGGTGGTGGTGGGGCCGGTCGTCCTGCACGACGATCGGAGAAGTGGGGCGTGGTGGCTGGTGCTGACGACAATCGAGCGCCGTCGATGGCGACCGTATTAACCCGGCCGTCGCCTTGTCAACAATTTCCGGAAACGGAGCAGCAACACCGCCGCCATCGCCGGAGCGGCATCCAACCAGGTCAGTAGTGGATCAGAGGTCAGGGCAGTAGTCACGGCGTTCCAGTAGCCGAACACCGGCCGGGATGAGGCCGCCGAAAGTTCCGGAGACTTTCCGGACCAGGTGCCCGGCCTTGGCCAACCGCACGGGCGGATGCTCCCGTTGCCCGAGGGGTCAGCGACGCCGTAGGTCGTTGAGCCGGGCGGCCTGGCGGGTCAGATGGTCGCGTTCGGCGAGGTTGGAGGCCTGCTGGGCGGCCTCGGCGTACAGCCGCGCCGCCGTTGCCAGGTCGCCGTCCCGCTCGTTCAGGTAGGCCGCCACCGCCGTGTACCGGGGCAGCGAGTCGTCCAGCGCCGCGAGCGCCGCCAGGCCGGCCCGGGGGCCGTCGGCCTCACCGACCGCCACCGCACGGTTGAGCCGGACGACCGGGTTTTCGGTCAGGAGCGCCAGTTCGTCGTACCACTGCACGATCTGCACCCAGTCGGTCTCCGCGGCGGTGGGCGCGTCCGCGTGCAGCGCCGCGATGGCCGCCTGGGCCTGGAACTCACCCAGGTGGTCGCGGGCCAGGGCCGCCCGCAGGATCGCGACGCCCTCGGCGATCGACCGGGTGTCCCAACGGCTGCGGTCCTGCTCGGCGAGCGGCACCAGGCTGCCGTCGGGGGCGGTCCGGGCGGCGCGCCGGGCGTGGTGCAACAGCATGAGGGCGAGCAGCCCCGCCACCTCGGGGTGGCCGATCGCGGCCGCGAGCTGCCGGGTGAGCCGGATTGCCTCGGCGGCGAGGTCCACGTCACCGGAGTAGCCCTCGTTGAAGACCAGGTAGAGGACGCGCAGGATGGTGCCGACGTCACCGGGTCGGTCGAACCGCAGCCCGGAGACGGTGCGCTTGGCCCGGCTGATGCGTTGCGCCATGGTCGCCTCGGGCACCAGGTAGGCGTGCGCGATCTGCCGGGTGGTCAGCCCGCCGACGGCGCGCAGCGTGAGCGCGACAGCGGACGACGGCGTCAGCGACGGGTGGGCGCACAGGAAATAGAGCTGGAGCGTGTCGTCCGCGGTGCGGGTCGGCCCCGGGGCCGGTTCCTCCTCGACGAGATCCTCGCGTCGACGGCGGGCGGTGTCGGCGCGGGCCGCGTCGAGGAACCGTCGCCACGCCACAGTGGTCAGCCAACCCAACGGGTCGCGCGGCGGGTCGGCCGGCCAGACCCGGACCGCTTCGACCAGGGCGTCCTGCACGGCATCCTCGGCCGCCGCGAAGTCGATTCCGCGGCGGACGAGGATCCCGAGGACGCGCGGCGTGAGGTTACGCAGCAGCGTCTCGTCCATCGGAGTCGTCACTCCGTGATGGTGGGGGGCTCGCTCAGGAACGGGCGCAGCTCCAGCCACTCGTGGATCGGCTTCCCGCCCGCCCCGGGCGCGGCCGACAGCTCCCCGGCCAGCTCGACAGCCCGGTCGTGGCTGTCGACGTCGATCACCATCCAGCCGGCGATCAGGTCCTTGGTCTCGGCGAACGGGCCGTCGGTGACCGGCGGGCGGCCCTCGCCGTCGTACCGGACGAACGTCCCTTCCGGGGCGAGTGCCTGACCGTCGACGAACTCGCCGGTCTCCTCGAGTCGGGCCGCGAAGTCGCGCATGTACTGCATGTGGGCCGAGATCTCCGCCGGCGTCCACTGGTCCATGGGCACGTCGTTGACCGCGGCTGGGGCGCCGCGGTAGTGCTTGAGCAGCAGGTACTTGGCCATCGTGGTGCTCCTCGGTGTTGGCGGCGACCCGTCGTGGTCGCGTTCACGTGGGGGACGGAGCCGCTCGGCACTTCTCGACATGGCTGTCCGATTTTCCTCCTCCCGCAGGTTAACCTCGGGTGAATCGTCCGCCGTTGGGGTAGCTCAGGCGGCACAAAACTTGATTCGTTCCAAATTAGTGAGCTAATGTTCGTACCCGTGATGTCCGACTTCGAGGCGCAGCTACGGGCTGTCTCGTTGCGCGTGACCCGGCCCCGGTTGGCGGTGCTCGCGGCGCTGCGCGACCACCCGCACGTCGGCACCGATGCGGTGATCGCGCTGGTCCGCGCGGACCACCCCACGGTCTCCCACCAGGCGGTGTACGACGTGCTGCGGGTGCTCACCGACGCCGGGCTGGTGCGGCGCATCCAGCCGGCCGGGGCGACCGCCCGATACGAGTCCCGCATCTCGGACAATCACCACCATGTCGTGTGCCGCTCCTGCGGCGCCATCGCCGACGTCGACTGTGCCGTCGGCCACGCTCCCTGTCTCACCGCCTCGGGCGACCACGGTTTCGTGGTCGACGAGGCGGAGGTCGTCTACTGGGGCACCTGTCCCGACTGCGCGACCGACCGCACGCCCCAGAGATCCGCAAGCTCGGAAGGAAGTACATGAGCGACACCCAGGACAACGGCCCCGTCAGTGCGCAGGGCGTGGACCAGAAGGCAGCGGCCGGCTGCCCGGTCGCGCACGACTCGGTGACCGCGCACGGCAGCGAGAGTGAGAACCCGGCGATCGACTCGCCGACCCCGAAGACCGGTGGTCGTCCGCGCACCAACCGGGACTGGTGGCCCAACCAGCTCGACCTCTCGGTGCTGCACGCCCACTCGTCCAAGGGCAACCCGCTGGGCGAGGACTTCAGCTACGCCAGGGAGTTCGCCAAGCTCGACGTCGAGGCCCTCAAGCGCGACATCGTCGAGGTGCTCACCACCTCGCAGGACTGGTGGCCGGCCGACTTCGGCCACTACGGCGGCCTGATGATCCGGATGAGCTGGCACGCCGCCGGCACGTACCGCATCGAGGACGGCCGGGGCGGTGCCGGCGACGGTGGGCAGCGGTTCGCGCCGCTCAACAGCTGGCCGGACAACGCCAACCTGGACAAGGCCCGTCGGCTGCTCTGGCCGGTCAAGCAGAAGTACGGCCAGCAGATCTCCTGGGCCGACCTGCTCGTGCTCGCCGGCAACGTCGCGCTGGAGTCGATGGGCTTCAAGACCTTCGGCTTCGGCTTCGGTCGTGAGGACGTCTGGGAGCCCGAGGAGATCTTCTGGGGTCCGGAGGACACCTGGCTGGGAGACGAGCGCTACGCCTCCGAGAAGGAGATGGCGGCGGGCGTCGGCTCGACCGAGATGGGGCTCATCTACGTCAACCCGGAGGGCCCGCGCGGTAACGCGGACCCGGCCGCGGCGGCGCACTTCATCCGCGAGACCTTCGGCCGGATGGCGATGAACGACGAGGAGACCGTCGCCCTCATCGCCGGCGGTCACACCTTCGGCAAGACCCACGGTGCCGGCACCGCCGACAACCACGTGGGTCCGGAGCCCGAGGGCGCCCCGCTGGAGGCGCAGGGCCTGGGTTGGCTCAGCACCCACGGCAGCGGCAAGGGCGCCGACACGATCACCAGTGGTCTCGAGGTGACGTGGACCGACGTGCCGACGCAGTGGAGCAACCGCTTCTTCGAGATCCTCTTCGGTTACGAGTGGGAGCTCACCACCAGCCCCGGTGGCGCGAAGCAGTGGGTCGCCAAGGACGCCGAGGCGATCATCCCGGACCCCTTCGACCCGGCGAAGAAGCACCGGCCCACGATGCTCACGACCGACCTGTCGCTGCGCGTCGACCCGGCGTACGAGAAGATCTCCCGCCGCTTCCTGGAGAACCCCGACCAATTCGCGCTGGCCTTCGCCAAGGCGTGGTACAAGCTGCTGCACCGCGACATGGGCCCGATCGAGCGCTTCCTCGGGCCGTGGGTGGCCGAGCCGCAGCTCTGGCAGGACCCGGTGCCGGCCGTCGACCACGAGCTGGTGAGCGACGCCGACGTCACCGCGCTCAAGGCGAAGGTCCTCGAGTCCGGTCTCACCATCGACCAGCTGGTCTCCACCGCCTGGGCGTCTGCCGCCAGCTTCCGGCACACCGACAAGCGTGGCGGTGCCAACGGGGCGCGCATTCGCCTCGAGCCGCAGCGCAGCTGGGAGGTCAACCAGCCGGAGCAGCTCGCGAGCGTCCTGACCACCCTTGAGGGCATCCAGCGGGAGTTCAACGACGCCGGCGGCGCGAAGATCTCGATCGCCGACCTGATCGTGCTGGCCGGTTCGGCCGCCGTCGAGAAGGCGGCGCGGGACGCCGGCGTCGAGGTGACCGTGCCGTTCCGGGCGGGCCGCACCGACGCGACCCAGGAGCAGACCGACACCGACTCCTTCCGGGTCATGGAGCCGCGCGCCGACGGTTTCCGCAACTACCTGCGCGCCGGCGAGAAGACCCAGCCGGAGGTGCTGCTCGTCGACCGTGCGTACATGCTCAACCTGACCGCGCCCGAGATGACCGTCCTCATCGGCGGCCTGCGCTCCCTCGGCGCCAACGTCGGCGGCAGCCAGCACGGTGTGCTGACCGACAAGCCGGGCGTGCTCACCAATGACTTCTTCGCCAACCTGCTCTCCCCGGGCACCCGGTGGAGCGCGTCGAAGTCCGAGGAGCACGTGTACGAGATCCGCGACCTGGCCACCGATGAGGTGAAGTGGACCGCCACCGCGGTCGACCTCATCTTCGGGTCCAACTCGCAGCTGCGCGCCCTCGCCGAGGTCTACGCCAGCCACGACGCCCGCGACAAGTTCGTCGCCGACTTCGTGGCCGCCTGGACCAAGGTCATGGAGCTCGACCGGTTCGATCTCGCCTGACAGGTACCACCGACGAGCCCCGGCCGATCCGCCCGTGATCGACCGGGGCTCGTCGCCGTTCGCGTGCCGATCGACGCGGCACCGGCGTCGGTCACCTCGATGTCACCCCCGGTGCCATTCCCTTCTCGGCTAATCCCATGGATGATTTTCCTGTCTCATTGATCAGGTGGCGGACGGGCCCATCCATGGCAAGGTGTTGACCCTGCCCCGGGCGGCGGGCGCGGACCTAGTCACGCAGGGAGTCAACGTGGCCCATCCCGACCTGCAGGCCGAGGACGTGGACCAGCACGCCGGAAGCCCTGCGATACCCCGGCAACGGGTGGCCGTCGCCGGGCGGTCCCGAGCGGGCGTCGCCGAGACAGCCGTCGCCTGGCGTCCGCTGCGGATCGCGATGATCGGCCAGAAGGGGATACCGGCGACCTACGGCGGGATCGAACGGCACGTGGAGGAGATGGCCAGCCGGCTCGCCAGCTACGGCCACGAGGTCACTGTCTACTGCCGCCGGAGCTACGGCGAGACGCCCGCCGACCGCTACCGGGGCGTACGGCTGCGCCAGACCCACACGATAGCGAGCAAGCACCTCGACGCGATCGTGCACGCGGCCACCTCGACCATGGCGGCGGTGGCCGCGCGGCCCGACATCGTGCACTACCACGGGCTCGGGCCGGCCCTGGTCGCCCCACTTCCGCGTGCCCTGTCCCGGGCCCGCGTGGTGCTGACGGTGCACGGGCTGGACAACCAGCGGGGCAAGTGGGGGCTCGCCGCGCGGACCGTGCTGGGCAGCGCCCACTGGTTCAGCGGGTACGTCCCGCACCAGCGGGTGGCGGTCTCCCAGGGGCTCGCCGCCCACTACGACGCCCGGTTCGGCCGCCCGACGACCTACATCCCGAACGGCGTGAACCCGGCCCGACCGGCACGGAGCCGTCAGATCCAGGACCGGTTCGGGCTGATCCCCGGCGGCTACCTGCTGCTGGTCGGTCGGCTGGTGCCGGAGAAGGCGGCCGACCTGCTGATCCGGGCCTTCCGCCGGACCGAGACCCCGATGCGTCTGGCGATCGTCGGCGGGTCGTCCTTCACCGACGACTTCGTGGACCGGCTGCGCCGGGAAGCCGGGACGGACGACCGGATCGTCTTCACCGGGTTCGCCTACGACGACCTGCTGGCCGAGCTGTACGCCGGTGCCGCCGGCTTCCTCCAACCGTCCCGGTTGGAGGGACTGCCGTTGACGTTGCTGGAGGCGGCCGCGTACGGGCTGCCGGTGGTCGCCAGCGACATCGCGCCGCACGTCGAGGTGCTCACGTCCGACACCGCCGGCGGGCGGTTGTTCCGCGACGGCGACGAGGACGACCTGGTCCGGGTGTTGACCTCGCTGCTGGCCAACCTGCCGGCTGAACGGGCCGGCGCGGTGGCGCTGGGCGAGCGGATCACCAGTAGGTACAGCTGGGACACCGCCGGCCGCGAGTTGGAGCAGCTCTATCTCCGGCTGGCCCCGGAGCCGGGCCGCCGGGCCAGGGCACGACCCACTCCGACCGACTGACCGGGACGGGGTCAGCCGGGGCAGTGTCGGATCAGCCCACCGGGGGACGGGGCAGTCGGTGCAACGGCCCCTTCTGCCGTCGAGGTGACAGGACTAGATTGAACCGATCTTGTGCCGGGAGGACATCGGTTGGCCGCGCCCGGCAGCGGCCGGGCAGCGCCGATTCAGTTCAGTGGGATCAGTGGAACAACACACGCAGCAGGTCACTCCGCTCATGAGCAGGCGGCTCGACCCGACCCGCCTGCTCACCGGCGCGGCGGCGCTTGCCGCCGCGGTCGTGGCGATGGTCGCGGGTGTCTCCATGGCGGCCGGTGACCGCAGGGGGATGGTGCTGCCGCTCGCGGCGGTCGCGGGGATCGCGGTGGCCGTCCTCGCGCTGACCCGATTCGCCGGGTACGTGCTGCTGATGCTCGCGATGCGCTCCTGCGTCGACCTGTTCAAGCTGACCGGCCCGAGCGCCGGCCAGGCCGAATCCGGCGGCACGGCCCGGGCCATGGACCCCTCCACCCTGCTCGCGGTGCTGTTCCTCCTCGCCGCCGGGCTCTGGCTGGCCGCGCAGCTCAGCCGGCACGGGCGGCTACGCGGCTCCCCGCTCAGCTGGGCCATGCTGCTCGTCGGTGCCAGCAGCCTGGTCAGCGCCCTCGGTGCCAGCCGGCCGGCGAACAGCCTGTTGGAGGCGCTGCGGATCCTCACCGTGGTGGTGATGTTCGTGGTGCTGGAACAGCTCATGCCGGACACCGCGGCGATCCGTCGGGTCCTGCTCGCCTGCTACGCCTCGCTGGTGCTGGCGCTGGGCTACACAGTGGTGATGTCGCTGCTCGGCAACCCGCCGGCCGAGGTGAAGGGCGACTTCACCCGCATCAGCGGCACGTTCAGCCAGTCGACCACGTTCGGCCGCTACCTGATGTTCATGGTGATCTTCGGGTTCGCGGTCTACCGCTTCCTGGGTCGTCGCCTGCGGGCGTTGCTCGGGGTGCTGCTGGCGCTCTCGCTGCTGTTCCTGCTGCTCACCAACACGCGCAGCGCCCTGCTCGGTGCGGCGATCGGCCTGGTGGTGGTCGCGGCACTGCATCGCAGCAAGCGGATGCTGGTCACCCTCTGCGTGGTCGCGGTCGCCGGGGTGGCCCTGGTGCCCGCCGTCGGCGAACGCTTCGCCCAACTCGGCGCGTCCCGCGTCGTCGGCGGGGACCCGACCGGAAACACCCTGGCCTGGCGGATCGGCTACTGGACCGAGATCGTCACACTCGCCGACCGGAACCCGGTGACCGGCATCGGGCCGAACATGACCCAGCGGGAGACCGACGAGGCCAAGAAGCCGCACAACGACTTCCTGCGGGCGTACGTCGAGACCGGGCTGCTCGGCCTCGGGGCGTACCTGCTGATGCTGTTCGCTCTTCTGCACACGGCCCGGACGGCGCTGCGGCGCGCGCCGCCGGGCAGCTTCGAGCGTGGCGTCGCGGTCGGGTTCACCGGCTGTGCCGCCGCGTTCGTGGCGGTCAGCGCCGCCTCCAACGTCATTTCCAACGTGGTCACCCTCTGGTACTTCGTCGCGTTCGCCGCGGCGGCCAGCGTGATCGCCCGCCAACCGGCTCCGAACCTGACCGGCGAGCAGCCACGAGGCACGTCCGTCCCGGTTTGACTGAACGACAGCATTGGGGAAAAAGTGGAGATCGTCGACTACCTGCGGGTCGCCCGGCGGCGCCTCTGGGTACTCGTGGGGGTGCCGGTGCTCGCCACCGGCGCCGCGGCCGCCATCGTCCTGTCAGCGCCACAGCAGTTCAGCGGGACCGCGTACGTGGCGGCGCCGGCCCTGGTGGGTGGCGTGGCCGGAACGCAGTACACCGGTACGCAGGCGGCGAACCAGTTCGTCGCGGCGTTCGGCGCGGCGGTCACCTCGCCCCGCGTCCTCGCCGACGTGGCCGCCGACACCGGGGTGCCGTCGGAGCGGTTGCGCGACGGGCTCGCCATCACCCAGGTCGGCGCGAGCAGCCAGTTGGAGGTGACCTACACCGCCGGCGACCGGGCGAGGGTCGCGCCGGTGCTGACCGCGACCACCACCCGGGCGCTGGCCTTCCTCTTCTCCTCCCAGGTCGGCATCGCCACCGGTGAGGTCGAGGCGGCCAACGCCGACGTCACCGCGGCGACCAAGGCGATCGGTGAGTGGGAGAAGACGAACAAGGTCTCCCAGCCGGACCGGATCTACCAGGCCACGCTGGGCGAGCTGACCAGCCTGCGCCAGCAGCAGCTCTCCATGCAGGCGGTCGGCAACGGCCGAGGTGTCGACGCGGCGACCGCCGCGATCACCGCCGCCCAGAAGAAGCTCGACGAACTGGGGCCGAAGCTCCCCGACTACCAGGCCCTGCTCGCCCAGCGCGACGCGGCGACCAGCGCCCTGTCCCAGGCTCGGGAAGGGTTGCAGGCGGCGCGGGCGCAGGCCCAGGCCGCCGACCCGAAGCAGGTGACCAGCATCGGCGAGGCACACGAGGTGAGCCGGATGACCGAGCTGGTGCGCACCGCCCTGCCGGTCGGCGGTGCGGGTCTGCTGCTCGGGGTGCTGCTGGTGGGCGTCCTCGAACTGCTCTCCCGGGGTCGTGCCGCCGCCCGGCCGGCGGCCCCGGCGGCGACCACGCCGGCCCCCGCTGCGTCGGCGGAGACCGTGGGCGCGGCACGGCCGTGACCGGGGGAGAGCGGCCCGGCGGGTGCGCGAGGTGACCGGCCGGTCACCGGCCGCGCCGGAGACCGGCGACCAGCAGGTACGCGGCATGGCCCGCGGCGGTGTGCTGAACCTGGGCGGCGCCGTGCTCAGCCAGGTGGCGCTCTTCCTGGTCATGCTGTTGCTGGCCCGGGTCCTGGGCGTACGCGAACTCGGCCGGTACGCCCAGGTCTACGCCGTGCTGTCGCTGCTGGGGCTGCTCTCGCTCTCCGGTTTCCGAGCCGGGCTGACCCGGTTCGTGGCGGTGCACCTCGCCGACGACGAGCCGGCCGCTCTGCGGGGCGCGATCCGGCTCGGGATCGGCATCTCGGCCGTGGCGTCCACAGTGATCGCCCTCGGTCTGGTGGTCGGCGCGCCGTGGCTCGCCGACGCCCTGCACGACCCGCAGCTCACCACCGGGCTGCGGTTGGCGGCGCTCTGCCTGCCCGCCGCCACCGTCTGCGAGGCCGCCCTGGCCGCCACCCGGGGGTGGCGTACGCAGCGGGCGTACGCGCTCATCGGCCAGGTCTACGAGCCGGCCGCCCGGCTGGTGCTCACCGCCCTGGCGCTCGCCCTCGGGGCCGGCCTGACCGGCGCGTTCTGGGCGCTGGTGGCGGCGAGCTGGAGCGCGGCCGGGCTCGCCCTCGTGGCGCTCGCCCGGATGCTGCGCCGGGTGCCCGCCGCCCGGCCCGCGTACCGGCCCGGTGAGCTGTTCCGCTTCTCCACCGTCAGCTGGGTCTCGTCGCTGTCGTCCACCGGGCTGATCTGGGTGGACGCGCTGCTGCTCGGCTTCTTCGACTACGGTCCCGACGCGATCGGCGTCTACCACGTGGCGACCCGCCTGGTCACGATCGCGGTGTTCGTGCTGGCACCGGTGAACGCCTCGTTCGGTCCGCACCTGGCGCACCTCTACCACCAGGGTCGACTGGACGAGGTACGCCGCATCTACCGGGTCGCCACCGGTTGGGTGCTCCGGCTGTCGCTGCCGGCCTTCGTGGCGTTGCTGGTCTTTCCGGAGCAGCTGCTGCGCCTGGTCGGCGGGCCGGGTCTGGCCGGCGGTGCGGCGGTGACCGTGGTGCTGGCGCTCGGGCAACTCGTGAACGCCGCCACCGGGCCCTGCGGGACGCTGCTGAACATGTCCGGCCGGGTCTCGGTCAACATGGTGGACAACCTCGCGGCCCTGCTGCTCAACGTCCTGCTCAACCTCTGGCTCATCCCGGCGTACGGCATTCTCGGCGCGGCGGTGGCCTGGGCGGTGTCGTTGGCGGCGGTGAACGTCGCCCGGGTCTGGCAGGTGCGCGCGCAGGTGCACACCGTGCCGGTGACGGCGGGCATGGTCAAGGGCCTGATCGCCGCGCTGGTGGCGATGGGCGCCGGGGTCGGTGTGCGGTTGCTGGTCGGCGGCGGGGCCGTTCAGCTCGTGGTGGGTCTGGCCGCGATCGTGGCGGTCTACCTCGCCGTGGTGCTCGCCCTCGGGCTCAGTCGGGAGGACGTCATGGTGTTGCGCTCGGTGACCCGCCGAGGCGCTCGCCGTCGCGCCACCAACCCCACCCCCGCCGAGGTCGGCTCGTGACCGGCGTGGTGCGGCGTCAGGTCACCGACCGGCTGCGTCGGGGGGTGCGCGCGGCGCGGGCGTGGGGGCGCGCGGCGAGGCCGGGAGAGCCCGGTCCGTTGCCCGATTTCCTGGTGATCGGCGGGCAGCGCTGCGGCACCACGTCGCTGTACCACCACCTTGCCGCGCATCCGCAGGTCCGGGTGGCCAGCGGCAAGGAGTTGCAGTACTTCAGCATCCACCACGGTCGGGGCCCGCTGTGGTACCGGGGGCATTTCCCTCGTCTCGCCCCGGGCGAGCGCACGTTCGAGGCGAGCCCGTACTACCTGTTCCATCCGAGCGTGCCGGCCCGGGTCGCGGCGACCCTGCCGCAGGCGCGCTTCGTCGCCCTGCTGCGCGACCCGGTGCAACGTGCCTACTCGCACTACCTGCACACCCGCTCGTACGGGGTCGAGCCGCTGTCCTTCGCCGACGCCCTCGACGCGGAGGAGGAGCGGCTGGCCCGGGCGACGCGCGGTGGCCCGGACAGCGCCGCCGCGCACCGGGCGTTGCGCAACTACTCGTATGCCGCCCGGGGCCGCTACGCCGAGCAGTTGGACCGCTGGTTCGCCCAGGTCCCGCGGGAGCGGGTCCACGTCACCCGGACCGAGGACCTGCACACCGACCCGGCCGGCACGTACGCCGAGATGCTGCGCTTCCTCGGCCTGCCGGCCTTCACCCCGGAGGCGTTCACCCGGCACACGCGTCGCGTGGACCTGGGTGTCTCCGAGCTGACGCCGGCCCTGCGCGACCGGCTGGCCGAGCACTTCGCGCCGCACAACACCCGCCTGGCCACCCTGCTCGACTGGCCCGAAACCTGGCCCGGCTAGGCGGTGTCACCGTCGTTTGTGGAATGCATGGGTTGGGCACAAGACACGCCATGGCGAATAGACGAGGCACGTTGGTCGGCCACTACCTCATGCGACTCATCGGTGGCGTGGCAGTCATCTTCGGCATCTTGATGCTGTTCAGTGCGCTGTCCCGGAGCGACCTCATCGGGCTGGCGCTCGGCGTCGTCCTCGTTGGCGGTGGCGCGTACCTCCTCAAGCGTTCGGGCAAGACCGGCCGGGTGAAAGAGGTGGCCGCTACGCGCGGCACGAACTGAGGGTCCACGCTCCTGCACCTGGACGATGTTCCGCCGCGCTGCCGCGCCCTCGTCGGCTGTCCGGTGGTGTGGCGGTGCCTGACTGAGGAGCTACCTGTCTAGCGGACGGTGGCGAGGATCCGGTCCACCGGCTGGTCGGCGCGGAGCAGGACGGGGACGTCGGTCACTGTGGTGCCGCCGCCGGCCGCGCCCAGCGGGGAACCCACCGCCCCGGTCCGTCCGCCCGGTGTCGCCGGCACGGTCACCGGCGTGTTCGACGCCGACCAGAGCACCAGCGTGCTCGACCCGCCCCGGACGAACGCGACCCCGTGCAGCCTGTCGGCCACCGGGGCGGGCAGCGGGGTGACTGTGGCGTCCCGCGCCGCGTCGGCCAGGGCGGCCAGCATCCGGCCCGCTTCCCGTTCGGCGCCGTCCGGGTCGAGCAGGCCGTAGCGGACCTCGCTGCCGGCGGCGTTGTTCGGGTTGTACGCCAACGGCAGCCAGCTGATCTCACCGATCCCGCCGGCGACCAGCAGGGTGACCGTCTTGACCATCTCCGCCGCCCGGCTGGCCGCGTCACCGTCGCCGTCGCGCCAGAACTGCCCGACCTCCCACGCCTGGATCGGCATACCCGGTGGTGTGGTCGCGCGCAGGTAGTCCAGCAGCGGAGCAACCCCGCTGAAGTGTTCGTAGAAGTGCAGCTGGCGGACGTCGACGGTGCGGTCGGTCAACAGCGACTCGGTCACCGCCAGGAAGCGCAGGCTGCGGCTGTTGGTCTCGGTGCCGAGCGCCCGGCGCAGTTGCGCCTCCCCGGTCACCGCCGGGATCTGCTGCCCCCGGGTGCCGACCCGACGGTGGAAGTACGCCTGGTAGGCGGCGACGGCCTCGGGCATCCGACCGGCGCGCACCAGCCGGTCGGCGACACCCATGCCGTACGCGACGCTGCTGATGCCGGAGTCGACCACCAGCGCCTTCGGGTCGGTCGCGCGGATGGTCTCGGCGGCGGCGCGGACCAGCCGCGCGTACTCCTCCGGGCTGCCGGCCCAGTAGCTCGGCGCGTTGACCTCGTTCTCGACGGCGTACTCCCGCACCCCGTACGGGCCGTAGCGCTGCACCACCGAACGGACGAACCGCTGGTACGCGCCGAGGTCGGTGGGCATCGCCGACTCGGTTTTGTTCGCCGCGCCCCGGGTGTAGCGGGCGGTGCCACCGGTCGCCCAGCACACGCCGGTGCGGATCTTCAGGTGCAGCGTGACGCCCAGGTCCCGGCTGCGCGAGGCGATTTCGTCCAGTCCAGCCCAGTCGACCTGCCCGGAGGTCCGTTCGATGTCGCACCAGGAGATCTCCTCGTACGTCGCCGAACCGGCGAGCCGGCGCAGGTACGGCTCGAACTGCTGGTACCGCGACCAGTCCCAGTGCGCGCCGAACGGGTTGCTCACCGGGTCGCCGGCGCGCCCCGGCGGGGCGGCTGCGGGGGTCGCCGTCGCGGAGGGGGTGGCGGTCGGTGGCGGATCGTCGTCACCGGCGGTGCACCCGGCGGTGAGCAGCAGCGTGACGGCGACGGCGGTCGCGACCGCGCGCAGCCGGCCCGGGCGGGTCACCGGTAGCCCAGCGCGCGCAGGGTCGGACCGGAGAAGACCCAGACCAGCAGGCGCAGGAACGGGTCGAGTTCGCGGCGGTAGCTGCCCACCCGGGAGCCGTAGATGGGCGTGGTCTCGCCCACCGCCGCCCGTCGTCGCTCCGCCTCGGTGGTGTACTTCTGCGCCACGTCGTGCTGCTGGCTCTCGTAGTCGAGGATGCCGTCCTCCCAGGGCTCGCCGAGGAATTCGAAGAGGCCGCGCATCGTCTTCTCCGGCTCGCTGACCGCCTGCTCGTACCGCAGCTCGTAGTAGCGGTCCGCCGGCAGGGTGGCGCCGACGGCCCGCGCGGCGCGGATGTAGCGCGGCCACTTCACCACGCACTTCACCGCGGACCAGTAGCCGAACCGTTTGCGGTGCGAGACCACCACGTCGCGCCCGTCCCGGATGAGGTGCACGATCTGGGCGTCCGGGAAGACCTCGGTGACGAAGTCGAGCGACATGGCGTACAGCGGGGTCTTGTCGGCCCACCGGGCCTTGCCCCGGGTGGCGGCGTAGTCGGCGTGCACGCCGCCGAAGAAGTCCCGGATCCGGCGCAACCAGTCCTCGCGGGGAAAACCGAAGCGGGCCAGTCGCTCCCAGTCCCGGCCGACGATCCGTCGCAGGTCCGGCAGGAACCGGGTCTCCGGACCGCAACTGATCCGCGAGTGCGAGTCCAAAACGAGACGCACCATCGTGGTGCCCGACCGCTGGCAGCCGACCAGGAAGATCGGTGCGGTACGGGTTCCGGTCTCAGCCACTGTCGACCGCCTTCGTCGTCTCGGATCGGGCGTCGGCCGCGGCGCGATCGAGCCGGTCGGTCAGCTCGTCGCAGCGGGCCCGGACGCGCCTGTCGATCGGTAGCCGTCGGTGGTGCGCCGGGCCGTGCGACGCGCGTGGGGCGATGTGCGCGTGCAGCCGGGGATGGTAGGTGAAGTCGAGGAAGGCGCAGAGTCGCCGGAGCTGCGCGGCGGGCTCCGCGACCAGGCTGTCGTAGCGGCAGAGCAGCACGTCGGCCCGCTGGTCCAGGCCGAGCTGGAAGAACAGCGAGTTGCGGACGTACCAGAACAGCGCGGCGCCGCTGTGCGGATCCATCCGCTGCGGGTCGTGGGCCCGGATCAGCTCGACGGTGCCGGCGTCGAGGCGTTGCCCCTGCCACCGACGGCCGATGCTGCCGTCGGCGATCGCCCGCAGGGCCCGCAGGTTGGCGTCACCGAACTTGGCGACCTCGGAGCGGGCCCGGTCGTCGACGTCGCGGTAGACCCAGAGCGCCCGCCCGGGGGTCAGCCCCGGCAGGGCCAGCAACTCGTCCACGCGGTGGCTCTCACAGAGCGGCTTGACCAGCACGTACGCGTGCCGGCTGCGCTGGATGGCGGCGGTCAGCACCGCGTCGGGGCGCAGTTGGAACCGGTGGAAGAGGGTGCTGTCGTTCTCGTTGCGGACCTCGACCTCGCCGGCGGCGTCCAGGCCCCGGACCAGCATGTTCGTGCCGGAGCGTTGCAGACCGACCAGGTAGACCGGCATCGCCGAGCCGGGCGTCCGGACGGCCCGCCGCCGCCAGCGTCGCTTCGCCA
Organism: Micromonospora sp. NPDC047756; assembly: GCF_055587245.1. NCBI lineage: Bacteria > Bacillati > Actinomycetota > Actinomycetes > Micromonosporales > Micromonosporaceae > Micromonospora > Micromonospora sp. NPDC047756. The sequence goes on from NZ_JBVJGQ010000007.1 coordinate 212,196, forward strand.
GGGCGGTGCCGATCCGGTCGACCGGGTTGAGGCGGTCCTCCTCGATCAGCCGTCCGATCCCCTCGGTACGAGCCCAGCGCAGATGCCGCCGGATCCGGCGCGCGGTGTACGCGAGCGCGGAGACCTCGTCGTCGGCTGCCACGGTCCTCCTCGTCGGACACCGGCCCTGCACCAGAGCGGGTGTGACCGGCGGCAGCCAGGCTATCGGGAGATCATGGCGGGAGGCCAGGGCGCGGACCGCACGGGCAGACGAAGATCACCCGTTCAGCCACATGCCAAACGTGAGCTGGACTCGCCGACCCGCCCTGCATACCGTGGGCCCTGGTCGGGGCGGGCAGACCCCGGTCATCACCTCCGGGCCCGGATCGCCCGATCGATGTGAGCAGGGCGAGTCGATGCGCGTGCTGCACGTGAACAAGTTCCTCTACCGCCGTGGCGGCGCGGAGGGGTATCTGCTCGATCTCGCCGACCTGCAACGGGTCGCCGGCGACACGGTCGCCTACTTCGGCATGAGCCACCCGGAGAACGAGTCACCGCTGCCGTACGCGGCGCGGTTTCCGTCCGAAGTGGAGTTGGAGCCGGCGCCGAGCGGGGTGCGGCCCCGTGCCGTGGCCGTCGGCCGGATGCTGTGGTCACCGACGAGCCGCCGCGGGCTGGCCCGGGTGATCGACGACTTTCGGCCGGACGTGCTGCACCTGCACAACATCTACCACCAGCTCTCCCCGTCGGTGCTCGCCGCCGCCCGTGCCGCCGGTGTGCCGTGCGTGCTGACCATGCACGACTACAAGCTCGCCTGCCCGAGCTACCAGTTGCTGGACCGGGGCCGCCCCTGCCAGGCGTGCGTCACCGGCGGCCCGTTGCAGGCGGCCCGTCGCCGCTGCAAGGACGGATCGCTGTCGCGCAGCGGCCTGCTCGCCGTCGAGTCGTGGTTGCACCGGCAGTTCGACGCGTACGACCCGGTGCAGCTCTTCGTGAGCCCGAGCGGGTTCCTGGCCGACGTGATGCGCCGCGCGGGCGTCTACCCGGACCGGCTGCGGGTGGTCAACCACTTCGTCGACCTGACCGGCGTCGCGGCCAAGCAGACACCCGGCGGCGGTGTCGTCTTCGCCGGGCGGCTGGCGCGGGAGAAGGGTGTCGACGTGCTGATCGAGGCGGCCGCCGCGCTGCCGGACGGGGTCGTCGTGGACATCGCCGGTGACGGCCCGGCCCGCCCGGAGTTGGAAGCGCTCGCCGCGCGGCGGGTGCCCGGCCGGGTCCGGTTCCACGGCCGTCTCGACAAGCCGCGCCTGCACGAGCTGATCCGGTCGGCGGCAGTGGTCGCCGTACCGTCGCGATGGCACGAGAACCAACCGATGGCGGTGCTGGAGGCGTTCGCCTGCGGGGTCCCGGTGGTCGCCACCGACCTGGGCGGGCTTCCCGAACTGGTCGAGCCCGAGGTGGACGGCCACGTCGTCGCCGCCGACGCGCCGACGGCCCTCGGCGACGCGCTCAACGACCTCCTGGCCGACCCGGACCGGGCGTACCGGATGGGCCGGGCGGGCCGGTCGAAGATCGCCGCCCAGTTCGCCCCGGACCGGCACCTGGACCGGATCCGTGGGCTGTACGCGGAGGCCGCCGGGGCGCTGCCGTCGCGCCGGGCCGCCGCCGGTGGGGGAGCGGCCCGGTGAGCCCGGTACGGGTGCTCTACCTCGCCGGCAGTGGTCGCAGTGGCAGCACGCTGGTGACCACGGTCCTGGGACAGTTGCCGGGCTTCTTCGCGGCCGGCGAGCTGCGGTACCTGTGGCGGCGCGGCATCCTGGAGAACCGACCCTGCGGCTGCGGCGCCCCGGTCGCCGACTGCCCGCTCTGGACCCGGGTGCGCGCCGACCTGACCGACGCCGACCCGGCCGGCATCGCCGCCCGGTTGGCCCAGCGGCTGCGGCTGCGCGGACTGCCCGCACTGCTGCGCCGCCAGCGTCGGGGGCAGCCGCCGGTCGCGGGCCACCCCGACGACACCCACCTGGCCCGGCTCTACGCCTCGATCGCCGAGCACGCCCTGCCCCCCGGGTCGAACGGCGTCATCGTCGACTCCTCCAAGCTGCCGCCGTACGGGGCCCTGCTTGGCGGCCTGCCCGGCATCGACCTGTACGTCCTGCACGTGGTGCGCGACCCGCGCGCCACCGCGTACTCGTGGCGTCGCCGACGCCGGCTGGACGGGCGGCCCGACGACCAGCTGATGAGCCGCCCACCGGTCGGCAAGGCCGCGCTGCTCTGGCTGGTCTGGAACACCGCGACCGTACGGCTGTGGGGCGGCCGTCGCCGTGCGCCGGGCCGCTACCTGCGGGTGCGCTACGAGGACTTCGTGGCCGACCCGGCCGGCGTCACCGCCCGGATCGCCGGCTTCGTCGGCGCGATCCCCGACGAGCTTCCGTTTCCGACCCCGACCACGGTACGGCTCGCGCCCACCCACTCGGTGGCCGGCAACCCGTCGCGGCACCGCACCGGACTGGTCGAGGTGGTCGCCGACAGCGAGTGGCTGACCGGGCTGCCCACCCGCGCGTACGCGGTGGTGACCGGGCTGACCGCCGTGGCGCTGACCCGCTTCGGCTACCCGTTGCGCCGCCCGGCGGCCACCTCTCCCGCCGCCCGCTTCGCCGCGGACCCGGCCGTCTCCCCGTCACCCGCCACCCGGCAGGAAGGCTGAACGATGCTCTCACTGGTGGTGGGCACCGGTCGCTGCGGTTCGACCCTGGTCCAGGAGTTGCTCTCCCGGCATCCCGCGGTCGGCTTCGTCTCCGGTCTGGACGACAAACTGTCCCGGCTCAACCCGAAGGGCAGGTTCAACGGCCCGCTCTACCGGCGTTCGGCACCGCGCCCGGCGGGGATGACCTCGCTGCGGCACAGTCGACGGTTGCTGGAGCGGGGCCGGCTCCGGGTCGCGCCGTCGGAGGCGTACCACCTGCTCGACCGGCAGGTCCTGGCCGGCTTCTCCCGACCGTGTCGGGACCTGGTCGCCGAGGACCTGACCCCGTTCGTGGCCCGGCGGCTGCGGGCCTTCTTCGACGAGCGGATCGCGCGGCAGGGCTGTCAGCAGTTGGTGCAGCACGTCACCGGGTGGCCGCGGACCGGCCTGCTGCACGCCGCGTACCCGGAGCTGCGGGTGGTCAACGTGGTGCGCGACGGCCGGGCGGTGGCCAACTCGTGGCTCCAGATGGGTTGGTGGGACGGCTGGCGCGGGCCGGACAACTGGATCTACGGCCCACTCCCGTCCGACCTTCGGGAGGAGTGGGCCGAGTCCGGTCGCTCCTTCCAGGTACTCGCCGCGCTGGGCTGGAAGATGCTGATGGACGCCTTCGCGCAGGCGCGGCTGCGTCACCCGGCCGACCAGTGGCTGGACGTGCGCTACGAGGACCTGGTCGAGCAACCGCGCGAGCAGGTGGGCCGGATGCTCGACTTCCTCGGTCTGGGCTGGTCGACGGCCTTCGAGAAGGGCTTCTCCCGGTACGACTTCACGGTGGGCCGGGCGGAGGCGTACCGGGACGAACTCAGCCCGGCGCAGCTCGCCGCGATCGAGCGGGTGCTGGAGAAGCCGCTGGCCGAGTGGGGCTACCCGGTCTACGGCACGCTGCACGAGTAGAGCAGAGCGGTCAGCATGCCGACCGTTCCGGTGACCGGTGTCGACGTCCAGCCGCCGGGGCCGTTCGCCACCAGGCGGAAGGTTCCGGTTCCGATGCTCAGCAACCCGCCGGGGACGGTGACCGAGGTGGCGCTGGCGCCGAGAGTCCCGCCCCCGGTGAAGCCGCCCGACAACGACCAGGTGAAGCCGCTGCGGGTCAGGCCGCCGACCGGCAGGGTCCAGGTGAAGGTCGGCGGGGTGGACAGGCCCGCCGTGCATTGCAGGTTCGTCGGTGGGCTGACCGTGCCGGCCTGCAGGGAGCCGGTCGCGTACTCCGTGTCGGTCCAGGCGGCCAGCGTCGACTGCGGCGGTGCCAGCACGACGGCGGTGCCGGCGAGCAGCAGGGCGGCGGCACCCGCCAGCCAGCGCCGCTGGGCGTGGCCAGCTCGCTCCCGAGCCGGCAGAGACCGCGCACAGAAGCGCCTCACGGCCGCCTCACCCTGATCCGGCGCGTGGCGCGCATGAGCAGCAGGCCGGTGACGAGCGCACCACCACCGGCCAGCACAGGTGTCCACAGGTTGGTCCCAGTACGAGGAAGCGGGCCGACAGTGCCGCCCGCCGACGCCTTGTCGCCGAACCCGGTCGCTGTGACGACCAGGTCCGCCGACCCCGAGGCCACCGCGTTGGCGAGCAGACTCGCCGTGACGAGCACCCAACGCTGCTGATCGGCGCGCATCGAGCTGACGGTGACCGGGTGTGCGGCCAGCCTGGTGGCGGGACCGTCGGCGAGGACCTGCTCACCCTGGCCGGTGGGGCAGGCGCCCTTCACCCAGCGGATGGCACAGACGGCGACCATCACCTGGAGTCCGTCCGGACGGACGGCGAGAGGGCCCAGCGCGGACAGCGAGATGGTCACCTCGCCGGGCTGCTCCGCGTGCGCCGAGACACCCACCTGCCAGGGCACGGGCTGCTCCGGCGCCAGGTTCGTCATGCGATCGTCGTCACCGATCGAGACCAGCGTGAGGTACCTGCTCCGAATGACCTCCTCGGTGGTGTCCGCGCGGGCCTGACCGGGCGTCGCCAGTACCGCGGCGGCAACGCCCGGCAGCACCGCCAGCACGACCCACATGCGTCCCACTGTCGAGTCGCCGCGCGTTCGCGTGCCGCTCGGCTCGGTGCCGACCTCCGGCGCTGCGCCCGCCTCGTCGGGCACCGCCGAATCCGGTCGCCGACGGTGCCACGCCCGCTGTCGTCGGGCCCCCGGCTCGCCCCCACGCGGCCAGAACGCCCAGGTGACGATCGCGGCGGCCCCGATCGTGATGAGACTCGTGGCGTACACGTTCGACACGGCTCGCACCCCGTACCCGAGCCGGGGCACCGACCACTGCACGAGCCGCACGTGGCTCACCGCGTACGGCGCGGCGTCGTTCGACTGGTTGGCGTCCCCTCGCAGGGTGAGCAGGCGGGTGGGCCCACCGCCGTTGGCGATGTCGACCACCCGGTGGGTGATCGGTGGCAGTGGCGTGCGGTCGACGGTGACGACGTCTCCCACGTGGACCTCGGACGCGGGGATCTCCCGCACCACGGCCAGTGACCCGGCCGGGATGGTCGGGCTCATCGACCCGGTCTTGAACAGGATGAGCGAGATGTCGAAGAAGAACGCCAGCGGGACGAGGACGACGCAGGCCGTCCCACCGACGGCGAGCACTGTCAGCACCAGGTCGCCGACCCGGGCGAGGGTGCTGTGCCGTCGACGTTCGCGTCCCACCATCTGCAGATCCTTCACGTAGATGTGGCGGTGAATTCCCAGGTGACGACCCCGGTCGTGCCCTGGTACGCGTTGCTGGCGCCGGACTGGACCCGGACTTCGAAGCAGAACCTCAGCTGCGGCGTCGCGCCGGCCGGCACGGTGATGGGGGACGACACCGGTGAGCCGGGCACCGCGGTGACGGCGGAGTAGCCGGGCCCGACGATCCAGGTGGGTGAACCGGAGAAGGCGGCGGCGGCGCACGTGGTGCTGGTCGTGGGGGTGCGCACCGCCCGGTACTCGAGCGCGGGCAGCAGGGCGCCGGAGTTGTTCGACGAACTCGTCAGCGCGACCGCGCCGCCGACAGTCGTCGTCGAGGTCGTCCGGATGTCGAGGAAGGCGTAGAACGACACCGAGGGCGACATCGCCGTCGCGTTGAACGCCAGCGTCGCGGCGTTCGCGACCGGGGTGTGGCTGGCCCAACTACTGGAGGCGGTCTGCGATTCGGTGCCGAAGACGCTGGCCCCGAACGACCCGGTGCCGTACTCGCTGTCGGTCCACGCGGCGAGCGTGGACGTCGTTCCCAGGCCGAGAACGAGGGCGCCAGCGAGTACGGCACGGGTCCGGCGAAGCCGTGGTGTTCCGGCCGGCGTCCGACGGTTGACCACGGCCACCACCTAGACGGACTCGGCCAACAGTTGCCAGGTCTCCGTGACCGAGGTGCCCTGCACCAGGGTGCCCCCCGCGGTGACGACGAAGCAGAGGTTCACCGGAGCGCCGGGCGTCGTGGGCGGAGTGCCCTGCGTCAGGTTGAACGGCACCGCGCCGGCCACCGAGTTGAGCGGGGTGCCCTGCGCCACGATCCAGGTCGGGGTGGTGGGCGTCGCGCTGCAGTCGGCGAAGGCCGGGACGGTCGCGATGCCGTAGGTGAGGCCGACGAACCCGGCCGGGGCGGGGGTCGCCGATGCCACGGTGACTGTCGCGTCGTACGTCGTGGCCGCGGTCAGTCGGACGGCGAACGGCGCCGCGACCACGTCACCGGGGCTGATGTCGTCGAAGCCGGTGCTGAAGGTCAACGCGGCCGCGGTGCCGGCGGTGGGGTGCTCGGCGTAGGTGGTGCCGTTGGTGCTGCCCTCCATGCTGAAGGTGCCCGCCGTGAACGTGCCCGTGGCGTACTCCGAGTCGTTCCAGGCGGCGAGGGTGATCGTCGCACCGAGGCCGAGGACGATTCCTCCGGCCAGGATGGCCTTCAGCTTGCGACGGCGGCTTCGACCGCTCGGCTTCTCCACTGCCGTCCCTGTCGGTTCAGTCAATTTGTCCTCCTCGGTGCAACGCGGTTGGTTGACGTGGGCCGGTGCCAGCGGCGCAAGCGCCACGATAAGCACCGAAACAAGGGCAAAAGGCCTAAAACGGTCAATAAGCCCCGGCAGGGTGTAAAAGGGCGGCGAGCGCCCCGATCGGCACTATCGACGGATGTCACGGGGGCGGTTAATCTTTGGCCCCACACCATCGATGTGAGGAGATGCGATGGCGCGCCGCACCGGCCGACCCTCCTACCAGCTGGACAAGGCCGATGTGCGGCACCGTCGCACAGTGCGCTTCGTGGCCGTCGCGGGTGTGATCGCACTGGTCACCGCACTGCTGGGTGGGTTGATCGGCTACCAGTTGGGTCGTCCGGACGCGACCGAGGCGACCATCGCGAGCATCAAGCAGGACGAGGCGAAGCGGGACGCTCAGCAGATCGTGGAGCTGATCGAGACGGCCCGACGCGTCCGCGACCAGGTCGCCCCGGTGCTGGCCGCCATCAAGACGGAGACGACCGCCGGACGTGCGCCGGACCCGGCCCAGGCGCGTCAGTGGCAGGGGGTCATGCGCCAGGCGGCGGAGCCGTTCGCCGAGCCACCGTCGGGGACCACCGCCACCAACGTGGCGCGCGGAGGCCTGCGCGGAGCGGTCCAGCAGGCGTCGCTGGCCGTCGACGCCTACGCGCTGGCGGCCAGTGTTCCGGCTGCGCAACGGGCGGCCCTGCTGGACGTCACCGCGCGACAGGCGGCCGAGGCCGCGACGATCTGGTCGGTCGCGGCGACCCAGCTCGATCAGATCAGCGTCGATTCCGGCCAGGGCCACCAGCATGTGTTCCTGGACACAGACCCCCACGAAGGGGCCCTCACCCCGGACGGGGCGGCCGAGGGAACCGGTGGCTGACGCACCTTCCGGGGCAAGTGTCGGGTTTGTCGACTGAGGGCACCTCGCCGGGTCCGCCGAGCGGTCCCGGCGCGATCTGGGGGCGATGCGCCGGATCGGGTACGGTCGCTAATCGCAAAGTCTATGAACCAGATTGGCTTTCTGCGCATGGGAAGCCGAATCGGAGGGGCACAGCCGTGAGGTTCCCAAGCGTTGTCCGTCAGGCCGGCCTCGTCGTGGCCGTCACCGCCCTCGCGCTGACCGCGGGTTGCGCGAAGAAGGACGACAGCGAGGTCCAGGCCAGCGGGGTCAAGCTGGTCGCGGCCGGCAAGCTGACCGTCTGCACCCACCTGCCCTACCCGCCGTTCCAGTCCAAGGACGCCAGCGGCAAGGTGACCGGCTTCGACGTCGAGATCATGGACCTGGTCGCCAAGGAGCTGGGCGTCGAGCAGACGATCGTCGACACCCCGTTCGAGGGGATCAAGTCCGGTCAGGACCTCAACACCGGCAAGTGCGACGCGGCCGCCGCCGGCATGACCATCACCGAGGAGCGGAAGAAGGTCATCGACTTCTCCGACCCGTACTTCGACGCCACCCAGGCGATGCTGGTGAAGACCGGCAAGACGTACAAGTCGCTCGACGACCTCACGGGCAAGAAGCTCGGCGTCCAGGCGGCCACCACGGGTCGTGACTACGCCAAGAAGCTCGAGGCGGAGAAGGGCCTGAAGCTCGTCGAGTTCGAGGACCTCGCCGCCCTCCAGCAGGCCGTCGCCAACGGTCAGGTCGAGGCCGCCATCAACGACCTGCCGGTCTGGACCGAGTACCTGAAGAAGAACCCGGGCGGGTTCGAGGTGGCCGCCGAGTTCGACACCGGCGAGCAGTACGGCTTCCCCGTGAAGAAGGACGCCAACCCGGAGTTGCTCAAGAAGATCAACGAGGTGCTGGCCAAGGCCAGGCAGGACGGCACGTACAACACGATCTACGAGAAGTGGATCGGCAAGCAGCCGAGCGCCTGAGCGCCACGCACCACCGGAGGGCGCGCGTCCCGCGCGCCCTCCGACGTCGGTAACCTCCGGGAAGGCAACGAGCGAACGTGAAGCTGCGACGCCGCCAGCGGGAGCGGCTGTCCCTCGGGCTCCAGTACCTGGTCTTCATCGCCATCATCGCCACGGTGCTCGTCGCCGCGGACTGGAACAGGTTGGCCGACGCGTTCTTCCGCGTCGACATCATCAAGTCCATGTTCCCGACGATCATCACCGTCGCGCTGCGCAACACCATTCTCTACACGCTGGGCGCGTTCGCCTTCGGCCTCGTGTTCGGGACGATCCTGGCGCTGATGCGCCTGTCCCGGGTGGCGCCCTACCGCTGGGTGGCGACGGCGTACATCGAGCTGTTCCGGGGTCTGCCCGCGCTGCTGGTGCTCTTCCTCGTCGGGTACGGCATCCCGATCGCCTTCCCGGAGCGCGAGATTCCCGGTGGGGTGTTCGGCTCGATAGCGATCGGCCTCGGGTTGACCGCCGCGGCGTACATGGCGGAGACGATCCGGGCGGGCATCCAGGCCGTGCCGAAGGGGCAGATGGAGGCGGCGCGGACCCTCGGCATGTCGCACTTCACCGCCATGCGCACGATCGTCATCCCGCAGGCGTTCCGGATCGTGATCCCGCCGCTGACGAACGAGCTCATCCTGCTCACCAAGGACTCGTCGCTGGCCTACGTGCTCGGGGTGACGGCGCAGACGATCGAGATCACCAAGTTCGGTCGGGACATGCTCAACGACCGGGTGAACGCCACGCCGCTGCTGGTGGCCGGCCTCGCCTACCTGGTGATCACCCTGCCGCTGTCGCAGGTGGTACGACGCCTCGAACTCCGCTACGCCAAGGCCCGGTGACCCCGATGACGACCACCCCATCCCGCCCCGCTGTGGAGATCCGGGACCTGCACAAGTCCTTCGGGCCGCTCCAGGTGCTCAAGGGCATCGACTTCGAGGTCGGCCAGGGCGAGGTGGTCTGCGTGATCGGGCCGTCCGGTTCCGGCAAGTCGACCCTGCTGCGCTGCGTCGATCTGCTGGAGGAACCGACCGCCGGCACGATCTGGGTGAACGGGGTCGAGATGACCGACCCGGACGTCGAGATCGACGCGGTCCGTCGCGGCATCGGCATGGTGTTCCAGTCGTTCAACCTGTTTCCGCACCTGACCGTCCTGAACAACCTCACCATCGCCCAGCGCCGGGTGCTCCGGCGGGGTCGGGCCGAGGCCGAGCGGATCGCACGGGCCAACCTGGAGCGCGTCGGGCTGACCGACAAGGCTGACGCCTTCCCGGCGCAGCTCTCCGGTGGGCAGCAGCAGCGGGCAGCGATCGCCCGGTCGCTGTCGATGGAGCCGAAGCTGATGCTCTTCGACGAGCCGACCTCCGCACTCGACCCGGAACTCGTCGGCGACGTGCTCGCCGTCATGCGCAAGCTGGCCGAGGACGGTATGACGATGATGGTGGTCACCCACGAGATGGCGTTCGCCCGCGACGTCGCCGACCGGGTCGTCTTCATGGACGGTGGCGTGGTGGTCGAGCAGGGGCCGCCGCAGGAGGTGCTGGGCGCGCCGAAGCACGAACGGACCCGCGCGTTCCTCTCCCGGGTCCTCGACCCGACCCACGTCGCGCAGCTCGGCCAGCCGGACCAGTCGCCCGCGCCGCCGCAGACCCCCGACGTGCCGGCGGATGACCGCCACCAGCTCTGACCGCAGCTGCCGTACGTCCTTCCCGCCGGGTTGCCTCATCGAGGGCAGCCCGGCGTCGTGCTGTGCGGCCCCCGCGTTGCGGGCGGCGGCGTTCGCCCGCCACTGAGCGGGCCGAGGACCTGACGGTCGACCGCCCGCGTGTCAGCTTCATGTCAATCGACGACCTTCGTGATGTCAAGGTAATCTTTTTGCAATCAGAGCTGTACTTTCGTCGATGGATTACATAAGTTGCTGTCATCCATCGAAAGTTCTGAGTCTTCCGAGCAAAGCCCGCGACGAGCCTCACCCTCAGTCGTGCCACCGCCCCGTGCTCGGCGGTCGATGCACCCTGCCCCTCGTCGCGTCTTCGCCCGGTCGGGAACGGAGACCCATGGACGATCACGCTGGTGGCCCTCACCGCCACCTGTCCCGTAGATCGCTCATCGCCACCGGCGCGCTCGCCGCCGGGGCGTTGGGCGCGTCCGCCCCAACGATCGGCACCGCACTGGGCGGCAGCCCCGCCCAGGCCGCCGCCGGCGTCACCAAGAAGATCACCATCTACGCCGAGCAGTTGCCCGGCAACCTGTTCGGGTACGGCCTGGCACCCGGTCAGGCCACCGTTCCAGGTCCGATCCTGGAGATGTACGAGGGTGACACGCTGGAGATCACCCTGGTCAACACCACCAACCAGCGGCTGTCCATCCATCCGCACGGGGTGGACTACAGCACCGATTCCGACGGCAGTCCGTTCAACGCCTCGTTCAACAACCCGGGTGAGACGCGGACGTACGTCTGGCGCTCCCACGAGATGGTGGCCGCGGCGGGTCGGCGGTACATGCCGGGCAGCGCCGGCTACTGGCACTACCACGACCACGCGATGGGCACCGACCACGGCACCGGCGGTGTCGCGAAGGGACTGTACGGGGCACTGATCGTCCGACGGCGTGGCGACATCCTGCCGTCGAAGCAGTTCACGGCGGTGTTCCACGACATGATGATCAACAACAAGATGGCTCCGGCGACCCCGATGTTCGAGGCGAACCTGGGCGAGCGCGTCGAGTGGATCGCCATCGGCCACGGCAACCTGTTCCACACCTTCCACCTGCACGCGCACCGCTGGGCGGACAACCGCACCGGGATGTTGGAGGGGCCGAGCGATCCGAGCCTGGTGGTCGACAACAAGGACCTCAACCCCGGCAGCTCGTTCGGTTTCCAGGTGCTGGCCGGGGAGGGCGTCGGACCCGGCGCGTGGATGTACCACTGCCACGTGCAGACGCACTCCGACGGCGGCATGGCCGGGATCTTCCTGGTGCGCAACGCCGACGGCAGCATGCCGCCGGGCGCCGAGGAGGCGATCCACCGGTTCCAGGGCCACACCCACACGCACGGAAGCTGACCGAACCGAAAGTGGGGACGGGCATGACCAGAAAACTACGACGAACCCTCGCCGCGGTAGCGGCCTTGGCGACACTGCTCCCGGCAACGACGGCCGCCGCGGCGGCACCACGAACGGTCGCCGCCGGGCAGGCGGCACCGCCGCAGAAGACCGCCGTCCTGGTGTTCCACGGCCCGGTGGCCGAGCAACAGGACCCGGTGTCGCGCGCGGTGGACACCATCAAACAGCTTGCTGCCGGTCATGACATCGATGTCACCGCCACCACGGACCCGGGCACCTTCACCTCGGCCGGGCTGTCCGCGTACCGCAGCGTGGTCTTCCTCTCCGCGACGGGCGCCGCGCTGAACCGCGACCAGGAGTCGGCGCTGCAGAGCTACGTCAAGGCCGGCGGCGGTTTCGTCGGCATCGCCGACGCCGCCCGCGCCCAGGTCGACTCCACCTGGTTCACCGGTCTGATCGGCACCCGCCCGGCCGGCGCCATTCCGGTCGCCGAGCCGGTGACCCGGGTGACCGCCAGCGGCGAGAACCCGCCCAACGAGACCAAGGAGAAGCTGACCGACGGCGACGCCAACACGAAGTGGCTGGTCCGCACCCCGACCGCCTGGGTGGCGTACGAGTTGGGCGCACCGAAGAAGATCACCGGGTACGCGCTCACGTCGGCGAACGACTCCTCCGGCCGCGACCCGAAGGACTGGACCCTGCAGGGCTCCACCGACGGTCAGAGCTGGACCGACCTGGACCGCCGCACCGGGCAGACCTTCCCGGACCGCTTCCAGACCCGCCGGTTCGACATCGCCACGCCGCAGGAGTTCACGCGCTACCGGCTCAACGTCACCGCGAACAGCGGTGAACCGCTGGTCCAACTCGCCGACCTGCGCCTGTTCACCGGCAGCACCACCGCTCCGGAACCGCCCGCGGTCAACCGCGCGGTGGTGAACATCCTCGACCGCAAGCACCCGGCCACCGCGTCGCTGCCGCTGACCATCACCCGGTCGGACCGCTGGGAGAACTGGGACCCGAACCCGATCGGCACCGTGCACACCCTCGCCCAGGTCGAGGAACGGCACTACAACCCGGGCGCGGCCGCCAACGGCGCCTTCCACCCGGTTTCCTGGTGCCGGGACTACGACGGCGGCCGGTCGTTCTACACCGGCATGGGCCACACCGAGGGCAGCTACGGCGAGGAGGCGTTCCGCGCGCACCTCGCCGGGGCCCTCAACTGGACCACCGGTCGGGTCCGCGGCGACTGCCAGGCCACCATCGCCGCGAACTACAAGGTGGAGCGACTCACCGCGGCGAACCAGACCGGGCAGCTGGACCAGATCGGCGAGCCGCACGGGCTCACCATCGCGCCGGACGGCACGGTCTTCTACGTCGGCAAGGCGGCCTGCCCGAGCGGCCCCATCGCGGACTGGACCAACCCGAAGGTCGGCCTGGGCTGCGGCACCATCCACTCCTGGGACCCGCGCACCAAGCAGGTCAAGCTGCTCACCACCCTGGAGGTGATGGGCAACCGGGGCAGCGGCTCCGAGCTGGTCAAGAACGAGGAGGGGCTGCTCGGCATCGTGCCCGACCCCGCGTTCGCCGAGAACGGCTGGCTCTACGTCTACTGGATGCCGCACGACTCGGTCGACCGGGTGAAGCGGGTCGGTCAGCGGACGGTCTCCCGGTTCACCTACGACCGGCAGGCGCAGACCGTCGACCAGGCCACCCGTAAGGACCTGTTGCAGTTCCCGGTCCAGATCCACAGCTGCTGCCACGCCGGCGGCGGCATGGCGTTCGACGCCAAGGGCAACCTCTACGTCGGCTCCGGCGACAACAACTCCTCGGAGGGGTCGCAGGGTTACGCCGGCAACAACTGGACCCAGGAGTACCAGGGCATCTCGTTCCAGGACGCCCGTCGCACGTCGGGTAACACCAACGACCTCGCCGGCAAAATCATCCGGATCCACCCGGAGCCGGACGGCACGTACACCATCCCGGAGGGCAACCTGTTCCCACCGGGCACCGAGAAGACCCGGCCGGAGATCTACGTGATGGGCGTCCGCAACATCGCCCGCCTCCAGATCGACCCGAAACACCAGTGGCTGACCGCCGGCTGGGTCGGCCCGGACGCCTCGTCACCCAGCCCGACGCTGGGCCCGGCGAAGTACGAGACCGCCACCATCATCACCTCCGCCGGTAACCAGGGCTGGCCGTACTGCATGGGCAACCGGCAGCCGTACCGCGACCGCAGCAACACCGACGCGACAGTGCTCACCGGCTGGTACGACTGCGACAACCTCAAGAACACCTCGCCGCGCAACACCGGACTGGAGGACATCCCGGCGGCCCGGGACAACATGATCTGGTACTCGCCGGACGGTGGCGGCCCGGTGTTCCCGAAGCGGACCGACGGCAGCGGCCTACCGACCTACGTGGCGGCCGACGCCACCTACACCCAGCCGTACCTGCGCGGCGGCGGGCAGGCCATCATGTCCGGCCCGACGTACCACCGCAGCCTCGTCGACACCGCCAGCGGCGTGGCGTGGCCGGAGCACTGGGACGGCAAGTGGTTCATCGGCGACCAGTCGAACGCCGCCAACCGGGTCGCGGTCACCGTCGACCCGGCCGGCGTGCCGCAGGCCGCCCCACCGGTGTACGCCGAGTCGCTGCGGGCCATCATCCCCGGTGGCAACGGCGACACCCGGTTGCAGAGCTGGATGGACGCGAAGTTCGGCCCGGACGGCGCGCTCTACCTGCTCGACTACGGCGGCGGCTTCTTCAGCCTGCACGCGAACCAGAAGCTGATCCGGGTCACCTACACCGGCGGGGCGCCCACCCCGGCACCGGCGGCGACCTCGGTCGCGGTGCAGAACAAGCCGCTGACCATCGCCTTCACCGGTTCCCGCTCCGGCGGCGTGAGCCACCGCTGGGAGTTCGGCGACGGCGCCACGTCGACCGAGGCGGACCCCCGGCACACGTACGCCACGGTCGGCACCTACACCGCGAAGCTCACCGTCACGTACGCCGACGGTCAGACGGCGACGGTGCAGACCACTGTGACGGTGGGCTGCGCGGTGCCGGACGACCGGCAGAACGTCTGGCTCGGCGACACCGACACCGGGGTGCCCAGTCGCACGGTCGGGCAGGGCTGCACGGCCAACGACCTGATCGACGACGAGAGCACCTGGGCCGACCACGACGGTTTCGTCCGGCACGTCAAGACGGTGACCCAGGCGTTGCAGGGCGACGACCTGCTCACCGCCCGCGAGTCGGGCACCCTGACCCGGCTGGCCGCCGCGTCGGAGATCGGCCGCACCGGGCACACCGGGTACGAGCCGCTCTTCGACGGCACCGCCGAGTCGTTGCGCGGGTGGCAACAGGCACCCACCGGGTCGTTTGCGATCCAGCCCGACGGCTCGCTGCGGCCCAGCGGTGGCCTGGGCATGCTCTGGCACACCAGGGAGCTGGGCGACTTCTCACTGCGGCTCCAGTTCAAGGACATCGCACCGGGCACCGGCCGGGCCAACACCGGCGTCTTCATCCGCTTCCCGGACCTGCGAACCCCCCTGGAACAGCGCCCACCGGGCAGTTGCGGCACCGTCGGCTCGGCCCGGACCTCGACCGCGTGGATGGCGATCTACTGCGGACACGAGATCCAGATCTACGACGGCGACACCGGTGAGCCGCAGAAGACCGGCTCGGTCTACAACTTCGACCCGGTGCCGCTGGCCCAGGCCGGCGTGACGCCGAAGAACGAGTGGAACGACTACGAGATCCGCGCCGTCGGGCAGCACTACACGATGATCCGCAACGGCGTGGTGATCAACGAATTCGACAACACGCCGGGCAAGCAGTCGTCGCGTGCCGGCGACCCGCCGACCGACCTGCGGCAGTTCCTGCGCGGCTTCATCGGCCTGCAGAACCACGGTGACAACGACCTGGCCGAGTTCCGCAACGTCCGCGTACGGGAACTCTAGGAGAGACGATGCCCCGACGAATAACGGCAGTGCTGGCGGCGCTCCTGCTCACGGTGACCCCGTGGGCGGCGACGCCGGCCTCCGCCGCCCCCCGAGCCGCGGCACAGGTGCTGACCTGGACCGCCGACGGCGACATCACCCGCTACAAGTCCGCGCCCGCCCAGGCGGTGGCCGGCGAGACCACGATCATCTGGGAGAACAGCGAGGCCACCGGCAACACCATCGGGATGCCACACACGCTGACCTTCGACACCAGCGCCGAGGGCTACAACCACGACGTGACCCTCAACATCCTGGCCAGTCCGTTCGACGCCAACAATGGCCGCCACCAGGCGACCGTGACCCTCACCCCGGGCCGGTACCGCTACTTCTGCTCGATCCCCGGCCACAGCCAGATGGTCGGCGAACTGGTCGTCACCGAGGGCGGCGGGGGTGGCGACACCACACCGCCGACGGTGGCCGCCACCGTGGCGGGTGACCAGGACCCGGACGGCAACTACCTCGGCGCGGCCACCGTGACAGTGACGGCCACCGACGCCGACTCGGGGGTCGAGACCGTCGAGTACCAGGTCGACGACACCAGCTTCCTGCCGTACACCGAGCCGGTGCGGGTGACCGCGATCGGCGACCACGCGGTGCAGTTCCGCGCCACCGACCAGTCCGGCAACACCAGCGCCGTCGGCTCGGTGGCGTTCCGGATCGTCGAGCCGGGGGAGGAGGACACCACCCCGCCGGAGGTGAAGGCCGCGCTGGCCGGCGACCGCGACGACGACGGCAACTACATCGGTACGGCCACCGCCACACTGACCGCCACCGACAGCGGATCCGGTGTCGCCACCATCGAGTACGCCCTGGACGGGGCGGCCTTCACCGCCTACGCGAACCCGATCGTGGTGAACACCGCCGGGATGCACATGTTGCACTACCGGGCCACCGACGTCGCCGGGAACACCTCGGCGGAGCAGATGTCCCACTTCACCGTCGTCGAGCCGCAGGCCGAGGACACGACTCCACCCACCGTCGCCGCCACGGTGACCGGTGACCGCAACGACGACGGCGGGTACGTCGGCGGCGCGACCGTCACCGTCACGGCCACCGACACCGAGTCGGGCGTGGCGACGATCGAGTACGCGCTCGATGCCGGAGGCTGGACGGCGTACGCCGCTCCGGTCGCCGTCCGGGCACCCGGCGAGCACACCGTCCGTTACCGGGCGACCGACACGGCGGGGAACACCTCCACCGAGCAGTCGACGTCGTTCACCGTGGTGGCCGACAGCACCGACCGCTGCCCCGACTCGGACACCCGGGCCACGGTGGTCATCGACGGTGGCGACACCGGCGTGCCCAACGTGGACACCGGCGACGGCTGCACCATCAACGACCTGATCGACGAACACGCCGAATACCCCGGCCACGCCGAGTTCGTCCGACACGTCGAAGCGGTCACCGCCGCGCTCGTGACCGGCGGCACGCTCGATCGGCGGCAGCAGGGCGCCATCGTCCGGGCCGCGGCCCGATCGGACGTCGGCGCATGAGTCCTCGAACCTCACCGACAGGGAGTACCACGATGCCCGGACGTACCGTCGCCAAGCTCGCCACCGTGAGCGCCGTCATCGCGGCCTCGGTGCTGGCCGTGGCGCCCAGCGCACACGCCGACCTGGTCACCCACTGCATCGGCACCGGCGGCGCGGTGACCGTGCCCAACGACCTGCTCGTGCCCGCCGGCGAGTCCTGCGCGCTCACCGGCACCACGATCACCGGCAACGTCACCGTCGCGGCCGGCGGCAACCTGGTGGTGACCGGTGGCCGGGTCAGCGGTGAGGTACGCGTCGCCGCCGACGGCTACCTCGACGCGACCGAGACGACAGTCGACGGCCAGGTGGTGCTCGCCGCCGGGGGGTACGGCGTCTTCCTGAAAGACGCCCGCACCGGCACCGTCACCGTACGGCCGAAGGGCTCCACGACCATCGACAGCTTCCTGTTCGCCGAGGCGTCGACGGTCACCGGGCACGTCACCGTCGGTGCCGGCGAGGTCCGGCTGGACCGGGGCACCCAGGTGCAGCGCAACCTCAGCAGCACCGGCACCTACTACACCGACCTGCACGACTCGTTCGTCGACGGCACGCTGTCGGTGCTCAACAGCGCCACCGGCAGCGTGGTGTGCGGCAGCGCCGTCCAGGGCCGGGCGACCTTCGCCGGCAACCTGGGCGGTGTGCAGCTCGGCCCGAACGGCGGGCTCGACAGCTGCGCCTCCGGTGGCTACTGGGGCGGGGACGTGAGCATCACCAGCACCACCGGCGGCGTCACCGTCGACGACAACATCATCAACGGCCAGTTGACTGTCACCGGCAACGACCCGGTCGCCCAGGTGGCGGCGAACAACCGGATCCGTGGTGGCGTGAGCGGTGACCAGGCGGCGTCGACCACCAACCGGGCGGCCCGAGTGTCCGGGCCGGACCGGGAGGAAGCCGGCGACCAGCGGGCCGAGACCCGTCGTACCTCGGCGGTGCAGGAGGCCACCGAGGCGGGCGCCGCCCGGCTCTGACCGATCGACACGACGGCGGCCGGTCACCTCTCGGGGTGACCGGCCACCGTTCGGATGGCATGCTCGACGCCATGGCCCTGAGCCGCCGGATCAGCGTGGTGCCCCTGGTGCTGTGTCTGCTGCTGAACGGGTGCGCGGAACAGCGCGACGGCGACACGATGGCGCGGGACCTCGCGGCGGCAGAGGCGAAACGCCTCGATGACGATCTCACCCGCGACCGGGTCCGAGACGCCGAGTGGCTCGCCGCGACCCACGTCCCGGAGACGGTGGAGGGCACCAATTCGACCATCCGGCGGGAACCACTCGCATGGTCGGGGCGCACCGGCATCAACGAGCAGGCCGTCATCGACGTACGGATCGTGGTCACGGTCGCTGAGGATTACGGGGCCACCTTCGGAGACCTGGGCAACTCCGCCGGCCAGGCCACGCGGTGCTACCGCTACCGGATCGAACTCCAGCGCCACACGCCGTACCAGGAAATGGACTGCCCTTCGGTGGCCACTCCGCCGGTGCCCAGCGCGGGGCCGATCCCGGCGCTGCCCCCGGACGCACGCGACCGGCTCGGTGTGGCGCTGCGCACCGCCACACCTGGCACCCTCGCTGGCGCGGTGCGGGCGGCGTTTCCCGCCAGACACATCACCGTCGACACGGCCACCCACAAGGGCGTACTCGTCGCCGCGGTGGGCGTGCCCGCCGAGCGGGAATGTCTCCTCCTGATCCGGACCCCCTCCGGAGCAGTCGAGTCACCCGGGTACGACCCCACCTGGCTGCAACCCGGCGAGACAGGGTGCAGGACCGGGCTGTACGTCTCGCCACCGCGGTAGAGGCCAGCCGCAGCCACGCTGGCCGAGGTGGTGTCGGGACGCTGTGGAGCTGAATCGTCTGCGACATCGCCTGGTGCCGGTCGCCCTGGCGGCCGCGGCCGTCGCCGGTGCCGCTGCCCGGTTCCTGCCGATCGGAGTGGCGCTGCTGCTGGCGGCCACCGCCGTGCTGCTCACCCTCGTCGGACAGCGGAACACGACGTCGCCCGCAGCGGGGACGCCCGCAGCACGGCCGCGGAGCACGTCTGATGACCACGATGGTCATCGCGATCATCGCCCTCGCCGCGATCAACATCAGCTTCAAAGCGGTCGAGCCGACGCTCCTGGGTGACCGCTTGTTTCCCGCCCCGGTCCAGACCGCCGTCGACGCCCTACCCGCCGCGCTGCTGGCCGGCCTTCTCACGATCGACCTGCTCGGAGTGCACTGGCGGGCCTTCGACTGGACGCTGCTGCCGGGGCTCGGCCTGGCGGTCGCGCTGCGCATCGCCGGCCGACCGCATCTGGTCTGCATCGTCGCGGCGGTCGCTGGCACCGCCGCCCTGCGCGTCATTGCAGACGAAGTCAATGTAGCCCGCGAGGTAGCCAGCCCGTCGCGTCGGCGGTTCGATCAGCTAGTTCAGGGGACGGCCGACGGTTGGGTGACTAACCGAGTGACGATCGTGACGGACGCCAGTGGACGAGCCTGCACGTCGGGGGAGCAAGGTAGCGGCTGAGGCACCGTCAGGTAGCAGGTGGCAGAGCCGTGTTGGTTGCCTGGGGTCAAGGAGTCGTCGGGCGTGGGAAGCGGAAGGATCTGCGCGGGGTTATCGACCCTCGCCGGGGTCACGACGAGCGTTGGTCGGTTCGTTATCGTCGCCCTCTCTATCAGCTCGGACTGCCTGTTCCGAAAGTGCGGTTTCATATGCGTCGTCTACTATTCGTGCAAACAAGCGCTCTCGGGATTGAAAGGAGGGCTCTAGGTACGCCTGTCGTGAGTTTTTCCAGAAGTCGCGGATTTTGCCGCTTTCAAACTTGCGCTTCATTTCCGATCGAAGCTCTGGCTCCGTGATGGTGCCAAGGTCGAAGGCTGTAAGTAGGTACGCGAATACCAGGTTCGTGTACGCGCGTAGGCGAGCCTCGGCCGCAGGGGTTTCTTCCCGATAACCCCACGCGGCCAAGAGTTCTGGGTCGTCGAGCGCCGGCTTAACAAGTTCAAGACGCATTGTGCGTGAGGCTTGCACCTGGCTAATTCGCGTTTGCTTTCGCTGTATCAGGAGAGAGAGAGCTACGCCAGCGAGCGCGATCATTGAGATCGCTGTGGAGCTGACGGCCGCGATGCGCTCAATCATGACGGCATGGTATGGCGCACACGCAACCGACACTCGACAGAGGCTGGGCTAGGGCCCAGCTCTTGCTGCGCGGGGGCAGGACCCGGCTATGAACGACGGCGGGCAGTCGACAGCAGCGTCGACAGCTACGGGGCGACGCATCGCCGGATGCGCAGAGTCGACGACAGATCATCCGCCGAGCTGGCAGACGGGCGGCAACCGATCGCATACGGCGCCCCAGAACTTACAAGCGAAGGGTCGGGAGTCGAGGGTGCCCCAAGATCATGCCGCTTCTAGGCCGTCAGAGGTGGACCAGGAGCAACGATCGTTGACCACCGGCCACCAATGAACGGGCAGCTCAGGCGGCATCCTTTCCATGTTGATCGACTATGCCGTCACCCTCGATCAATACAACGCCAAGTGTTGAACGCTTACTGCTGCGGCGGGGGTGTGAGCCAGGCGAGGGGTTTTCCGGTGAGGGCGGCGTCGGCGAGGCGGTGGGCGCTGGCGGTCTTCAGGGCGACTCGTGAGCTGTCGATCCAGCGCTGCACGTTGTCGATGCCCTGGTGGCGGTATTCGACGGCTTGGACGAGGCATTCCAGTTTGTCGGCGTCGCGGGCGACGACAGCTTCCAGTGTCTCGCCAGCTTCGTATTCGGCCACGGCGGCGGTGATGACGCCGGCGACGACCGGTGGGCAGGCGGCGACCTGGTCGGCGGTGACGGCGGTGTTGGGTACGGCGGTGAGATAGCGCTTGGCGATGTGTGGGATGTCGGTGATCCGGGTTTCCTGGGTGTCGTGCAGGGTGCAGAGCATCGACACTCGGGCTGGGTCGGCGCCCTCCATGGCGGCGAGCATCATTCCGATGAGCGCCGTTCGGAAGGAGTGCTCGGCGATGGATTCGGGGTGCTTGACGCCGGCGAACCACCAGCCGGTCCGGGCGGCGCGTTTGAGGACGCCGGCTTCGAAGATGAAGTTCATCGCTCCGGCGGCGTCGTGGTCGTCGGTCATCTGCCCGTCCCTGTGCCGGTGAGTCCGTCCGCCCGCAGGCGATAGACGATAGAGGTTAGTTCCTGCCGTGACTGCGCGGAGATCCGGTCGCTGTCCAGGAGCGGGACGCTGCGGTCGAGGAGCGCCCGAGTTGCGGCGAGGTTGTCGAGAGCGGGACCGCGTCGTGCGGCCAACAGAGTTCAGACGATGGAGCGTCAAGGAGTCACGAATTGACAGCTGCCGGAGTAACAGGGTGGCAATTCATACATGGACGCCGCAGCGCATGCCCGGAGGGGCTACACGCGAGGGGCCAGGGTCTTGATGTCGGCGTGGGAGGCGGTGCGCGGCGTGTGAGGGTTATGAGGCGGTGGGCAAGCCGGTAGCGTTGGGTGGCACGGCGGCCTGGGCGTCGACGGTACGTCCGCGCTATGAGGAGGTCCGGGATGGATTCCTTGCCGGAGTTGACTTTCGGGCAGCGGTTGAAGGTCTATCGGGAGCGGTCCGGGAAGACCCGTGCGGTGCTCGGGGGATTGGTCGGGCGCAGCGCCGAGTGGGTCAAGGCGGTGGAGACCGATCGCATCCTGCCGCCGCGCATTCACATGTTGGATCGCATCGCGCGTGCTCTCAAGGTCGAGGTGTCTGCCTTGGCCGGGGAGTTGAGCACGCGGTCTGCTGTGGTCAACGGACCGGAGCATCCGGCGCTCGCGTCAGTCCGGGACGCGGTGAACCGCTTCGCAATGTCCGACGAGGCATCCCCGGAGTCGTTGACGAGCCTGCGAGAGCGGCTCGCGATGGCGTGGCGAGCACGCCATCAGGCGTCGGATCACCGCACTGTGCTGGGCGGGTTGTTGCCGGGGCTGCTGCGCGACGCGCAGCGCGCCGCGTTGACGTACGAGGGTGCCGAGCGTCGGCGGGCTCAGGCCCTGTTGGCGGAGACGTTCGGGCTGACGCAGATGTTCCTTGCTTATCAGCCCGCTGCCGAGTTGTTGTGGCGGGTTGCGGACCGCGCGATGGTGGCGGCGCAGGAGTCCGGCGACCCGGAGGCGGTGGCGTGCGCGGGATGGTTCCTGTGTCAGGTGCATCGGGATGCCGGTGACTGGGATACCGCGATGGCGGTGACCCTGGACCTCCTGTCGGCGCTGGAGCCGCGAGCGGGCGATGGGAACACGAACCTGTTGGCGCTGTGGGGCGCATTGAACTTTGAGGCTGCCTACACCGCCGCCCGTGCTGGTGAGGAAGGCCGGGCCTGGCGGTACTGGGACCGCGCGGACCGGGTGGCGCAGCGTCTGCCGCAGGGTTTCTATCAGCCGCAGACATCGTTCTCGCAGGTCATCATGGGTGCCCACGCGGTGACCGTGGCGGTGGAGTTGCAGAAGTCCGGTGAGGCGGTGCGCCAGGCACGCCGTCATGATTCGGCGGCGATTCCGTCGAGGCCGCGCCGGGCACGTCATCTCATCGAGGTTGCGCGGGCGCACTACGGCAAGGACGACAAGGAAGCTGCCGTGTTGACCCTCCGGCAGGCGTACGAGTCGGCCCCGGAGACGATCCGCTTCAACGGGTACGCCCGGCACATCACCTTGGACCTGCTCGACGGCCCGCGTTCCACTCGTGACGACGCCCGTGACCTTGCGATCAAGGTCGGACTGCTCTCGTGATCCAGGGGTAGGAACCTTACCCATTCCGCTCCGCGACCCACCGTAGCTTCTTGCTCACGGGATGCGGTGGGCGGTGCGGGCATCGCCTGGCCGCCGTGTCCCTCTCAGCTTCGAGGGCAGGAAGCCGTCCTCGTGCTCGAACGAGGGAGGGGTCCGTGCGGCGCATCTCGTATGACGAATACCTTTCGGCCGCCGCACTGACTCTCGCCCGCAGGCATCGGCCGGTGTGGTCATGGCTGCTTTGGCGACGCGTCTGCCGCTGCGGAGCCGAGCTTCCCTGCCGTTCCCGGCACCGGATCCCAATCAGTCGTTGCCACTGGCCACAGAAAGGTGAGCGGTGAGCAACGGGCAGCGGAAGGCGATCATCGCGGTGCACATCCGAGGGCTGAAGGTGATGTGCGCCGGCTGCCGGGCGTGGTGTCGCGGCTTACGCCGTACCCATGCTGGCAGGTGGGCTTGGCGACCAATCGCCGGGCGCGGTCGATGACGGTGGCGCTGCTCGGAGGCCGCGCATGACGACGCACGGCCCGGTGTTGCCGATCTGGAGCTGCGGCGGCTGCGGCCTGCCCTGGCCCTGCCGCACGCGGCAGCGTGAGCTACGCGCCGAGTTCGATGACGCTCCGATCTCCCTGGCCCTCTACCTAGGTGCCCAGCTGGTGCGGGCGTCGGAGGACCTGACCTGGGTGCCGGCGGGGGCGCTGCACAGACGCTTTCTCGGCTGGCTTCGGTGAGCATCCTGCGGCGCGGCGACGAGAAGTTCCACTACAGCGACGGCTCGCACAAGTGGATCCCACCGGACCCTGACTACGACCAGGAGGTCTGGAACGAACAAGTTCGCCAACACAAGCAGGGCCACCTGAGAAACGTGCACCCGAAGGTGCGGCTCCAGCGCCTCGTCTGATGCCAGACCTCCGACCAGGCGAGGTCCCCGGTCTTCAATTCCGCCCGGTGGCTGAGCCGTCCATCGAAGACCTCGTTACGTCTCGATCTGAGCTGGCCCGCGACGATCCGTGGGCCAGCTCAGATCGACTGTCTGCTCTAGAAATTACCGGCCGAGTTGCACTTGACGCCCTGGTCGAGGCAGTTGCGCACCCGAGCGGCGAGCGCCTCGTCCTTCCACGCGTTGAAGAAGTCCGCGTGCATGGAGAACGACGTGCCGGACGCGAGGGTGATGCCGTCCGTGTTCGCGCTCAACGGGTACGAGATCACGAAGGACACCGACGGGACGGGCACCGGGTGGCTCTTCGGGCACGCCCCGGTGTGGTCCCCGTTGGCCATGTGCGCCTTGTGGTCGGGGCTGTCCAGGTGCTTGCCGTCCCAGCAGTCCGGGAAGGTGATCTGTCGGACGATGTTCGCGGTCTTGGCGCAGACCGGGAACGTCTTGTCGGCGCTGCGGCCGATCTCGCCGCCGATGCCGGCGCACCAGAAGTGGTTGCCCTGCTTGTCCGGGGTGTCGACCTGCTTCTTGGCGTCACCGGTGATCATTCGCAGGCCGAACGGGAAGGGCTGGGTCTTGCTCGGGTCCTTCAGCCGGGAACCGTAGTAGACGGTCACCTCCTTCGGGTCCACGACCTTGCCGTTCTGGTACATCGTCGGCACCCAGTAGGCGGACTGGTCGTCCGGCGAGTTGCAGGTGGTCGGCTTGGCCGCCCGCAGCGATTCGGCGGTCGAGTTGGCGTCGGTCGACTTGTTGCCCCAGAACGTGTGGTTGTGCGAGCCACCCACCAGCTTCGGCAGCACGATCGGATCGTCGCTGTTGTGGTGGCTGGTCGTACAGCCGACGTTGAATTCGGGCACCTTGACGGGGTTGCCGGTCACCGGCTTGGGCTTGCGCGCGAAGAACGCCTTCGTCGCGGCGGCCTGCGCGGCAGCGTCGATGGTGATCCAGCCACCGGACGCGGTGGGCGGGGCGGCGCTGGTCGCCGGCGTCGCGGGCTTGCCCGGCGCGGAGGGGGTGGCCGAGGTGCCCGGGGCGCTCGGCGTGGCCGACGGGTCGCCCGGGGCGGTGGCCGTCGGCGCGTCCGGGCCGGACGAGCCGATGCCGGTGTCGCTGGACGGGCCGGACGCGCCGGGCGTTCCCGGCGCCTCCTTGCATCCGCCGACCAGCGCCAGGCTCACCAGCAGCAGGCCGGTCACGGCACGACGGTGTCGAGGGGTGGAACGGAGATTTATCAACGGGGGCGCACCTTTCTTCCGAGAGGGAAGAATACGAGCGGCCCCCCCGCCCGCTTCCAGTCGGAACGATTAATTCTCCCTTAAATAGCGCTCAGCGATTGCCTGGTCATCGTTGTGGAGTCGCAGTGATGTCGGCTCGATCTCAATTCTCTGATTTCTCTTCAAAAACCGTAATCGGCGGCAGCGGTGGCACTCTGCTTTCTTGAGTGGTCGGCCGTGTCGGCTCAGCAGCGGTCGCGTGCCTTGCGCAGGAAGGTCTCCCGCGACACGACCTTCGAGTTGCGTCCGTTCGGCGCCAGCACCTGGTCCGGGCCGATCCGTGGCAGGTCCGCGAGGGTGAAGTCCACCGAGAGGGCCTCGCGGCGGCTTGATCCGTCGAGGGTGTAGGTGACCCCGGCCCGAAATTCGGTGAGCAGCTCGACGTCCACCTCGGTTCCAGGCCTGTCGACAGTGTCGGCGACCTCCCAGCCCTCCGGCGGCTGACCCAACAGCGCCACCTCCACGACCTCGCTTGCGGGCGGGCCGCCGATGCTCCACCTGATCAGGGTCCGTTTGCCCGGATCGTCCTGATGGTCGTTCTCGAACACGCGGATATCGGCGTCACGGTCGTCGCAGGTGACCAGTACGGCGCTCGGCCGGCCGTCCTGGGCAGCGAGAGCGACAATCGGCTCCTCCGCAGGCGAGCAGGCGGTCAGGATCAGGAGGGGGAGTGCCAGCAGAATCGATGAACGTCGTCTTCCGCGCATGGTGGCAGCATTCCACGGCGGCATCACGCTTCGATGCCCCGAGGATCACGGAAGGGGAGCGCAATCGAGGGGCCGGAGCGCGTGCCGTGCTGAACGTTCCCCCCTTCGTTGCGTGATTTCCGGAAACGGCGCGGGGTGCCGTCCGCGCGGAGAGAATTGCCGCCACGGAGCACACGGGAGCCGGGGGACGTTCGATGGGTTTACGAAGGCGGATGGCGCTCGTCGCGGTGGCCGTCGTGGCGACGCCGCTGGTCCTCGGTGGGTGCACCACCGAGCGGAAGGCCGCCGTACGTCCCGCCGAACAGGTGGTGCCCTCGCCCGAACTGACCGTCACACCCGCCGATCTCTCCCGCAACGTGCCGCTCAGCGCCGAGGTGGTCCCGCTCGTCTCGGGTGGAAAGATCACCGCCGTGCGCATCGTCGACGAGGCGGGCACGGCGGTGCGGGCGGAGCCACGCGAGGACGGCTCGGCCTGGGTGCCGAGCGCCCCGTTGCGCCCGCAGCACACGTACACCGCGTCGGTGACCGCCACCGGCGACTCCGGGCGGACCACCACCCGCACCACCAGCTTCACCACCGCGGCGTCGTCGACGAAGCCGCAGGTGAGCAGCACCCTGTACGTCGCCGACAAGCAGACGTACGGCACCGCGATGCCGGTGACCATCGGTTTCGATCCGCCCATCGCCAGGGCCGCCCGCGCCGCCGTGCAACGTCGGTTGTTCGTCACCACGAACCCGCCGCAGCCGGGGGCCTGGTCCTGGGTGGACGACGGCAGCCAGGTCTACCACCGGGCTCCCGACTTCTGGCGACCCGGCACGACCATCAGTGTCCGGGCGGGCCTGGCGGGCCTGCCGATCGGCAAGAGTCACGTCGGTGACGTCGACCGCACCGCGACGTTCCGGATCGGACGGCAGGTGTCGCTCGAAGTCGACAACGCCACCAAGCAGATGCGCGTGCTGCGGGACGGCAAGCTGATCCGCAGGATCCCGGTCAGTCTGGGCAAGCGCAGCACCCCCACGTCCAGCGGCAAGATGGTGATCATGGAGAAGCACCAGTACACCACGTTCGACACGCGCGGTGAGCCGAACGGCGGCTACGTGGTGAACGTCGAGGACGCGCAGCGGCTCACCTGGGGCGGCGAGTTCATCCACGGGGCACCGTGGTCGGTGTCGGATCAGGGACACCGCAACGTCTCGCACGGCTGCACGAACATCTCGCCGGCCAACGCCGATTGGCTGATGGGCGTCACCCGGGTCGGTGACCTGGTCACCTTCACCGGCACCGAGGTCCGGCTCCAGTCCGGCAACGGCTGGACGGCCTGGAACACCAGTTGGGGCCAGTTCATCAGGGGCAGCGCGCTGCCCGTACCCGCGGATCTGCGACCGGCCCCGGCGTCGGCGCCGCCTGCCCGTGCGGTCGCCGGTGGCGTGCCGACGCCGGGGCCGTCCGCCTCCGGGGGGTGAACCACCGGCCGCCCGGCGGGCTCTCGCCGCTGGCGCGGCAGCTCTACCCTCCGGGCCATGACGTACGAGCCGATAATGGTTCCCGGCCCGAGGCCCCCCAACCGGACGCTTCGTACGGTCCTGATCGTCGTCGGCGCCCTATTGGCGGTGTGCTGCGTCATCGGCACCTGCGTCGGCCTCTGGCTCTACCGCTCGGTCAAGGACACCGTCGAACCGGCCCGGGTGGCCGCGACGGCTTACCTCGACGACGTGCGGGCCGGCAACTACGCGGGCGCGTACGGGCGGCTGTGCGACCGGGTGCGCGACACCATGCCGCAGGAGGACTTCGTCCGGATCCAGAGCGCGCAGTTGAAGATCAGCAGTTACGAGATCACCGGTGTGAACGTCAGCAACCACAACGGGCGGGTCACCGGGACCGTCCAGGTCGAGACGGTCCAGGCGGCCACCGGCGCGAGGTTCACCCAGGGGGTGGCGCTGGTCAAGGAGAACGGCGACTGGCGCGTCTGCCAGTGAGACACCACACCGCCGCCGCGCGGAGGTCGGCGTGCGAGCTACGGTGGAACCTGACGTTCGCGTGAGGAAGAAGGCTGTGTGGCTGACGTCGCCGGCCTGGGGGAGGGGTCGATGCGGATCGGGGAACTCGCCACGAAGACCGGGGTGTCGGTACGAGCCCTGCGCTACTACGAGGAGCAGGGCCTCCTGTCTGCCGCACGGAGCAGCGGGGGCCAGCGCCACTACCTCGACGACGCGACCGACCGGGTGTATCTGATCCAGATGCTGTACGCCGCCGGCCTGTCCAGCCGAACCATCCTGGACCTGCTGCCCTGCGTCGACGCGAAGGTCAACACACCGCAGTCGCGTGCCCTGCTGCGCGCCGAACGCGACCGCATCGATCGGCAGATCACCCAGCTCCGGCAGGCCCGCAAGCGGCTCGACGAGGTCATCGCGCACAGCGAGAGCCCGGCCAGCGGGTGCACTCGAACGGGCGCCGAGACGGTGGTGGCGTAGCGACCTGGGCAGTCCCGATGGTCGGATCTGACGTCAGGGCGATCGGTGGCAGCGCGGCAGGGCGTCGCTCGGCGGGTCGAGCTGCTCAGCTGCCAGCGATCACGGAATGGCCCAGCTCCGGGATGCCGTAGTGCTGGTCGAGGACCTGCATGGCGGCGCCCGCGGCGATCACGTCCGCGCCGAGGCTGGACAGGGCCACCCTGGTGCGGAGCCAGTCCGCGCGCCGGGCGTCCGCCCCGACGGCCTCGGTGACCGCCGCGAGATAGGTCTGCGGATGCCGCAGGAGGTCCGCGCCGGCCAGCACCACGCGGGCGAGGTCGAGGGTCTGGAGCAGGTTGACGACGCCGACGGCCAGCACGCGGGCGGCGTGGGCGATGTCGCCGGCCTCGGCGGCGCGGTGGTGCACGATCTCCAGGCACCCGTGCCGGCCGCAGACGCAGCGGGGCCCGGTCAGGTCGACGACCGTGTGGCCGAACTCGCCCGCGTTGGTGTGTGCCCCCCGGTGGGCCGCGCCGCCCAGCCAGAAGCCGCCGCCGATACCCGACTCGACCATGATGAGGGCCGCGTCGCCGAACGTCGCGCCGTGCCGCCAGGCCTCCGCCGTGATCCCCGCGGTGACGTCCTTGTCCAGGTGGACGGGGAGACCGAGGTGTTTCTCGGCGATCTCGCGCAGCGGTACGTCGTGCCAGTGCCGTAGGCCGTGGGCGTCGCGGACCAGGCCGTTGGCGTGGTCGAGGGGGCCGATCATGCCGATCCCCAGCCCGGTGAGCCGACCCCGCAGGTCGCCGGTGCCGGCCATCATGTCGATGCCGGCGCTCAGAGCGTCGAGGAGTTGCTCCGGGGTGAAGTCGCGGGGCAGTGGGCTGACCGCCGAGTGGTGCACGGCACCGGTCAGGTCGACCAGGACGAGCCGCAGCGTGCGCCGGGCCACGTGGGCGCCGATCGCGTACCGGCTGTCCGGGACGAGTTCGTAGACGACAGCGGGTTTGCCGATGCCCGGACGCCGGACGCCGGCCGGGCGGATCAGGCCGTCGGCGGTCAGCCGGGCGATGACCTTGGAGACCGCCTGTGGTGTCAGGCCGGTGGCCTCGACCACCGTCGCGCGCTCGAACGTGCGAGCCGTGCGCCCCACCGCCATGACGAGAGCCTGGTTGTAGCCGCGGAGGAACGAGACGTCGGCAGTGACGCGAGTCATCTCACCACCCTATTACGCAACGCTGTTGCTAAATTTTTTCGGTGATCGAGTTGAGTAGAGGGCGACGGTTGGCGGCGCTGGCCGCTCTGGCACTGGGCGGCGTCGCGGTCGGCCTGACCGAGTTCGTGGCGATGGGGCTGCTGCCCGACATCGCCCGCGGTCTGCTTCCGCACGAGTACGCGCGCTCGTCGTCGGACGCCGTCGCTCGGGCGGGCTGGATGATCACCGCGTACGCGCTCGGTGTGGTCGTCGGCGCGCCGCTGATCGCCGCGTTGAGCGCCCGGCTGCCCCGCAAGAAGCTCGTCCTCGGACTGCTCGTGATGTTCGCCGTCGGCACTGTCGCGTCCGCGCTCGCCCCCACCTTCGACCTGGTGCTGGTGGCCCGCTTCGTGGCGGCGCTGCCGCACGGCGCGTACTTCGGTGCCGCCGGTCTGCTCGCGGCGACCCTGATGGGACCCGGTAACGAGGCCCGCGGTTTCGCCACAGTCCTCGGCGGTCTGACGGTGAGCAACCTGGTCGGCGTACCCCTCATCACGCGGCTCGGGCAGACGGTCGACTGGCGGGTCGCGTACCTGGTCATCGCCGGTTTCTTCGTGCTCACCCTGCTGGCGGTGCTGGCGGTGGTTCCCGAGGTCGCCGCGGCGGTCGACGGCTCGCCGGCCGCCGAGTTGCGGGCGCTGCGGACCTCGCAGGTCTGGCTGGTCGCCGCGACCGGCGCTGTCGGCTTCGCCGGCTTCTTCGCGGTGAACACCTACATCGCGCCGGTCACCACCGACGTCGCGGGTCTCTCCGCCGCGACTGTGCCGTGGACGTTGGTCGCGGTGGGTCTGGGGATGACCGTCGGCAACGCCCTGGGCGGATGGTTGGCGGACCGAGACCTTCAGCGCAGCATGGTCATCGGTTTCGTTGCGATGATCGTCAGCATCGCCGTGTTCAGCCTCGTGGCGTCGACGCGCGTCGGCCTGTTCGTGGGCGCGTTCCTGGTCGGTGCGACCAGCCTGTATCTCGGCCCGGTCCTGCAGGCGCTTCTGATCACCGTCGCCCCGGGAGCGCAACTGATGGGCGCGGCGGTCAACCAGTCGGCGATGAACATCGCGAACAGCCTGGGCGCCGCGCTGGGCAGCGTCGCCATCGCCGCCGGATTCGGCTACCTCGCGCCGGCCCGGGTGGGTGTCGTTCTGGCGGTCGTCGGGTTGATCCTGGGGCTGGTCGGCTTCGCTGTCGGGCGGCGAGCGCGCCAGCGGGTCCCGGTGACCGTCTGACATGTGCCGGTCCCGGCCACCGTCTCGACCTGAGGTGGCCGGGCCGCCCGCGAGGTGCGTCAGAAATCGTCCACGCTGACCGTCACCCGGTCGGTGCTCGATCGCCAGTTGGGCACGTTGATCACGTCGTGGCCGCCGCCGCGGTGGCCCACGGTGATGCGTACCAGGCCGAGGTGTGCCGGCGTCGCCGGGATGAAGACGTCCATGCCGGTGATGAAGGTCTGGCCGAAGAACTCCGGCAGCGGGGCCGTCAGGTCGGTGACGCCGTCGCTGCCGTCGTCGAAGGCGAAGATGCCGATCGTCCGCTTGGCGCGTGGTGTGTTCGCCGCGTTCAGCACGTCCCTGCCGTTGATCCAGAGGCGGTCGCCGGCGTCGCC
Organism: Micromonospora sp. NPDC047756; assembly: GCF_055587245.1. Lineage (NCBI taxonomy): Bacteria > Bacillati > Actinomycetota > Actinomycetes > Micromonosporales > Micromonosporaceae > Micromonospora > Micromonospora sp. NPDC047756. Next base: position 243,335 of record NZ_JBVJGQ010000007.1, read on the forward strand.
CTGGTCGCCCCACCACTCCTTCTGCCGTTGGATCGTCAGCGCCGTGTGCCGGTCGCTGGTCTCGACCAGGCCGCTGAGGCCCTCTCCCGGCTCGCTGGTCGCCAGGCGCAGGAACGAGTCCGAGCGCAGGAACGGCTGGAAGTAGAAGTGATGCGTCGCGGCGCCCGCCCGCACGATGGCGAACTCGTACCGGGCCGTGGCGAGCACGGGGAGGGGGCCGAACGAGCCGTCGCCGCCGAGCGACAGCCGATGCGCGGGCCGGTGTGACAGTCGGCCGCCGGTCAGTGGGTTGACCGGGTAGACCTCGAGGGTCGCACCGGTGACACTGACGTTGCTCGGGAAGAGCACGGCGCGTCCGGAGACCCGGGCGGCGCCGAAGAGTTGCGGCACGATCCGTGTCGTGTGGGGCGCACGGCCCCGGAGGAAGCCGAAGATCTCGGTGAACGACTCCGCCGAGGACACGGTCTGGGTGTGTGACTGGTCCGGCAGGTGCACGTTGGTGGCGCCCACGACGGCGCGGGCCGGGTCACCCTCGCCCCAGATGGCGAGCGTGGAAACCCCACCCGGCGGGAAGGTCGCGGTGCGCCCGTCCAGGTTGACGTAGTGCGCGACCCGGACGGCACGCTCCGGCGAGCTGTTGAGATAGCCCTGCGAGACGAAGGTGCCCAGCGAGTGCGCGACGAGGTCGACCCGGTCCGCGCCGGTGGCCGCCAGTAGGCGGGAGATCCGTGCGTCGAGTCCCGCGTACACCTGGGGCAGGATCGTCGCGATGTTCGGGGAGTCGTACTCGTGGGCTTCGATGATGTCGATCGGGTACCCGTTGCTGGCCAGTCGTTTGGCCTGGGTCTCGAACTGCGCCGCCGATCCCGCGCTGCCGTGCACGAAGATCACTGGACGGTGTGCCGGTGTGGTGGCGGCTTCGGCGGCGGGTGGCACGGCGACGGCGGACAGGCTGGCCGCGAGGACGACCCCGGCCACCACGGAGAGCAGGCTCCGGCGAGATGTGTGCATCGATCCTCCACCAGGACGGACGAAGTATTTGCACTACTAGCGCAAGTATCGTGTCAGGGCGGGGCGCGATGGTCCACACCTTCCGGTCAGTTGACCTTCGTGGCGAGCAGGTCGCCGACAGCGGCACGGACCGGGTCGGGGTTCGACCAGCTCCAGTTGGGGTGCGCGCGGTTGGTGAGCAGCGCCAGGACGAGTTTGCGGTCGGGCGCGACCAGGAGCGAGGGGCCGGCGAATCCGGTGTGGCCGAAGGTCCGGGCCGAGGCGAGCTTGCCCATGAACCAGCTCTGGTTGAGCACGACGCCGAGGCCGTGCGCCGAGGTCCGGTTGGGGCGCTCGGGGTCGATGGCGGGTTTGCCGGCGTTGTGGTTGGTGAGCATCCGGCGCACCGTTGCCGCGGCGAGGATCCGCTTGCCCCGGTAGGCGCCCTCGTTGAGGAGCAACTGACCGATGGCCGCGAGATCGGCTACGGAGGCGAAGATGCCGGCGTGACCGGCGATGCCACCCAGGTGGTTGGCGACGTCGTCGTGGACGACGCCACGCAGCAGCCCCCGGGACGAACGGGCGTCGGTGGCGACCAGCCGGCTGGCCTTCGCGGCGGCCGACAGCCAGCTGTTCGGGTTGAAGCCGGTGTCGCGCAGACCGAGCGGGCCGGTCAGGTTGGTCTTGAGCGCCTGGTCGAGCCGCTGACCGGTGACCTTCTCGACGATCTTGCCGGCGACCATGACTCCGACGCTGGAATAGCGGAACGTCTTCCCCGGCACGGCGCCGGAGACCAGTGGAGTGCCGAGCACGGCGTTCCAGCGGGCCGCGTTGTCGGGCAGGCCGGTGACCGTGGCGCCGACGGGAAGGCCGCTGGTGTGGGTGAGCAGCATCTCGACGGTGATCTGCTCCTTGCCCGTGCCGGTGAAGGCGGGCAGGTAGTCACGCACCGCGGCGCCGAGGTCGACGCGACCCTTGTCGACCTGCTGCAACAGGAGGATGGCCGTATACACCTTGGTGACCGAGGCGAGGTCGAAGATGGAGTCTCGGCGCATGGCGACGCGCTGGTTCGCCGCCAGCAGCTTCGGGCCCGCCGAGTACCGCAGCGCCTCACCGACCGGGGTGTGCACAGTCACCTTCCCGCCCACCATCACGAGAGCGACAGCGCCGGGAAAACCCTTGTGTTGCACGGTCTGTGGGGTCGCGGGCAGGTGTCGCCGGAGCAGGGCGGTCACGTCCTGGGCGTAGGGGGCCTGACGTACCGGTGGGTTGCCGCCGACCGGTGCGTCCGGTGCCCTCAGTGGCGGTCCGGCGTCACCCGCCGAACCGAATCCGACCCGGCCGCCGGTGGCACCCTTTCCGGTCGCCGCGTCGCTGGGGCCGGCCGACCCGGTGTCGGGCGCACCGGTGGCACCGCAACCGGTCAGGGCGGAGGTCGCGGCGGCAAGGCCGGCCCCGAGCAGGGTGCGACGTGCGACGGACATGCCGGAGATCGTGACAGCCGGGCGGACGGCGCGCCACCTGACCCGTCCGAACGTCGGATCCATCCGACCCATCGGTCAACAGGTGGTCATCTGGCGGACACAGCCGGTTGCCTTTCAGGGGGTTGTGCGACGATCGGCGGGCAAAATGTCGAACGACCGTCCACCGGTCTGTCCGCGCGCGGTCGCTGGCAGTGACCGGGGAGGGCACACACCCCCGTTACCCCCTTGGAGAGCACGATGTCCCTCTCCCCGTCCCGGGTCTTCGCAGCACTGAATGCGGCGCGACCCCCTGACCAGCTGTCCCCCACGATGGGCACGGCCGTTGTGGTCGGCGGCAGTGTCGCCGGTCTACTGGCCGCCCGGGTGCTGTCCGACCACGCCGACACCGTCGTCATCATCGACCGGGACGACCCGCAGATGACCGGCGCGCGGCCCGGCGTACCCCAGGGAACGCAGCTGCACGCGCTGCTGCCCGGCGGCCTCTTCCAACTGGAGCGGCTGTTTCCCGGCTTCCGCGACGAGGCACTGGCGCGCGGAGCGGTCGAGGCGCCGCCCGCGGCCCGGCGCAACTACCTCGACGGGCGCCTGAAGGTCGTCGTCCCCGACGACGCCGACAGCCTGGCGGGAAGTCGACCGCTGCTGGAGGGCCTGATCCGCCAGCAGGTGCTCCGGCTACCCAACGTCAAGACGATCACCGCCCGCGCCACCGGTCTCGTGTTCGACGGCACCGTGGTCACCGGGGTCCGCTGCGACGTCGGTGGGGTGCCCGGTGTCGAACGCGCCGACCTCGTGGTGGACGCCATGGGGCGGTCGAGCCGACTCTCGGACTGGCTGGAGCAGGCCGACTGGGACCGGCCGGTCACCCGGCGGATGACAGTGCACCTCAACTACGCGACAGCCCTGTTCCGCCGCCCAGAGGTCACCCCGGCCGCGACGGTCGTCCTGGCTCTGAACACGCCGAAATCGGCGACGGACGTGGCCGGGGCCGCGTTCTTCGCCATCGAGGACGGTCGGTGGATGGCCATGATGGCCGGTTACGGCAACGACCGTCCGGGGCGTACCGCGGGCGACTTCGTCCGCCGCCTGCGCGAGCAGTTTCCACCGGAGTTCGGTGAGGTCGCCGACCAGGAGATGATCGGCGACGTCCAGACCTACCACCATGCCGACAGTCGACGACGGGACTTCCACGCGCTCAAGCGGTTCCCGGCCGGCCTGATCAGCGTCGGTGACGCCGTCGCGTCGTTCAACCCGGTGTACGGGCAGGGCATGACCGCGGCGGCCCTGCACGCGGCCTGCCTGTCGACGTACCTTCGCTCCGGTCCGGATCTGCGCGCGCCCGCGCGCCACTACCTCGCGCTGCAGAAGGTCGTGGTGGACGCCGCCTGGTCGCTCTCCACCTCGGCGGACCTGGCCTTGCCCCACGTCGACGGGCCCTACCCGCGCGGCTACCGGTTCTCCCGCTGGGCCAGCAGCCAGGTCATCGCCGCGACCGTCACGGACGTGGCGACCGCGCGGCGGTTCAACGACGTCGTCTCCCTGCGCGAACACCCGCACTCGCTGGCCCGCCCCGGCGTGCTCCTGGGCGCCCTACGGGCCAACCGACGCGCACGCTGAGCCTGTGACCCGGCGGCCTCGCCCACGAGGCCGCCGGGAACGCTCTAGCGGGGGAGCTTGCGCAGGATGTCGACCACGAAACGGTGGTCGTCCACCTGCGGCAGCCCGGAGACACCGACCCAGCCCACCACACCGGTGCCGCGCACGCGCAGCGGCACCGCGCCCCCGGCCGCCGCGTACCGCGAGGCCGGCAGGCCGAACCGCTCGGCCAGCGTCACCTGCTTGTCCTGGCACAGCCGGGCCATGTAGAGCGAGGAGTGCTCGAAGCGCATCACCACCCGCCCCTTGCGGCGCAGCCACGCGTCGTTGTCCGCCGTCGACCCCGGCAGGCCACAGTGGAACAGCTGCCGCCCGGCCCGCCACACGCCCACCGAGACCGGCAGCCGCTGCTCGGTCGCGGCGGCGACGGCGAGCATCCCCAGCTCGTACGCGTCGGTCTCGGACAGGCCCGCGAGCTCCAGCTCGTCCTCCTCGCGCAGCAGTTCGTCGAGCGTCGGCCACGATTCACGGTCAGCTGACATGTTCTTCTCCTTCTCGGTGCGGGCGATCATCCTCGTCGCGGCGATCACCAGGCGCAGGGCGCGTAGTCCTTCAGGAAGCAGCCGTACAGGTCCTCACCCTGCTCGCCGCGGACGATCGGGTCGTACACCCGGGCCGCGCCGTCGACCAGGTCCAGTGGGGCGTGGAAGCCCTCGTCGGCCAGCCGCATCTTCGTCGGATGGGGGCGTTCGTCGGTGATCCAGCCGGTGTCGACGCTGGTCATCAGGATGCCGTCGGTCAGCATCTCCTCGGCGCTGGTGCGGGTCAGCATGTTCAACGCCGCCTTGGCCATGTTGGTGTGCGGGTGCCCCGGCCCCTTGTAACCGCGGCCGAACTGACCCTCCATCGCCGACACGTTCACCACGTACTTGCGGCGGGCCGACGCGGCGGCCATCGCCGGGCGCAACCGGCTGACCAGCACGAACGGCGCGGTGACGTTGCACAGCTGCACTTCGAGCAGCTCGACCGGGTCCACCTCCTGGACCCGCTGCACCCAGCTGTTGACCGAGTCCAGGTCGGGCACGAGCCCGCCGGCGTCGATGGCGGTGGACGCCGCGATCCGTTCCGGCGAGGCCGAACCGCTGGTCAGCGCCAGCGCGGTGAGCGCGTGCGGGGTGAGCGCCGCCGACTGTGGGCCGGCGGTGAGGGTGCCCACCGGGCCGCCCTGCCCGTCCGGCTTGGCGAATGTGATCAGCTCCGGCAGCGGACCGTCCGGCAGGGCCGCGGCCTCGGCGGCGATGAGCTGCGCGTACGCCCCGGGGGACCGGCGGACGGTCTGCGCCGCGTTGTTGATCAGGATGTCGAGGGGACCCTGGCTGCTGACGTCGTCAGCGAGGGCGATCACCTGGGCGGGGTCACGCAGGTCGATCCCGACGATCCGCAGCCGGTGCAGCCAGTCGGCGCTGTCGGGCATCGCGGCGAAGCGGCGGACCGCGTCGTGCGGAAACCGGGTGGTCACCGTGGTGTGTGCGCCGTCGCGCAGCAGCCGCAGCGCGATGTACATGCCGATCTTGGCCCGGCCGCCGGTGAGGAGCGCGCGCCGGCCGGTCAGGTCGGTGCGGGCGTCGCGGCGCTCCCGGTTCAACGTGGCGCAGGACGGGCAGAGCTGGTGGTAGAAGGCGTCCACCTGACGGTAGCGCTGCTTGCAGACGTAGCAGCCGCGCGGATTGTGCAGGAAGCCCGCCGTCTCGCCCGCGACGGTGGACGCGAGCGGAATGCCCTGCGTCTCGTCGTCGATCCGCCCCGGAGCGCCGGTGGCGGTGGCCTCCGTCACGGCGCGGTCGGCGGCGAGGATGGCGTCTCGCCGTTCCTCCCGCCGCCGCTGCTTGATCACCTTGTAGAGCCGGGCGGTGGCCCGCTGCACCCGCACCACGTCGGGGTGGTCGGAGGGCAGCGCCTCCAATGCCTCGAAGACGCTGAGGCAGGCCTCCAGCCGGCTTCGGTCAATGCCCTCTTGACCGTTTTCGGTAATTTTGTCCACCGTCATGCGTCGTCGTCTCGTCCCGTATCCCGTGCCGGGTCGCCCCGGCTCGCCCCAAGTCCGACCCGAAACTGTACGCACCGCGCGGCCACCGACGCACCTCACGGCCTGCCCCGGCCCTCGGCCCGACCGTGCGGCTGCCCGGCCAGCGGCGTGGCTGCCGGGGCGGCGGCGTGGCTGATCAGGCGGGGTCGGCGTGCCCGAGACGCCAGTAACCCATGAAGGCCACCGCCCGCCGGTCCAGCCCTCGCTCGGAGACCAGGTGCCGCCGCAGGGTACGGATCACGCCGGCCTCCCCGGCCAACCACGCGTACAGGGGTGCCGCGGCCACCTCCTCGGGGACCTCCCACAGGATCTCGGTGTCCACGTCCAGGTCCGCGACGGGTTGCCCGGTCCCGGAGGGGCCTGGGAGCAGCAGTTCCTCCGCTGCGGCGGCGACCGCGGGCACCAGCCGGCTGCCGTGTGCGTCGAGGCCCCGAGGGAGCCAGCGGACCTCGATGCCCGGGGGTGTGACCAGCGGCAACACGTCGTCGGCGTCGGGCACCTCCAGCAGGACCGTGCCCCGGGTGTCGAGGGGGAGCCGCTCGCAGATGCCGGCGATCGCCGGCACGGCGGTCTCGTCACCGGCCAGCAGCAGGCAGCTCCCGGTCGACGGCCGGAACTCGATGCCGCCGTGGCTGCCGTCGTAGCCCGCGTCCGGACCGACGAGGGCGATCTCGTCGCCGACGCTCGCGCGCCGAGCCCAGCGCGTCGCCGGACCACCATCGCCGTGCAGCACCAGGTCGACGTCGACCTCGGCCAGGTGCGGGCGGACCGCCCGCACCGTGTAGGTGCGGATCGGGTTGCGCAGGTGCTCGGGCAGGGCCCGCCAGGCCGCGTACCAGTCCGCGCCACCGGTGAGGTTCACCCCGTGTTGACCGGGCACCGGCAGCACCAGCTTGATCCGCTGGTCGTACCCGTTGTCCGCGAAGCGGTCGAGGTCGACGCCGGTGAAGGTCACCCGGACGAAGGACGGGCTGAGCCGGCGTAGCGCCGCGACGGTGACGGTGAACACGCGCCAGGGGGCGATGGGCAGGGTCTCGGTCATGGTGTCTCTCTCGGCTCGGCAGCTAGCGGGGGTTGTTCGTCACGGCGCGCGAGCGCCACAGCAGCCAGACGAAGTACGGGGTGCCGATCATGGCGGTGACCAGACCGGCGGGGACCTGGGCCGGAGCGATGATCGTCCGGCCGAGGGTGTCGGCGATGCTGACCAGCGCCGCGCCGAGCAGGGCCGCCACCGGAAGCACCCGGGAGTGCCGCCCGCCCACCAGAGCCCGCGCGGCGTGCGGCGCGACCAGGCCGACGAAGCCGATGACCCCGACGGCCGAGACGGCGGTGGAGGTGAGCAGCGCCGCCGCGCCGAGCGCGATCAACCGGGTGCGTTCCAGACGGACGCCCAGCACCCGGGGGGTGTCGTCGTCCAACGCCATCAGGTCGAGCTCCCGGCGGGCGGCGACAACGGCCGGCGTGAGCACGAGCAGGGCGATGAGCACCGGCAGCACCTGGGTCGGCATCCGGCCGTAGGTGGAGCCGGAGAGCCAGGTCAACGCCTTCCCGGTGTTCCACGGGTCGAAGGCGACGACCAGGAAGGTGATCACTGCCATGCCGCCCTGCCAGGCACCGAAGCCGATCAGCACGAGTCGGTCGGAACTCAGCCCGCCGCGCCAGGCCAGGCCGTAGACCAGGGCGAACGCCGCCATCGCGCCGAGACCGGCGACGCCGGAGACCGCCCACACCCCGGCCAGCGGCACGAAGGTGAGCAGGGAGACCGCGCCGAGCCCGGCGCCGGCGGTGATGCCGAGGATGCCGGGTTCGGCCAGCGGGTTGCGGCAGACCGCCTGCACCGTGGTGCCGGCGACCGCGAGCGCCGCGCCGGCCAGGACCGCCGCGGCGACGCGCGGCCACCGCTGGTCCAGCACGAAGGTGTACGCGGGGCCGGTGCTGCCGTTGATCCAGTTGACGACATCCCCGAGCAGCACCCACGTGTCGCCGACGAGCATGCCGACCGTCACGGCGGCGATGGTCACGACGGCGGTGACCGCGACGACGCCGCGGTGGAAGGCGGCGGAGCGGACGGCCGCGTGCCCGCCGGGCGGGCGGCGGGTGGGGCCCGCGTCGCGGTGCCGGCGGGCCAGCCAGATGAGGATCGCCGCGCCGAGCAGGGTGGTGACCACGCCGGTGGGGATGTCGACGCCGGCCTGCCCGCCCATCACGGCCCGCAGCAGCACGTCGGAGCCGAGCACGATGATGACCCCGGCGATGCCGGACAACGGCAGCAGGACACGGTGCCGGTGCACCCCCGGCACCACCGGGGCGAGCAGCCGGACGATCACCGGTGCGCACAGGCCGACGAAGCCGACCGGGCCGGTGAGGGTGACCGCGGCGGCGGAGAGCAGCACGGCCAGCACCATGACGGTGAGTCGGGTACGCCGCACGTCGAGGCCGAGCACGGTGGCGGTGTCGTCGCCGAGGGCGAGGATGTCGAGGCGGTGCCCGAGCAGCACGAGCACGAGGGCCGCGCCGACGATCACCGGGGCAAGTTGGGTCAGCGCGGTCAGGTCGCTCTGCACCAGCGAGCCGTTGCCCCAGGCGAACAGACCGATGGTGGCCTGCTCGAAGAGGAGCAGCAGCAGGGTGGTCACCGACCCGAGCGCCAGCGCGGTCGCCGAGCCGGCGAGGATCAGCCGGGTGGTGCCGGCCTGCCCACCGGAGGACATCGCCATCACCAGGCCGGCCGCGGCCAGCCCGCCGCCGAAGGCGAGGCCGCCGGAGGGCAGCGCCGGCAACGAGACGCCGAACGCGGCGACGGCGACGATCGCCAGGTGGGCGCCCGCGTTCACCGCGAGGGTGTCGGGGGAGGCGAGCGGGTTGCGGGCGATCGACTGCAACGCCGCGCCGGCGAACCCGAGCGCCACGCCGATGGCCAGACCGGCGAGCAGCCGGGGCAGCCGGGACGCGATCAGGACCCGGGCCGCCTCGTCGTCGCCGCCGGTCGCCAGCCGCAGCAGGTCGAGGGCCCCGACGGTCGAGGTGCCCTGGGTGAGGTGCACCGCGCCGACCACGAGCAGCAGCAGGAGCGCCGCGACGAAGACCCCGGCGACGCGGGGTACGGCCCGGTGCCCGTCCGGAGCCGGCCGGGTGGCCGGCTCCGGACGTGGGGGTGCGTTCAGCACGCTCACACCGCGTACGTCTTGACGAGTTCGTCGATGTACTGCTTGCCGGAGAGCGGCCCGCCGAAGGTCCAGATGCCGTTGGGCATCTTGTGCAGGTTGCCCTTCTGCACGAAGGGCAGCGACTTCCAGATGGCGTTGCTGGCGAGCCCGTCGGCGAACACGTCGTCGCCGTCGGAGGCGTTGTAGAAGAGACGCATGTTCGGGTCCTTGAGCACGGTCATGCCCTCGACGTCGGTCTGGCCCAGGCCCCACACCTCATCGGTCTTGCCGGTCCAGGCGTTGGTGAGGCCGAGCTGGATGCCGATCTGGGAGACGAGCGCGCCCTTGCCGAACATCCGGATGCTGACGGTGCTGCCCTCCTTCCAGCCGTCGGCGATGGCGAACGGCTGGCCGGCGGCGCCCGCGTCGGCGATCTTCTTCTTGCCGTCGGCGATGGCCGTGTCGAAGTCGGCCAGCAGCTTCTCCGCCTGCGCGGTCCTGCCGACGGCCTTCGCGATCATGTTGAGGTCCGCGCGCATCCGGCCGAGGTTGTCGGTGGCGTCACTGGCCTTGGCGACCACGACGGGGACGAACTTCTCCAGCTGACTGACGATGGTGCCGCCCCGGTCGTCCTCCATCACGACGAGGTCGGGCTGGAGGGCGACGATCGAGTCGATGCTGGGCTCGCCGCGGGCGCCGACGTCCTTGACGCTCGGGTCGAGCTTCGCGGAGGTGACCCAGGTGCCGTAGCCCTTCGGGTCGGCCACACCGACCGGCATGACGCCCAGGCTGACCAGCATCTCGACCTCGCCCCACTCGAGCCCGACGACCTTGGTCGCCGGGGCCTTGAGGGTGATTTCCTTGCCGCGGCTGTCGGTGATGGTGACCGGCCCGCCGGAGGCCGAGGCGGAGGTTTCGGGAGTGGCGGTCTTCTCGGTGGTGCCGCAGGCGCCGAGTGTCAGGGCGGCCACGACGGCGACGAGGGCTGTGAAACGGGTACGGGTCATGACGGTCTTTCTCTGCTGGGGATGAAGGGTGTTTCAGACCAGAGCGCGGACCGCGTGTCGCCCGACGGGGCGGGTGGTGACCAGTCCGCTGATCGGATCGGTGGTCACCTCGATGCGGATTCCGTAGGTTTCGCTGAGGGCTTCCTCGGTGAACACGGTGGCCGGGGTGCCGGTGGCGCGGACCCGGCCCTGCTGCAACAGGACCACCTCGTCCGCCACGGCGGCGGCCTGGTTGAGGTCGTGCAGCACGACGCCGACGGCGACGCCGTGGTCGTCGGCGAGGTCACGGACCAGGTCGAGGATCTCCACCTGGTAGCGCAGGTCGAGGAACGTGGTGGGTTCGTCGAGGAGCAGCACCGGGGTGTTCTGGGCCAGGCAGGTGGCCAACCAGACCCGCTGCAACTCGCCGCCGGAGAGTTCGTCGACGGGACGGTCGGCCATCGTGGCGACGCCGGTGACGTCCATGGCGCGGGCGATGGCGGCGGGACCGTCCGGGTCCTCGGTGCGCCAGCGCCCCCGGTAGGGGTGCCGGCCGTAGCCGACGACGTCGTGGACGGTGACCCCGCTGGGCACCGGACGGCTCTGGGCGAGCAGGGTGACCCGCCGGGCGAACTCCCGGGACGGGAGGCTGGCGGCCGCGACGCCGTCGGTGAGGTGCACGATTCCGGCCTCGATCGGGTGCAGCCGGGCCAGGGCCCGTAGCAGTGTGGACTTCCCGCTGCCGTTGGGCCCCACCAGTGCGGTGACGGCACCCGCGCGGAGGCTGATCGCCGCACCGTGCACGACCGGCACACCGTGGTAGCCCAGACGGAGGTCGACGCCGGACAGGCTGCGCTCCCCGTTGACCGACGCCAACTCGTTCTGCATGAGGTTAGGCTAACCTAACCGGGTGACGGCCTGTCAAGCCGGTCGCGGCCGGTGACCTGCCGGACGGGCCGGTGCTCGTCGGCTCCGTGCACGCGTGGGGGATGCTGGGTCCGTGCACATCGCGACCCTCGGCCCACTCGCCGTCGACGGCAAGCCCGTTCGGGGTGAACGGCTCGCGGCGGTGCTCCGCGCGCTCGTGCAGGCGCGCGGGCGGGCGGTCTCGGTGGGTCTGCTCGTGGACGCCGTGTGGGACGGCGTCCCGCCCGACGACGCGACCGGCGCTGTCCAGGCGCTCGTGTCCCGCGTCCGTCGTCTCGGCCTGCCCGTGCTCGCGGTGCCGGGCGGATACCGGCTGCCCGCCGAGGAGATCACCGTCGACGCGGTCGAGGCGCGCGCGCTCGTCGATCGGGCCGGCACGGTGTTGCAGTGCGGTGACGTCGGTGCCGCCCGCGGCCTGGCCGATCAGGCGCGGGCCCTGTTCCCCGAGGTGCCCGAGTTGGTCAGCGCCGAGGACACCCGCCTGTTCGCGGAGGTCGCCGCACTGCGCGCGCAGGCGGCACTCGCCGGCGCCGGCCCGTTCGACGAGGCGGACCTCGGTCGACTCGCCGCGCGGACACCGCCGGACGAGCCGTCCGCCGCCCTGCTCGTCCGGGTGCTCGCCGCCCAGGGCCGGGAGGCGGAGGCGCTGGAGATGGTCGAGCAGCTGCGCGCCGACCTGGCCGACCGCTACGGCACCGACCCGTCACCCGTGATCACAAGCGTCCACCTGGCGTTGTTGCGCGGCGAACTCACCGCGCCACCCGTCGCGGCACCGCCTCGGCAACAGGCGCGGATCACGCTGCCCGCCGCGTGGCGCCGCCCCATGGCCGCCCTCGTCGGGCGGGAGCACGACGTCAAGACCGTCACCGACGCGCTCGCCCAGGCGCCGCTCGTGACGGTCGTGGCAACGGGCGGGGCGGGTAAGACGCGGCTCGCCGCCGAGGTGGCCAGGCGTACGGCGGCGGGTGGGCGGGCGGTCCGCGTGATCGAACTCGCCGGTCTGCGCTCGCCCGACGAGGTGCTGCCCACTGTGCTCGCCGCGTTCGGCGGTGCGGACACCACGGCGACCGGCGGCAACCTGGGTCTGGAGCGGCGGGTTCTCAGCCCCGAGGAGCGGCTGCGCGCCGTGGCCCCGGACCTCGACGGGCTGGTGGTGCTGGACAACTGCGAGCACGTGCTCGACGCGGTGGCCGTCGTCGTCGCGGACCTGGTCGCGGCGGCCTCGCCGGAGGTCGCGGTGCTCGCGACGAGCCGTGCGCCACTGGGCCTGGTCGGCGAGCTGGTGCACCGGCTGACCGCGTTGCCGGACGCCGACGCGCTCGCGCTGGTCGAGTCCCGGGCACGGGCCGGTGGCGCCGTACCGACGTGGGACACCGAGCGGGCGCTCGCCCTGTGCCACCGGCTCGACAACCTGCCGTTGGCCCTCGAACTGGCCGCCGCACGACTGCGACACATGCCGATCGACGACGTGCTCGCCGGGTTGACCGACCGGTTCGCGCTGCTCGACGACGCCCTGCGCGGCCTGCCCGAGCGGCACGCGAGCCTGTGGGCGCTCGTCGACTGGAGCAGGGAACTGCTCGCCGAGGACGACCGCGACCTGCTGCAACGGGTCGCGGTCATCCCCGCGCCCTTCACCGCTGACCTCGCCGCCGCCGTCGCACAGACCCCGGACGTCCGTCGCGGCCTGGCGACACTCGTCGAACAGTCCCTGTTGTCCCTGGTCGAGGGGGACGGCCCGCCGCGTTACCGCATGCTCGAAACGGTCCGTGAGTACGGCGAAGCCCGACTCGACGCGGCCGGTGCCCGACGGGCGGCCATGACCGGGATGGTCGCGTGGGCCCGCGAACGGGCGGTCGCGCTCGCCGGCCGATTCGTCGGCCCCGGCCAGGTCGAGGCGCTGCACCACTGCGCCGCCGAGCAGGACAACCTGCTCGCGGCCCTGCGTTGGGCGCACGCCGAGGACGACGAGCCGGCCACCGTCGACGTCGCGACGGCGCTGCTCCACCTCTGGACGGTGCGCGGCCTGCACCTGGAGGTCCTCGGGTGGGCGCGCGGGATGATGGGGGTCGACGACCCGGTCCGACGACGCCACTCGGCGATCCTGCACGGGCGTGGTGCCGGCCGACCGCTACCCGACGCCGACCGCCTCGCCTGGCTGTGCCTGCTGACCGGGGTGAACTCCGGCATCAGCGGTGAACTGCGGCTCGCGGTGCTCGCCCGGCGGGCACTGCGGACGCTCCTCGCCGAGCGCCCCGACGAGGTGTCGTCCCGGTTGACGATCCTCGCGTCCGCGCTGCCCCAGTTCGACACGTCCGACGCGGATCGCAGCGTGAAGGCGGCCGACGAGATGATCGCGCACCCCGACCCGTACGTGCAGGCACTCGGCTTGTTCGCCCGCGCCGCCGTCCGCGAGAACGGCGGCATGCCCGAGGCGTCGGTCGCCGATGCCGAGCAGGCATACCACCGCTTCGCGGTCGCCGGTGACCACTGGGGAATGGCGATGGCGGCGGGTGCCGTCGGGCAGTTCCTCAATCCCAGCGCCGACACCGGATCGGCCGAGTGGCTGGCGCGCAGCGTCCGCCACATGGAGATGATCGGTGCCACCCAGGACGCCCGGTCGATCCGGGTACGGCTGGACGTGCAGCTCGCCCTGAGCGGCGACGGCACGGCCGAACGACGACTGGTGGAGACGGCCGCCCCCGGCGACGGTGAGGCGGTGGACGCCGCGGTCGCCTGCCTCGGGCTGGCCCACCTGGCGTGGCAGCGTCAGCAGTACGACGAGGCCCGCGCGTGCGGTGCCCGGGTGACCCGGATCCTGCGCGGCTGGACGAGCCCGCAGCCACAGCCGCAGGCCATGCTGCGCGTCGCCGTGGCGGTCCTCGACCTGCGGGTGGCGCAGGCGCGGCCGGTGCCGGGGGACAACCCCGACGCGCACGCGGTCGCCCTGTTGACCCTCGCCCGGGGAGACGCACTCGCCTCGAAGGACCTGCCCATCATCGGCGCGTGGGCCCAGGGCGGCGCCGAGCTCGCGGCGTACCGCGGTGACGAGGCGACCGCGCGGGAACTGTTCACGCTCGCCACCCGGGTCGGCACCCACGTCGGAATGTTCTTCCCACCCGGGCGGGCCGAACGACTCGACGCCGCCCTCGCTGACGAGGAGCGGCGCGAGTCGTTGCTTGTCGCGTGGCGCGGCCGACCGGTCGCCGCCGCGGCCGCCCGGATCCGCGAGCTGATGAACGACCTGCTGGTCTAGAGCTCGGCGATGCCAGCCGGCACGTCCGAGACAGGCCTCAGAGGCGTTCGGCCATGACTGGCGTGAGGTTGACCGGAACCGCCGGGCCGCGGCGCTCGCTCACGACGAGAGGCTGGGCGGCTGAGGTCGAGGTCGTGGCGCTACTCGCGGCGAACACCGGCAGCCAGGCCCCGAACCGGGAGAGGACGTTCTCGATGGGGTTGAAACACATCCTGCCGTTCGTCGAGGCGACCACGATCCCGATCGCCATGACGCCGTTGGCGTCCTGCCGCCAGACCGGCCCACCGCTGTCACCACCAGCCGCCGGCACGGTGGAGCACAGGAGATAGTCGCGCATACCGTCGTCGTAGGTCAGCACCTGCCAGCTCGTCACGGTGCCTTCGGTCCACCCGGTGGTCCGCCCCATCTTGCCGATGACGAAGCCCTGGGAGAGAGCGCTGTTGCGGTAGTAGCCGGTCACCCGCCCGTTCCCTGGCGACCGGCCCGTCAGCGGGTCGACAACGATCTGCTGGGCGTCGTTGCCCGAGTCGAGCTGGACCAACGCTCCGTCGAAACTGTTGTCGCCCCAGTAGTCGCCGACGTTGTCGTTCCTGATCGCGTATCCGAAGCGCGCGTCGGTGCCGTAGACGATGCGTTGCGCCGCCGGCGGTAGACCGGCGATGCCGAAACAGTGCCCAGCGGTGGCGATGAACATGCCGGACGTGCCCCGAACGGCGTAACCGCCGGTGCAGTAGTCATTGAGGTTGTTCTTCTTCCCGAGGAACATCGGGTGTCCCGGCTTGAACATGTACCCGGCCGCGACCGCCGGTGCCGCCGTCGAGGCCAGGAGCAGTGCCATGACCGTAATAGACGAGGCGATGAGTCGACGTAACACGTAGTCCTCCAGAGGCTGAGACGAAGGGGTGACCGATGTCGGGTCGGGGACGACGTCGCTGCCGGCCCACAGCAGGTGGAGGTCCGGGCTGCCGCCGAACAGAGCGGCGCGGGGTTCGCCGCCCGGCGTTCGAGCCGTCCGGACGGACCCGTGCGCTTCGACGGACGGCAGCTCTTCCCGCTGACAACCTGGCAGTCGAGGATGCACGCGCTGCGTGGGCCGGCGGAGGTGTCACGGACCAGGTGCGCGATCCGCGCGGCCAACTGGTCGCTGCGGCGACGCCCGCGCCAGCGGTGAGCAGGCGGCGACGTGCCACTGTCGGTCGGCGGTGATTCCGCGGCGGGTGGTCCTCGACCGACCGCACCCGTAACTCCGCCATGGTGGGGAAATCATGTCGCACATAGCGACGTCGGTCAATGGATGTGGACCGGCATTCGGCCACGGCGCCGGCCCCACCGGGTGCCGACGCCGTGACCAGGTCAGATCTTCTTACGGTACGCCCGCAGCGCCAGCGGCATGAACACCGCGACGAAGCCGGCGCACCAGGCGAGCGTCCACCACACGTGGTTGCCCAGTGGGGCGCCGAGGAACAGACCGCGTACCGACGCCACCAGGTGAGTCATCGGGTTGACGTCCACGAACGTCTGCATCCAGCCCGGCAGGGTGTCCGCGCCGACGAACACGTTGGACGCGAAGCTCAGCGGCATGATCAACGCGAACATCACACCCTGCACGGCACCCGCGGTCCGCACCTTCATCGATACCAGCACCGGCAGCCAGCTCAGGCAGAGCGCGAACAGCACCGCGAGCAGACACCCGGCGATGGCCCGGAACAGGTCGGTCTCGATCCGGAAACCCATCACGTAGCCGATCGCGAGGGTCGACACGGTGACGATCACGTACCGGACGACATCGCCGAGGACCGCGCCGACCAGTGGGGCGGAACGGGGGATCGGCAACGACCGGAACCGGTCGAAAATGCCCTTGGCGATGTCGGTGTTGAGGTTGACACCGATCGCGATGGCGCCGGTCGCGATCGTCTGCGCCAGGATGCCGGGCAGCAGGAACTGCAGGTAGTCGTGGGTCGAGCCGGCGACCGCCCCGCCGAAGACGTACACGAAGATGATGAGGAACAGCACCGGTTGCAGGGTGACGTCGATGAGCGCCTCGGGCGTCCGCCAGGTCTTGATGAGGCTGCGTTTGGCGAGTGCCAACGAGTGCCGGACCAGTCGGAACGGTCGCGGGTTGGCGGTGATCGTCGACAGCGCCCGGTTCCGGGTGGATGGTGCGTCGGTCAGAGTGCTCATGCCGCGACCTCCGTGGGGCGGGTGGTGTCGTCTTCCGATGCCGTACGTCCGGTGAGGGTGAAGAACACCTCGTCGAGGCTCGGCAGGTGCAGGGAGAGTTCGGTGACCGCGATCCCGGCCGTGGCGAAGCGCGCGACGCTCTCGGTCAGGGCCGTGTCGTCGGTGACCGGCACCGCGAGGACCCCCTTGCGGATCTCGTCGGCCTGCGCGCCGGAGCCGACCTGGGTCAGGATCTCCGCGGTACGCGGCAGGTGCGCCGGGTCGGACGGCCGGACCTCCAGGGTCTGCCCACCGACCACCCGCTTGAGCCCGTCGGGAGTGTCGTGTGCGATCACCCGACCGTGGTCGATCACCGTGATCGCGTCGGCGAGCGCGTCGGCCTCCTCCAGATACTGCGTGGTCAGCAGCACCGTCGAGCCGTTGTTGACCAGCGTTCGGACCACGTCCCACATGTCCTCGCGCTTGGCCGGGTCGAGCCCGGTCGTCGGCTCGTCGAGGAAGATCACGTCAGGCGAGCCGACGAGGCTGGCGGCCAGGTCGAGCCGTCGCCGCATGCCGCCGGAGTAGGTCTTGGCCTGACGGTTCGCGGCATCGGTCAGGTCGAACCAGTCGAGCAGCTCGGCGGCCCGCCGACGGGCACCGCCGCGCCCCAGGTCCAGCAGGGTGCCGAACAACTCCAGGTTCTGCCGACCGGTCAGGTCCTCGTCGACCGAGGCGTACTGGCCGGTCAGTCCGATGCTCTGCCGAACGCGTTCGGCGTCCCGTACCACGTCGAAACCACCGATCCGGGCGGTTCCGCCGTCCGGGGTCAGCAGGGTGGAGAGGATGCGAACGGCGGTGGTCTTACCGGCGCCGTTGGGGCCGAGCACCCCGAGCACCGTCCCCCGGGACACGGCGAGGTCCACGCCCTGCAGCGCCCTCGTCTTCCCGAACGTCTTCACGAGACCCTCGGCCTCGATCACCAGGTCACTTGTCATACGTACAGCATGCGCGGGCCCGCTGACACCGCCCCGACACGCCACCGACATCGGCTGACACGGGCTGACACCGCAGTCGTCGAGGCAAAGGGCGACCAGGGTGTGCACGCCCACACCGACGGCCTGCCCCACGATATGCTGGCCACGGCAGAGCGCCTGCCAGCGCCCGATGTGGTGGCCCACGCCCGACCACATGCCCGGGGCCAAGAGTCTCCGACTCCGCGCCGATGTGTCGACTCTCGGCGTGCCGGTCACGTCGCCCGTTCGGTGAAGTGCGTGGGGCTGCACCGGAGGCGTCATGTCTGATCCCACCCCCCGACGGACCCCGGCCCCCGGACGCGCCCGCAAACGCGCCATCCGGGAGCACGCGGCGCGGGCTGGCGTTGCCTACTCGGAGGCGGCCCGGCAACTCGAGTCGGTCGGCCTTCGGCCCGGCGAAACCCTTTCCAGGTACGGGCGGACGATCTATCCGATCGGGTTCGACCCGCATCGTCAGCTGCTCGTCGAATACCGTGAACGGCGGTCGTTCGAGGAACGGGTGACGGACACCAGACGGGCCGCGGCCCTTCCTCATGGCCGGGCGCAGCACCTCGTCGAGCGGTTCCCGCCCAGCCGTGGGCGTACCGGCAGCGGGGTCGGCTCGCTCTATCACGGCGAGGGCCGCGCGGAACTGCTCGCGATGCTGTTCATCGTCATCGTGGCCGAGTCGCCGGGGTTGCTGCCGGAAGTGGGCGACCTCGCCTGGATCGCGGAACTCGGCGAGGACACCGCACTCGACACGGCCTGCGCAGACGTCGACCGAGAGGCCCGCCGCCTGCTCGACCAGGAGCCACTGGCCCTCTGGTCGCGCATCCAGAAGGCGCTGACCGTGGCCGGACGCAGCCCGGACGGGCAGGTCCGCCAGGAGGCGATCCGGCAGACAGCGCTGTTGGGCACGATGATGACCCCGCGACTGGGATACGCGGGCGAGCCGTACGTTGCGGGGTTGCCCGTCGTCGGGGCCCGGCAGATCCTCGACGCGTTGCTGATCGTCGCCGACGACGGGCACGCGCCGGGCACCCGGGTACGCCTGCTCACGCCGCCGCACGACGGGCGGTCCGCCACCATCATCGGTGCCCGCTGGGGTGCGTCCGGTCCACCGGTGGATTATCTCGTGTGGCTCGACGGGGCGACGGCGTCGCTGTCGGCCCGCCCCGACGACCTGATCGTTCTGGCCAATCAGGAGACCATCCCGCGGTGAGCAGGGGCGGTTGCCCCCAATCGGCCCTCCCGGGCTCGGTCGGATCCTCCTGAGCAGCTTCGTTGTCTGGACCACCGTCGTGTGGATCAGGCGACGGTCAGGCGGAACACCTGCCGCGAACCGCCCTCCGGACCGGGATCGACGGCCTCGGCCGCGGTGAAGCCGAGGCGCTCGTAGAAGGCGCGCGCGCCGCTGACGCCAGCGCCAGGGTGATCGGCGCCGAAGGTGACCACGTCGACGGAGCCTGGGCCCGGCCCGAACCTGCGCGCAGCCGCCGTCATCAGTGCACGACCGACGCCCTTTCCGCGCGCCTGCTCAGCAACGACAAGCCAGTGGACGTGGTGGGTCGGAGCTTTCGCCGTGAACAACAACCCACCCAGGAGATCGGATCCGGAGGAGACAGCAACGAGCGCTGTGGACCGACGAATGTGCCGGCGCACCGCGTCATGAAAGCCGCGATCCTCAACCATGGGGCCGAACCAACACTCGACCTGGGCCGCAAGGCGGAGGAAGCCGTCGAAGTCCCGCTCCTCGGCAAGCCTGACGAACACCCAACCAGTCTGACACCCCCCACACCGTGGTCGATCATGGAGTTGTGGTGGGCAACAAAAGCCCTGAACAGCAGCAATCCAGGCACCACAACTCCATGATCCACGAGGCCGACCGTGACCGGGCCCCGCGATCTTGCACTTTCTGTTGTGGCATAAGGGTCATTCCGCACCTATCGACAGCCGAAACTGCAAGATCGACGGGCGTGGGCGTGGGCGTGGGCGCGGCAGGGGCAGGGCTGGGGCGTGGGGCGTGGGCTCGCGAGGGTGTGGGGTGTGGGAGTGGGGTGGCCGGGCTCCCTTGTGGGGGAGCCCGGCCGGTGCGGCCGGCGCCGTCGTAGCGCTGTCCGGAGCGAAGCGGGGGGAGGTGCTGCGCGCGGGAGAGGTACGGCTGGCGTGACCGCGCTCCGCGCGGTGGTCCGCCTGCTCAGCTCGGCAGGCGACCCCGCGTGGAGACGAAGTGGTACGACATGACGGCGAACCCGGGGTCACGGAGCAGCCGTCGGAAGGCGTTCAGTTGCTGGGACGACACCCCGGCAGCCAGCAGATCCGGTTCCAACTGGCGGGAGTTGGTCTCGTAGAGCGACGTTCCGGTCGACCCGCCGGCCCAGCTCTGCGAGTGGGTGATGGTGTCCAGGTCGGTCAGACCGGCGAGGGCCATCTCGGTGTGCACGTCCTGCGCCCATCCCAGGTCGGCGCCGTGGTCTTCCAGGACACCCATCATGGCATCCATGACCTGCGCGAAGAGCTTCGCGGCGTCGTCGCTGGGCGCGGTCAGCACCCGCTGCGGCGCGGTGCAGTCGAACTCCTCGACCACCAGCCACCCGCCGGGCTTCAGCGCACCGGTGAGGGTGCGTAGGACCCGTCGTCGATCGGGAAGGTGCAGCAGCACCAGCCGGGCGTGGATCAGGTCGAACGCGTCCCCGGGCGGGGGTTCGGTGCGCACGTCGTGCTGGCGTACGTGCAGGTTGCCCTCGGCCACCAGGTGTGTGGGGTCGATATCGGTGGCCAGCACGTGCCCGTCGTCGCCGACCGCGCGGGCCATCCGCCGGGCCATCGAGCCGCCGCCGGCCCCGACCTCCCAGCAGGTCGCGCCGGGCTCCAGCACCGGGCGGGCCAGCCGACGTGTCGTGATCGGATCCAGGAAGGACTCCAGCGCGTGCATCTGGGGAACGGCGTCCGGCGCGCCGTTGTCGAAGGTGTACGTGTCATTGCTGGCAACGGTTGTCATCGGTGTCTACCTCTCCGTGCAGGGTCGGGTGACTCGAGAAGGTCGGGTGACTACGGGGTGTCGGCCCAGAGCCGAGGGGTTGCTCTGTTGGCCGGGCGCGGCGCGACGGCGGCGACGCTCACCATCGCCGCCAGCGGGGCCGGATCGCGGCGGGCCTCCGCGGTCGGCCGGTCGTAGACCACCCGGCCGTACTCCAGCACCGCCACCCGGTCCGCGAGCTCGATGGCGTGCTGGAGTTGCTGTTCCACGAGCAGCACTGTCAGGCCGTCCGCGGCGAGACCGTTGACGAGTTCGCGGACCCGCGCCGCCAGATCGGGCGAGAGCCCCTCACATGGTTCGTCGAGCAGCAGCACCCGGGGTTGTCCGAGCAGCGCACGGGCTATCGCCAGCATCTGCTGCTCGCCTCCGGAGAGTTCGCAGCCCCGGTGGCGCAGCCGCGCCGCCAGCCTCGGCAGCAACTCCAGGGTGCGGGCGACCGTCCAGCCTTCGCCGCCGGAGGTGGGGGCCCGCCACGGCGCGGCCGCCAGGTGCAGGTGCTCGGCCACCGTCAACCGGGAGAAGACCCGTCGGCCCTGCGGGACGAGGCCGACGCCGGACTGGGCGATACGATGCGGTTGTCGGCCGGCGACGTGCACACCGCCGATCTCGATGCGACCGCTGGACGCCCGCACCAGCCCCGCGATGGTGTGCACGAGCGTGCTCTTGCCCGCCCCGTTGCGGCCCACCACGGCCTGGATGCTGCCCGGTCGTACCCGCAGGCTGACCTCGTGCAGGACGATTCCGCCGCCGTAGCCGGCGCAGAGACGATCCACAGTGAGCATCAGGCCACCCCGTCGGCGTAGGCCTGCCGCACCAGCGGCGAGGTACGGATCTCGTCCGGTGTGCCGGCGGCCAACGTCCGACCGTCGCGCAACACCGTTACCGCGTCGGACAGGGCGTACACCAGGTCCAGTCGGTGTTCGACCAGCAACACGGCGACCGCCCTGGGCAGTGCCTGGAGCACCTCGACCAGCCGACCGACCTCGACGGCGGACAGCCCGGCCGCCGGTTCGTCGAGGAGCAGCAGGCGGGGGCGACCGGCCATGGCCATCGCGATCTCCAACTGGCGTCGTTGCCCGTGTGCGAGGTGTCCGGCGGGCACCGCCGCGACGGCATTGAGCCCCATCTGGTCCAGCAGCGGGCCGGCCAGGCGCTGTGCCGCGCGTCGGCGCCCACCCGGCCACCACCGGCCGTCGGGAATGGCCCGTGGCAGCGCGGCCACCACGACGTTCTCCGTCGCGGTGAGCGTCGGGAAGACCGCGGGTCGTTGGTGGATGCGGTTGATGCCCCGTCGGGCCCGGGCCGCCGGGCCGAGTCGACCGACGTCCCGTCCGTTGAACCGCACCGTGCCGCGGTGCGGCCGGATGGACCCGCCGAGGACGTTGAGCAGGGTCGTCTTGCCGGCCCCGTTCGGGCCGATCAGGGCGTGCCGCTGGCCGTCGTGGATGCACAGGTCCACGCCGTCGAGTGCGGCCAGCGAGCCGTACCGCACGCTGATCTTCTCGGCTTCCAACAGGCCGGTCATCGGCGCAGCTCCGCGACGTCGGCCTGGTCACGGGCGGCTGGCCGGTCCGGCTGTGACGTCGCGGCCCCCGGCGGGCGCAGCCGACCCCGGGCCCGGTTGACGCCGCTGGGCAGCAGGTAGACCGTCGCCACGAACAGCGCGCCCAGCACCAGTGGCGCGTGGCCGGGCAGCACCCCGAACAGCCAGTCCCGCACGGCGATGACCAACGCCGCACCCACCAGGGCGCCACCCACCGAGGCGGTGCCACCGATGACGACACCGAGCAGCAGCAGCGCGGAGGTGTCGAAGCCGAAGTCGGCGGGGGAGATGTACTGCTGGGCGACGACCAGGAGCGAGCCGGCGGCTCCGGCGATCGCCCCGGCGGCGATGTGCGCGCCGGACAGGTGCCACGCCACCCGGTGACCGCTGGCCCGCAACCGCGTCTCATCGTCGCGGCCGGCCCGCAGCACCAACCCGGCCCGCGTGCGCAGCAGCACCAGCACCGCGCCGATCAGCGTGGCCACGACGACCAGGGCGTACAGGTAACGGGCCTGGTCGTTGGCGAGGGCCGGGAGCCCCCAGAACGGGCGGACCGCGGGAATGCCGGCCAGCCCGTCCGTGCCGCCGGTGACCGACCGCCACCGGCCCAGGACGATGACGACGAGTTCACCGACGGCCAGGGTGATCATCAAAACGATCACCCCTCGGGCGTGCACGACGAGCGGCACGGTCAGCGCGGCCAGCAGCGCCCCGGCGGCCGCCGCGACGACGAGCTGCACGACGCCGACGTCGGAGACTCGGCTGCCGACCACGGCGCAGGCGTAGGCGCCGGCCGCGTACGGTGCGGTCTGGCCGAGGGTGGGCATGCCGGCGACGCCGGTGAGCAGGGCCACGCTCACCCCGACCAGGGCCAGCGCCAGCGTCCGGGCGAGGATCGCCGTGGTGTAGTCGTCGACCACCCAGGGCGCCACGACCAGGCCGACCAGGACGAGCGCGGCGACGCCGCCACGGACTCGCCGGATCACCTCATCCCTCATGCCGCCCTCCACCTGCCGGCCAGGCCACGCGCCCGCACGGCCAGCACCGCCGCCATGGCGGCGAACAGCAGAAACGGTGCGGCGGACGGCAGCAGCGCCACTCCCAACGTCTGGATCTCGCCGACCGCGAGCGCGGCCAGCAGGGTGCCCGCCATCGACCCGAGACCGCCGAGGACGACCACCACCAGGGAGAGCAGCAGCACCGTGTCGGCGGTGCCGGTGCCGGGGCCGATGATGGGCGCGCCCAGGACTCCGGCCGCGCCGGCCAGCGCGCCGGCGGCGGCGAGGACACCGGCCCGGATCCGGGCCGGACTCACGCCCAGGCAGGCGACCATCTCCGGGTCGTCGACCGCCGCCCGGACCAGCATCCCGGCCCTGGTGCGTCGCACCACCAGGTAGAGGGCGGCGGCGAGCACCGCCGCGACGACGATGAAGACCAGCCGGTACGCGGCGTAGCGGTGACCGGCGACCATCACCGACCCCTCCAGGGCTGCGGGCACCTGGACCTGCGGGTTGTCGGGTCCGAAGCCGGCGACGAGCAGGCTGCCGCCGGCCAACGCCACCCCGAACGTCAGCAGCGCCTGACTCAGATGGTTGCCGGTGGCGACCGGTGTGAGCAGGCCGGCCAGGAGCACCCCCGTCGCGGCGGCGGCCAGCACACCGACCGTCAGCGCCAACGCGAGGCTCACCCAGCCGCCGTCGAGCAGCGCCGCCGCGGTGTACCCGCCGATCGCGTAGAGCAGGCCGTGCGCCAGGTTGAGGATGTTGGCGACGCCGAAACAGAAGACCAGGCCCGACGCGGCGACGAACACGAGCAGCCCGTAGGCGACTCCGTCCAGTGCCGGGATCAGGTACGGGTCGATCCGGTTCGTGCCGGCCGCCACCACTATCACCGGCCGACGGTCGCGAGGTCACCCACGACGGTGTTGGACAGCGCCCGGCCGTCCTGGCGGACCTGCCGCAGGTACCACTTCTGCACCGGGGAGTGCGTGGTGGTGGAGAACTGCCAGGTGCCGCGCGGGCTGGCGATCTGGCCGAGTTGACCGATGGCCGTGTTGATGGCCTCGGGGGTCGGGTCGTTCCCGGCCGCGCCGATCGCCCGGTCGAGCACCGCCGCCGCGTCGTACGAGGCCAGCGCGTAGGTCGTCGGCGAACCGTCGTGCTTCGCCTTCCACGCGGCCACGAAGGCGCGGTTCTCGGCATTGTCGAGGTCGGGCGAGTAGTTGAGCACCGAGTAGATGTCCCGGGCGGCCTCGCCCTGCGCGTTGAGCACGCCGCCCTCGGTGAGGAACCCGGCCGCGTACAACGGGATGTCCTTGATCTCGGACTGCGCGTACTGCTTGACGAAGTCGACCGCGGCGCTGCCGGCGTAGAAGGTGTAGACGGCCGCCGCGCCGGAGGCCTTGATGCGGGCGAAGTACGGCAGGAAGTTGGTGGTGGCCGGGAACGGCGTGAAGGTCGTCTTGCCGTCGGCGTTAGCGAGCTTCCCGCCGATCTTGCCGAACGCGTCGGTGAAGCCGCGCAGCTCGTCCCAACCGCCCTGGTAGTCCGGGCCGATCGCGTACACGGAGCCCTTCACGTTGTCGCGGACGTGCTGGGCGATCGCCGCCCCGGGCTCGTCGGAGAGGTACGAGGTGTGCCAGACCCGGGAAACGTCCTTGAGCTCCGGCCGGCCGTTGGAGCCGACCAGGGGCACCTTCGTCTCGTTGAGCAGCGGGGTGACGCCGGCGACCGAGCCGCCACCGACGATGCCGGTGAGCGCGGACACCCGGTCCTGCTTGAGCAGCTTGGTCGCCGCCGGGACAGCGGTCTGCGCGCCGTTGCCCTCGTCGGCGACGACGAGGTCGACCTGCCGGCCGCCCAACTTGCCGTCGTGGGTGTCCAGGTAGAGCTGGAAGCCGTCGCGGATCTCCGTGCCAACAGCCTGGTACGTCCCGGACAGCGACGCGAGCAGACCGATCTTTATCGAGCCGCCGGCGCTGGTGCCCGGAGCGTCGTCGCCGCAGGCGGTGCTGGTGGTCAGCGCGGCGGCGAGCAGCGCGGCGGTGAGGGCACGGCTGCGCCAAGGCGTGGTGAGAGGCATGTCTAACTCCAGAGGAAGGGGAAGGGGTCTCCGGCGTGGGGGCGCCGGGTGGTCAGCGGCTGCGGGCGAGCGCCGCCCGGGCAGCGGGGGTCAGCGCGTCCCCGATGCGGTTGGCCAGCTCGGTCATCTCGTAGGAGACCTTGCCGACGTCACACTCGGGCGCGGCGAGCACCAGCAGCGAGGCGCCGTCGTTGAAGGCCATGGAGAACATGAACCCGCCCTCGAGCTGGGTGACGTTCGAGATCACCGCGCCGGCGTCGAAGAAGGCCGCCGCCCCCCGCAGCAGGCTGACCAGCCCGCTGCCCGTGGCGGCCAACTGGTCGGCCCGGTCCGGTGGCAGGTCTCGGGTGGCGGCCACCATCAGGCCGTCGCTGGAAATGGCGATCGCGTGGCTGACCTCGGTCGCGCGCGCCGCGAAATTGTCCAGCAGCCAGCCGAGATCCTGTTGGTCGGTCACGTGCTCTCCTGTCGCGTCATTTGTTACCGAGGTTGATCGGGGTGCGCCGTCGGTTGGCCACGCCCCGCGCGTACGCGGCCATCGCCGTGGCCACCTGCGCCGGGTCGCGGTACTCCGACCGTTGCTGCTGCTGGGGCACTGTCACACCGCCGGGCACGAGGTGCCGTTGCGGCTGGCGTTTGGGCAGGCCGGAGTTGGTGGTCGTGGCCACCTCGGGGGTGTGCGCCTGGGCGGCGGTACGCCAGGCGTCGTCGGCGGGGCTGGACCACTGCTGGCCGTTCTGGCCGTTGTGGCCGTCGACGACATCGTTCTGGAACCAGTGGTTGACCTGTTGGAAGATGAGCAGCTCCTCGGTGGGCGCGTCACCCCGGTCCGGCGGTGGGGGAGCTGGTCGGAAGACCGGCGCGGCCGGCAGGGTTCGTTCGGTCGGCGGGCGTCCGGCGGTGGGCTCGGGGCGCGGCTGGTAGGGCGGCGGCGGGCTGGGCGTGCGAGCTGCCCGCCGCGACAGCCGGCCGGGGGCGAGCAGGTACTCCTCCGGTGGCAGCGACCGGATGATCGCCGCGGGCAGTGTCGCCTCGGCGAGGATGCCGCGTCGGGGGCCGCGTCGCAGTTGGACGGTGATGCCCAGCCGCGCCGCGAGCTGGCCCACGACGACCAGCCCCATCGCCCGTACGGCGGCCACGTCGATGGCCGGAGGGTGCGCCAGCAGCTCGTTGAGTTGCTGCATCCGCTGCGTGGACAGCCCCACGCCCTCGTCGCTGATCTGGACGATGACGCGGTCTCCCAGGCTTCGGCCGCTCACCCAGGTCTCGCTGCCCGGCGGCGAGTACGTCGTGGCGTTGTCCATGAGTTCGGCCAGCAGGTGCACGACCTCGTCGACGGTCTTGGCGGCCACCGCGACGTCCCCGTCGATCATGCCGAGTCGGACCCGTGCGTAGTGCTCGATCTGGGACAGCGCGGCCTGGAGCACCTGTTGCAGCGGAACGTCGCGCTGGCGTACGCGCCCCACGCCGACCCCGCCGAGCACCAGCAGGCTGGCGTTGATCCGGCCCATCCGGGTCGCCAGGTTGTCCAGTGTGTAGAGCTGGTCGAGCCGGTCGGGGTCGGTTTCGTCCCGCTCGACCAGGTCGACCTGGGCCAGGACCGCGTCGACGAGTCGCTGTTCGCGGCGGCTCAGGTGGATGAAGATGTCGGCGGTGTTGGCGCGCATGACGGCCTGTTCGGCGGCTGTCCGCACGGCGGCCTGGTGCACGGCGCTGAACGCCTGCCCCAGTTCGCCGATCTCGTCGTCGCTGGACGGTTCGAGGGCGGCACTGGACTGCTGGTGGGCCAGCTTGTGTGGGTCGACGGCGGCGCTGCCGGGCTGTTGGAGCTGGGCCACCACGGCGGGGAGTTGTTCGAAGGCAACGGCGTTGGCCGCGTCCCGCAGCCGGCGCAGCCGTCGGGTGATCTGCCGTGCGACGGCCCAGGTCACCAACGCGGTGAGGATCAGGGCCAGGAGGACGCTGGCCGCCTCGGCCACGGCGCGGCGGCGCTGGTCGGCGTGCGCGGCCCGGACGTCGTCGCGGACCGCGTCGTCGACCCGGGCGCGCAGGTCGGCCAGCCGGGCGGCGCGCGTCTGGGTGGTGGACACCCAGTCGTCGGTCTCCAGTTTCAGTCGCGACCCCGGCTGGGCCCGGGCGACCTCGTCCTGCATCCGTTGCAGGGCCAGCGCCTCCTTGCCGGTGCCGGCCTGCTCCCACCAGACGCTCCAGTCGGGCGGGGCCAGGGCCAGGAACGACAGGCTCGACTCGGTGTAGCTGGTGCGGGCGGCGGTGATGTCCTGTTGCATGGCCGGGGTCAGGTCGCCGCCCGCGACGGCGCGCAGCACGGCCACCTGTTGCTGACCGATGGCCTCGGCCGTCTTCGACAGCGCCGCCGAGGCCCGGATCCCGTCGGCGAGTGGGGCGTCCACCACGCCGTGTGAGACGTTCTCCCGGAAGGTGATGAGGTCGGCGATCGCGATGCGGTAGCTGAAGGTCATCGCCGACACCGACGCGTGCGTGGCGGTGCGCACCTGGGTGCGCAGCGGGGCGAGGCCGTTCAGGGCGTCGTCGATGCGCCGCAGGAGAGTCGAGCTGGTGCCGTTGTCGGTGGTCAGTCGGTCACGCTGCTCGCGGTAGCGGGCGACGGCGTCATCGGTGGCGGCCAGCTCCACGCCGAAGGCGTCCTGCTGCTCGGGCTGGGCGTAGGTGAGCAGGTCGGCGGCGGCGATGCGTTCGCGTTGCAGGCGGTAGGCCAGGTTGCCGGCCTCGGCACCGACCTGGGTCAGGATCTGCAGGTCGCTGGCGCGGGCCGTCTGGCGTGCGCTCTCGGTCAGTGCGAGACCGGCGAAGCCGATCACGGCGACGAGCGGGGCCGCGACGATGAGCCGCATCCGGCCGGCTATCTTCCAACCGCGTCGGCGGGTCGGGTAGGGTCTGGCCGCGTGGGACCGGGTGCTCGACGCCAAGATTGACTCCCACGACTCGTCGATGACGGTCTATCCGCACGTTGCCGAATGCAAGTCCCATTCGGCCGGAAGCCGCGCTCATAGGCCAGACCTGGCCGTGGTACAAACTGCCCGTACCAGTATCTGTACCCAACGTCAGCGGCCGGTGACGCCGCGGCGTCGGGCCGGGTCGTCGGGTCAGCCCTGGTTGTCGAGGGGTTCGGCCGACGGGTGCCGCCGCTCCGGTTCATCCGGTTCGGGTTGACCGTTGAGCACCTGGCCGATCAGCTCACGCAGCTCGTCGATCGCGTCCACCACGGCGCCCGGGTCGCGCGCGTCACGCCGGCCGCGCTGACGCGGCACCTGCCGATCCAGTCGGGCTGGCTCCGGCGCGCGGGGGCCTCGGCGACCGTCGGCCGCCAACTGCTCGGCCGCGACCTGCGGCCACAGCGCGGCCAGGCGGCCACCGGTGCCGAGCACATCGTCGCAGCGCAGTGCGAACTCGTGACTGCCGAACCGGCGACCTGACTCGACCGCCGCGACCGTCTCCCGGCTGAACCGCACCAGGTCCGCCAGGGCTCGTTGGGTCAGACCCCGTTGGACGCGGCAGTCGCGCAACTCCCGTCGGAACCGGTGACTGGCCGCAGAGTGAGCCGAGCTCGACGGGGACGTGTGCTCCATGCGCTCACCTTCGTGGAACGGACATTCAGCGGCGGACGCCAGATCGAGATTGGCCGATGAGCCGAACATTCACAGAGGGCAATTCTTAACCCAGGAAGCGATGGGTGTGAAGACGTTCACCGGCATGGATCGTCGGGGAAAGTGGAAAAGGTTCTCGCCGGACCCGGTGCCGGCGCTCGGGCGCGCTGGGTGGAACGGGTCGACGCCGGCCCACCCCACCCTCGATCCGTCCGCAGGTCAGCACCGTTGGGGCCAGTGCGCGCTCAGGCCGCGCGCACTTCGGCCGTCGCGGCGTTCCGTGACGCCGGCACGTCGGTGGCCGCCGGGACGTCGATTATCGCGAGCAGCGTGCGGTGCGCGCGAAACGCGACATTGGGTTTGTACGACCGATGTTGCTCCGGTGACAACCTCAGCTCGGGAATGGATTCGGCGAGCCGACTGAGGGCGATTCCGGCTTCAAGTCGCGCCAGTCCCGCGCCGATGCAGAAATGTGGACCGTGGCCGAACGACAGGTGATTGCCCACATCGGTCCGGTGTGGGTCGAACCGGTCCGGGTCATGGAACGCCGCCGCGTCCCGGTTCGCCGCGCCGATCAACAGCAGGCAACGCGCCCCGGCGGGGATCGTCACCGCCCCCACCGTGACATCGCGGGTGGTCACCCGCAGCCAGCCGTCGATGGCGGGCGCGAAGCGGAGCGTCTCGTCCACGAAGGCGGGGACGAGACCCGGGTCCGCGGTGATCGCCGCCCAGCGCTGGGGAGCGGACAGGGCCTGGTCGAGCGCGTGCGCGAGCAACCCGGCGGTGGTCTCGTGGCCGGCGACCAGGAGGTTGAAGGCAAGGCTCGCGACCTCGGGCACCGTCAGCACGCTGTCGTCGTCGTCCCGGTAGTCCAGGGCGCGGCTGATGAAGTCCTCGCCCCGGTGTCCACTGTCCACCCGCTGGCGGACCAGGTCCTCGCAGTAGTGCCAGAACTCGAGCAGGCCCTGGGCCAGGCGTACCTGCTCGGCCGGGTCCGGCTGCCCCCAGATGAGGGCTATCTGCCCGTCCGCCCAACTCCGGATCCGCCCGATGTCGGCGTCGGGCACCCCGAGGATGTCCAGGACCACCAGCAGGGGAAGCTCGGTCGCGAACTCGGCGATCAGGTCGACCTGGTCGCCCTGGCGGGCGGCGAGACGGGACACCAGCTGGTCGACCCGGCGTCGGATGATGGCGCCGTACTCTGCCTCGACCCGCTCGGCGGTGTTCGCGAAGGTCGCGCGTAGGGCCCGCCGGGTGCGCGGGTGCGCTGGTGGGTCCGCCGCGGCCGTCGTGGGTGGCGCGTCGATCTGCATGATGACGTTCAGCGCCGATGCAGACACCTCGTAGACCGGGGCGAGGGTGTGGGCGTTGGCGAAAGTCGTGGCGTCGGCGAGGGCCCGGCGGACGTCCGCGTGCCGGCTGATCAGCCACAGGCCCAGATCCTCGGCGTAGTGCACTCCGTCGGGATCGTCGAGAATGCGCCGCCACGTGCTGGCCGGATCGGCGAGATAGACCCCGGTAAACGGATTCAACCGCATGGAAAGCCTCCTGGTACACGCGGCGCGAAACCGGCAGCGCGCCCATTGGCGATCCACTTCAGCCTGGCCGATAATGGTGTGCATCTGCCTCTGGCTCTTTACGGTGCGCTGGTCGGACGTGCAAGTCAAGATTGGTTATCGTCTATTTATTGAGCGACATAATTGCGTGTTGCAACAGCGGAGTGAACCTGGCCGGATGCAAGTTGCGGCTCGGGCCTTGCCCTGAGGTCGACCCGGCCGGGCGGTGCAATCAACTCGCCGATTTCGCTCATGACCGGGGCAACGACCCCCGGGACGACGAGTGACGCCGGGACGGGTCACCGCCCGCTGCCGAAGACCCCGGCGCTGACCACATCGGCCGGCGGAGCCGGCCGCGCGACACCGCCCACGCCTGGCGGGGGTTCCGGTCCACGCCGGAACCCCCGCGTTTCTCTGTGACGGCCTGGTCAGCGGCGAGCGGTCAGGGTGCCCACGGGGCGGCGATGTCCCACGTGCTGTCGGCGGTCCACGACGTCGGGGTGTTGTACGCGTCGCCGCCGGCGCCGTTGCTCAGCCAGACCTCCGCGTTGTAGTGCCGCAGGTACCTACCTCGGAAGTTGTACGACTCCAGGGACACGCCGGTGCCGGTCAGCCCGGTGCGGGCGCACCAGGTGGCGTCGGCGCGCAGCAGCGCGGAGCCGTCGTCGGGCGAGTTGCGGACCCGGGAGTTCTGGTGGCGCAGGTACTGCCCGGGAAAGTTGACCGACTCGAACGAGAAGCAACCGGTACCGGCCAGACCGGGCCTGATGGTGTACGTGGCGTCGGCCTTGAGCAGGCCGGAGCTCGCGGCGTCGACCACCTCCGTGTAGGCCAGGCTGTCCTGGTGACGCAGGTAGCGGTTGGTGAATCCCGGCGTGGTCACCCGCACCGACCGGCGGGTGTTGACCGGCAGGGCGACGGGTGCCGAACTGCCGATGGTCTTCGAGGCGTTGATCAGGGCGGTGTTGGCGGCGCGTACCCGCGCCTGATCCATTTTGATCACCTGGCGGTCGTAGGTGAGGAACCCGTTCAGCTCACCCTCCAGGTCGGTGATCTCGGTGTAGATCGAGGCGCTGAGCCCCTTGCCGAGCATCAGGTTCTGGGTGCCCTGCACCAGCCCCACGTACCGGTCGGTGAGGGCGGTCGAACTGGACTGCCACTCGTAGGCGAAGAAGCTGCCGTTCGGGCTGTACTCGTGGCCCGGCGTGTGCAGGCCGAGGCCGCCGAACTCGCCGAGCACCGCGATCCGGCTGCTCGACGGTACCGGGGAGTCCGGGCCGAGGTAGATGTGCCAGTCGTCGATGTCGCCGTTGCCTGGGTTGCCGAGCGACTGGCAGCAGTTGTGGCCGCTGTGCGGGTTGACCAGACGGGTCGGGTCCTGGTTCTTGATGTTCTGCGCGACCCGCCGGGTGTCGGCGAGGGACCGCTCACCCCAGCCCTCGTTGTAGGGCGTGTACGCGATCACGGCGGGTGAGCTGCGGTGCTCGTCGACGATCTCGCGTGCCTCGGCCTCGAACTGTGCCTGCTGGGCGTCGGTGGGGTCGACGTTCTGCGCGGTCAGCGACGGGATGTCCTGCCAGACCAGCAGGCCGAGCCGGTCGGCGTGGTAGAACCAGCGCTGCGGCTCGACCTTGA
Organism: Micromonospora sp. NPDC047756; assembly: GCF_055587245.1. Lineage (NCBI taxonomy): Bacteria > Bacillati > Actinomycetota > Actinomycetes > Micromonosporales > Micromonosporaceae > Micromonospora > Micromonospora sp. NPDC047756. Next base: position 275,457 of record NZ_JBVJGQ010000007.1, read on the forward strand.
TGTGCTTGCGCACCATGTTGAAGCCCAGGTCCTTGTGCTTCTGCAGGTCGAAGGCGAGGGCGGCGTCGGTCGGCGCGGTGTAGAGCCCGTCCGGCCAGTAGCCCTGGTCGAGGGTGCCGACCTGGAACACGAACTGGCCGTTGAGCTTGGGGCGCAGCACCCCGTTGACCAGGCCGGTGGTGATCTCCCGCATCCCGAAGTAGTGGGTCGTCCGGTCCACTGTGGCCCCGGCGGCGTTGCGCAGCGTCACCCGGAGGTTGTAGAGGAACGGGTCGTCGGGTGACCAGCGGCGGGCGTTGGGCACCGGCACGCTGAAGTCGGTGAAGCCGCCGGTGGCCGAGCCCACCACCGTGGTGCCGTTCAGCGCCTCGGCGAGCACGCTGTGGCCGCTCACGTCGCCCCGGGTGAAGACCCGCACCCGCAGGGTGTTGTTGCCCAGGTTGGGGTAGACGTCCACGCTGCTGATCGAGGCGGTGGGCACCGGCTCCAACCACACCGTCTGCCAGATGCCGGAGCTGGGGGTGTAGAAGATCCCGCTGGGTGTCTTGGTCTGCTTGCCGATGGCGGGCAGGCTGCCGTTCTGCCGGGTGTCGGTGGGGTCCCAGACCTTGACGACGATCTCGTTCGTCCCGGCGGTGAGCTGGGGCGTCACGTCGAAGGTGAAGGCGTCGTAGCCGCCGGTGTGCGCGCCGACGCGGACACCGTTGACCCAGACGGTGCTCTGCCAGTCGACGGCGCCGAAGTGCAGCAGGGTGCGTCGACCCGACCAGTTCGCCGGGATGGTGACGGTGCGTCGGTAGAACAGGTAGTTGCGGTTGTCGTTGGCGGCCCGCTGGATGCCGGACAGCGCGCTCTCCACCGGGAACGGCACGTTGACCCGCTCGGGCAGGTTGGTGCCGAACTGCGGCGCGTCGTCGGTCGTCGACTGGCGTAGCTGCCACTCGCCGTTGAGGTTGAGCCAGTCCGGCCGCGTCATCTGGGGTCGCGGGTACTCGGGCAGTGGGGTGCCGGTCAGGGCCTGACTGGTCCAGGGGGTGGTCAGTGGTGGCGTCTTGGCCGGTGCGGCGTACGCCGACGAGGTGGGCGCGGTGAGGACGCCGGCGATCAGGGTGAGGATGAGCAGCAGTGGCAGGGCGGGGCGGATGGGGACGTGACGTGTCATGCCGTCTCCGGGGGGCGAGTCGCCGCGGGCGGTGCAGCCAGGCCCGAAGCGCGTGGGTGGTGGGCGTCGGGTGGTCATTGACGGGGGACGGGCGTCAGCGACGGATGCCGGTGTGATCTCCGCGCGCCAAAGGCGACGGAAATATTGACATCCATCATCACCTGTATAACGTTATAGAGCCGCGTCGACCCTCCCGTCAATGCTTGTTCATCACTGTCCGGTCGGCCCGGCCGTCGAATTCGCGAAAGGTTGGGGATGGGCGTCAACCTGAAGGACATCGCCCAGCGCGCCGGCGTCTCGCTGGCCACGGTCTCCAACGTGGTGAACGGGTACCGGCCGGTGGGGGAGCGGACCCGACAACGGGTGCAGCAGGCGATCGACGAACTCGGCTACAGCCCGAACCTCGGTGCCCGGCATCTCCGTCGGGGCCGAACCGGCCTGATCGCCCTCGCTGTCCCGGAACTGACCAACCCGTACTTCGCCGAACTCGCCGAGGTCGCCATCGCCGAGGCCGCCGTGCTCGGCTACACGCTCGTCATGGAGAACACCGCGGCGGACCGGGGAGCGGAGCTGGCGCTCCTCGACGGCTCACGGCAGCGCATCATCGACGGCCTGATCCTCAGTCCGGTGCGCATCGGCCGGGAGGAGGTGCTGGCCCGGACGGTCGGCAACCCACTCGTGCTGATCGGCGAGGGCGTCTACGACGTGCCACACGACCACATCGCCATCGACAACGTCGCCGCCAGCCACGCGGCGATCCGGCACCTCGTGGCGATCGGCCGCCGCCGGATCGCGTTCATCGGGGCCACCCCGGGAGGTGACCGGCAGTCGGCCCACCTGCGGGTCCGGGGTTACCGGGAGGCCCTGGCGGCCGCCGGCCTGCCGTACCGACAACGGCTGGTGGCCCGCACCGAGGCGTTCGGTCGCCTCGACGGCATGCGCGCCATGCGTGACCTGCTCACTCTCGGCGACCCGCCGGACGCGGTGTTCGGTTACAACGACCTGGTCGCCATCGGCGCGTTGCGGGCGCTGGCCGAGGCCGGTCACCGGGTGCCCGAGGACGTCGCGGTGGTCGGAATCGACGACATCGAGGAGGGACGGTTCACTGCCCCGACCCTCACCACGATCGCCCCCGACAAGAGGGAGATCGGCCGTCTCGCGGTGCGCCGCCTCGTCGCCCGCATCGAGGGCGCGCAGGTCGCGGGGCCGCTGACCGTGCAGACACCGTTCCGGCTTCTCCGCCGGGAGAGCACCGGCACGCCGGACGTCTGACCGCCGGTGGCCCGCACGCCGTGCGAGATCCATACCGCCGGTGGTACGACCCAGAGAGGATGACCCGCTAGATCCATAAACCTCAATATGATGACCGCTATCTCGACTGCGGTGCGCTCACGAGGCGTGCCATCCTGATGCGGAGGAATGCATGGTTCGCTGGCGTACCCTCACTGGCCTGCTGGCCACCGCGTTGGCCGCGGTGACCGCGGCCAGCCTCACCCTCACCGCGCCGGCCGCCGCGGCCGACAGCCCCATGACGCCGAACGTCGTCGGTGGCACCCGCGCCGCTCAGGGCGAGTTCCCGTTCATGGTCCGTCTCTCGATGGGCTGCGGCGGGGCGCTCTACAGCCCCCGGTTGGTGCTCACCGCGGCGCACTGCGTGGGCGCGACCGGCACCAACACCAGCATCACCGCGACGCTCGGGGCGGTAGACCTCCAGTCGTCCAGCCGGATCACCGTCCGGTCCAACTACGTCTACCGGGCCCCCGGCTACAACGGCGCCGGCCGCGACTGGGCGCTGATCCGGCTGGCCAGCCCCGTCACCGGACTGAGCACGCTGCCGATCGCCAGCACCACCGCGTACGACAGCGGCACCTTCACCGTCGCCGGCTGGGGCGCCGCGCGCGAGGGCGGTGGCCAGCAGCGCTACCTGCTCAAGGCGACGGTGCCGTTCGTCAGCGACTCCACCTGCAACGCCAACTACGGCGGCGATCTCATCCCCGCCCAGGAGATCTGCGCCGGCTATGCCAGCGGCGGAACGGACACCTGCCAGGGCGACTCGGGCGGCCCGATGTTCCGCCGCGACGCCTCCAACGCCTGGATCCAGGTCGGCATCGTCAGCTGGGGCAACGGCTGCGCCCGGCCCAACTACCCGGGTGTCTACACCCAGGTGAGCTACTTCGCCTCGTCCATCGCCTCGGCCGCGGCGAGCCTCGGCGGCTGACCGTACGACGGGACGGCCGCCCAGCGCGGCGGCCGCCCCGCCACCGCTCGGGCGGCCCGGACGGCACGGTCCGGGTCGCCCGTTCGTGGCGTCCCGACGCGCGGGGGGCGAGTGGGCCACCCGACAGAAACGGCGGGCCGTCGGTGCGCCTCCGGTCGCAGCGGCGATGATGGGCCGGTGAAGATCCTGTCCATCCAGTCGTCGGTCGCCTACGGTCACGTCGGCAACTCGGCGGCGGCCTTTCCGCTGCAACGCCTCGGGCACGAGGTCTGGCCGGTCCTGACCGTGCACTTCTCCAACCACACCGGCTACGGCGCGTGGCGGGGCCCACTGCTCCCGGCGGCGGACGTGGCCGAGGTGATCGCGGGCATCGAGGACCGCGGGGTCCTCGGCAGCGCCGACGCGGTGCTCTCCGGCTACCAGGGCGACCCGGCCGTGGGCGCGGTGATCCTCGACGCGGTGGCGACGGTGAAGGCGACCAACCCGGCCGCGGTGTACTGCTGCGACCCGGTGATGGGCGACGCCGGCCGCGGCATGTTCGTCCGGCCGGGAATTCCGGAGTACCTACGGGACACCGTCGTGCCCCGTGCGGACATCATCACGCCGAACCACTTCGAGCTGGACTTCCTCGCCGGTCGCACCACGAACTCGCTCGCCGAGGTGCTGGACGCGGTCGACGTGGTGCGGGCGACCGGGCCACGGCACGTCCTGGTCACCAGCGTGCTCCACGGGGACCTGCCCCCGGACTCGCTGGAGGTGGTGGCGGTCTCCGACGAGGGGGCCTGGGCGGTGACCACGCCGCTGCTGCCGATCAACCCCAACGGTGGCGGCGACGTCACCGCGGCGCTGTACCTCGCCCACCTGTGGACGACCGGCTCACCCGCGACCGCGCTGGAACGCACCATCGCCTCCGTCTACGCCGTCCTCGAGGCCACTCTCGCGGCGGGCACCCGGGAGATCCAGCTGATCGCGGCGCAGGACGTGATCGCCGACCCGCCGGCCCGGTTCACCGCCCGCCGGCTGCGCTGACGGCGGATCCCGGACCGGCTGCGCTGACGGCCGGTCCCGGACCGGCTGCGTCGCCGACAGTCGCGGGCCGCTGAGCGGTGGCGGTCAGCGACCCTCGGGAACGGCCATCTCGCCGAGCAGCGACCAGTCCTCCTGCGGCACCGAGGCGTTCACGATCCGCGGGGTCTCGGCCAGGTACGGCGGCAGGGTCTCCTGGGCCGTGCGGAAATGCGCCGACTGCACGTGAGCCCCGCCGGCCTGGTCGTCGCGGAACGCCTCGACCAGCACGTACTCGGTGGGATCGTCGACGCTGCGGGACCAGTCGAACCACAGGCAGCCCGGCTCCGACCGGGTCGCCTCGGTGAACTCGGCGGCGATCTGCGGCCACCGGTCGGCGTGCTCGGCCAGGACCCGGAACTTCGCGGTAATGAAGATCATGGCCCCAGGCTACCCAGCCGGGCGGGCCCGGGCGACGACCTCCTCGGGTGTCAACGGCGCCTTCGGGTGGTGCGTCAGGCACAGCGGGGTACGGACCTTCACGAACGAGAACCCCTCCCCGGCGGCATAGAACTCGCCACTGTTGAGCAGGCCGATGTCCGGCAGCCGCCCGCCCTTGGCCTCGGCGAGCTGGCGGGCCGCGTCGATCTGCGCCGGCGCGTTGAGCAGCCCGAAGAACTGCGTCGTCGCGTTGCCGGAGATCTGGTTGTGCAGACCCTTGGGCGCCTGGGTGGCGAAGACCAGCCCGAGCCCGTACTTGCGGGCCTGCGAGGCCAGCGCGATCGAACTGGCGGTGCAGGCGGTGGTGCCGGTCGAGGGCGCGAGCGTCTGTGCCTCGTCCATCACGAACAGCCCGCCCAGCGGCCGGTCACCGGCGGGGTGCCGCTTGATCCACGCGAAGAGCGCCATCTGCAACTGGTTGACGAAGCTCTGTCGCTCCTGGTCGGAGGTGAGGCCGACGAAGCTGATCACCGAAACCCGGGCCCGTCGCCCCGCCGACGGCGTCAGCAGCAGCCCCGGGTCGGCCGGCGCGCCGACCCCGCCGAAGAGCGGATCGGTGACCATCGCCGCCTTGAGCGCCTCAGCCAACTCCTCGGCGAGCTTCCCGGCGCGGGCCAGCCGACTGACCCCCTCGGGCAGATCGGTGAGGAACTCGGTGAAGCCGGGCAGGCCGACCATCCCGCTGCGCGCGTACGCCTGGAGGGCCTCGGTGAGGACGGCCTTGCCCTGCTGGGCGAGCCGGCCGGAGCGGTCCACGCCCGCCCGCGGCGCGAGCGCCTCCACGGCCGAGCGCACGGCCTGGTCGAACTCGTCGGGCCAGTCCCGCAGGGAGGTGAAGTCGGGCAGCGGCTGGAAGCTCAGCGGCCGACCGGCGGTGACCCGGGGCGTCCACACCACCACCTCGGTGTGTGCGAGGTAGTCGGCGGCGCGTTCGGCGTCGCCGGGGCCCCAGCCGCCCGGCGGGTCGGGCCACGGGTCGCCGAGCCGGGCCAGGTCGTTGTTGGGGTCGAGCACGATCGCGGAGACCCCCTCGCGGGCGCACTCCTCGACCAGCCGGCGGATCAGCACGGTCTTGCCCGAGCCGGACCCGGCGAACACGACGGCGTGGCGACGCAGCGACTCCAGGTCCACCGTGAAGGGATGGGCGCCGTCGACGGTCCGCCCCAGCCCGACCGCGCGAGCGCCCTCGCCGTCGACGGGGTCGGCCTGGTCAGCGGGGACGGGCAGCCCGACCGCCGCACCGGACACATCGGCGGGAGCGTCGGCTTCCGACACCTGCGACGGGTCGGCTTCGGGGCCACCGGACGGTGGCTCGTCGTCGGGCGTCGGCGGCTGGGCACCGCCGCGCGTCCCGTCGGGCCCGGGCAGGACCGCGCGGAACAGGTCGGTGCCGCTGGCCGGACGGCGGGCCAGCAGCCACTCCTGCAGGGCCGCGGACGGTTCGCCCGCCATCACCCGCAGCGCCGCGAAGACCCGCAGGTCCGCCTCCGACACGGCACACCGCAGGCCGCCGGCCGCGTCGAAGCCGGTCAACACCTCCGTCGTACGCTTCCCGGTCGGCCACGGACCGTTGCGCAGCAGGATCAGCCGCCGTTGTGGCAGGTCCCGGTCCAACCCGGCCAGGGTGCAGGCGGCCTTGACCCGGGCGGTGACGGCGATGGCATTGGGGTGAGCGATGGCCCGGAAGCACCAGTGCGCCTCGTTCTCGGTGGCCTCGTCGAGCACCTCGATGAGCCGCCCGTGCAGCGCGGGCTTACGGCCGGGCGGCGGATCGTACTTGTAGGTGGCGCCGGTCGGCGCCTGCTCGGCGATCCAGGCGGCGAGGCCGGCCGCGAGCAGCGGCGGCATGTGCTCGTCCTCGCCCGTCGGGTCCACCGCGGCCGACACGTCCGCGGCCTCGACCAGTTCGGCGAACCGTGCGTCCAACTCGTGCAGGCGGCGCTCGTCCGTCGTCGGATCGGTGGAGACGCCACGGACGGCGCTGACGGTCGGCGTCGAGTCGACACCGTCGATGAGCCGATCCAGCTCGATCACGTCGTCGCGATCACGGCACCAGGCGATGTGGCGGTCCACCCGGCGGAGCAGGGCGCGTGGCGTCAGGGTGGGCGCGTCGGCGAAGGCGGCGGGGGCGATCGGCCAGGTGGGGTGCGGTGGCCCGAAGTACATGCCCGCGTAGGCGGCGGCGAGGCGCTTCGCCACGATGGCCTGCCCGATCTCCGGAGTGGGAATCCGGTCCGGCAGGGTCGCCGTACGGAAGCGGTCAGCGACCGGGGTGGGCGCGGCGCGGGTCATCAGCACCCAGGTGTCCGGCAGGCACGAGACGACGACCAGCGTGCGGCGGGTGATGTCGCGGAGCTTGAGCAAGCCGTCGGCGATCGGGCCGAGCATCCTGGCCTGGCCGTCCTCCAGACCCTGATGCTGGTTGAGCAGTGAGGTGCTGGTCTGGGCGAACAGCGTGTCGAGCTGGTCCACGGCGATGACCGTGGGGTCCAGGGTCAGGGCCATCAGCCGGGAGATGTCCTGTACGACCTGCTGGGGGGTGCGGATCGCGGCGCTCAACCCCCACGCCGCCCGTGCGGCCGGGTCACCCGGTTCGGAGATCAGGTGGGCGTAGCCGACGTCCTGGGCCTCGAAGTCGATGGCGCCGTGCAGGACGAGCGCCCGAGCGGTGTCCTGGGCGTCCCGCCCGACCTCCCGATCACGCTCGCGCAGCGCCCAGATGAAGGTGTCGAGCTGCGCACGGGTCACCGGTCGGGTGCCGGCGACCGCGTCGCGTACCTCCACCGGTAGGCCGAGCTGGGGGGTGAGTCGACGCAGGAAGGTCTTCAACTGGGTGCCCCAGCCGACGTGGGGGCGGCCCATCCCCTCCACCATGGCCAGGGCCACGCTCTCCCAGAACGTCTTGCCACTGACCATGTCGACCAGGAAGAAGTAGCCGCCGTCGCCCTGGATCCGTTCGCGGACCGCCCCGAGCAGGTGCGTCTTGCCGGCACCCGCGCGGCCCTGCATGGCCACGCCGAGCGGCATGCTCGTGTCGTCGGTGCGGGCCCGCGCCACCCCGCGCAGGATCTCCGCGGCCACCTTCTCGTGCAGCTCCGGCACGTTGTGTGGGCTGGGTCGCCAGACGTCGTCCGGGGTGACCGCCGGGTTGAGACTGACCGCGTCCAGCGCGACCCGCTGGTCCTCCGAGATCATGCCGGGCCGATCGCCAGGGCGTGGTTGTCCTCGTTCCCGATGCGCACGGCCGCAGCCCGGTCCCGTGCGGTCAGTGACTTGGTGTTCGCCACCGGGATGATGCGGACGTCATCCTGGCCGACCATCGCCCGCAACGCCGCGTCGAGGGCGGCCCGGTCGGTGTCGGCGAGTCGGTCACGGACGTCGGCGAGGCCGACCCACGCGCCCGGAGCGGTGGCCAGATCCCGGTACGCCGAGCGGACCAGCGCCTCCACCTCCGCCGGTGCCGCCGGTGCGGCCTTCGCCGCTGTCACAGTGGGGGCCGGTGCTTCGGGTCGTGGCTCGCTGGGGGCGGCCGTCGCCCCGGTCTGCTTGAAGAAGTCCCCGTGGCTGACCCGGAGCCGGTCCAGCGAACGGTGCAGGTTGGACAGAACGACGAAGAGGGAACGGGTCGTCGAGCCACCCGCCTTCGGCGGCGGGGCGGTGTGCAGCTGACGTGCCACCCGCCAGCCCTGCTCGGTCAGCTCGTGGGCGAACGGCCGGTGGGTCCGATCGGTGTCGACCAGGCCCAGGTCGACGAGCTTCGCGTTGTCCTTGCCGGTCAGTGTGAAACCGGCCAGCTCTTTCAGCTCGACGTTGGTGAGTCGGCGTGCCTCGACCATCAGCACCACGAGGGCGTTGATCTGGTTCGGCGTCAGGTGCGGGACGTCCGCCGGGCTCGTCATGATGTCTCATCTCCGTGGGGGTGCGTGCCGCCCGCGCGTCGCCGGGCCAGCAGCCGACGGATCCCGTCGACCACCGCCGGCGCGTCGGTGAGCACCTGCTCGTTGGTGAAGCGGAGCACGTCCAGCCCGAGGAGTTGCAGCTGCACGTCTCTCCGCCGGTCGTTGGCGAAAGCGATTCGCCCACGATGCTCCGGGCCGTCCACCTCGACCGCAAGACCCTCCGTGGGCCAAAACAGATCCAGTCGGTACGCCGTGGCCAGGACGTGCCACTCGTAGGTCTGGTTCCACCGCCGGCCCCGCGCCCAGTCGTGCGGCGCGAGCGCGCGTTCCAACGCCTGTTCGGCGGGGCTGTCACCGCGAGGTACGCCGGCGATCGGTGGCCAGGCCAGCACCGCCGAGTCCGGCTCGGCGGCGGTGACCGGGAAAAGTTCGGTAGCGCCGGTCAGACCGGTGAACCGTGCCGGCACCGGCATCGGCACCGCGCGCACCCGGTCGGCGTGACGCAACGGCCCGCCGGCCAACCACACGGTGAAGCCACCGTGGCGCACGAACCACTCGGCAGCGGCCACCAGCGTCCGCTCGGCGTCGGCGTCCAGGTCCGGCAGGGCCACGACCAGCACGCAGCTCTCCCGGTCGTACGCGCCGGAGATCACCCGGGCGAGCCCGGCCGCGCGTACCCCCGGGGCGAAGCGGGACCGGCACGCGGGGTGGCGCGGGCCGCGCAGCCCTCGCTCGGCGAGGTCGGCCAGGAACGGGCCGAAGTGCCGGGAGTGGGCGGCGGTACGGGCCGCGAGTGCCCGCACCGCCGCCACCCCGAGCGTGCCCCCACTGTCGAGATGGTCGGCCCCCGTCAGCCAGCGGGGGAACATCGCGAGGGCGACGGTGTCCAGTTGGTCGAGCAAAGTGTCCACGAGGTCACCGAGAGGACCCGTCACCGTGGGCCGGTAGTGCACGATCGCGGGGGCTGCCGGGGGCAACGGGTCGAGCGCCACCCGCAGCAGTTCCGGGTCGATGCCCGGCAGGTGACTGACTCGCCCCGTCGGCGGGGCAGCCCACCAGGCCGCGTTGGCGTCGCCGTCGGCCCGGACGGGGTGTGCCATGGCGGCACCCTACGACAGCGACGGGCGCGGCCGGGGACCCTCGGTGGCGAGGCGGTGCCCCCGCCGCTCAGCGCAGCCGGCGGATGTCGCCGTAGGCGCGGTAGTAACCACCGCGGCTGGACTCGCGCACCTCGGTCACCAGGTAGCGGGCACCCGGCTCGCGAATGCCCTTGGGGAACTGCACGGACCAGTCCCGCCGGTAGCCGTCGGAGAGCACCTGGACCCGCAGCCGCCCCCGATCGTCACGGCACTGCACGACAACGCCCGCGCCCGAGTCGCTGGTCACCTCGACGATCGTCGGTTGCGCCGGCTGGGGCGCCTGGCGGGGTGCCTTGATGTCGCGTACCTCGGGCACGTTTCCGGCCTGCGCCGCGCGGATCGCCGGCTCGCTGGCGTCGATGCAGGCCAGATGGCCGCCGGTGGTGACGACGTAGAGCCGGTCGTCGTGGTACTGCATCGAGTACGCCGAGCCGCAGCCGGTGCCGAGCTTCCACAGCCGGGTGCCCGCCGCGTCGAAGCAGTAGATCGAGGACTGGCTGTCACCGGCGAAGACGTACTCCCCGCCCTCGGCGGTGGCGCAGGAGAAGACCGGGGCGTCGCAGCGGTAGGTGCGTTCGAGCCGCCCCGACTTGGACAGCCGCACCACCTCGCGGGTGCCCGTCCCGGCGAACACACTGCCGTGCTCCTGCCAGCCGAAGAGCACCGAACCGGTGCTGGTGTGCCACAGTTCGCTGCCGGTACGCCACTCGTAGCCGGTCACGCCCTGCGAGTGGCCGTGGTAGATGGCGTCGTCGTCGCACCGCACCATCCAGGCCGAACGGCCGCGACCGGGGCGACGCCACAGGAACTCGTCCTCGTGGTCCACGGCGGTGATCCCGCCGTCGGCGTCGGAGACGCCGAGCACGCCGTCGTGGATGTCCAACCAGTAGATGTCGATCTCCGGAGCGATCGCGTACGCCACGCGGGGCACCTTGCCGGACAGGTCGTAGACGTTGCCGTCGTCGCAGCCGGCGTAGATCCAGGCGTCGTCGGCGACGATGCACTTGACCCCGTCGGGAAGGCGGACCTGGCTGCGCACCTGGGCGTTGTGGTCGAGCGTGGTGATGACGCCGTGCTCGTTGCCGACCATGCAGTGCCGCCCGTCGACGAAGATGCCGAAGGCGGGGGCGCCGGAGTCGTAGCGCCAGAGCACCGGGGCGGTGTGGGCGGTGGAGCGGGTGCTGACGATCTGCCGCCGCGACACCGTGCGCTTCTGCCGGACACCGGGGACCGCCGGCGCGTAGCCCTTGCGGACCTTCTCTCCGATCTTCTTCGCCGCGGCGGCCCGGGCCCGGGCATTGTCCGGATAGGCACTCGCCTTGACCTGCCCCTGGTCGCCGATCCGGCCGTAGCGCACCGTCAGCGTGGCGTTGTCGACGATGACCTCGTAGAACTTGTGCGCACCGTCCACTTCGGACAGTTCGAGGTAGGTCGTCTCCTGGGACATGGGGGGCCTCCGAGGGTCAGCGAGCGGCGCGATCCGGCCGGCGCGGCGACAGTGACCTCACGTTAACGGCGACCCCCGACAGAACCGGCGTCCGGCCAGCGCAGCGCGTCGTCGCGGAGCACCGCGTGCGCGCCGACGCTCTGGTTGACGATCTGCGTCACCCGCACGTCGACCGCGATGCTGGCCAGCGCCACCGCGTCCGGGCGGCTGAGGCCGTGCAGTCGCTGCATCAGGGTCAGCATCGAGTCCAGGGCGGTGAACGTGGCGTCGTCGAGGGTGGCGCCGACGCCCATGGTCAGCCACGCGTCGGGGGTACGGGCCACCGGTCCGGTGACCGGAAAGTCGTCGCGTACGTCGAGGGTCAGCGTCACCTCGTCCATCGGACACTCGATCGCGGTGCCGCCGACCTCGCCGTCACCCTGTGCGGCGTGTCCGTCCCCGACGGAGAAGAGCGCGTCGTCCACCGGGATCGGCAGCAGGAGGGTGCTGCCGGCGGTGAGGTCCCGGCAGTCCAGATTGCCGCCCCACGGGCGCGGTGGGGTCGTCGAGTGCGGCCCCGGCTCCGCGGGCGGCATGCCGAGCACTCCCATGAAGGGTCGCAGCGCAACCGTGTGTCCGTGCTGGTTGCGGCCGGTCATCGTGGCCGGGTCCAGCGTCCAGGCGTGCACCACCTGGTGATCCTGCACGCCGTAGTGCTTGTTGAACTCGCTCGGCCAGCCGCCGGCCACCGTGGTTCCCCAGCGGCCCGGGACGACCGCGTCGATGCGTACCACGAGGGTCTGACCAGCGCGCGCACCGCGGACCGCGACCGGACCGATCAGCGCGTGTCCGTCATCGGGGCGGTGCTGCGGCACCCGGGGCCGGTCCCGGTTCGCCCCGCCGGGGTACGGGCCGGCGGACCACCAGCAGTCCAGGGTGCGACAGGTGACGGTGTCGCCGGGGTCGATGGTGAGCACGGGCGGAAGATCGGGGGAGAAGTGGCCGTGCAGGCTGTCCTTCCCCGGAGTGAGGATGTGTCGCATCAGTGCAGGCTAGTGGCAGTTGGTCCGCGTGCCGGATCGCCAGGTGCGCGGTGGGTGCCGGGCGCACCCACCGCGCACGACTCAACCTGGGCGATGTCAACCCGAGGTGCAGGAGCGGATCTGTGGGCGGGCGCTGCTGTTGCCGTTGGTCATCGTGGTGAAGCCGAAGGTGTTGCCGCTGCCGTTGGACCGCATGGTCATGACTGTCCCGCTGCTGTCCCAGGTGGCGGTGCCGTTCCAGACGGTGGAGACCCGCTGCGGCGAGGTGAGGGCCACGACCACGGTCCACGTGGTGGCGCCGCTGACCGTCACCGACGTGTTGTACCTGTCGCCCCAGACGTTGGGGGTGGTGGCGGTCGCGGTGCAGGTGCCGCCGGAGGGCGGCGGGGTGGTCGGCGGCGGGGTGGTCGGCGGGGTCGTGCCGTCGGGCGCGACCGCGCGGCCGGTGGACGGCGAGATCATGCCGGGGCACAGGTTGCGGCTGGTCAGGTTGGCCATGATCTGGGGGATGGCGTCGCGGGTGTTCTGGATCCCGTCGTGCATCAGGATGACCTGACCGGCCTGGAGTCGGCTCGCGTTGGACACGATCTGGCTGACGCTGGCGCCGTTCCAGTCCTGCGAGTCCACGTCCCAGAGGATCTGGCGCATGCCCAGCGACGACGCCACCGACTGCAGGGTGGAGTTGGTCTCGCCGTACGGGGGCCGGAACAGCACCGGCCGGCTGCCGGTCGCCGACTGGATCGCCGAGCTGGTCTGGGACAGGTCCGACTGCATCTGGGACTGGCTCATCGAGGTCATGTGGGCGTGGTTCCAGCTGTGGTTGGCGACCCACATGCCGGCGGCCACCTGTGCCTGTGCGGCCGACCTGTTGTTCTGGACGTTCTGCCCCACGTTGAACATCGTGGCCCGTACGCCGTTGTTGCGCAGCACGGTGAGCAGCGCGTTGGTGCTGCCGGTCGGGCCGTCGTCGAAGGTGAGGCCGACGTAGCCGTTGCAGGTGGCGGCGCTCGACGGGGTCGAGGTGGCGGCGAGGACGACGCCGCACATGGCGACCGCGGTGGCGAGGACGGCGAGCGCCGCGCGCAACCGCCTCGACCACAGGGCCGTGCGGGGGAGGAGTCGGCTCATCTGGTGCCCCTTCTCGCAGACCCGGACGGCGGACGGCGCAGTCCGGACAGGTGTGGTGGTGGGTGGATCGCGGCCTGCTGTCGCATCGACCTCAGTGGATCGGAGTATTACAGCGAGAATTCGAACACGTCAACAACTTCCGGAATCACTCCGGAACAGCGCAGGGCGGCTTGTGGGGCGGGCGCATGCCGTGGCCAGTTGGGACGTCGTTCAGGTCGATCTGCCGCCGAGTCCATCGACGCCGATCGCAGCGCGGGAGAGCAGCATGATCCGGAAATTCATCGGAAGTATCGGCCGCGTGCCACGGCGTTGTGGTCGGCTGAGGGGGCCAATTAGTAAAGATTGTGAACAGAAGATGTTACAGTCACTCGTGTCGATATCCGGCTCGGATTTCGGCCCCTGGAGCCCCGAGAAGGGAGCAACCACATGACAAGACTCCGCGCGCTGGTCGCGCTGGCGGCGCTGATCGTCGCCGGCGGACTGGTCGCGATCATCCCGGCCACCGCCGCGTCGGCGGCGGCCTGCTCAGCGTCGTGGCAGGCCTCGGCCGTCTACTGGGGAGACGCCCAGGTCTCCCACAACGGCCGCAACTACCGGGCGAAGTGGTGGACCCAGAACGAGGCCCCGCCGGGCACGACCGGCGTCTGGGAGGACCTCGGCGCGTGCGGAGGCGGCACCACGCCGCCCACCGGGGGGACCTGCGCCTACCCGAACTGGGCCGCCGGAACGTGGTACGCCACCGGGGCGATCGTGCGGTACACCAACGGCCTCTACTACATCGCCGAGCACGACAATCCCGGGTACGACCCCGTTGTCAGCACCTGGTACTGGGAGCCGTACACCTGTGGTGGTCAACCACCGACCACCCCGCCGCCCACCAACCCGGGGGGCTTCGTGGTCACCGAGGCCCAGTTCAACCAGATGTTCCCGGGTCGCAACTCCTTCTACACCTACTCCGGTCTCGTCGCCGCGCTCAGCGCCTACCCGGCGTTCGCGAAGAGCGGCAGTGCCACCGTCCAGCGGCAGGAGGCGGCCGCCTTCCTGGCGAACGTCTACCACGAGACCGGCGGGCTCGTGCACATCGTCGAGCAGAACACCGCCAACTACCCGCACTACTGCGACCCCGGCCAGCCCTACGGGTGTCCCGCCGGGCAGGCCGCCTACTACGGGCGGGGGCCGATCCAGCTCAGTTGGAACTTCAACTACAACGCCGCGGGCAACGCGCTCAACCTGCCACTGCTGACCAACCCGTGGCTGGTGCAGACCGACGCCGCGGTGGCCTGGAAGACCGGTATCTGGTACTGGATGACCCAGAACGGGCCGGGCACCATGACCGCCCACAATGCGATGGTCAACGGCGCCGGGTTCGGTCAGACCATCCGCAGCATCAACGGCTCGATCGAGTGCAACGGCGGAAACCCCGCCCAGGTGCAGAGCCGCGTCACCCGATACCAGCAGTTCGTCGGCATCCTCGGCGTGTCCGCCGGAGCCAACCTCTACTGCTGATCCGTGCCCGGGCCTCGACGTACGTCATCCGGCGGCGTCGAGGCCCGGTACGTCGGCGGCCGGGCCCCCAGTGCGGGCGGTCGCGGTTTCCGCGCGGCCGACCCGTTGACACGGCCGTGCTGCGCCCGGAACTATCAGCGGCAGTCCACAGCCCGGCTCCCGTTGCTCACGCACTCTCATGACAACGATGTCAGGGCTCGGCCCACCACCCGCTCCACACTGCCCAGACGTTCGACGTACTCGACCCGGTTCGAGTCGAAAGGCTCCGTCCCTCATGTCGCACACCCCCCTTGCGCGTCCACTCTCGCGCCGCCTGATCGCGGCGACGACAACCGCCCTGCTACCGCTGGGCCTGCTCGTCGCCGCGCCCCTGGCGAACGCCGCCCCCGCCACCCCCGGCACCTTCACCTCATCCTTCGAGGCCGCCGACCCGCAGCCCGCCACCAGCACCGTCGAGATCGGCCCGAACGGAAAGCCCGTCCAGGCCAACCTCAGCGGCAAGGTCGCCACCCTCCCCGGCAGCCTGCTCGCCCAGGTCAGCGCCGTGACCGCGAGCGACGAGAACACGCCGCGCGAGGTCGCCGCGAACCTCGCCGACGACGACCCGTCGACCAAGTGGCTCGTGTTCGCGTCCACCGGCTGGGTGACCTACCAGCTCGCCAAGCCGGCGACAGTGCGGCGTTACTCGCTGACCACTGCCAACGACGCGCCGACCCGCGACCCGAAGGACTTCGTCGTCCAGGGGTCGAACGACGGCACCACCTGGACCGACCTGGACAAGCGCGCCGGCGAGAAGTTCAGCGGACGTTTCGCCACCAACACGTACAGCTTCACCAACCCGAACACCTACGGCTTCTACCGGCTCAACGTCACCGCGAACTCCGGTGACTCGCTCGTGCAGCTCGCCGACTGGAACATCAGCGACGGCTCCGACGTCCGCCCGCCGGCCACCCCGATGGTCAGCGAGGCGACCGCCGGCCCGAACGGCGGCTACACCACGAAGCCGGACGTCGGGTTCACCGGACTGGCCGCGCTGCGCTATTCCGGCGGCGCCGAGGGCAACGGCCGGTCGTACGCGACCAACAAGCTCTTCGACGTCAGCATCCCGGTCGGGCCGAAGACCCGCCTGTCGTACAAGATCTTCCCCGAGTTCACCGGCGGGGACGGCCGGTACCCGTCCACCTACACCGCCGTCGACCTGCGCTTCACCGACGGCAGCTACCTGAGTGGCCGCTCGGCCGCCGACCAACACGGCTACCCGCTCACCGGCGCCGGTCAGGGCGCCTCGAAGGTGCTCTTCGCCGACCAGTGGAACGTGGTGCAGGCCGACCTGGGCACCGTCGCGCGCGGCAAGACGATCGACCGCATCCTGCTCGCGTACGACAACCCGCAGGCCACCGGGGAGACCCGGTTCCAGGGTTGGCTCGACGACATCGAGCTGACGGCCGCGCCGGCGTCGATCGACGGCTCGACGCTCACCAACTACGTCGACACCCGGCGGGGCACCAACTCGACGGGCGGCTTCTCGCGCGGCAACAACCTGCCGATCACCGCCGTACCGAACGGGTTCAACTTCTTCACCCCGGTGACCGACGCGACCTCCGACTCCTGGGAGTACGAGTACCACCGGAAGAACAACGAGGCCAACCTGCCCATGCTCCAGGGCCTCGCGATCTCCCACGAGCCCAGCCCCTGGATGGGTGACCGCAACCAGATGTCGGTCATGCCGGTCGTCGGTGGCGGGTCGCTCACCGGTCAGCCGGCAGGTCGTGCGCTCGCCTTCACCCACGACGACGAGACGGCACAGCCGGACCTCTACCGGGTCACGCTCCAGAACGGCCTGATCGCGGAGATGTCGCCCACCGACCACGCGGGGATCATGCGGTTCACCTTCCCCACCGGGCAGCCGACCGGAAGCCTCGTCTTCCACAACGGCACGTTCACCATCGGCACGGACGGCACGTTCACCGGTTGGGTCGAGAACGGCAGCGGCCTGTCGGCCGGTCGGAGCCGGATGTTCGTCTCCGGCACCTTCGACCGGGCGCCGACGGCGTCCGCCGCGACCTCGGCCACCTTCGACATCGCCGGATCGAGGGAGGTGACGATGCGCCTCGCCACGTCGTTCCTCTCCGTCGACCAGGCCCGCCGCAACCTCGACCTTGAGGTCACCGGCAAGAGCTTCGACCAGATCCACGCCGCCGCGACGGCCGCCTGGAAGGACCGGCTCGGCCGGGTCGAGGTGCGGGGCGCCACCGAGGCGCAACTGGTCACCATGTACTCGAACCTGTACCGGCTGAACCTCTACCCGAACTCGCAGTCGGAGAACACCGGCACCGCCGCCGCGCCGCGCTGGCAGTACGCGAGCCCGGTCTCGGCGCCGACCGGCGCGTCGACCCCCACCCGGACCGGCGCGAAGATCGTCGACGGGCAGATCTACGTCAACAACGGCTTCTGGGACACCTACCGCACCGTGTGGCCCGCCTACGCGCTGCTGTACCCGGACGTCGCCGCGAAGATCTCCGACGGGTTCGTCCAGCACTACCGTGACGGCGGCTGGATCGCCCGCTGGTCGTCCCCCGGCTACGCCGACCTGATGACCGGCACCAGCGCGAACGTGGCACTGGCCCAGGCGTACCTCACCGGGGTCAAGCTGCCCGACCCGCTCGCCGCGTACGACGCGGCCGTCAAGGACGCGACCGTCGCGTCCGGGCGCAGCGCGGTCGGGCGCAAGGGCATCGAGAGCTCCCTGTTCCTCGGCTACACGCCGACGTCCACCGGGGAGTCGGTGTCCTGGGCGCTGGAGGGCTACATCAACGACTTCGGCATCGGCACCATGGGCGCGGCGCTGGCCAAGGACCCGGCCACGCCGAAGTCGGAGCGTGCCCGGCTCACCGAGGAGTCGCGCTACTTCCTGGAGCGGGCCCGCAACTACGTCCACCTCTTCGACCCGAAGACGAAGCTCTTCCAGGGCCGCGACGCCGCCGGCAACTTCCTCGCCGGTGACCCGCTGGACTGGGGTGGCGTCTACACCGAGACCAACGGGTGGAACTTCGCGTTCACCGCCCAGCAGGACGGCCAGGGCCTGATCAACCTGTACGGCGGGCAGAAGGCGCTGCGGGACAAGCTCGACGCGTTCTTCACGACTCCGGAGAACGCCGACCGTCCCGGTGGGTACGGCGGCGTCATCCACGAGATGCTCGAAGCGCGCGCGGTACGGATGGGTCAGCTCGGCATGAGCAACCAGCCGTCGCACCACATCCCGTACATGTACAACGTGGCGGGCGCGCCCGCCAGGACCCAGGAGACGGTGCGGGAGATCCTGCGGCGACTCTACGTCGGCAGTGAGATCGGCCAGGGCTACCTGGGCGACGAGGACAACGGCGAGATGTCGTCGTGGTACATCCTCAGCTCGCTGGGCATCTACCCGTTGCAGGCCGGGTCGTCCGAGTGGGCGATCGGCTCGCCGCAGTTCACCAGGATGACCGTGCGCCGCAGCAGCGGCGACATCGTCGTCAACGCGCCGAACAACAGCGCGGCGAACATCTACGTGCAGGGCGTGTCGGTCAACGGCAAGAAGCAGCGCGGCCTGTCCCTGGACGTCGCGACGCTCGCCAAGGGCGGCACCATCGACTTCCAGATGGGATCCAAGCCGTCGTCGTGGGGCACTGGCAAGAACGACGCCCCGCCGTCGCTCACCAAGGGTGACGAGGCGCCGAAGCCGTTGCAGGACGTCACCGGCCCCGGTCTCGGCACCGCGACCGCGACCGGCGGTCAGGACGCGTCGAAGCTGTTCGACGACTCGTCGACCACGCAGCTGACCTTCGCCTCGGCGACCCCGCAGATCACCTGGGCCTTCCGTGGTGGCAAGCAGAAGCCGAAGTACTACACGGTCACGTCCGGGGCCGCTGCCGGCGATCCGGCGGACTGGCGTCTGCAGGGCTCCAACGACGGCCTCACCTGGACCACCGTGGACTCCCGCAGCGGTCAGGTGTTCCCGTGGCGTAACCAGACCCGCCCGTACTCGATCGACAAGCCCGGACGGTTCGCGCAGTTCCGCCTCGCCGTCGCGAAGACCGTCGGCGCCGCGCAGACCACCCTCGCCGAGGTTGAGCTGCTGGCCGGGGGAGACCTCGACCTCGGGGGCGGTGACATCACCGTCACCGCGGCGGACGGCGTGCACGCGAGCACCGGCGCACCCGTCTCGGTGCCGCTGGCCACCGTCACCGGCGGCGACGCCGGCGGCTACCGGGCCACCATCGACTGGGGCGACGGCACGCCGGCCACCGAGGGCACCGTGACGTTGAGCTCGCGGGCCGTCTACCGCATCGGTGGGTCGCACACCTACACCACGCCCGGCTACCACCAGGCGACCGTCACGGTGACCGACGGCGAGACCCAGAGCGCCACGACGGTCGGCGTCGAGGTGGCGTACGCCCCGGCCTCCGGTCTCACCGCCGCCTTCGACAGCGTCTGCGTCGGCGACGAAGGGGCCCTGGCCGCGGACTGTGACGCCAAGTCCTGGGCGTACTCCCGGGCCGCCCTGGCGGCCGGTGGTGCCAGCCAGGGCCAGGCCCAGCAGGTGCCCGGAACGGCGCTGCGGTTCACCCTGCCGGTGATCCCGGCCGGGCAGCCGGACAACGCCACCGGCAACGGGGCGACGGTCGTCCTCGACCTTCCGCACGACGCGACGAGCATCTCCTTCATCGGTGCCGGAACGCAGGGCAACCAGAGCACCACCGGCACGGCGACGTTCAGCGACGGCAGCACGGCCAGCATCCCGATCCAGTTGAGTGACTGGACGCTGGGCGGCAACGCCAACGGCACCCCGTCCTACGGCAACATCGTCGTCACCCGGACGGCGTACCGGTTGCAGGGCACGAGCCGCGACGCCGCCCAGCCGTTCCTCTTCGCCACCGCGCCGTACCAGATCCCGGCGGGCAAGACGCTGGTGTCGGTGACCCTGCCGACGCAGACCGGTGACCCTCGCTCGGCGGGTCGGATCCACGTGTTCGCCGTGGCCAACGACGGCACGCCCGCCCCGGCGCTGACGACCGCCGCCCCGAAGAGCCAGACGGCCACCGCCGGCCAGGCCCTCGCGGCGAACCTCGGTGCGGTGGCCGGCGGCGTTCCCGGTACGACGGGCTACCGTGCCCGCGTCCAGTGGGGTGACGGCACGGTTCCGGACGACGTGACGATCGGCGCGTCGGGTGCGATGAGCGGCCAGCACACCTACGCACGGGAGGGCACCTACACGGTGCGCGTCACCGCGTGGGACACGGTGTCGAGCAGCACCGAATCCTTCACCGTGACCGTGGCTCGGAGCGGATCGCAGCCGGCGATCGCGCTGTCCTCGTCCGGCGCCGTCACCACCGGCGGCGCGATCACCGTCACCGGCAGCGGTTTCGCCGCCGGCGAGCAGGTGACCGTCAACGTCGGGACCGACCCGGCCCGTACCGTGAAGGTCGCGGCCTCCGCGACGGGAACGGTCCGCGTTTCGGTGCCGACCGCCGGTGACGCGCAACCCGGTCGGTACGCCGTGACCGCGACGGGCGCGTCCTCGCGTACGCCGGCCACGGCCACCGTCCAGGTCACCGGGGAGCCGCAGGCGCGGACCTACCAGCCCCGGGTGTCGCTGTTGACCACCTCGGGTCCGCGCGGCACGTCGATCATGGTCGACGGTTCCGGGTTCGCGCCGAACGAGGTGGTCACGATCGCCTTCGGGACGGGACTGGCGGTCAGCACCGTGCGCGCGAACGGTGACGGCGTCATCTCCGGCGCGACGGTCAGCGTTTCTGGCCCGGCGAAGGCGGGCGCGACCAGCGTCACGCTGAACGGCGCCACGTCGGGCACCACGGTGTCCCGACCGTTCACCGTCACCGGCTAGCACCGAGGCGGGGACAACGCAGTGTGGGGCGGGCCGTGGTGACGGCCCGCCCCACGCGCTACCGCAGTGACCAGCGCTCAGTGCGGTGGCAGCAGCGCGTCGACCAGGTCGCGCAGCGGCCCGACCAGGTCATGCTCGGTGGCTGAACTCAGCGGTTCCAGCCGGATCGACGACCGCAGCACCGCGACTCCGATGCCGGCGGCGAGGGCCATCTGGGCGCGCAGCAGGAGCTGGTGGCTGTCCGGTTCGCCAGGACGCCACCCGCGAGCCGCTGCGAGTTGTTCGCTGGAGCGGACCAGCACACCACGCCGGATCTCGTCGGCCCGCGCGTCCCCGGAGGACCGCAACAGCAGTGCGAGCTGGCTCGACAGGCCCGCCGCGCCGAGCCCGGCGATGTGCCGGGCGATGGCCTCGGGCACCCGGTCGGCGGGCGTCTGACCGGTGGTTCGACCCAGTTCGTCGCCTGCGGCGCGCAGGCACGCCTCGAACAGGCCCTCCTTGGACGTGAAGTAGCGGCTGATGAGCGCCACGTTGACGCCCGCGTCGTCGGCGATGTCCCGGACGGTGGTGGCCGCGTAGCCGTCCCGGGCGAAGCGTTGGCGGGCGGCGTCGAGCAGCAACTGCCGGGTCTCGGCCGCGTCCCGACGGCGACGCTGGGCCGGTTCGTCGGCGGTGTCGCCGGTCGCGGGGACGGGCGGTTCTGCTGTCACGACGCGTCCTTCCTGTCGTTCGGGCGCGGGTGGGTTGCCGGCCACCCGGCCGCTCGGTCGAACCCAGCAAGTAAACATATGTTGACTTTGCGTGGACCGCAAGGTCCGCTACGGGTTCAGAGTGACGTAAACGACTGTTGACATGAGTGCCGAGCAGCGCATACTGGCTAAGTCAGCAGACGTTTACATCTAGTTCGAGGATCTCATGACCCACACCATCGAGGAGTCGACGGACCTCGACTTCGCGTCCGGCGCCGCCCCGCGCGCCAACAGCGGTCTCCTGGTGCTGTACCTGTCGCTGGGCGGCCTGGCGTTCGCGGTGCTCCAGTCGCTGGTGGCGCCCGCGCTGTCGACCATCGGAAGGGAACTGGGCGTCTCGACCGGAGACATCAGTTGGGTGCTCACGGCGTACCTGTTGGCCGCCTCGGTGTTGACGCCCATTCTCGGACGTCTCGGTGACATGATCGGCAAGCGCCGGGTCCTCATCGGCGTCCTCGCCGCCCTCGCCGCGGGCACCCTGCTCGCCGCCCTGGCCCCCAACCTGACCGTGCTGATCGTCGCGCGGGCGCTCCAGGGAGCCGCCGGAGCGATCCTGCCGCTGTCGATCGGCATCGTCCGCGACCAACTGCCCCGGGAGAAGGTCGGCGTCACCGTCGGCCTGCTGTCGGCGATCTTCGGGGTCGGCGCCGGTGTCGGCATCGTGGCCGCGGGCCCGATCGTGGAGCACCTGTCCTGGCACTGGCTGTTCTGGCTGCCACTGGTCCTCGTCGTCGTCGCGCTGCTCGGAACCATCTTCGGGATGCCCGAGTCTCGGGTCCGCACGCCCGGACGGCTCGACATGCTCGGCGCGGCCATCCTGTCGGTGTCGCTGGTCTCGCTGCTGCTGGCCGTGAGCAAGGGACAGGGCTGGGGCTGGACCGAGCCGAAGACCATCGGCCTTTTCCTGCTCGGCGTGGTCGCGATGGTGGTGTTCGTCCGTGTCGAGCTACGGGTACGCGAGCCGCTCATCGACATGCGCCTGATGCGGATCCGCGGCGTCTGGGCCACCGACCTCGTCGCCCTGATCCTCGGCTTCGCGATGTTCGGAACGTTCGTGCTGGTGCCGACCCTGCTGCAACTCCCCGCAGCCACCGGGTACGGGTTCGGCAAGACGGTGTCCCAGGCGGGCCTGTTCCTGCTGCCAACCGTCCTGATGATGGTGGTCTTCGGTCCCCTCGCGGGTCTGCTGGACCGACGCTTCGGCCCCAAGGTGCCGATGTTCCTCGGCACGGTCGCGGTCGTCGTCGCGTTCGTGCTGCCGGCGCTCGCGCACGGCGCGACCTGGCAGGTGCTGCTCTCCGGGGTGCTCACCGGCGCCGGCATCGGCCTGGCGTTCGCGGCGATGTCCAACGCCATCATCGAGAGCGTCCCGGCCGGGCAGACCGGCGAGGCGAGCGGCGTCAACACCATCGCCCGCACCATCGGCAGCAGCATCGGCGCGGCGGTCGTGGCAGCCGTCATCACCTCGAACAGCACTCCCCAGGGGCTACCCACCGACACGGCGTTCACCGCCGGCTTCTGGGTGTGCGCTGGCGTGGCGGTCCTGGCCGTCTTCGCGGCACTCGCCCTGCCCTCGGCGCGCCGCCGCCACGAACAGGCCGTCGCCGCCGGTGTCGACGACCTCCCGCCCGAGCCGGTGGAGCTGCGCCTGCCCACCCGGCAGCACTGAGCAGGCGGCTGACACCCGCAGGCCGTGCCCACGATGAGTGGGCACGGCCGGTGCCGTTCGGTGTGACCTCGACCTGCTTCTCACCCGCCCAGTCGAAGGTGCCAGCGCGCACCCTGGCTGGTGAGCCGGACGACAGCCAACGGCTCCACGTCCACCTGCCGGTACGTCCCCACCGGAAGGCCGAGGGCGTGCACCACCGCGACCCGGATCACCAGCGGGTGGGTGACCGCGACGACTCGACCACCGGCCCGGTGCCGCGCGTCCAGCCAGCCGCCGACCCGATCCCGCACGTCCACGACGGACTCGCCACCGTGCGGCGCGCGATCCGGGGCGGACAACCAGTCGTGCAGCGCCTGCGGCTGCGATTCAGCGACCTCCTCGAGCGACCGCCCGGACCAGCCCCCGTAGTCACAGTCGGCCAACGCCGTCTCGACCGTCGGCAGCAGGCCGAAGGCGTCGGCCGTCTGTCGGGCGGCCACCGCCGGGCTGGACAGGCAGGCGTCGTACGCCCCGAGGTGCCAAGGCCGGTCCACACCCGCGCCAGCCTGGGCGAGGGCAGCACGCCGGCCACCCTCGTCCAGGCCGTCGTCGGCACCACCGAAGCGGGCCCGGCGCAGCGCGGCGGTGTGACCGTGGGCGACCAGCCGAAGGCTGGTGCCCCTCACGTGCTCGGTAGCGCGGTGCCGGCCCGGCGACGCCGCTCGTGGTGCATCAGGGCCGCGAACAGCAGGCCGATGCCGGTCCAGAGCACGACCTGGGTGCCCAGCGAGGCCAGCCGGAACTCCCACAGCAGGGCTGCGGGGAAGTCCGCCGGAACCTCCTGGAAGGACGGCATCACCACGTACGACACTGCCGTGACCAGGAGGAACCCGCCCACGGCCGCGGCCGCGCGCAGCCACGTCGGCGCGTGGGCACCGACCGACCGGTAGCCCAGCGAGCCGGCCCACACCGCCACCAGCCCGAGCACCACCATCAACAGGTAGGTGACGGTCCGTTGGTTGATGGTGGCCGGGTCGCCGACCGCCGGTGGGTTCGCCGGGTACTTGAGGAACGGCACGATCACCGCGCCGAGCAGCGCCGCGCCGGCCAGCAGCAGACCCCACCGCCCGTCGTCGTCGCCGCGCCGCCGCCGGGACAGCAGGACGTACGCCGTGGCCAGCAGGCCACCCATCGCGGCCCCGAACAGGGCGGTGGCCAGGAACAGGCCGCCACGCTGACCCGTCCGGCTGACCAGGGCGTCCTCGTGATCGTGCGCACCAGCGGCGGGCTCCGCGTGGGTCGCCGCCTCCTCGATGGCGATGGCCGCCTCGACGTGCGGTTCGCCGGCGACGTACGCGAACGCCCCGGCCAGCAGGCCGGCGATCAGGCCGGCCAGCAGGCCGCGGACGAGGACGGCGAGGAACGGGGGAGTGCGGGTGGTAGTGGTCAGTGGCACGGGACGCCCAGCAGGTGCCGGCCGTCGTGCATCAGCTCGTGCAGGTACATCCCACTGCGCGACACCGCGCCCTGGTCGAACGCGACGAGATACGTCAGCAGGGCGAGCGCGGCAACGGTCGCCAGGGCAGTCCACAGAAGACGGGCGCTGCCGGCGGGGTGCACCACCGGCTGGCTGGTAGCGGAGCTAGACATGAATACACGAACCTCCCCAGGGATGACGCGTCCCCATCGCAAGGCTGCGGACGACCGAGCGTCCTGGCTCGCGGACCCCGGTTGTGCTTGGGGAACCGCTCACAGTGGCGCGACCGCGCCGGATTCACACCGGCTTCCCTCGCGTCGCCGCAGATAGTGCGTCGACGGTATCGGTGCCGCCTCGGGCGGTCAACCCGGACCCGTGCCCCGGACCCGTCCACCCACCGGGACGCCGACTCGGCCGACCAGCCGCGGGTACCGGCGGATTCGTCAGACCAAAAGGCGACACTGTCGCAAGCCGGTGGTGGCGCGCGTTCGGGACTCGGCAACACGCTGTTACCGCTAACATGGTCAATCTGCCAGATCGGCTCCGTGGCTCCGGGTCGACCCGGAGGGTTCGATCAGCGGCTGGGCGGGGTGTGCGGTGGGCGAGAACGCGCTGGGGCGGGTCCGGTGACGACCGGCGAGGTCGCGCGGCGATCGGGCATCGTCGACGCGCACCACCACCTCTGGGTCCGGACGCGGCACCCACAGTCCTGGATCGATCCGCACACCATGGCCGCGATCGACGACGACTTCACGCCGGTCGAGCTCGCCCCGGCGACCCGGGCCGCCGGGGTCACCCAGACCGTGGTCGTCCAGTCCGTCGCCGTTCGGTCCGAGACGCCTGAGCTGCTCGGCATCGCGGCCGACGACCCGCTCGTCGCCGGGGTCGTCGGCTGGGTCGACCTCACCGCGGCCGATGTCGACCGTCGCCTCGCCCGACTACGCGCGGCGCGCGGCGGCGAACGGCTGGTCGGGATCCGGCACCTGGTCCAGTCCGAACCCGACCCGACCTATCTCGACCGCCCCGAGGTGCGGCACGGCATCGCCGCGGTCGGTGCCGCCGGTCTCGCCTTCGACCTCCTGGTGCGCCACCACCAGCTGCCGGCGGCCGTCCGGCTCGTCCGCGACCTGCCCCAGGTGCGCTTCGTCCTGAACCACCTCGGCAAGCCTCCGCTGGGGCGCGCCGGTCTCGCTGACTGGCAGCGCGACCTGCGGGCGTTCGCGGCTGAGGCCAACACCACGGCGAAGCTCTCCGGCCTGGTGACCGAGGTGGACCGTGCGTCCTGGACCGCGGCGGACCTGCGGCCCGCCGTCGAGCACGCCCTTGACGTGTTCGGGCCGGATCGGCTGATGTTCGGCTCGGACTGGCCGGTGTGCCTGCTGGCCACCTCGTACACCCGCTGGGTCACCGTCCTCGGTGACCTGCTGGACCCGCTGTCCGAGGACGAGCGGGCCGCGATCTGGCGCCGGACCGCCGGCCGTGTCTACCGGCTGGCTCCGTCCTGAGACGGCAGCGCCTTTCGACCTCGGGACATAGCATGTTATCGATAACATGCTGGCGGTGGCAGTCGATGTCGATTTGGTCAGACCTATGGCTTCGGCGGCACAGGTAACGATGGCAAAACATGCCCGCAAGACCTTGGCAACATACGTGAATGCGTGGCAAGGTAACGCCTGATCGCGGGAAACATCCGACCTATCTCCAAGGGTTGTGCGGGCACCTCGCCGCACCGCCGGCCGAGCGGGTCGGTCGCTCACAGACGTTCGGCTCGTCGGCGGGTCCCCGTCGGACGCCGGCGCCACGCTTGGGGAGGTCAGGTCCGACGATGAGTAGCGCCGAGGCAACCGCCGGCACGCAGCGCGGCGAACTCAGCGACTGGTTCCGGGAACGGATCTCCCACGCCGTCTCCGAATTCACCGCCGCGACCGCGTTGGTCGTCCTGTTCATCGCCCTGACCTTCGCGAGTCCCTACTTCCTGACCGCGGACAACCTCTTCAACATCGGGGCCCAGACGGCGGTGATCGCCATCATCGCCACCGCCCAGACGATGGTCATCATCACGAAGGGCATCGACCTGTCCGTGGGGTCGGTCGCCGCTCTCGCCGGCGTGTTGGGCGCGATGGTCGTGCGCGACCTCGGCTTCTCGCTCTGGGCGGCGACGGCGGTCGCGATCGGCGTCGGCGCCCTGGCCGGGCTGTTGAACGGACTGCTGGTGACCGTGGCCCGGATTCCGCCGTTCATCGCGACGCTGGGGACGATGTCCGTGGGCCGCGGGCTGGTCTTCATCATCACCGGCGCGGTCGGCGTCTACGGCCTGCCCCGGTCCTTCCAACTGCTCGGCAACGGGCAGATCCTCGGCATTCCGTTCGCCGTGGTGATCACCGTCCTGGTCGCCGTCGGGGTCGCCTTCCTGCTCTCCCAGACCCGCTTCGGTCAGTACACCTACGCCATGGGCTCCAACCTGGAGGCGGCCCGCCGCTCCGGCATCCGGGTCGGGCGGCACCTGACCGGGGTGTACGTGCTGGCCGGCGTGCTGGTCGGGCTGGGCGGCATGATCGCCGCGTCCCGGGTCAACTCCGGCCAGCCCAACTACGGGATCTCACTGGAACTCGACGTCATCGCCGCCGCCGTCATCGGCGGAGCCAGCCTGTTCGGCGGGCAGGGCCGGATCGTCGGGACCATCATCGGCGCGTTCCTCATCGCCCTGGTCCGCAACGGCGCCGTCCTGCTCGACATCAGCATCCACTACCAGCAGGTGATCGTCGGCGTGATCATCTGGGCCGCCGTCTACTTCGACCAGTACCGCCGCCGGCGGCTGGAATCACGGGGTTGACATGCCATTCCGAGAGTCCGAACGAGGAAGGACACACACCATGGCACACACCACCACCAGCCGGCGGACGCGAGGACGACTCCTGCGCGCGCAGGCGATCCTGGCCGCGGCCGCGGCGACCGCCCTGCTCAGCGCCTGCGGCGGGGTCGAGGTCCGTGACGGCGGCGGCGACGGCGCGGCCAAGGACGCGAGCGGCCCGTTGAAGCTCGCCGTCGTCCCCAAGGCGGTCGGCGCCGACTACTGGAACACCGTCAAGGCGGGCGCCGAGTGCGCCGCTCAGCGCGCGGGGGACGTCACCGTCCAGTGGGACGGCGTGACCGCCGAGACCGACGTCGAGGGCCAGGTCAACCTGATCCAGAACTTCGTGACCAAGAAGGTCGACGGCATCGTCTACGCGGCGACCGACTCCAGCGCGCTCGCGCCGGCGACCGACAAGGCGCTCAGCGCCAACATCCCGGTCGCCATGATCGACTCCGGCACCAGCCCGCAGCCGTCGAACGTGCCCCTCTTCGCCACCGACAACCGTGCGTCGGCGACCGAGGCGGCGAAGCTGCTGGCCACCGAACTCGGCCCCGGCAACCACGAGGTGGCGCTGGTCGAGTTCCAGCCCGGTTCGCAGACCAACACCGAGCGGGTCGACGGCTTCAAGGCCGGCCTCGCCCAGTACCCGAACCTGAAGCTGGTCGGCCAGCAGCCGAGCAAGAGCGACGTCAACGAGGCCCGACGGGTCACCGAGAACATCCTCACCGCCAACCCCAACCTGAAGGGTGTCTTCGCGGCCAACGAGCCGAGCGTGCTCGGTGCCGCGCAGGCCATCCAGGCCGCCGGCAAGTCCGGCAAGGTGGTCATCATCGGGTGGGACGCCGCCCCCGACGAGATCGCCGGCGTACGCAGCGGCCAGATCTCGGCGCTGGTCGTGCAGAACCCGTTCAAGATGGGCTACTTCGGCGTCGACAAGATGGTCAAGCACCTGCGGGACAAGGCGCCGCTCGCGTCGGCCGACACCGGCGTCACGTTCGTCACCAAGGAGAACATCGACTCGGCGGAGATCAAGGCGGTGCTCGAGCCCAGCTGCGCCAACCCGCCGGTGCAGTGATGGGCGCGATTCCCACGGCCACCGCGGACAGCGACCAGCAGCCCACCGACGCGGAGCCGCCGGTCCTCGAAGCCCGCGGCATCGTCAAGCGGTTCGGGCACGTCGAGGCGTTGCGCGGCGCCGACTTCACGGTCCGCCGGGGCGAGGTCGTCGCGCTGATCGGCGACAACGGCGCCGGCAAGAGCACTCTGATCAAGACCCTGTCCGGTGTGCACCCGCCGGACGAGGGCGAGATCCGCGTCGGCGGCCGTCCGGTCCAGTTCAACACCCCGGTCGACGCCCGACGGGCCGGAGTGGAGACCGTCTACCAGGACCTCGCCGTCGCCGACGACCTCAGCGTCGCCGCCAACCTGTATCTCGGCCGGGAGATCCTGCGCTCCGGACCACTCGGCCGGCTCGGGCTGCTGGACAAGCGCGCCATGCGCCACGGCGCCGCCGCCGCCCTGGACGAACTGGGCGTACGGATCCCCCGGGTCACCACCCCCATCGCGATGCTGTCCGGTGGGCAGCGGCAGTGTGTGGCGGTGGCCCGGGCCATCATCTGGGCGACCAACGTGGTCATCCTCGACGAGCCCACCGCGGCCCTGGGGGTGGTCCAGACCGGGCGGGTGCTCGACGTCGTCCGGCGGGCCCGCGACGCCGGCATGTCGGTGGTGCTGGTGAGCCACAACATGCCGCAGGTCCTCGAGATCGCCGACCGGGTCGAGGTGCTGCGCCTCGGCCGGCGCGCGGCCCAACTCCGCGCCGACGAGGCCACCACCGACGATCTGGTCGCCGCGATGACCGGCAGCACCAGCGTGGGTCGGGACGAGCGGTGACGGCGGCCGTCCAGGGAGGTGCCCGGGGTCCCGCGGGTCCGCCGAGCCGCGGCGGCGCTGCACCGCCGCCGCGGCTGAGCCCACTGGGCTTCGGCGCCTCCCAGGGCGGCAATCTCTACCGGGCGACGTCCGACGAGCAGTTCGCCGCCGCCGTGGACACCGCGTGGGCAGGCGGCATCCGATACTTCGACACCGCACCGCACTACGGGCTGGGCCTGTCCGAACGACGGCTGGGCGCGGCCCTGCGCTCCCGCCCCCGCGGCGAGTACGTGGTGTCGACGAAGGTCGGCCGACTGCTCGTGCCGTCACCGGAGACGGCGCACCAGCGGGATCCGGAGGGGTTCGACGTTCCCGCCGACCACCGCCGGGTCTGGGACTTCAGCCGCGATGGCGTCCGCCGTTCGCTCGAGGCGAGCCTTCGGCGCACCGGCCTGGACCGGATCGACGTGGTGTATCTGCATGACCCGGACGAGCACTGGCAACGGGCGGCGAACGAGGCGATCCCGGCCCTGGTGGAGCTGCGGGAGCAGGGCGTGATCGGCGCCGTCGGTGCGGGAATGAACCAGTCGGCGATGCTGGCCCGCTTCGTGGCGGAGACCGACGTGGACATGGTGATGTGCGCCGGCCGGTACACCCTCCTGGAGCAGGGCGCGCTGACCGACCTGCTACCCGCCGCGCAGGCCCGCCACGTCGGCGTGGTGGTCGCCGGTGTCTACAACTCGGGGCTGCTGGCCCGGGACATGCCGTCGACCGACGCCGTCTACGACTACCGGCAGGCGCAGGCAGAGGTGATCGACCACGCCCGCCGGATAGCGCGGGTCTGTCAGACGTACGGCGTCACGCTGCCCCAGGCGGCGTTGGCGTTCGTCCGTCGTCACCCGGCCGTGGTCTCGACCGTTGTCGGCATGCGCGACGACGCCCAGGTGACCGAGACCCTGCGTCGGTCCGGTGTCGACGTCCCGGATCAACTCTGGACGGCGCTGTACGACGAGGGGCTGCTCGACGTCCAGCCGTGAGGGTCGGTCACGACCGGGCCGTCTCGATGCTGGCGTCAGCGTCGTCGGGTAACCCCTGCAACGACTCCTCCACACCGATCAGGTGGTTGGCCATCCGGGTGCGCGCCCGCTCCGGGTCCCGTGCCACGAGGGCCTTCAGAATCGCCACGTGCTCGTCATGGGTGCGCAGGTCCGCGCCCTCCTCGTGCAGACTCCGCCAGAGCCGGCCACGGAGGGTGCGCCCGGCGAAGGCTTCGATCAGACCGACGAGCACCGGATTCTCGGCGTGCACCGCGATGATCCGGTGGAAGGCGATGTCGATCTCCATGATCCGCTCGTGGTCCGGCGGCGACTGGCCGACCAACCGGGCCGCCTCGTCGAGCAGGTCACCCGCCTGGGCCAGGGCCTCGTCGGTGATCCTGGTCGCGGCCAGGCAGGCGGCCTCGCACTCCAGCAGCCGGCGGACGGTGTGGATGTGCCGGGGGTCGCCCTGGCCCTGGAAGTCCACCACGAAATTCATCGGGGCCAGCAGTTGCGGCGCGTCGAGGTTGGTGACGTAGGTGCCGTCGCCCTGCCGGATGTTGACGATCCCCAGGATCGACAGGGCCGACATCCCCTCGCGCAGGGAGCCCCGCGAGACACCGAGCTGCTCGGCGAGGTCCTTCTCGATGGGCAGCCGGTCTCCGGGCCGGAACTGCCCTTCGAGGATCATCCGCTTGATGCCGTTGACCACTTCGTCGGTGCGTGACATGTCCCCCCTAACGGCCGGCGGGGGTGGCCTTCCCACCCGCGATCACGTACGCCGCCTCCGGAGATGACACGGTAGTCGGGTCTGTCGCCGCCCAGTAGTGGCCGTCGGGGAAACGGTAGAGCGCCACCGACTCCGGACGCATCCGGGTGGAGTAGCCGGGCTGGCTGGGCAGGACGTATCCGCTGCCGGAACCGGTGTCGCGGATGATGCAGGGATCGGTGAAGTGCTCGTGCAGGTGGTCGACGAACTCGGTGACCCGGTTGGTGAGGTCCCCCGAGATCGCGACGTAGTCGAGCACCGACACGTGTTGGACCATCTCGCACAGCCCGACACCGCCGGCGTGCGGGCACACCGGGACGTCGAACTTCGCGGCCAGCAGCAGCACGGCGACGATCTCGTTGATGCTGGCCAACCGGCCGGTGTCGAGCTGGCAGAAGTCGATGGCCTCGGCCTGGAAGAGCTGCTTGAACATCACCCGGTTGTGGCAGTGCTCGCCGGTGGCGACGCCGATCGGAGCGACGGCGCGTCGGACGGCAGCGTGGCCCAGGATGTCGTCGGGGCTGGTCGGCTCCTCGATCCACAGTGGCGTGAACCGGGCGAGGGCGGTGACCCAGTCGATGGCCTGACCGACGTCCCACACCTGGTTGGCGTCGATCATGAGGTTGCGATCCGGCCCGAGGATCTCCCGCGCGATGGCGCATCGGCGGATGTCGTCCTCGAGGTTGGCGCCCACCTTGAGCTTGACGTAGCCGTAGCCGGAGTCGACCGCCTCCTGGCACAGTCGGCGCAGCTTGTCGTCGCCGTAGCCGAGCCAGCCCGCCGAGGTGGTGTAGGCGGGGTAGCCGGTCCGGTCGAGCTCGGCGAGGCGGGCGGCCTTCGTGCTCTCCTTGGCCCGCAGGATGGCCAGTGCCTCGTCGCGGGTCAGCGCGTCGGAGAGGTAGCGCAGGTCCGCGATGTCGACGAGTTGCTCGGGGGTCATGTCGACGAGCAGCCGCCACAGCGGTTTGTCGGCGACCCGGGCGACCAGGTCCCATGACGCGTTCAGCACGGCGGCGAGGGACAGGTGGACGACGCCCTTCTCGGGGCCGAGCCACCGCAGTTGCGAGTCGGAGGTGAGCAGGCGGTAGACCGCGCCCATGTCCGCCGCCATCGTTGCCACGTCCTGGCCGACGAGGAGCTGTGCCTGGTGGACTGCCGCCGCCGCGACGATGTCGTTGCCTCGGCCGATGGTGAAGGTCAGGCCGTGTCCCGCGAGTGGCGCGCCCACGCCGTCGACGCCGTCGGTGTGCAGGACGACGTAGGCCGCCGAGTAGTCGCCGTCCTTGTTCATGGCGTCTGACCCGTCAGCGGTCAGGGAGGTGGGGAAGCGGACGTCTTCGACGGTGACGGCAGTGATCTGCGGCATGCGCTCCTCGCCCAGCTAGGCTAAAGATCAGATGATCACTGGGAGTATACGGAGGGCTGCTCCAGCGCGTCAACGTTGTCGATCACCTCTGGCGTGCAGACATATGATGTTTTCCCGCTCCCGCCGATCCGCCTTGACGCCGATCATGCCGGTTGGCAGGCCAACTCGACGCGCGCGGCGGACCCCGGAGATTGGATGTTCCACCTCGCCGCAACGTATCGACGGCGACGTATAGGCGTGGCCTCCAGTGCCACGGCCCCGATACGTCACATCTTTGTCGAATGTCGACACCCGTGCGCGGAGCCCCGTCTCCGGTGCCCGGCGTCGGTCGGCTGCTGCGTGCTCCCGGGGGTTGGTGACGGTGGTCACCGCATCGCCGTCGACACGCCCGAGACCGACATGTGGGGTGTGACAACGGCTGCGTCCCTATATATGGTGTCGAGCGCAGCTGGTTCGGCCGCTCATCCAGTGCGGTCGAGGCAACAGGGAACCCGGTGGAAATCCGGGACTGTCCCGCAGCGGTGAGTGGGAACGACAGCCGTCATGAGCACTGGGCCACCAATTCGGCCTGGGAAGCGACGGCCAGTAGGAGACCGGCGAGCCCGGTCGTGCCCGCGAGTCCGAAGACCTGCCAGCGCGCCGCGTACCCGCACCCGGGTGGGCGGCGGTCCGAGGCCGCGTGGGACGGCTGACGCCACCTGACCCACGCCGCTGCCGGCGTGCGTCCGTCGGTGTCTGTCTCCTCGCGTCCGGGCCACCAGGTCTCGAACTCCGAGGAGCGAGTGGTGACAGTCACCGAGGTAGTCCCGGCCAGCGGCGACGCGACAGTGCGGCGGACGCCGATGCAGGTCCGCAAGCGCGACGGCGGCACCGAACCCGTGGACGTGAACAGAATCGTCCGGGCGGTCGAGCGGTGGGCCGACGAC
This sequence comes from Micromonospora sp. NPDC047756, assembly GCF_055587245.1. Taxonomy (NCBI): domain Bacteria; kingdom Bacillati; phylum Actinomycetota; class Actinomycetes; order Micromonosporales; family Micromonosporaceae; genus Micromonospora; species Micromonospora sp. NPDC047756. Next base: position 309,066 of record NZ_JBVJGQ010000007.1, read on the forward strand.
CTGACCGACGTCGACCCGTTGCGGGTGGCTACCCGCACCATCAGCGGCCTCTACGACGGCGCGACCACTGCCGAACTCGACCGGCTGTCCATCCAGACCGCCGCCGAGATGATCGGTGAGGAGCCGCAGTACTCGCGTCTGGCCGCGCGGCTGCTGGCCGGCTACGTCGACAAGGAGGTGCGTCGACAGGGCATCACCTCGTTCAGCGCGGCGATCCGGGTCGGCCACGCCGAGGGCCTGATCGGTGACGACACCGCCGTCTTCGTCGCCGCACACGCCGCGACGCTCGATGACGCCATCGACCCGGACGGCGACCGCCGGTTCGAGTACTTCGGCCTGCGCACGGTGTACGACCGCTATCTGTTGCGCCACCCCACCAGCAGACTGGTGCTGGAAACCCCGCAGTACTGGCTGCTGCGGGTGGCCTGCGGCCTGTCCCGGACGGCGGGCGAGGCGGTCGACTTCTACCGGCTGATGTCCAGCCTGGCCTACCTGCCCAGCTCACCGACCTTGTTCAACTCCGGCACCCGGCACACCCAGATGTCCTCCTGCTACCTGGTCGACTCCCCGCTCGACGAGCTGGACTCGATCTACGCCCGGTACGCCCAGGTCGCCAACCTGTCCAAGTTCGCCGGGGGCATCGGCATCGCGTACTCCCGGGTCCGCTCCCGGGGCGCGCTGATCCGGGGCACGAACGGGCAGTCCAACGGGATCGTGCCGTGGCTGCGCACGCTGGACGCGAGCGTCGCCGCGGTCAACCAGGGTGGCCGACGCAAGGGCGCTGCCTGCGTCTACCTGGAGCCGTGGCACCCGGACATCGAGGAGTTCCTGCAACTGCGGGACAACACCGGCGAGGACGCCCGCCGCACCCACAACCTGAACCTGGCCAACTGGGTGCCGGACGAGTTCATGCGTCGGGTCGAGGCCGACGAGCCGTGGTCGCTGTTCGACCCGCACGAGGTGCCCGAGCTGCCCGACCTGTGGGGGGAGCGGTTCGACGCCGCGTACCGGCAGGCCGAGGCGCAGGGCCGCTACGTGCGGCAGGTCCCGGCGCGGGAGCTGTACGGGAAGATGATGCGGACCCTCGCCCAGACCGGCAACGGGTGGATGACCTTCAAGGACGCGTCGAACCGGCTCTGCAACCAGACCGCCGAGCCGGGCAACGTCGTGCACCTGTCGAATCTCTGCACCGAGATCGTCGAGGTGTCCAGTGACGCCGAGACCGCCGTGTGCAACCTCGGCTCGGTGAACCTCGCCGCCCACCTCAGCGCCGACGGCATCGACTGGGAGCGGCTGCGCGCGACGGTGCGGACCGCGGTGACCTTCCTCGACCGGGTCATCGACATCAACTACTACCCGACCGCGCAGGCGGCGGCGAGCAACCCCCGCTGGCGGCCCGTCGGGCTCGGGCTGATGGGCCTGCAGGACGCCTTCTTCGCGTTGCGGCTGCCGTTCGACTCGCCGGCCGCCCGCGAGCTGTCCACCCGGATCAGCGAGGAGCTGTACCTGACCGCGCTGGAGACCTCCGCCGACCTGGCGCGCGAGTTCGGCGCGCACCCGGCGTACCCGCAGACCCGGGCCGCGCGGGGCCAGCTCCAGCCCGACCTGTGGGGTGTCGAGGGTACGCAGACGGCACGTTGGGCGGCCCTGCGGGAAGAGGTCGCGGCGCACGGGCTGCGCAACTCGCTGCTGGTGGCGGTCGCGCCGACGGCGACCATCGCCTCGATCGCCGGGTGCTACGAGTGCATCGAGCCGCAGGTGTCCAACCTGTTCAAGCGCGAGACCCTGTCGGGGGAGTTCCTCCAGGTCAACACCGCTCTGGTACGCGAGCTGAAGGCCCGCGGTCTGTGGACCGAACGGATCCGTTCGGCCATCAAGCGGGCGGAGGGGTCGGTGCAGGACATCGCCGAGCTGCCGGTCGGCGTACGGGAGCTGTTCCGCACCGCGTGGGAGCTGCCGCAGCGGGCGCTGATCGACCTGGCCGCCGCCCGTGCTCCGTTCATCGACCAGTCCCAGTCGCTGAACCTGTTCCTGGCCGCGCCGACCATCGGCAAGCTCTCCTCGATGTACCTCTATGCCTGGAAGGCCGGGCTGAAGACCACCTACTACCTGCGCTCGCGTCCCGCGACGCGGATCCAGCAGGCCACCGTCAGCGCCGTCGCACCCGTCGCACCCGTCGCTCTCGCGTCCGTGGCCCTCGACGCGGAGGCGCTCGCCTGCTCGCTGGAGAACCCCGAGTCGTGCGAGGCATGCCAGTGACCGTTCCCGAAGCCGCCACCACCGACGCCAGCACCACCGACACGAGGACCACGCACATGCTGCTCGACCCCGGGATGGACCTCACTCTGCGCCCGATGCGCTACCCGCACTTCTTCGACCGGTTCCGCGACGCGATCCGCAACACCTGGACTGTCGAGGAGGTCGACCTGCACGCCGACCTCGCCGACCTGGACAGGTTGTCGCCAGCCGAACGGCACCTGGTCAGCCGCCTGGTGGCGTTCTTCGCCACCGGCGACACGATCGTCGCCAACAACCTGGTGCTCAACCTCTATCAGCACGTCAACAGCCCGGAGGGTCGCCTCTACCTGTCCCGCCAGCTGTTCGAGGAGGCCGTGCACGTCCAGTTCTACCTCAACCTGCTCGACACCTACGTCCCCGACGAGACGGAGCGCTTCGAGGCTTTCGCGGCCATCGAGAACATCCCCTCGATTCGTCGCAAGGCGGAGTTCTGCTTCCGGTGGATCGACTCGCTCAACGACCTGCGGGAGCTGCGGTCCCGCGAGGACCGGCGCACGTTCCTGCTCAACCTCATCTGCTTCGCCGCCTGCATCGAGGGGTTGTTCTTCTACGGCGCGTTCGCCTACGTCTACTTCCTGCGCTCCCGTGGCCTGCTGCACGGTCTCGCCTCGGGCACCAACTGGGTGTTCCGCGACGAGTCCATGCACATGGCGTTCGCGTTCGACGTCGTCGACACCGTCCGCGCCGAGGAGCCGGACCTGTTCGACGACGACCTCGCCGACCAGGTTCGCCGGATGCTCACCGAGGCGGTCGAGTGTGAGGTGCAGTTCGCCGAGGACCTGGTGGGTCAGGGGGTGCCCGGTCTGACCCTGGCCGACATGCGGGAGTACCTCCAGCACGTCGCCGACCGTCGCCTCGCCCAGCTCGGCATCGCGCCGCACTACGGGTCGAGCAACCCGTTCGGCTTCATGGAGTTGCAGGACGTGCAGGAGCTGTCCAACTTCTTCGAGCGGCGGGTGTCGGCGTACCAGGTCGGGGTGACCGGCACCGTCGCCTTCGACGACGACTTCTAGCGACCTCGGTCCATCCGCTTCCCTTGATCAGGTGATGAAAAGTAGCTTGGAGACGACCTCATTAGCTATTTCTCATCACCTGATCAAGGAACGTCAGGCCAGCGAGCCGAGACGGGGTGGTCGCCCGCCCGGAAAGGAACGTGCTGATGGTCGACATCACCGTGCGGCCCATGACCGACGCCGACGCCGACCGGGTCCTGACGATCTATCAGGCCGGCCTGGACACCGGTGACGCCAGCTTCGAGGTCACCGCGCCCGGCTGGGCGGCGTTCAGTGCCGCTCGACTGGGCGGGCACCGGTTCGTGGCCGTCGACCCGGGTGGAACGGTGCTCGGCTGGGTCGCCGTCTCGCCGACCTCGACCCGCGCGGTGTACGCCGGTGTGGTGGAGCACTCCGTGTACGTCGACCCGGCCGCCCAGGGCCGTGGCATCGCGCGACTGCTGCTGGACGCGTTGATCACCTCCACCGAGGCCGACGGTGTCTGGACGATCCAGTCTGGAGTCTTCCCGGAGAACGCCGCCAGCCTGGCGCTGCACCAGCGGGCCGGATTCCGGGTCATCGGCGTCCGTGAGCGGGTCGGCCGCCACCACGGACGCTGGCGCGACGTCATTCTGTTGGAACGGCGCAGCCCCGCCATCGACTGAGACGCCCGCCGGTCGACGGTGGCCGTCACCGTCGGCTGGCGCAGGTCACGCAGGTGCGCGCCGACGGGCGGGCGGCGAGGCGCTCGGCGGGGATCGGGCTGCCACAGCCTTCGCACAGGCCGTAGCTGCCGTCGTCGACCCGTCCCAGCGCGACGTCCAGCTCGGCCAGGCGTCGGCGGGTCGCGTCCAGGACGGCCGTGAGCTGCGCGCGCTCGAAGGCGATCGTGCTGCCCTCGGGGTCGTGCTCGTCATCGGCGTTGGACGAGCGGGACGCCTCGAAGAGGCTCCGGAGGTCGCCGTCAAGGGCGGTGGCCTGAGCCTCGGCCTGTTCGCGCAGCCGTAGCAACTCCTCGCGGACCGCGCTGGAATCCCTCGTCATGGCACTCCACGGTACCTGGGGGATGACAGCGGTCACCCCACTGGCATTCCGAGACGCACCGCCCGGCGGGCGCGGGGATCGGCTACATGAAGGTGCGGGTGTGCGGGCATCGAACGCGGGAACGCGGTGCGAGCGTCGGATCACCGTTTGGCGCGGGCGTTGTCCCGGTGGGATCGACCGTGCCCGTCGTCCCGGTCGATGCGTAGCTCGCGCTCCAACTCGGTGATGACCGCCCGCAGATCGTCCAGTCGTTGGGTGAGCGCGATCCGGTCAACCTCGTCCGGTACGCCGTCGCCGTCCTCGTCGTAGCCGGGGGCCAGTCGCTCGGTCATCTCCAGTCGGCGGGCCTCCTCCATGGAGTTGACGATGACCGCGATGAGGATGTTGAGCAGCAGGTTGACGGTGATGACCACGTAGCTGACGTAGTAGAGCAGCGTCCACGGTGAGATCTCCATGCCCTGCTCGATGAGGTCCGGCAGCGTCTCCAGAGACAACAGCACGAACAACGTCAACAGTGACCGGCCGATGTCGCCGTACTCCTGCGGGTATCTGTCGCCGAAGATGAGCCAGCCGGCCATCCCGTAGACGTAGAGCGTCACCACGGCCAGGGCGAGGAACCCGGTGACGCCCGGCAGGCTGCGCCAGAGTGCGGAGACGATGGTCCGCAGACCTGGCGAGAACCGCACCAGGCGGACCATGCGGGCGACGCGCACGACCCGCAGCAACGCCGAGTCACCGTGCAGTCCGGGTACGAAGATCGCCGCGATCACCACGAAGTCGAAGACGTTCCAGCCGTGCCGGAAGAAGTCCTGCGGACGCCGCCCGTACGCGGCCAACCGGATGGCGATCTCGACGACGAAGACGGCCCGGAAGAACAGCTCCAGCCCGTGCAGCGCGCTGTCGGCGGGGCTCAGGTCGTCGTACGTCTCCAGGCCGAGGACGATGCCGTTGGCGAGGATGACCACGACGATGGCGACCTCGAAGGGACGGGACCGGGCGAGGTGGGCGCACTGGTTGGCCCAACCCGACCGGTGCCGCGACGGCGGTTCCGGCCCACCTCGCTGGGTGGGCGCGGGGGCGTCACTCACCAGTCGACCGGCTCGATCGTGCGGCGGTGCGGATGGTGTGTGGGCATGCCCACCAGCCTAGCCAAGATCCACGACGGTGGGCGATCGTGTGACCCCTCAGGAGTGAGCCGCCCGGTGCGGCGGCACCGGCGCCGCAAAGAACTCGGCGAGGGGCTCGACGATCCTGCGGTGGGCCCGGTTGATGGCGTCGTGGCCGCTGCGGGGGATGGTCAGCGTCCGAGCCCGGGACAGCGCGCGGGTAAACGCGGCGTTCTGCTCCACGTAGTACCGCGGGCGACGCCCGCTGGTCTAGGTTCTCGATGGTGAGCGGGACCGGCCCCGGCCTGCGCCAGCTGCGAAGAGGTGCGCGATGTCCGACCCTGATCCTGCCGACCTGCGTCGACGGGCCACTGACGGTGACCGGGACGCGGTCGACCAGCTCGTCGAGCTCGCGGGGGAACGGGGTGACCTCACCGAACTGCGTCAGCTGGCTGAGGACGGCAACGCCGACGCGGCGGCCCAGCTCGTCGAACTCGCCACCGAACTCGGCGACATGGGCGAGTTGCGGCGTCTCGCCGACCGGGGCGACAAGGATGCCGCTGACCAACTCGTCGAGTTGGCCGCGGAGCGGGCCGACGTCGGTGAGCTTCGCCGACTCGCCGACGGCGGGAACCGGGACGCCGCCGACGTCCTGGTCGAGCTCACCGAGGAGCAGGACGAGGCGGAGTAGTCGGGCGGGGCGGGGTAGCCCTCGGCGTCACGTCGTGGTGGTGAGGTACCGGCGGTAGCCGAGGGCGGACTGCGCGAACCCGAGGGACGCGTAGAACCGGTGCGCGTCGGTGCGGGTGGCGTTCGATACCAGTTGGACCTTGTAGCAGCCGGCCGCCGTCGCCTCGTCGAGCGCCGCCAGCATCAGGGCCCGGGCGACTCCACGACGACGCCAGCCGGACGTGACCACCACGTTCTCCACCACCATGTACGGTCGCGCCCCGTGGGTGAGGTTGGGGACGACGACGGTGTCCAGGGTGCCCACGAAGGTGTCCCCGGCGACGGCCAGCAGGAGGCGGCGGCCGGCCTGGGCGTGCAGGTCACGCCAGGCGGTGGCGAGCCGGTCGGCGTGCGGCCGTACGTCGTCCGGAGCGAGCTGCCACAGCACGTCGAAGACCAGCTCGGGGTCGTCCTGCGCCACGGCGGCGCGGATGACCACGTCGCCGCTCACCGGGCTGACGCCTGACTGCCCGGATCGGACAGTGTGGAACGCCCCGCGTGCCGGGTGAGCCGGTCGTCGATGTGCCGCACCATGGCGCCGAGGATAGGGGTGACGGGCGACGGCGTCGTGCCACCGCCGCCCGCATCGGCGATGACCCCGGTCAGGCCCGCGCCGCCCGGACGGCGTCGCGCAACGGAGTGCTCGGCCGACCGATCAATCGGCTCAGGTCGTCGCTGTCGGTCGCCAGCTCGCCGTCGGCGATGGACTGGTCGAGCGCGGCGACGAAACCGGCGGTGCCCGCGTCCAGGCCGACGTTCTCCAGGGCCGAGGCCAGCTCGGCGGCGGACATGTCCTGGTGAACGACAGTGGTACCGGTCACCTCGGTGACGGCTTCGGCCAGCTCGTCGAAGGTGAACGCCGTACCGCCCAGTTCGTAGACGGCGTTGCCGTCCTCCTCCCGGGTCAGCGCGGCAACGGCCGCCCCCGCGTAGTCGGCCCGGGTCGCCGCGGAGATCTTGCTGCCGCCGGTGGCGCCGAGGATCGTGCCGGACCCCAGGTACTGCGGTAGCTGGTCGGTGTAGTTCTCGGTGTACCAGCCGTTGCGCAGCACGGTGTAGGCCAGACCGGACGCGGCGAGCACCTCCTCGGTGGCCTTGTGCTCAGGGGCGAGCGGGTTCGCGGTGGTGTCGGCCTTCAGGATGCTCGTGTAGACGAGACGCTCGACGCCCGCGAGCTTGGCGGCGTCGATGACCGCGGTGTGCTGCGCGACGCGCTGACCGGGGGTGTCGCCGGAGATGAGCAGCAGGCGGCGTACGCCGGCCACGGCTCCGGGCAGCGTCGACGGGTCGTCGTAGTCGGCCTTGCGGATCTCGACGCCGCGCCTGGCGAGGTCGGCGGCCTTCTCCGGGCTGCGGACGATGGCGGCGATGTCGGTGGCGGGCACCCCGTTGTCGAGCAGGTGCCCGATCACCAGGCGGCCCAGTCGGCCGGTGGCGCCGGTGACGGCATAGGTGGGCATGGGAACCTCCGGAGGTAGTATCAGATCAGCAGGCACTTACGAATCTACAGTACTAATCGAAGGGCAGCGTGGGTTAGGCTGGTGAGGTGAGCGACATGCCGGCCCAGGACCCGGCGGGGCCTACCCAGGAATTCGTCAGCGATGTCTTCGCCCGGGGTTGCACCTCCCGCGCGGCCTTCGAGGACGTCACCTCGAAATGGGCCTCGCTGGCCCTGTTGGCGCTCGGAGAGGGCCGCTACCGCTTCAACGCGCTGCGTCGGCGCATCGACGGGGTCAGCGAGCGGATGCTCTCCCAGACCCTGCAGACCCTCGAACGCGACGGGATGCTCACCCGCGAGGTGCTCACCGCGATCCCACCGCGCGTCGAATACTCGCTGACCCCCCTCGGCGCCCGGGTCGCGGAGCAACTGCGCGGCCTCGCCGATCTGCTGGAGGCATCGGTGCCCGAGGTGCAGACCGCCCGCGACAGCCGCGAGCGCGACCGGGGCTAGCCGGCCTCGCGTCGCGCCGCGACCATCCGTGGGCTCTGTCGTATGCGCTGGGTCGCCACGACGCATCCCAGCACCGCCAGCGCCGCCGCGATCGAGGCGGGGGAGACCACCTCGCCGAGCAGCAGCGCCGACCATCCCAGGGTCAGCACCGGCTGGGCGAGTTGGACCTGGCCCACCTGCGCCACACCGCCCCGGGCCAGGCCCGCGTACCAGGCGAAGAAGCCCAGGAACATCGAGACTCCGGTGAGATAGCCGAACGCCGACCAGCCGAGAGCGTCGGCCCGTGGCGGACTGACGGCGGCGGCGACGGCCGTGACCGCAACGGTGATGGGCAGCGAGAGCAGCAACGCCCAACAGATCGTCCGGGCGCCGCCCAGCTCGCGGGCGAGCGCGCCGCCCTCGGCGTAGCCGAGGCCGCAGAGCACGACCGCCGCGAGCAGGAACAGGTCGGGCAGGGTGAGGGCGCCGCGTACCGCGCCACTGACGCCGAGGAAGGCGAGAACCGCCAGCAGCCCGCCGGCGCTCACGATCCAGAACAGCGGCGGTGGGCGTTCGCCGGCCCGCAGTACCGCGAACACGGCCGTCATCGCGGGCAGCGCGGCGATGACGACCGCGCTGTGCGCGGAGGTCTGGGTGAGAAGCGCCAACGAGGTGAACAGGGGAAAGCCGACGACGACTCCGAGGGCGACGATCGGCAGCCGTCGCCACTGACCGCGGGTGGGCCGCGGTGCGCCGGTGAGGCGCAGGTACGCCCAGGCCAGCAGCCCCGCGCCGACAGCCCGGCCGAAGGCGACGAACCACGGGTCGAGTTGCTGCACCGCCATGCGGGTGACCGGAAGCGACAGGCTGAAGCCGAGCACGCCCAGGGCGCCGAGGCCGAGCCCGGAGATCCGGTCCGCTGTTACCGTGTTTCCCGCAGTAGCGCTACTCTTGTCCGTCATGGAGAACGGTAACGCAGCCCAACGCGTTATCCAAGATCTGCGGACCCTCGCGGCCGTCGCCGGCCCCGGCGCCCGGCTGCCCTCGGTACGAGAGTTGACCGCCCGACACCAGGCCTCGCCGGTCACCGTCGCCGAGGCCATCCGACAGTTGGCGGCCGAGGGGCTGATCGAGGCGCGACCCGGCCGAGGCACCTTTGTGGCCACCGCGCCGGACGAGCCGGGCGTACCCGACCTGTCCTGGCAGACCGTCGCGCTCGGGCCCCGCCGGTTCGGTCAGGATGAGATGCAGGCCCTGTTGGCGCTGACGCCCGCCGGGACGATCCCGCTGTCCGGTGGCTACCTCGACGCGGACCTGCAGCCCGCCGCTGCGCTCGGCGCCGCCCTCACCCGAGCCGCCCGCCAGCCGGCGAGCTGGCAGCGGGGGCCGGTCGAGGGCCGCGCCGACCTGCGCGCCTGGTTCGCCCGCGAGGTCGGGGCGGGGCTGCACGCCGAGGACATGGTGATCTGCCCCGGCGGGCAGGCCGCCCTGTCGTCCGCGATGCGGGCTCTCACCGCGCCCGGCGACGCCCTGCTGGTCGAGTCGCCGACCTACCTGGGCGCGTTGGCCGCCGCCCGCGCGGCCGGGCTGCGGGTGGTGCCCGTGCCGGCTGATGCCGACGGGGTACGGCCCGACCAACTCGCCGCCGCGTTCGCCCGCACCGACGCTCGGCTCTTCTACTGCCAGCCCCTGTACGCCAACCCGCACGGCGCGACGCTGGCGGAGCACCGCCGGGCGCAGGTCGCCGAGGTCGTACGCGACGCCGGGGCGTTCCTGATCGAGGACGACTACGCCCGTGACCTCACCATCGACGAACCGGCACCGCCGCCGCTGGCCAGGGATGATCCCGACGGTCACGTCATCTACCTTCGTTCGCTGACCAAGTCGACCGCCCCCGGGCTGCGCGTGGCCGCCATCGGAGCCCGTGGCCCGGCCGGAGCGCGACTGCGCGCCGCCCGGCTGCTCGACGACTTCTTCGTCGCCGGACCACTGCAACAGGCGGCGATCGACTTCCTCACCTCTCCGTCGTGGTTGCGGCATCGCCGGGCACTGCGCACTGCCCTCCGGATACGCCGTGACGCGTTGCTGACCGCGCTGCGCCGGCATCTGCCAGGCATTGCCCCCCAAGCGATCCCACGTGGCGGTATGCACCTCTGGGTGCGCCTCGCCGCCGGCACCGACGAGGCGGCAGTGGCCGCCGCCGCGGCGGCCGAGGGCGTCGCCGTCTTCCCGGGCCGACCCTGGTACGCGGCCGACCCCCCGGCCCCGCACCTACGCCTCACCTACGCGGCAGCGGCACCCGACCTCATGGACGAGGCCGTTCGACGCCTCGCCCGCGTTCTCGGTTGACCGCCGGTCGCCCGGCTGGCGGCGTCCGGTGCGGGGGTCTCAGGCATTCAGCGTCTCGCGCGGCGGCACGCCGAAGCTGGCGTGGTATCGCGCGGTGAACCTGCTGTGGCTGGCGAATCCCCACCGACTGGCGATCGCCGAGACGGTCTCCTGGCGCGGGTCGGCGCGGACCAGGTCGTGGTGCGCCCGGACGAGCCGGACTCGACGCAGGTAGGCCATCGGGGTGGTGCCGAGGTGGCGGCGGAAGGCGAGTTGAACCGCCCGGAGGGAGACGCCGGCGGCGCTGGCGATGTCGGCCGCGCTGATGTTCCGCTCGGCGTGCTCCTCCAGAAACGTGGTCGCCCGTCGCAGCGTGGCGGTGGTGGCGTCGTTCCGGTCCGCGGCGGTCGGTTCGGTGAACGCGGTGTTGGGAAAGACCGCGAGCGCCGCCGCGGCCAGCATCCGGGCGGCGTTGCCGATCACCAGCGGCTGTGCCCCGGCGGCCGGGCTGTTCAACACGACGTCGCGGACGAAGCTGGTGGTGTTGCGCCACTGCCGGGCGAGATCCGTGCTGGCGGCGCTGAGTTCGGTGAACTCGATCCGACCCGGCCGGCGGGCGGGCGCGGTGGTGGCCACCTGCGCCAGCACCGACAGGTCCAGTACGCAGAGCTCCACCTCACCGGGGTGCCAGTGCACGCTGCACGGCTCCTGCGGCCTGGTGACGAGGAAGACGTCGCCGGGGCCGAACCGGTGGGCCGAGCCGGCGCAGGAGCGGTCGACGCGTGCGGTGCGGGTGCGACCGATGACCAGCCCGCCGAGGGTGCTGGCATCGATCTCGAGGTGTCCGGTCTGGCGGGTGGTCGCGATGGCGAAGGGACCGGTGTCGACGCGGTGGTGGGTGAGCCGGTATCCGTTCCTGCTGTGAATGCGCAGTTTCGGGTCGTACGTGTCGGACAGGAATTCCTGGATCGCCGTTGGGTCACGGCTGTCGAACTGGTGGGTCTGCACTGGCGATGACGTCATCCGCTGTCTCCGTCCGGTGGAGGTGCCGCCGGGTGCTGGAACGGGTGCCGGCGGCAGGTTCGGGACGTGCCGGGGTGCTCGGCGGTGACCCGGCACATCGTCGGCCGGCGGTGCGGTGGAACGTCGCGAGCGGGACGGCAGCGACCGGTTGAGCGTGTCGGATCTGGTCGGACCATTCACCGATGGTGAGACGCAATATCCGTAGATGGGAATTTCACCATACGGCAATCACCGACGTGCCGTCCTACGCATCACTGCGATGTGTCAGCAGCTCGACTTCGTTTTCCGGCTAGCGCGCCACACGGTTCTGCGCCTGCTGTCCTAGCCACCCGCGTGGCCGACAGCGAAATCTTGTTCATGATTCGTCGGAGGATGACCAACCGGCTCACCGCCGGGAGGCCGACGCACGGAGGGGGAAGCGTTGGACGGTACCGATCCTGACCGCGTCGTTCGGCTGGCCGTCGCCGAGGCGCTGGCCCGGGTGGCGGACGAGGACAGCCTGGGTCTGGGCGAGGGGGACGCGCTGGAGATGCTCGGTCGTGGGCTCCGGGAGGTGCTGCGCCGCGCACTCGACGACCGGGTGCCGCTGACCACGCCGGGGTTCGTCGACCTCTGCCGCGACCTGGGTCTGCACCGTGACGCCTTCGACCTGCTGGGGCACTACCTGATGACCGCGTTGCTGACCCAGCACGTCGGGCCCGACGCCCTGATCCGCGTCGGCGTGCTCTTCGGCACCGTCGGGCGTTACCTGCCCGGCGCCCGTCCGGTGGTCCATCGCAACGAAGGTCCCGCGACCCGGCGACGCGATGTGCGCTCGGACAACAGCGTCGTCGGTCGCTACCGGCGGGCCAAGCTGCCGGAGCACCTCCCCAACCCGCCGAGCTGGACCTGCACCGGATGCGGCCGTGAGTGGCCCTGCGCCACCAAGCAGAGCCAACTGCTCGCCGAGTTCGGTGGAGCGCGCGCCTCCCTCGCGGTCTATCTCGGCTCCTGCCTCGTCGCCGCCGCTCAGGATCTGCCCACGATGCCGTTGCCCCGGGTCCGGCTCCGCTTCCTGGGCTGGCTGCCGCGCGCCCGGATCTGACCGGGCCGTCGGAGGGGGACCGTCGACCAACGCCCTGGCCCGCCCCCGCCGGGGCGGGCCGGAGTGGACGCCGCGCGATCACGGGGTGACCCGCTGCTGTCCGGCCCGACGCTTCGACCAGGTCGGGGCAGGGTGTTCATTGCGCGCACCCGCTGCGTACGGCGGCTGTTCACCGCCTTCTCCGAGGCTCCTTGATCGAAAGAGCATTCACTTGATCGAGGAGAGGCTCTCAGGTGAGAGACAAGCATCCCGAAGAGACCGAGCACGCGCAGCTGTCCCGGCGCAAGCTGGTCAAGTACGCGGGCGTCGGCGCGACGCTGGCCGCGGCCAGCCCACTGGTCGGTGCCGGCGCGGCCTGGGCCGACGAGGACCGCCGGCCGGGTGACGACGACAAGACCGACCGGGGTGATTCCAAGAACCGGGTGTGGCGTGCGGGGGACCACCACATCCACTCCGAGTACAGCGGTGAGTTCGACACCACGAAGTCCCCGATCGTCTTCCACAAGGGCGCGGACGCGGTCTACCCGATCGTCACCAATGCCATCATGGCGAAGAACTTCGGCCTGACCTGGGCGATGTGCACCGACCACGGTGGACCCACGCACTCGAAGGTGAACATCGAGCAGGCGTACCCCGACCTGCTGCGGTCCCGCAAGCTGGTCCCCGAGGTGCTCCAGTTCTGGGGCATGGAGTTCGACGCGCCCTCGCTGGACCACCACACGCTGATGATCCCGCGCCACGAGGACGAGGCGAAGCAGCTCTTCGAGCTGGAGAGCCGGTTCGCCAAGTACGACGCGTTCCCCACCGACCCGGCCCGCGACACCGAGGCCAAGATGGTGGAGTTCCTCAAGGTGGCCCGGGGCATGCCGCACAAGCCGCTGGTGATCGCCCACCACGCGTCCCGCTCGGCCCCCGGTCTCGGCGTCTACGGTCAGGACACCCCGCGCGAGTTCCGCAACGGCAACAACGCCGCGCCGGACGTCTACATCGGCTTCGAGGGCGCGCCCGGTCACCAGGCCGGCCCGCTCAACGGCGGTAAGCGGGGCGGGTACGGCAACCACCCCACCTACGGCGGCTTCGACCAGATGACCGCCCGGGTCGGCGGTCTGTGGGACTCACTGCTCGGCGAGGGCCGGCGCTGGTGGATCACCGCGACCTCGGACTCGCACGTGCACTGGACCCGGGGCGGCTCCGACTTCTGGCCGGGCGAGTACAGCAAGACGTACGTGCACGCCCGCCAGGACTACGGCGACATCATGGACGGCCTGCGCAACGGTCGGATCTGGGTCACCACCGGCGACCTGATCCGCAGCCTCGACGTCACCGCCACGTCCCAGGGCAGGACCGCCGAGGTCGGCGAGACGATCACGGTGAGCCGTCGTAGCCGTACCGATGTCGAGATCGAGATCACCTTCCGCCCGCTGGGTGGGGTGAACGCGAACGGCGATCGGCCCGAGGTCCGCCGGGTCGACCTGATCGTCGGCCAGATCACCGGCCCGAGCGCCAGCCTGGACGCCGACACCAACCCGACCACCACTGTGGCGGCCCGGTTCGGCCCGCGGGACTGGCGTCGGCGGGGCGACAGCTACGTCATCCGGCACACCCTGCGCAATGTCGAGGCGGACACCTACGCGCGGGTGCGCGGCACCAGCACCGACGAGGCCGAGCCGCTCGCTGACGGGCTGGAGAGCCCGTGGGACGACCTCTGGTTCTACTCGAACCCGGTCTTCGTGCACGTGCGCTGACCGGTGCGGTAGCGACATCGCGGGCCTGTCCGGCACCGCTCGACCGACGACGTCGGGTGGTGCGGGGCGGGCCCGTCCCGTCGCGGTCGCAGGTCAGTCGGGTCTGGTGCGGCGGCCCCGGGGAGTGGCGGTTCGTCCGCCCCGCGCCGGGGCAGCACCGCTGCGACGCGCGGCGGGCTCCGGGTCGGCCTGCACCTGGGTCACCACCTCGCAGAGGTCACGCAGCGGGTCCGCCGCCTGGGCCGAGCAGGCGACCTTCTGCAGCAGTGACCGCAGCGTCGCCGACTCGGCCGGGGTGAGCGCCCCCAGCAGATGCGACTCGACCTGCCGCAGTGCGACCCGCTGCTTCTCCCAGGCGGCGCGGCCGGCGTCGGTGACCTCGATGAGCCGGTTACGCCGGTCGGCCGGGTCCGCGCGCCGGGCGACGAACCCGGGCCGCTCCAGGTCGTCGATCAGGTACGTGAGGACGGTCCGGTCGATGCCGATCTCCTCGGCGATCGCGCCCTGGTTTCGGGCCGGCCCGTTGCTGGCCGCGGTGAGGAGTTGGTAGCCGCGCGGGCCACCGGGAAAGTCGGTGAGCGCGTGCTCGGCCGCTCGGACGTAGCGGCGGAAGACGATGCCGAGCATCCAACCCAGGTCGTCGTCGAGCGGATCGGGCCGGTCCGGCCGGCGAGAGGCACCCGTCATTCCCCGACAATACCGCAGCGAGGCAGACCTTGTTGGCAAGAGATGTTCTGCATGGCATAAGGTTGCGCTAACGGCGCATCGCCCGAGGCGTCGGGGAAATCGGGAGGCTCGCAGATGAGCGACTACGGCCACGACCTGGTCTTCGGCTCCTTCGTCACGCCCAGCGCTGACAATCCGGACCGCACGGTCGGTGTCGCCGTCCTGGCCGAGCAGGTCGGGTTGGACCTGGTCACCTTCCAGGATCACCCGTACCAGCCGACGTTCCTCGACACCTGGACGCTGCTGAGCTTCGTGGCGGCCCGCACCAGCCGGGTGCACCTGGCGGCGAACGTGACGAACCTCCCGCTGCGCCCGCCAGCGGTGCTCGCCCGCAGCGTCGCCAGCCTGGATCTGCTCAGCGGCGGCCGGGTCGGCCTCGGCCTCGGGGCAGGGGCGTTCTGGGATGCCATCGAGGCGATGGGCGGCCGGCGGCTCACCCCCGGCCAGGGCGTACGGGCGCTGGAGGAGGCCATCGAGGTCGTCCGTCAGCTCTGGGACGTCGAGGCGCGTGGCGGAGTGCGCGTCGACGGCGAGTTCTACCGGGTGGTGGGTGCCAAGCGCGGTCCGGCTCCGGCCCACCCGGTGCCGATCTGGCTGGGCGCGTACAAGCCCCGGATGTTGCAGCTCACCGGTCGTCGGGCCGACGGTTGGCTGCCCTCGCTGGGCTACCTCCAGCCCGGTGACCTGGCCAGGGGCAACGCGATCATCGACGACGCCGCGCAGCAGGCCGGGCGGTCCCCGCGGGACGTGCGTCGGCTGCTCAACATCTCCGGGGAGTTCTCGGCCATCGGGCGTGGCCCGCTGAACGGGCCCGCCGAGCAGTGGGCCGAGGAGTTGGCGGGGCTGGCGCTGGAGGAGGGCGTCGGCACCTTCATCCTGGGCAGCGACGACCCCGACGACCTGCGCCGCTTCGCCGGCGAGGTGGTCCCCGCCGTCCGCGAGCTGGTCGCCGCCGAACGCGACCGGGACGCCGCTCCGGCACGTACCCCGGAGCCGGAGCCGGTCGCTGCGCCGCCGGCCCGGGCGAGCCGCGCCACCGTGGCCGGTGGGGCGTTCGCCGTGGTGCCGACCCCGGACGACGGTGTACGGCGAAGCGAGCGGCAGGTGTGGGACGAGGCGGCCCGGCCGACCGGGCCCGCGCCCGACCCGGGGCGTACCTACACTCCGCAGGAGCAGGCCACCGGCGCGCACCTCGTGCAGGTCCACGACGGGCTGCGCGGCGAGCTGGCGCAGATTCACGACCTCATCGAGCAGGTGGCGGCCGGCGAGATCGACGCCGGTGCGGCCCGGTCCCACATCAACACGATGACCATGCGGCAGAACCGGTGGACCCTCGGGGTCTACTGCGAGTCGTACTGCCGCATCGTCACCACCCACCACACGATCGAGGACCAGTCGCTCTTTCCCCGGTTGCGGGCCCGTGACCCGCGACTCGCCCCGGTGGTCGACCGGTTGGAGCAGGAGCATCACGTCATCCACGACGTGCTGGAGGGTGTCGACCGGGCGCTGGTCGCGTACGTCGGCTCTCCGGACGGGCTCGCCGAGTTGCGGGCCGCCGTGGACCTGCTGACCGACGCTCTCCTGTCGCACCTCAGCTACGAGGAGCGGGAACTGGTCGAGCCGTTGGCGCGTCTGGGCATTGCCTGATCAACGCGCCGGTACGGCGGCTCGGGGTTGCCCCGATCTAATCTGAGAGACTACTCTCGAAACATGTCTCTCAAGAATCCGTACGGGGATTTCGAGATCACCGAGCCGCAGGCGCTACGGGCACTGGCCCACCCGGTGCGGCTGGCCATCCTCGAACACCTCCAGCGGCACGGCCCAGCCACCGCGACCGGGCTCTCGCCGCACGTCGGCGCCACACCGTCGGTGGTCAGCTGGCACCTGCGGCACCTGGCGACCTTCGGTCTGGTCAGCGACTGGGACGGTGCCACCAGCAAGCGGGAACGCTGGTGGCAGGCCGTCGCCCGGGGCTTCCGCTTCACCGCGCCCGACAGCGCCGAAGGGCAGTCCGCCAGCCAGCAGTTGCGGGGCGAGATGTTCGCCCGCAACGCCGACGCGCCCCAGCAGTGGCTGCTGCGCGAGGAGCCCCGGCTGGAGCCCGAGTGGCGCGCGCTGGCCGGCATGGCCGACACCCGCTTCGTGGCCACCGCCGACGAGCTCCGCCAACTGGAGGAGTCGATCGAAGAGCTGATCGCTCCGTACGTGCGGCGCAAGGAGGAGTCGGCCCCGGACGGCGCGCGTATCGTCCGGATGCTGCGCTACCTCCTGCCCGAGCCCGGCGACGACGACGCGGCCACGTCATGACCGCCACCGACACCGGCTCCCCGCGCGCCACCGACGTCCTGCCCCCGCCGGCCCTGCGCCGCGACCGCCGGTTCCGCACCTTCTGGATCAGCGAGACGACCTCCCAGTTCGGTGACCGGATCAGCGAACTGGCTCTGCCGCTGATCGCCGTCACCCTGCTCACCGCGACACCCGTCCAGGTGAGCGTCCTCACCGCGCTGATCTGGCTGCCCAACCTCCTGGGCCTCTTCCTCGGTGCGTGGGTCGACCAGCGCACCCACAAGCGGCGACTCCTGATCATCGCGGATCTGGTCCGCGCCGCGGTGCTGCTCAGCCTGCCGGTGGCCTACCTGTTCGACGCGATCACCCTCACCCAGCTCTACCTGGTGGCACTGCTCACCGGCCTCGGGGCGGTCCTGTTCGCCATGGCGCGCCAGGCGTTCTTCGTCGCGCTGGTGCCGCGATCGGCGTACGTGGACGCGAACAGCAAGCTGAGCATGAGCCGGTCGCTGTCGTTCATCGCCGGTCCGGCCGTCGGCGGCGGGCTCGTCCAGGCCCTCAGCGCGCCGGTCGCGATCCTCGTCGACGCGGTGTCGTTCCTCGGCTCCGCGCTGCTGCTCCGCCGCATCCCGGTGACCGAGACGCCGCCACCGCCGCGTCGAACGTCCACGCTGGGCCTGGTCCGCGAAGGGCTCACGCTGGTGCTGCGGCACCCGGTGCTGCGGGCCGCCCTCGGCTGCACCAGCACCGTCAACTTCTTCACCTTCATCGCCGGCGCGCTGTTGGTGCTCTACGCCAGCCGCGAACTCGACCTGTCGGCCGGAGCGATCGGCATCGCCCTCGGGTTCGGCGCGCTCGGCGGCTTCGCGGGAGCGGCGCTCGCACCGCGCGTCTCCCGTGCCATCGGCCTGGGCCGTACCGCCATGATCGGTGCGGTGCTCTTCCCCGCGCCGCTGGCGCTGACCGCGCTGGTCTCCGGACCGACCTGGACGAAGGTGGCCATGCTGGCGGCCATCGAGCTGGTCTCCAGCATCGGGGTGATGCTCATGGACGTGAACCTCAACGCCCTGCTCACCGCCGTGACACCCGACGACGCGCGGGGACGCCGGGCCGGTGCCTACAGCGCCGTCAACTACGGCATCCGACCACTCGGCGCGCTGGTCGGCGGCACCTTGGGCACCACGATCGGGCTGCGGCCCACCCTGGCCATCGCCGGCCTCGGCGGCGTGCTCGCCGTGCTGTGGTTGCTCGCGTCACCGGTGCGCCACATCCACACCCTCGACGAACCGGCGACCTGACGACTCGTCAGGCGGCCTGCGCCAGCAGGATCCGGGCCAGCTCGGTGGGCTGGGAGAACATCGGCCAGTGGCCGGTGTCCATGGTGACCAGCCGCCACCGGTCACTGGTCAGAAGCCCGGCCACCGTGTCGTTGGGCTCGGGCCCGTCGAGCAGGCACTTGACGTACGTCGCCGGCAGCTCACCCAGCGGCCTGCCCACCACGGCCGGCTCGGTCAGCGTCGCGCCCGGATGCGGCGTGGACCCCTCGACCAGCCGCGCGACCTGCTCGTCGGTGAGACCCTGACCATCGAAGTCGGCCGCGCCGAGCGGCGCCCAGTCGCCGTCATTGTCGGCGAGCTGCGCCTCGAACGCCGCCTGGCCCTGCCACCAGCCGGAGGCGAACGACCCACCGTCGACCGGCACCTCGGAGTCCACGAAGACCACCCGGCTCAACCGCTCGCCGATCCGCTCGGCCGCCTGACCCACCGGAATGCCCGAGTAGCTGTGCCCGACCAGCACCACATCGCGCAGGTCGCCGCGCTCGATCTCGTCGACGATGTCCTGCACATGGGTCTGCTGCCCGGCCGGCACACCCCGCTTGTCAGCGAGGCCGGAAAGGGTCAGCGGGTGGGTGCCGTGCCCGGCCGCCCGCAATGGCGACACCACCTCGTCCCACGCCCAGGACCCCAGCCACGCCCCCGCCACCAACACGAAATCAGCCATGGCCCGGGACCCTAGCGGCACCCTCCGACATCCCCGACACGTCAGCCCAGGCGCATGCCGTGGCCCGATCAGCGCTCAGGCGTGGTCCCGAGCGGGCGGCCCGGTCTCGACGGGCATCCGGTAGACCTGGGCCGGGTAGCCGACGGCCGAGACCCCGCCGTTGAGCCCGGCGGTCAGGTGCAGCTGGGCCGCCGGCATCCAGAGCCGGGCATCGGCGTCGAGCCACATGGCGTCCACCCAGGACAGACGGGGATCGGCGACGAGCGTTCGTACGCTGCGGTCGGGCGCGAGGACGAGGACGCGCCGCCGTTCCAGGTCGCTGAGGTAGATGGTGCCGGCGGCGTCGATTGACGTGCACGAACGCCCCGTCCGGCGGCTGGTCGGCACGGTTCCAGGCGACATCGGGGTACGGGACACGACGGCCGTCCGGCAGCGCCTCCATCACCTGCACGCCGGGCCGATCCGCCGACGGGTAGCTCAGGAACATCCGCTCCCGCACCGTGGTCACGCCCGTGCACACCCGGTCCTCCTGGAACACCGGCGTCAATCGGTGATCCTCCTCGGTGGGCAGCGACACCATCCCGCGGTGTCCCCGGAGCGTGCCGGCCGAAACCCGCCGGTTGACGGCGCCGCCCTGCTCAGCGCGCCTGCGGTGCCGGGGGCCCGACCCGGGCGGCGAGCCGCTTCGGGGCCATGACGCAGTAGCTCTCGGTGAGCAACTCACCCACCTCCGCCCAGTCGGTGTCGTCGTCGAGGATCATGCCCATCACGGTCGGGCTCCAGTCCGGTTTGTAGAAGGGGTGCCCGGTGGCGAGGAGCCCGGCGATCTCGTCGAGTGGCGACCGGAAGGTCAGCAGGCAGGCGGGCTGGTCGAGTGCGGCGGCCCGTGCGTGCACCGGCTGGCGATCGGGGTCGACGGTGAGCACGTGGGCGATGGTCCGCTGGCGAATCCGCCAGCGGGTGCCCACCCAGGCCGGCTCCTCGTAGGTCTCCGGCAGGTCGCAACAGATCGACCGCAGCCGGGCGAGGACCTCGGGCGGGACGTCTCCGGGTGCGGTCACGGGCAACGACACTAGCCGTGCGGTGTGACAAGTTCCGCTCGTCGAACCCCACCCCGCCCGGTGGTGCGCGCCCTGCCGATCGACCAGGATGGGCCGGGGCGACCGTGGGCCGTCGCCTCGGCTCGACCAGCCCCCGTGCCCGCTGAGGAGTGCTGTGCCATCCACCCTGCTCTCCCGCCGTGACCTCGACTTCCTGCTGCACGAGTGGCTGCGGGTGTCCGAGCTCGTCGAGCGCCCCCGCTACGCCGAGCACTCCCGGGAGACCTTCGACGACGCTCTGGACCTCGCCGAGCGGGTGGCAACCGAGCAGTTCGCCCCGCACAACCGTGCCGCCGACCTGGCCGAGCCCACCTTCGACGGGCAGCGGGTGCGGCTGATCCCGCAGATCCGTGCCGCGTTGGACAGCTTCGCCGAGACGGGCCTGCTCACCGCCGGGCTGGACGCCACCGTCGGTGGCCTGCAACTGCCGCACGCCGTCGCCGCGGCGTGCTTCACCTGGTTCCAGGCGGCGAACGTGGCCACCTCGGCGTACCCGTTCCTCACCCTGGGCAACGCCAACCTGCTGCTGGCCCACGGCAGCCCGGAGCAGGTGGACACCTACGTCCGGCCGATGCTCGACGGCCGGTTCTTCGGCACCATGTGCCTGTCCGAGCCGCACGCCGGCAGCTCGCTGGCCGACATCACCACCCGCGCCGAGCCGCAGGCGGACGGCACGTACCGGCTGTTCGGCACCAAGATGTGGATCTCCGGTGGTGACCACGAGCTGGCCGAGAACATCGTCCACCTGGTGCTGGCGCGCATCCCGGGCGCACCGCCCGGGGTCAAGGGCATCTCGCTGTTCATCGTGCCGAAGGTGCTGGTGGGCCCGGACGGGACGCTCGGTGAGCGCAACGACGTGGCGCTGGCCGGGCTCAACCACAAGATGGGGTTCCGGGGCACCACCAACACCCTGCTCAGCTTCGGCGACGGCGCGCACGCCCCGGCCGGCCGCGCCGGAGCGGTGGGTCACCTGGTCGGCGCGCCGCACCAGGGTCTGGCGCAGATGTTCCACATGATGAACGAGGCCCGGATCGGGGTCGGGGCGGGTGCCACCGCGCTGGGTTACACCGGCTATCTCAAGAGCCTGGCGTACGCGAAGGAGAGGCCGCAGGGCCGGCCGGTCGGCGCGAAGGACCCGGCCGCCGGGCAGGTGCCGATCATCGACCACCCTGACGTACGACGGATGCTGCTGGCCCAGAAGAGCTACGTGGAGGGGGCGCTGGCGCTGGTGCTCTACTGCGCCCGGTTGCTCGACGAGCAGCGGACCGCTCCGGCCGAGGTCGACCGCGAGCGCGCGCACCTGCTGCTGGACGTGCTCACCCCGATCACCAAGAGTTGGCCGTCGCAGTGGTGCCTGGCGGCCAACGACCTGGCGATCCAGGTGCTCGGGGGTGCCGGCTACACCCGCGACCACGACGTGGAGCAGCACTACCGGGACAACCGGCTCAACCCGATCCACGAGGGCACCCACGGCATCCAGGCGTTGGATCTGCTGGGGCGCAAGGTGACCATGCAGGGCGGCGCTGGTCTCGCCCTGCTGACCACGACGATCGGGGACACGGTCGAGCGGGCCCGCAAGGTCGGGGGAGAGGCGTCCGACCTGGCCGACCGGCTGGCTGCCGCGGTGGACCGGGTCACCGCTGTCACCCGTCGAGTGTGGGCTGACGGTGACCCGGTGCTCGCGCTGGCCAACGCCAGCGCCTACCTGGAGGCCGTCGGGCATGTGGTGATCGCGTGGATGTGGCTGGAGCAGGTGCTGGCGCTGCCGCCGGAAGGTGCCGGCGACGCGTTCCACGCCGGCAAGCGCCAGGCCGCCCGCTACTTCTTCACCGTCGAGCTGCCCCGGACCGGCCCGCAGTTCGACCTGCTGGACAGCCGGGACCGGACCACGCTCGACATGCGCCCGGACTGGTTCTGACCCTCAGCGTCGTCGGCCCTGGTGCTGCACCGCCTGCCGCCCCTTGACGACGCCCCAGACGATCACGATCACCAGCGCGATCAGACCGATGATGATCAGCCAACGGACCGCCTCGAGGATCAGGCCGAGCAGGATCAGTACGCCGGCGACCACGCCGACGACCCAGAGCAGTGCACGCATGTCGACCTCCAGTGACCGGCCGTGCCTGGTGCGGCCGGCCCCGGTTTCTCATTCCCCGTCCGGTCGACACCATGCGCGGGTGGCACACCCGAAGTCGATCAGGGGCCGGTACGCGCCACGTAGACGGTGTTCGCCGACTCCCCGCCGGTCAGCGGGTTGGCGAACGGCACGACATGCGCGCGTACGCTCGCGAACACCTCGGTGAGCGCGGCGGTGAACTCGGCGTCCGGCGGGTCGTCCGACCAGAGCGCGAAGACTCCCTCGGGGCGGAGCAGAGCGGCCAGGCGACGCAGCCCGGCCGGCGGGTAGAACGCCGCGTGGCTCGGGTGCAGAACGTTGCGGGGGGAGTGGTCGACGTCGAGCAGGACCGCGTCGAACCGCCGGCCGGGCACCTCGGCGTCGAAGCCGGTGTCACCGGCCACCGCCGCGAAGAAATCGGCCTGCACGAAACGGGTCCGGGGGTCCTCGGCGAGCCCCGCCGCGAACGGCAGCAGCCCCCGTTGGTGCCAGTCGATCACGTCCTCGATCGCCTCCACCACGAACAGTGAGCGCACCCGCGGATCGCCCAGCGCCGCGCAGGCGGTGTAACCCAGCCCGAGGCCGCCCACCACCACGTCGAGCGAATCACCGGCCACCTCGGCGAGACCGAGCCGGGCCAGCTCGATCTCCGCGACCGGGAAGAGGCTGGACATCAGGTACTCGTCGTCGAGCTTGACCTCGTACACCTCGACCTGGAGTGCCGGGTCCCGGCGTCGGCGCAGGCTGATCGCGCCGATCGGCGTCTCCCGCCAGGCCAGCTCTTCGAAACGCGCGCCCACGGGTGCCCTCTCGCCGCCGGATTCGTCCACGGATGGTACCGGTTGCCCCGCGACGGGCGGCCACGCAGGGTCCACAGGACATCGACGCAGCGCATATCCTGTGCCCGGCCGATCCACCGGAGGAGACTCATGCCGTCGCGGCAGGACCAGCTGCACTCCTACCAGTTCAGCGTCCAGCGGGCGGTCGCCGCCCTGGTCATGCGGGAGACCGATCCCGCGCAGTCGCCGTTTCGGCGGCTGGCTGGCGCGGGCCTGGCCAGCGTCCTGGTAGCGGCGATCGGGCTCGGTGGCTTCGCTCTCTACGGCCTGTTCGCCGGCGGCGGCAAGGGCTGGCGCGACCCGGGCGCGGTGATCGTGGAGAAGGAGTCCGGCGCCCGGTTCGTCTACCGCGAGCAGAAGCTGCACCCGGTGCTCAACTACGCCTCGGCGCTGCTCATCGTCGGTGCGGACCGCTCGAAGACCGTCCTGGTGTCCCGACGCACGATCGACGGAGTGCCGCGTGGGCTGCCGCTGGGCATCGCCGACGCCCCCGACTCACTGCCCGCCCCCGGGCGGCTGTCCACCACAGCGTGGACGGTCTGCTCGACGGTCCCGGCCGCCGAGGCGCCCCGCTCCGCGCTGCTGATCGGCACCGAGCCCGACGGCGGCCGACCGCTCGGCGACGAGGCGCTGCTGCTGCGCCACCCCGACGGCGGGCTGCACCTCGTCTGGCACCAGCGGCGCTACCTCGTCCGTGATCCGAGCCGGGTGCTGGCGGCGCTCGCCACCACCCGGGCCCAGGCGGTTCCGGTGGCGCCGGCCCTGCTCAACTCGCTGCCCGCCGGCACCGACCTCGCTCCGCTCGATCTGCCCGCGCTCGGTCGGCCCGCCACCCGGGTGCCGGGTGCCGCGGTCGGCACTGTCTACCTGGTGAGCAACTCCGGCGGTGGTCGGCAGTACGCGGTGGCGCTCGACGCCGGCCTGGCCGGCATCACCGAGTTGCAGGCGGGGCTGTTGCTGGCCCGCACCGGGCAGGTCGAGCCGGTGCCGATGACGTTGGGTCGGTTCGCCGCGCTGCCCACGGTGGCCGACCTCGCCCCGAGCGGCCCGACCGCCCCGCCACCGATCCCGCCCCGGCTCGTGGCGGGCGACGGCGGGGCGCTCTGCACGCGCATCGGTGACGACGGCGGGGTGGGTGAGGTGCGGTGGGGCGTACCGCTGCGGGATCTGACGGCTTCTCCACGGACCGCGCGGACCGGCGGCGCGGTGCTGGCCGACCACGTGGTGGTGGAGCCCGGCCGCGGCGCGGTGGTCGAGGCGGCCGCCGCCCCCGGCGCGACCGGCGGCGCGGTCTCCGTGGTCACCGACCTGGGCCGCCGGTACGTGGTGGCCGACCGGGAGGTACTGCCGATGCTCGGCTACGGCGGTGTCCGTCCGCTGCGGTTGCCGGCCGGTCTGGTCAGCCTGGTACCCGCCGGCGCCACCCTCGACCCGACCGCCGCCCGCGCCGTCGCAGCCCCAACCTGACCGCGGTGATCAAGAGGTTTGCGTCAGAGTCGTGCCAGATTCTGACGCAACCTCTTGATCACCGGGAAGTAGACGTGCGGCGGGCGGTGGTTAGTCGGCGGGGCGGCGCAGGATGGTGACCGCGAACGGGGCGTCGTCGCGCCACGGGCGCAGGTCCCAGGTGGCGAAGCGCTGCTCCACCCGCAGCCCGGCGGCCACCGCGTCGGCGTCGAACGCGGTCAGTGGGTAGCCGCGCTCGGTGCCGAAGCCGACCGTCAGCACACCGTCGGGTCGCAGGTGGCCGGCCACCCGGCGCAGCACCTCCGGTTCGGTGCCGACGGCGACGAAGGCGAGCACGTTGCCGGCCAGCACCGCCGCGTCGAACGGCTCCGCCTCACCCAGCGCCGGCAGATCCAGTTCGGCGAGGTCGGCGACGAGCCACGTCGGGCCGGGATAGTCGGCGCGGGCGGCGTCCACCAGCGCGGGGTCGGCGTCCACCCCGACCACCGTGTGGCCCCGCTCGGCCAGTGCGGCACCGACGCGGCCGGTGCCGCTGCCGGCGTCGAGAATGCGGGAGCCGGGAGCGACCAGGGCGTCCACCAGTCGGGCCTCGCCGGCCAGGTCCGCGCCCTCGGCCGCCAGCTTGCGGAACCGGTCGATGTACCACTGTGAGTGCTCGGGGCCGGTGTCGGTCGCCCAGCGGGTCGGGTTGGCCATGAGGCCACCGTATCCGGGCCGGTGGGGGCCGGGCGGGTGACCCGGATGAGACCGTCATCCCTTCTCCGCGCCGCTGGTCAGCCCCTCGGTGAGCAGCCGTTCGCTGGCGAAGAAGAGGATCACGATGGGCAGGGTGAGCACGACCGACCCGGCCATCAGCACCGTCTTGGGCACCTCCACCCCGTCGGCGAGCAGGGACAACCCCAGTGACACCGTCCACCTGTCGGGTTTGTCGACCAGGAACAGCAGGGCGAAGAGGAACTCGTTCCAGGCGATCATGAAGTCGTAGAGCGCGACCGCCATGATCGACGGCATCGCCAGGGGCAGGCTGACACGGCGGATGATGCCGAGCCGACCGGCGCCGTCGATGGCGGCGGACTCCTCCAGGCTGACCGGGATGGTCTCGAAGTAGTTCTTCAGCATGTAGACCGACACCGGCAACGTCTGCGAGATGTAGACCAGCACCAGACCGAACAGCGAGCCGCGCAGCCCGGCCCGGGTGAAGACCACGAACAACGGGATCGCGATGACGATCGACGGAAACAGGTAGACCGCCAGGAACAGGAAGTCCACCTGTCGCCGGCCGAAGAACCGCAGCCGGGCCACCGCGTACGCGCCGGGGATCGCTACCAGGAGGGTGAGCACGGTCGCCGCGACGGCGACCAGACCGCTGTTGCGGATGAAGGTGAGGAAACCCTGGCCGCCGTCGTCGGTGGCCTTCAGGACCTCGGCGTACGTGGCCACGGTCAGCTCACCGAGGCCGACCACCAGCGCCCCGGGGTCGAGCAGCAGCCGCTCGATGGGGCGCACCGAGAGCACCAGCATGTAGTAGAAGGGGAAGGCCGTGATCACCAGGAACACGGCTATCACCAGGCGGCGCAGCCAACGCAGGCTCACCGTCTCGACCACGTCCCGGTCCATCAGCCCACCCTCCGTCCGAAGAAGCGCAGATAGATCAGCACGAACACGATGAGCACAACGGCCAGCACGACCGCCTGCGCGGCCGCGGCTCCGATGTCGGTACGGGCGGTGAGGAACTCGTACACCCGGACGCTGACCACCTCGGTGCCGGCCGCACCGCCGGTGAGCAGGTAGACGTCGTCGAACTTGTTGAACGTCATGATGAAGCGCAGCACCCCCAGCAGGGCGATCACCGGCAGCAGTTGGGGGAGCAGGATGTGCCGGAACCGCTGGGTGGGGGTGGCTCCGTCGACCCGGGCGGCCTCCTCCAACTCGCCGGGCACCGCCTGGAGCCGGGCCAGCAGGAACAGGAACGCGAACGGGAAGTACCGCCACGCCTCGAAGACGATCACGGTGGCCAGCGCGGTCGACTCCTGGGTGAGGAACGGCACCGGGGCGTCCCAGCCGAGCAGGCGTTGACCCCAGGCGTTGACGATGCCGAGCTGCGGGTCGAGCATCACCTGCCAGACGAACGTGACGGCGACCACCGGTGCCACGTACGGCAGCAGCATGGACGCCCGGACCAGGGTGCGGCCCCGGAACGGCCGCCGGACGACCAGCGCGGCCACCAGGCCGAGCAGGATCGACCCGACGGTGCCGCCGATGCTGTAGATCAAGGTGACCCACAGCGTCTCGGCGAAGCCGGGGGTGTGCAGCACCCGGTCGATGTTGTCCATGGTGAACTCGCCGAACAGGCCGGTCTTGCGCAGCGTGGCCAGCCGGACCCGCTGAAAGGCGAGCACCACTGTCCACACGATCGGAATGCCGATGACCGCGATGGTGACGAGCAGGGTCGGTGCGACCAGCGCGAGCCCGGCCCGGGATTCACGGCGGCGCAGGGTCAGCGGTCGGCGCCCGGGTGACGCCGGCTGCTCCCTGGTGGGGGAGCGGCCGGGGCCGGGCGCGGTGGTGGTCAATTGACGCCCGCCTTGATGGCGTCCACGTCCTTCGTGGCGCGCTCGGCGGTGCCCGCCGCGTCGGACTTGCCGGAGACGAGGTCGCCCAGCACCTTGGGCACCGGCAGCTCGCCGAGCATGGCGCCGACGAGTTTGCCCTGCCCCTGGCTGAGGCCCCAACGCCCGAAGGTGTCCGGGCTGCGGCGCAGCGTGGCCAGCACCTCGTCGCCGTACACGTCGCTGAGGGGCTTCTTCGCGTCCACGCCCGCCTGGCTGGTGTTCCAGGCGGTCAGGTACGCCTCCGGCTCGGCGGGGGTGCCCTTGCGCACCGGGAAGCGGCCCTCCGGCGACATTCCGAACCAGCGCGGGTAGCCGTCACCGAGCATGTACTCCACGAAGGACTTCGCCGGCTCGGTCACCGCGCCGTCGAGGACGGCCCACGAGCTGATCTCGCCGTACTGGGCCGGTTCGGTGCCGTTCGGGCCCTTGATCGCGGTGACGAACCCGCTGTTCTTCGCGAGGAACGCCGGGTCCGCCTGGCACTGCGGGCAGGTCGGCTTGGCGTCGTTGCGCAGCCCGGCCAGCTCGTCGAGGATGAACGGTGACCAGATCACCATGGCCGCCTTGCCCGCGAAGTAGGTGGCCCGGGTGGTGTCGACGTCCTGCGCGCCCTTCACCGAGCTGGTGCGGATCAGGTCACCGTAGAAGCGGAACGCCTCGACGCACTGGGGCGAATCCAGTCTCACCTTTCCCGAGTCGTCGGTGAGCTGGCAGCCGTTGGCCAACGCCAGGTGCTCGAAGGTCTGTTGCGTGAACACGTCGCTGGGGGCGGTCGCCGCGGTGATGCCGGCGACGCCGCCGGTGTTCAGTCGCGCCGCGGCGGTGGTGATCCGTTCGTACGTGTCGGGGGCGGGCAGGCCGGCCGCGGCGAACAGGTCCTTGCGGTAGACGAGCAGCTGCCCCCACCCGTCACTGGGCACGGAGAGCTGTGTGCCGTCGTCGGAGGTGAGCTCCAGCGCTCGGGGGGAGAACGTCTGCCTGCCCAGCTTGTCGACGACCTCCGCGTTCGCCGAGGCGTGCAGCAGCTCGTTGCCGGCGAGCGTGCGGATACCGGCGAGGGAGACCGACCCGACCACGTCGGGCAGGTCGCCGGCGGCGGCGTTTGCGGCGATCAAGGAGGGGAACTGGTCCTCGTTGACGGTCACGAGATCGACCTGGATCCCGGTCTTGGCGGTGAAGTCGGCGATGATCGCCTTGGTGGCGGTGACCCGGTCGGCCACGTCCTCCAGGCTCCAGACGGTGATCTTCTTGCTGTTGCTGTCGGATGCGTCGTCGCCGCAGGCCAGCAGGGTCGACGTGGTCAGTGCCAGGATCAGGGTGGTGGCGAGTATCCGCCTCGGAGGTGCTGACATCGGTGGCACTCCTCTCGAAGGGTACATGAAGGATCCAACACCTTCGATTGATCAATAGCAAGACATATCGCGATTTTTTGCTATCCTGGAGCCCAGTGCTACCGGGATGTGACACATGGGCAACTGGGTGGTCTCTCTCGCCGGGCCTCGACGCATCAGCCTCGAGCCCTGCCCGCCGGATCCGCTCGGCCCCGGCCAGGTCCGAGTCCGCACCTGCTACTCGGGCATCTCCGCCGGCACCGAGCTGACCCTCTACCGGGGCAGCAATCCCCGGCTCCGCAAGGACTGGGACGATGCCGCCCGCATGTTCGTCCCCCGACAGGCCCCGGTGCCCTACCCGCTGATCGGCTTCGGCTACGAAGAGGTCGGCGAGGTCGTCGAGGTCGCGCCGGACGTCACCGAGCGACACCCGGGGCAGCTCGTCTGGGGCATCTGGGGGCACCGGGCCGAAGCCGTGCTCGCCGCCGACTCGGTCCGCGCGCTCCCCGCCGGGCTGGATCCGCTGGCCGCGGTCTTCGCCCGCCCCGGCGCCATCGCGCTGACCGCTGTGCTCGCCGGTGACCTGCACCTCGGCGACTGGGTGGGCGTCTTCGGCCAGGGCGTCATCGGGCTGCTCGCCACCCGGCTCGCCGTGCTCTCCGGAGCCCGGGTGGTGGCCGTCGACCCGGTACCCGACCGGCTGGAGCACGCCGCCCGGTACGGCGCACACTCGACTGTGGACGCCGGTGTCACCTCCGCCGCCGCCGCACTGCGCCAGGCCACCGACGGCCGGGGGGCCGACGTCTGCCTGGAGTTGTCCGGCGCGTACCCGGCGCTGCACGAGGCCATCCGCTCCACCACCCACGCCGGCCGGGTCGTGGCCGCCGGCTTCTACCAGGGCCAGGCCGACGCGCTCGGCCTCGGCGAGGAGTTCCACCACAACCGCATCCAGTTGGTGGCCGCCCAGGTCTCCGGGCCCACCCCCGCGCCGAGCATGGCCGGCCGGTGGACCGGAGACCGGGTCGCGCAGACCTTCATGGACCTGGTGGCCGACCGCAGCGTCGACCCGCTGCCACTGGTCAGCCACATCGTCGACGCCAGCGCGGTCGCCGACGCCCTCGCGCTGCTCGACCGCGGCGCCGGTGACGTCCTCCAAGTCGTGCTGAGGTTCTCATGACCACCATCGCGCTGGCCTGTCAGGAACAACTCCTGCCGGGCACCAACCTGATCCAGAAGTACGCCCTCGCGGCCGCCCTCGGCTACCAGGGCATCGAGCTACGCGGCCGCGGCGACCTGGCGTTCGCCCGCCGGTTGCCCGAGCTGCGCCGGGCCCGCGCCGCCGGGGTGGTGATGCCCACCGTCTGCGTCGAGATGGACCACTTCATCGGCGACTTCGACCCCGCCCGGTCCGCCGATGCCGTCCGCAACCTGCGCTCCCAACTCACGGTGATCGCCGAGCTGGGCGGCGTCGGGGTGATGACCCCGGCCGCCTGGGGGATGTTCTCCCGACGACTGCCGCCGTTCGATCCGCCCCGCCGGCCGGACGGCGACCGGCAGGTGCTCCTCGACGCCCTCGGCGAGCTGGGCGAACACGCCTGGGCCGAGGGGGTCACCCTTTTCCTGGAACCCCTCAACCGGTACGAGGACCACATGGTCAACCGTCTCGACGAGGCGGTGGCGCTCTGCGCCGCGCTCGGGTTGCCGTCGGTCCGGGTGGTCGCCGACACCTTCCACATGAACATCGAGGAGGACGACGTGCACCGCGCGCTGCGCGCCGCCGCGCCGTACCTCGGGCACGTCCAGGTCAGCGACTCCAACCGGTACCAACCCGGCGCCGGGCACCTGGACTGGCCGGCGCTGGTGCGCACCCTGCTGGAGCTGGACTACCGGGGCTGGCTGGCGCTGGAGTGCCGGCTCCGCGGCGACCCGGTCCGGGCCCTGCAACAGGCGGCCACGGTGCTGCGACACGCGCTGCCCCGGCGGGCCGCCGCGTGAGCGCCGACGCCGGGCCGACAAGCGTCGACGCGACCACCGGTGTCGGCCCGCCCGCCGACGCCGGGGCGACGCGCGCCGACGCCCCCGGCACGGGTGGCCCGGCCGACGCGGCCGGGTTGCGTCGGCTGGCGATCGACACCCTCGACGCCAACTGGGAGCACGACCACACGGTGCCCTCACGCACGCTCTACCCGCACCAGTGGAGCTGGGACTCCGCGTTCATCGCGATCGGGTTGGCCCAGGTCCGTCCCGACCGCGCCTGGCGGGAGCTGGCCAGCCTGTTCGGGGCGCAGTGGGCCGACGGACGGGTGCCGCACATCGTGTTCAACCCGGCGCTGCGGGTCGGCGCGTACTTCCCGGGGCCGGAGATGTGGCGTTCGGCCGACGTGCCGGAAGCACCGACGGTGGCCACCTCCGGCCTGGTCCAGCCGCCGGTGCACGCGCTCGCCGCGTTGCTGGCGTACCGGCGGACGCCCCACCCGAGGGCCCTGGCCGCGCTGCGCGGGCTCTACCCCGCGCTGGTCGCCCAACAGCGCTACCTGGCCGACCGGCGGGACGTGGCCGGTGACGGACTGGTCTGCATCGTGCACCCGTGGGAGTCCGGGCTGGACAACAGCCCGGCGTGGGACGAGCCGATGGCCGCGGTGCCGGCCGAGGCCGCAGTCATGCGGGCGTACCGTCGGCACGACACCACGCACGCCGACGCCGCGCACCGCCCCACCGACCTCGACTACGCGCGCTACCTCGCGATCGTCGCCGCCTACCGTGACCACTGCTACTCCGACCGGGACCTGGCCGGCGGTCACCCGTTCCTGGTGGAGTGCCCGCTGTTCAACGCGGCGTTCGGGGCCGCCGAACACGCCCTCGCCGAGATCGCCGCGCTCGTCGGCGGCGATCCCGGGCCGCACCGGGCCCGCGCGGCCCACATCACCGAAGCATTGGTACGCCGGCTGTACGACCCGGACACCGGCACGTTCCAGCCCTGTGACCTGCGCACCAACCGCCTGCTGAGCGCCCGTACCGTGCTCGGGCTGACCCCGCTGATCCTGCCCGACCTGCCGACCCGGCAGGCCGACGCGCTGGTCGTCGAGGCCCGGTCGGCGCGCTTCGGGGTGGCCGGTCGGATGGACCGGCCGCTGCCCACCCACGACCGCACCGCACCCGACTTCGAGCCGCTTCGGTACTGGCGTGGGCCGAGCTGGCTCAACATCGGGTGGCTGATCCGGCGCGGGCTGCTCGGTCACGGGCACCCGGAGTTGGCCGCCGGGCTGCGCCGGTCGATGATCGGTCTGGTCGCCGGGGCCGGCTGCCACGAGTACTTCCACCCGGACACCGGTGCCGGGCTGGGCTCACCGGCGTTCAGCTGGAGCGCCGCGCTGCTGCTCGACCTGCTCGCCGACTGAGCGCGATGCCGGGTGGTAGCGTCCCCGATCCCGGCGGCGGCAAGGAGCATCGTGCGCGAGATCGACAAGGTGGCCTGGATCCTCGTCGAGGACGGTCGGGTGCTGAGCACCCGGTCGGTGGGCAAGGACGTCTGGTACCTGCCGGGCGGAAAGCGCGAGCCGGGCGAAACGGACCTGGAGACCCTGCGTCGGGAGATCGACGAGGAGTTGAGCGTCGAAGTCGACGTGTCGGACGCCGTGTGCCTGGGCGCCTTCACCGCTCAGGCGCACGGCAACGCGGCCGGCATCACAGTGCGGATGACCTGCTATCGGGCGGGCTACCGAGGCCAGCTGCGGCCGGCCAGCGAGATCGCCGAGATGGCCTGGCTCGGGTACGCGGACCGACACCGCACCTCACCGGTCGACCAGATCATCTTCGACCACCTGCTGGCCGAGGGCTTGCTGGCCTGAGGCCTGTTTGTCGCGGCCGGGCAGGGGTAACCGGCCGAGCGTGACCGACGGCGACGGGTTCCCGTACTTCATCGACGCGGTGTCCCAACGGTCCGGGCTGCCCGCCGAGGAGGCCGCCGTGCTCGCCCGCGCCGTGCTCCAGACGTTGGCCGAGCGGGTGACCGGCGACGCGCCCGGTGACCTCGTCGGGCACCTTCCGAACGAGGTCGACGGCTACCTGACCGGCCCGGCCCCGGCTGCGGCCGGGCCCTCCGGTCCTGCCTCGGATGCGGCCGGGACGGTCCTTCCGGCCCCGGATCCGGCCGGGACCCTCGGCCCGGATGCCGGGGCCGATGGGTTGACCAGCGGGGTGGGCCTGGAGGTCGGCGGTGCCGGCGCGACCCCGATGGAGGCCGGCCCGACGGAGTTCCTTCGTCGGGTGGAACAGCGTGCCGGGGTGGACCCGGCCACCGCCCGGGCCGGGACCGGCGCCGTCTTCGCCACGTTGCGAACGGCGATGACGGTGCGGGAGTTCCGGGAGATGGTGGCGCGACTGCCGCGCGACGGTGGGTTCTGACCCGAAATCGTGTCGGGACTGTCGGTACTGGCCGGGACCCGGCGCTGGCGGCCGACAGAGCGGGTTGAGGAATTGACGCTCTGTCAGGTACTTTCGCCTCCTCATGCGAGCAATACGGGGCTGGGCGATGAAGGATCCACTCTCGGATTTTCGGCTCCTGCGAAGTTCGGCACTGGTGGATTCCGCCGAACGCGATCCTTTACGCGGCGGCCGGTCCATCCGACTCCACGACGGACGGATCGTCTAGCGCCATGTTGCGGATGGTCCGATCGCAGTTGCGGAACACACCAGGCCGGAGCCTCGCGGTGTTCTCCGCTGTACTGGTCGCGACCACCGGGTTCACAGTGCTCACGGGTGCCGCGAGCACCTCCCGGCTGATCGCGAGCGGTTCCGTCGACGGGCAGTTCCGTCCGTCGTACGACATCCTGGTCCACCCCGCGGCACCGGCCACCGGTCTGCTCCACCAAGACCAACCCACTGCGGTCTACGGCGGCATCGGGCTGGACCAGTGGCGGCTGATCGAACGGATCTCCGGCGTCGAGGTGGCCGCCCCACTGGCGGTCCTCGGCATCGCCGATGTCCGAGTCGAGCCGCGGGTTGACCTGACCGACCAGGTCGACAGGTCGGCTGAGCGGCAGGTCATCGAGGTCGCTCCCCGGATCAGCGGAGAGCGCGGGCTGAGCACGTTGACGGCGGCGCCAACCTACGTCTATGTGTCGCGACGGCCGCTGGTGCCGCTGGCGGACATCAGCGACCAACGGTTCGTATACGCCGATGGCACCAGGGTCCGCCAGGCCACGTCCGCCGCCGAGTGCCCCGGCACCGGTGGCGGCGGCACGTTGGAGGTGCAGCCCGACGGCCAGCGTCGTCAGGTGTGCGACATTGCCGCCGGCAGCTTCGATCCCGACGTCCGGCGGACCCAGGTCAGTGACATCGAGACGTACCAGTTGCTCTCGGACGGCACCTTCCGGCGGGCCTCCGTCTTCACGTCCGGCCGTCCGGCATCCGTGGTGCCCGCCACCGCCCGGCTGGAACTCCGGCTGCCAAAGGTGGTGCCGATGCTCGTCGCCGCGATTGATCCGGCGGCTGAGGCGCGCCTGGTCGGCCTGGACCGGGCGGTACGCCAGGGCCGCTACCTGACCGGCGCCGATGCCGTCGCTTCAGCGGCCCAGGATGCCCAGTCCTCCGCCCTGCCCACGAGCAGCCCGGCCGGCCGGACGTTGCCGGTGCTCGCCGCCGAGGACATCGCCATCGACGAGCGGGTGGACATTGCCGTGTCCCGGCTGACCGGCCGGGCGGCCGATCGGGTGCCCGGCACCGCGACTCAGGCGCTCTGGCCGCTGCTGCGCAACTCGGCGACCGGCCCGCCGCAGGCTCTCCAGCATGACCTGGCGCAGATCTACCGCGACCGGCTCGACTCCGCACTGTCCGAGCAGGTCCCACTGACCGGCATCATGGCCCTGCTCCGGCCCGGGCCGCCGGCCTCCTCGCCGCAACCCGGCGGGGGCGATCGGATGCTGCCCCGACCCGACGGAGTCGAATCGACCGACCCCACCATCGACGACGTGTGGCGAGACTCGTGGTTCAGCACGGGTGATGTCGGGACGGCGGATCCGGTGAGTCTGCTCGGGCAGTCGTCGTGGTCGGTCACCGCGGTGGGCAGCTTCGCAGCGGAGGCGCTCGAATCCACCGCAGGCGCCGCGCAACAGGCCCTCGACCTCTACCGGCGGACCCCGCCGGTGGGCGCCGACGCGCGCTCCCGGGGTCTGCTCGGCGACCGCCCACTGCTTCCCGGAGACGACCCGCTCAGTTACCCGCGTCGCGCGCCGAGTCTGGTGACCAACCTGACCGTGGCAGGTGAGCTGTACGCCAGCGTCGCGCCCGCGTTCGCGGCCACCCCGCTGAGTTCGGTGCGAGTCCGGGTCGCCGGGATCGACCGGTTCGACGAGGTAACCCGGGAGCGGGTCCGGATGGTGGCTGACGAGATTGTCCGACAGACCGGCCTGACCGTCGAGATCGTGCTGGGCGGCTCGACGGTACGTAGCCCGGTGCTGCTGCCTGCCGGCGAGTTCGGCCGGCCTGAGCTGGGCCTCTTGGAGGCACGTACCCGCAAGGGCGTCGCGACCGAAATCGTCACCGCCGTGGATCGCAAGAACATCATGTTGCTCGGGCTGCTGCTGGTGGTCTGCGCTCTGCTGGTCGGCAACGCGGTGTCCACGGCGGTCCGGGTTCGTCGACGTGAACTCGCCGTACTGGCCTGCATTGGCTGGCCCGGCTGGCGGCTGAGCCTGCTGATCCTTGCCGAGACCACAGCACTCGGGCTGACCGCGGGGCTGCTCGGCGCGGGGCTGTCGGTGCCGCTCGGTCGGCTGGCCGGCGTGCAGATCTCCGGCACGGTGACAGTGCTGTGCGTGCCGATCGCGGTGCTGCTGACGGCACTGGCCAGCGCCCTTCCCGCAATGCGGGCCGCCCGTACCCGATCGGCGGAGGCGTTGCAGGCGACCGCGGCACCGGCCCGGCGAGCCACGGCGCAGAGCATTGCCGGGCTTGCGGTGGCCAATCTCGTACGAACACCCGCGCGTACCCTCGCCGGCGCGACGAGCCTGGCGGCCGGCGTCGGTGCGCTGACACTGATCGCCGCCGCGCTCTGGGCGTTCGAGGACGGCATGGTCGGCTCGCTGCTCGGCGAGGCGGTCTCCGTGCAGGTGCGCGGGGTAGACCTGGTCGCCGTCGGGGGAGTGCTGCTGTTCGGGGTGCTCGGCGTGGCCGACGTGCTGTACCTCAACGTGCGGGAGCGAGCGCCCGAGTTCGCCACGCTGAGGGCCGTCGGCTGGCCTGATTCCGCGCTCAACCGGCTCCTGATCTACGAGGCGCTCGGCGTCGGAGTGCTCGGCTGCGTCCTCGGGGTCGCCGCCGGTCTCGGCTCCGTCGCCCTGCTGGTCGGCAGGGTGGACGGCCGGCTGGCGATGCTGGCGCTGGCCGTGACCGGGACGGCGCTGCTGCTCACCGTGCTCGCCGCGTTGGTCCCGGCGATCCTGATCCGGCGATTGCCGACCGCCGCTCTGCTCGCCGACCAATGAGACCGCAGGGCTGATCGGGCTACGACTCCTCGGCCTGGGTCCTCCGCGAGGTGACTCATGCCTCGGGCACGTCCTCGGGCTCGGCGACCCAGGCGGAGAAGACCGGCACCCCGTGCCACGGGCCGGTGACGCCGTCGGCCCGGGTGTCGGTGGCGACGGCCACCACCGCGTACGGGTGGCCGAAGCGCAGCTCGGCGGTGCGGGCCACACCCTCCGGCGGCAGGCTGGTCCGCCCGAACATGCCGGTCACGGCCGCCGCC
Source organism: Micromonospora sp. NPDC047756 (assembly GCF_055587245.1). Taxonomy (NCBI): domain Bacteria; kingdom Bacillati; phylum Actinomycetota; class Actinomycetes; order Micromonosporales; family Micromonosporaceae; genus Micromonospora; species Micromonospora sp. NPDC047756. The sequence goes on from NZ_JBVJGQ010000007.1 coordinate 345,567, forward strand.
TCGAAGCCGTACCTGTCGAACCGGGCCACCGCCGTCTGCCGTGCGTCGAAGTCGGTCATCCGTAGCGCCAGCGCCGTCGCGAGCGTGGTCGCCGCGGCGGGGAAGCCGAGCGCCGAGGCGGTCAGGTCATGGTCGTTCCGCGCGGACCAGCAGGGGAGGACCGCTTGGTGTCGCTCCTCGCGGCCGGCGCGGGCGTGGGTGCGCACCCGCTCCTCGGTCACCGTCCACAGCGGCGTCCCACCGAGCGGCAGGTCGAACAGCGAACGGCTGCCCTCCGGTGGCACGCCGTCGGCCGCGCCGGCGCTGAGGTCGTACGCGACGGCCAGCACCTCGGCCGGTGGCACCTGCGGTGCGGCGGCCACCGAGAGGACGACCAGCCCCGCGCCGTCGGCCGTCTGGGCGGGTGCGGCGTGCACGATCACGTCACCGGCCCGGGCGGTGGAGACGATGTGGCACCGGTGGCCGTGGCTCGGGCTGCGCAGGGCCCGCCGCAGGTGGCCGGCCCACGGGCTGCCGGCGCCGAGAGCGCGCGCGTCGGTGACGTCGAACGGGGTCGCCCAGGACACCCGGGTGGCCAACGCGCTGGCCAGGATGAACACCGTGTTCGCCTCGACCTGCAGGGGAAACGTCTCGATCAGGCCGAGGGTGTGCTCGCGCGCCCAGGTGTCCAACCCGGCCTGATCGGGCAGTGCGCCGACGTCGGTCGTGCGGGGCAGCGCGGCCCGCCACGCCGCCGCCCCACCGTCGCCCTGCCCCGCTCGGTGCCAGAGCGCGGTGGCGGCACCGATCAGCGGGTGCGGAATCTCCAGCAGCGCTCGGGCGGCATCGGCCGCGCTCGACAGGTCGGTGCCCAGGGCGTGCGCCAGCTCGTCGACGGGTCCCTCCCCGTCGGTCGCCGTGGTGGCACAGACCGCGAGCAGCAGCCAGGCGCCGAGCGGGGAGGCGACGTGGTGCCCGTCGCCGACCGTCGCGTGCAGTCGCGCCGCGTACGCGGACAACGGGCCGTGCAGATCACTGCTCATGCCCACACTTTGCCTGCCAACCCGGCTCACGACCACAGTTCGAACGGCTCGTCGATCTCCATGCCGGCGAGAAAGGGGGTGATCAGCCGAGGGATCTGCCCGGGGTAGAAACGGTCCCGACTGGCCACCACCTCCGGCAACGGCCACCAGCGGAAGCCGAAGTAGTCCTCCCGCTCGTAGTCGAGCCGGTGCGCCTCGTCCACGTCCGGGCCAGGGCCGGTCAGCCGTACGGCGACGACGACCTCGTCCTGGACGTGGCGCACCTGGCGGTGCAGGAAGCTGGCCCGCCGCCGCCAGTTCGGCGTACCGACCTGGTCGGCGGTGATCACGATGCCGGTCTCTTCCCGCAGCTCCCGTACCGCGGTGTCGCGATACGTCTCGCCGGGGTCCATGCCACCGCCGGGCAGTTCCCACCAGGTGCCCAGCCGGGGGTGGTCCGGGTCCTGGGTGTGGAACAGCAGCACCCGGTCGGTGCCGTCGACGACCACGACCCGCACCGCGCGTCGCTTGAGGATCGGCAGGTCACGAGGTAGCTCGTCCATCGGGCCAGTCTGTCGTAGCATCCCCCACGGCTGCGGGTAGGCTGCCCGCCGTGGCTGGTCTGTTGAGGAATGTCGCGGCGCGTATCTCCCGGGTCGGTGCGGTGATCCCGTCGCCCCGGCGTACCGGGCCGGCGCCCGCGCAGGTCGCCCGCCGCCGCCAGGTGAGCGCCTTGCAGCGTCGGGAGTTGACCTACGCTCCGGAGCGGGACGGTCAGGCCGACCCGGGCGAGATCGTCTGGACGTGGGTGCCGTACGAGGACGACCCCCGTCAGGGCAAGGATCGGCCGGTGCTGGTGGTCGGGCGGCACAGCCGGACCCTGTTCGGGCTGATGCTGTCCAGCCAGAGCGACCGGGACGGGCAGCGGCACTGGTTCGCGCTCGGGCCGGGTGAGTGGGACCGCGACAACCGGCCGAGCTGGGTCCGGCTGGACCGGGTGCTCACCATGCGCGAGGACAGCATCCGCCGCGAGGGCGCCGTGTTGGACCGGCCCCGCTTCGACCGGGTCGGGCAGGCGTTGCGCGCCGGCTACGGCTGGCGCTGACCGCGCCGGGCGCGGATCGGCGGCGAGCCGCGCCCGGAGCCGCGCCGGCGGTAGGGCGGCCCGGGGCGGTGACGCCCTCGGCGGTGAGGTCTATTCGCTGCTCGGGCCGACCGCCGCGCCCTTCGCCTCCGGCGGCGGGTACGGCTGGTCGGCGAGGAGCCGGGCCAGGTGTGCGCTGTTGAGCGCCAGTGCCTTCGTGGTACGACCGGTGGTGTCGGGCTTGGGCCCGGCGTCACGGTAGTCCACCGTGTGCAGCGCCTCACCGACCCAGTAGGTCGCGCCGGCGGCGGCGACAGTGAAGCCCACCTCGTTGAGCGCTCCCTGCACTTCGGCGATGCTGTGGTGCGCGCCGTCCTCGTTGCCGACGACCGCGACACCGGCCACCTTGCCGTAGGTGAGCAGCCGTCCCTCGTCGTCGGTCTCGGACAGCTCGGCGTCGAGGCGTTCGAGGACCATCTTGGTGACGCTCGCGGGCTGGCCGAGCCAGATCGGGGTGGCGATGATGAGGATCTGGGCGGCGAGCAGTTTGGCGCGGATGGCGGGCCAACCGTCGCCGTGGCCCTCGTCGGTCGACACCCCGAAGCGCACGTCGTGGTCGACCACCCGGACGATCTCGCCGTCCACGCCCTGACGGGCCAGTTCGGCCAACACCTCCCGGCCCAGTTGCTCGGAGCTGGAGGGGGCAGGCGAGGGCTTGAGGGTGCAGTTGAGTACGAGGGCACGGATGCTCGGCACGAGGGGTTCCTCTCGTCGATCGGCGGGGCCGTCCCTACGCGTACCCGAATCATCTCCGCCCAAGCCCTCCACCGGGCACACGTGATCAAGGGGTTTGCGTCAGAATCCGGGCCGACGGTGACGCGAACCTCTTGATCACCGCCAGCAGGGGGATGGGGGTGGGAGATGGGGGTGGGTGGTGGACGTGGTGGGGTGGGTCCGGGAGGAGTTTGGGCTTCGGTTGTCCACGGTGGACGAGATTTCGCACGGGGCTGATCTGCGGGCCCGGCTCTGGCGGGGTGAGACGGGCGACGGCGCGCGGTATGCCGTCAAGGTCAGCGGTGGCGGTACGCCGGCCGGCCTGATCGTGGCCGCGCACCTGGCCGAGCAGGGCGTGCCAGGTGTCGCTGCGCAGGTCCGCACCGGCGACGGACGCCCGTACGCCGAGCGTGACGGGCACCGCCTGTCCGTGGTCCCGTGGGTGTCCGACCTGCGAGCGCTGGACGGCCCGATGAGCGAGGCGCACTGGCGTGCCTACGGCGAACTGCTGGCCGCCGTGCACGCGGCGCCGGTGACCGACGAGTTGGAACGGCTGCTGCCCGGCGGCGGTGACGCGTACCCCTCGATCGTGGCCGCGACCCGGGACGTGGCCGGACGGCTCCGCGACCAGGCCGACCCCGCTGATCCGCTGGTCGCCGAACTGGCCGCCGTCTGGGCGGCGAACGCCGACCGGGTGTCCACGCTGCTCCGTGGGGTCGAGCGACTCGCCGTCGACCGGTCGGGGCCGGCGGTGCTCTGCCACGGCGACCCGCACCTGGGCAATCTCCTGCTCGGCGCGGACGGGCAGGTGTGGCTGATCGACTGGGACGACGCCGTGCTCGCCCCACCCGAGTGCGACCTCATGTTCGTCCTCGGCGGGGTGCTCGCCTTCGCGCCGATCACTGCCGAGCAGCAGCAGGCGGTGCTCGCCGGCTACGGCCGGACCGACGTCGACCCGCTGCGCCTGGCCTGGTTTCTCGCGGTCCGGGCGCTCGACGACCTCAGCGACTGGACCCGCCAGGCGTTGGACCTCGACGTCGAGCCGGCCGACCGGGACCGGGCCGCGCGGATCGTGCGGGGGCTGGTGTCACCGGTGGGTCTGGTCACCCTCGCCGAAGCGGCAGTGCGCGACCTCGACCGAAAGCCCTGAGCGGCGACGACGCCGCCAGCTACGCCGGACAAAAAGTAAGGCAAAGAGCGGACGCGCTCTCTGCCACCTCCAACATATATCGCACCGGGGGCCTTGCGGCAAGACCCGGGTGGTGCCGCAGAATCTCCAGCCGACGCCCAAATCTGGGAAAATCGGGGGATTACATGATCGATGTCATCATTGCTGGCGGCGGGCCGACCGGCCTGATGGTGGCCGCCGAGTTGCGGCTGCACGGACTGCACGCGCTCGTGCTCGAAAAGGAGACCGAGCCGACCAGCTACGTCCGCGCGCTCGGCCTGCACGCGCGAAGCATCGAGGTGCTGGACCAGCGAGGTCTGCTGGAGCGTTTCCTCGCGCTCGGAACGCAGTTCCCGGTCGGGGGCTTCTTCGCCGCGATCCCCAAGCCGTCGCCGGGCGGGCTGGACACCGCACACGCGTACGTCCTCGGTATTCCGCAGACCATCACCGACCGTCTCCTGGGTGAGCACGCCAGCGAGGTCGGCGTCGAGATCCGGCGCGGCAGCGAACTCGTCGGGCTCAGCCAGGACGACGACGGGGTGACCGTCCGGCTGGCCGACGGCACGCAACTGCGTTCGCGCTACCTCGTCGGCTGCGACGGCGGCCGCAGCACCGTACGCGGGCTGCTTGGTGTCGGCTTTCCCGGCGAGCCCAGCAGCGTCGAGACCTTGCTGGGTGAGATGGAGGTGGGTGTGCCGCCGGAGAAGGTGGCCGAGGTGGTGGCCGAGGTCCGCAGGACCCATCTCCGATTCGGGCTCGGGCCCCTCGGAGACGGGGTCTACCGTGTCGTCGTCCCGGCCGAGGGGGTGGTGGAGGACCGCACTGTCCCACCGACCATCGAGGACTTCAAACACCAACTGCGGGTGTACGCGGGCACCGACTTCGGTGTCCACTCACCGCGCTGGCTCTCCCGCTTCGGGGATGCCACCCGGCTGGCCGAGCGCTATCGGGTCGGCCGGGTGCTGTTGGCCGGCGACGCGGCGCACATCCACCCGCCGACCGGTGGGCAGGGGCTCAACCTCGGCATCCAGGACGCGTTCAACCTCGGCTGGAAACTGGCCGCCGAAGTCAACGGATGGGCGCCGGAAGGGCTGCTGGACAGCTACCACAGTGAGCGGCATCCGGTGGCCGCGGACGTGCTGACCAACACCCGGGCGCAGATGGTGCTGCTCGCACCCGAGCCGGGGCCGCGGTCGGTGCGCCAACTGTTGTCGGAGCTGTTGGATTTCGAGGACGTCAACCGGTACCTGATCGAGAAGATCACCGCGATCGGGGTCCGCTACGACCTGGGCGCGGGGCACGAACTGCTCGGGCGTCACATGCGTGACGTTCGGCTGCGGCGGGGGCGTCTCTACGAGCTGATGCGCGGCGGCCGGGGCCTGCTGCTCGACCAGACCGGCCAGCTCTCGGTCGCCGGCTGGGCGGAGCGGGTCGACCATGTCGTCGACGTCAGCGACGAGGTGGAGGTGCCCGCCGTGCTGTTGCGGCCCGACGGTCACGTGGCGTGGGCGGGCGACGATCAGACCGACCTGCTCCGCCATCTGCCCAGGTGGTTCGGCGCGCCTGTCAGCTGAACGGTCAGCGCTCGCCGAGGAACGCGCTGTCGACCAGCTGGCGGGGCGATCGGGCGCCACCGAGGCTCTTCGCCTGGTACATGGCCGCATCGGCGCGGCTGAGCGCGTCGGTGAGCTGGGCCGGGCCGGTCACCGGGGCGAGGCCGACGGACGCGGTGACCCGGACGCTGCACCCGCTCAGCCGGATCGGCGCGGCGACGGTCTCGCTGAGCCGGCGGGTCGAGTGCTCGATCCAGCGCCGGTCGACGGTGGGGCTGGACAGCAGGCCGGCGAACTCGTCGCCGCCGAGGCGCGCCACGAGATTGTCCCCGGCGAAACCGGCGAGCCGTTCGGCGACGCTGATCAGCACCTGGTCGCCGGCGGCGTGCCCGTACCGGTCGTTGATCTGCTTGAAGTCGTCCAGGTCGAGCACCACGGCGATCAGCGGCTGGCCGGCGGCGTCGGTGAGCAGTGCGGCCGCCAGGCGGTAGAAGGCGCGGCGATTGGGCAACCCGGTCAGCGGGTCGTGACTGGCGGCGTGCCGTTCGGCTGCCAGTTCTGCCTGGAGGTGACTGATCTCGGCCTCGGCGCGCACCGCCCGCCGGCGTAGTTGCCAGGAGGAGAGCAGCGCGCCCGCCGCGCAGACGCCGGAGGCGACACTCATCGGATCCGGCACGAACCCTCCCATCGCCGCGACCGCCTCCAGTCCTCGGTTGACGCGGTACGCCGCGTCGGGCCCAGTTTTGCCTGATCGTTGCCCGTGTGGGGGTAACACAAAGTGAACGGATGGGCACCGATCATGTGCGTTATCATGCTCGCCGTCGGATGCAGATGCAATAGCAGATGCACGTGCAGAACCGTCCAATGTCGATACCGCACCCCCTCGCCGTCACCGCTCCTCCCACGGCCACCGGCGGGCTCGTAACAGAAAGACGCCCCCATGCAGCAGCCACCCAATGGCGTACCGATCCACCAGTTGCCTCCGCTGAGCTGGCAGAAGAGTCGCCGCAGCAACCCCAGCGGCAACTGCGTCGAACTGGCCGAACTGCCCGAGGGAGCGGGCATCGCGGTCCGCAACTCACGACACCCGGAAGGACCGGCGCTGATCTACACGGTCGATGAGATCGCCGCCTTCGTTCTCGGTGCGCGGGACGGAGACTTCGACCATCTGATCAACTGACCGTCCGGGCCGGTGGATCGTCCCGGTGACGAGACTGATTCACCGGCGCGGAGGAGTTCACCTCACTGTCGGTCCATGGCATGCTTACACGTCGGCCGGGCCGGGGCGTCCGGCCGTCGTGGGTCGGTGTCCGGAGGTCCGCACGTGACGATGGTTCCCGCCGAGGGTGGCCCGACAACCGGGCCGACCGTGCTGCGTATGCTGCTCGGCGCCCAACTGCGCCGCCTCCGGGAGTCCAGCGGGGTGACCCGGGAGGGTGCCGGCTGGGAGATCCGCTCCTCCGAATCCAAGATCAGTCGAATGGAGCTCGGCCGGGTCGGCTTCAAGGAGCGCGACGTCGCCGACCTGTTGACCCTCTACGGCGTCACCGAGGACCACGAGCGTGACGCGCTGCTCAAGCTCGCTCGGGACGCGAACAGCCCCGGCTGGTGGCACCGCTACGGCGACGTGTTGCCGTCCTGGTTCCAGTCGTACCTGGGCCTGGAGGCCGCCGCCGCCCTGATCCGCAGCTACGAGGTGCAGTTCGTGCCCGGCCTCCTGCAGACCCGGGAGTACGCCCGGGCGGTCGTGCTGCTCGGGCACGGCACTGCCGGTCCGGGCGAGATCGACAGGCGTGTCGCGCTGCGGATGCAGCGTCAGCAGTTGCTCCAGCGGCAGAACCCGCCGCAGCTCTGGGCCGTGGTGGACGAGGCGGCCCTGCGCCGGCCCATCGGCGGCGCGGAGGTCATGCGTGGCCAGCTCACCGCGCTCATCGAGGCGACCAAGTTGCCTCACATCCGGCTGCAGGTCATCCCGTTCGCGGCCGGTGGCCATGCCGCCGCCGGGGGCGCCTTCACCATCCTGCGCTTCGGCGACCAGGAGCTTCCGGACATCGTCTACATCGAACAGCTCACCAGCGCCATCTACCTGGACAAGCGCGACGATCTGGATTATTACGCGGTCGCCATGGAGCGGCTCTGCGTCGAGGCGGAGCCGCCCGAGCGTACGGCGGAGATCCTCGGCGGCCTGCTGGACGACCTGTACTCGGCCTGACTCCCGACCGCGCTCCCACTCTCCGTTCACGTATTGACCGACGCCGACCGGTCGGGCTAGTCTCTGTATCGATACAGACTGAATCGATACAGAGAGGTGCCGGTGAAGCCAACACTGCAAGCCGTGGCCGACGCGGTCGGCGTCTCACGCAGCACCGTGTCCAATGCCTACAGCCGCCCCGACCAGCTCTCTGCCGCCCTGCGTGAGCGGATCCTGGACGCCGCCCGGCAACTCGGGTACCCCGGTCCCAACCCCACCGCGCGCTCCCTGCGCCGAGGTTTCGTCGGGTCGATCGGGGTGCTGTTCACCTCGCAACTGTCGTACGCCTTCACCGACCCGTTCGCGGTCCGCTTCCTCGCCGGTGTCGGTGCGGCGGCGGAGCGGCACGGCACCAGCATGCTGCTGGTGCCACTGCCGCCGGCGGTGACCGACGCCCGGCAGGCGGTGGAGAACGCCGCCGTCGACGGGTTCTGCGTCTACTGCGTCGCCGACGAAGAGTGGGCCCTGGACGTGATCCGCCAACGCGGGCTGCCGTTCGTCAGCACCGCCGCCCGCGACGACGCCGGCCCCGACGAACGATTCGTCGGCATCGACGAGCGGGCCGCCGCACGCAGCGCCGCCGCGCACGTCGCAGGGCTCGGGCACCGTCGGGTGGCGCTGCTGGCCGACTCCGTGCGGCCCGACGCGCCGGCCGGCCCGCTCACCCTGACCGGGGTCGACCAGGTTCCGCACCCGACCACCCGGGGCCGGCTCAGCGGGTTCGCCGACGCCTTCGCCGAGGTCGGCGTCGGCTGGGCCGAGCTGACACTGGTCAACGTCCCCGGCAACAGCCGCCCGGCGGCAGCCGCAGCCATCGCCGGGCTGTTCGACCAACCCGCACCGCCGACCGCCGTGCTGGCCGGCTCCGACGTCCTCGCGCTCGGAGTGCTGGACGCCCTGGCCGCACGGCCGGCCCATGATCGCCCCTCTGTCTCGGTGACCGGCTTCGACGACGTCCCCGAGGCCGCCGCTGCCGGCCTCACCACCGTCCGGCAACCGGCCGAGGAGAAGGGCCGGATCGCCGCCGAACTGCTGCTCGACCCGCCCGCGGACGCCGCCGCCGGGCACGTGCTGCTGCCCACCGCACTCGTCGTCCGGGAATCCACCGGACCGGTCCCCAGGAGTTGACCATGGAACTTCCCACCGGATACATCACCGCGCTCGACGCCATGAACCGGCACGTCAACTCGGCTCGACCGGACGCGCCGGTCCAGGTCGAACACCCCCGCCGGCCCCTGCTCGCCCCGACCCGGCAGGCCACCGCCCTCGCCCTGCGCCGGCTCGCCGACCGCATCCAACCGCGACCGCTGCCCGGCACCCCGCGCTGCTCCTGACCCGCACCAATCCCATTCCGGTACGCACGGGACGAACAGTGTGGGTCCGGGCACGCAGAGTGGTCGTCTGCGGTGTTGCCAGGCAGACTGGTGAAGCCATGTCGCCGCTCACGCCCACTCTCCGCCTCCACGACCGCTACGTACTGCACGAGCGGATCGGTCTCGGTGGCATGTCCGAGGTGTGGCGAGGCGACGACGAGGTGCTCGGCCGGCCGGTGGCGATCAAGGTGCTCGCCGGGCAGTTCGCCACCGACCCGCAACTGCGGGCCACCATCCAACGCGAGGCCCGCGCGGCCGCCCGGCTGACCCACCCACACGTGACCCAGGTGTACGACTACGCCGAGGCGACCCTGGCCGGCGGCGTCGTGGTCCCGTACCTGGTGATGGAGCTCGTCGACGGTCACAACCTGGCCGACCGGCTGCGGAGCGGGCCGCTGCCCTGGCCGGAGGCGGTCCGGGTGGCCGGGCAGATCGCCGCCGCGCTGGCCGCCGCGCACCGCATCGGCGTCGTGCACCGCGACGTCAAGCCCGGAAACGTCATGCTCACCGACACCGGCGCCAAGGTGCTCGACTTCGGCATCGCCGCGCTCGGCGGCCTCGACAGCCAGTCCGGCGAACCGCTGATGGGCACCCCCGCCTACTTCGCCCCGGAACGGCTGACCGCCGGCCCGCCCGACCCAGCCAGCGACGTGTACGCCCTCGGCGCGCTGCTCTACCGCACTCTCACCGGGCGGGCGCCGCTGCCCGTGCAGAGCTGGGAGGACGCGCTGGAGGTGCACCGGCGCGGCACCCCCGTGCCGCCGCTGCGAGTGCCCGGCCTTCCCGCCGACATCGCCGAGCTGACCGTCGCCTGCCTGGCCGCCAACCCGGCCGACCGGCCGAGCGCCGCGCATCTGGCCCGCCGCTTCGGCGCCGGTCAACCGGTCGAGCCGCCCACCGAGCTGCTGCGCATCCGACCGGCCGCCCACCCGCCCACCCTGATCGACAGATCGGTGCTGGCCCGCCCCGGCCCGGCCACCGCCGCACCGACCCGACGCCGGTCGCGTCGGCCTCTCGGCGTGCTCGTCGCGGCCGTGCTCGCCGTGCTGGTCGGCGTCGGTGCCCTGATCGCGCAGAATCCGCTCGGCAACCCGGGCACACCCGACCCGACCGAGATCGCCGCCGCACCGTCGACCTCCGCCCCGGCCCCCGCGCCCACGACACACTCGCCGACGCCGGCCGCACCGTCCTCGCCACCCCCCGCCGCCAGCACCGCGCCCGCAACCGTCGGGCAGCAGCTACCGGTCAGCTTCCGCCAGGTGAGCAGCGAGTTCGCCGCCGTCCTCGCCACCGCGGTCGCCCGCGGCGACATCGACCCGAAGACCGCCGAAGACCTGCGTGACGACCTGGCCGACCTCAACCGCCGCACCAGGGACCGCGCCGAGCGCGTCGCCGACCTACGGGACCACATCGCCGAGCTGGTGCGGCGGAACCGCCTACCAGCGCAGACGGGCGCGAAACTGGACGCTCTGCTCGCCCGGACCGGCACCTTCTCCACCAGCCGTACGGACGACTGATACCCCCGTCGATACCGCTGGCATGATGTCCCGATGCGGACACGTCTGATCTTCGTGCGACACGGTGAGTCGGTCCACCAGCTCGAAGGAATCATCGGTGGGCCACGAGGCTGTCGGGGCCTCACCGCCCTCGGCCACGAGCAGGCACACGACCTGGCCAACCGGCTCACCGGCGACATCGCCGCCGACGGGCCGGTGGCGGTCTACTCATCCGTGCTGCGCAGGGCCGTCGAGACTGCCCAACCGATCGGTGCGGCGTTCGGCGTCCGGCCCGTGGCCGACTGTGGTCTCTGCACCTGGCACACACCCCCGTACGCCGACGGCCTGCCGACCGCCCTCTTCCGCACCGACCACGCGATAGCCGGTGGCGGCGTGTTCCGACCGTTCGAGGAGGGCAACGAGAGCTGGGCCGAACTGGTGGTCCGCGTCAGCCGCGCGATCATGGAGATCGCCCACCGGCACCGGGGCTCCACAGTGGTCCTGGTCGGCCACAGCGAGACCGTCGAGGGCGCCTTCCACGCGCTCGGCGCGCAGCCGGTCTTCCGGGCGTTCGACCTGGACGTGCCACCGGCCTCGATCACCGAATGGACCACCGACCACGATCCGGGCGGTTGGCCGCCGGCCCGCTGGACGCTACGCCGCTTCGCCGACACCGGCGGGTGGGCCCGAGGGTGATCCCGACTCTGCCGCCTCCGGCCCGAGCAGGCGGAGGTGCCGCTAGTCGGCGGCCAGGATCTGCTCGCGCAGGATCTCCGCGTGCCCGCAGTGCTGTGCCATCTCGCGCAGCACATGCAGGTAGACCCAGCGCAGCGGCAGCGGGCCGCGCCGGTTGCCCCGAAGCAGGTCGTCGAGGCCCAGGCTGGACGTGGCGCGGCGGGAGGCTTCGCAGGCTTCCCGGTGCACGCGCTGGACGACGGCGATCGTGTCGCCGTCGTCGAGGATGAACGATTCGTCCGGCGTGGCCGGAATGCCGATCTCGGCGCGGGGCCGGCAGGTGACGGCCTCGTCGAACCAGACCTTCTCCACGAAGGCTGCGTGCTTCACCAGACCCAGCAGCGTCGTCCGGGACGGCACCAACGACCGCCGCGCCTGCTCCTCGGTCAGCCCGTCCAGGTAGCCGTTGAGCGCTCTGCGGTGCTCGTCGATGAACGCCTCGAACTGCGTCTGGGCTGACTGGCCGACGACATCATCGGCGAAGGTCGGAGGAAAGGAGGTCATGCCCGAAGCATTCCAAGGTCGTCGCCGCCGCGCAAACAGCCCAATCAGCCGAAGGAGAGCAGAACGCCAGCCGTCGTCACTGGCAGCCAACTCGGGCCACGCTGGGGGGACGGGTCCCGACTTCGCTCCCCAGTCAGCCGAGGCTGACAGTGAGCGACTCGCCGGGGTCGGTGCCCGCCCGGGCGTACACCTCGCCCGTTGGCGTCCAGACGCCCGAGAGCCCTGCCGCCTCGGTGAAGCCACCGCCGGTCGACCCGGCGAAGCTCGCCACCGCCACCCAGACCCGGTGCGCGGTGGCGATCCGGTGCGCCCGCTGGCCTGTCACTGCGGCGTCGCGGGCCGACTCCAGGACGCCCGCCGCGTACACGTCGATCCCGAGCGCGGCCGTCCGCGCCGCGTGCGCGGCCACGCCGGTGTCCTTGCAGATCCCCAGCCCCACCCGCCAACCGTCGACATCGAGCACGACCGGGCTGTCGCCGGGCCGGAATCGACGGGCCTCCGCGTCCCCCAGCCACATCTTCCGGTACGCCACCGTCGCACCGCCACCGGTCACCGCCAGCATCGCGATGTGGTCGCCGGCGACCGGCGCACCGACCAGGGCCAGCGCACCCGCCTCGGCGCACGCCTCGACCAGCGGCGACAACCGCGGGTCGTCGACCGCCACGACCGGCGCGTCCAACTCGTACCCGGTCAGCGACAGCTCCGGAAAGACCACCAGCCGGGCGCACGCCGCGCGGACCACGGCGGCGTGCGCGCGTGCGTTCGCCGCGACATCCAGGGGTACGCACGGTGGCTGCGCCACCGCGAGCCGCAGCGGGATGCGGCTTTCCGCACCCCCACCGGTGTGGTCGACCCGCGCGGCCGGGCGGTCGGCCCCATGGTCGGCTCTCAGGATGACTTCGTAACGTGGGCGCATGATTCGAACGTCCCACGCCGTGTTCGCCACCGGAACCCCCGCCGCCGCAGCGGAGCCACCACAGGACGGGATCGTCGGCTACGTCACTGACCTGGTGGAACGACTCGGCGGGCCGGGCGCCGGCCTGGCAGTGGCGTTGGAGAACCTCTTCCCGCCGATTCCGAGCGAGGTGATCCTGCCGCTGGCCGGGTTCGTCGCCGCGCAGGGACGGATGAGTCTGATCGGTGCGATTTTTTGGACCACGCTGGGTTCGGTGCTGGGCGCGCTCGCGCTCTACCTGATCGGCGCGGCCCTGGGACGCGACCGGATGCGCGCCATCGTTTCCCGGCTGCCACTGGTCAAGCTCAGCGACGTGGACCGGACCGAGGCGTGGTTCCTACGCCACGGTGTGAAGGCCGTTTTCTTCGGCCGGATGATCCCGATCTTCCGAAGCCTGATCTCCATCCCGGCCGGCGTGGAGCGGATGCCGGTGGGCACGTTTCTGCTCTACACCACGCTGGGCAGCCTGATCTGGAACACCACGTTCGTACTCGCCGGCTACCTGCTGGGTGACAACTGGCATCTCGTCGAGGGCTACGCCGGCATGCTCCAGAAGGTGGTGATCGTCGTCTGCGCGGCGGCGGCCGTCTGGTTCGTCGGGTCCCGCGTGCTGAAGGCCCGCCGCGCTGCCCGCAACCCCGAGCCGACCGAACCCGAGCAGGGCGTACTCAACGCGGTGCCCGACCCGGGCGGTCGCGGCACCCTCTACCGGAGCGGATCGTGGGCGTCGGACGAGCGCTGACCAACCCCTCTGGTTTTCTTGTTCCTTTGCTCTGCACCCCGGACTGCACCGGGGTCGCGTGCGGACGGGTCACGTGACGGTCCCGCATCGCGCCGACGTCTCCTGCCGGCGCATCACGTGAAGCGCAGCAAGGGGAGCAAGCTCGGTGCGGAAGGCGGGTGAGGTGGTGGGGGAGCGGCAGACCGGCAGGTGGTGGCTTCGGCTCCGGCTGCCGCTCGGTGTCGCCGTCGGAATCGCGACGGCCGCCGTCGAGTTCGCCTTCCTCGCCGTCGCGGTCGCGGCCCGCAGTGTGTTCGTGCTCGCTCCTGCGGCGAGCCGTCGGGTCACCGGCCTGACCAGCACGTACGGCGGGCGGCTGGTGCGGATGGAACACCGCCGCCTCACCGGGTTGCTCGCCGCCGAGAATCTGCCCGCGCCGAACACGGTGGCGACCCGGAGGCAGCTCGGCTACCTGGCCACCCGACTGTTACCCGGCGGGCTCGGCCTGCTGGCGTACGCCGTGCTCGGCGTCGGTGTGGTGCTGGCCGCGATCGTGCTGCGCGCGGCCGGGCGCGGAGAGCTGACCCTTGTCGACGTCCTGTCCCAGATCGCCGTCGGGGCGGTGCTGTTACTGCTCAACGTTCAGGCCGTCGTCAGCATCGCCGCGCTGGACATCCGGCTGGCGCGACGACTGCTCGGCGCGGGAAGCCGGGCGGAGCTGGCCCGCCGGGTCGATGAGCTGACCACCAGTCGGGCCGGGGTCATCGCCGCTGTCGACGCCGAACGGCAGCGCATCGAACGCGACCTGCACGACGGCCTCCAACAGCGGTTGGTCGCCCTCGGCATGCTGCTCGGCCGGGCCCGTCGCGCCCGCGACGCCGACCGCACACACGCACTGCTCAGTCAGGCACACGAGGACGTGCAGCGGGCCATCGAGGAGCTGCGCGAGGTGGCGTGGCGGGTCTACCCGTCAGCGCTGGACGACAGCGATCTGGGTGAGGTCCTGACCATCGTCGCCCGGGGATCCGAGGTGCCGGTGCGAGTCCGCTGCGAGCTGCCGGTCCGCCCCGAGCGGCAGGTCGAGACGGTGCTGTACTTCGTGGCCTGCGAGGCGCTCACCAACGCCGCGAAGCACGCCGCCGCTACCCTGGTCACGGTCGACATCGGAGTACGGGATGGGTGGATCCGGATGCGCGTACACGACGACGGCGTCGGCGGGGCGGAACCGACCGGACGCGGGTTGTCCGGGCTGGCGCGACGGGTCGCCGCGCTGGACGGTCGGCTTCTGGTGACCAGCCCGGCCGGCGGTCCGACGACCGTGCTGGCGCAGCTGCCGTGCGGCTAGTCCTCGCCGAAGACTCGACGCTGCTGCGGGAGGGCCTGACGCGGCTGCTGGCCGACGAGGAGCACGAGGTGCTCGCGGCGGTCGGGAGCGCCGACCAGCTTGTCGAGGCCGTCGGACGATCCCGTCCCGACGTGGTCGTCACCGACGTCCGGATGCCACCCAACCACGCCGATGACGGGCTGCGGGCCGCCCTGGAGATCCGTCGTCGGTGGCCCGACACCGGCGTGCTCGTGCTCTCCCAGTACGTGGAGCGGCGTTACGCCGGGAGACTGCTCGCGGACCGTCCCGAGGGGGTCGGCTACCTGCTCAAGGACCGGGTCGCCCAGGTGGACGACTTTCTCGACGCCCTCGACCGGGTGGCGGCCGGCGGCACTGCCCTCGACCCGGAGGTGGTCCGTCAGGTGGTGGCCGGCTCGGACCGTCCCGACCCGTTCGGTCGGCTGACGCCACGAGAACGGGACGTGTTGCACGAGATGGCCCAGGGACACACGAATCTCGCCATCGCCCAGCGGCTGCACGTCTCGCAGAGCGCTGTCGAGAAGCATGTCAACGCCATCTTCGACAAACTCGACCTCGCACACACAACGGGTTACAGCCGACGAATCCTCGCAATCCTGCGCTACCTGGGCTCCTGAACCGCCCAGGCTCCTGAACCGCCCAGGCTCCTGAACCGCCCAGGCTCTGGGCCGGGCATGGCGGTCGGCCGCGCATGATCAACTCGGGTTTCCTGATGTCGGGGCGTCCGGGCGTCCGGGATGCCCCGACATCCGGGAACGCCTGTGGATCACCGCATGTGAGGGGGCGATTTTCGACGCAGAGCCGCTCGGCATGGGCGGTTTGTCGGGTGAGGGGCGGTTGTGGGGTGTGGTCGGGTGCACCCGTGGGCTGGAATCATGGCCGGGCTGGGCTCGTTACACACTCTGACGATCGCAGTACCACCGACCGCGGGCCGGCCTTTGAGGGCGGGTCGCGCAGGTGGGAATGGCAGCCTTGACCTGGTCGTTGCAGTCCCCACGACCGCAGGCACCGCCTCGACGAGGGTGCCCGATGGGTCCGAACCCGGAATGACCCCGGCCCGCCGGTCGTTACAACCCCCACTGACTGCAGGCACCGCCGCGATGAGGGTGCCCGATGGGTGGGCCAACCCGGAATGACTCCCGGCCCCCCGGTCGTTACACAGGGTCCCGGCGCCACGAGCCCCCGCTCGCCAGGTCGCCGACTCCGACGCCCCGGCAGGGCGTCACCCCTCAGACTTTTCCCTTGTTAGTGCAGCGCCGGACGAGGTGCTCACACCCCCACCACCGTTTTCCCCCCTTGTTGGTGGTGTGGGTGTTCCTACCCCCGAAGGAGCTACCCCCATGAACACGATCATGCGTAAGAGCGTTCTGTCCGTTGCGGGTCTCGCGTTCACCGGTGGTGTGTTCGCCGGTCCGATCGCCGCCCACGCCGCCACCCCGGTTGATGCCAAGCCCGTCGCCGTGGCGGTGCAGTCGGCCGCGCCGAAGCCGCAGGGCGACCAGTCCCACATCAGCCTCAACGACGAGCAGACCGCCAACGTCAAGGCGATCATCGCCGCGACGAAGAAGGCCGGCCTGCCCGAGCGGGCCGCGGTCATCTCGATCGCGACGAGCCTGCAGGAGTCCAAGCTGGAAAACCTGGGCCACCTGGGTGATAGGAACGACCACGACTCGCTGGGCCTGTTCCAGCAACGCCCGAGTTCGGGTTGGGGTACGCCGGAGCAGATCACTAACCCCGAGTACTCCACCACCGCCTTCTTGAAGGGTCTGAAGCAGGTCGACGGGTGGCAGGACATGCCGCTGACCGACGCCGCGCAGACGGTGCAGGTGTCGGCCTACCCGGACGCCTACGCCCAGTGGGAACAGCAGGCCACCGACCTCGTCGCCCAGCACTGGAACAGCTGACCCGCACCACCGCACGACAAGCACCCGACACCACCGCACAGCACTACCGCACGACCACAGCACCACCGCACGGCACCACAGCACCGCACCACAGCACCACCGCACAGCACCACAGCACCACCGCACGGCACCACAGCACAGCGCCACACCGAACCGCTGGCCGGCACCCGCAACCCGAGGTGCCGGCCAGCGGCGCTTCCGTTTCCGGGTGGCAGGCACATGTCGTTGGTCGCTGGTCGTGAGTGCCAGCGGCGCTTCCGTCTCCAGTGGCAGGCATATGTCATTGGTCATGGGTGCCGCGACGCCGGGCGAGCCCGAAGGCGGATGCGCGACGGCGCAGCGGATGGTGCCGGTAGCTTTTCGGCAGATCTTGGACAGTTTCCGTCAAGCGAGAGCGAGAGCGGAAAGTGTCCAAGATCTCGTTGATTGTGGGCCGCAGGCGCGGCGCGAGAGCGGGTCTCGCGGCCGTGAGGCGACCGGCGTGCAGCGATGAAACCCCCGGCGGCCGAACGGTCCGGCAGAGCGGCCGGGCGTTGAGACCGACCGCCATACCACCGGTGATGCAGCGGGCGTTAAGGCGCTCCATTCGTGCGCCCCGTTTGTGCGCGCCGTTTGTGCGCTGCGTCTTTGCGCCCGTCTGTGCGCCCCGCCCGGCCGAGCTGGTCAACGCCGGCAGGCGGTACGGCCGGAGTGGGCGGCCGCGGCCATCGTTGCGGCACCACGGCACCACGGCACCACGGCACCACGGCACCACGGCACCACGGCACCACGGCACCACGGCACCTGGGCGGGGCGGGCGGGCGACACCAGCGCTACGGGGTGGCACCAGCGCGGGGCGGCGCGAAACGGCGGGTGGTGTGATCGCAAGGCGGCAACCGGAGGGGTGGGCAGGCCGAGGTGCGGGAACAACAGCGCCGGCGGGCTGGTTGTGGAGGGTGTCGGTGTGACTCAGTGTCCCCGGGCCTCACCTAATATCGCCCTCGCGGAATACCGTTCGGCTGGAGCCGCGTCGTGCCACTCGCCGAGAGGCGACCTGCACACCGACACCAGCGCCGCCCCCGGCCCTTCAGCCGGGGGCGGCGCTGTCTGTAGTCACCTGTCGGAGCGTCGCGGCACAATGTCGGGGTGACTGACGCACAGTCGTGGTCCGAGCAGCCGGGCGTACTCGTACTCCCCAGTGGGGCGACGGTGCGCGGTCGCCGCGTCGCTGCCGCGACCTCGCCCGCCGACTTCGCCGTGCTGCTGGCGCCTGGCCCGGAACCCGCCTGGGCGTACCGGCGGATCCGTTGGCCCGACTTCTGGGTGCCGCTCGACCGCGCCGAAGCCCTCGACGTTCTGCGGGAGGCGCTGCGACGGGCCCACAACGGTGAACGTGTCGAGGTGGCCTGTCGGGGTGGGCTGGGCCGCACCGGAACGGCCTTGGCCGCCCTGGCGATCCTCGACGGTCTGCCGGTCGAGCGGGCGGTGCCGTGGGTGCGGGCCGGTTACCACCCGAAGGCGGTCGAAACCCCCTGGCAGCGGCGCTGGCTGCGCCGCGTCGCCTGAGGCCGCCCGCTAGACCGCCGCCCGCTAGACCGCCGCCCGCTAGACCGCAGCCGGTCGGAGCGCCGCCGTACCCGCCACCGTGACGCCGGGCCAGCCGACCGCGTCCACTGGCACCGCCGCACCGCCGCACCGCCGCACCGCCGCACCGCCGCACCGCCGCACCCGGCGGACCGCCGCAGCAGCGGACCGCAAGCACCGCCGCAGCAGCGGACCGCAAGCACCGCCGCAGCGGCGGACCGCAAGCACCGCCCCGCCGCCGGACCGCAAGCACCGCCGCAGCGGCGGACCGCAAGCACCGCCCCGCCGCCGGACCGCAAGCACCGCCGCAGCGGCGGACCGCAAGCACCGCCGTAATGGCGCTACTGGCACCGCCTTACAGCAGCCGCCCGTGCCGGCACCCGTCGCCGCAGCGCGTCGGCTGGCCGCAGCGCGCCGACTGGTCGTAGCGCGCCGGCCGGCGGCAGCGCGTCGGCTGGTGGCGGGTACCGGTGTCAGCCCTGGCCGATCACCGCCGGGTCGTTGACGTACTCGCGGAGGTGCTTGGCGGTCAGGGTGTCGCCGGTGGCGACCAGTTCGGCCGGTGTGCCGGTGAAGACGATGCGGCCACCGTCGTGGCCGGCGCCGGGGCCGAGGTCGATGAGCCAGTCGGCGTGAGCCATGACAGCTTGGTGGTGCTCGATGACGATCACCGTGTTTCCGGCGTCGACCATCCGGTCGAGTAGGGCCAGCAGTTGGTCCACGTCGGCCAGGTGCAGGCCCGTGGTCGGCTCGTCGAGGACGTACGTGGTGGTCTTCTCGGCCAGGTGGATGGCGAGCTTGAGTCGTTGCCGCTCGCCGCCGGACAGGGTGGTCAGCGGCTGGCCCAGGCTGAGGTAGCCCAGCCCGACGTCGACCAACCGGCCGAGGATGAGGTGGGCCGCCCCGCTGGGGAAGAACGCGTACGCCTCGGTGACGGACATGGTCAGCACCTCGTGGATGTTCTTGCCACGCAGCGTGTACGTGAGCACCGTGTCGGTGAAGCGCCGCCCCTCGCACCGTTCGCAGACGCTCGCGACGCCGGCCATCATCGCCAGGTCGGTGTAGATGAGGCCGATTCCCTTGCAGGTTGGGCAGGCGCCCTCGGAGTTGGCGCTGAACAGCGCGGCCTTGACCCCGTTGGCCTTGGCGAAGGCGGTGCGGATCGGGTCGAGCAGCCCGGTGTAGGTGGCCGGGTTGCTGCGTCGTGAGCCGCGGATCGGGGACTGGTCGACGATGACGACCCCGGCCCGGCCGCGCAGCGAGCCGTGGATCAGTGAGCTCTTGCCGGAGCCGGCCACGCCGGTGACCACGGTGAGGACCCCGAGCGGGATGTCCACGTCCACGTCGTGCAGGTTGTGCAGGTCGGCCTGGCGGATGGCGAGTTGCCCGGTGGGTTGACGTACCGCCGCGCGCACCCTCACCCGGTGGTCCAGGTGCCGCCCGGTGAGGGTGCCGGAGCGGCGCAGGCCGGGGATGTCGCCGGTGAAGCAGATCCGACCACCGTCGGTGCCGGCGCCCGGTCCGAGGTCGACCACGTGGTCGGCGATGGCGATGGTTTCCGGTTTGTGTTCCACCACCAGCACGGTGTTGCCCTTGTCGCGCAGCCGCAGCAGCAGGTCGTTCATCCGGGCGATGTCGTGGGGGTGCAGGCCGACGGTGGGTTCGTCGAAGACGTAGGTGACGTCGGAGAGGCTGGAGCCGAGGTGGCGGACCATTTTCACCCGTTGCGCCTCGCCGCCGGAGAGGGTCGCCGACTCGCGGTCCAGGCTGAGGTAGCCCAGACCGATCTCGACCAGGGAGTCCAGCAGGTCGCGTAGGTTGGCGACGAGTGGCGCGGCTCCCGGGTCGTCGACGGTGCGGACGAACGCGGCCAGGTCGCTGATCTGCATGGCCGAGCAGTCGGCGATGGTGAGCCCGGCGATCCGGGACGACAGGGCCGCCGCGTTGAGTCGGGTGCCGCCGCAGTCGCCGCAGCTGGTGAAGGTGACCGCCCGGTCGACGAAGGCGCGGATGTGCGGTTGCATCGACTCGCGGTCCTTGGTCAGGAGGAGCCGCTTGACCTTGACCGCCAGCCCTTCGTACGTCCAGTTGTTGCTGCCTACCTTGATCTTGGTGGCCGGCTTGTGCAGGAAGTCCTCCCACTGTTGCGGGGTGAAGTCCTGGAGTTTGACGTCCGGGTCGAACAGGCCGGAGCCGACGATGGTCTGCCAGTACCAGGAGTCGACAGCGAAGTTCGGCACCGTGATCGCGCCGTCGTTGAGGGAGCGCTCGACGTCGACCAGCTCGTTGACGTCGAGGTCGGAGACCCGGCCCAGCCCCTCGCAGGTGGGGCACATGCCTTCGGGCAGGTTGAAGCTGAACGCCCCTGCGCCGCCGATGGTCGGGTGGCCGAGCCGGCTGAAGAGGATCCGCAGCATCGCGTACGCGTCGGTGGCGGTGCCGACGGTGGAGCGGGAGTTGCTCCCCATCCGCTCCTGGTCGACGACGATGGCGGCGCTGAGGTTGCGCAGCGAGTCGACGTCCGGCCGGTTGAGGTTCGGCATGAACGACTGGAGGAACGCGCTGTAGGTCTCGTTGATCATCCGCTGGGACTCGGCGGCGATGGTGCCGAAGACCAGCGACGACTTGCCCGACCCGGAGACACCGGTGAAGACGGTCAGCCGGCGTTTGGGGATGTCGACCGAGACGTCGGCGAGGTTGTTCTCCCGCGCTCCGCGTACCTCGATCATGTCGTGGCTGTCGGCGGCGGACCATGCTGGCTGCGACATGCGAACCCTTCACGGAGTCGTGGCGGGACTTTGCCCCGCCGGGCACTGGCGGGTTCCATTGTCTCATTCATCCCCATGTAGATAGTTCTGGTGAGAGCTGAGCAGAGGCTGCGGAGCTACGTCCAGGAAAGTCTCAAATCACGTCGTAAGCGGTACGGTGGCTCGCGTGGACGTCGCCTCGAAGGATCGGCTGCGCGCCGTGGACCTGGCCGCCACCGTCGGGATCTCGGTGCAGCAGGTGCGCAACTACGTCGAGTTGGGGGTGTTGCCGCCGGTGCGCCGCACCGCCAGCGGCTACCGGATCTTCACCACCGAGCACGCCCGGGCGCTGACCGTGGCGCGGCGGTTGGCCGAGGGGCACGGTTGGAGCCGTACCCGGGAGATCATGGCGGCGGTGCACGCGGGTGACCTGCCGGCGGCCCTGGCGGCGCTCGACGGCGGCCACGCCGAGCTGGACCGGGAACGCGCCGAGATTCGCCGGGTGCTCGGCGCCTTCGAGACCGTGCTGGCCAGCCCACCGGCGACCCGACCCGCACCACGCCACGGCGCCCGCATCGGCGAGGTCGCCGCCCTGGTCGGGGTCCGGACCTCGCAGCTGCGGCTGTGGGAGGAGCGCGAGCTGCTGCGGCCGGGGCGCACCCCGGGGACCAACTACCGGGTGTACGACGAGGCGGAGCTACGCGCGGCGCAGGTCATCGCGTTGCTGCGCCGCGGCGCGTACCCGTTCGAGATCATCGCCGCGGTGCTGGGCGAGCTGCGCACCACCGGCAGCGCCCAGCGGGTCCGCGCCGAGCTGGCCCGCCGCGAGCAGGAGCTGCACACCCGCAGCCTGCGCCGACTGCGGGGCAGCGCCGCCCTGCACGACTACCTGCGCGCTCGCGGCGACGCGAGTTGATCGGCATCCGTCCCGCCGGTCGATCCTTCTGACTAGGGTCGGGCACATGAGAGCTGCGCTGCTGGCGGCCACGACGTCCGCCGTCCTGCTCGCTCCCGTGCCGGTCGGTGCGACGGGAGCGTCCGCCGCGCCGACGGTGCGCTGCCCCCGGGTTCCGGTGCCGGCGGCGTCCCGCCCACCCCGGCCGTCGCCCCCGCCCGCCGTCGGAGAGCAACGGGCGATCGGCGGCGCGGCGCTGGACACCGCCGGCCTGGTCGTGCCGGCCGGCGTCCCCGCGCCGCCGAAGGTCACCGCCACGTCGTGGCTGGTCGCCGACCTGGACAGCGGCCAGGTGCTCGGCGGCTGCGGCCCCCACGAGTACGGCACACCGGCGAGCGTGCAGAAGCTCCTGCTGGCGGCCACCATGCTGCCCAGGCTCGACCCGAAGCAGGTCGTCACCGTCACCGACGCGGACATGAACATCGAACCCGGCTCCTCGGCCGTGGGCCTCGTCGCGGGCGGCCGGTACACCATCGAGACCATCTGGCTCGGGTTGCTGCTCAACTCCGGCAACGAGGCCGCCAACGCCCTCGCGCGACTCGGCAGCGGAACGGACAGCGCCGCCGGCGTCCGCGCCATGAACGAGCAGGCCCACCACCTCGGCGCGCTCCAGACGCACGCGGTCACCCCGTCCGGTCTGGACGGCAGGGGGCAGTTCACCAGCGCGTACGACCTGGCGCTGATCGCCCGTGTCTGCTTCGCCGAAGCGAACTTCCGTCGGTACGCGCTGACCGAGCAGGCGTCGATTCCGGTCCAGCCGGCGCAACGCACCAAGGGCTTCGAGATTCAGAACGAGAACCAGCTCATCTACCGGTACCCGGGGGCGCTCGGCGGCAAGACCGGCTTCACCGACCTGGCCCGGCACACCTACGTGGGGGCGGCGGAACGGGGCGGGCGGCGGCTGGTGGTGACCCTGCTGGGCGCCGAATCGGCACCCGTACGCGGCTGGGAGCAGGGCGCGGCCCTCCTGGACTGGGGTTTCACGCTGCCGCGCGACGCCGCCGTGGGTCGACTGGTCGAGCCCGGCGAGCTGACCGCCACCCCGTCCGCGGCGCCGTCCGCGCTGGCGGCACCCGGCGCGCCCCGACCGGCGGCGGCCAGCGGGCCCGCGCCCAGCGGCTCGGGGTGGCTCTGGTCGGTGATCGCGGTGAGCGGCGCGACGGTGGTGGCGTTGATGGGCGGCGTGCTGTGGCGGCGTCGCCGCCGGATGCCCTGACGGATCGACATCGGGCGCTGCCCTCCATAGACTCCGGTCTTTCTGGCCCCACCAGTCCAGGAGGATCCCTGTGTCGAGTGAACTCGAACCGCGCCCGGCAGTGGCGGCACCCCGCCGACCGGTGCGCGCCCTGACCCGCCTCGCGGGGGTGACGGTGTTAGCCGGGGCGCTGCTCGTCGGCGCGTCCGCGAGCGCGGTCGCCGCGCCGGCCGGCGCCGACGGTGCTTCCGCCGCGCCGTCCGTGGTCTCGGACGCCGCCGACCGGCCACCGCGCACCACCCACGGCCCGTGCGCGTACACCGAGACCCCGGACGAACCCGCGGCCCGGCCGGTGCCGCTGCCGCCCGACCCGCGACGCACCCCGGCCCGGGGCAGTGTCCGGGTGACCCTGGCGACCAACCACGGGCCCATCGGGTTGACACTGGACCGGGCCGCGGCGCCGTGCACGGTGCAGAGCTTCCTGCACCTGGTGAGCAAGCGGTTCTACGACCGCACCCCGTGCCACCGGCTCACCGCGTACCCCACGCTGAGCGTGCTGCAGTGCGGTGACCCGTCCGGCACCGGTGAGGGCGGCCCGGGCTACCGGTACCGCGACGAGTTGCCCACCGACCTACCGCCCGCGCCCACCGACCCGACCGGCGAGCGCCGGGTGTACGCCCGTGGCGTGCTGGCCATGGCCAACGCCGGGCCGGACACCAACGGCAGCCAGTTCTTCCTGGTCTACGCCAACTCCGCCCTGCGCCCCAACTACACGATCTTCGGCGAGGTCGACGGGGCGGGCCTGGCCACGCTGGACCGGATCGCCGCCGGGGGAGTGGCACCGACCGCCGAGGACCCGGCACCGGTCGACGGCGCGCCCGCCCTGCCGGTGACCATCCGCAAGGCCGTCCGCTGGCACCACCACCACTGAGGGTGCGGCGCGGTGGGTGACCGTCGGTCGCTCACCGCGCCGGGTGGTCGAGGTGGGCTACGACGCCATGGAGGGCGAACGGTTCCGCCGTGGGCGGCTCCCGGTTGTGGGCGGCTCCGCCGGAATTTTCGGGAACGGACCGGAACCGGTCCAACCGGTTTCCGGCGCAGGCCAGGCCGTCACGCCGAGGCGGGCGACCCGGTCAGCGGGGCGGCGGTGCTGTCCCGCACGACCAACTCGGTGGCGAGTTCCACCCGGGGCGAGTCGATGCCCTCGCCCTGGGCCAGGCGCAGCACGGTCCGGGCCGCCAACCGTCCCATCTCGACCAACGGTTGGCGCACGGTGGTCAGCGGCGGTGAGGCCCAGCGGGCTTCCGGCAGGTCGTCGAACCCCACCACGCTCACGTCGTCCGGCACGCGCAGCCCGCGACGCCGGATGGCCTCGTAGACGCCGAAGGCCATCTGGTCGCTGGAGGCGAAGATGCCGGTCGGCGGGTCGGCGAGGTCGAGCAGCGCGGTCCCGCCGGCGAAACCGGAAGCGTGGTAAAAGTCGCCCGGGTAGATCAGCGCGTCGTCCACCGGCACCCCGGCGGCCTCCAATCCGGCCCGGTACCCGTCGAGCCGGGCCCGGCTGCACAGCAGGTGCGTCGGCCCGGCCACGAAACCGATGCGCCGGTGCCCGATCGCGAGGAGATGTTCTGTCGCGGCGAGCCCGCCGGCCCAGTTGGTGGCGCCGATCGTGGGCACCTCCATGGCCGGCACGCCGGCCGGGTCCACGACCACCACCGGCACGTTGAGGCGACGCAGTTGCGCGTGCAGCGGCGGGCTCAGGTGCGAGGTCACGAAGATGACACCGTCGGTGGCCCGGGTGCGCAGGTTCTGCAACCACTGCCGGGCCGCGGTCGGCTGCCGGTGGATAGCGGAGACCACGGTGCCGACGCCCGCGCCGTGCCCGACGTCCTCCACGCCACGGATGATCTCCACGGCCCAGGGGCTGTCCAGGTCGTTGAAGACCAGGTCGACGAGGCCGGCACGGCGAACGCTGCGGCTGGTGCGACGCCGGTAGCCGTGGTGGCGCAACAACTCCTCGACCCGTTCCCGGGTGTCCGGGGCCACATCGGAGCGTCCGTTGAGCACGCGTGACACGGTCGGCACCGACACTCCGGCCTCCCGTGCGATCGCGGTGATGGTCACCCTGCGTCCGTCGTCCGCGCCCACCCGCGTCTCCTTCACCGAGCCGGAGGAACGACCACCAGGCGTCGCCCACCGTGTGTCCCGAAACGGCGTGCCCGTTCCACGCGTCATCTTGCCTCACCGATGGGGGTTGACGACACGCCAGACCGACCGAAGCTTTGCTTGAGTTGCGGAAAAGTTCCGGAGATCTTCCGGTTACTTTCGGTCAGCCGGCCGGATGGATCCGGGGATGGCGGCCCTGGTCGGGCTGATAGACAGAACTCGTGCGCTACCGCCTGGCCGTCGTGCTCGCGCTCGCCGCGTCGCTGGTCGGCTGCTCGCGGCCGGAGCCCCGCCCCGCGCCGGCCGGGCCGCAGCCGACGTCGGCGA
This sequence comes from Micromonospora sp. NPDC047756, assembly GCF_055587245.1. Classification (NCBI taxonomy): domain Bacteria; kingdom Bacillati; phylum Actinomycetota; class Actinomycetes; order Micromonosporales; family Micromonosporaceae; genus Micromonospora; species Micromonospora sp. NPDC047756. The sequence goes on from NZ_JBVJGQ010000007.1 coordinate 371,402, forward strand.
GCCCCACACCCACGCCGACTCCGTCCACCTCCGTGCCGGCCCCGCTACCCGGGTTCGTGGTGCTGACCGACCTCGACCCGCGCATCCACGCCGACGTCCGGTACGCCACACCGCACAACTTCGTCGGCCGACCGATCGCCGGCTACCGCGAGCCGCTGTGCCTGCTCACCCGGCAGGCGGCCGAGGCGTTGCGCCGCGTAGAGGACGCCGCGCTGACCGGTGGGCACAGCCTCAAGGTGTACGACTGCTACCGCCCGCAACCGGCGGTGGACGACTTCGTCGCCTGGTCGAAGCGCCCCGACGAGCAACAGACCAAGGCCGAGTTCTACCCGGACCTGGCCAAGAACCGGCTCTTCGCCGACGGTTACATCGGCGCGCCCACCGCCCACAGCCGCGGCAGCACCCTGGACCTCACCCTCGTCGACGAGCCCGCCGCCAGCCAACCTCCGTACCGGGTCGGGCAACCGCTGGTCGCCTGCACCGCGCCGCGCGGGCAGCGCTTCGGGGACAACAGCATCGACATGGGTACGGGCTTCGACTGCTTCGACTCGCGGGCGCACACGGCCGACCCCCGCATCAGCGGAACGGCGCGGGACAACCGTCGCCTGTTGCGGCGGCTGATGACCGACGCCGGGTTCGTCAACTACGACCGTGAGTGGTGGCACTACAGCCTGCGCGACGAGCCGTACCCGGACACGTTCTTCGCCGCACCGGTCGCCCGCTCCTCGGTCGGCTGACCTCAGGTCCAGTAGAGGATCCGGCAGGCCGGCACGCGGGCGGTGAGTTCGGCGGTGAACCACTCGCGCAGCTCGGTCATCTGCTCACGCGGGTAGACGTACTTCACCGCACCGAACTTGCCGTGCTTGCGGGTGCGGGACTCCTCGTCCATCTCCAGCCGGGTGCCCGGGTACCAGCCGAGCAGCACCTCCTTGCTGCCCGGCGTGAACCGGTGGGTGATCAGCTCGGCGGTCAGGTCCAGGTCGGGCACCCCGTCGACCGCCGCGCGGACCTGGTCGAGCAGTTCGCCGTAGTGCTCCCGCCACTGCGGCAGCGCGATGATCGGCGCGATGGTCAGCCCGACCGGGTAGCCGTCCAGGGCGAGCCGGCGCAGCGCGGCCAACCGGTCCGGCACCCGGGCGGTGCCGCCCTCGAACCGACCGCTCACCGGGGCGCAGTTGACGCTGAAGCGGACCCGGGTCCGGCCGGCGTGCGGCAGCCCGACGAAGGTGTCCACATCGGCGTACTTGGTGGTCCAGCGCAGTTGCACGGGAGCGTCCCAGTCGGCGAAGTGCTGCACCGCGCGGCGCCAACTGCCGGTCAGGTGCTCCAGGGCGAGCGGGTCGGTGTAGCAGGACGCCTCGAAGGTGGTGCCCTCGTCGGCGCGCCGCGCGTTGCGGCTGGTCACCGTGCCGCGCCCGGCGTACGCGGCCAGCCCGGTGAGGATGTCGTCGAGGTCCGCGTACACCCGGGTCACCGGCGGGCCGGACAGGGATCCGGCGAGGTAGCAGTACTGGCAGTGCGCCGGGCAGCCCTCGGCCAGGTCGACCCGCCAGTCGGCGCTGGGCGCGATGGGTTGCAGTACGCGCCGCGAGGGTGGGCTGACCACTATCGCCATCGTCGACTTGGCCCGGGCGTAGGTCTCCCGATCGGTCTGCCCGCGTACCCCGGTGAGCCGGTTGGCGCGCAGGTGTTCCACCTCGATCCCGAGTGCCCGCACCCGGTCGACGATCCGTTGGCCGTGCGGGTGGTCGAGCGCGGCGGGGGTGGCGACCACGCGGCTCGGGGTCCAGCGGCGCGCCGAGCGGGTCGGCGGCGCGAGGCCGGCTAGGTCGCGGGTCGGCACGTGTTCGCCGCTGGCGTCGTGCGGCGCGGCGGGCACGTCCACGGCGAGCGGCTGGTCGACGTCGACGCCGTCCGGGCTGGTCACCGGGCCGGGTTACCCGCTGGCGCAGGAATCCCACCCGTTCGGGCGATCGGCGATTGACGCGATCAGGTCAGAGGAATAACCTTTCGTCTATCTGTAAACCTTGTGAACAGATGTACCTCGACGCGGCGGCGCGCGTCCCCACCGAAGGGACGATCAGGTGATCGCAGAACTCTCCTCCCGTACCAGACGAATCCTGTCATTGTTCGTCGCCCTGGTCGTCGCGCTGACCGCCGGTGTCGCGGTCAGCGCCTCGCGAAGCGCGCAGGCCGCGCCGACGTTCAAGGTCCTGGCCTTCTACAACGGCACCTGGGACGCCGCGCACATCGACTTCGTCAAGGACGCCCGGGCCTGGTTTCCGCAGGCCGCCGCCCAGCACGGATTCTCCTGGGAGGCCACCAACAACTGGAGCCTGCTGAACACCTCCAACCTGGCCCAGTACAAGGTCGTCATGTTCCTCGACGACGCGCCGCCCGCCGCACAACGCGCCGCCTTCCAGCAGTACGTGCAGAACGGCGGGGGGTGGTTGGGCTTCCACGTCAGCGCGTTCACCACCAACCCGTCGAGCTGGAGCTGGTACTACAACACCTTCCTCGGCACCGGCTCGTTCCAGACGAACACCTGGGGACCCACCCGGGTCACGATGCGCGCCGACAACCGCACCCACGCCGCCACCCGCAACCTCCCGGCGACGTTCTCGTCGTCGATCAGCGAGTGGTACTCCTGGAGCAACGACCTGCGGCAGAACCCCAACATCGACATCCTCGCCTCGGTCGACCCGTCCAGCTTCCCGGTCGGCACCGACCCCAACCAGTCCTGGTACGGCGGCTACTACCCGCTGGTCTGGAGCAACCGGCAGTACAAGATGCTCTACGCCAACTTCGGCCACAACGCGATGAACTACAACACCAACACCGGGCTCTCATCCACCTTCGACAGCCCGCAGCAGAACCAGTTGCTGATCGACGGACTGCACTGGCTGGCCGGTGTCGGTGCCGTCCCGCCGACCACGCCCCCGCCGTCGGACGGCATCTCGCCGACCGCCTGGCACACGGTCGTCAACCGGGGCAACGGCAAGTGCGTGGACGCGCGGGCCGCGGCCAGCGCGAACGGCACAGCCATCCAGCAGTACGCGTGCAACAGCAGCACCGCGCAGCAGTACCAGTTCGTGCCGACCAGCGGCGGATACCTGCGGGTCAACAACCGCAACAACAGCGCTCAGGTGCTCGACGTGACCGACCGGTCGACAGCCGACTCGGCACCCATCCAGCTCTGGTCCTACAGCGGCGGCAACAACCAGCAGTGGCGGGCCGAGCCCGAGGGCGGCGGCTACTACCGCCTGGTCAACCGCTCCAGCGGCAAGTGTCTCGACGTGCCGGGCGCGTCCACGGCGGACAGCGTCCAGCTCATCCAGTACGCCTGCAACGGCACCGCCGCGCAGTCCTTCCGCCTGGTGCCCATGTCGTAGGTCGCCGATAGCCTCGCGGCATGGCGATTCCCGACCGCGTGCCGATCGCGTACGAGCCCGACTATCACACCCGCCACATCGGCCGGTACGACAAGGGCCAGTTCTTCGGCTCCGTCACCGCCACACTGGAGGACGGTGCCGGAGCCGAAGACAACTGGTATCGCCACAAGCGCTGGTACGCGGTGCTGCACCGGTTCGACGCCGACGGCGTGCACACCGACTCGGACATCTGGTTCGCCGGCACCAGCGAAGACGAGGAAGCCTCGATCGATCGGGCCGAGGCTCGCCTCGCCGAGGGGCTCGACGCGTTGCCCGAACGGGTCTTCGACGACATCTCGATCGGGCTGTTCCAGGTCACCGTCGACGGGCACGTCTTCGGGCTGATCGACGGCTCGGCGGACTACGACGGCGAGGACCACGCCGAGTTCGTCCCGGACGAGCTGGGTTTCGATCCACCCTGGGACGGCCTCTACGACACCTGAGCGGCGCGCGTGAACCGGGCGGCGACGTCCCGGACGACGGCGCGCAGCTCCGGTGGGTCGAGCACGTCGAAGTCGACAGCCAGGGTGCCGAGGAAGGCGGCGAGGTTTCCCAGCGACTCGCCGCCGGTGTGCAGCAGGCAGGTCCGCTCGTCGATCGCCTCCAACAGACCCGCAGCGGTGGGGATCCGTTGCGCCATGGTCTCGGCCGACGCGTGCAGGCGTACCCGGGCGGCGTGTGGAGGGCCCCGCCCTTCAGCCGAAGGTGGCGCCACTTCGTTGCGGTCATCGGGTCCACGACACGAACCTCTCGTAGAGGTCAGCCGTGGCGACGGTCGGCAACTCTGCCAGAGCCACGTCGAGCAACCCACCGACGTACATCGCGAGGCTCACCCGGCTGGCTCCGAACTCCTCGGCCAACCGCATACGCGCCGGGTCGCACGGCCAGTCTTGCTCGCACGCCTGGCAGTCCCACTGCGGACGGCGAGGCATGTGCTCGCCGCCCAACCGGGTGTCCAGCGCCGCCACCGAGCGTTCCGCGTGAAGGGCGTTGGCCGCCCGGATGGTCGTCGGTACCTCGGACATCATCGGTGCCCCTCCGTCAGTGGTTGATAGGTCGTCCGGTCATCTCCGGCACGGATGCCCTCGCCCTTCCGCGGAATGGCGGTAGTGGTCGCACGCATCGCGTCAGGTTCGGATGTTCACCACCGCCGTGCCGTGATCGCGACGCTACGTGGGATCAGTGGCAGTCGAACGGATGCGGTTGTCCGCCGACTGTCCGCACCTGTCCGCGGACACCCTCCCCGCTAGCCTGTGCGGGTGAGCGACTACGTGCAGGTGTCAACGGCCACGCCGACCCGTGATGCGGCGATGACGCTGGCCGGAGGGGCGACAGCGGCACGCCTGGCGGCGGGCGCGCAGGTGGTCGGGCCTGTGGCGTCCGTGTTCTGGCACCTCGGCGAGCAGGGCACGAGCGAAGAGTGGCAGGTGCTGCTGTACACCACGACCAACAGGTACCCGCAATTGGAGGCGTACCTGATCGACGCTCACCCGTGGGACAACCCGCAGGTCACCGCCGTGCCGATCGCTCACGGCTCGGCTGCCTACCTGGCCTGGGTCAGACAGACCGTCGAGGACGAGTAGACATCTCGGCGGCCAAGGCCCGAAGCTCAGCAACGCACTGCATCCCGGTGTGCGGCTCCACCCGGTTGAGGAACGAATTCAGGCGTTGCGCTGGCCGCACCGAGCCCACTCCACCTGCGAGTCGGACTGCGGCAGCCGCGGTGGCGTCGATGCGTTGCGCGACGTGGATGGTGGGCGTTTTCATGCCGGTCTCCAACTCGTGCAGGTACGACTTGCCGTGGTAGGTGATCTTGGCGAGATTGCGCAGGGAGACGTGCTGCGCGTCGCGAAGTTGTCGCATCCGCTCGGCGAACGACGGGTCGGTCACGGCGTGCCTGCCTTCGGGGTAGAGGACCCGAATGGCGGTGTCGCGGGTCTCTACTCCGACGGCCGCCACCTGGCACGCTACTCGCGGTAAGCGGAACCGTCACTTGCCGCGCGGGGTTTGCCGCACGAGCTTCGACCGGTCGAACGATGTTGGAGTCCGCAGGGAGGTACTCCCGCCGCTGTGGGTCGAGCAGCCACGTCGGCTCCGCAGCCGCCTGGCATGCGGTGACCGCCTCAGCGATCCCTGTGGGCGGCGGCCAAGCCTTACTGTGCGCTCTGCCCGCTGGCGGTGGTCGAAATGCATATCCATTGCGGACGGTCCGCAGCCCTCCTACTGTCGTCGGTGCACCGTCAACCGAACAACCCGGAGGGAGTACGCCATGTCGCGACGCGTCCGCACCGACGCCCGCTGGTGCCTGCTCCTTGCCGGCACCCCTTTGCAGATCACCGCCGATGCCCGTGCCTACCGCCCAGCGCGGCGCACCGAGCCGGGGTGGCGCGACTGACGCCGACGCTGACGCGTCCGTCGGCCGCCCATCCCACCGGGATCGGGCGGCCGTTTCGTATCCGCGCACCGCCGCTGGCCGCCAAATATGATCACTAACGGTCACCGCACGACAGAAGGAAGACCACGATGGGATTCACCCCCCTCGCCGGTACCCGGGCACCGGTCCGGGTCTGGACCGACCCGTACGCCATCGAGCCGCAGGCCGCCAAGCAACTGCGTAACATCGGCGCGTTGCCCTGGGTGCAGGGTGTCGCCGTCATGCCCGACGTGCACTTCGGCAAGGGCGCCACGGTCGGCTCGGTGATCGCGATGCGGCAGGCCGTCTCGCCGGCCGCGGTCGGCGTCGACATCGGCTGCGGGATGTCGGCGGTGCGTACCTCGCTGACCGCCGCCGACCTGCCGGACGACCTGGCCGGGCTGCGCTCCGCGATCGAGGCCACCATCCCGGTCGGCTTCGCCCAGCGCACCGACTCGGTCGACACCCGTCGGATCCGGGGCCTGGAGCAGGCCGGCTGGGACGACTTCTGGGGTCGGTTCGCCGGCCTGGACCGGCGGGTGGCGCAGCTGGAGACGCGGGCGCAGCGGCAGATCGGCACCCTCGGCGGGGGCAACCACTTCATCGAGGTCTGCCTGGAGCAGGGCGGCGCCGACGAGGGGCGGGTCTGGCTGATGCTGCACTCCGGGTCCCGCAACATCGGCAAGGAGCTGGCCGAGCGGCACATCGGGGTGGCCCGGAGGCTGCCGCACAACGCCGACCTTCCCGACCGGGACCTGGCCGTGTTCCTCGCCGGGACGCCCGAGATGGACGCGTACCGGCGGGACCTGTGGTGGGCGCAGGAGTACGCGCGGCGCAACCGGGCGGTCATGCTGGCCCTGCTCTGCGGCGTGGTGCGTGAGCACTTCCCGCAGGTCGGCTACGACGAGTCCATAAGCTGCCACCACAACTACGTCTCGGAGGAGAGCTACGACGGGGTGGACGTGCTGGTGACCCGCAAGGGCGCCATCCGGGCCGGCCGGGGTGACCTGGGCATCATCCCCGGGTCGATGGGCACCGGGTCGTACATCGTGCGGGGGCGGGGAAACCCGGACGCGTACTGCTCGGCGTCGCACGGGGCGGGACGTCGGATGTCGCGGGCGCAGGCCAAGCGGACCTTCAGCACCGACGACCTGGCCGCGCAGACCGCCGGGGTGGAGTGCCGCAAGGACGCCGGGGTGGTCGACGAGATCCCCGGCGCGTACAAGGACATCACCGAGGTGATGGCTCAGCAGGAGGACCTGGTCGAGGTGGTCGCGCACCTCAAGCAGGTGATCTGCGTGAAGGGCTGACGTGCCGTGCGGGCCGGGGAGACCGGCCCGCACGGCCGCTGGTCAGAAGCCGACGAAGACGCGGCGCAGGTCGTCGAGGGTCACCGGGCCGCTCACCTGCACCCCGCCGGGGGTGTGCTGGGAGCCCAGCCGTCCGGTGGCCAGCCGCAGCCACGCCTCGGCCGGGGCCACCAGCTCCCCGTCGGGGCGCTCCGGCGCGTCGACGATCTCGACCTTCTCGCCCAACCGCAGCCCGAACGTCCGCTCGGGCGCGTGCAGCCGGACCAGCACCGTGGCCTCCCGGCCGGCCAGCTCCTGGGGCCGGCTGGTCCAGGCCAGCATGCCGCCGATCTGGTCGAGCAACAGCGCCACCGCCCCCGGCGTCACCGCCGCGAACGGGTTGAACGCCACCTCGGCGTCCCACTGGTGCAGGGCGAACTCGCTGAGCCGGAAGCGGGCCGCCGTGGCCACGTCGACCGGCTCCGGCAGGAAGCCGAGGTCGATCCGCATCGAGGCCCGGGTCTCGGCGTCCAGCGCCTCGTACGCCTCGACCAGTCGTTCGTTGGTGGCGAGGAACCCGGCGGCGTGCTCGGCCGGGGACATCGCGTCCCAGCGCGCCCAGACGCCACGGTTGAAGTCCCCGTCCGGGCCGGGTGCGCCGGAACGGGCGGCGTCCAGCGTCGCCAGGTTGATCTCGGCGCCGCTGCCCAGGTGGCTCAGCACCTGGGAGACCTGCCACTCGCTGGCCCCCGACGGCCGCAGCAGGTCGTCCTCCTTGAGGTCGCGTACGAGCGCGGCGAGCTCCTCGTGGCCCGCGCGCAGAGCGGTGATGATCTGGTCAGCAGGGGTCGACATGGATCTCCTCAAACGGATTTTCGACGATGGTCCGGACGCTACCGGACGTGGCCGCCGGCCGGCCCGCCCCGGTGTCGGGCGCGTTCCGGCCGGCGGCCGCGTCGGTCAGGCTCAACCCATGTGCACGGTGTTGCCGGTCGGGATGTCCTCCTTGCGGACCTTCACCAGGACCAGCGTGGCCAGCCCGGCGAGCACGATCAGCGCCGCGCCCCAGGCGAAGGCCACCCGGTAGCCGTGCACCAGCGCCTCGACCTGGTTGACCGGGTTCGGCGCCCGGCCGACCAGATAGGCGGCGACCGCGCTGGTGTAGAAGGTGTTCAGCAGGGCGGTGCCGAGCGAGCCACCGATCTGCTGGGTGGCGTTGAGCGTCGCGCTGGCCGCGCCGGCGTCGTGCTCCGGCACCCCGACCAGGGCGAGGCTGGACAGCGGGACGAAGGTGAAGCCCAGCCCCAGGCCCAGGACGACCTGCGCGGGCAGCAGGTGGGTGAGGAACGAGGTGTCCACGTCGATCTGGGTCAGCACCAGCATGCCCAGGGCGGCGAGCACCGAACCGGCGACCATCAGCGGCTTGGCACCCAACCGGGGCATCAGCTGACTGGCGCCACCCGCGGCGATCAGCACACCGGCGGTGACCGGCAGAGATGCCAGACCGGCTTCGAGGGGCTTGTACTGCAACACCACCTGGAAGTAGAAGGTCAGGAAGAGGAACGCCCCGAACAGGCCGGCGCCGATCAGCGTGGAGGTGAGGAACGCCCCACCCCGGTTGCGGTCCAGCAGGATCCGCAGGGGCAGCAGTGGGTGGCTGGAGCGCAGCTCGATCACCACGAAGGCGGCGAGCAGCACCACGCCCGCGGCGATGAAGGCGAGCGTCGCGGTGGCGTCCCAGCCGTCCTCGGCCGCCTTGGTGAAGCCGTAGACCAGGGAGACCAGGCCGGCGGTCACCACGATCGCACCGGGTACGTCGTAGCGGGTGTTGCCGTGGGCCCGGCTCTCCGGCACCAGTGGCAGCGCGAACGCGATGGCGATGGCGGCGACCGGGATGTTGACCAGCAGGCACCAGCGCCAGTCGGCGTACTCGGTGAGCACACCGCCGAGGAGCAGGCCGACCGCCGACCCGCCGCCGGCGATCGCGCCGTACACCGCGAAGGCCTTGGCCCGCTCGGTGGCCTCGGTGAACAGGACGGTGAGCAGCGCCAGTGCGGCCGGGGCGAGCAGCGCGCCGAAGGCGCCCTGCAACGCGCGGGCCGCGAAGAGCATCTCACCGGTGGTGGCCAGTCCGCCCAGGGCGGAGGCGAGCGCGAAACCGGTCATGCCGACGATGAAGGTGCGCTTGCGCCCCCAGTAGTCCGCGATGCGACCGCCGAGCAGCAGCAGACCACCGAAGGCCAGCGTGTAGGCGGTGATCACCCACTGCCGGTTCGCGTCGGTGATCCCCAGGTCGGCCTGGGCCTGCGGCAGCGCGATGTTCACGATCGTGGCGTCCAGGACGACCATCAGCTGTGAGACCGCGATGACCGCCAGCGCGATCCAGCGCCGCGGGTGCGGTGCGCCTGTCGACGGCCCGGCGTTGGGCGCGCCGGGCGCGGTCGAGGTGGTTCCGGGCATGGTGAAGCCTTCCGTGTTGCGAATATCGGTGAATCAGGCCGGCGACGGACGGTCGTGCTGATAGCGGAGCACCGGGATCAGCACCTGGTCGACGACCTGGGTGAGGAACGCGTCATCGGCGGGTAGGCCGTGCGCGACGATGCGGGACATGGTGAGCGCGGGCGCAAGATCGTGGAACAGCTCCCGCTCGCCGGCCTCCGGCGGGATCTCCCCGCGCGACGCGGCCCGGACCAGGATGGCGGTGGTCGCCACCCGCCCGGCCGGCAGCACCTGGTGACGCACCAGGCGTTCCAGCTCCGGGTTGGTCCGCATGGCGAAGGTCAACGCCTGCATGAGGTCGCAGTCGGCCGTGCAGATCGCGGCCGTGGCCCGCAGCAACTCGATCAGGTCGCCGCGAAGGGAACCGGTGTCGGGCGGGTTGTGCACACCCACCTGCCGGTCGCGCAGGGCGGCGACGACCAGCTCGGCCTTGCCGTCCCAGCGTCGGTAGATGGTGGCCTTGCTGACGTGGGCGCGGGCGGCGACGGCGTCGATGGTCATCCGGTCGAAGCCGACCTCGCGCAGGGTGTCGATGACGACGGTGAACAGGTCGCTGTCGGTGCAGCGCGGAGCCCGGGCTGCCGGCACCCCGGCCCCCGCGCCCACCTGCTGACCACCCAGCATCCCAACCCCCCGCGAAACGATGTCGTACTGACCATAGTTCGCGGTTGGCTGGTCGTGCAGGTTTTCGTGACTTGCCTCGCAGTGGGCCGACGAAACGGTGACGTTTCACCTGGAGTTCACCCGGGTGTCAGGATCGGCCCGGGGCGTGGTCAGGAACCCAGCGCCACTTCCACCTTCTTGCGGGTGCCCCAGCCGGTGCGCCAGCAGGTGGCGACGCCGTACCAGCGGATCGCCCTCAACACGACCAGGGCGAACACCACGGCGACGGGCGTGAGGAGCCAGGTGCCCCACTGGTAGGCCGTCGACTGGTCCGACCGCCGTACCGTCATGTAGCGGAGCGCCTGCCCGTACCCCACGATCAACGGCACGGCCACCAGCCACGGAATCGCGCGCGGGTTGGGGTCGATGATCGGCGACAGGACCGCCACCGCCACGAACAGCACCGTCGCGACCACCGTGGCCGCCCAGCGCAGCAGGTGCAGCCACCACGCGATCGACCGCAACGACAGGTACCGGACGCGCCACCAGGTCCTGATGAAGCTGCCGCGCATCCAGCGCAGGAACATCCGGCAGAAGTGCCCGGCGTTCTCCGGCATGAGGGAGAACGCGAACGCGGACGGTTGCTGCACGGTGCGCCCCCGGACCATCGCGAAGAGGGTGAGCAGGGAGTCGTCGGAGAAGGGCACCCGCTGGCCGAAGAACGTCTCGGTCAGATACGCCCCGAGGTTGTCGCGAACCACCTCCGCGCGGTAGGCGGCGATCGGACCCGAGTTCACCCACACACACCCGAACACCGACAGCGACGACCGGTCGGTGAGCTGCCCGGTCACCAGCCACAGGTCGGTGAACCGGGTGAGGAAGCTGCTGCGCACGTTCGCGGCCATCACCACCCCCGCGACGGACTGCACCGCCGGGTCGGCGAAGGGCTTCAGCAACTCCCCGAGGGCGTTCGGGTCCGAGATGGTGTCCGAGTCCACCGTCCAGTAGACGTCGGCTGCCGGAGTCGAGCGCACCGCGGCGGCCTGGGCGTGCCGCTTCCCGGCATTGGGTTGGATGTGCCAGGCGGCGATGATCCCGTGGACGGGGGCGACGTCGAGAAACCACCGCTTGATCGGCTGGTAGCCCTCGGTCAGCTTCGACCCGTCGTCCACCACGTAGATGGTGTTCGGTTTGCGCGTCTGGAAGATCATGGATTCGAGGCAGGCCCGCAGCGCGCCCGGATCCTCGTTGTACGCCGGCACGACAGCCACCACGTGCAGAGCGTCGAGCTGCCCCTGCATCCGGTCGGTGACCACGGCGGGTTTCTCCAGATAGGAGGTGCCGAGCTGCCAGATCAGCAGCAGGAACATGGCGGCGTACGCGAAGGTGAAGCGGTGACCGCCTCCGTCGATGGCGCCGACAACGGCGAGGACGTGATGGGCGGTCCACGCCGCCGCGGCGGCCAGGACGACCGCCGCGGCGAACAGGACACGACCCCTGGTGACGCTCGCGGTCACTGCCCGACCGACTGCTGACGACGGAACGTCATTCGGATCATGATGAAGCCGACGAGGACGGCGGCCGCTCCGGTGAGGGCGATCGTCAGCGGCAGGGGGAGTGCGTAGCTGCCGATACCGGCCGCGCCGCCGATCGTGACAACGCCCATACCGGTACGGGGAAGGCTGCCACCGGACATGATGTATCTCCGCTCTGTGGGGGATGGTGGGGGCTGTCGCGGCGACCGATGCGACTCCGATGTGGCCCGGCCGCCGCAGCGCTGAACAGCGAATATGACTCTGCGCAATGACGCGCTCACGTTGGCAAACATGTCGGTGCAGGTCAATCTCGAAGTTCACGGGGTCCGTCGGCCGGTGCCGCCCGACGAACCGTCCCACTGCCGGCGTGTCGGCGACGTTCTCGCCGGCTCCACCGCGTGTGACCTGCTATTTCACCGGGTGACCGCGCCGAGTCGAAAAAATGCCGACGAGGCACCGCTCTGTCGGGTAGACGTCAGGCCCGCACGTCGCCGTCGACAAATGGATGACGCACCGGGTTAACACCCTCTCGGGCAGGGCGGTCAGTCGCGGGGTGCCAGGACCACCGGCACAGCCGTCGTGTGGACCCGCTCGCCGTTCTCGGCCGACACCTCGTACACCTCGACGGTGCCCTTCTGCTCGCGGACCGTGCGCCAGCCGACCACGACGCGGTAACCGCCCCGGCAGCCGCTGCCGCAACTGGCGGTGCCGAAACCGGTGGCCACCTCCCGCCCGGCGGCGTCCAGCACCCGGACGCTCACCGTCGCCTCGAAAACGGTGGCGGTACCCGTCACGACGAGCGGTGCGGAGACACGTTCGCCGGGGATCGGGCCGGTGACCACGATCGGTGGCAGCAGGTCGGCGTAGTCCGCCCGGTCGACCGGGGCCGCGCCGCCGAGGCGGACCTGCCGCACGCTGGGGAACTGGGTGAGCGTCCACACCACCTGCGCCTCGCGCAGCCGCCGGGTGGCCGGGTCGCCGACGGACGGCACCCGCAACGTCGCCACGCCGTCGGCGATGCGGGTGACCTCGACCCCGGCCGGAAGCAGGGTGACCATCCCGGTGGCGGCCTCGGCCGGGCTCGGCCCGGCGGCCAGTTCCGTCAGCGCCAGCCGGGACGTCGCGACGGTGGCCGGCCGGGTGCGCCGGGTCGGCACCAGCAGCCCGGCGCGGAGGTACCACAGTTCCACGGTCACCTGGTCCGGCCGGCGCGTGCCGGTGGACGCCGGCGTCGACGGACCAGGTGGCCGGCTCGTGGCCAATGGTGTCGGTGCTGTGGCCCGGGTCGGCGTGGGTTCCGGTCGGTGGGTTGGTGCGACGCTCGGCGGCGGCGCGGTTGGCGCGAGCCCGAGGTCACCGGAGCGGGGGGTGCCGCAGCCGCCGAGCAGGAGCGCCGCGACCAGCGCCGATGCGCCCAGCCCGACCGCGCCGCGCCCGGTCACCCCACACCGCCCGGCCTGCCGGTGGTACCCCCGACCGGACCCGGGTGGGCGTCATCGTCCCGGCCCGGCAGCTCGCCGTGCGGGCCGGCGGGCCCGGCGACGGACAGTTCCAGCCGGAACCGGGTGCCCTCGCCCGGTTCGCTGCGCACGCTCAGCGCGCCGCCGAGCACCTCGCTGTGCTCCCGGGCGATGGCCAGCCCGAGCCCGCTGCCCGGCACGGATCGGGACGAATCGACCTGATGGAACCGGTCGAACACCCGGGGCAGGTGCTCGGCCGGGATGCCCGGCCCCTCGTCGGTCACCTCGAAGACGACCAGCGGCCCGGCGTCCACCACACTGGCCGTGATCTCGCCACCGCCGTGCTCGACCGCGTTGGCGACAAGGTTGGCCAGCACCCGCTCCAGCCGACGCCGGTCGGTGCGCGCCGCGACCGGAACACCGGTGACCCGCACCCGGGACGACCAGCCGCGCGCCGCCACGATGTCGTGCAGCAGCGCCAACGCGTCGACCGGCCCGACGGCCAGCTGCTCCCGCCCGGCGTCCAGCCGGGAGATCTCCATCAGATCCTCGATCAGGCGGCGCAGCCGGACCACGTCGCCGACCAGCAACCGGGCCGCCGGCCGGGCGTCGTCGGGCAGCTGGTCGAGGTGCTCGCGCAGCAGCGACGCCGCGGCCACCAACGCCGTCACCGGGGTACGCAGCTCGTGCGCGACGTCGGCGGTGAACCGCCGCTCGCGGGCCTGCGCGGCCGACAGCGCCGCGATCTTCGACTCCAGTGCCTCGGCCATCTCGTTGAAGGTCGCGGCCCAGACGCTGAACTCGTCGCGCCCGCGTACCGGCAGGCGGGTGGCGAGCAGCCCTTCGGTGAGTGCTCGAGCGGCCCGACTGGCCCGGCCCACCGGCTCCAACGTCCGGCGGGCCAACGCGTGACCCACGGCGGCGGCCAGCAACACCACCAGCACCCAGCCGGAAACCAGGGCGGTGCGTAGCTGTCCCAGGTCGCTGGCGACGTCGTCCTCCACGGTCAGGACGTACAGCTCGGCGGTCGAGCCGGGGATGCGTCCACCGATCACCAGCAGCCGGGGACGCTCTGCCGGCGCGGAGCGCTGATAGCCGAGCCGCCCGTCCGCGACGACGGCCCGCAACCTGGTGCCCAGCACCGGGGCGTACGCGGGGTGCGAGGCGCGGGTCGGACCGTCGACGAGCAGCACGTGTCGGCTGCTGGCCTCGAAGCTGGTGAGCAGTTCGGTGCTGCGCTGCTCGGTCAGCGGCAGGAACTGCCCAGCGAGAATGAGCTGGTAGCGGGCGTCGGCGGCGGCCTCGTGCAGCGACGCGTCCAACCAGGACTGCCGCAGCAGCAGCCCGGTCCCGCCGGCGAGCAGACCGGCCGAGACGCCGGCGACCAGGACGAACGCGATCGTCAGCCGGCGCCTCAGGCGTCCGGGCAACACCGCGTGTCCGGCCATCGCCGCCCCCGTCACGCCGTCGACAGTTTGTAGCCGGCGCCGCGTACCGTCCGGATCAGCAGTGGCTGCGCCGGGTCGTCCTCGACCTTCGCGCGTAGCCGCTGCACCGCCACGTCGACCAGTCGGGAGTCGCCGAGGAAGTCGTGGTTCCAGACCAGGTCCAGCAGCAGCTCCCGGGTGAAGACCTGACCGGGCCGGCGGGCCAACTCCAGGAGGAGGCGGAACTCGGTGGCGGTGAGCGGCACCTCACGGCCGTGCCGGCGGACCACGAAGCCGCCCGGGTCGATCTCCAGGCCGCCGACCTCGATGACGGTCGACGGGGCGGGCAGGCTGACCCTGCGTAGCACCGAGCGAACCCGGGCTACCAGCTCGGGCAGGTCGAAGGGCTTGCGCAGATAGTCGTCCGCGCCGCACTCCAGCCCGACCACCACGTCGATGGTGTCGGTGCGCGCGGTCAGCATCAGGATCGGCACCTGGCTGGTCCGCCGGATCTCCCGGCAAACCTCCAGACCGTCGAGGCCCGGCAGCATGATGTCGAGCACGATGAGGTCGACCGGGTGGGCGCGGAACGCGGCCAGAGCCTGCCGTCCGTCCACAGCGGTGTCGACCCGGAAACCGGCGCGGCGCAGACCGAGGGCGGTGACCTCCCGGATCGAGAAGTCGTCCTCGACCACCAACACGCGGCCCTCCATCACCCGAGGGTAGACCCGGCGCCACAGTGCGTAGTCCTGGCGGAACGGCCGACATCGGCGGCCGGCTGGCCCCCTCCGCGTGCCGTCGAACCGCTACGGTCAGGTGCCTTCGGCACCCCTGGATCAGCTCACACGAAAGGGCACGACGTGAAACGTCATGGCTGCGTGATCCGACTCCGCCCCGAGCAGCGGGAGACCTACCTGAGGTTGCACGCCGCCGTCTGGCCGAGCGTGGAGAAGACGCTGCGCGAGGCGAACTTCCGCAACTACACCATCTTCCTGCACGACGATCTGCTCTTCGGCTACTACGAGTACGTGGGCGAGGACTACGAGGCCGACCTGCGGCTGATCGAGGCGGACCCGCAGACGCAGGAGTGGTGGAAGCTGACCGACCCGTGTCAGGAGTCGATCGCCGAGCCCGGCTCGGGGGACTGGTGGGCCCCGATGCGCGAGGTCTGGCACCTGGCCGACGAGGCATAGGTCGACGGCGTCGATCATGGAGTTGTGGTGCCCGTTTCGAGGTCTTGCGGTCGCTTTGTCACCCACCACAACTCCATGATCGGCGGGGCGGCGAGGTCGCCGACAAGAATTCTGGGTGCTGGCCCGTGAACTCGCCGCGTTGATGCCCGACGAGCCCGAGGTCCTGGGCCTTCTCGCCCTGCTGCTGCTGACCGAGGCGCGCCGCCCGGCCCGGCTCGGCCCGACCGGCGACCTGGTGCTACTGGCCGACCAGGACCGGTCACTGTAGGACCGGTCGCTCATCACCGAGGGCCATGACCTGGTCCGCCGATGTCTGCGCCGCAACCGGCCCGGCCCGTACCAGATCCAGGCCGCGATCAGCGCCGTGCACACCGACGGCGCCGCCACCGACTGGCCGCAGGTTCTGGCACTGTACGACCAACTCCTCGCGCTCGCGCCAAACCCTGTCGTGGCGCTCAACCGTGCGGTCGCCGTCGCCGAGGTGCACGGGCCGGCGGTGGCCCTCGCCGCGCTGGAGGACATCGACCTGCCGGGCTACCACCGGCTGCCCGCCACCCGAGCCGAACTGCTCGCCCGGCTCGGACATGACGAAGAGGCCCGAGTCGCCTACGACCAGGCCGCGGCTCTGGCCACCAACGCGACCGAGCGGGCCTACCTGGAGACCCGTCGCAACGACCTCACCACTGAACGGAGAGCAGGATGACGGCCACCTACACCGTCGATGTCTTTTCCAGCCTCGACGGCTTCGGCACCACCAGTGGGAACTGGGGCGGCTACTGGGGAAAGCAGGGCCCTGAACTGCTCGCGCACCGCCTGTCCGTCTACAGCGTGGATCAGCGCATGGTCTTCGGGGCCAACACGTACCGGGTGTTCGCGCAGATGCTGGCCGCGAGCACCGAGGAGTCCGAGGTCCGCGACGCCTGGGTGACCCGGATGAGGAACCTCCCGGCGACAGTGGTGTCGAACTCGCTGGAGGGCCCCCTCGACTGGCCGGACGGGGTCATCGTGCGCGGTGACGCGGTCGACGTCGTCGCCCGGCTCAAGGAGGAGTCCGCCGTACCCCTGCGATCGCACGGCAGCCTGTCGGTGAACCGGGCGCTGATGGCCGCCGGACTGGTCGATCTCGTCCAGGTGACGCTCTTCCCGGTGATCACCGGGAAGACCGGTACCGAGCCGATCTTCCAGGGAGCGGCCGACTTCGACCTGGAGTTGATCGAGAGCCGGACCCTCGACGGTCGCACCCAGGAACTCGTCTACCGGCCCACCCCGCACGTGTGAGTCGAGGCGTCGCCTGGCCATCCGCCGCG
Organism: Micromonospora sp. NPDC047756; assembly: GCF_055587245.1. NCBI lineage: Bacteria > Bacillati > Actinomycetota > Actinomycetes > Micromonosporales > Micromonosporaceae > Micromonospora > Micromonospora sp. NPDC047756. The sequence goes on from NZ_JBVJGQ010000007.1 coordinate 388,559, forward strand.
GCTGGCGAATGGCCAGGCGAGCCGACCGACTCCGATCACCACTGGTGGGCGACGTCGAGCACCACCCGGCTGTGGGAGCCGGGACCGGCGAGCACGAGCACCCGGAACGGCAACCGCGCCCGTACGCCGACGGCGAAGGTGCTGTAGCCCTCGAAGCTGCCGCCGAAGACCACGTCGCGCAGCGTCTGGTAGCGCAGCGGATTCGCCACGTGCTCGCCGACCGCGTAGGGCACGGTGCCCAGGTGGTCGTCGTCGTACGCCGGGGCCCGCAGCGAGACCCGCAGCAGCGCCCCACCGGCGGTGTACGGCGACAGTGCCAGCCCTTCGCCCTCGGTCCACGTCTCGCCGTAGCCGATCGCGTAGCCGTCGACCGGGCCGTCGAATTCGAAGACGACCCGGTCGTAGCAGTCGTGCCGGCCGGTGCGCACATCGATCAGCGGGGCGTCGCTCAGCGCGCCGGCCGCCTTCTCCGCGCTGCCCCAGGTGATCCCGCAGTACGCCGCTGTGGTCGTGGTGCCCTCGGCGGCGCTGCTGCCCGCGCTGGCGAGCAGACCGGCGAGGACGACCGTCAACGCGGTCAGTGTGCTCCTGATCCTCATTGTGGTTTCTCCGTTCGCTACCGGGGTCACGTCGCGGCGGCGCTGCCGGTGACCCTCTGCCACCACCGTCGTCCTGCCCCGGCACCGGAGCTTCGCTGTGCGGTAACCGCCGAGTAACAGCAGGTGGCCCGAACCGGGCGGGTGCGGCTGGCACACATCACCGTCGACGTCGCCGGTATGACGCTTCCGCTATGCCGAACATCGACCGCCGTCACACTAATATCGGCGTACATCGATGACCGGCGGCCGATGGGCGCCGGACGACCGCAGGGGAGTACCCGATGTTCCGAGGACAACTGAGACGCGCGGCGATGGCCATGCTGGTGGCGATCCTGGCGGCGGCCGGGATGCAGCTCGCCACCGGCACGCCGGCCGCCGCCGTGCGGACCGTCTACTACGACGCGAGCCGGACCGGCGAGTTCCGCACCAACTTCGACCAGGCGGCGCAGATCTGGAACAGCCGGGTCAGCAACGTCCGACTCCTCGCCGGCACCCCGGCCAGCATCACCATCTACGTCGACGACGGTTGGCCCCGCGCGCAGCCGACCGGCCTCGGCTCGGGCCGGATCTGGATGGGCCGCACGGCCGTCAACCAGGGCTACGACCGCACCCGCATCGCCACCCACGAGGTCGGCCACATCCTGGGCCTGCCGGACCGGCGCACCGGCCTCTGCTCCGACCTCATGTCCGGCAGCAGCGCACCGGTCTCCTGCCGCAACGCGAACCCCAGCGCCGCCGAGGCGAGCCGGGTGAACTCACTGTTCGCCGGCGCCCTGGCCGCACCGGCCAGCACGACGTACACCTGGAACGACGCCTCGGACATCACCCCACTGGTGGTCGGCGGCCGGCCGGCCACGGAGAGCTACCCCTTCATGGTGTACGTCTCCGGCTGCACCGGGACGCTGATCAAGGGCAACTGGGCGGTCACCGCCAAGCACTGTTCGACGCCGTCCTCGGTGCGGGTGGGCAGCGTCAACCGCTCCAGCGGCGGGACCGTGGTGCGGGTGACCCGGGCGGTCAACCACCCGAGCGTCGACGTCAAGCTTCTGCAACTGGCCAGCTCGGTCACGTACGCGCCGGCCCCGATCCCGAGCACCTCCGGCGCGGTCGGCACCGCCACCCGGATCATCGGCTGGGGTCAGACCTGCGCCCCGCGCGGCTGCGGTTCGGCCCCGACCGTGGCCAACGAGCTCGACACGTCCATCGTGGCCGACAGCCGGTGCTCTGGCATCAACGGCCCGTACGAGATCTGCACCAACAACACCAACGGCAACTCCGGCGCCTGCTACGGCGACTCCGGTGGCCCGCAGGTGCGCCGGGTCAACGGAGTGTGGAACCTGATCGGCGCCACGAGCCGGGCCGGCAACAACAACTCCACCTGCGCCACCGGCCCGTCCATCTACGTCGACCTGCCGTCCATCCGGTCCTGGATCAACACCCAGGTCGGCGGTCTACCCGTCTGACCATCTCGGACGCTGCGGGCGGAGGACGCGCGACAAGCGACCTCCGCCCTCGGCGCGTGCTCTAGGGGACCGGGCCACCCGCGGCGGCGAGTGCCTTCAGGAATTCCCGGAGGCGGCGCGCGCGGCGAAACCGCCCCTCGAAGAGACCGATCTGCCACGCGGCGGGGCTGTCGACGCTGCTGCGCCAGTGCTCGGCGAGCTTCTGCGTGTCAGCGTTCGCTGTCAGCGCCTCCGCTACCGCGGGTGGCAGGTCGAGGACGAGGAGCGGGCCTCCGGGGCTGTCGTGCTCCACGCGAACGCCGCTGAGCGCACGGGCCGGCAGTCGCAGGTCCCACCAGGCCGGGTCATCCGGGTCGGCGTCGGCCAGCTCATCGGCCCACACGCCGCGCAGTCGGCCGCGGACCTCCCCGTCGGCGACCGACAGCATCGGGAGCCCGGCGCCGCCGCCATACCAGGTGACGGCGCCGACGTTCGCCATCAGCAACAGCAGGGGGGCGGCCACCACCACTGCCGGTGCGGCGACGAACGGCAGCCACGGCACCTGAGGGGCCAGCGGCGCGGTAACAAAGGGAGCCAGGAGCGCGGCGACGGCCACACCGAAGACCCCGCCGACGGTCACCGGGCGCATCTGATAGCCGGCCTTGATCGGTCGCAGCGTGCCGAGCACCCGCAGCAGGCGTCGACGCATGCGCAGCTCTGGCGCCCCGGCGCTCATGGCTGGCCGAGACCGGCGCGCAGCTGCTCGAGTTTGTCCCGCTGCGCGTCGACGAGCCGCTGATACTGGGCGACCTGTTCCTGAGCCTGGCGAACTGCGTCGGCGCCGTACATGTCGGTGCTCTGAGTGACCTGCGAGACCGCGTCCGCCAGGCTGGCGCTGGCCGCTTCGGCGGCCCGGCCAGCGGCGGCAAGAATCGCCTCTCGCAGCTCGTAGGTCTGCATCCGTCGGGTGCCCGCCGCCAGGTCGATGTCGACGAGGCGACCACTCGCGTCGCACGTCGCGCGCACCAGCTCCGCGTCGTCGGTGCCCTCGCCGGTGAGATTCTGCATGGCGGCGGCGAACCGGGTCGCCTGCTCGGCCATGCCCTCGATGCGGCGTTGCACGTCTGGGTCGATCACGAAGACTCCTTGTGGCGGGGTCAGGCGAAGTTCTCGCCGACGCGGAACTCGGTCAGGTCCGGTGTGCCCGCCGCACCGTCGTCCGGCAGCGCCATCAGCTTCAGGAAATCCTTGGCAAGCCCGTTGATGAGTGCCAGGACCAGGCTGCCCAGCGCAGTGGCGCCGGCGATCATGGTGGTGATGGAGCCGGCCATAGCGGCGCCGGCCACCTGGATGATCGGCTCCAGCGCGGGGGCGGCAAAAGGCGCGAGTTGGGCGGTGCGCATGGCGATCAGCCAGACCAGGAACGGCCCCGCCATCGCGCCCAGGGCGAGCCAGAGACCGGTGAGAGCGATGTCCAGGGAGTGCAGGGTCTCCCCGAGGGTGCGGATGTATGCGCCAAGCTCGTCGAGATGGGCCTTGAGCTTGGTCGACATGATGACGAAGCTGTCCTTGCCCTGGCCCTTCCAGGTCGCGGTCGCCGCCGAGCAGATCTTGTCGAAGTTCGTGTTGAGCGCCTTCTGCAGATTGTCGCCGTGACGAATCAGATCGGCACCGGCCTGGGCGATACCGATGGGGTTGGCCACGAACAGGGCCGCTCCGGCCACACCGACGATGAACGTCGGGCACAGCGCGGCGCAGGCCGACAGGCCGCCCATGATCGCGCCGATCTCCGCCAGCGTGATCGAGGCGCCAGCGGCGACGACCAGCGGAACCGGGGCGAGATCGGCGGTACCGGTCTTACCGTAGGCATCGCCGAAGCTGCTCACCGGCACCGGCGTGCCACCGAACCCGCCCACGTGCAGGTTCTCCGCGCGCTCGTACTGATCCGCGACGACACCGAGTTTCTCGCCGATCTGTCGGCACACGTCCGCGGCACCCCGCACGTCCTTCACGAGGAAGTCGACGCGCTGGATGTAGAGCGCCTCCACCGGCGACAGGGCGAGCCCGAAGCCGGGCGCATCGATGGCGGAGTTGCGGGCGAACTCGTCCGCCTCGTTCGCGTAGTCGTCCGCGATCGTGGTGCCAAGGGTTCGCGCACGTTCGCGAACGTCAACCGGGTCCACCGCGAAATCGACCATGCCGCCCCCTCGCCGCCCGCCGCGTTCCTGGCATCGTAGGCGAGGAGGGGCGCAGCCGGCTGTCCCTGGACGTGACACGGCGTTCGTCGCCCCGGTGCGCGGTGTCACCCACGTGATCCCACCATGCGGTACGGTGCGTGGCATATCGGCACATCGGAGGTGGCGTCATGCCTACCGTGGTCGTCCTCGCGCTGACCCTCGCCCTCGCGCCCGCGCCGTCCCCGTCGACCACCTCGAACCCGCTCGGTGACATCGTCGGCGGCGTCGGCCAGATCGTCGACGACCTGCTCGGCGGTGACACACCGAGTGCCGCTCCGACGCCGAGCGCCACCCCCACCGGGGCGGCCACACCGAGCCGGTCACCGGTCACCGCTCGGCCCAGCCCGGTGGATTCCATCGTGATCCCCGGGTCAGCCGGGTCGGCGAGCGGCGTCCCCGCACCCGCCGCCCCGGGTCGCCCCGCCGAAGGCGAGGGCACCGGCTCCCGCGAGGCGACCGTGCCCTGGCGCGACGGCGACACCCTCGCACCGACCCCGCCGCCGGCCCTGGCCAGCCCGACCCGGAATGCCTGGCCACCCGTGCCGTACCTGCTGGTGGTGGCGGTCCTCGTGGTGCTGGCACTGCTGCTCCTGCGCCGCCGGGCACCGGCCCCCGTCGCCGCGCCCGACCCCGGGCCGGTACCGAACTCCGGGCCGGCACCGGACCTCGACCCGGTGCCGGACAACGTCAGTCGACTGCCGACCAGCCTCAACGCCATCTACGAGATGGGTCGGCAGGACGAACGACTCGAGCAGGAGCGCCGCCGCCCTACCTGAGCGCACGCCGTCCTCATGATGCCGAGTAGGCGTCCTCACGCCGGGGGATCGCGTCGTCGTACGCCCCGACCGGCCCGCGGTAGCGGGCCTTGCCCTTCGGGTACGGCCACGCGTTCGCGGTGCAGCCGTGCAGGCCCAGCGTCTGTTGCTGCATCACCGGCGCCGGCCGGCCCCGCCCGGGACACCGTTCGTGGCCGTGCCCGAGTTTGTGCCCCACCTCGTGGTTGACCATGTACTGCCGGTAGGTCTCCAGCGTCGCGCCGTAACCCGGCACCCCCTTGACCCAGCGCGCCACGTTGAGCACCACCCGGCCACCGTTGCGGCAGGAGGTGTAGGCGTCCGGCACGTCCTGGCACAGGGTGTCGCGGGTGCCGGGGGTCGCCAGGTAGATGGTGAAGTCGGTCGGTTCGCCGGCACCGACCCGGCGCAACCGCCACGCCCCACCCGCCGTCCACCCGCGTGGGTCGTTCAACGTGGCGGTGATCGCCGTGGCGACGTCCTTGGCCGGCAGGCCCCGGATGTCGCGTTCCACGGCGACCCGGTAGCGCAGCAACTGGCCCGCCGTCGCGCGTCCGGGGGTCGTCTCGCCGGGCGCGACCGACCAGCGGTTACCGCCGGTGGCGGGGTAGCTGACTCCGATGACGGGCGCGGAACTGGGTCGGACCTCGGCGGCCCCGGTCGCCCGGCCGGTAGGCGTCGCCGGTCCACCGGGCAGCGGCGCGGCGGTGACCGGGTCGGTGACGGGTTGCCCGGCGGCGGGCAGGCCGCACCCGGTGAGCAGCGCCACCAGCAGCAGTGACGCCATCGGGGCGGGGCCCCAGCGGCGGGTAACCTTCGTCGACATGTCTCTCCCCTCGCGCGTCGCTCGGCGGCGGCGCGGAGGAGAAGACGGGTGAGGGTGGCGAAAAGTTGATGTGACCCAGGGCTCAACCTTTTGCCGACCTCGCCCGTCTCTAGCTCTGTGGCACGGGGAGGGTTCGCGGTGGCGCGGGGTGACGCCGATTTCGTCGAGTTCGCGCGGGCGGCGTCCGCGCGACTGGTGCACGCCGCGTTCCTGATGACCGGTGACCACCACCAGGCCGAGGACGCCGCGCAGACCGCGTTGGTGCGCACGTACGCGTCGTGGTCGCGCATCCACGACGACGACGCCTACGGGTACGCCCGCCGCACGCTGGTCAACCATCTGGTCGACGGGTGGCGACGGCCGATGCGGGAGTACCCCACCGACGAGGTGCCGGAGCAACGCAGTGGTGACGTGGCCGACGACGTGGCCACCCGACGCTGGTTGATCACCATCCTCGGCGCGCTCAGCCCCCGGGAGCGGGCCATCGTCGTCCTGCGCTACTACTTCGACCTGCCCGAGGCGCAGGTGGCCCGGGAACTCTCCGTTTCCGTCGGCACGGTCAAGAGCACCAGCTCGCGGGCCTTGGAGAAGTTGCGCGCCGCCGAGCCTCGCACGGCCGACGAGAGGGCGCGTCGATGAGCGAGTTGGAACGTCTCCGCGACGCCATGCGGGTGACCGAGCGCCCGGACGCCGTGCTCGATCTGGTCACCGTGATGCGCGAGGGACGTCGGCTGCGTACCCGTCGACGCGTTGCCGGAGCCGGGGCGGCGACGCTCGCGACCGGCTTCGCCGCCATGGTCGTCGTCGTGGCTGCCGGCGCGTCCGGGCCGGGTGATCCGGCGCCGACCGAGCGCCCGCAGCCGGTCGCCGTCGCTCCACCGTCGGTCGGTGTTTCGCCGTGGGCGGAGAAGTCGCCGCCGGGTTCGACGCCACCGCCGACGATGGGCCACGACGTACCGCAGCCGAAGCCGATGGGCCAGATCGTGGACACCAAGGTGCGGCACGGCCAGGACCGGCGGGTCTACTACTTCGTGGCGGTGTCCGTGCCCGGCGAACCCAAGGTGTCCATCGGTCTGGCCGCCGGTCGCCAGGCTCCGGACGGCTCACTGACCACGGACATCCTGGTCAACGACGTGTACGGCAGCGACCGCAGCGCCGGGTTCCACCAGATCGGCTACGACGACGGCGCTGCCGCGCCGGTGCCCACCTTCGGCTACTTCGTCGGCCCCGCCAAGCGGATCATCGGTACGGTCGACGATCGGCAGGTCGACGCCCGGGTAGCGCCGTGGAGTGCCGACAAGCAGGTGCTGATCTTCTGGTTCGACCCGGCGCAGCTCAGCCCGGGGGAGCGGCTGGACGGCATCGTCGCCCACGACGCCAACGGCCGCCGACTCTGACGGGCTGCGCCGCTCAGGCCAGCCGGCGCTCGATGGTCACCGTCGTCCCCTCGGCCGTGGAGACCAGCCGCACGTCGCCGTAGGCGTTCATCAGCAGCGCGCCGCGTCCCCGGTCCATCGCCGGCCGGCGGTCCCGCCAGGTTCCGAAGTCCCGAACCGAGATCCGGATCAGGCCGCCACCCACCTGGACGCCCACCCGTACCTCGGGACGGCTGGGCCGCTGTGCGTGCTCGACGGCGTTGTTCATGGCCTCGGAGGCGGCGAGCAGAAGATCTTCCAATACGTCCGGGTCGACGTCCAGGTCGACCAGCGCGCCCCGGACGTCCCGACGCATCGCGGCGGCCGAGGTCGGCGCGGACGGGTACGTCCACCCGACGTTCCGGAGGTCGCCCAGCCCGTCCGGCTCGGTCGGCGTCGGCATGAGCACGGCCGCGTCGCGGACGGGGTCGACCGCCGGGCTCGGCGTGCCGGGACCGACCGGGGCGGTTCGTGCCGGGGGAGCTGCGCCAGCGACCATCGGGTCACCGGCGGCGGGCACGGCAGGAGTGCGGTCGCGGGCGCGGCGGATGCCGGCCCGGATCCGGGCGATCAACTCGGCTGCGGCGAAGGGTTTGACCAGGTAGTCGTCGGCACCCAGGCTCAGGCCCTCCACGCTGGCCTCCTCACCCGCGCGGGCGGAGAGCACCAGCACCGGCAACGTCCGGGTCGTCGGGTCGGCGCGTAGCCGGCGCACCAGGTCGAAGCCGTCCAGCACCGGCATCATCACGTCGGTCAGGACCAGGTCGGGGGGATCACTCTGGATCTCGTCGAGGGCCTGCCGGCCGTCGGTGACGGCCCGCACCCGCCAGCCCTGCCCGGTGAGCAGCCGGGTGAGGTACGCCCGCATGTCGGCGTTGTCGTCGGCGAGCAGGATCCGGGCCCCGGCCAGCTCGTCGGTGGCCGCCCCGGACGTGGGATCGGGCTCGGTCGGCGCGTCGTCCGGTTCGGTGAGCCAGCCCATCGCTTCCTGGACTGCGGCGCGGGCCGCGTCACCCCGCCCGTCCACCGCCGGCCCGGTGACCGCGGTGCGGCGCGCCGCCGACCAGGGCAGCGTCACGGTGAACCTGCTGCCGACGCCCACCTGGCTGGTCACGCGCACGTCGCCGCCCTCCAGCCGGGCCAACTCATGTACCAGGGCCAGGCCGATGCCGGTGCCCTCGTGACTGCGCGAGCGCGCGCCCCGCACCCGGTGGAAGCGTTCGAAGAGTTTCGGCAGGTCCCGTTCCGCGATGCCGATGCCGGTGTCCGCGACGGTGAGGCGTACCTCTTCGTCGTCGGCGTCCAGGGTGACCCGGACACGGCCGATGAACGTGTACTTCAGCGCGTTCGAGAGCAGGTTCGTGACGATGCGTTCCCAGTTGACCGGGTCGACCGCGACCGGCCGGGGCAGCGGTGGGCAGCTCACCTCGAGGGTCAGCCCGGCCCGCTCGACGGCGGCCCGGAACACCCCGGCGAGTTCGGCGGTCAGCGCGGCCAGATCCACCATCCGGGCGTCGCTGCGCGCCCGCCCGGCCTCCAGGCTGGAGAAGGTGAGCAGGCTGTTGACCAGCGTCAACAACCGGGTGGCGTTGCGCCAGCCGGTCTCCACCCGCTCCCGCTGCGCCGCCGTCAACGGCGCGGTGGCGTCGGTGAGGGCGTCGGTCAGCGGGCCGAGGATCAGGGTCAACGGGGTACGGAACTCGTGGCTGACGTTCGCGAAGAAGTCGGTCTTGACCCGGTCCAGTTCCGCCATCGCCTCGAGCCGGCGGCGCTCCTCCTCGTACTCGCGGGCGTTTCGCAACGCCACGGAGATCTGCTGGGCGAGCAGTTGGTGGAAGGAGTGGTACGCCTCGTCGAGCCCTCGGCTGGGGCTGACCCCGGCGAGCAGGACGCCGAGCGGCTGATCCTCGTCGGCCGAGGGCAGCGGCAGCGCCAGCGCGGTGCGGACCGGGTCGTTCCACGGGCCGGCGGGCAGCGGCAGCCGGTCGGCGACGTCGTTCACCGGGGTCGCCCGACCCTCGGCGGCGTCCGCCAGCCCCCAGGCGTACGCGGTCGGGCCCGGGTCGGTCAGCTCGACGGCGTCCGGCAGGGCCCGAGCGTGCCGGTGATCGCCGCCGGTGCAGGCGACCTGGCGCAGTGCCGTGCCGTCGCGCAGGTAGATGGCGGCGAACGGCACGTCCAGGGGGTGTCCGTCGATCACGTCGATCAGCCGGGCGGCGGTGGCGTCCACGTCGACGGTGCGCCCGTCGCCGAGCACCGACAGGTCGCGCAGGAGACGGAGCCGACGTTCGCCGACCACCTGCTGGGTGACCTCGCTGCACACGGTCAGGACGCCGACGGTGCGGCCGTCGTCGTCGCGGGCCGGGGCGTGCGAGACGCTGAAGTACGCCTCCTCGCGGTAGCCGGCCCGCTCCAGCAGCAGTTGCAGCGCGGGGACCCAACTGGCCACCCCGGTCGCCATGGCCTGCTCGATCAGCGGGGCGAGCACGGGCCAGCCCTCGGCCAGCGTCACCCGTACGTCGTCGCCGAGCGCGGCGGGGTGCTTGTCGCCGATCAGCGCCGAGTACGCGTCGTTGTAGAGCTGGGAGTAGCTCTCACCCCAGAGCAGCAGCATGGGGTACCGGGAGGAGAGCACCATCCGGACGGCGGCGCGCAGGCTCTGCGGCCAGCCGTCGACCGGGCCCAGCGGCGTGTCGGCCCAGTCCAGTCGGGCCATCAACCGCCCGGTGTCGCCGCCGCCGAGGAACAGGTCAGTGCTGGGTCGCGTCACGCTCGATCCGACCCCATCGCAAGCCCCCGTTCCGGGCCCGACGACCCCTGCCGCGTTACCTACCCATCCTGACACCTCTACTCACCTGTGCCGACGCCGGTACCCACCGTCGAACCGTCGGCGGTTCGGAACGAACGACTGATGCTCAAGAAATAGAGATCTGTCATTGTCTCGGATATCTCTCCAACCCCCGAGGAGCCCCCATGAGAGGCAGAACGCTGAGCGCGGGAATCGCGCTCGCCGTGTTCGCCGGGATGACGGTGCCGCTGGCCGCCCACACGGCGACCGCGTCACCTCCGACCGCCACGACGGTGACCCGGCCGATCGCCGCGTCCGCCGCCGCGTTGGCCGCGCCGGACATCTCCGTCAGCAACGTCCAGGCGCACCTGACCCAGTTCAACGCCATCGCCACCAGCAACGGTGGCAACCGACGGGCCGGCTCGGCCGGCTACACCGCCTCGCTCACCTACGTCAAGACCAGGCTCCAGTCGGCCGGCTACACCGTCAGCGAGCAGTACTGCTCCAGCTGCCGGTACCCCTCGAACAACCTCATCGCCGAGTGGCCCGGCGGCCCGGCCGACCAGGTGGTTATGTTCGGCGCGCACCTGGACGGCGTAGCGGCCGGTCCGGGCATCAACGACAACGCCACCGGCTCGTCGACCCTGCTGGAGAACGCGCTGGTCCTGGCCGCGCAGAACCCGACGATGACCAAACGGGTGCGGTTCGCCTGGTGGACCGACGAGGAGCAGGGGCTCAACGGCTCCCGGTTCTACGTCAACTCGCTCAGCGCCACCCAGCGCGGCTACATCAAGGGTTACTACAACTTCGACATGGTCGGCTCGACGAACGGCGGCTACTTCATCAACCGGGTCACCTCGACCACGGCTGCGCCGCTGAAGGCGTACTGGGACTCGTTGGGCCTGCAACCGGAGGAGAACGTCGAGGGCCAGGGCCGCTCCGACGACTACTACTTCCAGCAGGCCGGTATCCCCACCTCGGGCTACGCCGCCGGCGCCAGCGCGCGCAAGACCAGCGCCCAGGCGGCCAAGTGGGGCGGTACCGCCAACTCCGCGTACGACCCCTGCTACCACCGGTCCTGCGACACCACCGCCAACGTCAGCGCCACCGTGCTGAACCGGGCGGCCGACGGTGTCGCGTACGCGCTGTGGCAGCTCGCCGTGAACGGCGGCACCCCGGCCTGCACCGGCGGCCAGGTGGTCGGAAACGGTGGTTTCGAGAGCGGCAGCACGCCGTGGACCGCGTCCTCCGGCGTGATCACCAACGCCAGCGCCCAGCCGGCCCGGACCGGGTCGTACAAGGCGTGGCTCAACGGCAACGGCAGCAGCGGCACCGAGAGTCTGACGCAGTCGGTGACCCTGCCGGCCGGCTGCGCCAGCTACACGCTCTCGTTCTGGCTGCACATCGACACGGCCGAGACCACCAGTTCCACGGTGTACGACCGGCTCACCGTTCAGCTGGGGTCGAGCACGCTGGCGACGTACTCGAATCTGAACAGGGCGTCCGGTTACGTCCAGCGCAGCTTCTCGGTGGCCGGGTCCGCCGGGCAGACGGTGACGCTGCGCTTCACCGGCACCGAGGACTCGTCGTTGCAGACCAGCTTCGTGATCGACGACGTGGCGCTGGTGGCGAGCTGACCGCGTACCCCGGAAAGGGCCGCCGCCGGCAGTGTCCGGCGGCGGCCCGTCGCGTCGTGGTCAGGAAAGCTGTGGGTAGAGCGCGGCGACGCCGCCGGGGAACCCGGCCTGCACCCGCCGGCTGACGTCGTCGGCCACGATCTCGTAGGCGTCGGCCTCGATGCCGTCGACCGCGAGCCGGGCGATCGAGGCCGGATCGGACTTCGGGCCGGTGATGGTCGCGGCCATGTCGGTGTCCAGGTAGCCGACGTGCAGGCCCGCGACGCGGACGTTCCGCTCGGCGAGCTGGAGGCGCAGCGCGTTCGTCATCGCCCACTCGGCGGACTTGGCGGCACCGTACGACCCGTGCAGGGGGAAGTTCACCCAGGACAGGACGGAGAGCACGTTGAGGATGGTTCCGCCGCCGTTGCCGGCGATGACCGGCGCGAACGCCCGGATCGTCGACAGGGTGCCGATGTAGTGGGTCTCCAGCTCCAGCCGGACGAGGTCCAGGTCGCCGTCGAGCAGGTCGGTCCGGGTGTCGATACCCGCGTTGTTGATCAGCAGGTTCACCCCGCCGGCCAGCTCGGCGGCGGCGGCCACCGAGGCGGGGTCGGTGATGTCGAGGCGGACCGGCGTCACGCCGGGCAGGTCCACGCTGTCGGGGTTGCGGGCGCCGGCGTAGACGGTGGCGCCCCGGGCGAGGAGGTCGGCGGCCAGGTGTCGGCCGAGGCCACGGTTGGCGCCGGTGACGAGGGCGGTGCTTCCAGCGATCTTCATGGCGATCACGCTACCCGACCTGACTTCTGTGAAGCAAAGTCAGCTATGTCACGGCGGCGGTCGACGGGATCGGGAATACGACCCGGACGCGCCCACACCCCGACCGGTGACGACTCGTATCCTTTCCGCGAACCTCCGTACGAGCCGAGATGGGAGACGGTGTGAGCAACCAGGCCGAAACGTTGGAGTTCCAGGCCGAGGCGCGTCAGCTCCTCCAGTTGGTGGTCCACTCGATCTATTCGAACAAGGACGTCTTCCTGCGGGAACTCATCTCGAACGCGTCCGACGCCCTGGACAAGCTCCGGCTGGCCACCCTCGTCGACAAGGACCTCGTCGCCGACACCGACGACCTGCACGTCGCCCTGGAGATCGACCGCGACGCCCGCACCCTCACCGTGCGCGACAACGGCATCGGAATGACCCGCGACGAGGTCGTCACGCTGATCGGCACGATCGCCAAGTCCGGCACCGCCGAGCTGCTGCGCCAACTGCGCGAGTCCGCCGACGCCCACGCCAAGCAGGACCTCATCGGGCAGTTCGGCGTCGGTTTCTACGCCGCGTTCATGGTCGCCGACCGGGTCACCCTGCTGACCCGCAGGGCCGGCGAGACCGGCGGCACCCGCTGGGAGTCCACCGGCGAGGGCACCTACTCGATCGAGGCCGTCGACGAGGCGCCGCAGGGCACCACCGTGACGCTGCACCTCAAGCCGGCCGACACCGAGGACAACCTGCACGACTACACCACCGAGTGGACCGTCCGCGAGATCGTCAAGCGCTACTCCGACTTCATCGCCTGGCCGATCCGGATGACCGTCGAGCGCCCCGGCGCCGAGGGTGAGTCCGCCACCAGCGAGGTGCAGACCCTCAACTCGATGAAGGCCCTCTGGGCGCGGCCCCGCGACGAGGTCGACGCCGCCGAGTACAACGAGTTCTACAAGCACGTCAGCCACGACTGGGCCGACCCGCTCGAGGTCGTGCACATGAAGGGCGAGGGCACCTTCGAGTACGAGGCGCTGCTCTTCCTGCCCAGCCACGCCCCACTGGACCTGTTCTCCCCACAGGGTCGCCGGGGTGTCCAGCTCTACGTCAAGCGCGTCTTCATCATGGACGACTGCGAGGCGCTGGTCCCGACCTACCTGCGCTTCGTCAAGGGCGTGGTCGACGCGCACGACCTGTCGCTGAACATCTCCCGGGAGATCCTCCAGCAGGACCGGCAGATCCAGATCGTCCGCCGCCGGCTGGTCAAGAAGGTCCTCGCCACGGTCAAGGACCTCAAGGCCAACCACGCCGAGCGCTACCGCACCTTCTGGACCGAGTTCGGCGCCGTGGTCAAGGAAGGGCTGATCGACGACACCGACAACCGCGACACCCTGCTGGACATCCTGTCGGTGGCCTCGACGAACGACCCGGACGAGCCCACCGACCTGGCCGGCTACGTGTCACGGATGAAGGACGGCCAGAGCGACATCTGGTACGCCACCGGCGAGTCCCGGGCCGCCATCGAGAACTCCCCGCACCTGGAGGCGTTCCGGGCCAAGGGGCACGAGGTGCTGCTCCTCACCGACCAGGTCGACGAGGTGTGGGTCGAGCGGGTCGGCACGTACGACGGTCGGCCGCTGCGCTCGATCGCCAAGGGCGAGATCGACCTGGACACCGACGAGGAGAAGCAGCAGGCCGAGGCCGAGCGTGAGCAGCAGCGGCAGGAGTTCGCCGGGCTGCTCGACTGGCTGGGGACCACCCTCACCGACAGCGTCCGGGAGGTCCGCCTGTCGTCGCGGCTGACCACCTCACCGGCCTGCGTCGTCGGCGACGCCCACGACCTCACCCCGACCCTGGAGAAGATGTACCGGGCGATGGGGCACGAGATCCCCACCACCAAGCGCATCCTGGAGATCAACCCCGGTCACCCGCTGGTATCCGGGCTGCGCAAGGCCCACGAGCAGGGCACTGACCCCACCGCTCTGACCGAGACCGCCGAGCTGCTCTACGGCCTGGCGGTGCTCGCCGAGGGCGGTGAGTTGACCGACCCGGCCCGCTTCACCCGGACGCTCGCCGACCGGCTGGCGCGCACCCTGTAACTGGAGTACCGCCGGCCGGCAGCCCGCCCCAACCACGGGCTCGCCGGCCGGGCTGCCGTGCCGCATCGCGGCCCTACCGAGCCGCGACAGCCGAACGCTCGGCCGGACAACCGGCCGAGCGTTCGCCTACGCGGCGCGGACCAGTTGTGGGTGGCCCGTCAGGCTGCGGAGGCGGCCTTCGGCCCTCGCTGCGACGCCACCGGGCCGGCGTTCCAGCCCCAGCGGGGGGCCGGTACCGCCGCCTCGCGACGCCCAGCCGGGTCGACGTCGTCGCTGTCGGTTCCGTCGATGGTCCCCTCGACCGAGGCGGAGGCGCCCCGCGCCAGCCGCAGCGAGTGCTCCGCCCCGGTACGGGCCGCGCACGGCCAGGACTGCCCGGCGCACTGGAGGTTGCGGCACTGGCCCTCGTCGTCCGGCTCGTGTGCGCTCAACACATCGATCGCCAACTGCCACAGCAGCGGGTCGGTCACGTCGTGCGGGCGCTCGGCGGTGCGACTCGGTCGGTTGCTGGTGTCGTCGGACATGTGGCCCCCCTCGTCAGGCTGTACCCCACAAGGGTCACCCGTCAGCCGCCGGCTAAACCGCCGACCTGCTGTGATGTGTCTCTGATCGCAGCTCCGCCGCGGACGCCGCACGCTTATCGGTCAGTCCGGCAGAAGCGGCATCTCCACGCCCGGCTCCCGACCGAGCAGCACCGCCCGCGTGAGCGCCGCTGATCCGAACCGGTCGCGGACCGCGTCGACCGCAACGTCCAGGTCGGACCCGGGGTCCGGCTGGAACGGCAGCTCGGGCTGGACCGGGTTGTCGTCGAGGTTGCCCACGGAGACACCGATCAACGTGATTCCACGGCGATCGATCTCGGGCAGGGCCGCGCGCAGTAGCGCCCGCGCAGCGGCGAGTAGCGGCGCCGTGTCCGCCGTCGCCTTACGCACCGTGTGCGAGCGGGTCGCCCGGGTGTAGTCGCCGAAGCGCAGCCGCAACACCACGGTGCGGCCGGACCGCCCGGCCGCCCGCATCCGCCGGCTGACCCGGTCGACCAGGCCGGCGAGGATGGCGTCCAGCTCCGTAAAGGTGTGCGGGGCACGACTGAGCGCGTGCTGCGCGCCCATCGAACCGCGCCGCCGCCCCACCTGCACCGCCCTGGGGTCGCGATTGTGCGCCAACGCGTGCAGGTGCCGCCCGGCGCCCGCACCGAGCAGCGACACCAGCGCCGCCTCACCGAGACGGGCCACCTCCCCGACGGTACGGATCCGGCGTTCGCGCAGCTTGGCCGCCGTGACCGGGCCGACGCCCCAGAGCCGTTCCACCGGCAGCGGGTGCAGGAACGCCACCTCGGCGTCCGGGGCGACCACCAGCAGACCGTCCGGCTTCGCCACGCCGCTGGCCACTTTGGCCAGGAACTTCGTGCGGGCCACCCCCACCGTGATCGGCAGGTGGACCCGGTCGCGGACCTCCCGGCGGAGTCGTTCGGCGATTTCGGCCGGTGGCCCCACCAGCCGCCGCAGACCCCCCACGTCGAGGAACGCCTCGTCGATGGAGAGCCCTTCCACCAGCGGTGTGGTCTGCCGGAAGATCTCGAAGACGGCGCGGCTCGCCGCCGTGTATGCCGACATCCGCGGCGGCACGACGATCGCGTCCGGACAGAGCCGACGCGCCTGCTGGCCGCCCATCGCGCTGCGGACGCCCCGCGCCTTCGCCTCGTAGCTGGCCGCGAGCACCACGCCGCCACCGACGATCACCGGCCGCCCGCGCAGGCGCGGGTCGTCGCGCTGCTCGACCGACGCGTAGAACGCGTCCAGGTCGGCGTGCAGGATGCTGGCACCGGGCAACACGTACACATGTTCGCATGACGCCGGCCCGGTGTGGCAGTGAGCTGGGCTGACGCCCCGTCAGTCGAGGCAGAATTCGTTGCCTTCCGGGTCGGCCATTATGAGATGACCGGCGGCCAACGGGGGAGCGGGCTCGTGCCGACCGAGTCGCCTGGCGCCACGCGAGACGAGCCGTTCGGCCTCGGCCTCCAGGGCCGCCATCCGTTCGTCACCCTCCAACCCGGGGGCCGCGCGGACGTCGAGGTGGACGCGGTTCTTCACCTGCTTGTGCTCCGGCACCCGCTGAAAGAACAGCCGCGGTCGCGAGCCCTCGGGGTCGACCACCGCCGACGCGTCGTTGCGGTTCTCCGGCGGCACGCCCATCGCCTCCAGCGCCTGGTCCCAGGACTCGAAGTCTCCGGGTGGGGCCTGCACCTGGTAGCCGAGCGTCTCGGCCCAGAAGGTGGCCAACCTCGCCGGGTCGGCGCAGTCGAACGTGATCTGGACGTCGCGGATCACGGCGGATCCCTGCTTCCTGTTCTGGTCGGTCATGATCCCAGCCTCTCGCTGATAGCGGACAGAGTCGTTCCGCTATCCGTGCAACGATCGAGGCGTGACCGTCGAGGCGACGACCGAACGGGTGCTGCGCCTGCTGGCGCTGCTGCAACGACGACTGTCCTGCACGGCTGCCGAACTCGCCGCGGAGTTGGGGGTCACCGGTCGTTGCGTACGCCGCGACGTGCAGCGTCTGCGGGCGCTCGGCTACCCGGTGCACGCGGTGTCGGGCGTCGGCGGCGGCTACCGACTCGGCGCCGGCACCCGGCTGCCGCCGCTGCTCCTCGACGACGAGGAGGCGATCGCCACGGCGGTGTCCCTGCGGCTCGCCGCCGGGGGCACTGTCGCCGGGGCGGGCGAGGCCGCGCTGCGGGCACTCGCGAAGCTCGATCAGGTGATGCCGTCGCGGCTTCGCGCCGAGGTGCGGGCGGTGCACGGCGCCACCGACACCCTCATCGGCCCGGTCGCCGAGATCGACGCGGAGCTGCTGGTGACACTCGCCCGCGCCTGCCGCGACGGGGTACGCGTCCGATTCTCCTATCCCGGCCGGGGCGCTGCCGAGCAGGAACGGACGGTCGAGCCGATCCGGATGGTCACCACCGGCCGCCGCTGGTACCTGATGGCCTGGGACGTCGACCGCGCCGACTGGCGGACGTTCCGGCTGGATCGGGTCCGGGCTGCGGTCGCGACGACCTGGCGTTTTCCGGCACGCGTACACCCGGATCCGGTTGCCTTCGTGCAGCGGGCCGTGACCGGCGCGCCGTACCGCTACCTCGCCCGGGTGCGGGTGCGCGCCCGACCGGAGCGGTTGCGGGAGGTGGTCCCACCGCAGGTGGGACGGGTCGAGGATGATAGCGATGGATGGTCCGTGCTGGTCGTCGGCGGCGACAGCCTGGACTGGCTCGCCGCGCACCTCGCCCGTCTGGATCACGACATGGAGGTGCTGGAGCCTCCCGAGCTGCGCGAGGCCGCCGGCCGACTCGCCCGTCGCCTCGCGGTGCTGGCCGGTGCGACGTCGGAGCCCGGCGAGCGGTGCCGCAGCGTGTAGTGGCGCAGTGACACCGGGCTGCCGTCGGGAGCGGTCCATGGTGCCGTGCTGGTGCCTTCACACCGCCATTCCGCGCGGTCGTACAGAGCGGCGGCCGCAGCGCCGTCGGCGGCCAACTCCAGCACCAGGTCCGCTGCGCGTTTGTCGGCCCACTGGCGGGTCCGCTCCAGCAGCGCGCCGCCCAGCGCCAACCCGCGGGCTCTCGGCACCACGAAGAGACGAGCCACCTCGGCCGTCGTCCGGCCGGGCGGCCCCTCCAGCGGATCGGGGATCCGATGCACCGCGATGTGTCCGACAACGGCCGCGTCGGCGTCGACGGCGACCCAGGCCCGCGCCGGGTGCGGCTCGCGCAGCCAGCGGTGTGGGTCGGCAGGCCAGTTCAGCGGGTACCCGTCCAACCGGTGGACCTCGGCGAGCGCCGTGACGCAGCCGTCCAGGTCGGTGGCGCGCCGCCGACGGATGGCGGGCCGGTTCACAGCTCGTCGAACGGACCGGCGTAGCGGAACTCGCCCCGGATCGACTCGCGCCACGCGTGCATCGGCCGAGCCATGAAGTACTGCGGCCCCCACGGCTGGGGCGGGGTGACGCCCAGATCGACGGCCGGCCGGAACCCGAAGCGCGGGTAGTAGTCGGGGTGCCCGAGCAGGACCACCAGCGGTTCGTCCCGCGCGTCCGCCGCGCCAAGGACCGCGTGCATCAACGCGCTGCCCACACCTCGGCGCTGCCAGTCCGGCAACACGCCCAGCGGCCCCAGGCCCAACGCCACCGGCGCGCCGCCCACCCGACCGCGGGTGGCCACCACGTGCCCGACCACCAGGCCGTCCGGGTCGGTCGCCACCAGGGAGTACG
The DNA here is from genome assembly GCF_055587245.1 of Micromonospora sp. NPDC047756. Classification (NCBI taxonomy): domain Bacteria; kingdom Bacillati; phylum Actinomycetota; class Actinomycetes; order Micromonosporales; family Micromonosporaceae; genus Micromonospora; species Micromonospora sp. NPDC047756. Next base: position 407,394 of record NZ_JBVJGQ010000007.1, read on the forward strand.
CGGGCAGCCAGCCCGCGTCGGCGCGCAACGCGTCGACGAGGGTCGCCTCGACCGGTACGCCGTCACCGCCATCGGCCTTGGCGAAGGCCGCAGAGTGCACCGCGCGAATCGCGTCGACGTCGGCGGGTGTCTCGCGTCTGATCAGCACCGCGCCACCATAGACGCGGTGAGTCGCCGGCTCCACGCGTTTTATCGCCAGCACCGATCCGCCGGCGGTGGTCGTGCCTGGCGGTCGTGGCCGCCGGTGCTGGCCGTGGCTGGCGCTGGCGGGTGGCTGGCGGTGGCCGGTGGTGGCGGTGGTAGCTGACGGTGGTGGTGGCTGGCGGTGGCGGTGGCGGGTGGTGGCTCGCGGTGGCGCTGGCGGTGGCGCTGGCGGTGGTGGTGACTGGCGGTGGTGGCTGGCGCTGGCGTGGCGTGGCGTGGCCGTGCTGGCTGGCGGTGGCGGTGGCCGGTGGCCGGTGGTGGCAATGGTGGTCGGCGGTGGCGGTCGTGGTGGCGGTGGTTGGTGGTTGGTGGTTGCCGACAGGTCGCGGGGCTGGCTGGCGGCACCTCGCTGGACATGGCTGAGAACGCTTGATGTCTGTGAGTCATCACGATGACTCACAGACATCAAGCGATCCGCGATCCGCGATCCGCGATCCGCGATCCGCGATCCGCGATCCGCGATCCGCGATCCGCGATCCGCGATCCCGGGCCTGGTACTTCTCAGGTCCGCGCGTGCGGCCCTCGCCGACGGGTCGGGTGTGATCTCAGCCGACGGCAGTGGCGGAGGGCGGGGCGCTGCCGCCCTGGGGTGCCTCCGGAACCATCAGCCGGATGATCTCCGCCTGGTCGGCGGGCGAGGGCAGTCCCCATTCCGGTCGGTAGCCGTACACCTGGTGCAGTGGGGTTGAGCCGGTGCGGCCGTCCAGGATCTCCACGGCGTCGGTGCCGATCAGGCCGGGGTGTTCGACGCCGCAGGCCTCGGCGACCTTGGTCAGGTCCCGGCGTAGCGTCCGCAGGTAGTTGGCGGCCCGGACCGACTTCAACGCCGGGTCCAGCCCACGGGCGAGCCACGCGTTCTGGGTGGCGACGCCGGTGGGGCAGGTGTCGGTGTGGCATTTCTGCGCCTGGATGCAGCCGACCGCCAGCATCGCCTCCCTGCCGACGTTGACCATGTCGCAGCCGAGCGCGAACGCCACGATGGCGTTGTCCGGCAGGCCGAGCTTGCCGCCGCCGACGAAGACCACCTGCTCGTGCAGACCGTGCTCGGCGAAGATCTTGTAGACCCGGGAGAAGCCCTGCTGGAACGGGAGCGACACCGAGTCGGTGAAGATCAGCGGTGCGGCACCGGTGCCTCCCTCGCCGCCGTCGATGGTCACGAAGTCCACACCCCGGCCGGTGTCCCGCATGAGGGTGGCCAGTTCCTCCCAGAAGCTCAGGTCACCGACCGCCGACTTGATGCCGACCGGCAGGCCCGTCTCGGCGGCCAGCAGCTCCACCCAGTCGAGCAGGCTGTCGCAGTCGGAGAACTCGGCGTGCCGGGACGGGCTGACGCAGTCCTGACCGGCCGGGATGCCCCGGGTGGCGGCGATCTCGGCGGACACCTTCGCCCCGGGGAGCAGCCCACCGAGGCTCGGCTTGGCACCCTGGCTCAGCTTGATCTCCAGCGCCCGGACCGGTGCGCCGGCAATCAGGTCCTTCAACCGGTCGAGGCTGAACCGGCCGTGCTCGTCCCGACAGCCGAAATACGCGGTGCCGAGTTGGAAGACCAGCTCACCGCCGTTGCGGTGGTACGGCGACAGGCCGCCCTCGCCGGTGTTCTGGAGGCAGCCGGCGAGGGCCGCTCCCTTGTTGAGCGCGGTGATGGCATTGCCGGAGAGCGAGCCGAAGCTCATCCCGGAGATGTTGACGACCGACTCCGGTCGGAACGCGCGGGCCCGTCCCCGTGCCGCGCCGAGCACCTTCGCGCAGGGCACCCGCACGTCGTGCCCGGCGGTCGGTGACGACGGCGGCACGGCCCGACCGAACGTGCGGTGCTTGATGATCGGGTACCCGGGGGTGTACTCGATGTCGTTGTCGGTGCCGAAACCGAAGTAGTTGTTCTCCTGCTTCGCCGACGCGTACACCCAGCGGCGCTGGTCGCGGGTGAAGGGCCGCTCCTCGTTGTTGCCGGCCACGATGTACTGCCGAAGCTCCGGCCCGATCGTCTCCAACAGGTAGCGGGCGCGGCCGAGGACCGGGAAGTTGCGCAGCAGCGCGTGGTCGCGCTGGATCAGATCCCGCGCGGCGAGTGCCGCGACGGCGGCGGCGACGGCGGGTACGGCTCGACGGGCCCAGGTCATGCCGCAACTCTTTCCGCCGGGGCGGCGGATCAAACCGGTGAGCGGGCTGGTGGCGGTGCGGGTGCGACCCCGCACCGCCACCACCGGCTCAGCGGTGCCGGAACGACTCGCGGACCGACCCGCCGACGACGGTGCACCACGTGCTCGTACTGAGCTTGCCGTTGCGGGGCAGCCCGTGCAGCGCCTGCAGGTCCTGCACCGCCCTGCGGGTGGCGTGGTCGTACGCCCCGGTGACGGTGACCGCGTACCCCTTGGTGGCGAGGATTTCCTGCACGGCGGTGACCGGCGCTCCGACGGCGTGCTGGTCCAACTCCGGCGCGAGCGTCTCCCAGGTCGGCGTGGTGAGGGTGGCGTCCACGTCGACAGCGATGCCGTTGCGGGCCTGCCAGTCCTGCACCGCCGCCACGGTCGCGGCGTCGAACGTGCCGCTGACCGTCACCGGGTAGCCCCGGTAGGCGAGCAGGTGCTGCACCACCCGGACCGAGGGGGAGTTGACGAACCGCCACAGGTCCGGCCAGCGGCGCGCCGGCACGTCACCGAGCGTGGTGCCCAGCGCGGCGTGCACCCGCCGCCGCAGCTCGGGGAACTGTCGATAGAAGGCGGCGCCCGGGCACTCGGTGGTGCGGAAGTCCCAGTGGCCGAAGATGTCGTACGCGTGCAGCCCGTACTGCCGGCAGATCGCGACGCAGAGCTTGACCAGCGAGTCGGTCAGCGCCTCCGGTGGCGTCTCGGTGACGTAGGTGCCCTCGTTCTCGATGCCGATGGCCCGGCCGTTCTCACCCGGACAGTGCGCCGAGATCATCTGCCGGTCGCCGGCTTCGAGGCGCTCCAGGCTGCCCCGGCGGCCCTCCAGCACGTACCCGCCGCGGCTCACGGTGAAGTGCTGGCCGGTGTCCGACCAGCCGTTGCCGTCCATGTGCAGGTCCTGGCAGTCGTGGGCCAGCTTGACCGCCTGCTCGCGGGAGTAGTCGGTGACGTTCGGGAACGCCATGTGGTGCACGATGATCTTGTTGGTGGCGGTGGCGCTCACCGACAGCGGGTCCTTCGGCGGGCGGGCGGCCCACTCGTCACAGCTGATGATCCAGTCCAGGTCGGTGCCCGGCGCGGCCTGCGCCGCGCCAGGGAAGGCGAGTTCGCTCCCGACGACGGCGACCGTGGCGGCGCCGAGACCGGCCCGCAGCAGCGTCCGGCGATCCACTTCGGAATGGTCGACGTGCATGGCATCTCCTCCTGCGGCCGACGGCGGGGGGGATGAAAAGTAGCTCCAGTGGCCGCACGTACTCCGGAGAATATTGCCAAGACTCGTCCGCGCGCTAGAGGTCGGCCACGCCCAATGGGCAGCCGGAAAACCGGTCGGCCAAAAGATCAACGTTCGGCTAACCTGGCCGCTGAAGCGGGGGTGGAAGATGAAACTTGGCGAGGCGCTGACCGAACGCGCTGAAGCGGCACGACGGGTCGAGCAACTGCGGACCCGGATCAACGGCAGCGCCCGCTACCAGGAGGGTGAGCTGCCTCCGGAGGACGCTGCGGTGCTCCTGACCGAGCTGGACCAGGTCCTCGACAACCTGGAGTCACTGATCCGGCGCATCAACCGGACCAACGCCGCGGTGCCGGTCGACGACCTCGGCACGCTCACCGACGCGTTGGCCCGGCGGGACGTCCTTCGACTGCGGCACGCCGCCGTCACGGCGGCCGCCGACGCCGCCGCCGGCAGCGGGCGCGGTCACGCCGCCCGGCAGCTCCGCTCCGAGCTGAAGATGCTCGCGGCGTTGCCGGTCGCCGAGCTTCGAGGGCGCGCCGACGGGCTCGCCGGGCAGCTCCGCGAGCTCGAGGTACGGATCCAGCGCACCAACTGGGAGGCTGACCTGCTGGACTGACCGACTCCAGCAGCGATGTGGAGCAGGTAGCCGTCGTGGGGGCGTGTACACACAGGGTCGGGCTGTAACCCCGGCACCCTTCCTGGCGCGCGGTGGGCAGCGCGGGGTTCAACTCCCCACGTACGACGCAGCCCAGCACCGAGGACAGGTAACACCGCAACACGTACACCACATCACCACGTACAGATCCTCGACGGCGAGGGCGGGTTCGGGGCACTCCACATCCGCGGCGCGTGCTGTTCGCTCACCGGCACCCGGTCGTGCAAGCGGCCCTGCCTGGCCGGCGTTTCCGCGAGTCGGGTCGGGGGTAGGTCGGGGCGGACCCCTCCGGCTGCCCACATAAGGATGACCAGATGAGTGACAACGTCAGCGACGCGGTGGGCGACGCCCTCCGCTCGGTGATGCTCTTCCTGCCCAAGGCCGTCGCCTTCCTGGCGATCCTGGTGGCCGGATGGCTGATCGCCAAGGCCGCACTGAAGATCGTGGAAAAGGTCCTCGAACGGGTGGGCTTCGACCGCGCCGTCGAACGCGGCGGCATCCGCCGAGCGTTGAGCCGCTCCCGGTACGACGCCAGTGACATCGTCGCGAAGCTCGTCTACTACGCGCTGTTGCTGTTCACCCTTCAGCTCGCCTTCGGCATCTGGGGCCCGAACCCGATCTCCGACCTTCTCGGCGCGGTGATCGCCTGGCTGCCCCGCGCCTTCGTCGCGATCGTCATCGTCGTGGTCGCCGCCGCCATCGCCAACGCGGTCAAGGACATCATCAGCGGCGCGCTCGGCGGCCTGTCGTACGGCCGGGCGCTGGCCACCATCGCCTCGGTGTTCATCCTCGGCCTCGGCGTCATCGCGGCGCTCAACCAGATCGGCGTGGCCACCGCGGTCACCACTCCCGTGCTGATCGCCGTGCTGGCCACGATCGGCGGCATCCTCGTCGTCGGTGTCGGTGGTGGTCTGATCCGTCCGATGCAGAGTCGTTGGGAGTCGTGGCTGACCCGCGCCGAGCAGGAGTCGCGGCTGATCGCCGAGCACACCCAGGCGTACCGGGCCGGTCGGCGCGACGCCGAGGCCGAGCTGGCCCGCCGGTCGGCCGCCACCGGCGGCGCGGAGGCCACCCAGGTGGTGAACCGGCCCGCCGAGGCCGACGCCACCCAGGTGGTGACCCGGCCCACCGACCCGGAGGCCACCCAGGTCGTCCACTTCCCGGTCAGCTCCGACGCCACCCCGGTGGCTCACCGCAGCGCCGCCGTCGAAGACCCGACGCCGGCCCGGCCCTCGGCGACCGACGACACGACCCAGGTGGTCAGCGGCTCGACCGATTCGGACGTCACGCAGGTGGTGAGCACCGGCGTCGACCCCGACACCACCCAGGTGGTCTCGGGCGGCACCGATCGCGCGGTGCCGGGGCAGCGCACCAGCGACGACGGCGAGACCACCACCGTCATTCCGCCGGTCGACCGGCGCTGACACCAGCGGTACGGCGGCGGGGCGGGACCGATGCGGTCCCGCCCCGCCTCTCGTTGTCAGCCCAGCCCAGCCCAGCCCGGTTGGCGCTGCTCGGCGCGCCGAAACCGCTGGCCGAGGCCGCGCCGGTTGTCTAGCATCGCGGGCATGACCTGGCGACATTGATCCAGCAGCGTCAACCGATCTCGTGGGCCGCCACGGGCACCGCACGTCCGGTGTCCGTCTCCACTCCCACGGGAAGGCCCCATGACCCTCATCGCCTCGCGCGTGCCCGAGCCGGCGGTCCGTCGACTGACGGCGACCCTCTACGGGTACGCGTTCCTCAGTGACCTGGTCCTGCTCTACCCCCTGTACGTGGTGTTCTTCGCCGACACCGGGCTGTCGGTGGGGCAGATCGCGTCGCTCTTCGTCATCTGGTCCGCCGCCGGAATCCTGTTCGAGGTGCCCTCCGGCGCCTGGGCGGACGTGCTGTCCCGCCGACTGCTGCTGTGCCTCGCCCCGCTGGTGGCCGCCGCCGGTTTCGCGCTCTGGGTGCTGCTGCCGTCGTACCCGGCCTTCGCTGTCGGCTTCCTGCTCTGGGGCGCTGGTGGCGCACTGGTCTCCGGTGCGCTGGAGGCGTTGGTCTGGACCGAGTTGGACCGGTTCGGCGCTGTCGACCGGTACGCCCGGGTGCTCGGGCGGGCGCGGACGGCCGGTGTGCTGGGGGTGGTCGTCTCCGGAGTGCTCGCCGGCCCGGTGCTCGCCGTCGGCGGTTACCCGGTGGTCGGCGCGGCCAGCGTGCTCGCCTGCCTGCTCGCCACGATCGTCGCCACCCGCTTCCCGGAACACCGCCCGCCCGCCGCCGTCGGCGTTCCGGTCGCCGAGCCGACGACGGCCACCCGCCCGGTGGATGCCGCGTTAACCCCGCAGCACGAGCCCACAAGCCCGGACGACGAGGGCGACCTCGGGTGGTGGGACACGCTGCGGGCCGGAGTGTCGCAGGTCCGCACCCGTCCGCCGGTACGGTCCGCCGTGCTGCTGGTGGCCGTGGTCGCCGCCGACTGGGGTGCCCTGGACGAGTACACCCCGCTGCTCGCCCTGGACACCGGCGTCGGCCCGCAGGCCGTACCCCTGCTGCTCCTGCTGCTGTGGGCCGGAGTGACAGTCGGCGGGTTGCTCACCCCGGCGGGGGAGCGGCTGGGCGGCCGAGGGTACGCCGCGCTGCTGGGGCTGGTCGGCGTCGCGCTGGCCGCAGGCGCCATGGTGCGGCACCCGGCGGGGTTCGTGCTGCTCGCGGTGGCCTTCGGCGCCGCTCAGTTGGCCACCGTGCTGGCCGACGCGCGGCTCCAGGCCCGGATCACCGGCAGCAGCCGCGCCACCGTCACCTCCCTGGCCGGGATGGCCACAGATGTGCTGATCATCGTGACGTACGCCGCTTACGGCCTGCTCGCCTCGGCGGCCGGCAACGCGGTGGCGTTCGCGCTGACCGCCGGGGCGTACCTCGTGGTGGCGCTGGTGCTGCTGGCCCGCCGCCGGCACCGGTCGACAGTGCCCACCGTCGTGGCCGCGGCTGTGCCGGACTGACCGGGCCCGGCGGCGGCCTCCGCGGGCCGCCGCCGGGCCGCACGGTCAACCGGCCATGTGCAGGAACGACCACTGGTGGCCGTCGAGGTCCCGGAAGCCACGCATGTACATCGGCCCGTTGGCCATCCCCGGCCCGAGCGACTCCCCGCCGGCGACGGCCGCCCGGTCGACCAGCTCGTCGACCTGCCCCCGGCTCGCCGCCGACAGCCCGACGATGACCTCCCGGCTGGTCTCCGTGTCCGTCGTCGCGACCCCGGTGTACGCCTCGAAGCCCGAGCGGAGGTGCAGCACCAGCCGGGTGGTGTCGGAGATGGTGAGCACGGTGCTGTCGCCGTCCGGCTCGGCCTGGTCGCTGGTGAAGCCGATCGCCCGGTAGAACTCGGTCGCGGTCGTCAGGTCGCGCACCGGCAGGTTGATGAATGTCATGGTCATCGGTGGTCTCCTCCGTCTCGAGCAACGGGGCGGTGGCGGTCCGGACGCGCACCCGTCAGGGTTGGTCACCGTCAAGGTAGACCCACCGGCCGTCCTCACGGACGAACCGGCTGTGTTCGGTCAACGTGCCGGGCCGGCCACCGTCCCGGTAGTGGGCGTGGAAGGTCACCGTGCCGGCGGTGTCGAGCAGTCCGCCCCGCTCGGTCTGCACGATCTCCAGTCGGGTCCACCGCTGCCCCGGGTCGAGCTCCAGGGAGGCGGGCCGGGTCGAGGAGTGCCAGCTGCGCAGCAGGTAACCCGAGTCCCCGAGGGCGAAGGCGCTGAACCGGGAGCGCATCAACGCCTCGGCCGTCGCCGGGGCGTCGCCACCGTGCGCCGGCGCGCAGCAGTCCTGGTACGCCCGGCCGGAACCGCACGGGCACACCCGTCCCGTTGTCGCGTTCGCCCGCCGACGTCCTGCACCCTTACCCACGTGGCCATCCTGCCGCACCCGCTCCCGGGCCTGCGTCAGAGCCCTGGCCAACCGCCGTCCGGCTCGACCGACGACTGTTTGGCAGGGCCTAGTCCAGCGGCACCGGCAGCGGCACCGGCCGCTTGGCCACCCGGTCGTCGCCCGACGAGCGGCCCCGCAGGTGCCGGGCCAGCCAGGGCAGCAGGTGCCGGCGGGTCCAGGCCAGCTCGGCGCCGAACACCTCGCCCCGTTGCCGCCGAGGCGCCGGCGGCAACGGCAGCGTCCAGGAGTCGTCGAACCCGGGCAGACCCGCCGTGTACGCCAGTGCGGTGGCGATGCGCTCGTGCCCGGCGCTGTTGGCGTGCAGCCGGTCGTCGCTCCACAGCCGGGGATCGGAGGAGACCGGGTGGGCCCCCAGATCGAGGAGGGTGGCGCCGGTCCGTGCGGTGGCTGCCCGCAGTGCCTCGTTGAGCGCCAGCATGCGACCACGCAGCGGCCGGGCCAACGGCATCACGGGCGCCGGATCCGGCATCGTGAAGGTCAGCACTGTGGCCCCCTGGTCGACCAGTGCCTGCTGCATCGCCGCGACATCCCCGGCGACCTGGTCCGCGTCGAAGGAGGGGCGCAGCACGTCGTTCATGCCGGCGACCACGGTGGCCAGGTCGGGGGCCAGGTCGAGGGCGGGCTGGAGCTGCTCGGCGCGGATCAGCGCGGTGGTCCGGCCTCGGATGGCCAGGTTCGCGTATTCCAGACCGCCCTGGGCGCGGGCCACCGCCAGGGCGAACCGGTCGGCCCAGCCCCGGTAGCCGCCGACGCCGTCCGGGTCGTCGAGCCCTTCGGTGGTGCTGTCGCCGATCGCCACGTACCGCTGCCACATCACCCGCGCGAGGTTAGCCCTCGGTCAGCTCGGGCGGACCACCGACCTCACAGCCAGCCGGAGCGGCGGAGCGGGTGGCCTGGCTCAGGCGGTGCGGGTGGCGAAGACGACGACGTTGTCGACGTAGTTGCCGGTCGCCGCGTCGAACCGGCCGCCGCAGGTGATCAGGCGCAGCCCGGCGGCGTCCGCCGGGCCGTAGACCAGGGCGGTGGGGAAGTGCTCCTTCGGGTACGCCCGCACGTCGTCCACCGTGAACGTGGCGACCCGTGCGTCGGCGCGGGTGACCTGCACCTGCTGCCCGGCGCGGAGCCGACCGAGGTCGAAGAAGACCGCCGGGCCGGACGGCGCGTCGACGTGTCCGACCAGGACGGCGTTGCCGGTCTCGCCGGGGGTGACCCCGTGCCGGTACCAGCCGGCGAGGGTGGGTCGGTCCAGCGGCGGCACCTCCAGCACACCGGTGGCGTCGGCGCCGACGGGGACGATGTCGGCGCGTACGTCGATGGCGGGGATCTGCACCCGGACCGGCGCGGCGGGTGGGAGCGGAGCCAGATCCGGCGCGGGGTTGGTGCGGGTCGGCGCGTCGGCGGACGGTCGTGGTGGCCGTGCCGGGTCGGCGGTGAGGCCGACGGTGATCAGCCCGAGCCCGGTCACGCCGAGCAGGGCCACCACTGCCGGTAGGGTCCGCCGCCACCGCACGTGTGCACCTCCGTACCGGATCGTCGGGGTGCCCGCGCCGGTGTCACCGGCGCGGGCACCCGTCTCAGGGATGGAACGGCCGCCGATCAGGCGACAGTGGACACCGGACGACGCCGGCGGATCAGGATCACCGCGCCGGCGAGGGCGGTGCCGAGCAGCGTGCCGCCGGCGGCGAGAGCGCCGGTGTCACGGTTGTCGCCGCCGGAGCCGGCCGGCGCGCCACCGATCGGGGTGACGGCGAAGGTGGCGGTGCCGGCCGAGCTGCCGTCGCCGCAGGTCGCCGCCACCGTGTACGTGCCCAGGGTGAATCCGGCGGTGAAGAGTTCGGCGCTCAGCCCGCCGCCGGCGGCGGCCGTGGTGGATCGGACGTTCTGGTCGCGGTTGGGGCCGGTGACCCGGAAGAGGGCGTCACCCGACTTCGGGTTGCAGGTCGTCGCGGTGAGCACGACGGTCCCACCGACCGGGGTGGTGGCCGGTGACACCGTGGTGTCGGCCAGTGCGGCGCCTGGCAGCAGGAGCGTGCCGAGGCCCACGCCGAGCGCCGCCGAGCAGAGTGCTGTTGAGACCTTCATACGCGTCTTCCCTCACTTTTCGTCCGCTGACTGCGTGGGACGTCGTTCGGGTGGCCAACTCCGTGACTAGCACCGGTGTGCCCAACACTAGGTGGGTTGGGTCCTCGATCAGGTGAAAATGAGAAATCCTCGTTGCCGTCACGTGTCCACCCGAAGGCGGGGAGAGCTGCCGAAAGGCCCGGACGGCCCGACCGGCACCGGTGCTCCGATCGATGCCATCCGGTCGGGCTGTCGTCGCTGGGCCGATGGCGAGGTATTGCCACAGACGGCGGAAATGCACCGCCTGACCGTGCGCCCTCGGGTCAGCCGGCCGGGCTCGGGTCGGGCATCGGCTCGCCGGTCTCCAGCAGGGTCTTGAGGCTGGCCAGCAGCTCCGGCCAGCCCCCGCTGCCGTCGAGTTGGCCGCTGATCGCCCGGTGCATCTCGCTGTCGGGGGAGAAGTCGTCGTGGATGACGGTCAGCCGGACGGTCGACCCGCTGTGCGGCTCGATCTCGAAGGTCACCTTCGAGCGGCGCTCACCGAGTCGCGCGGCCAACTCGTCGTCGGACCAGCCGAAGTGCTCGGCGTGCTCGGGTTGGAAGCCGTGCCAGCCGTAGGAGAGGCGACGGTACGGCTCGGCGACGAGCACCCGCTGGCCGAGGTCACGCGGCTCGACGTCCGGCGCGTCCTGCCACAGCACGGGTGACCCGACCTGCCAGTCCGAGACCAGCGCGACTCCACCCCAGTAGCGACGGGTGAACGCCGGTTCGGTGAGCGCGGACCACAGTCGCCGCGCGGTGGTGGTCACATAGGTGGTGTAGACGAAGGTCGGGCTCTCCATGGCTTGTCGCTCCAATGCGGTGGTCAGGTCGGCCAGCGTGGCGGCGCGCTCGCGGTCGTAACGGCTCAGCCACCGGTCGGCGATGGCGTTGATCGGGGCGGCGTTGAGGTAGTGCAACTTCTCCCGGCCGCGCCGCACGGTCGTGACGAGATCGGCCGCCTCCAGCACCGACAGGTGCTTGCTGACGGCCTGCCGGGAGCCGGCCAGCCCGTCGCACAGCTCCCGCAGGGTCTGGCCGTTGCGCTCGTTGAGCCGGTCCAGCAGTCGACGCCTGCTGGGGTCGGCCAGCGCCCGGAACGCGTCGTCCATCGACCCTCCCCTTCACAGGCAACCACTCGGTTGCCTGTCAAGTTAGGCAACCGACGGGTTGCCTGTCAACCTGGCCGCGGGCGGGCTTCTGCCGGCGGGAAAATCCCGTGCCGCCCGGGGAGACGCTGGTAGGTTCGCTCGCCGTGACACGGAACGTGGGAGCTGGCCTGGGACCGGTGTTCGCCAAACTCTGGGCGGCGAGCACCCTCTCGGCCCTGGGCAGCGGCCTGGCCACCGTCGCCGCGCCGCTCTTCGTCGCCTCCCGGACCGATGACCCGCTCGTGGTCGCCGGAGCGTCCGCCGTGGCGTGGCTGCCGTGGCTGCTCTTCGCCCTGCCCGGCGGGGTGCTGGTGGACCGGATGGACCGCCGCCGCCTGATGATCGTCATCGACCTGGTCCGGGTGGTCGCGCTCGGCGTCCTGGCCACGGCCATCCTCAGCGGCCGGGGCGGCGTGGCGCTGCTGTTCGCGGTGCTGTTCCTGGTCAACACCGGTGAGATCGTGTTTCGCGCGGCGAGCCAGGCCATGGTTCCGGTCGTGGTGCCGCGGCACCGCCTGGAGCGCGCCAACGGATGGCTCAGCGGCGGTGCCACTCTCATGCACAGCATGCTCGCCGGCCCGCTCGGCGGCTTCCTGTTCGCGCTCTCGGCGGGTAGCCCGTTCCTGGTCAACGCCGTCACGTACGCCCTCAGCGCCGTACTGGTGGCGCTGATCGGCGGGGACTTCCGGGCCGCCGTCGCCGGCACGCACGCACGCCGTACCCGCTCGATGGGCGGCGAGATCGTCGAAGGCCTGCGCTGGCTGGCCAACCAGCGGCTGCTGCGCACGATGGCCCTGCTGATCGGTCTGCTCAACGTGACCCTCACCGCCGCGCTCGCGGTGCTGGTGCTGCTCGCCGGCGAGCGGCTGGGTCTCGGATCCGTCGGCTACGGACTGCTCTTCACCTGCATGGCCACCGGTGGGGTGCTCGGCGCGCTCCTCGGCGACCGGATCATCGCCCGGATCAGCGCCACCTGGACGATCCGGATCGGCCTGCTCGTCGAGGCGGGGCTGCACCTGGCGTTGGCCGCGTCCCGCAACACCATCGTGGTCGGGTTCGCGCTGTTCGCTTTCGGCGTGCACGGCGGGCTGTGGAACATCGTGTCGAACTCACTGCGCCAACGCCTCACCCCGGCGAACCTGCAGGGCCGGGTGGCCAGCACGAACCTCTTCGTGGCGGCGGGCGGCAACTGCGTGGGCGCGCTGCTGGGTGGGCTGCTGGCCGCCCGATTCGGCATCACCGCGCCGTACTGGGTCGGGTTGGTGGTGGCGATCGGCGTCTCCGTCGCCACCTGGCGGGTCTTCAACCGCGCCGCGGTCGCGCGTGCCTATGCCGACCCGCCCCCGGTCGAGTCGCCCGCGCCGGTGGGCTGAGCGCCGTGTCGGCCCATCGGGTGGTGGCGCGCGTCGGTGTGGCAGCGTGGTGCGGGTGACCGACTCCGCGCCGCTCGACGTCGACCTCGCGCTGCTCGGTGGCGGCGGGGCCGCGTCGTTGCTGCTCGCCGCACTGGACCGCCACGGCGTTCGGGACCTGCGGGTCGCCATCGTCGACCCGGTGCGCCGACGCGGTCAGGACCGCACCTGGGCGTTCTGGGGTCACCCCGACAGCGACCTGGACCCGCTGCTCAGCGCGAGCTGGTCGCAGGTCGAGGTGGCGACGGCGGCGCGACGCCGCGTCCTGGACCTCACCCCGCTGCGGTACGCCATGCTCCGCTCCGGCCCGGTCTACGACCGGGCTGCCGATGCCGAGCGTCGCCTCGACGCCATCCGGATCGTCGCGCCCGCCGAGACGGTGCGTGACGACGGCGACCGGGTGCTGGTGGGCACCGGTGACGGGCGCTGCGTCCGGGCCGGCTGGGTGCTCGACTCGCGCCCCCGCCCGCCGGCGCGAGCGGGGCGGACCACCTGGTTGCAGCACTTCCGGGGGTGGTGGCTGGAGGCTGACCGGCCGGTGTTCGATCCGACCCGTGCGGTGCTGATGGACTTCCGTACCCCGCAGCCGCCCCGGGGCGTCTCCTTCGGGTACGTGCTGCCGGTGAGCGACCGCTACGCCCTGGTCGAGTACACCGAGTTCTCCCCGGACCTGCTCACCGACGCCGGGTACGACGCGGCGCTGGCCGGCTACCGGGATCTGCTCGGACTGGACCCGACCGGGCTGCGGGTTCGCGAGGTGGAGAACGGGGTGATCCCGATGACCGACGCGCCGTTCCCGGCCCGGCCCACCCCCCGCGTGGTCCGGCTCGGCACGGCCGGTGGCGCGACCCGTCCCTCCACCGGCTTCACCTTCTCCGCCATGTACCGCCAGGCCGACCAGGTGGCCCGCGCCCTCGCGGCGGGCCGCGCGCCGGTGCCCGCGCCGGCGTACCCGCGCCGGCACCGCTGGATGGACGCGGTGGCGCTGCGCGCGCTGGACCGGGGCGGGGTGGGCGGTCCTGAGTTCTTCGATCGGCTCTTCGACCGCAACCCGGCCGAGCGGGTGCTGCGCTTCCTCGACGGCGGCACGACCCCGGCCGAGGAGGTCGCGATCATGAATTCGACCCGGCTGTTGCCGATGATCGCCGCGACCGCCGGCGACGCCGCGGAACGCGTCCGCGACCGGCTGCGCCCCACCCGGCCGGCGCCGGCCATCCCACCCGCGGTGGTGGGTTAGACGCCGACGGCTCGGCGCGCCGGCCCCCCGAGCGGGGAGGACGACGTCCGCTCCCGGTAGGTTGCCGGGCATGGTGGACGCGGCGGCCGGCAGGGGCGTGCAGATCTGGACCGACGGGGCGTGCAGTGGCAACCCCGGTCCGGGTGGTTGGGGTGCCCTGCTGCGCTACGGCGATCACGAGCGGGAGCTGTGTGGCGGTGAGGCCACGCCCACCACCAACAACCGGATGGAGCTGATGGCGGCCATTCAGGCGTTGGAGAGCCTGAACCGGCCGGTCACCGTGGAGCTGCACACCGACAGCACGTACGTGCGCAACGGCATCACCAGTTGGCTGGCGTCGTGGAAGCGCAACGGTTGGCGGACCGCCGCGAAGCAGCCGGTGAAGAACGCCGACCTGTGGCAGCGGCTGGAGGCGGCCTGCGAACGGCACGAGGTCACCTGGCTGTGGGTCAAGGGGCACAACGGCCACCCGGAGAACGAGCGGGCCGACGGGCTGGCCAACAAGGGCATGACCGAGGCCCGAGGCGCGCTGACCAGCCGCTGATCCCGGGTCAGCGAGTCGCGTCGGGGTGCCCCGGCATGCTGGAACCGCCGCCGCTGCTGCCGGATGAACCACCGGCGACGCCCGAGTTGTCGGGCTCGGTCACGATGTCCGGCCGGACGTCGGTGTCCGCCGGTGCGGGGATCTCGGTGTCCGCCTCGACCTGTACCAGTGGCACCTGGCCGGCTTCGTCCTCACTGTGCTGCGGGTCGCCCGGCAGCTCACCGTCGCGCTTTCGGTAGCCCACGCCGTGCCCCCCGTCGATGCCGGTTCGCGTCGGCGCTGGCTACCCGGCGTCGTCCCGGCCGAAACCTCGCGGTCCGCCGCGCCGGCCCCGGCCGAAACCTCGCGCTCGACGACGCCGGCTCCGGCCGAACCTAGCGCTCGACGACGCCGGCTCCTGCCGAAACCTCGCGCTCGACGACGCCGGCTCCTGCCGAAACTTCGCGTTCAGCGACGACGGCGCCGGCGGGCGGGTGCGGGGGACCGGGCGGGCTGACGGACCGGGGTGAGCGGCAGGGCCGTCCAGTGCGCCGGCCGGGTGAGCGTCGGCGGCAGCCCCGTGTGGGTGTCGCCCCGGGCGGCGTCCAGTTGGCTCTGGTGCAGGAAGAGCGTGCGCCGCAGGTCCGCGCCCCGCAGGTCGGCGCCGCGCAGGTCCGCGCCGGTGACGTCGGCCAGGCTGAGGTCCACTCCGCGCAGGTCGGCGCCGATGAGCAGCGCCCCGCGCAGGTTGGCCCGGCGCAGGTCGACGCGGCGCAGGTCCACCCCGAGCAGGTGCGCCCCCCGCCGGTCGGCGCCGCCGGGGGCGCGGGCCACGTCGCCGGCCCGGGACAGCAGCGGGTTGACCCGCGTCCGGTGGCCGGTGACGTCCACCGCGCGAAGCTGCGCCGGGTCACCCTCGGTGAGCGTCAGCGTCTCGGCGCGGGCGCGCTCCAGTTCGGCGCGCAGGTCGGCCGGCGGGCGCAGCGCCACCGCCTCGGTGAGGTACCAGAGCAGTTCGTGCAGCGGACGCAGCACCGCGAACGCCTCCGCCATGGCCGGCAACGTCTCTGGCGCGTCCCGCCAGTCCCGTCCGGAGAAGGTCACCTGGGCGACCTGCTGCCCGGCGCCGAAGCAGTCGAACACCGTGCAGCCGGGAAAGCCACGCTGCCGCAGCTCGGTGTGGATGCCGCAGCGGTGGTCGGGGCGCAGGTTGGGGCAGGGTGAGCCGGCCGGCTTGTCGATGGCGAAGTCCGCCGACGCGGCGAAGGCGGGCACCACGCAGCACAGCCCGAAGCAGCGTCCGCAGTCGGCGCGCAGCTGCGCCGCCCCGGACGGCGGTGCGGTGCGATGCGACACGCCGACGGTCCTCCTGACGATCAGGGGTGGAACACCATTGTTTCCGGTGCCGAACCCACGGGTCGGTCGGGGGTCACCGTGCGTGCGTGTCACCGGCCGTCGCGGGACGGGGCGCCGGGGTACGGGCGTCGCCCGGCGGTGGCACCAACCGGCGGATGTCCCGCTCGCCGTCGTCGTGCCCGTACTTCTGGTCGAAGTGCCGTTTCACGGCGGCGATCGGGGTGCGGTCCCCGTCGGCGGGCTCGGCCAGGGCGAACACGCCGGGTGCCGCCCCGGGCGCTCGGGGCGGCAGCACGGCTCGCACCGTCAGCGGCCCGGTCACCCGGAACCCCCGGCAGTCGACGTAGTGCTGGCCGTCCACCGTCACGAACGGCACGCGTACCTCGACCACGTCCGACTCGTCGTGGCGCAGCGTGACCGTGACCGACCAGTACCGCTCCAGGTCGAGGGTGGCCTGCTCGTGCTCCCACAGCTCCTCGAACCGGGCGTGCACGAACCCGCCCCACGGGCTGTCCATGTCCACCTCGAGCTGCGGCACGTTGAACGACAACTTGCCGATCGGAAAGAACGAGATCAGCGCCCGCCCGTCCCACTGGTAGAGCTGGATCGACGGGGACGCGTCGTAGAGCCGGACCTGAAGGCGGTGGCGTAGCCGCGAGTCGAGCGCGTCGGCGAACGCGGCCAGGTGGCGCAGGTTGGTGCGGATCTGCCGGGGCACGTCCACCCGTTGCCGTTCCAACTCCTCGGAGCGTTGCTGGGCTGCGGTGCAGTCGGGGTCGAGCAGGAGCAACTGCACCTGGGCGCCGTTGGCGAGCGCCGCTCGCACCGCGCTCAGCGTGTCCTCCCGGTGCCGTTGCTCCAGCAGGATCGTCCAGGTGTCGAGGATGCGCACCCGACGCCCGCAGCGGTGCAGCCGGGTCACGAACGCCTGCTGGTCGAAGCTGAGGTGCTCCTGCACCCGCGCCCTGCGGGCCTCCTCGAACAACGGGTCGAAGATGACGTACGAGATGGCCGCGAGGACCACGCTGGCGCCGAGGTTGAGCAGCAGGTCGCTGAGGAAGCCGGTGCTGCGCCAGGCGGCCAGCAGCATGACGACGGCGATCGCGAAGAGTGCCCCACCGACGACGAAGGCGCGTCGTTGCCGCCCGCCCCGACCAGCCCACCCGAGCATTTCGCCGCTCGGCCCCGATCCACCGCTCATAGGGTGACGGTAACGGAGTCGTGCGACAACGGAGGGTGGCGGGATGGACGAGAGTGAACGCGAGCAGGCGCTTCTCACCGTCCTGACCACCGAGCACTACGCGTTGCAGACGTCCCGCGCGGGCACCATCGCCGAGGCCACCGGTCGCGCCACCATCTTCCTGTCCGTCCTGTCGGCGGCGCTGATCGGTCTCGGCTTCGTCGCCAGCAACGACAGGCTGGTCCGGCCGTACCTGGCCGCGGTGCTGCCGACCCTGGTCATCATCGGGGTGCTGACGTTCCTGCGCCTGGTGGAGACCACCGTGGAGAACTCGTTGGACCTGCTGAGGATCCAGCGCATCCGGGCCTACTACCACCATCAGCTCGCGGGCGAGCACGCCTTCTTCGCCGACGCGGTGGGGGCCGACGATGCCATGAGCACGGCCTGGAACCTGGTCGGCACGCGTCCCGGGCGGTGGGAGTTCCTGCTGACCACGGCCGCGCTCGTGGGAGCGGTCAACGCCGTGCTGAGCGGGCTCGGCATCGCACTGGTGACGACTACCGTCGGTGCCGGGGGCGTCTGGACGGTCCTGGTCGGGGTGCTGGTCGCGGTGGTGGCGTTCGGTGTGCAGTTCGCGTACATCGTCCGGGTGTCGGCCGCACGGATGCGTTGACGGCCCGCCGGTGCCACTCAGCCCGACGCGTCGTACGGTCGGCTGGTGCGGATCACCCGGTTCACCCACTCGTGCGTACGCGTCGAGCACGACGGCGGGGTGCTTGTCGTCGACCCGGGGACGTGGAGTGAGCCGCACGCTCTGGTCGGCGCGGACGCGGTGCTGGTCACCCACGAACACACCGACCACGTGGACGTGGCGCGCCTGGCCCTCCGGGGCGTCCCCGTGTACGCCCCGGAGGGTGCTCAGCTGCCGGACGTCGCGCCGCTACCGGTGACCCGGGTCCGTGCCGGGCAACGCTTCACCGCGGCCGGCATCGAGGTCAGCGCCCACGGTGGCCGGCACGCCGCCATCTACGGGGGGCAGCCGGACTGCCCCAACCTCGGGTACCTGATCGGCGACGGGCTCTACCACCCCGGCGACGCGCTGCACGTGCCGGACGAGCCGGTGCGCACCCTGCTCGTCCCGGCCCAGGGGTCCTGGCTGCGCCTCGACGAGGCGATCCGCTTCGCCGCGGCCGTGGGCGCGGCGGCGGCGTACCCGATCCACGACGCGCAGCTCAACGACCGCGGTCTGGCCAGTGTGGCGGGTTGGTTCGCCGAGACGATCCCCGGCTACCGTCACCTGCTGCCGGGCGACACCGCCTGACCCCGGTCGTCATCCGCCGCCGCGGTGCGGAAACGCGGCGCGGCGGCGGTGAGCACCGCAGCGGTCGTCGGGGCGGACCACACCTCGGTCAGCTCTGTGACGAGGTCGGCGACCAGCCGGGTCACGGCCGGCTCGCCACCCGGGTGCAGCGCCTCGGCGACGATCAGCACCGACGAGGTGCCCGCCCGCACGGCCGACCAGCCGCTCTGCCGGTTCGTCCACCGTCGGGCGTGGGCCCGCCCGGCGGAGTCGACGAAGGTCACCTCGCCCGGCTCGGGATGCTCGGTGTCGCCCGCGAAACTCAGGTACGCCTCGTTCCCGTGCGCCGGCCGGACCACCAGGTCGCCGTCGACCCGTTCCAGGTCGAGCGCCGCGACCGGGATGGCGTACGCGGCCGAGACGGCGTTGCAGAGGTCGACGAGCGGGTGCACCCGGGGCAGTTCGCCGTCGAGGCGCAGCCGACGCAGCAGCGCCTCGGAGGCGCACCGGTACTGGGTGGGCCGCAACCCCATCGCCGCGTACGCCCGCCGCCACGCCTGGATTTCCGGGAACCCGCTCTCGGCCCCATCGGCCAACCGCCGCCGCGCCTCGGCGAGATGAGTGGCCGCGCGTGCCGTCACGTCAGCGGTGGCGGTGATCCCGGCGACCTGCATCACACCGGCGACCAGGTCGGGGTACGCGTCGCGAAGCCGAGGAGAATGTTCGAACTGCACTGTGCTCCTAACGTTCGGAGAGGGCGAGGGTCACGCCGAGCGCGACGAAGGTGCCGGCGGCGGACCGGCGCAGCCAGTCGGTGACCCGGGGGCGGGTCAGCACCCGGTCGCGTACCCGGGCCGCGAAGACGCCGTAGCCGCTGAACACCACCATGGTGAGCAGCATGAACACCGCGCCGCAGCCGAGCATCGCCCGGGTCGAGCCGGGTGCCGTGGTGTCCACGAACTGCGGCAGGAACGCGACGAAGAACATCGTCGGCTTCGGGTTGAGCAGGTTGACCAGCACCCCGGAGACGATCACCCGGATCGCCGAGCGGGGTGGGGCGTCGGTGGTCACCGCGAAGGCGTCGCGGTCGCGCGCCATGGACCAGGCCAGGTAGAGCAGGTAGCCGACGCCGAGGTAGCGGACGGTCTCGAACGCCACGGCGCTGGTCTGCATCAGCGCGGCCAGCCCGGTCATCGCGGCCAGCAGATGCGGCAACGTTCCCAGCGTGCAGGCGAACGCGGCCAGCACCCCGGCCCGCGCACCCCGCGACAGGCCGGCGGAGAGCGTGAAGATCACCCCGGTGCCGGGGGTGACCACCACGATCAGCGTGGTGATCAGGAACGGGATCGTCACGGTCGTCCTCCGGCGGAGTCGGCAGGTCTGGCTCCTCCCCACTCTGCTGCCACAATGGTCCGGTGGGCAGAGCCAAAGCGAGTGCGTTCGAGAGGTCCATATCGGCCGGTTCCGACTTCCTGCACCTGACCATCACCGATGCGACGCCGGGCGGGCGCGCCGACTGGCTGACCGACCGGCTGCGGCAGGCCATCGCCGAGGGGCGGGTGCCGGTCGGTGACCGGCTGCCTCCGACCCGGGTGCTCGCCGCCGACCTCGGTGTCTCCCGGGGCGTGGTCACCGAGGCGTACCAGCGCCTGACCGAGGAGGGGCACATCGCCGGCCGGGGCCGGGCCGGCACGGTCGTCGTCGCCGCGCCGGTCGCGCCCACACCCGCGGCGGCCGCCGTGCCGGCACCGGTCACGACCTTTCCGCCGGCACCGGGCGCCGACATCTTCGAGGCGTTACGCGCGGCGCACGCGACCATCGACCTGACGCCCGGCGTACCCGATCTGGCCGCCTTTCCCCGCGCGGACTGGCTGCGTGCCGAACGGAGCGTGCTGCGCCGCCTCGCCGCGGCCGACCTCGGCTACGGAGACCCCTGTGGAACGCCCGTGCTGCGACAGGCCGTCGCCGCCTGGCTGGCCCGCAACCGCGGCATCAGCGTCGACCCCGCCGAGGTGATCATCGTGGCCGGCGTCTCCCAGGCGCTCGGACTGCTCGCCCAGGCACTCCCCACCGCCGGCGTCGCCAGGATCGCCGTCGAGGACCCGGGTTCGCTCGGGGTGCGCCAGCACCTGAACAACTGGCGGATGGACACCCCGCCGATCAGCGTCGACGACGCCGGGCTGCGGGTCGACGAGTTGACCGCCAGCGGCGTACCCGCGGTGATGCTCACCCCCGCGCACCAGTTCCCGACCGGCGTGGTGCTCGACGGTGACCGCCGCCGCCACCTCGTCGCCTGGGCGCGGGCCGGCGGAATGATCATCGAGGACGACTACGACGCCGAGCACCGCTACGACCGTCCTCCGGTGCCGGCGCTGCGGGGCCTGCTGCCCGAGCAGGTCTGCTACGCCGGCAGCGTGTCCAAACTGCTCGCCCCCGCCCTGCGGGTCGGCTGGCTGCTCGTACCGGCGCGGCTGCGCGACGCCGTGGTGGCCGCCAAGCGCAACGCCGACCTCGGCAACGCCGTGCTACCGCAACTGGTGCTGGCCGAGTTGATGACCTCCGGTGCCTTCGAGCGGCACCTGCGGCTGCTGCGCCGGCGACACATCCGCCGGCGGGACGCCATGATCGCCGCGCTGGCCCGCGCGCTGCCGTCGGCGACCGTGCACGGCGCCGCCGCCGGGCTGCACCTGATGATCACGCTGGACGACAGCGTCGTCGACACCGAGTTGGCGGCGGCGACGCTGGCCCGCGGGGTGAAGGTGCAACCGCTTTCCTGGCACTGCCAGCGGCCGTACCGGCCCGGCCTCGTGCTCGGCTACGCGGCCCGTACGCCCACCGAGATCGAGGACGGCGTCGCCGCCGTCGCCGCCGCCCTCGGGCAGTGCTGACCCACCGTCGGCGGGGCGCTCGGATCAGCCCAGGAACAGTTGGACGAGGACGAGCACGGCGAGCAGCGCCAGCCCCCGAGACCCCTGCCGAATCAGGTCGACCGGGACCATCCCGAACGGCGTGTTGACCGTCGCGCCGCCGTAGGTGATCGGCGGGCGGGTGCCGGCCCGGAACGCGGCGGCCACCACCCCCAGCGCCAGCGTCGGCGCCAGCCAGGCCGGCCCCGGCTCGACGGTCGGCAGGGTCGACAACCACCACACGCCCGCGCCGACGGCCGGCACCACCACGTGGATCCCGCGCAGCAGGTTGTCGCTGCCACCGAGCGCCCGGCGTAGACCGGGGGAGCGGCTGACCGAGCGCAGACCGCCGGTCAGCCGGTTCGCGGCGAGGTAGGCGAACACCACCTGCGCGGCCCCGGCCAACCCGGGCAGGGCGAGGGCGGCAGCGTACTGCACCCCGATCAGCGCCGCCCAGACCAGCACCGCGCTCGGGTGTCGGCCCAACCGCCGCACGTCGGCCTGGAGTAGCGCCCACCAGCCGGGGCCGGACCGGAACCGGCGGCTGCGCACCTTGCCGACCCGACGCCAGCGGCGGCTCTCCACCAGGCCGGCGAGCAGGCTCGGGTCCAGCAGGATGGTGGCCGTGGCGGCGGCGTTGGCGAACTGCGCGCCGGTGGTCAGGGTGGCCCGGTCGATGAGGGGCAGCGCGCGTACCGCGAGGACGGTGCCCAGGCCGGTGAGCGGCACGGCGAGGGCGAACAACGCGATGGTCGGCGTCGCCGCCGGCCGGGGCAGCCCGTCGCCGAGGTTGCTGACGAGCACCACCAGGGCGGTGACCACAGCTGCCCCCACCATCGGCGCCGCCCCGACCACCGTCGGCCAGCGCCGCCCCGACCGACGGCCCTGGGCGACGACACTGAGCGCCAGCGCGGCCGCGCCCCACCCCGCGCCGGCCGCCGCCGCCCAGCCCAGGGCGGACGGTTCGCTGACCCCACCGAGCGCCGCCACTGCCACTGCGAGCGCGGCGGTGCCGACCGCCGAGCCCAGCAGCAACAGGACGAAACGCGGCGCCAACCAGGCCCGCCGGTCGATCGGCGCGCTGGTCGCCCAGCTCTGCGTCGCCGGGGTCACCAGCAGCGGGCCGAGTGCGCGCAGACCACGCCAGGCCAGCCCCGCGCCCGCCAGCAGCGCGGCGACCGCCAGCCACCACCGCACGCCCGGCTCGGCCTGACCCACCGTGGGGGAGTCCAGCAGGTCGCGGCTGGCGCTGATCGCGAACCAGCCGTACATGCCGGTGAACAGCACGATGACGTACGCGTCGCCGAGCACGTCGCTGAGCGAGTGGTCGTGGTGCCGGCTGCGGGCCTTGCGCAGGTGCGCCCGCACCTGGCGGGCGGTCGGCACCCCGGTCGGCGTCTCGGCGATCGTGGCCGGCGCGGCGGTCACTTGCCGATCTCGATGCGCTCGTCGACCACCGCGTCGATCAGCTCCGGGTCGTGCGAGGCCAACAGCACGGCAGTGCCGGCCGCCCGTTCCCGCAGGAGTCGGTCGGCGAGCCACTGCCGCCCGCGGACATCCAGCCGCTGCTCGGGCTCGTCCAGGATCAGCACCCGGCGGGGCCGGACGAAACAGGACGCCAGCGCCAAACGGCGGCGTTGTCCGCTGGACAGCGTCACCGGCAGCTGGTCGCGGGCCGCCTCCAGACCCAGCTCGGCGAGGACCTCCTCGACCGGCTCGGCGTCACCCCCGTGGGCGTACGCGACCAGCTCCAGGTGCTCGACCACCGACAGGTCGGGGAAGAAGTCGATGTCGTCCAGGGCGGCGGCCACCAGCGCTCGCACCTGAGGATCGGTCTCGTCGGCCCGGCGGCCCTGCACCAGCACCTCACCCGCGTCCGGCCGGTCGGCGCCGACGACACACCGCAGCAGAGTCGTCTTGCCGCTGCCGTTCGGGCCCAGCACCACCGCGATCCGGCCCGCCGGGAGCGTGAAGCTCACCTCGTCGAGCACGACCAGCTTGCCGAAGGTGCGACTGAGTCCCCGTACCGTGAGCGCGTCCACGATCACAGAGTCTCGCAGAGCCACGCCACCGACCAACCCGAGCGACCTACGTCACTCGGGTGTCGGCATCGTTGTCCAGTCGGGCGTCGGCGGCGGCCAGCCCCGGGGCGTCGGCGACCTCCTCCGCCACGGCCGCCGCGTCCGCCCAGTGCCGCCGCGCGTCGGCCTGGTCGCCCAGCGCCGAGCAGGCGTCACCCAGGTAGAGCAGGGTCCGCGCCAGCCCGGCCGTCGGCCGGGTCTCCTCGCGCAGCCGGCGGCTCTCGGCCAGCAGCTCGTACGCCGTACGCGCCTGCCCCGGGGTGCTGCTCAGCAGCGTCGCCCCGGCGTTGAGCAGCGCCGTCGCCCGGCTGGTCGGGTCGTTGACCGATTCGTACTCGCGCAGCGCGGCCCGCCACGCCTGGGCGGCGTCCAGGTGTTCGCCGAGCGCCGCGTGCACCAGCACCAGGTTCGTCAGTGCCGCCGCGTACCCGCGCGCGTCACCCACCGACCGGAACGTGTTGGCCGCCCGCACCAGGTGGTGGTGCGCGGTGTCCGGTTCGCCCCGGGCGAGTTGGGCCGCGCCCAGGCCCAGCTCGGTGAGGGCGTGCCCGGCCCGGTCGGCGCCGGAGCGGTGTCGGCGCGACATCTCCAGGTGCTCCACCGCGTCGTCGAGCTGCCCCAGGTCGAGCAGGGCCAGCCCGAGGTTCATCCGCGCCTGGGCGTTGCCCCGCCGCCCCCGCTCGTTGACGGCGAGGGTGAGCGCCGCCGCCGCCCCCTGCGGGTCGTGCCGACGTCGACGCAGCACCCCCAACTCGTTGTGCGCCCACCCGGCGATCTCCGGACGGTCGTCCGCGGTCGGGGTGGCCAGCACGGTGCGGCAGACCTGCTCCCACTCGTCGAGCCGCTCGGCGTACGCCAGCCACCCGCACAGCGCCACTGCCAACCGGAACCACCACCGGCGCACCCGCCGGGGCAGGGTCTCCTTCGCGCCGGCCGGCACCCGCACCACCGCCAGCAGCAGCTCCTGGTGCAGGTCGAACCAGCCGTACGGGTCGTCGTCCAGTGGCAGCGACCACTCCCGGTCGGGTGGCGAGCCGAGCACCGCGAGGTTGGCCGCGTGCCGTTCGGCCCGCCGGGCCAGGTGCCGGGTCAGCCGGGCCTGCGCGGCGACCCGGGCCCGGACCGGATCCGCGTCGCGCAGGTGCAGTCGGGCGCTGCCGGCCAACAGGGGGCGGATCTCGTACCGGTCGCCGGGCGCGCCTGCCACGAATGCCGCCGCGGCCAGGCGGTCGAGCAGCGCGGTCACCAGCTCGGGGTGCCGTCCGGCCAGCGCGGCGATGGTGGGCCGGTCCACCGGGGCGGGGACCAGCGACATCAGCCGGTACAACCGCCGGGCCTGGCGGGGCAACACCCGGTAGGCGACGTCCCGTTCGGTGACCAGGCGGGCCGCCGGTGAGACGGCGAGCCGCTGGTGCGGTGGCGTCTGCACCGCGCGGCGCAGCGCGTCCAGCACGTCGGAGTGCCGCCAGCCGTGCTGAGCGGTGCGGTAACCGAGCGCCCGGACGGTACGCGGTTGCCGCCCGCACAGGTCGACGATCTCGCGTACCGCCGGATCGGTGCGCGGGTCGGCGCGACGGACCCGGGCGGCGGGCGCGGCACCGCCCGCCGTCGCGAACAGCTCCACCGCCTCGGACGTGCCCGGTTCGGCGATCCAGTGCGCGACCACCCCCTCCAGACCGACCAGCGCCGGACCACCGGCGAGCAGCAGGCGGCAGGTGCGCGCGGTGGGCGGCAACAGGGGCCGCACCTGGTCGGGGCGGTCGACGTTGTCCAGCACCAGCACGATCTTGCGGCCGTCGAGCTGACCGCGCAGCGCGTCGGCGGCGGCGGCGAGCGCGTCCGGCCGGCCGGAGGTCGGCGGGACGGTGCCCAGGATCCGGGCCAGCGCGGTGAGCACCTGCCGGGCCGAGCGGGGTCGGCCGCGCCGCCGCAGGTCCAGGTAGTACTGACCGTCGGGGAAATCCTCCCGGCACTCGTTCGCGGCCTGCACCGCGCACGCGGAGGTGCCCACCGCACGCCGCCCCAGAACCGCCACCGCGTGCTCCCGGGTGAGCAGACCGACCAGGGCGTCGACGTGCTCCTCACGACCGGTGAACTCGGCCGTGTAGGGCAGGTTGAAAGCCCCGGCGGCCGGGGTGGTGAGCACCTCCGTCGGCTCGGGGTCGACCTCCCGGCCGGTCCGGCGGCGGCGCACCTCGTACGCCACGTAACCGACGACGCCGCCGGAGGCCAGGACGATGGTCACCGGCCCGAGCACGTTGGCCGCCAGCTCGGAGAGGACGTTGCCGGCCAGGTTGCTGGCCACATTGGCGAGGACGCTGCCGACCACGCCGCCGATCGCGATCAGCGCCGGCCAGCGTGAGCCACCGCGCGGACCACCCGGCCGGGTCACCGGACGCCCCCGGAGACGAGCCCGGCGACCAGGTGCCGCCGGGAGAGGACCACCAGCACCACCGGCAGCACCGAGGCGAGCACCGAGCTGGCGGCCAGCGCGCCACTGTTGCTCACGAAACTGCGGGTCTGCTCGGCCAGGAACGGCCCGAGCGGCGAGGACCCCGACGCGCTGAACAGCCGTCCCACCACCAGGTCGTTCCAGACCTGGACGAACTCCAGCACGGACACCGCCACCACCGCCGACAGGTTGTGCCGGGCCAACCGGCGCAGGGTGTGCCACCACCGACGCCCGCCCAACCGGGCGTCGCGGACCTGCTCCACCGGCAGGTCCGCGAACGCGTTGCGCAGCACCAGCACCGCGAACGGCACACCCAGCGCGATGTGCACCAGGGCCAGGCCCTGGGCCGTGCCGGAGGAGAGCACCAGGCCCAGCACCTCGTTGACCGGCCCGGCGATGACCTGGATCGGCACCACGCTCGCCGCCAGCAGCAGCAGCCCGGTCGCCTGCGCGGCCGGCCCGGTCAACCAGGCCAACGGGTACGCCGCCAGCAGCGCCACCACCAGCACCGTGGCGGTCACCGCGGTGGCCAGCAGCAGGGTGAAGCCCAGCGTGCGCCACAGCTCGGTGCCGGTGACCAAGTCGCGGTAGGACTCGCCATTCGGCGGCGCCGACCACCAACCGCGCGCGGCGGCGTCCACCTGGCCGTGGGCCGACGTGGCGACCAGCACCACCAGCGGCACCAGCCAGGCGATCGCGGCACCCGCCGCGAGCAGCCGGAACACCCGTCGGGGCGGGGCGACCGGGGCGGGTTCCGGTGCCGCCTCGACGCGCGGCGGGGGCCAGGCCTGCCGGACGAAGAGCGCGGCCACCATGATCCCGCCGATCACCGCCAGCAGCCACACCACGCCGAGCGCGGCGCCGTCGCCGGTGGTGGTGCCCCCGGACGTCTGCCAGATCCGTAGCGCCAGCACCGAGGCCTCGTCGCGGACCGAACCGGGGGTCATCACGAGGATGAGGTCGAACGTGCGGCTGGTGCCCACCGCCACCAACGCGAAGACCACAGCCGTCGTCCGCAGCAGCAGTGGCCGCCACTGCGCGTCCCACAGCACGTGACGACGCGTACCGCCGTAGGCGCGGACCGCGTCGGCGAGGCTCGGCGGCACCGCGTCGAGTGCGGAGCGGAAGACCAGCACCGCCAACCCGACCCAGGCCCAGACGAACGCCGACATCAACGCGACGGTGACCATCCCCGGCCCGAGCAACTGTGGGGCATCCTCGACCGAGCGGCCGGCCAGTCGGGTCGCGACCAGGGTGGCCAGCCCTCGGCTCGGGTCCGGGTCGTACATCAGCCGGAAGGTGACCCCGGTGACGACGAACGGCAACGCCACCGGCACCAGGAGGATCAACCGGACCAGGCCGCCCTCCTGGGAGCGGCGGGACGCGGCGGCCAGCAGATAGCCCAGTGCCGTCACCACCGCCGGCACCAGCAGCGCCCACAGGACCGTCCGACCGACCACCGCGCCGGTGCCCGGCGCGGCGAGCGCGGTCCGGAAGTGTGCCGCGCCGACCCAGCGACCGTCGGTGGTGACGCTGGCGTGCATGGTCCGCAGCACCGGCCACAGCACCAGCCCGCCGAGCAGCACCGCGGCCGGCAGCAGCAGGGCCGACGTGGCCCCCGCCGCCGGATAGGCCCGACCGCGCCGGGCCGGACCGACGTCGTCGAGGACCGCCAGCTCGCCGAGGACCCGCACCTGGCTCATCGGCCGCCCCCCGCGCTGCGGGCCGCGGCGGCGAGCAGGCCGGTGGTTCGGCGGATCGCCTCGCCGGCGCGGACCCCGTCGGTGACGTCGGCGAAGAAGCCCTGCATGATCCGCCAGATGCCGACCCCGTCCGAGCCGGTGAACGCCCCGCGCAGTTGGTCGGAGAGGTCGAAACGCAGGGTGCCCGGGGCCCGCATCTCCGTGGCGAGTTGCCTGCCGACGCCGTCGCTGTAGCTGGTGATCGAGACGTTGGTGTTGGGCGACAGGTAACCGCCTTCGCGGAGCCACGGCTGGAACGAGTCGGCCCTGGCCAACCATTCGACCAACGCGACTCCGGCCTCGGCGCCGGCGAACGCCACGGCCGCGTCCCCACCGACGATCAGAGGACCCCCGCCCGGCTGGGCGCCCGGGAACCGGAACGTGACAGGCGCCTCCGGGCCGCGTCGGAACGGACGAACGACATCGGCGGTGAAGTCGGCTCCGAGGAGCATCACCGCCCGCTTCGTGTGCACCACCTGGATCACCGACTCCTCGTACTGGGTGAGCAGGGCACGCCGGCCGCCGCCGACGAACGCGCCGCTGATGCGCCACAGCCCGGCGAGGCGGTCCAGGGCGTCGCGTACCGGCTTGTCCTGCCAGTCGGCGCCCTGTTGGGCGAGGGCGTAGTAGCTCCCGGGTGCCA
>NZ_JBVJGQ010000008.1:0-431 GCF_055587245.1 Micromonospora sp. NPDC047756
GCGCCCCGCGCCCCGCGCCCCGCGCCCCGCGCCCCGCGCCCCGCGCCCCGCGCCCCGCGCCCCGCGCCCCGCGCCCCGCGCCCAAGATCCGAACACCTTCCCCGATGCTGCTGCCTCCGACACGCCCGGAGCCACCAACATCCCTGATCCTGCGCGGATCTTGGGGACAAACGCCGCCTCTGGGGTGACGGGAATCCCGGCGTGGCGCCCATGGCCACCAAGATCGCACTCGAACCAGGATGTAGTGGCCACGGAACGCCGGGAAGCCACTAGAACCAGGATGTTGCGCGATCTTGTCGCCGGCAGCAGGGCGGCGCGGGCGCACGAACGCGCGGCAGCACGGTGGCACGCCCCACGAACGCGGGGTGGGGCGGTGGCGCGCCCCAGTGGCACGCGCGCGCGGCAGCGCGGTGCGCACGGCAGCGCGGTGC
>NZ_JBVJGQ010000008.1:530-431766 GCF_055587245.1 Micromonospora sp. NPDC047756
CGCACGGCAGCACGGTGCGCACGGCAGCACGGTGCGCACGGCAGCACGGTGCGCACGGCAGCACGGTGCGCACGGCAGCACGGTGCGCACGGCAGCACGGTGCGCACGGCAGCGCGGTGCGCGCGGCAGCGCACGACGCGTCGGGGCGCAGCGGTGTGGGCGGCCCGTTCGGGAGTTGCTTGCTGGGTGGGCGGTTAGGCGTTGCGGGCCAGGTGAGTGGTGATCGCGGTGGCGAGGCGCTCGGGGGCGCCGTCCGCGTACCCGATGAAGAGCGACGGCTCGGTCAGCTCCAGCTCGACCAGGACCGGCTCGCCGTCCGCGCCGGGGATCAGGTCGACCCGGGCGTAGAGCAGCTGTCGGGTGCCGCCGGGCACCGCCGCGAGGGTCTGCTCGGCCACCGCCAACTGCTCGGGGCGAGCGGCGCGTGCGGTGATCTCTTCGGCTTTGTACAGCCCATCCGGACCGAGGTCCGGCCCGGTCAGCATCGGACCCTTGCGGATCGCGTGGCTGAACGCGAGCCCCTCGGGGCCGGCCAGGAAGAGCAGAGCCGTCTCGCCTTCGGTGTCGACGGCCCGCAGGTACGGCTGGACCATGGTGACTCGGCCGGCATCGGAGAGTCGGCGAACGTGTGCGGCGGCCAGGTCTCGGTGTTCCGGGTCGGCCAGGTCGTACCGGCCGGTGTCCTGGCTGCCGGCGCTGACGGCGGGTTTGAGCACGTACTCGCCGGTCTCGGCGGGCGGCTGCCAGGGCTCCCCCGGCATGATCCACGATGTCGGCACGGTTGGCACCCTGGCGGCGCTCAGCTCGGCGAGGTAGCGCTTGTCGGTGTTCCAGCGGACCACGTCGGCCGGGTTGACAAGTGTCGGCACGGTCGACGCCCAGGACACGAACTCGTCGCGGCGCAGCGCGTAGTCCCAGGGTGAGCGGAGCACGACCAGGTCGTAGGACGACCAGTCGACGTCGGGGTCGTCCCAGACGACGGCGTGGACGGCGACGCCACGGGTGGCGAGCGGGGCGAGGACCAGCCGGTCGTCCGGGTCGAGGGCGGCCAGGTCGGAGCAGGTGACGAGAGCGACCCGGGGTTCCCCCCGGGTCGACTGGTGATATGTGGTCAATTCAGCTGTCTGTTCAGCGGGCCATCGTGCGCCGGGCCATCGACCGCCAGAGGTCGTTGCTCGGACGCATCTGGTCCATCAGTTCACGCTCCCAGGCGTTCTCGACGGTGACTCCCGCCTTGGCGCACGCCTCCCGGGCGGTGACGGTGTCGTCGGCGAACTGGTCGCCCCACTCACCGTCGGCACCGACCAGGACGATTCGCGCGCCGCGCTTGCCGACGTACTCGATGACCGCCTTCGCGCCGCCGTGTCCTGCGGCGAACGCCTTGAGACCCGCAACCAGGCCTTGGGGCGCCTGCTCGCCGGCGGTCTGCTCAGCGGTCAGCGTCGTATCGGAACCATCTGCCATGACGCGAAGCCTAAGCAGACTTGCACCCCGACGGGCGAGAACCATGAACCTTTTGTGATGCCAATTACCTACAGGTTTAAGGACGACCACAGGTTCACTGTCCGTTTATTTACCGACTTTTACGGCCAAACCACGTCGGCAAATCGGCCTCGAACCCTCCCAGGTTGAGCCGATCCGACTCATGCCGAAAGTTACTCTGATGTGACGTTAAACCCGGACAACTCATCTACGTCCATGATTAGTCGGTAGAACAGCGGCATCGATCGCCGCCGACCCGAGTCGCTGCGCGCCAGCGAACGGCCAACACGGCAGACGGACAACACGAGGACCGCCAAGCCGCGGGCCCACAAGCCGCGGGCCCACAAGCCGCGCGCCAACAAGCCGGCAGCCGACGGACGCAGGCCACCGCATTCGACGCGGAGAGCGGAGTCGGGCGGGACGGGTCAGATCAGCGCGTCGAGCGCCACGGCCACGAAGACGATCGTCAGGTACGTCGTCGACCAGTGGAACAGCCGCATCGGCTTGACCGCCTCGCCGCGCGTCGCGCGCCGGCAGAGCCGATGTGCCTCGAGGATGAAGATGGCACCCACCACCAGGGTCGGCACCCCGTAGATCGCGCTGAGCCCCAGCGGCCAGACGGCCAGGGAGGTGAGCACGGTGAGCCACGCGAAGATCAGGATCTCGGCGTTCACCCGGCGGATCGAGGCCACCACCGGCAGCATCGGGATGCCGGCCCGGGCGTAGTCGTCCTTGTACTTCATGGCGAGCGGGTAGAAGTGCGGCATCTGCCAGAAGAAGACCACAGCGAAGAGCCCCCAGGCAGCCGGTGCCAGTGAGCCGGTCACCGCAGCCCACCCGATCAGCACCGGAGCCGCCCCGCAGGCGCCGCCCCAGAAGGTGTTCGTCGGAGTGGAACGCTTGAGCCACAGGGTGTAGACGAGGTCGTAGTAGGCGATCGCGGCGAGGGTCAGCCCGGCGGCCAGCAGGTTGGTGAACACCGCCATCAGGGCCACCGACACCGCCGCCAGCACCAGACCGAAGATCAGCGCGCTTCGCGGCGACACGGTGTGTGCCGGCAGCGGCCGACGCTTGGTACGCCGCATCAGCTGGTCGATGTCGCGGTCGATGTAGCAGTTGAGGACGCTTGCCGCACCGGCGGCGAGCGAGCCGCCGATCAGCACGACGGCCATCAGCCACAGCGACGGCAGTCCACCCTCGGCGAGCATCATCGCCGGGATGGTGGTGACCAGCAGCAACTCGACGATCCGCGGCTTGGTGAGCGACACGTACGCCGAGACAACCGCGCGTACGTCCCGCCGGGCCACCGGGCCCTCGGCCGCCCGCGCCGGGTGTGGCCCGGCCGGGTTGCTCGCGGGGCGCTCGGTGATCATGCTCACGGATTGCCACCTTCCGGCATCGGGCACGGGGAGATCGGATTGGTCGGGACCGCACAGGCCCGCATACCGACCCACACACTACGCGTCGTCGTTTTGGCTGCCCGGCCGACCCGACAACGGTGCGGGCCGTCACACCACCGGGTTGAACCGAGCATCCGGATGGTCACGTAGCGCACACCATGCGCAGATCCCCGGGCGCATGTTTAGGGACGCTCGATAAGGTCATCGGTGAGGGTTCCGCCCATCTGCCGAGGAGCACAACCATCGTGGCTGTTAAACGACCCGAGCACCCCGCACTGAACTGGTCCGACCTCGATCGCCGGGCCGTAGACACCGTCCGCGTGCTGGCCATGGATGCCGTGGAGAAATCCGGCAACGGTCACCCGGGCACCGCGATGAGCCTCGCGCCCGCGGCGTACCTCCTCTTCAACCGCGTCATGCGGCACAACCCGGCCGACCCCAACTGGCCCGGCCGCGACCGGTTCGTTCTCTCCGCCGGGCACTCCAGCCTGACGCTCTACATCCAGCTGTTCCTCTCCGGTTACCCGCTGAGCCTGGACGACCTCAAGTCGCTGCGGCAGTGGGGCTCGCAGACGCCGGGGCACCCGGAGCACGGGCACACGCCGGGCGTGGAGACCACCACCGGCCCGCTCGGGCAGGGTCTGGGCAACGCGGTCGGCATGGCCATGGCGGCCCGCCGTGAGCGCGGCCTGTTCGACCCCGAGGCCGAGCTCGGCGCGTCCGTCTTCGACCACGACATCTGGTGCATCGTCTCCGACGGTGACATCGAGGAGGGCATCAGCCACGAGGCCAGCGCCCTCGCCGGGCACCAGCAGCTGGGCAACCTCACGGTGATCTACGACGACAACGAGATCTCCATCGAGGACGACACCCGCATCGCCAAGAGCGAGGACGTGGCCGCCCGCTACGAGGCGTACGGCTGGCACGTGCAGACCGTCGACTGGCGCAGCGGCGACGCCGACCAGGGCGACTACCACGAGGACGCCGAGGCGCTGTACGCGGCGCTGGTGGCCGCCAAGGCGGAGACCGCCCGCCCCTCCTTCATCGCGCTGCGCACCATCATCGGCTGGCCCGCGCCCAACAAGCAGAACACCGGCAAGATCCACGGTTCGGCGCTCGGCGCCGACGAGGTGAAGGCCACCAAGCGGATCCTCGACTTCGACCCGGAGCAGACCTTCCAGGTCGACGAGGAGGTGCTCAGCCACGCCCGCGCGGTGATGGGGCGCGGCGACGCGGCCGAGCAGGAGTGGACCGCGGCGTTCGACGCCTGGAAGAAGGCCAACCCGGAGCGCACCGCGCTCTACGAGCGGTTGGCTGGTCGCGTACTCCCCGACGGCTGGACCGACGCGTTGCCGGTCTTCCCCGCGGACGCCAAGGGTGTGGCCACCCGGGCCGCTTCCGGCAAGGTGCTGGAGGCGCTCGCGCCGGTGCTCCCGGAGCTGTGGGGTGGCTCGGCCGACCTGGCCGAGAGCAACAACACCACGATGAAGGGCGAGCCGTCGTTCATCCCGGCCACCCACGCCACCAAGGACTTCCCCGGGCACGAGTACGGCCGCACGCTGCACTTCGGCATCCGCGAGCACGCCATGGGCGCGATCCTCAACGGCATCGCCCTGCACGGCGGCACCCGCCCCTACGGCGGCACGTTCCTGGTGTTCAGCGACTACATGCGTCCGTCGGTGCGGCTGGCCGCGCTGATGAAGCTGCCGGTGACCTTCGTCTGGACGCACGACTCGATCGGCCTCGGCGAGGACGGCCCGACCCACCAGCCGGTGGAGCACCTGACCGCGCTGCGCGCCATTCCCGGCCTGGACGTGGTCCGCCCGGCCGACGCCAACGAGACCGCCTGGGCGTGGCGGCAGGCGCTGGAGCACACCGACCGGCCCACCGCGCTGGCGTTGAGCCGTCAGCCGCTGCCGACCCTGGACCGCGACGTCCTGGGCAGCGCGGAGGGCGTGGCCAAGGGTGGCTACGTGTTGGCCGAGGCGTCCAACGGCAAGCCTCAGGTGATCATCGTGGGCACCGGCTCCGAGGTGCAGCTCTGCCTGACCGCCCGGGAGCGGCTGGAGGCCGACGGCACCCCGACCCGGGTCGTCTCGATGCCGTGCCAGGAGTGGTTCTACGAGCAGGACGAGGCGTACCGGGAATCGGTGCTCCCCCGCGGGGTAAAGGCACGGGTGAGCGTGGAGGCGGGCATCGCGATGTCCTGGCGCGGCATCGTCGGTGACCTGGGCGAGAGCGTCAGCATCGAGCACTACGGCGCGAGCGCCCCGCACACCGTGCTCTTCGAGCAGTTCGGGTTCACCGGTGACCGGATCGTGGCGGCGGCACACGCCTCTCTGGCCCGGGTGGGCGACATCACCGGTTTCACGACCGGCAACTGAGGGAGCGTGGACGGCATGACCGACAAGCTGAATGAGCTGACCGCCGCGGGCGTGGCGGTCTGGCTCGACGACCTTTCCCGGGTACGACTGAGCTCCGGCGGGCTGGACCAGCTCCGCCGCGAGAAGCACGTGGCCGGCGTCACCACCAACCCGACGATCTTCGCCAAGGCTCTGAGCGACGCCGACGAGTACAACTGGCAACTGCGCGACCTCGCCATTCGTGATGTGGACGTGGAAGAGGCCGTGCGCATGCTCACCACGTACGACGTGCGGTGGGCGTGCGACGTGATGCGCCCGTCGTACGACGGCAGCGACGGCGTCGACGGCCGTGTCTCGATCGAGGTGGACCCCCGCAGCGCGCACGACGCGGACAAGACCGTCGCCGAGGCCAAGGCGCTGTGGTGGCTTGTCGACCGGCCCAACCTCTACATCAAGATCCCGGCCACCGAGGAGGGCCTGTCGGCCATCACCGACACGCTCGCCGAGGGGATCAGCGTCAACGTGACGTTGATCTTCGGCCTGGACCGCTACTCGGCGGTCATGGAGGCGTTCCTCGCCGGCCTGGAGCAGGCCAAGGCCAACGGCCACGACCTGTCGAAGATCGGCTCGGTCGCGTCCTTCTTCGTGTCCCGGGTCGACGCCGAGGTCGACAAGCGGCTGGAGAAGATCGGCTCCGAGCAGGCCAAGTCGCTCCGGGGTAAGGCCGCCGTCGCCAACGCCCAACTGGCGTACGAGCGCTACACCGAGGTGTTCGCCTCGGACCGCTGGAAGGCGCTCGCCGCCGCCGGCGCGCACCCGCAGCGGCCGCTGTGGGCGTCGACCTCGACGAAGAACCCGGACTACCGGGACACCATCTACGTCGAGGAGCTGATCGCCCCCGGCACCGTCAACACCATGCCGGAGTCGGTCGTCAACGCGTACGCCGATCATGGCGAGACCCGCGGTGACACCGTCACCGGGGCCTACGACGCGGCCCGGAAGGTCTTCGCGGACCTGGAGTCGGTCGGGGTCGACCTGGCCGACGTGATCGCCACCCTGGAGCGCGAGGGCGTGGAGAAGTTCGAGGTCAGCTGGCAGGAGCTGCTCGACGGGGTGACCAAGTCGCTGAAGGCCGCGGCGCAGGGCACCGGCGCGCCGAACAAGGCCGCCAAGGGCAACGCCAAGGCCGCCGACAAGGCTGGTGGAGCATGAGCGAGCGAATCAGCAGGCTCAGTGCAACGACTCATGACGGCACGCAGCGAAGCGGAGTGACGGCATG
Organism: Micromonospora sp. NPDC047756; assembly: GCF_055587245.1. Taxonomy (NCBI): domain Bacteria; kingdom Bacillati; phylum Actinomycetota; class Actinomycetes; order Micromonosporales; family Micromonosporaceae; genus Micromonospora; species Micromonospora sp. NPDC047756. The sequence continues at coordinate 7,055 of NZ_JBVJGQ010000008.1, forward strand.
AGCGAGCGCAGCGAGCGAATCAGCAGGCTCAGTGCAACGACTCATGACGGCACGCAGCGAAGCGGAGTGACGGCATGAGCGACCTGCTTGCGGGGCCGGTGGAGGCAGCCGCCGGGCTCTCCGTGTACGGCGCGGACGCGGTCGACAAGGCCGCGCCGGCCTCGACCCGGGACGCGCTGGTCAAGGCCGGCGTCCCGGGCAAGCTGGCGGGCAAGGACGCCAGCCTGTGGGGTCCGGACGCCGAGGCCGAGGCCAAGATCCGGCTGGGCTGGGTGGACACCCACCGGCGTAGCCGGGAGCTGCTGGCGCAGTTGGCCGAGCTGAAGGCCGAGCTGGCCGACCTGGATCACGTGGTGCTCGCCGGCATGGGCGGCTCGTCGCTCGCGCCCGAGGTGATCACCCAGACGCTGGGCCGCCCGTTGACGGTGCTGGACACCACCGACCCGGGCCAGGTCCGGGCGGCGCTCGGTGACCGGCTGGAGCGCACCGTCGTGGTGGTGGCCAGCAAGTCCGGGTCGACGGTGGAGACCGACAGCCACCGGCGCGCGTACTGGCAGGCGTTCCTGGACGCCGGGATGACCGAGGCGGAGGCCGGCCGGCACTTCGTCATCGTCACCGACCCGGGTTCGCCGCTGGAGGCCACCGCGGCCGAGATGGGTGCGTTCACAGTGCTCGCCGACCCGAACGTCGGCGGCCGCTACTCGGCGCTCACCGCGTTCGGTCTGGTGCCCTCGGCGCTGGCCGGGGTCGAGGTCGCGGAGCTGCTCGACCAGGCCGACGCGCTGGCCACGTCGCTGGGCGCGGACCAGAACAACCCGGCTCTGGCGCTGGGCGCCGCCCTGGGCGCGGCGGCCACGCTCGCCCGGGACAAGGTCGCCCTGGTCTCCGACGGCACCGGCATCGACGGGCTCGGCGACTGGGCCGAGCAGTTGATCGCCGAGTCGACGGGCAAGGCCGGGGTGGGCATCCTGCCGGTGGTCGTGGAGTCTCCGCAGAGCCCCGGCGCCACCGGCGCGGACGTGCTGACGGTCAGCTACGGCGGCGCGCTGGCCCCCGGTGACGTGCCGGGCGGCGGGGCCAACCCCGACGTGGCCGTCAACGGCCCGCTGGGCGCGCAGTTCCTCGCCTGGGAGTACGCCACCGCGGTGGCCGGCGTGGTGCTCGGCATCGACCCGTTCAACCAGCCGAACGTCACCGAGTCCAAGGAGAACACCAACAAGATCCTGGCCTCGGGCCTGCCGGCGGAGACGCCGTCGTTCACCGAGGGCGCGATCGAGGTGTACGCCCCGCAGGGCGCCCCCGGGGACCTGGCCGGCGTGCTGCGCTGGCTGCTCGACGGGCTGGGCGACGACGGTTACCTCGCGGTGATGGCGTACCTCGACCGGTTCGCCGACGCCGACACAGCCAAGCTGCGGTCACTGCTGGCGCAGGCGGGTGGCCGACCGGTCACCTTCGGCTGGGGTCCGCGCTTCCTGCACTCGACGGGCCAGTACCACAAGGGCGGCCCGCAGGTGGGCAGCTACCTCCAGGTGACCGGCGCGGTCGCCGAGGACCTGGCGGTGCCGGGCAAGCCGTACACCTTCGGTGAGTTGCAGGCGGCGCAGGCCGCCGGTGACCGGCAGGCTCTCGCCGGTCGGGAGCGGCCGGTGCTGCGCCTGCACCTCACCGACCGGGCCGCCGGTGTCGCCCAACTACTGGACGCGGCCGGTGATCTGCGGGCGTGAGGATGGACGACGTGACTGAGGCGGAGCGAGGAGGCGGTTCGGTGAACCCGCTGCGCGACCCGCAGGACCGCCGGTTGCCCCGAATCCCGGAGCCCTGTGCTCTGGTGATCTTCGGGGTGACCGGCGACCTGGCCCGCAAGAAGCTGCTCCCTGCGGTCTACGACCTGGCCAACCGGGGGCTGTTGCCGCCGGGCTTCGTGGTGCTCGGTTTCGCCCGCCGGGACTGGGGTGACGGCGACTTCGAGACCCTCGCGTGCGAGGCTGCCCGCAAGCACGCCCGCACCCCGTGGCGGGACGAGGTGTGGGCGCGGCTGGCCGGCAACATCAAGTTCGTTCCTGGCTCGTTCGACGACGACGCCGCCTTCGACACCCTCGCCTCGACGCTCGACGATCTGCGCCAGACCCACGGCATCACCGGCAACGCGGCGTTCTACTTCTCCATTCCGCCGGCCGCGTTCCCGGTCGTGCTCAAGCAGTTGGCGCGCACCGGGATGGCCGACAACAACAAGTCCGGCGGTTGGCGCCGGGTCGTGGTGGAGAAGCCGTTCGGTAACGACCTGCCGTCGGCGAAGGCGCTCAACGACCTCGTCGACGACGTGTTCACCCGGCAGGACGTCTTCCGGATCGACCACTACCTGGGCAAGGAGACGGTCCAGAACATCCTCGCCCTGCGGTTCGCCAACAACCTGTTCGAGCCGCTGTGGAACTCCAAGTACGTCGACTCGGTGCAGATCACCATGGCGGAGGACGTCGGCATCGGCACCCGTGCCGGCTTCTACGACACCGTCGGCACCGCCCGTGACGTGCTGCAGAACCACCTCCTGCAACTCCTCGCCCTGGTGGCGATGGAGGAGCCGACCAGCTTCGACGCCGACGAGATCCGGGCCGAGAAGCTGAAGGTGCTCAAGGCCATCACCCTGCCCACCGACGTCGCCCGGGACACCGTGCGCGGTCAGTACCTGCCGGGCTGGGTCGGCGGCGAACGCGCTGTCGGTTACCTGGACGAGCGGGACGTCCCCGCCGGCTCCACCACCGAGACGTACGTGGCGGTGCGGTTGGGCATCCAGAACCGCCGCTGGGCGGAGGTGCCGTTCTACATCCGGGCCGGCAAGCGGCTGCCCCGGCGGGTCACCGAGGTCGCCATCATGTTCAAGAAGGCGCCGCACCTGCCGTTCAACGACGCCGACATGGAGTCGCTGGGCAACAACCAGCTGGTCATCCGGGTGCAGCCGGACGAGGGCGTGGTGCTCAAGTTCGGCTCGAAGGTGCCGGGCACGACCATGGAGGTCCGCGACATCGCGATGGACTTCCAGTACGGCGAGGCGTTCACCGAGTCCAGCCCCGAGGCGTACGAGCGTCTGGTGCTGGACGTGCTGATCGGCGACCGCACCCTGTTCCCGGACGCGGCCGAGGTCGAGCAGAGCTGGCAGGTGATCGACCCCCTGGAGCACGCCTGGGAGGGCACCACCCCGGAGCCGTACCGGGCCGGCGAGTGGGGCCCCCGGGCCTCCGACGAGATGCTGGCCCGCGAGGGCCGCGCCTGGAGACGAGCATGATCGGGCTGTGGGACACCACCGGCAACGAGGTGGTCAAGGCGCTCGCCGCCGAGCGGCGCAGCGCCGGCGGGGTGGCCAGCGGCATGGCGCTCACCCTCATCGTGGTCGTGGACGAGAAGCGGGTCCGGGAGGCGGAGGCCGCGGCGACGATCGCCGCCGCGGCGCACCCGTGCCGCCTCGTGGTGGTGGTCCGCTCGGAGATCGAGCGGGACCGCAACCGACTGGACGCGGAAATCGTGGTCGGTGGCCGGCTCGGCCCGTGCGAGGCGGTGGTCACCCGGATGTACGGCCGGCTGTCCCTGCACGCCGAGTCGGTGGTGATGCCGCTGCTCGTCCCCGACGTACCGGTGGTCACCTGGTGGCACGGCGAGCCGCCGGCGGAGATCGCCACCGACTTCCTCGGGGTGGTGGCCGACCGGCGGATCACCGACGCCGCGCAGGCCGCCGACCCGGTGGAGGCGCTGCGGCAGCGGGCCCGGGACTACGCCCCGGGCGACACCGACCTGGCGTGGACCCGGATCACCCCGTGGCGCACCCTGGTCGCCGGGGCCTTCGACACCACCAACGCCCAGGTCACCGAGGCGACGATCACCGCGCCTCCCACCGACCCGACGGCGGCGCTGATGGCCGGTTGGCTGTCCAGCCGGCTCGGCATCACCCCACGCCGGGTGGACAGCGACGAGTTCCCCCGGATGCGGGAGGTGCAGCTCAGCTGCGCCAACGGCGATCAGCTGACGCTGACCCGCGAGGACAGCATGGCCGTGTTCCGGCGCACGGGCCAGGACGATCGGGCCCTGCCGCTGGTGCGCCGCCCGCTCGGCGACGAGCTGGCCGAGGAGCTGCGCCGGCTGGACGCCGACCAGGTGTACGCGGAGGCGCTGGGCGCGACGGTCGGGCTGCGGGGGCTGGATCAGCGCCCCCCGCAGCGGGTCCACGTCTGGAAGGATCCGGCCACCGCACAACGCGCCGAGGCCGGGGTGACCGCGCACGTCGGCACGAGCGGCGAGGGCTGAGCCCAGCCGGGGGCACAACGTCGGGCAGGGCCGGTACGCACCGGCCCTGCCCCGCACTCTCCGGGGTTTTCGCCCCACCACCTCGGGCACACCGCCCCAGGCACGACAGCGACCGCCTCGCGGTCGGGAAACGAAGGCGCAACCATGAGTGAGGCGAGTGTCGCCGTCCACGCCGACGCCGACCTGCTGGCGCAGGCCGTGGCGGCCCGGTTGCTGGTGAAGCTGCTCGACGCCCAGGCCGACCGGGGCGAAGCCTCGGTGGTGCTCACCGGAGGTCGGGTCGCCGCGGCGGTCTACCGGGCGGTGGCGACGCTGCCGGCCCGCGACGCGGTGGACTGGTCCCGGGTCGACGTGTGGTGGGGCGACGAACGGTTCCTGCCCGCCGGTGATCCGGACCGCAACGAGACGCAGGCCCGGGCCGCCCTGCTGGACGTGGTGCCACTGGATCCGGCCCGGGTGCACGCGATGCCGGCCTCGGACGGCCCGGCCGGCAACGACCCCGAGGCGGCGGCTGCCGCGTACGCGCAGGAGCTGGCCCGCGCCGCCCGGCCCGGGCACGCCACCCTGCCACACTTCGACGTGCTGATGCTGGGCGTTGGCGAGGACGGCCACGTGGCCTCGGTCTTCCCCGAGCACCCGGTGGGCTACGAGACCCGGCCGGTGAGCGCGGTCCGGGGTAGCCCCAAGCCGCCGCCGACGCGGACCACCCTCACCCTGCCGGCGATCAACACCGCCGAGGAGGTCTGGCTGGTGGCCGCCGGCGCCGACAAGGCCCGCGCGGTGGGTATGGCGTTGGCCGGCGCAGGACCGGTGCAGTTGCCGGCGGCCGGCGTGCACGGCGTGCACCGCACCCGCTGGCTGTTGGACCGGGCAGCGGCAGCCGACGTGCCCGCTCGACTGCGCAGCCTGCGCTGAGGCCGTTACTCGCCGCGTCGACGGCGTAGTGCGGCGAGCGCCTCGGCGAGCAGGGCCTCTCCCTCCTCGGCGGTGCGCCGCTCCTTCACGTACGCCAGGTGGCTCTTGTACGGTTCGGCGCGGACCCGACCTGGCGGGTTCTGGGCATCCCGACCGGCGGGTAGGCCACAGCGGGGGCAGTCCCACAGGGGTGGCGGTTCGACATCCGCGGCGATCCGGATGTCGATCCGGTGGTCGTTACGGCACCAGTAGGTGACGTCCTGTCGGGGGGCGGGTTGGTGCCGCTCGTCGGGGCGCATCGGCGCGGACCCGACCCGGGCTCCCCGGATAACGTTGCCATTCGGCACGGCTGCTCGCTCCTGTCGTCGGAGGGGACCCGCCGTCTTCGGGGGTGGAGCGGCGGGCGACGCGGTGCAGCGGAGAAAAGCCTGCGCGCGGCCCGTCGAGTGACGAACCGCGCGCAGATTGTACGACTTACTGAGCCTGCTCAGGCGCCGCTGTTCATTTGGAGGCGCAGCCAGAGCCCGAGCCCGATGATGGCGGCGAACCAGACGACGCTCACCAGGACGGTGTAGCGGTCCAGGTTCTTCTCCGCCACCGAGGAGCCGGCGAGGCTGGAGCTGACGCCACCGCCGAACATGCTCGACAGGCCGCCACCCTTGCCGCGGTGCAGCAGGATCAGCAGGGTGAGCAGAATGCTCGTGATGACCAGCAACACGATCAACGTGTATGCGAACCAGATCGGCATGGCTGGGGTCAGTTCCTCTCGTAGCGATCCTCGCCCGGTCTGATCGGGCACGGCGGCACCGACCGGCGGACGGGCGGTGTCCAGGATACCGAGCGATCAGCGGGCGAGGTGCTCCGGGAACCGGCAGATTTGAGCGAACTCCTCCGCGTCCAGGCTGGCGCCCCCCACCAGGCCCCCGTCCACGTCCGGTTGGGCCATGATCGAGGCGATGTTCGACGCCTTGACCGAGCCGCCGTAGAGAACCCGAACCTGGTCGGCGGTCTCCTGGTCGAAGCGCTCCGCCAGTCGCTGACGAACCGCCCCGCAGACCTCCTGGGCGTCGTCCGGGGTCGCGGTCTTGCCCGTGCCGATCGCCCACACCGGCTCGTACGCGATCACGACCTGCCGCACCTGCTCGGGGGTGAGCCCGGCGAGGCCGCCGTCGAGCTGGTCGGAGCAGTGCGCCACGTGGGTGCCCTGCTCGCGGACGTCCAGCCCCTCCCCCACGCACAGGATCGGCGTCAGACCGTGCGTCAGCGCCGCCTTGACCTTGGCGTTGACCAGCGCGTCGTCCTCGTGGTGGTAGGCCCGCCGCTCGGAGTGCCCGACCACCACGTACGTGCAGCCGAGCTTCGCCAGCATCGGCCCGGAGATGTCCCCGGTGTACGCGCCGGACGCGTGCGGGGAGAGGTCCTGCCCGCCGTAGCCGATCAGCAGTTTGTCCCCGTCCACCGCGGTCTGCACGGTGCGCAGGTCGGTGAAGGGTGGCAGCACCACCGTCTCGACGTCGGTGAGCTGCTTCTCGGTGAGGCTCGCCGCCAGCTTCTGCACCAGCAGGTTGGCCTCGAGGTGGTTGAGGTTCATCTTCCAGTTGCCGGCCATCAGCGGCCGGCGGGTGGTGCTCGACATTCAGTTCTCCAGGGCCGCGATGCCGGGGAGGGTCTTGCCCTCGAGGTATTCCAGGGAGGCGCCACCACCGGTGGAGATGTGCCCGAAGGACGACTCGTCCAGCCCCAGGGCCCGGACGGCCGCGGCGGAGTCACCGCCACCGACGACGCTGAACGCGTCCGCCTTGGTGATCGCCTCGGCGATCCCCCGGGTGCCCGCGGCGAAGGCCGGCATCTCGAACACGCCCATCGGGCCGTTCCAGAAGATCGTCTTCGCCTGGGACAGCGCGGCGCTGAAGCCGGCCACCGTCTCCGGGCCGACATCCAGGCCGAGCCGATGGCTCGGGATGCCGTCGACCCGCACCGTGTCGTGCGCCGCGTCCGGAGCGAACGCGTCCGCCACCACCACGTCGACCGGCAGCAGGATCTTGCCGTTGGCCCGCTCCAGCAGGTTGCGGCAGGTGTCGACCATCTCCTTCTCCAGCAGCGAGGTGCCCACCTCCAGGCCCTGGGCCTTGAGGAAGGTGAAACACATCCCGCCACCGATGAGCAGCCGGTCGACGGTGGGCAGCAGCGCCTCGATCACGGCGAGCTTGTCGGACACCTTCGACCCACCGAGCACCACGACGTACGGGCGCTCGGGGTCACCGGTGAGCTTGGAGAGCACCTCGACCTCACGCAGCACCAGCCGACCCGCCACGTGCGGCAGCCGGGCCGGCACGTCGAAGACGCTGGCGTGCTTGCGGTGCACGGCACCGAACGCGTCGTCCACGTACGCGTCGCCGAACGCGGCGAGCTGGTCGGCGAAGGCACCCCGCTCGGCCTCGTCCTTGCTGGTCTCGCCCGCGTTGAAACGCAGGTTCTCCAGCAGGGCGACCTGGCCGTCGGCCAGGTCGGCGACGGTGGCGCGGGCCGACTCACCGACGGTGTCGGTGGCGAAGTGCACCGGAGCGCCCAGCAGCTCACCGAGCCGCCCGGCGACCGGGCCCAGGCTGAACTGTGGGTCCGGAGCGCCCTTCGGGCGGCCCAGGTGCGAGCAGACGACCACCTTCGCGCCGGCCTCGACCAGCGCGCCGAGGGTCGGCAGCACCGCGCGGATCCGCCCGTCGTCGGTGATGGCACCGGTCTGCTTGTCGAGCGGGACGTTCAGGTCGGCGCGCACCAGCACGCGCCGACCCGACACCCCCTCGGCGAGCAGGTCGTCGAGGGTCCGGATGCTCACAGCGACGAACCGACCAGCTTGACGAGGTCGACGAGGCGGTTGGAGTAGCCCCACTCGTTGTCGTACCAGCCGACGACCTTGACCTGGTTGCCGACGACCTTGGTCAGCGGCGCGTCGAAGATGCACGACGCCGGGTCGGTCACGATGTCGGTGGAGACGATCGGGTCCTCGTTGTAGACCAGGATGCCCTTGAGCGGGCCGTCCGCGGCGGCCTTCAGCGCGGCGTTGACCTCGTCCACGGTGGTCTCGCGACCCACGTTGACGGTGAGGTCGGTGACCGAGCCGGTCGGGATCGGCACCCGCAGGGCGTAGCCGTCGAGCTTGCCCTTGAGGTCCGGCAGGACCAGGCCGATCGCCTTGGCGGCGCCGGTCGAGGTCGGCACGATGTTCAGCGCGGCGGCCCGGGCACGACGCAGGTCCGAGTGCGGCGCGTCCTGGAGGTTCTGGTCCTGGGTGTACGCGTGGATCGTCGTCATCAGACCGTGCTGGATGCCGAACGTGTCGTGCAGGACCTTCGCCATCGGCGCGAGGCAGTTGGTGGTGCACGAGGCGTTGGAGATGATGGTGTGCTTCGCCGGGTCGTAGGTGTCGTGGTTGACACCCATGACGACGGTGACGTCCTCGTTCTTCGCCGGGGCGGAGATGATGACCTTCTTGGCCCCGCCGTCGACGTGCGCCTTGGCCTTGGTGGCGTCGGTGAAGAAGCCGGTCGACTCGATGACGACGTCGGCGCCGACCTCGCCCCACGGCAGCTTCGACGGGTCCTTCTCGGCGTACGCCTTGATGGTCTTGCCACCGACGGTGATCTCGTCGGCGGTGGCCTTGACCTCGAACGGCAGGCGACCGAGGATGCTGTCGTACTTGAGCAGGTGGGCGAGCGTGCCGTTGTCGGTCAGGTCGTTCACCGCCACGACCTCGATGTCGGCGTCAGACGCCAGCACTGCCCGGAAGAAGTTACGGCCGATTCGGCCAAAGCCGTTGATGCCAACCCGGATGGTCACAGGTCCCATCTCCTCGCGTTCTGGTCCGCCGGCTTCAGACAACGGGCCGGCGGGAATGGTGTGCGCCGACCGTTGGAGCCGGCCGTCGACGGTTCATCTCGGCCACCCCGCCGCGCGGTCTGAGGACCTGACCGCCCGAGGCGGTGGGCACGACGAGAAAGGCCGGTGTCGGCCCCCTTGCCGTACTCAGCGACCTTATCCGAGCGTGCGGGACCACGCTGCGCCGGGTCGTGCTCCCGGGCGCACCGTGCGGCCCCACCGTCCTATCAGACCACGAGCATGTCGGGCGTGACTGCCGCTTCGGTATCCGGGATGCCAAGGTCGCGGGCCCGCTTGTCGGCCAGCGCCAGGAGCCGGCGGATCCGTCCCGCGATGGCGTCCTTGGTCAGCGGGGGGTCGGCCAGGGCGCCCAGCTCCTCCAGCGACGCCTGCCGGTGCTCAAGACGCAGCCGACCGGCGTCGGTCAGGTGGTTGGGCGCCTCGTCGGCGAGGATCTCCAGCGCACGGGTGACCCGGGCGGCCGCGGCGACCGCCGCCCGCGCCGAGCGGCGCAGGTTGGCGTCGTCGAAGTTGGCGAGCCGGTTGGCGGTGGCCCGCACCTCGCGGCGTACCCGACGCTCCTCCCAGGCCAGCACGCTGGAGTGCGCGCCGATCCGGGTGAGCAGCGCGGCGATCGCGTCGCCGTCCTTGACGACCACCCGGTCCACCCCGCGTACCTCGCGGTTCTTCGCGGTGATGCCGATGCGGCGGGCCGCGCCGACCAGCGCCAGCGCGGACTCCGGCCCCGGGCAGGTGATCTCCAGCGCGCTGGAGCGGCCGGGCTCGGTGAGCGAGCCGTGGGCCATGAACGCGCCCCGCCACGCGGAGACCGCGCAGCAGACGTTGGCCGCCACCACGTGCGGGGGCAGCCCCCGCACCGGACGACCGCGCACGTCGAGCAGGCCGGTCTGGCGCGCGAGGGCCTCGCCGTCCTTGACCACCCGCACGATGAAGTGGCTGCCCTTGCGCAGCCCACCGGAGGCCAGCACGTGGATCTCGCTGGGGTAGCCGTAGACCTCGGCGATCTCCCGGCGCAGCCGCCGGGCGACCGCCCCGGTGTCCAGTTCCGCCTCCACCACCACGCGGCCGGAGACGATGTGCAGCCCGCCGGCGAAGCGCAGCAGCGCGGCCATCTCCGCCCGCCGGCAGCAGGGCTTGGGCACGTCGACCCGACTCAGCTCGTCCTTGACCGCGGCCGTCATCGCCATTGTGCGTCCCCTCACGGACCTGTTCCGGCGTGTCGCCGGAGATTACGTACGTGTCTAACGATCGGCGCCCAGGACAGGCACCAGCGCGGCGCCCAGGGCAGCCGGATCATGGCGGGGAGTCCCGTCGACAACGGCGACGGGGGCGAGGACCAGGCGGGCACCCAGCGATTCTGCCGCACGTTCGACCGGTTCGGGGTCACCCACCGCCTTGGCATCGGCGAGCACAAGATCGACCTTGAGTTCGGGCAGGTACCAGTGCAGCGCCGCGAGATGATCGGCGACGGAGAGGCCCAGGGTCTCCTTCTCCGCGGCGAGGTTCAGCGTGACCAACCGCCGGGCCGAGGTGGACACGATCGCGTCGGCCAACTGCGGCACCAGCAGGTGCGGAAGCACACTCGTGAACCAGCTGCCCGGCCCGAAGATCAACCAATCGGCCGCCCGGATCGCCTCGATCGCCTCGGCGCACGCCGGAGGGGCGCTCGGGGTGAGGCGCAACGACTCGACCCGCCCGGTGGTCACGGCCACCTGGTGCTGGCCACTGACCGTGCACACGTCGTCCGGGGCGGCCGGGTCGGCACCGCGTACCCGCGCCTCGATGCCGACCGGTTGGCGCGACATCGGCAACACCCGGCCCACCGCGCCGAGCATCGCGCCGGCGTGCTCCAGCGCGGCCACCGGGTCGCCGAGCAGCTCCATGAGGCCGCAGAGCACCAGATTGCCCACCGCGTGCCCGGTCAGACCGTCGGTGCCGGCCGACGCCCCGTCGGTGCCGCGCGACGCCGCGCCGTGCCGGCCCGCGTCGCCGCCCGCGGCCGGGCCCGGCCCGGTCGCCCCGGATCCGGGTACGCCCACCGGCGCGGCGGCGAAGCGGTGCTGGAACAGCCCGGCGCTGCGCCGGGTGGCCGGGTGGTCACCGGCCAACGCCACCAACGCCTGGCGCAGATCTCCCGGCGGCAGGCCACCCCGCTCGGCCCGCAGCCGACCACTGGAGCCACCGTCGTCACCCACCGTGACCACAGCGGTGATGTCGAGGTCGAGTTCGGGGGCACAGTGGCGCAGCGCACGCAACGAGGCGGACAGACCGTGCCCGCCGCCGAACGCCACCACCCGCCGGGTCGTCATTCCCGCCCCAGGTCGCGGTGCTGGGCGTTCGCCGCCAACCCCGAGTGACGCAGTCGGCTGGCCAACTCCTCGGCGATGGCCACGCTGCGGTGCTTGCCGCCGGTGCAGCCCACGGCGACGGTGAGGTACCGCTTGCCCTCCCGCTCGAAGCCGGTGGTGGTGGCGTTGACCAGGTCGGCGTACGAGGCGACGAAGGCGTCCGCGCCCTCCTGGCCCAGCACGTACGCGCTGACCGCCTCCTCCCGCCCGGTGTGCTCACGCAGCTCCGGCACCCAGTACGGATTGGGCAGGAAGCGGGCGTCCAACACGAAGTCGGCGTCCGGCGGCAGGCCGTACTTGAAGCCGAACGACAACACGGTGACCCGCAGCCGACGGGCGTCCTCACCGCCGAAAAGCTCCTCGATGCGGCGCCGGAGCTGGTTGACGTTCAGGTGGCTGGTGTCGATGATCACGTCGGCCTGGTCACGAGCCTCCTCCAGCAGGCCGCGCTCGACGGCGATACCGTCGGCCAGCCGCCCGTCACCCTGCAACGGATGCGAACGGCGGACGCTCTCGAACCGCCGGATCAGCACCTCGTCGTCGGCGTCGACGAAGACCACCCGGGGCGAGAAACCGCGCTCCTTGAGCTCCCGGATCGCCCCGGCCAGGTCGGTGGAGAAGGCCCGCGACCGCACGTCCAGCACCATCGCGGTACGCCGAGCCGCGCCGCCCGCCTTGAACGCCAGCTCCGCCATGTCCAACATCAGGGCCTGCGGCAGGTTGTCCACGACGTAGTAGCCGACGTTCTCCAACGCCCGGGCCACAGTGCTGCGGCCACCCCCGGAGAGGCCGGTCACCACCACCAGGGTGGTCTCCGACTCAGCCGCCACCTGTTCGTCACCGGCATCCGGGCCGTCCATCCGGTCCCCGGCTGTGCGCGCCTCGCTCACCCGTACCCCCAAGCCGTGGCGCCGCGGCCGCCGTCGGCCGCGATTGGTCAATCAGCGACTCTATCCCGCCACCCGGTCAGCGCCGGGCACCCGTGGCCGGACGGCACACACCGAGCGCCCGGCGGTCGCGCTCCCGACAGAGCGCGCACTTGATGACGATCAGTAACTGTCTATACGCTCCTTGCGATAACCGCAGGTCAAGGCCGATATCTGGGAGGGTGCGATGCACGACCTGGCGGACAAGAACACGTACGTGGGCTTCCTGTTCATGCGGATCAACCCCGAGTACTTCGCCCTCGGACGGGAGGGCATCCACGAGATCTCCGCCGAGCACGCCCGTGATCTGGGCCGCTTCGCCAAGCAGCTCACCCACGTCGTCTGCACCGGGGTCAACGGCACGTACGACCAGGTCACCATGGTCGAAGCCGACACCCTGGAGGAGATCAACGCGGCGGCCACCGCCTTCCGCATGGGCAACAAGGCCCGCTACATCGAGATCGTCGACATCGTGGTCGGGATGAAGGCCCCGCCACGCGGCCTGGCCAACCGATCCAGCCAGCCCGGCTGACGCCACCCGTCCGGCCCACCCGACCCGGGTGCGCCGGGCGGGTGCTGTCGGGGTCGGCTCGTAGACTCCCCGGATGGCTTCTCCCACCGACCTGCGTAGCGCCTCCGACGCCCTCGACGCGCTGCGCCGGGTGTTCGGCTACGACGCGTTCCGTGGTTTCCAGCAGGACGTGATCGATCACGTGGTCGATGGCGGCGACGCGCTGGTGTTGATGCCCACCGGTGGCGGCAAGTCCCTGTGCTACCAGATCCCGGCCCTGGTCCGCGACGGGGTCGCCGTCGTCGTGTCCCCGCTGATCGCGCTCATGCAGGACCAGGTGGACGCCCTCACCGCGGTCGGCGTACGCGCCGGGTTCCTCAACTCGACCCAGACCCTGGACGCCCGGCGGCGGGTGGAGGCGGCCTTCGTCGCCGGCGAACTGGACCTGCTCTACCTCGCCCCGGAGGCGCTCGGCGTCCGTTCCACCCTCGCCCTGCTCGACCGGGGCCGCATCTCCCTGTTCGCGATCGACGAGGCGCACTGCGTGTCCCAGTGGGGGCACGACTTCCGCCCCGACTACCTCGCGCTCTCGATGCTGCACGAACGCTGGCCGCAGGTGCCCCGCATCGCCCTGACCGCCACCGCGACCAGCGCCACCCGCACCGAGATCGCCACCCGGCTCAACCTCGACGACGCCCGGCACTTCGTGGCCAGCTTCGACCGGCCCAACATCCAATACCGGATCGTGCCCAAACGCGAGCCCCGCAAGCAGTTGCTGACCCTGCTGCGCGACGAGCACCCCGGCGACGCCGGCATCGTCTACTGCCTGTCCCGTGCCTCGGTCGACAAGACGGCGGAGTTCCTCACCGCCAACGGGGTCGCCGCGCTGCCCTACCACGCGGGGCTGGACGCGGGCACCCGCGCCCGCAACCAGCAGCGCTTCCTGCGGGAAGACGGCCTGGTCATGGTGGCCACCATCGCCTTCGGCATGGGCATCGACAAGCCCGACGTGCGGTTCGTCGCCCACCTCGACCTGCCCAAGTCCGTCGAGGGCTACTACCAGGAGACCGGCCGCGCCGGGCGTGACGGCCTGCCGTCCACCGCCTGGCTGGCGTACGGGCTCCAGGACGTGGTCCAGCAACGCAAAATGATCGAGACGTCCGACGGGGACCTCGCCCACCGCCGCAACCTGGCCACACACCTGGACGCGATGCTCGCGCTCTGCGAGACGGTGCGCTGCCGCCGGGTCCAACTGCTCGAATACTTCGGCGAGACGACGACGACCGCGTGCGGCAACTGCGACACCTGCGTCACCCCACCGGAGTCCTGGGACGGCACCGTCGCCGCGCAGAAGCTGCTCTCCGCCGTCTTCCGCCTCGACCGCGAACGCAACCAGCGCTTCGGCGCCGGGCACTGCATCGACATCCTGCTCGGCAAGCAGACCGACAAGATCAGCCAGTACGGTCACGACTCGCTGACCGTCTTCGGCATCGGCTCCGAGCTCAGCGAGGCCGAGTGGCGGGGCGTGGTCCGGCAACTGCTCGCCGAAGGGCTCCTCGCCGTCGAGGGCGACTATGGCACGCTGGCGCTGACCGAGGCGAGCGCCGACGTCCTCGCTCGCCGCCGTACGGTCACCATGCGCCGCGAGCCGGAGAAGCCGGCATCGAGCCGCTCATCGAAGCCGCGCGGCGCGCCCACCGTCGTGGCCGAGCTGACCCCGGCCGCCGCGTCGCTGTTCGAGCGGCTGCGAGCCTGGCGCGCGACCACCGCCAAGGAACAGGGCGTCCCGGCGTACGTCATCTTCCACGACGCGACGCTGCGCCAGATAGCCAGCGACGCACCCGGCACGCTCGGTGATTTGTCCAAGGTCAGCGGGGTCGGCGACAACAAACTCGCCAAGTACGGCGAGCAGATCCTGGCCGTCCTCGCCACCGACTGACCTCGCCGCCGACTGAGCTCATGCCGAAGGGCCGGGCCCCGTGGTGGGGGTCCGGCCCTTCGGTGCTGGTGCTGGTGCTGGTGGTGGGGTGTGGGGGTCAGCTGGTGGCGTAGCCGCGGGTGGCGATCCAGTCGGCGAGGTGCTCGACGCTGATCTGGTAGGCGGCCTGGTTGGCGTCGGCGGAGTCGGCGATGGTGACGGTGTCACCGTTGTCGCGGTAGCCGACGACGCTGATGTAGTGCCCGCCTTCGTAGGAGTGGCTCACGCCGGTGGTGTCGGTGCTGGTCCCGGCGATGTTCGCGACCACGGCCCTGCCGTCGTCGACGGTGCGGACGATGTCGGCGCGCAGCCGGTCGGTCTGCGTCGCGTCGGCGTCCGGGGTGCTGATCTCGACCGACCGGTAGGCGTTGTTCTTACCGGTCTCCTTGTTCAGCACCGGGGTGATGTCGTTGATCGAGTTCGTGCCGGCCTCGGTGGTGCCCATCTCCTTGGCCATGTCATCGACGTTGATGTTCTTACCCTGCACACTCAGGGCGTTACGGGTCGCGGCGGGCCCGCAGTAGTAGAAGTTCGGCTGCGCCTCGTACCGCACACCCAACTCCCGCTCACCATGACCCTTACGGTCAGTCTGCGCCTGAGTGGTGGGCTTGGCATCGGACATGGCGTAAGCGGCGGTCACCGGCCCGGCGATCGCACCACCGGCGAACGCGAGCCCAGCGGCGGTCAGGGCGGTCTTACGGATCAGATCGGTACGCATGATGGCGTGCTCCTCTGCCTTAGGGGGAAACCCACACCACAGCGGGGGATGGTGGCGCGGGAAAGTTCTTGCCCGGCGACCCGCAACGGGGTCGGCGTCGGGACAGGGGCGTAACCGGTCGCGGTGGCCGGTCATTCCGGCCTGACCGCGAGGGGATCAGCCTGTTGTGGTGCTCGGCCGGTCCGGGGGTGTAACCGGGGCGGGCTGCCGGGTGTTCCCGGCGGCAGCCCGCCGGCCGTGTGGTGCTCGGCCGTGCGCGGGCGCAACCGGGGATGCCTGGCGGGTGTTCCCAGTGGTTGCCCGGCCGTTGTGGTGCTCAGCCGGTGCGGGGGTGTAACCGGGGCGGCCTGGCGGGTGTTCCCGGAGGGGGCCGCTGCCCGCGCTCTGCGACTCGCCGGTCGCGGTGATCTGCCAGGTATAACGACCCCGACTGGCCGCCGATTCCGCCGCCGGGGTGGCCCCGACCACCCGACATTCACCCCGAACCCGACAAAACGCCCGACCAGCCGCCCTGCGGAACCCCGACGCAACGGCCACCGCGGCATGATCCACTCGGGTTCCCTGAAAACGCGCTGTCCCGATGCCGGAGACCCCCCGACATCACGGAAGCCGAGTGGATCATGCCCGTGTGCACCGTTCGTCGGTCCGCTGCCGAGGGAGCGGGGTGGGCCGAGCAGGCGGGCGCGGCCAGACAGGCGGGCGTGTACCGGGTGGCCCGCCCCGCCCCACCATGCGTGCGTGCCGTGGGCGTGACCGGGCAGGCGGGCACGCGGGCGTGACCGGGCGGACCCACGGGGCGGACGGGAATGCGGGGTCGGATAGGCGTGCGGGGCCGAGCAAGCCCGTGACCGGGCAGGCGGACGTGACCGACCAGCCCGCGGGGCCGGGCGGGCGTGACCGGGCGAGCCTGCGGGGCCGAGCGGGCTGCGGGGCCGAGCGGGCGGGGCTCGCCTGATACGGCGGGTCGGACGGGCCAGCCCGGGGTGGGCAGCCCGCCGCGCGGCACCGCCCTCATGATCGTGCTCAATCCAGGAAAGAGGCCCCTCCCGGCGCGACGAGGCCACTACATCCAGGAACGAGCACGATCATGAGGGGCGACCGCCCACCAGCGGGTCGAGCGAGGGCGACCAGCGGGCCCCAGGCGGCCGCCTCCGCTCCGGCAGGGAGCGAGCGACGGCGCTCCGGCAGGGAGCGAGGGACGGTGCTCCGGCAGGGAGCGAGCGACGGCGCTCCGGCAGGGAGCGAGCGACGGTGCTCAGCTGCTGGGCTTCGCCCCCGCGCCGTCGCCGGCCTTCGTGTCCTTGTCCAGGGCGGCCAGGATTGCCTCGGCGGTGCGCCGCCCCACCCCGGGCACCTCGGTGATCTCGTCGACCGTTGCTGCCGAGAGTCGCTTGAGTGAGCCGAAGTGCCGCAGCAGCGCCTTGCGACGCACCTCGCCCAGGCCGGGTACGTGGTCCAGCGCTGACTCGGTCATCCGCTTGGACCGGCGCTGCCGGTGGAAGGTGATGGCGAACCGGTGGGCCTCGTCACGCACCCGTTGCAGCAGGTAGAGCCCTTCCGAGGTGCGCGGGAGGATGACCGGGAACTCGTCGTCCGGGAGCCACACCTCTTCCAGCCGCTTGGCCAGCCCGCACAGGGCCACGTCGTCGATGCCGAGGTCGGCGAGGGCCTGCGCGGCGGCTGCGACCTGTGGAGCGCCGCCGTCGACGACCACCAACTGTGGCGGGTACGCGAACTTTCGGGGCCGGCCGGTGGTCGGATCGATCAGGACGCCGACCTGGGGCTCGACCGCGTCCGTGGGGGCGGCCGAGTCGTCTGCCGACTCCACGCCCACCTCACCCGTCTCGGCCCTGGCGTCCAGGTAGCGGGCGAAGCGGCGACGGAGCACCTCGGACATCGCGGAGAGGTCGTCGGTGGCGCCCCGGACGATGAACCGCCGGTACTCGCTCTTGCGGGGCAACCCGTCCTCGAAGACCACCATGCTGGCGACCACGTCGGTGCCCTGGATCTGGGAGATGTCGAAGCACTCGATGCGCAGCGGCGACGTGCTCATGCCCAGCGCCTCGCTGATCTCGTCCAGCGCCTTGCCTCGGGTGGTCAGGTCACCGGAGCGCTTGAGCTTGTGCCGGGCCAGCGCGTCCTTGGCGTTGCGCTCCACCGTCTCCATCAGTGTGCGTTTGTCGCCACGCTGCGGCACCCGCAGCGACACCCGACTGCCCCGGTGGTTGGAGAGCCACTCGGCCAGCGCGTCGGCGTCAGCCGGCAGCTCAGGGACCAGAAGTTCGCGAGGAACGTCGGCCTCGCCGTGCTCGCCGCCGTACACCTGGGTGCAGAAGTGGTGGACCAGGTCTCCGGTGGTCAGCTCCTCGGTCTTCTCCACCACCCAACCGCGCTGGCCGCGGACCCGGCCGTCGCGCACGTGGAAGACCTGCACGGCCGCTTCGAGCGGGTCGTCGGCGAACGCGACGACGTCCGCGTCGGTGCCGTCGCCGAGGACCACGGTCTGCTTCTCCATGGCCCGGCGCAGCGCGGCCACGTCGTCGCGCAGCCGGGCGGCCCGCTCGAACTCCAGCTGCTCGCTCGCCTCGGTCATCTCGCGTTCGATCTTGCGGACCATGGTGTCGGTGCGCCCGGCCATGAAGTCGCAGAACCCGTCGACGATGGCGCGGTGTTCGTCGGCGGAGACGGTGCCGACGCACGGCGCCGAGCACTTGCCGATGTAGCCCAGCAGGCAGGGACGACCGACCTGGCCGGCCCGCTTGAACACCCCGGCGGAGCACGTGCGCGCGGGGAACACCCGCAGCAGCAGGTCGAGGGTCTCCCGGATGGCCCAGGCATGCGAGTAGGGACCGAAGTAACGCACGCTCTTGCGCTTGGCGCCGCGCATCACCTGCAGCCGGGGGTACTCCTCGTCGAGCGTGACAGCGAGATAGGGGTACGACTTGTCGTCGCGGTAGCGGACGTTGAACCGCGGGTCGTACTGCTTGATCCAGGTGAACTCCTGCTGGAGCGCCTCGACCTCGGTGCCGACGGTGATCCAGTCCACCGACTCGGCGGTGGTGACCATCTGCCGGGTGCGCTCGTGCAGGTTCCAGACGTCACCGAAGTAGGAGTTGAGTCGGCTGCGCAGATTTCTGGCCTTGCCGACGTAGATCACCCGGCCGGTGCCGTCGCGAAAGCGGTAGACCCCCGGTAGCTCCGGGATGGTGCCGGGTGCGGGGCGGTAGGTCGAGGGGTCAGCCACGCCGACAAGCCTAGTCCGCAGCACCGACAGCCCACCGCAGGCGTGATCCACTCGGCGCCCCGGAAGTCGGGGTGTCAGCACGTGCCGAACACCCCGACTTCCCGGAACACGAGTCGATCTTGCTGCGCCACGCAACCCCCCGCGCCACGCAACCCCGCGCCAACCAGGCCCAGCCAAACGGGCCCAGACAGCCGGGCCTGCGGGCCGCGGCGTCGGGTCAGGCCAGCGAGATCTGGTCGCCGGTGACCTTGATCTCCTTGGGCGGCAGCGGCTTGGTGGCCGGGCCGGCCTTCACCGAGCCGTCCTCGATCGAGAACTTGCTGTTGTGGCAGGTGCAGTTGATGGTGCCGCCGTCGACGTTCGTCACCGGGCAGTTCTGGTGCGTACAGATCGGGCTGAAGCCTTTGAACTGGCCGGCCGTGGGCTGGGTGATGACCACGCCCTGGGCGGCCAGGACCTTGCCGCCGCCGACCGGGATGTCGGCGGTGGTGGCCAGCGACTGGGCATCCTGCCGGTCACCGCCGCCGGCGTCGCCGGTGCTGGGCACGGCGGGGCCACCGCTGGTGGGAGCGTCACCGCCACTGCCGTTGCCGCCGTCGTCACTGCCGCAGGCAGCCAGGACGACGGCCGCGCCGACCGCCCCGACGCCGGTGAGCAGGTTACGGCGTGTCTGCGTACCCGGTCCGGTCAGCGCTTGATCGTCACTCATGCCTCGCCTCTCCCTAGCCCGCTGCCGGTCGAAAGCCGGCCACACTTCTCCACACGGGCAACTGTGCCGGATGGTTCACCACGGCATCCGCTCGACCCAACAAATGGGGTGGGGCGGGTCGGATGACGACCTGCCCCACCCCATCAGCACGCGGAGAGGGGTCAGCGCGCGGCAGCCGGCACCTTACGGCTGGCCCGCGCCTTGGTCACGCCGTTGGCCTTGGCAGCCCGGGTGGTGGCGGCTGCCGCACCCTTGGCCTTGCCGTCGAGCTTGAGCACCTGGCGCAGGAACTCGCCCGTGTGGCTCTCGGCCACCTCGGCGACCTCCTCGGGGGTGCCGGTGGCGAGCACGGTGCCGCCCCGGTGGCCACCCTCGGGACCCATGTCGATGAGCCAGTCCGCGGTCTTGATCACGTCGAGGTTGTGCTCGATCGTGATCACCGTGTTGCCCTTGTCGACCAGCCCTTCCAGCACCATCAGGAGCTTGCGGATGTCCTCGAAGTGCAGACCGGTGGTCGGCTCGTCGAGCACGTAGACCGTCCGCCCGGTGGAGCGCTTCTGCAGCTCGGAGGCGAGCTTGACCCGCTGCGCCTCACCGCCGGAGAGGGTCGGCGCCGGCTGACCGAGGCGGACGTAGCCCAGGCCGACGTCGACCAGGGTCTTCAGGTGCCGGTGGATGGCCGGGATGGCGGAGAAGAACTCGGCGGCCTCCTCGATCGGCATCTCCAGCACGTCCGAGACGGTCTTGCCCTTGTAGTGCACCTCCAGGGTCTCCCGGTTGTACCGGGCGCCCTTGCAGACCTCGCAGGGGACGTACACGTCGGGAAGGAAGTTCATCTCGATCTTGATCGTGCCGTCACCCGAGCACGCCTCGCAGCGCCCGCCCTTGACGTTGAAGGAGAACCGACCCGGGCCGTACCCGCGCACCTTCGCCTCGGTGGTCTCGGCGAAGAGCTTGCGGACGTGGTCCCAGACGCCGGTGTAGGTGGCCGGGTTGGAGCGCGGCGTGCGGCCGATCGGCGACTGGTCCACGCCGACGACCTTGTCCACGTGCTCCAGCCCGGAGACACGGGTGTGCCGGCCAGGCACCAGCCGGGCGCCGTTGATCTGGTTGGCCAGCACCGCGTAAAGGATGTCGTTGACCAGCGTCGACTTGCCCGAGCCGCTGACCCCGGTGACCGCGATCAGCTGGCCCAGTGGGAACGAGACGGTCAGGTTGCGCAGGTTGTGCTCCCGCGCCCCGTGCACCACCAGCTCGCGGCCCGGCTCCTGCGGACGGCGGCCCGTCGGCGTCGGGATCGACCGACGCCCGGACAGGTACGCCCCGGTGATCGACTCCTTGTTCTTCAGCAGCGCCGGCACCGAACCGCTGTGCACGATCTTGCCGCCGTGCTCACCCGCGCCGGGCCCGATGTCGACGATCCAGTCGGCGGTGCGGATGGTGTCCTCGTCGTGCTCCACCACGATCAGCGTGTTGCCGAGCCCACGCAGCCGGATCAGAGTCTCGATCAGCCGGTGGTTGTCGCGCTGGTGCAGCCCGATCGACGGCTCGTCGAGCACGTAGAGCACGCCCACCAGGCCCGACCCGATCTGGGTGGCCAGTCGGATGCGCTGGGCCTCGCCGCCGGAGAGCGTGCCGGCCGCCCGGTCCAGGGAGAGGTAATCCAGGCCGACGTCGAGCAGGAACCGCAGCCGAGCGTTGATCTCCTTGAGGACCCGCTCGGCGATCAGCTTCTGCCGGTCGGTCAGCTCAATGCCGGCCAGCAGGTCGGCGCACTCCCCCACGGACAGGTTGCAGACCTCGGCGATGCTCTTGCCGGCCAACGTGACCGCCAGCACCTCGGGCTTGAGCCGGGCACCGCCGCACGCCGCGCACGGCACGTCGCGCATGTAACCCTCGTACTTGTCGCGGGACCACTCGGACTCGGTGTCGGAGTGCCGGCGCTCGATCCACTGCACCACGCCCTCGAAGCCGGTGTAGTAGGAGCGCTCGCGGCCGTACTTGTTGCGGTAGCGCACGTGGACCTGGTCGTCGGAGCCGTGCAGGATCGTCTTCTGCGCCCGCGCCGGCAACGCCCGCCACGGGGTGTCGATGTCGAAGTGCTGGGCCTCGCCGAGCGCCTCCAGCAGGCGCAGGAAGTATTCCAGGTTGTGCCCGGTGGACCAGGGCTGGATGGCGCCCTCACGCAGGCTGCGCTCCGGGTCGGGGACCAGCAGCTCCGGATCGACCTCCTTCTTGGTGCCCAGGCCGGTGCACTCCGGGCAGGCGCCGTAGGGCGCGTTGAAGGAGAAGACCCGGGGCTCGAGATCCTCGATGGCGAGCGGGTGGTCGTTGGGGCAGGCCAGGTGCTCGGAGTAGCGGCGCTCGCGGTCCGGGTCGTCCTCGGGAAGGTCGACGAAGTCGAGCAGGACCAGGCCGCTGGACAGGCCGAGGGCGGCCTCGACCGAATCGGTGAGCCGCTGCTTGGCGCTCGGCTTGACGGTGAGCCGGTCGATCACCACCTCGATGGTGTGCTTCTCCTGCTTCTTGAGCTTCGGCGGCTCGGTCAGCGGGTGAACCACGCCGTCGACCCGGGCCCGGGCGTAGCCCTTGGCCTGCAGCTCGGCGAAGAGGTCGACGTATTCGCCCTTGCGGCCCCGGATCACCGGGGCGAGCACCATGAACTTGGTGCCCTCGGCCATGGCGAGGACCCGGTCGACGATCTGCTGCGGGCTCTGCTTGGAGATGCGCTCACCACAGACCGGGCAGTGCGGCTCGCCGATGCGGGCGTAGAGCAGACGCAGGTAGTCGTAGACCTCGGTGATGGTGCCGACCGTCGAGCGCGGGTTGCGCGAGGTGGATTTCTGGTCGATCGAGACGGCCGGGCTCAGGCCCTCGATGAAGTCGACGTCTGGCTTGTCCATCTGGCCGAGGAACTGCCGGGCGTACGACGAGAGCGACTCGACGTAGCGGCGCTGCCCCTCGGCGAAGATCGTGTCGAAGGCCAGGCTCGACTTGCCCGACCCGGACAGCCCGGTGAACACGATGAGCGCGTCCCGGGGCAGGTCGAGACTGACGTCACGCAGGTTGTGCTCGCGCGCGCCACGGATGATCAGTCGGTCGGCCACGGTGCGTGTACTCCCGGGAGAAGACGAAGCAAAGGATCTGTCCCACTCTGGGTGGTCTTGAGTGGTCGTGCGGGCGCGGAAAACACGCCTCGGCAACTCTAGCCCCGAGGTACGACAGTTTCCCTCGCCCGCACATTCCCCCAGCTCAGCCCGGTCGGCCGCGCCGCCCGGAACCCCGGCCGGCCCGCACCTACGGGCACCCGGTCAGTAGCCGCCGGGCGCCGGCGGACGCGCGGCCCGACGCCGGGCCGAACGCCACCCGCCGCGACGCTCCGCCGCCACCCGGGCCTCCCGCCGTCGGCTCTCGTGGGCCACCTCACCCTGCAGCCGCCGCCAGCTCTCCCACCGACGGGTGGAGAGTTCGCCGGTGTGCAACGCCTCCCGAACCGCGCAGGCCGGCTCGCCGTCGTGACCGCAGTCGGCGTACCGGCAGCCCTCGGCCAACCCGGCGATGTCGGCGAACGCCCGGTCGAGCCCGGCCGCGCCGTCGAGCAGGCCGACCGCCCGGACACCGGGCGTGTCGATCACCGCACCGCCACCGGGGATCGGTACGAGCGCCCGCCAGGTGGTGGTGTGCCGACCCTTGCCGTCGACGCGCCGGATCGCCTGGGTGGGCATCATCACCGCTCCGACGAGAGCGTTGACCAGGCTCGACTTGCCGGCACCGGACGGGCCGAGCAGACCGAGCGTGCGGCCGGGCGTCACCTCGGCGCGCAGCGGTGCCAGCCCGAGGCCACGCTCGGCGCTGACCGGCAGCACCGGCACCCCGGGTGCCGCGGCGGCCAACTGGCGGGCCAGCGCGGCCGGGTCGGCCGCGAGGTCCGCCTTGGTCAGTACGACAAGCGGCCGGGCGCCGGACTCGTGGACCAGGGAGAGCAGCCGCTCGATCCGACCCACGTCCGGCTCGGGGTGCACCGGCTCCACCACGGCGGCGGCGTCGAGATTGGCGGCCAGCACCTGCCCACTGGCGTCCTTGCCGGCGGTACGCCGGATCAGCGCGCCCCGCCGCGGCAGCACCGCCTCGACGGTGACGCGGCGGTCCGGCCAGTGGGTGAGCAGCACCCAGTCCCCGGCGCAGGGCAGCGCGGCCGGGTCCCGCGCGGCGACGGTCAGCACCGCCCCACCCAGACTGGCCCGGACCGGGCCGACCGCGGTGAGCACCGTGCAGACCCCCCGGTCCACCCGGGCCACCCGACCCGGCTGGTGCTCGCCGCGGCGCGCGGCGTACGCCGTCCGCTCGGCGTCCCAGCCGAGGGCGGTCACATCGATCGTCATAGCATCCTCATCGGTGTCGAAGCTGGTGATGGCGGAACACGCGTGCCACGTCCGGCATGATCACCACCTCCGTCCGATGTCCCGGTGCCGCGTCTGCCGCTGACGGTAGGTCGCGCGACGACGCGCCGAAAGCGATTTCCCCGGCGACGGCGCGACGGCGGACCGCTAGGGTCGACGGGTGACCACGGATCCGCTGTTGCTGATGGGCGAGGTGGACGCGGCCACCAGGCGGCTCCTGCGTACCGCCGCTTCTTTCGACGCCGCGGACCTCGCCGCCGCGTCGCTGCTGCCCGGCTGGACGCGCGGGCACGTGCTGGCGCATGTGGCGCGCAACGCCGACGGTTTCGTCAACCTGCTCACCGCGGCCCGCACCGGGGCGGCGCTGCCGATGTACGCCTCGCTGGACGCCCGCGCCGCCGACATCGAAGCCGGTTCGAGCCGGCCGCCGGCCGCGCACCTGGACGACCTGCGACGCACCGCGGACCTGTTCGCCGAGGCGGTCGCGGCGATGCCGGCCGACGCCTGGGCGGCGACGGTGCAGGCGCGTTTGGGCCCCTGGCCGGCGGCGCTGCTGGTCTGGGGTCGACTGCGGGAGATCGAGGTGCACCACCTCGATCTGGCCGCCGACTACCGGGCCGCGCACTGGTCGGAGACGTTCGCCCACCGCCTGCTGCGGGAGGCGGCCAGTCATCACGCCATGGGGCCGACACCACCGTCGATGGTGCTGCGCCTCGACGGTGGTGAGCACGAGGTGGTGATCGGGGAGCGCGTGGACGCCCCGATCGTCGTCGGCCCCGCCCCCGACCTCGCCGCCTGGCTGATCGGCCGCGCCGACGGCACCCTGCTCTCCGTCACCCCTGACGGTCCCCTGCCTACTCCACCGGAATGGATATAGAAACGTCATGACATACAGCGGAGACGTCACGCACGGCGGCGCACCGGCGGTTCGGGAGCTGGACGGGCTGACCATCAGCAAGCTGTCGGTGGGTCCGATGGACAACAACGCCTACCTGCTGCGCTGCACGGGCACCGGTGATCAGGTGCTGATCGACGCCGCGAACGAGGCGCCCCGGCTACTCGAACTGATCGGCGACGGTGGGCTCACCGCCGTGGTGACGACCCACCAGCACATGGATCACTGGGTGGCGTTGGAGGAGGTCGTCGCCAAGACCGGCGCCCGGGCGTTGGTGCACGCCGATGACGCGTCGGGGTTGCCGATCGAGGCGGAGCGGCTGGCCGACGGCGACACCGTGGCGGTCGGCGACTGCGCGTTGGAGGTCATCCACATCAAGGGGCACACCCCGGGTTCGATCGCGCTGCTCTACCGCGACCCGGCCGGCACCCCGCACCTTTTCACCGGCGACAGTCTCTTTCCCGGGGGGCCAGGGAGGACAACAAGCCCTGAGGAGTTCGCGCAGGTCATGGACGGCCTTGAGGGGAAGGTGTTCGGCCGCCTGCCGGACGACACGTGGTTCTACCCGGGCCACGGCAAGGACTCCACGTTGGGTACGGAGCGGCCGTCGTTGGCGCAGTGGCGGGCGCGCGGCTGGTAGTCCGCGAACGGCTAGGACGCCCGGGGTTGGCCTGTGCCGGCCCCGGGCTTTCCCGTGCCCGGGTTGTTGGCGCGGAGGTAGCGCAGGTATTGCAGGGCGCCGCGTTTCGCTTCGTCGGACATGTCGGGGTCTTCGAGGATGGCGATTGCTTCTTCAACGGTGGGTGTGAAGGTGCGTGCTGGCGCGGGTGGCAGGTCGAGTTCTTCGCGGGTGACGTGTCCGAGCGCGATGGGGATTTCGAGGACGCTGATGCCGAGGGCTTTGATGATGCTGCGGACGAGTTCGGAGTCGGGGTCTTTGATTTTCCCGTTTTCGTAGCGCTTGATGGTTTCGAGGCTGGCCCCGGATTCTTCGGCAAGGTCTTTTTGGGTCCAGCTTTTGTCTTGGCGTGCACCTCTGATGAGTTGGCCTAGACGCAGGACCCCAGACCCGTCGTTTGGCATGCGGTCACGATAGTGCAGGTCAGAAGGCAAATCAGGTGTCAGTTGTGACACTTCCAGCATCGCGGCTCCCCAGCCTCAGCCAACGCCCTGTCACCGAACGTGAGACCGCCAGCACCTAGGCGGCATAGATTACCGCCTCTGCGTGTCAGATGGGTGACCCTCACGTGCTTGCGTGTCAGAGCTGACACCTGCATGATGGTGTCATGTCAGACACCCTTGCTGCCGCACCCGGGGTCACCACAGACCCCACGCCGCAGTACCGGCTCACCGATGAAGCCGTCGAACGCGCCCGCCGGGTCTTCGGCCTGCGCCGCAAGGAAGACATCGCAGCGCGACTCGGCATCTCCCGCCGCAGCTTCTTCCGCCTCCTCGACGGCACCTACCCCATCAGCCTCGGCCAGGCGGCCAACTTCGCCGACCAGATCGGCTGGCCCATCGGCCGCGCCTTCAAACCGTGCGACGACGCCGACATGCGGAAGGCAGCCTGATGGCCCGGTACCAGCTTGACGACCCCCGGCTTGAGGCCGCGTTGGAGGAGTTGGCCGAGCGGGACACCGCCGACTGGCCGGATCCGGACACTGAGGCCCGCGCCCATCTCGCCCGACTCCTCAAGCCACTGCCGCAACCTGCCCGCCCACGTGTGGCCGCTCCAAGGCGGAACGCCGCATGACTGCCGCCACGATCCGCCACGAAGCCGGCACTGCGACGCCTCTGCTGACGATGCCTGGCTGGTTCAGCGTCGAGATCAACGGCGATTGGATGCCGTCGATCGTCGAAGGCCAGCAGCGCGTCTTGGAGCTGTTCGACGCGCGAGCCGCCGCAATGACCACCCGCACCCTCCCGTCGGGTGAGGTGCCGACGCCCGGCCTTGCCACCTGCACTGCGACGCAGGTGCGCGAAGCGGTGACCGCGCCAACGGTCACGGCAGGCGACTACTTCCACTCCCCCTGAACGAGCTGAACGCCCACCGGCCGCAATCCGGGGGCGTTCGCTGCTCCGCCATCACAACCGACCTATGCGAAGGACTTCGGCCTGATGACTGACTTAAAGGTACGGCACGGCGACCGAACGGCTGATACCACCACCCGGGTTCTGCCCGGCCCGTCCGACTCGCAGGCGTGGACCGTGGACCTTGTTGCCGACCTGGCGGGAACAACCCCGGACCTGGCCGCGCACGCCCTCGCCCACCCGGTGCCGCAGCACGGGTGCCCGTACGGCGGGTGCGCTGGTGTGCAGGTCGCCTACCGCAACCCCGGGGCCGAACTGACGTGGCGTGAGGACGCCCGGGTGTCGCCGGTCCGGCACGAGGTGGGCGTGTGACACCCCGTGCTGGTTCGTTGTGCTCCGGCGGCGGGATGCTCGACCGCGCGTTGGAGAAGCTGTTCGGTGCCACCCTCACTTGGCAAGCCGAACTGGACACCGCCGCCGCGCGGCTTCTGGCGCACCGCTGGCCGGGGGTGCCGAACCTGGGCGACATTGCCAACCCTCCGGGCGGGCCGTATGGGCTTCCCCGCCGTCGCCTGACCGCACCCCGTCGGATGCGCCAAACGGCGAAGCGTCACGCCCGGAGGGTGCGCGGCTGGTCGGAGATGGCCGAGCGGGTTGACATTCTTGCGGCTGGCTTCCCCTGCCAGCCGTTCTCTTCGGCTGGAAAGCGTGGCGGTTCCGCCGATGAGCGGCACCTATGGCCAACCGGTGTCCTGCCGGCCATCGAGGCTCTGTTGCCGTCGGTGGTGGTGTTGGAGAACGTGCCGAACCTGCTGCGCATCGAGCAGGGCGAGGTGTTCGGCGCCGTGCTGGCCGATCTGGATCGGCTGGGCTACACGGTGGCGTGGACGGTTGTTGGCGCGTGCCGTGTTGGTGGTTGCCACCACCGTCACCGGTTCTTCGCCCTCGCGGTGCGTGGTGCCGACGTGTCGGTTCCGTCGGGTGAGCCGTTCGGCGAGCGGGCCGGGCAGGGGTGGCTTCCGCCGCAGCGTGCGCTGTTCGGTGCTGTCGACCCGTTGAAGTGGCCTTCCTCGGGTGTGTCGCGGGCGGGTCTGGTCTGGTCGCTTCCGGTGCAGACGTGCGGCGCGGACGGGGTGGTATTGCCGACGCCTAACGCGGCCCTCGGACGGGGCACCGGCTTCCCGTCGCGGGAGACAGCGCAGGCCCGTATGAATGCGGGGCGTCGTTTCCTCGATGACGCGGTCGCGCTCATGTTGCCGACGCCGCGTGTTGCCGCATCGCGGACGGGCCGCTCGGCGATCCTCGGGTCGTCGTCTTCCCCGTCGATCGATCAGGCGTTGGAAATTGCCCGGGGTGAGCTTCCGCGAGAGTTGGAGTCGTGGGATGAGGCTCCACCGTCGTGGCTGCCGACTCCGCGAGCGTCGGACACGGGCACCCCCGGCCGCCGCGCTTCCGACGGGTGGCGGCCACCGCTCTCTCAGGTGCTGCTTGGCGCAACATCCGCGGTCGTGGCATCGGACGCCCGCGGCGTCGCCATGATGCCGACGCCGCGGGCGTCCGATGCCACGAAGGGCGGCCCGAATCAGCGGGGCAGAGCCGGCGATCTGATGCTGCCGTCGGCGGTGCAGCCGCTTGTGTTCGGCCAGTACGAGTGGGCGGTACGTCGCCAGGAGTCAGCGTTCGGGTTCCCGGCGCCGGAGCCGACGGAGCTGGGTCGTAACGATTCGCCTCGTCTGGCGGCGGTGTTCCCCGAGTGGATGATGGGCAACCCGCCCGGCTGGATCACGGATCTGGTGGCGTCAGGGCTGATCACCCGCAACGACGCTATCCGAATCGCCGGCAACGGTGTGGTGGAGCAGACGGTGCTGTACGCGCTGCCCACGTTGCCGACGTTCGCGGCGGCACTGTCGCTGCTGTCGCGGGTTGAGGTGACTGCGTGAGCGCCCCCACCTTCGACCGCGGCTCGGTGCCGTCGATGCCCGAGTCGGAGCGCCTGGCCAGCGATGAGCATTGGCGGGACGCGCGCAACCGGTACGTGAACCGGCTGTTGGCCGTGGCCGGTGTGGTCGCGTTTGTGGTGTTGCCGGCGGCGTACTGGTTGCTGAACGGCGGCGAGTGGTCGTGACCGCCGGCCTGTTGGTGTTGGTGTCGGCGGATGGCCGCCCTGCCCGTGTGGTGCCGTTCGGCCCGGGTGAGCGCCCGGATGCGGAGCGCCCGCTAGACCGCCTGGCCGGGTTGGAGTCGGTGCGGTCGGGTCGGCGCCGTGTGGAGATCGTGCCGGCGGGTGGTGAGGCGGCATGATCCGCGCCCGCCACGAAGGCCACCCCAGCACGTGCAAGCACTGCCGTGAGCCGGTGGTGCGGTTGCAAGCCGACGGGTTCGAGTCGGTGTCGGTGTGGGTGCACACCCCGGACCGACTGCACTGCATCAGCCAGTTGACCCGGGAACGGCTGCCGACGGTCGCTGAGCCTGCGGTGCCGTCGGTGTTGCGGGGTGGCCGGTGAGCCGCCTCACCGCCTGGTTCACCACAGTTGCCCGTTTGCGCGCGGAGGTGGAGCGCAAGGACGCGCGGATTGCCGCGCTGGAAGACCACCTGACGTTCCACTACGACTGCGAAACCTTGGCGCGGTTCGCCGACGACTCTCGCCTGCTGCCCGATTCGGGTGACCGCCCTGATTGGGCGTCGATCAACCGCAAGCCCGGGGCGAACACCGCCTCTCCTGTGCGTGACGCCTCACCGTCGCGTGCTGTCACCAATCCCTGACCGTCCCTTTGAGGGGAGTTCGACGTGAACCTGTGGACTCGTTTGACCGGCAAGTTGCACAACGCAATACGAGAAGCCCTCACCCCCGCTCCCCTGCCCGCGAACGTGCTGCCCATGGTGGCGACCGGCCGCGCCACCGTTCGTGTGCCCCGGGTGCGGGAGATCGACGGGCCCACCGCCCGGCTGCCCCGCGTCGGTGACCCGGGTGTGAACGACGGCCGCCGGTACACACCCCGCGTTGGCCGCCACCGGACCCCGGACATCAACAACGTGCCGGCCCGGTTCACACGGCAGCAGGTGGCCTGACATGGGCGGACTGTTGAGCGACCCCGCCGTGATCGTGTACGGCCTGATCGCCGGGCTGCTGGTAATGACCGTGGCGCTGGTGCTGGCTGGTCCGCGCCCCCGCCGCCGGGACCGGGAGGTGGTGCTGCTGACCCTGCCCGCAGGCCGCCCCACACTGGAGCGGGCGGAATACCCGTCCGGGCTTGAGGGCGCGTACGCCATCCACTGGGAGATGCGCCTGTGGTTGGACGCCATCGCCGGCCTGACCGACTTGGCTGCTGTCACCCCGCGCATTGAGTCCGCGTACCTGCCGGTGGGGGTGACCCGATGATCGCCGCCGCCCCTGTTGCTGACGCGAGCACCCGCCTGGTCCTGATGTGGGTGGTGGGTGTGGGCATCCTGCTGCTGCTCGCCATGTGGTTGCACTCCCGCATCACCCGGGTGTCGTCGACCCGGCCCACGCCTAAACCTGACCCGGCGTGGGGTGAGGCGTCGGGTTCGGAGTCGACCCTGTTCCCGACAACCACGGAACCACCCGCCCCGACGTGGACGGAACGGCTGCTTGGTTACGCGTTGGACGCGTTGGCGGTGCTGCGCGGGTTGGTGGGCCGCGGTGACCGGTTCGCCGAATCGTCGGGCAGGCACACGCACACGCAGGGGTGGTCGCCTCGTGAGGTGCGGCGCCAGCTTGAGGCCCGCGCCGACCTGTCGGCGGCGATGGTCGCCCAGGTGCAGCGGGAGTTCATCGCCGCCGGCCTGCCGCCGCTTGCGGTGACACCTCGGGCGGTTGGTGTGGCGCAGGTGGTGGAACGCCCGTCGTGGGAGGACATCAACCGGAAGCGCGCCGAGCAGAACGCCTGGTTGGCGGACCCGGACCGCACCGGCTGGATGCCGTTGGTGCCGAATCGCCGGGACGGTGGCCAGTGATGCGGTTGTGGCGGCGGTTGCGGGCGTGGCTGTCCACCCGCCGGGCACTGCTCAATTTGGTGGAGCGACTGTTCGCCGACCTGGACGCGTCGCGGCTCCGCCATCAGCGGCGGGACGCCACCGAGCAGGTGTTGCGGGAGCGGGTTGCCGAGCTGCGGGCCGAGGTCACTGCCGTGGATGCCGCACGTTCGGCCGCGTGGGACTTCGCTGGTCGGCTTCCTGATGCTCTTGCCGCCGAACTGCGCGGACTTCTCACTGCCCCGTTGGCGGATTCGTTGGAGGTTGATCGTGCCTGAGCAGATTCTGATTGTGGTGACCCCCGGCGCGGTGCTGGTGGGGCTTGGTGCGCAGCTGGTGTTGGTGTCGTTGGCGTTCCTGGGTGGTGTGTGGGCGATGCGCCCGGAACGGTCGCCCGCCCCTGAATTGGTTGCGGGTTCGGTTGAGTCGGCGGTGACTGAGGAGTTGCCGCGCGACCGCCCGGCCCTGAACACGGGCACAGTTCACGCCGGGCAGTACCGCCGGTCGGATGGCAACGCGGCGACCGTCGAGCGGGCGGGGTCACTCCGGTGATGGGAACCCTGTTCAACCCCAGCCCGGTTTGGATCGTGCTGGGCGGCTTGGCCGTGTGTGTGGGCTGGGTGATGTTGTGCCGTGCGGTCGGCCGGCGGGTCACCTTCTCCGCCCGTCAGGCTCACGCTGAGGCGGTCGCCGAGATCACAACAGCCCCGCCCGTGGTGCCGCAGCCGTGGCATCCGTCGTTCGGTGAGCCCCGCCCGGAGGCGGCAACGGAGCTGTTCTTTCTGCGCGTCGATGAGCCTGACGCCACGTTGGTCATTCCCCGGCAGCGGGCGGTGCGGCGTGGCTGAGGCTGCGGTCATCGCCGCTGTGTTCTGCGCCCTGTTCGCCGGCCACCACCTGGGCGATCACGTCATCCAGACCGACCACCAGGCGAAGCACAAGGCCGGGCCGGGCTGGCTGGGTGTCCGCGCCATGGCCGGCCACCTGCTCGGCTACCACGCCTGCATGGTCGCCGCCCTGCTCGGGCTGGTTGCCGCTGGCGTGCCCCTGACCTTCCAGGGCTGCGCGGTCGGACTGTTGTTCTCGGCTGTGACTCACGGGTTCCTTGACCGCCGGTGGCCGGTCCGCTGGATCCTCGAACACACCGGGTCGCGGGCGTTCGCCGCCTCACAGACACCACTGCACGGCGGCTACCTCGCCGATCAGAGCCTTCACATCGCGTGCCTGTTCGTGGCGTCGCTGCTGGTGGTGATCGTCAGTGGCTGATCGCACACGTGCATTCACGGTCGCTGACCGGGTGGCTATCGGCGTGACGCTGACCGCCTGCGGTGCCGGTGCCCTCGCTCAGAGCTGGCCGCTCGCCGGTTCTGTGGTGGGGACTGGGCTCGGCTTCCTGTTGGCCGGCGTCTTCCAGTGGCGAGCTGAAAGTGTCCTGAGGGAGCAGCGGGATCGGCTAACTCGGGGCGGTGGCCGGGTGGGCGGCCGAGATGGCGGGTGCGCGGTGAACGCGTCAGGCGTCGTCGCGCTTGTTGCGGCCGTGCCGGCGTCCGAGCGGCTTGTCCCGCTCCTCTTCCTCCGGCCCCGGGTCGTCGGGCCGGTTGGCCCGGATCCACTTTTCGACGTCTTCGGTCCGCCACACCTTGCCCATGGCGAGCACCACGAAGGGCTTCGGCCAGTCGGGGCGGGCGACCAGTTGTTGGACGCGCTGGCGGCTGACGCCGAGGCGATCGGCGATCTCTGCCTGCCCCATCAACACGGCCATGGTCGCGAACATAGTCAAAGGCTAATGGTCGCTTGACTAGAGGGCAACTGTGGGTAAGACTGTACTTGGCAAGTGACTAGTAGGTATCAGACCAGAGCGAAGGACCGCAGTGACGCAGCTCGACATCATCACCGCAGGCCAGGAAGCCGCAGACCCTCGCGTCTTCGCCTTCGCCGCAACCGGCGACCGCATCGAGACGATCACCGTCAACGGCGCGCTCTGGATGGTCGCCGGACCCATCGCCCGCGCACTCGGGCACCGGGACGCCGCCGACATGATCCGCAATCTCGACGCGGACGAGAGGGGTACGCGCGCCGTGCGTACCCCTGGCGGCACCCAGACCGTCTCGGTCATCAGCGAACCCGGCCTCTATCGGGTGCTCGCCAACCGACGCGCCGGGGCGGTCAAGAACCCGGAACTGCGGCAGAAGGTCGAGCGGTTTCAGCGGTGGGTGTTCCACGAGGTGATCCCTGCGGCTGCCCGCGAAGGGTTCAACACCAACACCGACCGCCAGCAGATCCCGCAGTCGTTCGCCGATGCCCTACAGCTCGCCGCTGATCAGGCGCGCGAGATCGAGCGGCAGCAGACTGCCATCGCCGAGCTTGAGCCACGCGCCCAGCAGGCCGACCACTTCCGCGCCGCCGACGGCTTGGCTGCTATCGCGAGCTTCTGCAACGACCTTCAACTGTGGGCGTACGAGAACCACCGGGTGAAGCTGCGCCACGAGGACATCCGCGACTTCCTCGGCGACATCGGCCTGATCATCCGCACGGGCAGCCTGCGCCGCAACGAGCCGTACGCGGAGGCGATCAAAGCCGGTTGGGTGCGTCCGAAGCACTCCACGTACGGCACGAACACTCGCGGCGATCAGGAGGCGACGTCGGCTCGCCTCACCCCGAAGGGCTGGGGTTACGCGTGGGACCGGGCGGTGCGACGTATCACCGACCACGGGTCGCTCGCGCCGACGACCTCCGTCGCCACCACCAACCTTGAGCGGAGCTGACTCATGCCCGACTTCGACACGAAGCCCGAGAACTGGCAGATGCCCCTGCCGATGCGCCTAATCGACGTCGCCGCAGCCGCTCGGGAGATGTTCGGCATTGAGGGTGCCGCCATTCTTCGCCCGGACATGCCCGACCACGACTACCGCTTTGAGGCGGTCACGCCGACCGGCGGGACGATCACCTTCAACCAGGGTGCCACCGCCGCCGATATCGCTGCCTGGCTCACGCGCGAGGGTGTGGACCTGGGCGGCGAGCGCTGATGTCCGCCGACGTGGAGTTGCTGCGCGAGGCCGCCCGGCTAATGCGGGAGCGGGCTACCGCTGCCACACCGAGCCCATGGACGGCGACCAGCAACCGCAGCATCGAGGCACCGGCTGGATGCCGGGGGCGGGTGGTGGCGTCCGTCGGCGCGTACGAGTGCGGCTGGCCTTCCACCGCTGACGCTCAGCACATCGCGTCGTGGGATCCCGCCGTCGCCATGTTGATCGCCGCCTGGCTGACCAACGTCGCCGCACGAGCGCCGTACGCGCGCCGCGAGACACCTGAGCTGTCGCACGCGATCACCATCGCCCGCAAGTACCTGCGGCTGTGCACCTGCACGATCGATCCGGACGGTGCCCGCAACACGGACGGCTGCGTGACGTGTGACCTGCCGCCGTGCGGGTTCCTGGTCGACGAGGTCGGCGAATGACTACCACCACCCCGGCCCGGCCGACGACCCCGCCACGGCCTCTGCCGATGCCGCCGTGGAAGCCGGGCGGTCCCAGCCTCGCCACCCAGCGGGCGACCTGCCCGACGTGTGGTGCCCCGGTGGCCGACCTGCTGGCCGCGTGCTTCGCCACGAAGGCGTGCCTCAAGAACGACCTGGACTACGACGCCGCGATTGACGCGAGGTACGACGCATGAGCATCACCGCCGAGCGCACCGGGCCGGTCTTCCACGGGGTGGAAGAAACCGACGACCGGCGCTTCTACCTGATCGGCGATCACCGGCTCATCTCCGCCACCACCGCCACCGGGGTCATCGCGAAAGACGCCCTGATGCAGTACGCCGCGCACCAGGCCGTTCAGGCGGTGTTCGCCGAGCTGCCCGCGATCGTCATCGCCTCGCGCATCAAGCCGTGCGGGAACACGTACAACAGGTGCGATCACGACCGCACCGAACGGTGCGACCGATGCCCGTGCGTCGAATGCAAGGCGTGTGTAGGCCGCTGGGTGGCCGACCGGCACAAGGTGAACACGGCCCGCCGCGCCGACGAGGGCACCCGCGCCCACGATGTGGCCGAGTGGTGGTCGTACACGGGTGAGATCAAACCGCACGATCAGGACATCGCACCGTACGTGAAGGCATTCGAAGCGTTCGTTGCCGAGTACGGGCTGACCCCCGAATCGTTCCTGCTGTCTGAGGCGCTGGTCGTCAACCGGGGGGCCGGCTACGCGGGCACAACGGATGGGGTGGTGCGGCTCCGCGCCGACGCCACGCAGGCCGCCGCGAAGCTGGTGTCACGGGTGACGGGGATCCCGTGGAAGAAGGCCGCGAAGCTTGGCCTGACCGTCGACCTGGTGGTGGATTTCAAGTCCCGCGAGGGCGAGGGGCCGCAGTTCTACCCGGAGCAGGCGTTGCAGCTCACCGGGTACCGGCACGCCCCGATCCTGCGGTTGAAGAACTCCGACATTGAGCACCCGATGCTGCCCACCGACGGCGGCATGTTGGTGCAACTCCGCCCCGACGGTGTGACCGCCCGCCTGGCGGTGACCACCGAACGCACGTACCGGCGCGGGTTCCTGTACGCGCTCGGCTTGACGAAGTGGCTGATCGAGGAAGGCCCGGCCGCGGTGTCGTCGCACACGTTCGTGTTGCCGGAGACGATCGCCGCCCGCAAGCGCAAGGCCGCGAAAGAAGCCGCCGCTCCTGCTACTGAGCCGGCCCCGGCCGCCGCCTGATTCTGAGGAGAACACATATGCCTATCAAGACTTTGCAGCGCCGCCTGACCCAGGTTGGTGTGATCCGTCTCGGGGAGAAGCGCCTGTCGCAGCGCGGCAAGGAGTACCCGGCCAAGTTGGAGACGTTGCGGTTCACGTCCCCGTCCCAGTCGCTGATTGAGGCGGTGGCCGCAAAGTACGGCGGGCAGGTGAAGCCGTGGCAGCACACCACCGGCCCGCAGTTCGAAGTGGTCACCGACGCGAAGACGATCCCGGTGCTGGTGCCGCCCCAGCAGATCGACCCGAACTACGAGCTGTGGGGCAACGGGTTCAAGTCGCGGCACTGCGACGGGGAAACGGAGAAGATCCGCAACCAGTCGTGCCTGTGCGACCCGATCAAGGCTGCCGCCCAGGCGGCGAAACGGGATGTGAAGCCGGGCGACGTGTGCAAGCCGACCACCCGCATGTCGCTGATGCTGGCGGAGATCCCCACGCTCGGCACCTTCAAGCTTGAATCTCACGGCTGGAACGCCGCCGCTGAACTGCCGATGCTGGCCGAGGCTATCGCCGCCGCCGCGCAGCCCATCCCCGCCCGCCTGGAGTTGCAGCCCCGGGAGAAGAAGCTGTTCCACCCGGATAAGGCGCAAAACGAGCAGATCGAGTCGCGGACGTTCCTGGTGCCGGTGTTGCACTTCGAGTTCGTCACCCCGGCGCAGGCGTTCGGCGGGCAGATCGGGCAGGCCGCCCGTCAGGCGATGGTGGCGCAGCACCTGGCGGCGATCGGCGCCGCACCCGAGCAGACCCCTGACCCGGAGAAGCTGACGGAGGCGCAGGTTCTTGACGCCGCGAAGCGGGTGTCGTCGATCCCCCAGTTGCAGGAGTTGTGGAACACCGCAGGTAAGGACGGTGCGCTGACGGATGCGGCGAAGGCGGCGTTGAAGGCCCGTGCCGCCGAGCTGGACCCGCCGAAGCCTGCCAACGCTGAGGCCGTGCCGACTCCCACCCCGGCCCCGACTGTGGGCGCTGGTGAGCCGGTGGATGCGGAGGTGGAACCGAACCCGGACGCCCTGTGGGTGCAAATCCAGGCGGTCGCCGGGCAGCGGAAGTGGAACGCGGCAGCGCTTGAGGAGCGCATTACCGCCCGGTTCAACAAGCCATCGGATGAGATCAACGGCTTCCACATGGCGACGTTCCTCGCCGAGGTGCAGAGCGGGGCCATCGCGTGAGCTACGACTGGGAGTCGGCGACGTACGAGGCGTGGACGCCGGTCGACGCTGAGAACGCCATGCGCTGGGTGCTGCGGGCGATGCACGACACCCAGCAGCAGTTGAAGGAAGCACGCATGGCTGAGGTAGATGCGAAGCACGCGTTCGAGTCGGCCAAGCGGTCGGCGTTTTTCTCCCCGGATTGCCCGAAGCCGGAGCGGGGCGGGCACACGGTCGCTGACCGTGAGGCGCACATCGAGCGGGCGACGGTTGGGCAGCGACAGGCGTACGAGATCGCCACGGCCACCCGTGAGGCAGCGGCCGACCATCTGCGGGTTCTGGACAAGCAGTCGGTGGTGTTGGCGTCGCTGAACAAGAACGTCCAAGCGGCGTTCAACATGGTCGGGGCACGCTGATGGAGCGCCGCACCCGGTTGCAGCCGATGTCGCAGCGCCGCCGTCAGGAGTTGGCGGAGCAGGGCAACCCGAACCCGTTCACGACCTTGTCGCCGGCTGCCCCGATCAACCGTGCCGGTGGCGGTCGGATGGCGGCGCTGGACCGGAAGCCGGCCAAGAACACCGGGCCGACCGCTGCTGTGCGCACGCTCGTCAACGAGCGTTCCGGCGAGTGGTGTGAGTGGCCTGCCTGCCCTCGCCCCAAGGCCGACTTGCACCACCGGCTGAACCGCAAGAGCGGCGGGCGTCACGGTGCGGCTGCGGTGCGCATCAACGGTGCGGCATGGCTGTTGGCCGCCTGTCGCCCGCATCACGAGCGGGTGACGAACCCGTCCGGTGAGGTGCGGGATGAGGCGCAGCGGATGGGCTGGATTCTCCGCGAGAACCAGGACGCCGAGACGACGCCGGTGTTGACCCGCCACCACCGCATGCCGGTGCTGCTGACTGCCGCCGGCACGTACACGACGCACTCCCCCAACCACATTCAGGAGGTCACCGCATGAGCAACGACGAGAACAACAACAGTCCGTGGGTCGCGTACCTCGCCGACTCCGATGGCTTCGTGTACCTGAGCGTCGCCGACGCGATCGATGACCTCGGCGACGAGGGAGAGGTTCGCGTCGGTGTGGCGCGCGGTTCGGCGGCACCGACGGAGCGCGACGGCGGCCTGCGGCTGCCGGGCACCCACCAGAGCGGCGACCAGGTGTTCGAGTTGGAGACGTACATCGACGGTGAGGGCGACGACTCGGTGAGCGCGGTCGCTAGGTACGCGCAGGCGCAGGCGATGGCCGCCGGGCTGAACGCTGCCGCCGGACTCCCGGCGGTGTCGATTGAGCGGCCCGACGACGAGAACGTTGAGGTCCATGTCAACGGGTCGGTTGTGGCAACCGCGAACCACGACGAGCACGGCTGGTCGGGCATGGATGCGGTGGTGAAGACGGCGCTGTCCGTCTCCCGCGCGTTCGGGGCGGCGGTGCCGGTATGACCTCCCACCTCGTGCACGACGACACGTTCACTGCGCTCACCGTCGCCGACAAGGCGGGGGCGACCCTCAACGTGGAGCGCACCGACGACGGCCGACTGTCGGCATGGATCGCCCCGCCGGGCGGTAACGACGGCCCTTCGGTGGTCATCGACGAAGCGGACGCGATCGGCCTGGCCGCGTACCTGACTTCCGGCCGTGCCCGCGCGACCGCCCCCGCTCAGAACGAGTCGTGTGTTCAGGCTGGCCGGTTCCGTGGTGACAACGAGTCGCTGCGCAAGGCCAACCAGGCGTACATCGCCGAGAACGCCCGCCTGCGGCTTCGGGTCGCCGAGCTGGAGCCGATCGTCAAGGCCGCCGAGTACCAGTACGGCGACCTGTTCTGCATCAACGGCGACTGCGACCACGCCGCCGAGGTCAACGACGACGCGCCCGAGGGCGCGGCGTGCCCGCTGGTGGAGACGCGGTACGCCACCGGCGCTGAGGTCACCGCTCTCACTCCGCTGCTGATGAGCACCGACGGCGATCAGCTCGACGACGGCGACGAGATCCCGGTTGGGGAGATCCGCCGGGTGCTCGGCGAGGCCCGTGAGGCGGTGAACGCCCGATGACCCCCGCGACTGTCACCCACCACCTGGCCACCGAATACATCGGCAACAGGGCTCGTGCCCGTCGGGTCTGCCCGTGCGGGTACGAGTCGCAGCCGTGGGTTGTCGTCCCCGGCCACCCCAACCTGACCTCTGACCCGCACGCGTGCCCGAACGACGACACCGTCCGCTCCCTCGTGACGCTTCAGTTCGCCTCTGGCGGGCTGGTCGACGCGAAGCCGGTCGACGGGTGGGCGGTGCACCTTGTGCGCGGGGCTTACCGGGGCACACCCGGCCCGACCCTGTGCGGCATTGACCGGTTCGCGCCGGGCTCGGCTGGCTGGTCGGTGGGCGGTGGCGTGAGCGGGCCGGGCATCAAGCACGTCCCGTGCGAGGGCTGCGCTGCGGTCGCCGTCCGGGACTTCCCGGGGCTGCCGGTGCGTGGGTCGGTTGGCAGCCGGGAGATGGCGGCGGCGCTCGCGGCGGTGAACGTCTGATGACCGCCGCCGTCAAGGCCATCACCATCCGCCGGCCGTGGTCAACGTGCGTCGCCTCTACCGAGCTGGGCGCGAAGCGGGTCGAGAACCGGAGTGCCCTGACCTCGCACCGAGGCATGGTGTTCGTTCACGAAGCTGTCGCCATCAGCCCGCACGCCTACTGGGACCTGCGGGTGATATCGCTGCTCGACCCGGTGGTGGACGCGCACCTCACCGAGACGGGAGCCGGCGCTGTCATCGCCGTCGCCGACCTGATTGACGCCCACACCGCCGAGGACATCCCGACGCTGACCGGCCCGGCGGGGACGTGCTGCGAGCCGTGGGGTGAGCGCACGTACAACGGGGTTCAGGCCCGCCACCTCGTGTTGGCGAACGTGCGGCGACTGGCCAAGCCGGTTCCGTGCCGGGGTGCGCTCGGGTTGTGGACGCCGCCGGAGGACGTGACCGCGCAGGTGCTGTCGCAGGTCGGGCAGGTGACCCGATGAGGCGCGGCACCCCCGAGAACGACCTCCAAAAGGATGTCCTCGATCTGTGCAAGGTGCTCGGATTGCACACCGCCCACTTTCGGCCCGGCCTCACCCAGTCTGGGAACTGGCGGACTGCGGTCAGCGGCGACGGGAAGGGCTGGCCGGACCTGACGATCGTAGGGCCGGGCGGGATCCTGTTCCGTGAGTTGAAGTCGGCGACCGGGTCGCGCACCCCAGACCAGCGGAAGTGGGCCGCGTGGCTGGGTGAGGCTGGCGCGGATGTGGCGGTGTGGAAGCCCCGGGATTGGCCGCACCGCATCCGCCACGAGCTGGAGGCAATCCGCCGGGGCCGTGTGATTGCGGGGGTGCCCGGTGCCTGACGCCACCGTGATCGCCGCCCACCGCCCTGTCCTGCCGTACGACGCGAACGGCACCACCGTCACCTGCGTCGATGACGTCATCTACCTCAACTGCCGGCCGCTCGCCCCGTGGGCTGCGCTGGAACTGTCCGCCGCCCTGGCCCGCGCCGCCCACGCCCTGGGTGAGCAGCGTGCCGGCGGCAACCCCAACCACACCGCACCGGCCGAGGAGGTCACCAATGCCTGACACAAAGATCGAATGGGCCGACAAGACGTGGAATCCACTTCTCGGCTGCGAGCGCGTCTCCGCTGGTTGCGACGGCTGCTACGCCATCTCCACCGCCACCATCCGCGCCGGCAACCCCCACCCGAAGATCGCTGCCGCGTTCGCCGGGCTGACCGAGCGGCGTGACGGCCGCCTCGACTGGACGGGCCGCATAAACCTGCTTCCCGACCGGCTCAACCAGCCACTGCACTGGCGGAAGCCGGTCAAGGTCTTCGTCAACTCACAGAGCGACCTGTTCCACAAGGACGTACCGGACTACTTCATCGCGCAGGTGTTCGCCGTCATGGCGGTCGCCCACCAGCACACG
The DNA here is from genome assembly GCF_055587245.1 of Micromonospora sp. NPDC047756. Taxonomy (NCBI): domain Bacteria; kingdom Bacillati; phylum Actinomycetota; class Actinomycetes; order Micromonosporales; family Micromonosporaceae; genus Micromonospora; species Micromonospora sp. NPDC047756. The sequence goes on from NZ_JBVJGQ010000008.1 coordinate 47,747, forward strand.
TTCCAACTGCTCACCAAGCGGCACGGCCGGATGCGGTCGCTGCTGTCGTCGCCCGACTTCCACCGGATGGTCGCCGACACCGCCCCGATCTTCGGCGGCAGCAACCCTGACCTGGCGCAGGACTACGTCAGCACCAACTGGCCGCTCCCGAACGTGCACGTCGGCGTGTCGGTGGAGGATCAGAAGGCGGCCGACCTGCGCATCCCTGCCCTGCTCGGCACCCCGGCGGCTGTGCGCTGGCTGTCCTGTGAACCGCTGCTCGGCTCGGTCGACCTGACGAAATTCCTACATCGGCGGCCGATCGGGGAGAACCTGCGGGACGCTCCGCTGCCGCCGTCGTACGCCGAGGCGTGCGGCCTGCCGGCCCTGCGTTGGGTGGTTGTCGGCGGCGAGACGGGGGCGAAGTCGCGGCCAATGCGGGTGGACTGGGCTCGCAGCCTTCGTGACCAGTGCCTCGATGCCTCGATTCCGTTTTTTTTCAAGCAGTGGGGTGACTGCGTCCCTGTTTCGCAGATGACCGAGGACATGTTCATGAGCTGGGACGTCGACAACGGCACCAGCGCGTGGCACCCGGACACCCCGTGGCGGGTGGGTAAGAAGCGCGCCGGCCGACTGCTGGACGAGCGCACCTGGGATGAGTTCCCGGCCAAGCGTGTGGCGGTGACCGGATGAGCGGCGTGCCGTACGCCCCCGACGGGTGGAACGAGATCATCCCCGGCCTGTTCCAAGGCGGACACGACCGGCTCGACCCCGACGGGACCATCCCCGACGTGATCGTGGCCGACGAATTCGACCTCGTCATCTCCCTGTACCGGCGGCACGGGTTCGGCCCTGCCGCCCACGTTGAGCACCACTACCTGAACATCCCCGACGGGCTGCTGCTGGCCGATGACGCCGTCCGCTGCGGGGAACTCGCCGACCTGGCAGCGGCTGCTGTCACCGACGGGCGGCGGGTCCTGATCCGTTGTCAGGCTGGGTACAACCGCTCCGGTCTGGTGACCGCGCTGACCTTGATGCGGCTCGGGCACACCGCCGAGCAGGCCATTGACCTGATCCGCGAGAAGCGGTCGGTGTACGCCCTGTTCAACGAACACTTTTTGGCGCACCTGCGGCAGCAGGCGGTGACCGCATGACCCGCCACTCTTCCCGCTACGTCAGCACCCGCATGGACAGCGAGCCCGCCGACGACTGGCGGCACCACTCGAAATGCCGTGACGAAGATCCGGAGCTATTTCACCCGGTAGGCACCGCCGGTCCGGCCCTCATGCAGACCGAGCAGGCCAAGGCCGTCTGCCGGCGCTGCCCCGTCACCGATGAGTGCCTGGAATGGGCTCTCGGCCACATCGAATTCGGGGTGGCCGGCGGCATGTCCGAAGACGAACGCCGCAGTCTCAAGCGCCGCGGTGGCCTGCGTGTTCTGCGGACCGCCCAATGACCGCCAGCACCATGGCCCGCCCCACCACCGGGGCGGGCCCCGCACCCAAGGAACCAAACCGCGTGACCAGCAACCGAACCTTCGAGCGGCTCCTCATCGGTGCACGCGCCGGCACCGTCCGACTCGACCGCGACTACCGGTACCGGGCGGCGAACGGCACCGACATGGACGAAGCCACCTACGAAGCCGCATCGCCGGAGAAAGGCTGGGTGACCCTCGCCCAGGGGATGCCGCCACAGATCACCGCCGCCGGCCGGGCGTGGCTCAACGCCCGGTACGAGCAGTACGGGCCGTCGCCCACCCGCCCGGTGTTCCTCGCCCCCGACCCGGAAGCCGCCCAACTGCGGCAACCGTCCGGCGAGTACCGGGGTGAGCGGATCCACACCGCCCGGCTCACCGAAGACAACGTGCGGGACATTCGACGGCGGCTGGCCGCAGGTGAGGGAAGCGGCAGCGTCGCCCGGGTGTACGGGGTCGCCAAAGCGACCGTGTTGCGCATCAAGACCGGGGTGAACTGGCGGCACGTCTCGTGAAGACCATCCCCGACCTTCACCCCGACGACACGGTGGCCCGCCACGCCCTCGCCGAACGCCTACGCGGCATCCGTCAGGGCGCGAACATGTCGCAGGCTGTCGCCGCCGAACGGTACGGGTGCAACGAGTTCGCGTTCTCGCAGATTGAGCTGCGCCGGTCATGGCTGATCCCCACCGTGCAGGCGTGGGCGAGGGTCTACGGGTACCGGCTGAACTTCACCCTGGCCGGGCTGACTGTTCCCCGCGATGGTGACCCGCTGGCCGCCGTGTATGAGGCGCAGCAGCCCACCACGGAGCGCGGAGAGGACCAACTTGACCTGCGGGTCACCGTCAACAACCTGACCCGCATCCGCCGCGCGTCGGGGCTCACCCTCGCCCAGCTCGGTGCCGTCATGGGCTGCACGGAGTCGTCGGTGTGCCGCCGCGAGGCCAGCCCTGACCGGCTGTTGGTGTCCACCCTGCAACGCCACACCCGCGCCTTGGGCGGGGTGCTCGACCTGACTGTTGTCCCCGCATGGCAAGGAGTACCCGCATGAAGCTGACTGTTGAGCGTGACGCGTTCGCTGACGCTGTCACCACCGCCGCGAAGGCCACCCCCAACCGGCCGTCTGTGCCGATCCTCGCCGGGGTGAAGCTGACCACCACCGATGACGGTGTGAACGTGTCCGGGTTCGACTACGAGGTGTCCCACCAGGGTTGGGCGCGCGGCACGGTCGCCGACCCGGGCACCGTGGTGGTGGCCGCCCGACTCCTCGCCGAGATCACGAAGGCGTTGCCGGCCAAACCGGTCAGCCTCGCATCCGTCGGTGCGCACCTGGAGTTGGTGTGCGGGTCCGCCCGGTTCACCCTGCCCACCATGCCGGTCGAGGACTACCCGGCGCTGCCCGGTCTGCCCGCCACCGTCGCCACCGTGGACGCCGCCGCACTCGCACAGGCCGCCGCCCAGGTGGGTTTGGCCGCCGGCCGGGACGAAACCCTGCCCATGATGACGGGGGTTCGCCTCGAATTCCGGGGCGACACCCTGTCGCTGCTGGCCACCGACCGGTACCGGCTGGCCCACCGCGACCTCACCGTCACCCCCACCGACCCGAACTTGAACGTGGACGTTCTGGTCCCGGCCCGGGTGCTCACCGACACGGCCAAAACGTGGGGTGCCGGCACCGTGGACATCAGCTACGACCCCGACGCGCACGGGCTGGTCGGGTTCGCCATCGGGCACCGCAAAACCACCACCCGGCTGCTCGACGGGGCCAACTACCCGCCGGTGCGGTCCCTGTTCCCCGCCTCGTACCCGTCGGCCGCGGTGGCACCCGTCGCGCCCCTCGTTGAGGTCGTCAAGCGGGTCGCCCTGGTCGCCGACCGGGCTACCCCCGTGCTGCTCACCTTCACCGACGGCGGGGACACCGTGGTCGTGGAGGCCGGCGGAGCGGAGGAAGCCCGCGCGTCCGAAGCCATGGGCATCACCAGCTACAGCGGTCAGGACACGTTGACCATCGGGTTCAACCCGCAATACCTGATCGACGGGCTGACCAGCCTCGGCACGACCACCGCACACATCGGGTTCGTCGACGCGTTCAAACCGGCCGTCATCTCCGGCGCCGACGACGACGGGAAGCCGGGCGGCGGGCACCGCTACCTCATCATGCCGATCCGTGTGAACCGCTGATGGGCACCACCGTTCCCGCCGCCCGAATGTCCCCCATCGGGGCCAGGCGTCGACTCCAAGGACTCGTGGCCAACGGTCACCCCATCGCCGCACTCGCCCAACATCTCGGGACCACCGAACGGTCCATCCAGCGCTGGATCGCCGGCCACACAGGCGTCCACCGCAGCCGCCGCGACGCCATAGACGCCCTCGCGTCCAAGCTCGTTGGCGTGCCTGGCACCTCGCGGCGGGCACGCACCATCGCACACGGGTACGGGTGGGTTCCCCTCGCCGCATGGGATGACATCGACGACCCGAACGAGACGCCGAAAACCCGCACGGCAGCGCACGCCCGCGATGGGCGCGTTCTCATCGGCCGCGCCCTGAACGGTGTCGCCTCCATCGACGTGCTCACCGTCGGCGAGCAGCACCGCCTGTGGCAGCGGTGGGCGGACGAGCGACGCCAGCAGAAGCAGCCCAGCGGGTCTACCAGCTTCGCCCGCCACTTCGGCATCAGCGAGGAACGCGCCCGACGCATTCTTGCCGCCGCCCAGCAAACCCCAACCACCGCGGCCGACGGTCGCACCAACCGAAAGGTGGCCTGACCATGGCCAACGAACCACTGATCACGATCATCGGCAACGCAGTCGGAGACGCCGAGCTGCGTTTCACCCCCAGCGGTGCCGCCGTCGCCAACTTCACCGTCGCTGTAACCCCACGCGTCAAGCGCGGCGACGAGTGGGCCGACGGGGACACCGCATTCTTCCGCTGCACGGTGTGGCGGGAGATGGCCGAGCAGGTCGCCGAGACGGTCACGAAGGGGATGCGCCTGATCGTGCACGGCCGGTTCAAGACCCGCCAGTACGAGAAGGACGGGCAGACCCGCCTGTCGGTGGAGATCGACGTGGACGAGGTTGGTCCGTCGCTGCGGTACGCCACGGCGAAGGTGCAGAAGGCGTCCCGGTCGGGTGGCAGCTCGGGCAACTCGAACGGCGGCGGGATGGATGACCCGTGGTCGACGTCGGCGCCCACCCCGGCCCGTACCGGTGGCGGCAGCAACTTCGACGAAGAGCCTCCGTTCTAGATCAACTCCCTCGGGTTCGGCCTGTCGAGGGGGCAGGCCGCACCCCCAGCCCCGACCGGAGGTGACCCCCATGACCGCCAAAGTGATCCCGCTCGACTCCCGGCGACGCACCCCTTCTGCCGAACGACCCGCCCCACCCACCAAGCCGTGCAATGCGGGGGTGACCGCGTGCGGGAAGCAGCCTGCCCGGTTGTACGCCTGCGGGTGGCGGTGCGACAGGTGCGCGCCGGGGGCAGCACGAAAGCCCGACACCGGGGCGGGGTCGGGTGATGTGGCGTGAGAGGGCTAGTCGGTGGCGGGCTTGCGCCGTCCGCCCCGCTTGACGGGGGTGACGGTCGGCCCGGCCTCGGCGTCGTGCAGGGCGGGCCGGTTTTCGCGGATCCACTCTTCGACGTCTTCGATGCGCCACACCTTGCCCATGGCGAGCACGTCGTACGGCTTCGGCCAGTTGGGTTGGGCCATGAGTTGGTGGACACGCTGCCGGGACACGCCAAGTCGGTCTTCGATCTCGCGTGCGCCCATCAGGTGGCGGCCCATGGTCAGGAGCATAGGCGCAACCCTACTAGGCACTTGCCTAACCACGCAATCCCTGATAGGACTAGACATGTGCCTAGCTAGGCACTTCCCTAGGCAGTCCCGCACCACCAAGCACCGGGGAGCCCCCATGATCGATCGCACGCTCGACCGGCGTCCCGAAGACGCCCACCACGTGATCAGCGACGCCCTCGAAGTTCTCGGCCGCCACGTGTACAGCCACCGCCTGTACGCCAACGAGGCCGCTGTCACCCCCAACGGATCCCGCTACGACTTCGACACCGACACCGACATGGGCGGTCTGCCGGGCATCCGCCTCGAACTGACCCGCACCGAGTTCCTGCTGTGGTGCGAGGCGCTGAACGCCCCTCGCGTCGGCGTGGCCCGCCGTGCCGGGCGCACCGAACTGTCCGCCAGTCTGCGGCGCGACGAATGTTCGTGGTGGTTGACCGCCACCATCGGCCACACGAAGGGCGACGATCGTCTGCCCGGTGCCCGCATCGCATGGAACCGCAACGAGACGGGACGTCGACTCTCGGACGGCTACACCACCGTCGGTGACCTTCGGAACGCGCTGGCCGCACTCGGCTACAGGTACGAGACGCCCGCCGGGGACATCAGGTTGGTCGAGCCGCACGGACCAACCACGCCACAGATCGTCCGCTACGGCCATTCGGCGTTGGAGTCCCCGAGCCGACCGAACTGGCGGCCGGTGCCGTGTACCGACTGCGGGGCCGAGATCCCGGCTGGCACCCGGCCACCGGTGTGGACCGACGACGCGACCACCTGCCCGGACTGCACCGACAAGCGGCGCGTGAACCCATGACCGGACGTACCCCCATGACCGCTGACGTTGACCTGGACGCCCTTCGCGCCCAGACCGATCCGTTGATCGCCAACCTCACCGAGACGGTCGAGCAGGTGAAGGCGCACGACCACCCCTCCAGCGGTGGGGACATGTACTGCCTGAACCTCACCAGCTATATGGGCGACCGGATGCCGACCGTGCTGCGTCGCCTCGCCGCCGAACAAGCCGAGGTCGACCGTCTGCGCGACGAGTGGGACCGATTGGTCAAGGAGCGGGCCGCGATGCTCTCCGTTGTCCGCGTTGCCGAGGAATGGGCCGACGCGCACGACGAGGGCACCGTTCGCCGAGTCCGTCGGCCATCCGCTCCCGTTCCGGCCATCGCTAGCCTCTACGACGCCGTGGAGCAGTACCGGCTGGACCGCGCCGACGCCGCCGCCCGCACCGAGCACCCAGAGGCCACCCTGTGACCGACACCGATCAGCACCACCTCATTTGGTCCAACCACCACAAGGCGTGGTGGGGGCCCAACGGCAGCGGCTACTACAGGGACCCCGCCAGGGGCGGCAGGTACGCGATCCCCGACACCACACGGTGGCTGGGACGGGGCTGCGGCTGCTGCAAGGTTCCCGAGGTGGTGATCCCCGCCGCCAAGGTGGACGGCAAGAGTGTCCGGTCGATTCGGAGCGTCATCGCTGCCGCTACCCGCTCGGTCGTCAAGTCGGGCCGCACGAACCACTACTACGGCCAGTGACCTATGCGCTCGATGCCGGGGTGGCCCTGTTCGACATCCCGGCGCACCTCCCGCCCGCTACCGGGCTCGGACCTCTCGACACGAAAGATCAAACGCTGATGGTGTGGTTCAAGGTCGACGACTCGTTCTACGACCACCCGAAGACCGAAGAACTGTCGGATTCGGCGGTTGCGCTGTGGACGCGCGCCGGCTCGTACTGCGCCAAGCACCTCACCGACGGCTTCATCAGTCATCGCAAAGCCGATCGGATGTGCGATGACCCAGCGACTGCCACCACCGAACTGGTGGAGGCGGGGCTGTGGGAGAAGGACGCCGACGGGTACCGCTTTCACGACTGGCACGACTTCCAGCCGACCCGGGAGGAAGCTCTTGCTGCCTCGAAAGCGAAGTCGGTTGGCGGGGCTGTGGGGAACCATCGCCGCTGGCATGTGGAGGGCGGCAAGGTCGACCCGCAGTGCCGGTACTGCAAGCCCGGTTCTGATCGGTTATCCGATCAGTCCAGCGATCGGATAACCGATCAGTCGACCGAGTCGCTAGCGAGTCGCCCGACCCGACCCGACCCAGCCCATATACAACCTCCTTCGGAGGTTGCCGACGACGCTGCGTTGTTCGAGCAGCCGGAGTCGAAGGCTAAGTCGCGCGCCAAGCCCAAGGAGCCGGCAGGGGACCCTACTGAGACGCAGCGTGCGTTCGGGCTCGCTCGCCAGTGGGCGGACTTCCGCGAGAAGCAGGGAACTCCCATCGTTGTCGCTGGCAAGGGCGAGAACCTTGACCTGCACAAGCTCCGCAACCTGATCGAACCCTTCCTCAAGAAGGGCTACAGCGACGACGACGTGAAGCGCGGGCTCGTCGCCACCGACGAGGGAATTCCCAGCACCGCCAGCCTTGACCGCGCCTTGACCCGACTGCGCAACCAGCAGAACGGGCGGATGTCGGGTGGGATGCGTCCTGCTGCCCCGCCGTCGAACGCCCCACGCCGGATCCCGGCGGACGAGGTGTGCCCGAAGCACCGGGGCCAGCGTGCCGGGAAGTGCGGCCTGTGCCGGGCTGAGGCGAACGGTGTCCGCTCGGAGGTGGCCGCCGATGCCTGACAGCCCGAACCTTGCCGGTGCTGAGGCGCAGCAGCAGCAGATGGCCGACGTTGCCGCCGAACGCACAATCCTCGGCGCAATGATGATCAACCCCCGTGCGTGTGATGACGTCATGGAAGCCGTCAGCAGTTCAGACATGTTCCTGCCAACCCACGGACCCATCTTCGTGGCGATCCTCGAACTGTGGGCGCGGGAACAACCCACCTCCCCCGTTGCGGTCGCGCGAGCCCTCGACGAGGGCAAGGACCTGGAACGCTGCGGTGGCCTGCCATACCTGACCGCACTCACGGAAGAGGCGATGCGCAACCCGGGAACCCCCGGCTACTACGCACGGATCGTCAAAGACTGGTCGCGGCGGCGGAAGGCCCACGAGTCGCTGTTGAAGGGCGCCTACCAAACCCGGGACCTGTCGAGGCCGGTGGACGCGGTTCTTGACGCCGCGCAACGGGACCTCGCAACCGCGGCTGCCGGTGCGGCTGCCGTGGACGGTGTTGAGCGGGTCAGCGAGTTCTCCGACGACGAGATGGCGCACCTGGAACGGGTCGCGGCCGGGGATGTGCCGCACGGCATTACCACCGGTCTGGGGCAGGTTGACCAACTGATCGGCGGGTTCCTCCCCGGGCAGCTCATCATTCCGGCCGCCCGCCCGTCCGTCGGGAAAAGCACCTTGGCTCTCGGGTTCGCCGTGGTGGCTGCCCGCAAGGGGCTGCCGGTGCTGGTGAACACCCTGGAGATGAGTAAGCGGGAACTGTGGTGGCGGTTGCTGTCCCGTGAGGGCGAGATCGACCTGAACAAGTTCACCACCGGGCGGTTGGACGCCCACGACCTGGACCGGGTGCGTGAGGCGAAGAAAACCGTTGACGGTTGGCCGATCCACATTGACGACCAGGCGCACACGATCGAGGCGATCCGTTCGTCGGCGCGGCGGTTCTACCAGCGCGAGGGAGCCCTTTCCATCTGGCTGGTCGACTACTTGCAGCGGATCCGGTCGTCGCAGAAGTTCGACCGCCGGGACCTTGAGGTGGGTTCGTGGGCGCGCGAGTTCAAGACGTTGGGCGGCGAGTTGGGGGCGGCGGTGATTCTGCCGTCGCAGCTGAACCGTGGTTCTGAGCAGCGCACCGACAAGCGCCCACAAATGTCTGACATGCGCGACTCGGGCGAAATCGAGCAGGAAGCGGATGTGGTGATCCTGCTGCACCGCGACGACTACTACGACCCGGAGTCGGAGCGCGCCGGGGAGGCGGACCTGATTTTCGCCAAGAACCGCAACGGGCCGAAGGACACCGTGACCGTGGCCGCGCAACTGCACTACGCCCGGTTCACCGACTGGACCGATGAGACGTACCGATGATCGGAGGATCTTCTATGCCGACTTTGACCACCCGCAACGCTGAGATCCGCACCGCCGCCGTGGAGATCAAGACCCTGACCGTGTCCGGACGTCAGGTCACGCAGGCGGTGTTCCGGCAGCTTCCCGAGACGCCGGTGATCGGCGACGACGGCAACCTGCGGGGCGTGCCGTGGGGGCGCGTCAACTACCACCCTGACCCGAAGACCTGCCCGGATGGGGACCACATGCACGTGGTGTGGCAGCACGGCACCGACCTGCACCGGGCCACCGTCTCGGGGGTTTACCAGCCGCCGCCGATGTTCACTCCGCCGTCGGACGTCGCCTACATGGACGCCTACGCCCGGGAGGTGTGTTGGAACAACATGCCGTCGCGGGTTGACTTCCGCGACGACGTGGTGCGCCGGATTGAGGTCGGTATCCCTGTGGCGTTGCGGATCAGCGACGCCGCCCGCGACGCGGTGAGTGTGTACGGGAGCCTGACGGACGCGTTGGCGTTGCTGAAGAAGGACGGCCCGGATGCGCCCACCTTCCTGATCGACTCGAAGGTGCGAGGCGCGGGACGGCTGGGGCGTGGGACGGCACGTCAGGCCGTCGACCAGTGGCGTGCCCGACTGGACGAGTACACCGAAGCACTCAGTGTTCTGCGGCTCGGCGACGCGTACGAGGCGGTTCTGTCGGAGGTTCGTGCGGAGGTGCAGCGGCGAGAGCAGCACGGGGCCACCCGCCGTGCCCTCGCGGACCTCCCCCAGCTTTTCATCGCCGTCTGATGGGCGCCGACGTGTCAGGTGACCAGATCGCGTGGACCTGCGGCACCTGCGGCGGGCCGGCAACGGCCGGGGTTCTTCACGTCAACCTTGCCAAGGTGACTGAGTCGCAGGCCGCCGAACGTGAGTGGCAGCAGAGGTACCCCGAAGGATCCGCCCTCGACCTTGTGGACATCTTTGCCATGCCGGAGCGGGCGCAGTGGCAGGTGTCGTGTGAGGGCTGCGCCCACGACTGCGACGGCTGCTATTCGATCGAGCTTCAGCGGTGCCGCACGTGGACTGCTGCGATCGGTTGGACCGCGCACCTGTACGACAAGTCGTGGTTCGGTGCCACCAACTGGATGGCATTGCTTGGCCGGGTGGCCCAGGACCACGCCCCGAGCGAGTCGGTGGGTGTGTGGTGAACGGCACCGCGCTGGTCGGTGGGGTTGGTGTAGGTGACGCCGCCCGCGCCGCGTATGTGGCGGCGTTCCCTGCGGTGGGGCCGCTCGGGGTTCACTGCCCGGCCTGTTCGGCTGCCTCTCGCCGGTCGTGCCTCACCGATGGTCGGAGTGTCGCCGCGCACCCGGCACGTGTCGCGCTGGCGCAGCGGGTCACTGACGAGCGGATGGCAGAGGCGGATCGCGCGGCCGAAGCGGCCTGCCGGATCGCCGACCGGCTGGCTGCTGGTGCCACCCCGTCTCAGATGGGCCGGGTTGTGGGCCGTGAGCTGCGGGTGGCGTACCTGATGGCGTGCGGGTGGAGGCCGTTGTACTGCACCGTCTCGTCTCCGTGGCGCGCGCCTCACCCGCAGATGCCGGACCGGTACAGCTTGTCGTTCGCGTTCGCCTGGACGGTCCAGGAACATGCCAGGTTCCTCGGCCCGGACCTGCGCGACGGGGAGGTGTCGTGACGGACAACGTGCACCCGTTCGGCCCGCGCCCGACGAAGACCACCCGCCGACGCACCCCGAGGGCCGGGACCGCCACCCCGACCGCCGTTGAGGTGGCCGCCGACTTCGAGCCGTACCGGCTGGTTCATGCCCGCCACCTGGCCGCGATCGGCCGTCAGGACTTGGCTGCCGCCGTCGGTGTTCCGCCGTGGCGAATCCTCCACTGGGAGTCGCACGTCTCCACCCCGGTCGCCTACGAGGTGGAGACGTTGGCGAAGGCGCTCGACGTTCCGGTGGGGTTCTTCAAGGGTGGCCGCCCAATGGCGTACCTGTCTGTGTCGGACGTGCACTGGTGCGGGGGTGGCCGGTGACCGCCCCGATCTGGTCGACGGTGATGGTGACCGGCCACCGCCCGCAGGACATCCCCGAGGACGCCCACAGCTGGGTGCGGGACCGGTTGGATGCGGGCGCGGTGTGGTTGCGGGATGAGCGCGGCATGACCACCGGCATCACGGGCATGGCTCTTGGGTCGGACTTGTGGTGGGCGGCCAGCCTGCACCGTGCGGGTGTGCCGTTCGTGGCGCACATCCCGTTCCCGCAGCAACCGGACCCGTGGCGGAAGCGCAACCCGGAGGCGGTGGCCGAGTGGCACCGGTTGCGCGCCCTCGCCGTATCGGTGGTGCCGTACGGGAACCTCGCCGGTTTGGCGGAGCACGCCCGGAAGCGGGTGGTGGTGTCGCTGCTGCACAAGCGAAACGACGGGATGCTCGCCGCGACCGCTGAGGCCGGCGGCGCGGTCTTGGCGGTGTGGTGCCCGTCGAAGCGTGACGGTGGCACCTACTCGGCCCTCAAGAAGGCCCACCAGCTCGACCTGCCGGTGATCCTGATCAACCCGGAAGCCCGAACCACGTCGTCGCCCAGCCGGTCACGGCTGGGCGACCTGCTGTACCGGGACCAGCCCTCACCGCTGTTTGACCCGTCTTTGGGGCAGCCGACAGCGTGTCACTCGCCCCAAACCCTGACGCAAACCGAAGCCTGAGGAGGCAATCATGACCGAGCTTTGGTACACGATCACCGTCGTCAAGCACGACATCCACCCGAGTTTGCGAGACAGGCACGCTGACGCCCCGGCCCCCATTGAGGTCGTCGCCGCGACGGTGCTGCCACAGCTCGCCGGAGACATCTTGCGGGCGACCGCCGACCAGATCGCCCCGAAGAAGCCGGTGACCCGATGACCGACAACCCAGCAGCCGAACTGTCACCGACTCTGCCTCCGGAGCTGATCCGGTACTTCGCTGCCCGCCGGCAGCAGCGCGCCGACACCGTCAGCCGGGCGCTGGCCACGCTCCGCCCGTACGAAAGGCGACTAGTGCGGGAAGCCGCCGTGATGGGCTACGTGCGCGGCACGATGGCCGGTCGCGTGGACGCTCACCAGGGCCGCGACACGGAGATCCCCAAGGATTCGGCCGTCCTCTTCGAGGTCGTTGACGCGTGCATCGCGATGGACGACCTGTACCCGTACCTCGCCGAGGCGGCCGAGGGTCGCCGCCGCCGGATCACCAAGTCGAGGCGGTGGCCGGGTGAGTGATCCAACCGGGGGTGAAGCCGTGAACGAGATGGCCAACCGGACCTGCGACGCCCTCTGCCGGGATGTGGAAGCCGACCGGGACCAGCTCCGCACCGAACTCGACTTCGAGCGCGCCCGCCTCGCCGAGGTGCAGGGTGCCATCCACCGCATCCACTACCCGCACGGTGACCCGGCCACTGAGGGCAACGTGTGGTGCGCCTGCGACAAGCTGTGGCCCTGCGAGACGGTTACCGCGATTAGCCAGGTCACCGCCGCCGGTCGTCTGCTGCCGGACCTCACAGCGGTGACCGTCGAATGCGACATCGACTGGACTGACCTGCGATCCAGCCGCCCCGGTGCCGATGTTCAGGCCCGGTCGTACGAGTGGCCTTTGGACCAGTTCGACGCGCTGCTGGCGACAGAGATCCGGGCCGCCGAACTGTTCCACCGTGCGCCTGTGCGCATCCGCAAGCGGACTGTGAAGGCGTACGCGGACGGGTCAAAGTTGGTCCGGGCGTGGACTCCGGTGGCGGTGCCGTCATGATCGGGCCAACGTCTGACGCCTTGACCGCATGGATCCTGGGCGGCATCTACGTCGCGGGCTGGCTGCCCGCCTGCCGGGTGCTGGTCCGCTACCTGCCGGACGTCGCCTACGGCGGGCTGAACCCCGACGACCCCGACAATGCACCCCTGCTGCCTCTCGCGGCCGGGTCTGTTGCGTTGCTGTGGCCCGTCATGGCCGTGCTCGCCGTGTTCGCCCTGCCGGTGTGGCTGGTCACTCGCGGGGTGAACCGGTGACAGCCGCCGAAGCCGACTACAACACGGAAGTCCTCACCGCCCGGTGGACTGCGGTCGTCAACGACGAGATTGGCGGGTGGGCGGTCAGCACCGACGGCCTCGGCCCGCTCGACGGGGGCAGGATGGCCGCCGACCTGGTGATGACCCGCGAACTGGCCGAACACATCGCCGAGGTGCACAACCAGTGGTTAACACGGCAAGACGTGGGCGTGCCGGTCGCCACGGGGTGGATCACTACCGCCGTGGTGCCAGCGCCGTTCTGGCGTCCGCTGCTGCGCCGGATGTTGCGCCGAAAATCCGGTGATGTTGATGTCCAACCGTGACGGCTCGGACCGGCGTCGCCTGTTCAAAGCCCTGCGCCGTGCCCGGTGGAGGGTGGAGATCGCCAAGTCCGGCCATTGGAAGATTTGGAATCCGCGCGGGCTGCTCATCACCACCACCCCGTCCAGCGCGTCTGACACGAACAGCTTGAACGCGTTGCGGCGGGACCTGCGGAAGGCCGGGTTCCTGCACAACGGGCGCGGCCAGCAGCCGCAGCGCAAGATCCCGAACCAGAGGAGCCAACCGTGACCGTCACCGACCCGGCCGCCCACGGCGTGTTCGTCGACGCCTACCGGCGGATCGCCAAGCACGCCGCCGAATACCGCGCCGCCACCGTGTACCAACGCGCACAAGAACGTGCCCGGACCGGCGATCCGCAAGCCCGCCGGCAGGCCGCCATGCATCGGGCGTTCGCGCGCGGCATCGAGGCCGCCGGGGAAGACATCGCCGTCATGCTCGGCATCCCCGAACACGAGATTGAGACACCCGACAAGAGGGACAACGACCATGGCTGACGCCACGACCCCCGACCCCAGCCTGCCGCGCAAGCCGGACATGGCGGCCTTCGCCCGAGCCGTGCGCCTTCGCGAACGTGCGGTCAGCGCCGCCCTGGATCACTTCGCCCGCATCGATATGCGCCCGGAGAGCACGTACGCCCGCGCGGCGTACGACGCAATGGCAGAGCTGATCCGCCAGGACGAGCGGGAGCGGCTTGCTGAGGCTGGTCGACTGCTACCCGCCCAAACCCCTGAGACAACGCCGACCCAATGACCCTGCCCCTGCTGCTCGACGTCCCCGAGCCCCGCCACTGCGACTCCTGCGGACGCCCGGTGCCCAAAGGGCCGCTCGTAGCGGGGCTCGGGTCGAGCTGTGCGAGAGAGCACGGCATCACCCCACCCGCCGCGCCCCGACCCCGCCACGAAGGACAGGACGGGCCAACCCTGCTCGACCTACTCAACCAGCCCGAACGGAGAACCCCGGTGACTGAAACCATCGAACACGCCACCTGCCGGCAACGCGCTTCGGGCGAAGACCTAGCCGTGTACCGGGCGCAGCAACGCCGTCGTCCGGACGAAGAACTGCACGCGCAGATGTCCCACCCCGGCTGGGAGTACGAGACCACGGAGGGTCCCCGCAAGCAGTGGGACCACTCGCATGTGCCACCCGAAGGCGACGGGTGGGTGCGCAACGTTCGCGCGGGCCGGGGCGGCTGGGAGCGGTACGACTACACCGAGGAGTCGTATTGGATGCGGCCCAAGCGCCGAGGCCCCGACGGTGGTTGACCGCAGTGAGGCAGGCCGGTGGATGCGCCACGCCGAAATTGTCAACCAGCACCGGCGGCTGTACCGGCGGCGACTGCGGGCCAGACAGGTCGGCCGATGGTGCCGGTGAACCCGCCGATGTGGATCGACCGTGGCACACCCTGAGCAGGTAGAATACGAGCAGGAGGTGACGTATGCCCACCAGCCGAACACCACACGGCCGGCGCACCGTCAACTTCCGCACCACCTGGGCGGCAGTCAACCTCATCGAAGCAACCGCCACCGATGAGAACGTCACCGACGACAGCGGCGAACCGAACCGCTCCGAGATGATCCGCATCATGCTGGCTTACGCCGTGCGTCACCGACCGAAGGGCTGGCGGCCATGACCACCACCGTGACCTGCGAACTCCCCATCAGCTACAACAACCCCGCACCCTGCTCCGTAGACGCGGTGGGCCGCTGCTCCACCGACGGGAAAGCGTTCTGCACCTCCCACCGGGCCATCCGCCTCGGGGTGCCTGTTGTTGACATGTGCGTGGTGTGCGCCGCCCCCCGCCCCGGTGCCAAAACCCGGCAGGCGGTGGAACGGGAAGCCGAAGAGGAACGGCGTGGGGCGTTGAAGCAGGCGGTGAAGCGGCTCCGTGACCTGCGGGTGCCCATGTCGGAGCGCAACGCGTTCTCCGCCTGGAACGAGCCCGGCTTTTTCGGCAGGTTGAGCGGTGCCCGCGCCACCCCGATCATCAAACAGTTGAGCCCGGTGTGGTTGGTGGGCCGCTACGAGTGGGATCAGACCGAGTTTTGGGACCGGGGCTCCAGCGACTGGTACGAGACTGGGGTGACGGTGTCGGGTGAGATCGTGGCGATCGGTAACCCGCCCAACTACCAGTTGCGGGAGGTGCACCGGCTCAAGAACGCCAGTGACAGCTACCGGATCACTCGGGCGTTGGAGGAAATGGCGGACGAGGCCGAGCGGCACCAGTAACGGCGGCAGCGGCCGGACCGCGAATCCGACCGCCGCCAATCCCACCACCCCGAACTCCTACGAGGTCTTCGCCAGCGTAACCGCGCCGATCGGAGACCCACCACCATGCACGACGACACCAGCGGACGGCACTGCGTCTCCGACATTCGCTGCCGGGCCTACGACCGCTTGGCGAAACCGCCGGCCGCCGCACCCGTCACCACAGCCCCCCTGTGCGAAGACTGCTTGGCCGCCGCCGAACGGGACGTGCGCAGCCTGGTCTACGACTACGTGGACCTCGAACAGTTGCAGTCACCCAGCTTGTCGCAGGCGTTGAACATGCAGCCAGCCGGCAAGGCAGCCCCAGCCATGCCCCTCAACGGCGGCGCCGAGGCGCTACAAGCCGAGATCGTGCACGTGGCCACCACCTGGGAAGAGGTCATCCGCGAACACTGCGGACTCAGCACCTGGGTACCCAACCACCCACGCCGCCCCGGTCGGCGACTCGACGACGCTGTTCGCGTCCTACTCCCCCGCCTCCGGCAGCTCGCCGCCCTCGACGCAACTGACGTGTACCCCACCGGCTGCGAAGACCCCGTCACCGACATGACCGGGTGGGAAGCCATCCACCACCTCCAACACCTGCACGCCCGCGCCCGCGGCATGCTCGGCCGTACCCACCGCACCCGGCAAGTCCCCGGCACCTGCCCCGACTGCCACGCCGACCTGCACCAGGACGACCCCCGCGAAGCCGACGACCCCACCCCCGTCTACTGCGCCCAACAATGCGGTTGGCAACTGACCCGCGACGAGTACGAGACGTGGACCGTCGGGATCCTCACCGCCCCCCGGCCGCGCAAGGTGGCGGTGTGAACGCCGACTACGACCGGAAACCCACCCGGCAACAGTGGCTGTACCCCGGCGACACCGAGCTGCAAAAGGCCCGCCGGTATGTGCACGCCTACCGGCAGCACCTGCACACCGCCAACCCCGACGTGTGCGCCGCCCTCGACGCGGCGGCCCGCGCCTACGGCGACGACTGGGTGTGCGGCGGACTGATCACCGTCCCCGACGACCAGATGCTCACCACCGCCCAGGCCGCCGAATACGCCGGGGTGGACGTGGAGACGATCCGGCAGTGGCGCAAACGCGGCTACATGTCCCCCACCGGTGCCCGCGAACACCTCCAAGTTCGGGGGCTCACCGAACGCGGGTGGCCCATGTTCAAAGCCGGCGAAGTGAAAGAGGTCGCCGACACGACGCGCCGCAACCGGCTCAGCAAGACTGAGTCTTGACCTTGCACCTGGGACGGTGCTAGGTTCCGCCCAAGCCGAACTGTCTCTTCGTCCGGCTTCGACTTACCGCCACGCCCGCCTGAGCCTCACGGTTCGGCGGGCGTTCGGCATTTCCCCCCCAGCCTCGGGGTCGAAGCTCAGCGGTCCGCCGCGATGACCAGCTTCACGGCGCCCAACCATCCGACGACCGCAAGGGCACCGTCGTTGATCGTGTCCGCCGCCACAAACCCGCGGGCGTGGGTAACGCCTGCTGCTTCGAGGATTGCGGCCCGCAAACGTCCGGCATCAGCCGCCGCCTCCTCGGCGGTGTCTCGTTTGGTCTTGCTTTGCGCCGATATCACGATGTCCTCGGCGTTCACTTTCAGCTCCCAACCCATCGTGTTGGTCGACCAAGCTCCGCCCCACAGCTTCGCCGAATCAATCTCGGCACGAGTGAGCGCCATCTCCTGCAACACCGTCGCCATGGCGGCCACCTGACCCGCCGAGATCGTTGATCTGGTCATGTCTCTCCAATCGTTTGATGGCACCGTACTGGCACTGGCGGACATTGGGCGGGGGCAAGTCGGTCATGACAGCAGTCGACCAGCCCGCCGGCCGTGATAAGCCCAAGTGCGGCGGCAAGCGGCGCGGTGAAGGCGCAGGGCAGTTGTGCACCCGTCCCGCCGGCTGGGGTACCGACCACGCAGGAACCGGCCGATGCAAGCTCCACGGCGGGTCCACCAAGTCCCACACGGTTGCCGGGCAGAAAGCGCTGGCCGAGCAGGCGGTGAAGACGTTCGGCTTGCCCCGCGAGGTTGACCCCCGGGACGCCCTCCTCGAAGAGGTCCACCGGACGGCTGGGGCGGTGGCGTGGCTGCACGAGCAGGTGCAGGCGTTGCAGGCCGCCGACGTGGTGTGGGGTGTCACCGAAGAGGTCGACAAGATGGCGGGCGAGTTCCCGGGCACTGACACGAAGCGCGCCGCAGAGGTGAACGTCTGGGTTCAGTTGTGGCGTGCCGAGCGAGCCCACCTGGTGAAGGTGTGCGAAAAGGCGATTGGCGCCGGTCTGGAAGAACGCCGCGTCAAGCTGGCTGAGCAGCAGGGCGCCATGCTCGCCGGGGTGATCAAAGCGATCCTCGGGGACTTGGACCTGTCGCCGGAGCAGCAGGCGAAGGTGGCCACGGTGGTACCGATGCGGTTGCGGGCAGTCTCCGGGCCGATGGCGGCGTAGCCGGGAGGTCGGATGTCGGCCTCCGTGTTCGCGCCACCTGTTGACCCGTTCGAGGCTGCGGCCCGCATGTTCGAGCCTGCGCCCGTGTCGCCGTACCTCAACGATCCGGTGGGGTGGTGTCAGCAGCGGCTCGGTGAGCACCTGTGGAGTAAGCAACGGGAGATCGCCGAGTCGGTGCGGGACAGCCGGCGGACGGCGGTGAAGTCGTGCCACAACGCCGGCAAAAGCTGGATCGCCTCCCGCATCGCCGCCTGGTGGTTGGACACCCACCCGCCCGGTGAGGCGTTCGTGGTGTCAACGGCGCCCACGTACAAGCAGGTGCACGCGATCCTGTGGGAGGAGATCCGGGCGGCGGCGAAGAAGGCCGCAGGGCGTGGCGAGCCGCTGCCGGGCAGGGTGTTGCAGTCCGATGAGTGGAAGCTCGACGATGGCACCCTGATCGGGTTCGGGCGAAAACCAGCGGACACGGACGAGCACGGGTTCCAGGGCATTCACCGCAGGTACGTGCTGGTGATCCTCGACGAGGCGTGCGGTATACCCGCCCAGTTGTGGACCGCCGTGGAGGCGATCACCACCAACGCTGACTGTCGGATCCTCGCTGTGGGTAACCCCGACGATCCGGCCACCGAGTTTCACCAGGTGTGCAAGCCGGGCTCTGGGTGGAATGTCATTCGCATCTCCGGGCTCGAAACCCCGAACATGACAGCGGAGCGGGTTGCCGCGGAGCCCGGCTTGAAGGATCTGTTCGACAGGCTGGGGTTGGCGCCGTCGACCGAGTTCGTGCCCGAGGGTTTGCGCCCTCTCATGTTGGATGCGGGCTGGGTTGCGGACAAGATTCGCCGGTGGGGTGTGGAGTCACCCCGGTTCACGTCGAAGGTGCTGGGGGAGTTCCCCGACATCGGCGAGGACGTGCTGATCTCACCCGCGTGGATCCTGGCCGCGCAGGAACGTTCGTGTGCCCCGGGTCCGTGGTCGATCCTCGGTGTGGATGTGGCCCGGTTCGGGTCGGACCGGACGATCCTGCTGGTTCGGCAGGGCGCGGTGGCGCGGGTGATCGGCGACTACGCGAAACAGTCCACGACCGAGACGACCGGCCGTGTCGTTCAAGCCGTCCGTGACCGGGCGGTTGATGAGGTTCGCGTTGACGGTGTGGGTGTCGGCGGCGGCGTGGTCGACCAGCTGGTTGAGCACGGACTTGACGTGGTGGACATGCAGGCCGGCAGCGGCGCCGTTGACCGGGAACACTTCGTCAACGCCCGCGCTGAGTGGTATTGGAGCCTGCGCCAGCGGTTCGAAGACGGCGACTTGGACCTTGACCCGGATGACGATGAGCTTGCCGCCCAGCTTGGGTCGATGAAGTACAAGTTCACGTCGCGGGGTCAGATTCAGATCGAGTCGAAGGACGACATGCGTAAGCGCGGGATGCCGTCGCCGGACAAGGCGGACGCGTTGATGTTGACGTCCCCGCCGACTCCGGTGAGTGAGCAGGACGTGTACGAGGACGCCGACGACGCTGACTTCGAAATTTCGCCCGTCTGACCGGCTGGGGGGTGACCTGCTGTGCAGGAAACCGCCGAGGTGACCCCGTCCGCTGAGGTGGACTTGCACGCCCGCATGGAGAAGTTGGTTGTCCGCCTGGAGCAGGAGGTCAACAACAACGAGCTGCTGCAAGAGTCGGTGGCCGACTTGCAGCGGGCGTTGTACGAGCCTGGTTGGATCCGGCTGACCGCCCAGGGTGAGCACGAGTTTTCGCCTGAGGCGATGACGCAGATGCGGGCGATTTGTCGCCTGTTCGCAATCAAGCAGCCGCTGATCAAGCGCGGTTTGAACCTGCGGTCGGCGTACGTGTGGGGTCAGGGTGTGGAGATCACCGCCCGCGCGAACGGCCGTAAGACCGGTGAGCAGGATGTGCAGGCGGTGGTGCACGCGTTTTTGACGGACCCGTCGAATGAGCGCACCGCCACTGGTGCTGCCGCGCGGGACCAGTTGGAGACGTTCGGGCTCGGCTGTGACGGGGAAGTGTTCCTTGCCTTGTTCACCCGCCCGACGACCGGGCATGTGCAGGTGCGCACGTTGCCGGCGGATGAGATCGCGGAGATCATCTCCGATCCGGAGGACGCCGCCACCCCCTGGTTTTACCTGCGCCGGTGGACACACGTCGGGCGTGATGAGCACGGCAACCCGGTGCGGGAAACCCGGGAGCAGTTGTACCCAGACGTCGACTACCGGCCCACCTCGCGGCCCGGCACGTATGCCAGGAAGAAGGTCGACTGGTTCTCCCCCGTCCTGCACGTCCCGGTGAACCAGCCGTTGGGTTGGCAGCGGGGCATCCCCGACGCGTACGCCGCGGTGGACTGGGCGAAGGCGTACAAAGAGTTCTTGGAAGACTGGGCGCGTTTGATGCGCTCCCTGTCCCGGTACGCGTGGAAGGCCAGCGCCCCCGGTGGTCGTAACGCCGCCGTGCGCACCCGACTCGCCGGTCCGCCTTCCCGCGACCCTGGCACTGGGGAACCGTTGCACGCCGGGGCGACCGCTGTACTGCCCCCCGATGTGCAGTTGGAGGCGGTGTCGAAGTCCGGTGCCACCTTGGACGCCGACTCCGGCCGCCCCCTCGCCGCGATGGTCGCCTCAGCGTTGGACATTCCGGTGACGTGGCTACTCGGTGACCCCGGGGTGACCGGCAACCGTGCCACGGCGGAAACCCTGGACAAGCCCACTGAGGGCACCATGAGCCAGCGCCGCGACCTGTGGGCTGCCGTGCTGCACCGCCTGCTGCGGTATGTGATCACCGAGTCGGTGCGGGCCACCAAGGGCAGGTTGAAGGGCAGCATCACCGCCGACCCGTGGACGGGCCGTGAGGTGGTCACCCTCGCCGGGAACACCGACCCCACCATTGACATCACGTGGCCGCGCCTCGACAAGGTTGACCCGGCCACCGTGGTCAAGTCGGTGGTGGAGGCCAGCGGGACGGGGACCATCCCACCGGAGGTTGTGGCCCGCCTGCTGCTGACCGCTCTGGGTGTGCGCAACGTCGACCAACTGTTGGAATCCATGGTCGGCCCGGACGGCGAATTCTTGTGGCCCACACCGTTGGGTTCACCTGCTGCCGACCGGGAACGGGCCGGCGGTGACCCCGCCGACGCCGGCCCGGGGCGGATGGCCCCCGACGACGAACCAGACGGGGACGACAACGAACCGGACCCGGGTGACGGGCCGACCACCGAACAACTCGCACTCCCCATTCCCGCCCCCACCCGGCGGCGGGCACACCGACGACGGGGGTGACCGGCATGTGGGGCTACCTACAACGCCGCCTCGGAATCGCCGAGGTGCGCACAGCACTACACAGGCAGGAGATCAAAATGGGTAAGTTCAGCGACGAGATGGGTGACCTCCAGACCCGGCTGACCGGGCTCGCCGACGCGCAGGCCGCTTCGGCGACGAACCTGCGGGACGCGATTGCCCGGCTGGAGCAGCGGGTCATCGACCTCCAGGACGGTGAGCTGACCTCGGAGCAGCAGGCGATCGTGGACGGCATCAAGGCGGACGTCGAGTCCCTGCGCACCGCCGTGGAGTCGGCGGACGACGGCTACGAGCCGCCCGTCGTGGAGCCGGCCCCGGTCCCGGGTGTAGAGGGTGAGCCGGAGCCGGGTTCCGTGGCGGACCGGCAGCGCGGCGGCCTCTGAGCCTCCGCATGATCGTGTCGGGGTGGTCGTCTACGGTGCGGCCACCCCGGCGCCACACCTGAACGTGCCCGGGGGTGACGGTGGCTGTCACCTCCCGCACCCTCAACCTGCTCCGCTCCATGCGCGCCCGCATCGGCGGGTACGCCGACGACGCCGTCCGTGACCTCACCGGACGGTGGGTGAAAGCGTGGGACACCCTCACCCCCACCTGGGCGACCGCCGCCGACCTGCTCGCTTTGTGGGCGGTTGACCGGGGGCGTTGGCTCAACCCGGTCGAGTTGGCGCGCATCGAACCCGTGCAGTACGCCCTCACCGTCACCGACGACACCCTTGACGTGTTGGGTGCCGCAACCGGCAGCGTGGTCACCGCGGCGTCCGGCCTGGCCATCGACGCCACAGCCGCCGCCGAACCTGCGGTGATCGCCTCGCAGGTGCCGGCCGCCTACCGGGACGACACCGCCGAACGGGTTGCCGCGCGGATCCTCCCCACAGCGTTGGACGCCATCCGGGTTCGCACCGCTCAGGCCATCACCGCGCAAACCCGGCCCCTGTCGGCGGACGCGTCGGCGGCGATCCGCCGGGAACTGGTTTCCGGGGTATCCGCCGGCAGCAACCCAACAGAGATCGCCCGCCGCGCTGTCGCCGCCGTTCAGGGCCGCTTTGAGGGCGGCTTGGTGCGGGCAACGAATGTGGCCCGCACGGAAGTCCTCGACGCTCACCGCACCGCAGCCCGGTACGCGGACGAAGCCAACGCCGACCTGCTCGACGGGTGGGTGTGGCTAGCCACCGTCACCGGCAAGAACGCAGCGAAGACATGCCCGAGCTGCTGGGCGATGCACGGCACCGTATGGCCGCTAGAACAAGCCGGGCCGTGGGACCACCAGTCGGGCCGATGCTCTAGAGCCCCGAAAGCGAAACCGTGGCGGGCGCTCGGTATCGACCTCGACGAACCCGCCGACGCCACCCCCGACCGGCAAGCCGCCTTCGACGCCCTCAGCGACGAGCAGCAAGCCGCGGTGATGGGTGCCAACCGGTTGGCCCTGTTCCGCGCCGGCCTCATCGGCTGGGATGACCTGCCGCAGCGCCGCGACAACCCGGCGTGGCGCACCTCGTACACCCCGCGCCCGTTGGGCGACCTCAACCGCATCGCCGACCAGCGGCGCTAACCCACCCTGGGAGGCGAACCCCCATGCCCCAGCGGCCAACACCCGCGCGGGTCACCGCACCTGCCGGCTACTCGCAGGACGCGTTCACGTCAGCGCTGCGAGGCCGCCTGCCGGTCGCCGAGTCCGCGCCGACCGTGGAAGCACCCGACGACACCACCGCTGAGGCCGCCACCGGCGGTGCCCCAGTCGAACGGGTCGCCATCCGTGAAGCGGACGCCTCCGGTGCCACCGTCACCCAGCCCGGCCGACTCGCAATCCGGCTGATACGTGCCGGGTGGAGTTTAAACGGGAACCTGTATCCGGCCGAGGTGCTGCGCCGCGACGGGCCGTCCGCCTGGCCGCAGGGCACGTTCTGCTACGTCGATCACGCCACCGACGAGGAAGACGCCGCCCGCCCCTCCGGCAGCATCCGCAACCTCGCAGCAGTCACCACGACCCCGGCCCGGTGGGACGAAGCGGAACAGGCACTCACCGCTGAGGTGCGCCTGTTCGCCCCGTGGCGTGAAGCCATCACCGACATGGCCGACACGATCGGCATGTCCATTCGGGCATGGGTGACCGGTGAGCACGGCGAACGCGACGGCCGTGAAGGGTTCATCGTCCAGTCGATCCCCGAAGGCCGCTCCGTTGACTTCGTCACCAAACCGGCGGCCGGGGGTGGCATTGTGTCCGTCCTAGAATCCGTCGGCAACACCGTTCCGGCGGCTGAGGCGCGCAACGTCGCCCACTGGTTCGAAGCCCGCCTGCACAGTGACTTCACGCAGCGCGCCGACAACATGTTCGGCGACGGGCGGCTCACCCGCGACGAGCGCATCACCTTGTCGGGGGCTGTCGGTGACGCGTTGTCCGCGTTCGCAGCCCGCGTTGAGGCCGACGCGCCGCAGCTCCTCTCCCGGGATTTGTGGGAGGAACCCGCTCAGCCGCAGACGGCCCCAGCAGCGGAGACCGCGCCGCCCCCCGGCCCGGCCGACGCCGCGCCGACCCCCACCACCGAGGCCGTTTCGGCGGCCTCCCACACCGTGACGGACGGCGCCCCGCCGACCGCACCCAACCCACCCATCGAAGGAGGACCCGACATGTCGGGTACCACGACCGGTATTGCGCCGGTTGAGGCGGGGACGGCACCGGTCGTCGACACCGCCCCTGTCACCCCGCCGGCCCCGGCGGCGGAGGCCACCCAGCCGCGCGTTGACGTGCAGGCTGCTGTTGCCGCTGCGCTCGCGGAGGCCCTGGCCCCGCTGACGCAGCAGCTCACCACCGTGCAGCAGGCGCTGAACACCCAGCAGTCGGAGAACCTGGCGCTGCGCAACCGTGGCCGGGCGTCTGAGGCTGTTGCGGCTGGGCTGCGCGCCCCGGAGTTCGCGGATGTGGCCGCGCAGATCGGCCCCCGGGTGACCGCCCGGGTCCTCGCGGATGTTCCGACCACGGCTGAGGGTGCGGTGGATGACGCCGCCCTCGGTGAGCGGATCACCGCCGCCATCGCCGACGAGGCCACCTATGTGCGGGGTGCCCGCGCGGAGGCCCTGGAGGCGGCCGGTGTGGGCCAGCCGTACGGGCTGGGCGCTGTCCGGCAGGAGTCGCCGCAGGACGACGGCTTCGAGAAGGAACTCAACAGCTTCTTCGGCGACACCCTCGGGCTCGCTTCTGAGGCCGCGAAGATCGCCGCGAAGGGACGTGCCTGATCATGGCGAAGAACACCGTCATCATGTGGACCGAAAGCCTGGCGCTGGTTTGCTCGCAGCCGGCCGTCCCGCAGTCCGGTGACCCGGTCATCTACGGGCAGCTCCCGGGCGTGGCGCTCACCAACGAGGACTCCAACGGTGTCACCACTGTCGCCGTCAACGGCGTGTTCGACATCCCCGTCAAGGGCGAGACGACCACAGACGCTGCCGTCGTAGCCGGAGACATCCTCTACTACGACACGGCCGCCACCCCGCACAAGCTGAACAAGGACAACACCAACGGTGTCCGTTTCGGCTACGCAATGGCCGCCGTGGCGTCCGGCGCGACCACCACCATCCCTGTTCGCGTCGGCTACTAGGAGACCAGCGCACATGACTACCGCCCTGCTCGACGCTGGCTCCCACACGCTGGGGCAGCTCGACACCTTCCAGGCCGGCACCGAGGGTGCCGCCACGAACAACATCTACAGCACCGAAGGCATGCTGCTGTCCGGCGGCAACCGGCGCCAGCGGCGCCAGGAGTCCCGCGACTACCGGCAGCGGCTTGTCGGCCTCACCCGCCTGTACCGGGGCATGATCGAGGGCGACCGCCGCGCCGCCCTCGCCTTCCAGGAGGCCATGTCCCGCGCGGACTTCACCTACCTGTTCGGTGACATCATCGACCGGCAGCTCCTCGCCTCGTACCAGACGCGGCCGGTGCAGTGGAACATGTTCGCCAAGCGGGGTCGGGTGCGGGACTTCCGTACCGTCAAGCGGTTCACCCTCGACGGCGGCGAAGCCGTCCTGAACCAGGTGAAGGAACTCGCGCCGTACAAGGTGCGCAAGGTCGCCGACGGCTCGTACGAGTACGCGGTTGCCAAGTTCGGTGACCAGATCGCCGTGTCGTGGGAAACCATCGTCAACGACGACCTCGACGCCCTCACCGACCTGCCGACCCGCCTCGGCAACGCCGCCCGGCGCACGGAGGAGCGGTTCGCCGCCGCCCTGTTCTCGGACAGCACCGGCCCGAACGGCACCTTCTTCTCTACCGCCAACCGCAACGTCATCAACACCACTGTTGTCGGGTCGACGGTCACCCCGAACCCGGCGCTGACCATTGGCGCGGTGCAGCAGGGCATGCAGGTGCTCGGCCAGCAGAAGGACACCGACGGGGGCCCCATTTACATCGAGGGTGTCACCCTGGTCGTTCCGCCGGCCCTGGAAGTCCCGGCGATGAACATCATCAACGCGACGGAGATCGAGGCCGCGTCGGGTGGCGGCAACGGCACCGGCAACGACCAGCTTCGGGTGACGAACTGGATGCGTAACCGCGTCCGGGTCGTCGTGAACCCGTGGCTGCCGATCGTGAACACCACCAACGGCAACACCGCCTGGTACCTGTTCGCGGACCCGCAGGTGGGCCGCCCGGCGATGGAGATCGGTTTCCTCATCGGCCACGAAACCCCTGAGCTGTGGGTGAAGAGCCCGAACGCGATGCGGGTCGGCGGCGGGCCGGTGGCCCCGGAGGAGGGCGACTTCGAGCACGACTCGGTGCAGTACCGGGTGCGTCACGTCCTCGGTGGGACGCTGATGGACAGCAAGAGCGCCCTCGCCTCGAATGGGACTGGGGTCTGATCATGGCTCGGCCCCGCCCGAACCTGGGTACACCGTTCGGCACTGACGGGCCGTGGCTCGCCGCGATCCTCGACACTCTCGGGGACATCGCGGACCTGCTCGACGCCCGGCTCCCCGCCCCCGCTTCGGCGGACGGTGGGGGGCCGGCGTCGGACGGGCCGGTCCGGATCAGCGAACCCGCCCCCGACCGGAAACCCGACAAGACGGTCACACCCGTGTCGGAGCCTGCCGTCGACGAACCACCCGCCGCGGATGACGACACCGACGACGAGCCGGTTGAGGTGACCGAACCGGCACCGGATGACCGCCCGTCACTGCCACCCCCACCGCCCCGCAGCGGCAAAGGGTCCGGCATTGACGCCTGGCAGGCGTTCGCGAAGGTCGCCAAGGTCACGCACCCGGCGGACGCCAACCGCAACGACATCATTGCCGCGTGCATCGCCGCGAAGGTGATCAGCGCAGACGCGTAACCCCCCCGGCCCCAACCTTCGGGGCTGCCTCTCCCCCGCACCTCGCCCCACCGCTGCCGCGCCGCCCACCGCCGCGCGGCCATCCGGCCTGCCCCGAAAGTGAGATCCACTATGCCCGTGCCCGCTGGTGGGAACCCGTCAGGCGGTTCGTCGCGCCTGACCGGCCCGGATGAGGCGTACCGCGTCGTCTACTTGCAGGACGGTCGCGCGAAGGCACGCGGCTACCCGGTGCCCCTGTTCGCCGACGAGGGCGGCTCCGTCCCCGCCGACGTGTTGACGATGACCGGGGAGGAGATCCCGGAGTCCACCCTGATCGTGGACGTCCACTCCCGCATCCCGCTCTTTCAATACCCGGAGGGCGCGGACGTCGTCTACACCAGCATCAACGGCGGGCCGATCGTCCCGTTGTACGCGCGCACCGACGACCGCATGGACACCCTCAGCGAGGTTGTCGCCTCGTCGTTGGACCGGTCGTCGCACACCGGAACCCAGTCGTACACGACAATCACCGGCCTCGGTGATGCCGCACTGCGCGGGGTGGGCACCGCCAACGGCACCGTGGCCGCCGGCAACGACGCGAGGATCGTCGGCGCCGCCCAGAAGAGCGCGAACCTCGGGGACCTGGCGAACTCGGCCACGGCCCGCGCGAACCTCGGGTTGGGCAACGTCGACAACACCGCCGACGCCGCCAAGCCGGCATCAGGCCCGCAGGTCACCGCCATCAACAACGCCATCGCCGCAGCGGCTACCGCCGGGGCACCGGACGTGCAGACGTTCACCGCCGACGGCACGTGGACGAAGCCGGCCGGCGCGAAACTGGTGCAGATCATCGCGATCGGCGGCGGCGCCGGTGGTGGGTCCGGCCGTCGGGGTGCGGCGACCACGAACCGCGGCGGCGGCGGCGGTGGCAGCAGCGGCAACATGCTGCCCCCGGTGTTCCTGCCCGCCAGCCTGCTCCCGGCCACGGTCGCTGTGACCGTTGGTGCTGGTGGTGCGGGTGGCGCGGCGGTCACCGTGGACGACTCGGGCGGCCAGAACGGCGCCAACGGTGGGCACTCGGTGTTCACCGGGTTTGTGACCGCGTACGGCGGTTTGGGCGGTGGCGGTGGTACGACCGCTGGTGGCACGGCGGGCGGCAACTTCTCGGGCCTGAACGCGGCGGGTTCGGCCGGTGGCACGGGTGTGGGTGTGTCGTCCGGCAACCCGTCCTACGGCCCGTCTGGTGGCCCCGGTGGCGGTGGTATCAGCACTGCTGATGTTGCCTCGAACGGTGGTGGCGCGAACCAGATCGTGTTCGCCAGCGCCGCTGGTGCGGTGAACCGTGGCGGGCAGGTTGTGGGCGGTGCTGTGGCGCTTGCCGGCGGCTCCGTCCCGGTCGGCACCCCCTTGCCCGGTGGCGGCGGTGGTGGTGGTGCGGCGAGCATCACCGGCCCGGCCGGGGCTGGCGGCAACGGCGGCCTGTACGGGGCTGCCGGTGCGGGTGGTGGGGCGTCGCTGAACGGCAACGCATCGGGCAAGGGCGGCGACGGTGCCCCCGGCATCGTCGTTGTCGTCAGCTACTTCTGAGACGGGGAGTAGCTGACGATGGCGCGTCTCATTGGTCCTGACGAGTCGATGCGGTTGGTGTACCTGCGTGACGGGCGTGCCCGCGCCGGGGGGCTGCTGGTGCCGTTGTGGGCTAACCAGCAGTGCACCATCCCGGCGGATGTGTTGACCGTTGATGGTGATCCGATTCCCACCTCAACGGTGACCGTCGACGAGTACAGCCGCATCCCGCTGTTCCGCTACCCCGACGGTGCGGACGTGGTGTACACCGCCATCAGCGGCGGTCCTGTGACCGAGCTGCGGGCTGGCACGGACGCCCGGGTGTCCGCCCTGGCGGAGCAGGTCGGCGGCGTTGTCGGCCAGGTGTCGACGGCGATCTCGGACGTGGCGGCGAAGTCGGCGAACCTCGCCGACTTGCCCAGCCCGGCGACTGCCCGCACGAACCTGGGCCTCGGCAATGTGAACAACACCCCCGACTCGGCGAAGCCGGTGTCGTCGTTGCAGCAGACCGCGATCAGCAATGTGCAGTCGGCGTTGACGGCGGAGATCGCATCGGTGCAGGCGGCGGCAGCCGCACCCATCGAGGTGGCGGGCAGCAACCTGACCGGGTTGGCGTTGCAGGCCAAAGGCGGCAGCATCGGCACCGGCGGGAAGCCTGTCGTGTCGATCCGTTTCGACCACCACCTGACGAACTTGCGGAACACCATCTGGCCGCTGTTGGTGGCCCGGGGTATGCCAGCCACGGTGGGTGTGGTGTCCCGCTGGCCGACCGGGGACAGCCTGTCGACGGGTGTGACGTGGGCTGATTTGCGGGCCATGTGCCGGCAGGGTTTGGAGGTGTGGTCGCACTCGGCGACGCACGCCGACGCCGCCACCCCGCAACGCCTGGTGGAGGAAATCGTCACCAGCAAGGCCGAGATCGAAGCCCAGGACATCTCGGTGTGGGGTTGGCAGGTCCCGGGCCTGGAACCGACCGACCCGTCGTGGCGGTTGGAAACGAACGCCCACCTCGCCGGGCTGGCGGGCCGACTGATCGCCCAGACGTACCCGTTCTCCGAGGGTTACAGCCTCGGGTCGACGTGGCGGTCCATGCCGCACCGCTCGTACCACGGCCTCAACCACTTGACGATCGAGTTGATGGGCCAAGCTGCGGTACAGAACACGGTCACGCAGGCCCTCGCCTACGGGGCGGGCATCCAACTCATGCTGCACCCCGGGTACATCGGCCTCAACGGCTACATGTCCCTGAGCGCGTTGACCGGGGTGTTGGACTGGCTGGCGGCAAGGCGGGACGCCGGGGACTTCGAGATCATGACCGCTACCGGTTTGATCGCCGCCGACCCCAACCACACCCGCAAGCTGAACTTGCTGGGCAACAGCTCGTTCGATCCGGACTATGCCGCGTTCTGGACGGGCTGGTCGCACGGCACAGGCGTCAGCTTGCGCACCACCGGCGGCCACACCGGGGCGAACTTCGTCGAGTTCACGACCAGCGGGACCGCCAAGTTGCAGCAGATCACCAGTGCCCTCACCTACACCGGGTCGCAAGGTGGCACGTTCCGGGTTGAGGCGTGGATCCGGGCCACCGGCGCACTGCCGGCGACGGGCACCATCCGACTGGTCGACAACACCAACGCCAGCCGGTACGACGAGATCCGCTCGTTCACCCCGTCCACGCTCAACGTGTGGCAGAAGGTTTGGTGGAACACCAGCCTCCACCCCGCCACCATGCAACTGCGCATCGAGCTGGGGCGGGCGACCGGGGTTGAGCAGCCCATCCAGTTCGACGACATCACCATCACCCCCGTCTGAGAGAGGGGGCGACTGTGCCGGTTCCCGCTGGCGGCGATGAGCTGATTTTCAGCAACGACCTGACCCAACCGGTCGGGATGGTGCGTTTGCTCATCACGGACACGTCGGACACCCCTGCGGACCAGTTGTTCACCGACGAGCAGTTGTCGGCGTTGCTGGTGATGGAAGGCGGCGGGGTCAAGCGCGCCGCCGCCGCCGCGTTGGAGATCATCTCCCGGTCTGAGGTACTGGTCAGCAAGAAGATCACCACCCAGGATCTTTCCACCGACGGGCCAGCGGTTGCCGCCGAACTGCGGGCCCAGGCGAAAGCGCTACGCGAGCAGGCACGGCAGGACGACGACGACGCGGTGAGCGGGTCAGACGCGTGGGCGATCTCCGTCGCCGACTTCAACCCGAACGCCGCCTACTGGTGCGGGTGGTGAGGCTGTGCCGCTCCCGAACACCCACCTGATCCACCCCCGCTTCGAGCAGCACCACCGTCCGGTCGCCGACCGGCAAGCCACCGCCACCTGCCGGGTGGAACGCCCCGCCCAAAAGGCGGTGTGGGATGACGAGGCCGGCAAGAACGTGTACCCGCCCCCGGTGCTGCTGTACGAGGGCCCGTGCCGCTACCAGTACCTGTCGGCGGCCGGAGCGCCAGTCGTTGCGGACACCACCACACCCCTGGCTGATGTGCGGGTCACCCTGCCCGTGAGTGGAGTGGTGTACAAGGCCAACGACCTGGTGACGCTCACCGCGACCGCCACGAACCCTGACCTTGTCGGGCGCACCTTGTCCGTGGCAGCCGTGTCCGGCAGCAGCGTTTCGTGGCAACGCGACCTGACCTGCCAGTTGAGGCAGCCCACCACCCGATAGCAGGGGGTGAGCGGTGGACGACTTTGACCGGCTCGCCGACGACATGGACGACAGCCCGGACAAGCTGGGTCGCGAGGTACACGCCTTGGTGCGGGCATCAACGCTGCGGACGGAGCAGTTGGGTAAGGCCAAGGCTCCGGTTCGCACGGGTCACCTTCGGTCGTCCATTTCCTCCGACTTCGACGGCGGGCCGGGTTCGGCTGTGATCACCGGCGAGACGGGGCCAACCGCCTCGTACTCGCACTTCGTTGAGCACGGCACTTCGAGGATGGCCCCTCAGCCGTTCATGGGGCCGGCGGCGGATGTGGTGGAGCCCTTGTTCTACGCAGGGGCTGAGGCGTTGGCCGGGCAGGTGTTGGATGGCTGACACCGATGTGGGGTGGGCGCACGCCCAAGGGTTGGCGGACCTACTCGACCCCCTGCCCTACCAGGTGTTCGTCGGCCAGGTCGACGAGGTGGGCGGGCCGCTCGAATACCCGCACCTGATTCTGTGGCCGCCGCCAGCAACCCGGCCCACCATCACCCTCAACGGGTACGGCGGTGAGGTCACCACCACCACCCAGATCACAGCGGTCGGCCGTGACCCGCGTGAGGCCATCACCGCGTTGGATCGGGCGTCCGAGCTGCTGCACCGCCGACGCCCCACCATCGCGGGCCGACTCTGCTCGGTCATCACCCAGCAGCCGGAAGCAGCCGGGCCACCGCAACCGCAGAGGGATGAGCAGGCACGCACCCCCGACGGTCATCCCCCGTACTTCACGTTCGCCCTGTTCACCCTGCACTCATCACGGAGCCCCAATGGCTGAGATCCCCGTCCGAACACCCTCATATGAGGGTCTGAACCTGAACCTGACGCAGGCTGCGGCGAACGACACCGCGAAGTGCGGTGCCGGGTATTCGCTGCTGGTCAACAACGGCTCCGGGTCGCCGATGACGGTGACGGTCGCCGTGCCCGGCAACACCACCTACGGGGTGGCCGCACCGGACAAGGTGTTCACCATTCCCGCCGGCCAACTGTGGGAAATCCCGCTGCTGGACGTGTACCGGGATCCGGCGGACCGGCTGGCGCACCTCACGTGGTCGTCGACGACCACGGTCACTCGCATCGTCGTGAAGCGGTAAGGGGGCGTCGTGCCGAAGTGGATCAGAGTCCGTGACACGAACACGGGGCACACCTTCGATATTGAAGCCCGCGCGTTGGAGCACCGCCGTGGTGTGGAGCCGGTGAACGACCCGGAGCGATGGCCGGACATCGAGGGGCCTCGGGTGCATCCCCGACCGCCGAAGCCGTTCGTCGGCAAGGACGGGCGGACCCGCACCAGCAACCCCGACGCGACCTCCGACGGCGGTTCCGTCGACACCAGTCAGGTGCCGGAGAGCAACGAGCAGGCCGGCGAGGACGGCCGTCAGGCCCGTCGCAGCAAGACCACCAGTGACCCGGCGGGACCGTCGGCTGACACCAGCAAGGAGCAGCAATGAGCCAGCCCGCAGCCGTACCTGCCGATGGTAACCAGGCCGTCTGGTGGGTGCCCGCCCTCGCCATCCCGTCGAGCCCCACGGTCGGCGAACTGACCTCCGGGTCGGTCATCGACGCGTCGTGCTACCTCACCGCTGAGGGGTGGACCCCGTCCACCGACGAGCAGGTTGTGGCCGACCAGCGGCTGTGCTCCACGTCCGACTACGAGCAGCCCGGACGCCTACAGCACACCCTCGCGATCAGCTACGTGCACAACCCGGACTCCCCGGCCGACAACGAGCTGTACCTGGCGCTCACCCGGCTGACCACGGGGTTCTTCGTGGCCCGCATCGGTGTCCCCTACGACCAGGCCATCGCGGCCGGAGACATCGTGGACGTGTACCCGGCGAAGATGGGTTGGCGGACGAAGAACCCGGGCGCGGCGAACGCTGTGCTGACCGTGTCGCAGAAGCCGTTCATCAGCGGGCCGGTCGTGCAGGACGCCGTGGTCGTCGCCTGACATGCGGGTGGCCCGGGGAGCCAAGTTCCCGGGCCGTGCAGCGGCCTCACTGCGGTTCGTCGATCCCGATCAGGCGTAGCCATCGGCGATATTACCCCCTCTGAGCTGGCGGTGTGGGCTTGCAGCCCTTGCCCACACCGCCTTCAACCATGTCCAAGGGCTGCACAGGAAAAGGGCTGACCATGACTACCAGAACCACCCAGAAGGCGGCACCACCCCCGCCGAGCACCAAGGACCGGTTGCAGGCGGCGAAGCTCCCCGAACGCACCGTCGACATTTGCCTGCGCGGGGACCTGCAAGCCGAGTGGGAGGACCTGCACCGCCAGTTGGCGGACGCCGAGGTTGCGGCGGCGAAGGACAAGCGCCTTGCCGGCAACACCGCTGTGCAGGACATCGGCGACATGATCACCGCAGTGCAGGATCAGATGCGTGCCGACACCCTTGTGTTCCGGATGCGTGCCCTGTCCCGCAAGGTGTGGGGCGAGCTGATGAAAGCCCACCCGCCGCGCAAGGACAACGACGAAGACCAGCAGTTGGGGTACAACGTCGACAGCTTCATGGTCGCCCTGATCCGGGCGTCCACGTACGCCCCCGACGACCTTGACGACGAGACGTGGGCGGATCTGCTCGACGAGCGAATCACCGAATGGCAGTTCGCCCAGTTGCAAAACACGGCGTTGGCGTTGAACGTGCGCAAGGTTGACGTCCCAAACTCGTTCGCCGTCTCACGGATGACCCAGCCCTCCGGGCGCGGTTAGAAGCCGCGAGACGGCTTGGGCTGTCACTGCGCGAGTTTGAGGGCTGGACCCCGGAGCGGGTCACCGAGCACGAATACGACGCCACCGGCCGGCTCATCCGCTCCACGGAGTGGGTGGAGTCGGCGTGGGATGAGCAGCAACGCGGGTGGATGCTCGCGTTGGGTGAGTACGACGCCGACGTGTGCCCCCACTGCGGCGGCCCCTCCGACGTCTGCCAGTCCAAGGACGCCGACCGGAACAACCCGCGCGCGCAGTGGATTTACTGGCCCATCACCCCCGCCGAGTGCGCGGTGACCACGGCCATGCGGTTGCACAAGCAAGACCCGGAGGATCGGCGAGCGCTGATCCCCCGGGTGGTGCGGGTACGCCGCGGTTCCCCGAAGCCGAAGAACGCCATCTAGCGGGGCGGGGGGTGGCCCGTGCGCCGCATCGCCGTCGAGTTCCGCGCCGAACTGGCCAAGTTCCGCCGCGACATGCGCGACGGGGCAACCGACGTGCGGCGGCTCCGCGACGAATCCAAGGCGGCACAAGCTGAGGTGACCGCCCTCGGTGTGGCCGGGGAGAACGCCGGCCGCCGACTGGGTGACGGGTTGGTGCGTGGCGCCGGCCGGTTCGCGTCGGCCGGGCAGGACGCAGGGCGGGCGTTCGGCGACGGACTGACCCGCGACGCGTTGGGTCGGATGCGGTCCGCTGACGGCAGGTTCGCCGCTGAGGGCCGCCGCCTGGGTGCGTCCGCCGGCCGGGGCATTTCCGGGTCGCTGGGCAACTTCAATTCGGTGACGGCCGGCGGTCGGGCATTCCTCATCCTGTCCGGCGGGGCTGCCGCCGCGGTCGCCTCGTTGCAGGGTGTCCCCCCGGTGCTGTCCGCGATCGGCGGCAGCTTGGCGGCGATCCCCGGGTTGGCCGCTGGTGCTGCCGCATCCCTGGCCACCCTCGCCCTCGGCGGCATGGGTGTGGGGTCGGCGATCGGTGAGGTGTTCAACCCACCGGCCGGCGGTGGTGGGGGCGGCGGCGGTGGGGGTAATGGGGCGGCGAACGCGCGCGCTATCGCTTCCGCCGAACGAGGCTTGGCCCGCGCGCAACGCGAATCACGGTTGGCCCAACTGGATGTGAACCGGGCCCGCCGGGACGCCACCCGCGAACTGCGGGACATGCGCGTTGCGTTGGGTCGGGTGGCGTTGGACGAGCGTGAAGCCGCCCTGTCGTTGGAAGAGGCCCAGAAGGAACTCAACCACCTGCGGGAGATCAACGCCGAGTCACCCGGGCTGGTGCCCGAGGCGGACATGCGGCGGGCGGAGTTGGCGTACGACGACGCCGTCCAGTCGATGACTGAGGTGTCGATCCGGGCGAAGGATCTGCGCCAAGACCAGTCCGAGGCGGCGAAGGCGGGCGTTGAGGGCTCCGAGCAGGTGCAGTCGGCGTTGCGCCGGCAGCAGGACGCCGCTGAGGCGGTCATCGACGCTACCGACGCTTTGGCTGCGGCGCAGGAGTCGGCGGCTGCCGGTGGGGCGTCGGGTGGGGCTGCTGTTGCCACCGCCTACGACAAACTGTCGAAGAACGCGAAGCTGTTCGTGGATGAGATCGCCCGGTTGAAGCCCGAACTGGTGGGGTTGCAGCAGCTCGCCCAAGATCGGGTGTTCGCCGGCCTGAACACCGAGCTGCGGGAAACCGCTGAGGTGGCGTTGCCGTTCGCCCGCCGTCAGGTGATGCGTTTCGGTGACACGTGGAATGACACGTTCACGCAGGTGTTCCGCCTGGGCCGGGATAAGCGGTTCCTGTCCGGCTTGGATGCGGCGTTGGCGTCGTCGGACCGGTTCTTCGACAAGGTGAACGCCCGGATTCCGTCCACCGGTTTGGCCCTCGCGCACCTGTTCACCGGCAGCGCCCCGTTCGTGGACGCGTTCGGGGACAGCCTGTTGCAGTACATCGACGACTTCAACTCGTGGATCGACCGGTCCGCCCGCAACGGCAATCTGGAGCGGTTTTTCGAGGATGCCGCCGAGCAGGCCGACGCGCTGCTTGACCTGACGCGTGAAGTGTTCGTGCTGGTGGGGAAGATCGGCGGGATGCGGCAAGGGTCGACGTTGCTGCGGGACATGGCTGATGCTGTGGCCGCGTTCAACGATGAAGCCCGCGACATGCGCTCCCTTGAGGGGATCATCGCCACCGGCAACGCCGCCATCCGGGGCACCGTTGAGGTGCTGATGGTGCTCGGTGAAACCCTTGGGGAGACCCTGGCCGACCCGGGCACCCGGGCCGCCGTGGAAATCTTCTTCGACGTGCTGAAGGTGGGCGCGGAGACGGTCGGTGAACTCGCCGAACTGTTCAGCCTCCTCCCCGACGGGGTGCAGGCCGTTGTTCTGGCCGGCGCCGCCCTCGCCCTTTTGGGCAGCCGGGTCACGTCCGTGTTCGGTCGGGCGCAGGATGCTGTTGGCCGGTTCAGCGGGAAACTGGACAACCTGGGTCCGGTGGGTGAGCGGGCCGGGCGTGGCCTGGAGGCCACCACGAAGTGGGCTGGTCGGGCTGCTGGGGCGTTCATCGCGTTGCAGGCCGCC
Organism: Micromonospora sp. NPDC047756; assembly: GCF_055587245.1. Classification (NCBI taxonomy): domain Bacteria; kingdom Bacillati; phylum Actinomycetota; class Actinomycetes; order Micromonosporales; family Micromonosporaceae; genus Micromonospora; species Micromonospora sp. NPDC047756. The sequence goes on from NZ_JBVJGQ010000008.1 coordinate 84,150, forward strand.
GGGGTGGTGTTCGACCAGTTCCGGGCTGCTGCCCCCGATGTGGAGCGCCTGACGAAGGCGTTGCAGGAGTACGCGGTCAGCGGCAAGGTCACCGGTGAGGCCACCCGCGTCTTCGGTGACGGCCTGGGTGACCTTGGGCAGGACGCGCAGGCCGCCTCCGACTCGTGGTTCCCCAAACTTGGGCGGGCCATTGAGGGCATCATCCCGGGGGCCCGTGAGCTGAACGAGGTGTTCTGGGGCGGGTCGTGGACCGGCAGCGCGGAGAACATCAAAGCCCTGGATGAGTCCCTGGCCCGGCTGGTCGAAACGTCCGGCAAGACCGCCGGTATTGAGGCGTGGAACCGGGTGCTGTCCGAGTCGGGCATGAACGCCGACGAGCTGATCAAACTGCTGCCCGCGTACGAGCAGGCCATGAAGGACGCCGACATGGCGGCCGGCAGCGCCAACGCCAAGCAGCAGTTGCTCAACGGCAGCATGCAGGACGCCATGACCACCATGGGGTCGTACTCGCGGGCGTGGCAAACCCTCAACGGGGTGCAGTTGGACGCCGACGAGGCCGCCCTGTCCGCCATCGACGCCATCGACTCTGTGCGGGACGCGTTCAAGAAGAACAAGGACACCGTTGACGGCAACAGTCGGGCTGCCGTTGAGAACCGGATCGCTGTCGCTAGGGCTGCGAAGGCGGCTGCCGAGGCGGCGCAGAAGCGGTACGACGAAACCCAGTCGGTGGATGAGGCCACGGCCGCGTACAACGGGCACATCGGTGCGCTGCGGGGCGTGTTGCAGCAGACGAACCTCACCGACGCGGAGATTGAGCTGCTGCTGGAAACGTTCGCGAAGATGCCGCCGGTGAAGGAAACGGCGGTGTCCGCGCCGGGTGCTGTGGCGGCGAAACGTCAGGTGGAGGATTTCAACTTCACCGTGAAGACGGTGCCACCCAGTAAGACGGTGCCGTTTTGGGCTGACACCCAGTCGGCGAAGGCTGCCGTCGAAGTCCTCAAAGCGAAGATCAACGAACTCAAGGACAAGAAGATCTACATTGAGGGCACTGTCCGGTGGACCAGCAAGGGTGACCTGAAAGTCCCCGGCGGCACCCTCCTCAAAGACCGCTGGGGTGGGGTCCACGAAGGCGGCTACATGAAAGCCGCCACGGGTGTGCTGCGCGAGGCGGCAACGTTCGGGCCACGCTCCCCCGGCCGGTACATGATCGCCGAACCGGAAACCCAAGGTGAGGCGTTCATACCCAAGGTCGGAAACCGGGAACGTGCCATCAGCATCGGCCGCCGCGCCATGGAATGGCACGGCATGTCTGTCGTCCCGAAGGGATGGTTGTCCGGGCAGCCGGGCAGCATCACCACCACCCCCAGCACCACCCCGCAGGTCAGCGAAGGCGACACCCACGTGTACGTCGAGATCGACGGCCAACAGTTGGAAGGCCGCATCACGCGGGTCGTGAAGGACACCAACCGGCAGTTGAAACGCAACGTTGGCGCCGGGGCGGGGAGGCGATAGTGGCACGGCTTCTCGGCCCCGACGCCGGCACCCGGTACGCCTACCTGCCGTCCGGTGCGCCAGCGGGCAACGCGAACGCGGTCGTGTACGCCGACAGCGGCGGGTTGACCCTCGCGGACATTCGCACCTACGACGGGTCGGAAACACCGGGTGCGGTCATCCTCGCCTCACAGGTCACCACCGACGGGAACGGGCAGCTTCAACTGTTCTGGTTCCCCGACGGGGTTGACCGGCTGTGGGTGCGCGTCGGCGACGGACCCCTGTTCCCGGTCGACGCGGACAACAACCGCCGTTTGGACCTGCTGTCCGCCGCGGTGGACGGTGCCGGGCACAACCGGTCGTTGCGGCGCTGGTATGGGGCGTTGGCCGCCCGTCACGAGTCCATCGCGTCGGTGGTGGTGATCGGTGACAGCAACTCGGAAGGGTCGGGGGTGACGGCGCTGCGCCGCCGGTGGCAGCAGGTGTTGCAGTTGGAGTTGCGGGCGCGGTTCCAGCCGGCGGGGGTGGCGGGGGCGACGACGGCGTACATTTCGGCGTCGCCGCGGCTGAGCCCGTTGCCGGGTGACTACCCGCGCACGGCAACAGGTGGGGTGACGACCGGTTCGTACGGGTTGGGGTTGCGTGCCGCCGCCGTCATTGCCGGCGAGTCGGTGACGTTCACGTTCACCGGCACCCGTGCCAAGTTGTACGGCACCAAGGGCGCGTCGGTTGGCAAGTATTCGATCAAGCTGAACGGTGGCGCGGAGACGGTCGTTGATGGGGCTAACGCGTCGGTGGTCAGCGGCCAACTGATCTGGGACTCCGGCACCCTCACGGTTGGGGCGCACACGGTGGTGGTGGCCCGCGCGGCGTCCACGGTGACCAGCCCCGGCCCCGTCTACCCCGAGGGTTTGATGACCTACAACGCCGATGAGGCGTCGGGTGTGCGGGTGGTTGATGCGGCACGGCACGGTGCCACGCTGGCCACGTTCACGGGCAGCACCGCATGGCAGACGGCGTTCACCGCGATCGAAGGCAAAGGGCTACTGATCATGCCGTGGGGGGCGAACGACTCCACCTCCGGCACCAGCCCGGCAGCGTTCCGCACCAGCCTCGAAACGCTGATCTCCGCCGCCCGCACCGCCGGATTCGCGGGCAGTGTGCTGCTGGTGCAGATGCCGAAACGGGGGACCGCCGTCGAACAAACCTGGGTGGACTACCTGGCGCAAATCGACGCCCTGGCCGCCGCCGACCCAGACGTGGCCACCCTGAACCTGCGGGCCAGGATGCCCGACCAGGGCACCTCGGAGGCGACCGCGTTGGGTTTGTACGCCGATGAAGTCCACTACAGCGACAAAGGCCACGGGTGGATCGCCGACCAAATCGCCACCGCCATCCTGCCCCGCTAGTCGGACGGAGGTGAACCTGTGCCGATCCCCGCAGGCGGCGGAACCCCACCCGTCATCCCCACCGGGCCCCTGTACTACGACCCGGTGTTGTCGCGGGTGCGGTTGACCGCGACGGGCCTGCTCGACTCCGAGCCGTGGACGGTGCAACGGTCCACCGACCTGATCCGCTGGGCAACCGTGCGCGGCGGCACGGCACTCACACCGGTCACCGGCACGGTGCAGGTCGACGACTACGAGTTCTCCCCGAACATCACCAACCACTACCGGGTGATGGGCCCCACGTGGTGGGACACGTTCAGCCGCACCGTGGCCGGCGGGTGGGGCGGCTCGTGGGTCACCTCCGGCGGCACCGGCGCCAACTACGCTGTTCCCGGCGGCGTCGCCCAGCACCTGCACACCTCGGCCGGCACCCTCCTCACCTCGCTGGTGAATGTGGGCGTCACCTCCGGCACCCTGCGTGTTGACGTGAACGTGCCGGTCACCCCCACCGTCGCACCGATCACCGTGTGGGTGCCGGTGCGGGCCACCGGCCTCGGTGATTACTACGTCGCCCATTTGACGTTCGGCACCGACGGGTCGGTGAAACTGTCCCTCGGCAAACGGGTCGGCGGGGCACTGACTTTCCCCGTTAGCCTGGTGCCGGTGGGTACGAACAACACGGCGTTCCGGTGGCAGATCCGGGTAGACTGGCAGGGTTCCACGGTGCGGGCGCTCGCCTTCCAGGGCAACTTTGTGCCCGACTGGCAGGCCACCATGACTGACCCGGACATCACCGCCGGCACCCAGGTTGGGGTGTTGACCCGCCTGGAGTCCGGCAACACCAACGGCGCGGTCACCATCACCGTGGACAGCTTCGTGATCATGTCCCCCCAGGCGGCGGCGTTCACCGGCTCGATCGTCCCCGACCTGGACACGGTGTGGCTCAAGTCGATCAGCAGGCCGTTCCTGAACCGGGCGGTGGTGGTGCGCGACTACTCGGATGTGGGCCGCCGCTCCCGGGCCGGGGTGTTCGACGTGAAAGGCCGCACCCTGCCGGTGGCCGTCACCGACGTGCGCGGATCCCGGCAGTGGACCCTCGATGTGAACACCTACGACGAGCAGGAACGCTCGGACCTGGATTTGCTGCTGGCCGCCGGTGACATCCTGCTGGTGCACGTGCCCGCGAACAGTGGGCGGATCTCCGCCACACCGGGCGGGTACGTGTCGGTGGGTGACACCAGGGAGGCGACCCCACCCACGGCGGAACTGGAGTGGCGGGTGTTCACCCTGCCGATGACGGAGGTCGCCGCCCCCGGCCCCGACGTCATCGGGTCAACGTCAACGTGGCAGACGGTGCTCAACGCGTACGGCACATGGGGTGAAGTGCTGGCCGCCCACACGTCGTGGGCTGACCTGCAAGACCTCATCGGCGACGGCACTGAGGTCATCGTTTCCTGACAGTCGGCGGCTTCCAGCTCGACCGGGGGTGTGCTCATGCGCCCGGTCACCGACGCGTTCCTCCGATCCGTTCGGGGCTCACACCGGGCTGTGTTCGAAGCCCGCGTTGTCACCCCCGGGCAGACCGGTGTCAACCCCACCGGCACCACCATCCCCATCCACGACGGTGACGTGCAGTTAGACGGCACCGCCGACATTCGGTCAACCCTGGAGTTGACCACCATCGACACCAACCTGTGGCCCACCGGGGCGGGATCCCTCCTCGCCCCGTACGGCAACGAAGTGTTCGTCCGCCGGGGCATCGCGTTCGGTGACGGCACCACCGAATGGGTGTCCCTCGGATACCACCGCATTGACACGTCCGAGCAAGACGACGCACCCGACGGGCCCATCAGGGTGTCCGCCCGCGACCGCATGGCCGGCATCGTTGACGGCCGGCTCACCGCACCCAAAGCGTTCCCCGCCGCCACCACCCGAGGTGCCCTACTGTCCGCCCTCGTCACCGAGATTTACCCCTGGGCGACCATCGAATGGGACGACACCGCCGACCGGGACGCCCCAATCGGCCGGCAAACCATCGCCGAGGAAGACCGCTACGCCGTGTGCAACGACCTGGTGACCAGCGCCGGCAAAACGTGGTGGTGGGACCACCGGGGCATCCTCGTGGTCCGCACCCCCACCCCCACCAGCACCCCCGTGTGGGACGTCAACCACGGCGAAAACGGGGTGCTCGTCGAGTTGGGCCGGCGGCTCACCCGCTCCGGCGCGTACAACGCGGTCGTGGCGACCGGGGAAGGCGCGGACACCGCATACCCGGCGCGGGCCGTCGCCGTGGACACCAACCCCAACTCGCCCACCCGCTGGGGTGGGCCGTTCGGGAAAGTCCCCTACTTCTACAACAGCCCGCTGCTCACATCTGTGGCGCGGGCGCGCGCGGCTGCGGCGACCACCCTCGCCCGCATGGTCGGCCTGCCCTACTCGGTGGACCTCACAGCCGTCCCCAACCCGGCGTTGGAACCAGGCGACCCCATCCGGGTTGTGTACCCGGGCCGCGCCGAAACGCACGTCATCGACCGCATGACCATCCCCCTCGACGTGAACCAACCGTTGACAGCGTCCACCCGCGAACAGGCCACCGTTCTCACCGGGGAGGGCTGATGGCGTCCTACGGCACCGACGACCTCACACCTGTTCTGGCCGCCCAACCGGCCCTGGGGCTCGGCTACCGGCAAGGCATCCTCCAAGCCTGGAACACGGTCAACGCCGAAAACGTCGTTGAAGTCGCCGGGATGCTCGTCGAAAACCTGCCCATCCTCAACACCAACAACGACGCCCTCCAACTGGCACCCGGTGATGTGGTGGGCATCCTGACCACCGGCCCGGCAGCGTCCTCGTGGATGATCCTCGGCCGGGTCACCATGCCGGGCACCCCCGCCGCCGAATCGTTGCTGTCGCAGGTGTCCAGCGGCATCGACGCCGCCACCGTCGTCACACAACAAACCACCACCTCAACCACCTACACCGACCTGGCCACGGTCGGCCCGTCAGTGTCAGTGACCATCCGCCCATCCGGGAAAGCACTGGTGGTGGTGTCAGCCCAACTGGCGTTCTCGGAGTCCGGCACCCAGGAAACGGGGGCGGCCGTGTCGTTCGTCGCCTCCGGCGCCAACACCCTCGGCACGTCCCCGCAACGGTCGCTGAACAACTGGTTGTCGGTGGGCGGGCCGGCGGCGAGTATCGGCCTCACCGACCAGATGGGGGCCACGTTCTACCTGTCCGGCCTCAACCCGGGGTTGACGACGTTCACGTTGAAGTACCGGACGCAGATGTCGGGGAAGATCGCCTACTTCGCCGACCGGGTGTTGGTGGTGTGGCCGCTATGAGGGGTGCACCCACACGTTGAGGTCGCAGCCGTCCAACGCGTACGTTGCCCGACGCATCACCGGCGCAGGTTGGCCGGGTGCGGGGCACCCCTCGTGGTCGATGCGGCCGAGCATGTGCCCCAACTCGTGCAACACCACCCACGTGCGCTGGTCATCCAAGCTGCCACCGACGGCGGCGAAACGCGGCCCCACCCGCACCCACGCGTCAGCGGTCACCACCGCGTACCCCTCATCGACGAACGCCCTACCAATGTCCTGCCCAATGCCGTTGGTGCCCCGATACCCGGGATGCACCAGTCGCACCGTGAACTGCCCGAGGTCGGTGCGCCACCCCCTCGGGTCGTCCACCACCCGCTGCACGTAGGCGGCGAACTCGGCCAGGTCCACGCCCACCCCGTCGGCCACCTCCGTTGCCGGCGGCACGTACCGCACCGGCTGCCTTGTGGGGGACCCCACCGACAGCGGCACCGGGACGGGAACTGGGTCGGGGTCGGCGAGTACCCGCACCCACACCAGTACCGCCGCGACGACGAGCACCGCGGCGAGCACCCCTGACCCAACAACCCGCCTCACTGTCACCCCCTGGGCTGATTCAGGCACCGACAGTAGCCACCCTTTGCCACCCGTGACAGGAGGCGCACGTGCCGGGAACCACCCCCACCTTCGGTCTGCCGTATCAGACGACCAACGACGCCCCGAACGGGCCGATCCTGGGTCAGCAGTTGGCGGAGGCTGTGGAGTCGACGCTGCTGGCGAAGCAACCCCTCCAGGGCACCGCCACCCTGTCCAGCCTGTTCACCCTGACGACCACCACCACCGACCTGCCAGGATGTTCGATCACAAAAAATGTGCCCCGCGCGAGTGCGGTGGCGTTGCTGACGTGGACAGCGGACTGTGTCCTCACGGGCGCTGGCACCGCGTCCCTGCTGGCCGTGGTCAACGTGATGATCGACGGCGTTGATCAGGCGTTCCCGCAGTCGGTGTGGGGGCCAGGCAACCTTGCGGTGCAGGCCAACACGCGTGGCACCACGTCCGGGTCAATGACCGTCGTGCTGTCGGGGTCAGGAAACCACACGTTCAAACTGCGCGGCGCGGCGTCGTCGGGCACAGGGCAGATCAAGCTCAACGCCCAACACACGAGTCTCTCCGTCGTCATCCTTCCCTGACCTGAGAGGACACCGATGCCCACATATCCTCAGTTGCAGGCCGAGTCCTACTGGACGCGGGAGATCGTCACCGACGAGATCGACTGGCTCGGAGACGAACTGTGCCGGCGCACCAACCGGCCCCGCGTCGCGTTCGGATCCAAGGGCGACAACGCGCACCTACGCGGCGCGCACCGCTCTCAGGAGTGGTTGCTGAAGTCCCGCTACTCGACCAGCCGCACCTACACCGTGCAGTCCGGGCTGACCGCCGAGCAGGCGCGCCACGTCGCCGGCATCGACTTCACGCCCGGCTCCGACACCCAGATGATCGCCCAGTGCAAGCGGCTCCTCGCCGCGATGAAGGGCGGACGGCTCGACGAGGTGGTCGAGTTCTACGGCAACGTCAACGGCGACAAGATCGTGGACGGCTGGGACAACCCACGCGACCGCCCCGCAAGCTCGGACAGCTCCCACCTGTGGCACTGGCACCTGACGATCGACCGGCGGCACTGCCGGAACCGGAAGTTGATGGAGCGGATCCTGGCCATTGTGCTGGGGCTGACAGTGGAGGACGACGACATGACCCCCGAAGAGCACAACTGGTTGGCCACCGTCCACAAGAACCTCACCGTCCTGGACGGCCGCAACCCGATCGGGCAGATCTACACCCGGATGGCCATGGGTGAGGACGCCACCGCGGCGAAGTACACCCCCGCGCACCCGACGCTCAAGTCCCTCGGGGAGCAGATTGCCGCGTTGCAGACGGCGTTGACCGCCCTCGCCGCCCGGGACTTCACCGACGAACCGGCGATCGTCCAGGGCGTGTTGGCCGGGCTCGACGCGACCGCCATCGCGGACGCGATCCCGCCGACCGTGGCCAAGCAGGTGGCGGACGAGCTGGCCCGCCGGCTCGTCGCCTAACCCAACAACACACACGGGGGCCCGCGTGACGACCGCCCGCAGTCGGCCCGAGCAGGTGCGCGACCTGATAATGATCCTGGTACTGGCCATCTGGGTGATCTACGCCGGGGCGGCCGTCACCCAACTGTTCCTGTCCGGGGCGAAAGTGCTGGAGTCGCTGCCCCCGTTCTGGTTCTGGGGCATCCCCCTCGCCCCATATTCGGCCCTGTACACGCCATGGATGCGCACCGCAACGGGTACAGGACCACCCGTGGAACCTGCACCGCCGACACCACCGCAACCCTCGGAGTCCGCGCCGTGACCCCGATCCAGTACGTCCTCCTCACCGTTGCCTGCGGCGGCGGATACCTGCTGTTCGGATGGGCGGCCCGCCGTGCTTATGACCGCACACGACGCAATGGGGGTCCACGATGACAGTGCCTGAAGCTCTCGCCCCACGCCGGGTGTGGACGTGGCTGGGCACACCCGGGTCGGTGCGTGTCATCACCGCCGGCATGGTCGTGTACGCGCTGCTCATCGGCGCCCTGGTTTTCGGGTACGCCCGGGTGTCGTCGTGTCTCGCCCAGTACGCGGACGCGTCAGCGCGGTCGACGGCGGCGAGGGCGCAGGCGGCGTCGGAAGATCGTGCGGTTGATGAGGCGGACCGTCGGGTCAACGACCGGGACCGGGCTGCTGCGGCGCGGGCGGATGACGCCTTGGACAAGGTGTTGTTGTCGATGGCAGCCGATGACCGGGGAAAGACGCAGGCGGCGTTCGCGGAGTTGTTGCGGGTGCGCGCTGAGGTTGCTGATGTGCGGGCGGAGTCGGCGGCTGCCCGGGTGGCGAACGACGCGACCCGGGTTCGCAACGATGAGGCCCGGAAGCAGAACCCGGTGCCGCCCCCACCGTCTCAGTCCTGCTGACCGTCGCGCATCCAGGTCCCGCCGCGGCGCACCCATCCTTCGGCCCGCCCGTTGGCGCCGATGACGGCGGGCACCTCAACCCACGCCCCGTCCCACATAAGGCGGGCGATTTCACGTTCGGCGCGCTCGCGGCTGCGGTAGGTGTGTGAGCCGACCCGAATGTCGGTGTGCTCCACCACCCAACGCTCGTCGGTGGTGCGCCCGAGGGTGATGTGTCGGCTGTCGGAGCCGGCGGTGTGACCTGACTGCCAGCGGCGCACCCGTTGCAGGCCGGGCAGCAGCCACGGTTCGACCTTCTCGCCACCGTCCATCACGCCGCCCAGCTTAGGCGGCCCTTTGTCATGGGGAGCGATCCATGCAGCACCTCAACGGCCGGCACCAGGCCACCGTCAGCATCGCCCGCTACTTCGCGTTCGACCATCTGCCGCCGCACCTGCGGGCGATCAGCCAGCCATTCCATCACCTGGCCCAGCACCTGATCGGCGTTTTGCCTGACGGGCCAGAGCTGACGGCCGGACTTCGCAAGCTCTTGGAAGCCAAGGACTGCGCAGTCCGGGCCGCCCTCGACATCCCCAAGGAGGACTCATGAACGACGTTCCCGAGCTGCCCGTGTACGGCTTCGCCCCGAACCTCGGCGGCCTGCTGTCCCTGGCCATCACTGTCCTGCTGCCGATCCTCGTCGGCCTGGTCACCCGTCAGTCCACGTCCGCCGGCACGAAGGCGGTGCTGCTGCTTGCCCTGTCGGCGGTGAACTCGGTCCTCTCCGCTTGGTTGCAGGCGGAGAACACGGCGGCGGTGTTCGAGTGGATCCCGGTGGTGTACACCACGGCGATCAGCTTCGGTATCGCTGTGGCCGTGCACCTGGGCTTCTACCGGCCGACGGGTGTGGCCTCGGCCGCGCAGAACAGCGGCGTGAAGGACCGGCCTCTGTCGGAGCCCACCGCCTGACGTTCCGCCTCACGATCTGGTGCCGTTCCTACTCCCCAGCGGCGGCACCTCACCGGCCACCCTCACATCTCCCTGCCTGCCGTTGCGCGGGCCGGAGGTGTGGGGGTGGCCGCTCTTTCGCGTTTAGGGGCGAGTTCGGCGTCGGCGCGCAGCCGGTACCAGCAGGGGAAGAGGGCGTACCCGCAGTCACGGCATCGGCGGGGTTCCACGTCGCAGCGTCCATGCCGTGCCGCGAGCGCCCGCCAATGCTCACGATCCACCCCGACCATGTACCCGTGACCTGCGGAAACGAAGCGCCCCCACCTGGCCTCACAGCTGGTCGGGGGGCGCTGCTTGCTGCCTGGGGTCACATGGGCTGGTGGAACACCTCGCCGCCCAGCGTCCGGGCCACCTTCCGGCACGCCGCCTCGTCTGGGCAGCCCACCGTCCAGTTCCGCCCCAACACGAGGTTCACGTCGGCGACGTCCTCCAGCAGGATGGCCATGGACCTCGGCTGCTGTCGGGCCTGCGCCTCCGTCTTGTAGATGCCGATGGTGTACTCCTCGCCGTCGACGTAGCAGCTGCCCCGGGCGACTGCGCCCGTCGGGCTCGCAACGGCCGAGTAGTCCACGCAGTCGATACCGCCGGGGCTGAGCGCCTCGATGAGCCGCATGGGGTTGGCGTACTTGCCGCCGTCGACCGGCGGCTTCGGGGGCGCGGGGGTGGGTGAGGGTGTCGGGCTGGCGCTCGGCGACGGCGACGCTGAGGTGGGCGACGGGGCGGCGCTCGTCGCGGCTGCGGCCGGCTCGGGGTCGCCGTCGCCACCGCAGCCGGTCAGAGCCACAGCGAGCGTTAGGGCGGTGACGCTCAGGCGGGTACGGATCATGCCGGGCACCGTATCGACCAGCGGCAACGAGACAGCGCGATCGTCGGGTAGGCGACCCGTAGTCCACCCAAACGAGCGCGCCCCCTGGCCGTGTGGCCGGAGGGCGCGCCCTGTTCGGGTTTGGGGTCAGCGGTCGCGGAGTCGTCGTTCGATCTCGTCGATCAGGCGGTACGCCCTTCTCTCCGTTTCCGCCGCATGCCGGTTTCCGGTGAGGTCTTCCCTGGCCGCCGTGTCCATCGTCCGGCCGTACTCGCGGATCAGTTCCAGCAGCTCGTTCATCGGTGCCTCCTTCGGGCGGGGCGGGTCAGTTGACGGTGACGGTGGCGGTCGCGCCGGCCGGGGTGTTGGTCCGTGCCCAGCGCCGAAGGTGCGCGACCCGCTCGGGGGTGGCGTTGCGGACGGTCCGCTGCTTGGTGCCGTTGGCGGTCTCGATTTCGATGCGCACCGTGTGGGTCATGTCCGCTCCCCTGCCTCGTTGTCCTTTGTGCCATCAGCCTACTGCTAGCGCTAGTATCAGCACAAGCACTAGCACTCATCCGAACGGAGGATTTATCGCACTAGTGCTACCGCTAGCATCAACCCATGAGCGACCTCGACGACCTCGGCCGACGCCACAAACAACTCCTGCGCGAACTCGCCGAACTCAAAGCACCACTCCACGCCGCGATGATCGCCGAACGCGCCGCCGGCACCACCCAGAACGACATCCGCGAACGGTCGGGTTACAAAACCATCCAGCAGGTGCGCGTCATCCTCGGCGAAGCCCAGCCCTCCAAGCGCAGCGGCAGCAAGCCATCCGAATGACCCGCACACACAGAACCGGCCCGGACTCAACGGGGAAGAGTCCGGGCCGGTTCCGTCGGGTGCAGTAAAGATCAGTGGACGGCGTTCACCGGGAGCCGTTCTGGTTCGCACGGATCGCCGACACCAACACCCGCGCCTCAAAACACCACCCCTTGGCGCACTCACCCTCAGCCCCGCACGTGTGACCGTGAAGTCGCACCATCCCGGCGGTGGCATCCCGGTGCACCGCCACCGCCCACACCACCTCATCACGGCGGGTCGGGTTGGGGTCAATCTCATGGGAAAGCAGGTGCAGGCGGGTTCCGCGCGGCACATCCATTTCAACGATCACCGCGACCGCCTCGGGTAGCGGTGACCCCGGTTGCGGGCGACCCGGCAACCGGACGACCCGCACGCGAACAGGTGGTCGGCGTCCAGGCGGGTGTTAGCTTCCGTACCCCTCGGGGTCGGGGTGCCGCCGCGCACCGCCCTGCCGTTGTGTAACCGCCACGCGTCCACTGTGAGCCCCTGTCGCGCGTTGGGGTGGGTGGCGGCCGGAAGGGCTGGGGAGCCAACCAGCCGCCACGCCGTGAGGTCGGCAACACCGGCCCTCGCCGTCCCGGCCACGAGCCACTGCGCCATTCCCGTCAGCAACATGTACTGACATGTTGAGAATGACCTGCCCGGCGGAAGAAAGGCAGGTACCCCACGTACCGCAAACCACCGTCAGCGACCGGAGTGGTACACCATGTGCGACCTCAAGGCGTGTAGCCGACCACCGCCGCCAGATCCGCCAAATCCTCCGTCATCGCCCGACGCCGACCGTCCGAAATGACATTCACAATGTCTCGGGCGTAGCGCTGCTGCCGCAACCACGCCGGCGCAAGATGCCGCAACTCCACCAACACACCAGTCGCCTCACCGTGCTCCCGGCGCTGCGCATACGCCCACGCCACGTCCAGGCGGTGACGCTGCCAGCTCGACCCCACAGGCGTCGGCCCCGGCGGCACCAGCCGCGCCAAGTCCAACACCTTGCCCGGGTCGCCGGCCACCGCGGCGTTCTCCACCCGGGCCATCTGCACACGAGCCGCATCGAACCCGCCGACCATCATCAGGTGCTCGCCGCCGGGAGCGCGCTCGCCGATCCGGACGGCGGCGGCCTGTGCCGAATCAACCAAGTCTGCGGCGCGGTCCGGTTGGTTGTCGCGGGCGAACGCGGCAGCACCACCCACCAGCAGCCACCCCCAGGCGGCAAGCTCCCCGGGGGTGGCCCGGGAGAATCGGGGTTCCACCGCATCGGCGGTGGTGGTGGCCAACTCGGCGGCTTCGACGAGGCGACCTTGGCGCATCAGCAGCCAGCACATGCCCTGGATGACCGTGGCGGCCACAACCCGGTCGCCGGACTGCCGGGCGGCGTCGAGCGCCCCCGTCAGCGCGGTCTGCGCCAGGTCGGCCGCGCGCAATTGGATGAGCAGGTTCCCGGTCAGGTGTTGGGTGCGTGCCAGCAAAGCGTAGGCGGCCTGCCGGTCCTGGTCGGTGGCGATGTCGGTGGCGGCGCAAACATCGGCGAGCAGCGGCGGCAGAAGCGACAGTGCCTCCGCGTAGCCGTTGCGCTGGTAGGTGCGGTCAACGGCCCGTAGCCGCCCGGTGAGCACGTCGAGGGTGGGTGGGTCGCCGGCAGGTGCGGTCAGCAGTGCGCCGTCGAGCCCGCGCACGGGGGCGACGACACGGCGTATGGCGGCCAGTGACAGTGGCCGGTGGTCCGGTTCGGCGCGGGCTGCGGCTTCGGTGGCGTCGCCGATCAGCGCGGTGGTGGACACGTTGAGGGCGCGGGCGAGCGCGTGGAGGGTGGCGAGGTTCGCGGAGCGGCGCACGTTTTGCTCAAGTTTCCGAATGATCTCGACGCTGAGGTTCGCGCGTTCAGCCAATTGGTCTTGGGTGAGTCGGCCGGCTTTGCGGTGACGCTTCAGTTTGTCGCCAATGGTTTGGTTGGCGGGTGTTTTGCTTGTCATGGGTTGCTCCCGGTAGAGGTCGGGGGCGGGGCCGTCGGCCTCTACCCCGACGGCCCGCCAGTTTCCACGCTACCTGTGGCCAACGATCGTGGCCGCATACGCGCGTCCAACGCCGCTGACCTTTGCGCCGCCTCCGACAGGTCGAGCAGCCCCCGCAAGCACCGCTTGAACGGCCCAAGGTGCCGGGTGTACACGCACGTCAGCCCAGGTGTCAGCGGGTGCGGTCGCATCCGCCCACGCTACCGGCGGGCATCCTCGACCACGCTCAACCATTCGTCCGCGCACGCCCAACCCTCAGCCGTGTCGTCGCACGCCAACACCCGCCAACCCCGCAACCGGCCGTAGTCGGGGGCGGCCCGCACCATCATCCGCGCCAGAATCAGGTTGGCGGCTTTGTCGGGGGTGTCCGCCCACGGATCCGTCAACGTGTTCTCCGCCCGCAGCACACCGGCAGCGTCGAACGACCTCCACCGCCACACGCTCACCGGCGGGACCTGCGACGGCGCCGCCGCTTCCCCGGCAGCAGCAAACCAACCGCTGTCGTAGCGACACCAGCCCCGTAGGCGACCCCGTCACCGGCGGTGGCCACCGGGCCGGAGGCAGTCTGCCAACCCACCACGCAGGCGATCACCAACCATCCAGCAGCCCACGCCGCGACCCGGATCCGCCCGGGTGTCCACTCCCACGACCACGCTGATGCAGCCGTAGGCGCGCTTGCGGCCCGGGTGGTGCGCCGCTGGCGGGGAGCCCGGGTGCCCTTGGCCGGAGGCTGCCAGCCCGGCTCGCGTGCCTGCCGCTGCGCCACCGCCTCCCACGGCTTCACCCGCAGCGGGTTCCCCATGTTGTGCTCGATGTTGTACAGCGGGCGCTCAGCCTCGATTGCCGCCTTCTCCGCCGCCAACACGGCAGCCTTCCCTGCGTACGTGGTGGAGTCGACCTCCCACCGGACGATGGTGTCCGCCCACGGCTGGTCGTAGATGTGCTCCATCAGCCGCACGAACGGCATCCGCACCGTCTCCCCCACATACCCGAGGACGATTTGCCCGGTGAGGGGGTGGCGCACCCAGAAGCGGTACAGGGCGCAATCACGGCGGTCTGCGCCAGGCGTGAACGGCTGCGCGGTCACTTGGATCCCCCCGCAGGCTCGAACAAAGTAGCAGCGGCACTTCCGTAGCCTGGCACCTCATACAGCGCGTTCTTGATTCGCCGAAGCTTCCCGTCCGCCATCAGGTCGGTGAGCGCCTTATCGCGGGTGCCGTCCTTCATCGGCTCGGCCATCGCGGCAAGCCTGGCAATCAGCTGATCCCTGGTGACCACACCGCGCTCATTCGCGGCAGTTCGGGCGGCCTCAAGCACCACATCACGGGACACCCGGGCCACCTTCTGCGCGGCCGGCGACGGCTGCTCCGGAGGGCGCTGCGCGGCCGGGGTGGCTTGCGTAACCGCCGCAGCCTCCAACAGCTCGATGGCCTTACCGCCCGACAGCAGATCAGCATCCGAGCGGCCCGCCGCGAGCAACCGGCGGGCACGTTCCTTCCGGTCACCCCACAACACGCCAGACTCCTGCTGCGCCTCCCGGCCAAACACCCCCGGCGTCAACGTCGACTGGCCCTCGCCGTCGACCAGCCACACACCCATGTCGTCACCAGTGAAATCTGCGCGCCCGTACACGTCACGGCCGTTGACACCCTGCACGAACATCAGACCGGCGGTCGTCTCCCCTGCGGCACAGGTGTTCGCACCCCACACCGACGGCAGCTCCGTCGGGTCAACAGGGCAATCACTGTCAACGGCGGACCGGCCGGCAACATCAGTCATCGCCCGGAAGATCAACGTCTGACCGGCCTTCAACTGCTCCTTGATGTACGTAGAACCACCCAGGTTGTACGCCGCCGGGATCTGCGTGATCAGCCGCATCTTGATGCCGCACTTGCGTCCCATGCCGACCAGCTTCTCCACCAACTCCAGAATGATCGGGTCGTCGATGAACGACTGCACCTCATCAAGGGTGATGACCAGCAGCGGCATGTCTCGGGTGGGGTACCACGTCTTGATGTTGTTCTCGGACAGTTCGTCGTTGCGGCGCAGCATCTCCTTGAGCGCGGCCAACAACATCAGCTTGATCTCGGAGGTGTCGCGGGCAAACCAGTCGACGGCCTCCTTCAACTGCCCGTACGACTGACCTCCCTGCGGGTCACCCACCCAGTCAAGGACACGCCCATCCGAGTGCAGAGACGCCAGCAGCAGTTGCGCCACCAACTCGGACTTGCCGGAGCCGGTGCACCCGGAGATCAGGTCATGGACGGCGCCCTGCTTCGTCCACCACTGGTACCGGATGTCTCGGCTGTCGTCGAAGCGGCCAATGCGAGATCGCCCGTTACGCCAGTCGTTGGCAACCTTTGGGCCCGGCCAGATTTTCGTCTCGGCCAGCAGGTTGTCTGGCTGCACCCGCAACCAACCGATGGACAGGTCCGACTCGTCGGCGGTGAACGACACGTCGGCGTAAGTACACCCGTAGGCAGCGGCGATGCGGCCCAGCAGGTTGGGGCGGGACTCCCGCATGTTGATGGACCCGGGAACCTTCGCGACGACCTTCGCCGTCCAGTTCGGCAGCCGTGTGCGGGTGGCCGCACCAACCTCACACGCGGGTAACTGCTTGTAGTCGACCAGCTCGGTTCCCGCGAGGGGGCCCCCGGTGAGGCCAATGAGCATCGCCCAGGTGCTGACGGCACGCAGCCGCAGGGGGTCGGGTGCCTCCACAGGCTTGTCGGCAACAGCCACATCCACGGCAACCGGGGCGGGTTCGATCTTCCGGCGGGCATCGGCGGCATCCCACCACGGCTTCATGCTGAACGCCCACCGGATCATGCCGGCTGCGGCAACGATGCGACCCGCCCAGGTGTTGATGTCGGTGGCGGCGACCGCGGTCGCCCACAGCCCGGTTTCCCCAGCGGTGATCGCCGCCTGCTGCGCCCGACGGTTGATGTCCCGGATGCGACGGCCGACCCGCTGCCCTTTCTCGATGCGATTTCGGGCCACCGCCCGCTTGGTGAGGGTCCGCTTCGTCACCACATACACGGCGCCAGTAGCGGCGGGGACAGTGAGACCCACGTGGGCGGCCGACAAGTCAGCGAGCGCCGCAACCACGTCGGCGGCTGCCGCGGTGGCCGGCAACCCCCACGCTGCGGCGGTGCGGGCATGCAACCGCTTCGCCTCGCCGATCAACTGGCTGACCTTCGGCGCGTCCTGCGGCGGGTCCAACCGCTCCCCGTGCCGCTGGCAGAACTGCGGCGGGTCCGTGGGAAGCAGCCAGGCGTACTCCTCGCACCGCTCACGTCCGCCGCCGTTGAGGTTGCGCATCTTCGGGCACTGGTGGCGGACGTGAGCGGTGCGGTGGTTGTCGTGGTCGACGGGCACCAGGTACGGCATGCGCTTACGCCTGTCGTCTGCGGCGTCAATGAACCACGGTTGCATTGCCGCCGCCCCCACAGGTACCGGCGTGGGGGTCGGCCTCGTCGTCGGGGTGGGCGCGCTGGTGGGCAGCGCTACCGGCCGGTGCGTCGTCACTGCCATGGCGTCCTCCTCGTCCGTACGGGTCAGCTGTTGATGCGGTCGAAAGCGCGGGCGACGGTGCCGAGAAGCGGCTCCACCTCCGAGGTGCAAGCGCGGGCGTTCGCGGTCGCCGCAGCGGCGGCCTCAGCCGCAGCGGCCGTGTTGGCGACGACATGCGACTTGCCCGACATCTGGACGGTGCCCAGGGTCTGCTCACCGAGGGAGTAGATGCGGGCTCGTAGCCGGTTGAGATGCGCCACGTACTCCTCCGTGGCGTGCATGAGAGCGGCCTGTATGGCGCGGGCCTCGGCGGCGCCGGAAACAACACCCGTGACGGCCTGCTGTGCAACAACGGACATGGTTCCTCCTGCGGTGATCGCCGCGAGCGCGGCGGGTTGGGTGTTACTGCTGGCGGGGGCGCCGACGGTGGCGTCCACCCGGATGGGTTCCCGTTCAGTGGGGGCGGTGGTGCCAGTTGGGGGTGCATCGCGCACCCAACTGGTGAAGGTGTCGTCGTGTTCTTGGCCGCCGCTGCGGGGGACGTCTGTGTCGTCGCCGTGAACCGTGCTGGCCGGCGGTGCGTCGTCGGGCTGCTGCCCTGCTGTCGCCCCGCCTCCATCACGGTCCGGGTTGGGGCCGCCGTCGGGTTGCGGGATGGTGTCCCCCGGTGCCCCGGGCGGGACGGGCTTCCCGCCATCAACAGTTACCGGTGGGACAACGTCGGAGGGTTCACGGGTCCGCCACCGCTCCGCCAGCCGGGTGGTCTCATCGTCCAGGCGCGACTGCATCCGCTCCCGCCGGGACAGCACCTCCCCGGCGGCTTCCTTGTCGAGCCGGCCGGCACGCCGCTGGGTTGCCTTCGCGTCGGCGTCAAGCCAATGCTCCCGCCACCGGTTACCCACGTACTGGCGCATCGGCCCACCCGCCGCCGGGTCAATGCCGGCAGCGATGAGCCGCTGCCGGCGGGCTGCCGCTGCTGGGGATGTCTCACCTTGGCGGGCAGCCCGCCACTCCTCGGCCATCCCCCCCGCCCACTCCGGCGACCTTTTCAACATGCCGTAGATCGCCAGGATGGTGAGGCCAATGGAGATCGGATCCACAGGTCACATCCCCATGAAGCCGCGCAGGCCCGCAACGATGCCATCGAACGGGGTCAGCAGCACGTCGTAAAGGTTGCCCAGGTTCCCGCCCGTGACCCGCATCAGCGTCGGCGCGAGGCAGATGAGAACGAACGCCGGCCAGTCGGGGCGCCGATCCGCGACGTCCACAGCGATGAACAGCAGAGCCACGACCGAGGCGACGGCAGCACCACCGGCTGAAATGCCGACGGCGTTACCGAAGTCGCTGGACATGGCGATACCGCCCAACAGCGCCCCGCCCCAGGCGATCCACGAGAAGACCTTCGACACCTTCGCGTGCTTCAGCCGCTTGGAGATGAGGAACTGTGCGGTGATGGCGATGATGACGAGGCCGAAGCCGATACCAACGTTGAACATGGCAGTCACCCCTTTCCGAGGGCGAAGGTGGCGGCGAACGCCGCGAGGATGAGGTAGAACGCCCACCGTCGGGTGGGGCGTGCGGCGAGCCACCGCAGCGGCCCGGTAAGGAAGGTCGGGGCGACGGCGAGGGCGGCGAACATGACCAGACGGTCGGTCCAGTTCGACACCTGCCACGCGATGCGCAGGGCGGCCACGTTGCCGGGGATCCGCTTCGGGTCGACCGCCGAGGCGGCCCACAGGTCCCGCAGAGACGCAGGCCGGGCGGTCCACGCCCACCACGACGCGCACGTAGAACGCGCAACAGTCCACGCCTTGCTGAAACTCAGCGTGATCGGTATCCTCGCGCCCGCACGTGCGGGCGCGGGCGGGCTGTCCAACAGGGGAACCCGCCCATTGTGGGGGGATCGAATTTCACGCTCGGTGACAGTCGTCGTCATCGGGTCGCCTCCTTCCTGGCCTCAGTCAGTTCAGTGATCCGGTCGCGAACCATCACGGTCGCGGCCTGGAGTTGGTCAGGTCCGGCGTGGAACGCCTCCGCCACCAGCCAGTGGCACAGCGCCCACAACTTCTCCTTGGGGGTGCGGGCCTCGGCGACCCGCCGCTCATGCCACTGGTGGCGGTTGACCTCGGGTTTCCTTGAACGCCCGGCCATCACGAGTCCTCCGATGCGGGCATCACCCAGCGGAACAGCACCGGGCCGCGCCCCTTGCCGGCAGCATCGATGTCCCGAAATTCCAGGTGGAAACGGTGCATGTCGGCGCGGTGAGCGTTGGCCCGTCGTGCCGCGCCGAGCAGATGTTGGTTCAGGGTGCGTTCGGTGGCTTCGCCGTCTTCGAGGTCGACAGGCGCCAGGAACGCCGGCATGTCCCGCACCGGCCGCTGATCCTTGAAGACGTTGATCTCATAGATTTTCGATGGCATGGCGTCTCGAATTCCTCGTATTTGCGCTGGTCAGGGGGTCGATGCGGGGTTGCCGTCGTACGGTTCGTCGGACTCGGCGTACACCCACCGGCGGCCCTCCCGGTACTTCTCGGCGAGCAGCCACACGAGCACCCCGACCAGGGCGCCCGCGATGACGGCGAGCGTGTGGGATACGGCCAGCAGCGTGTTCGTGGCCATCCCACCGACCGCGGCGGCGGCGGTGAACGCGGCGGCCAAGCCGACGACCTCGGAGGCGACGTGCCGCCAGTCCTTGTGGGCGTGGATGTTGGCGTGGTCCAGCGTTTCCCCGGCTGGTGCGGGTGCCTCGTCGACAACGATGCTGATCTCGGGGGTGCCGGTTGCCGCAACCGTGGTGGTGCGGGCGGGCAGGGCGCTAGTGGTCATCGGGTTCCTCCTCCGGTTCGGTGATCAGGTCGGGTAGGTGTTTCGGGAAGCACTGCCACACCTCGCGGAGGTACGCGGCGGCTTCGGCGCCGGTGTCATCCGGCATGTGCGACAGGTCCAGCAACCGGCCCCTCCGTGGTGTCGTCGGAGGCGTCAGCGGTGACGCCCCCGGATGTGGCGGAGGTGCCCTCCGCGGTGGTGGTGGAGGTGCCGCCGGAGTGGCACTCCGCGATGGCCTCCAAAAGCCTCGGGGCGCGCCCCCAACCGCAGCCGACGATGCGAACGATCTCGCCTTGCGTCCACGGAAAGTTGGGCTCCGGGTGTTCGGCAACGCACTTCTGAACTGCTTCTTCGTCGCTGAGGACGACACGGGAACCCGACCCGGTGGTGGTCTTCGCCTTACCTCCGGAGGCGTTTCGGCGGGTGCCACCGGAGCGCCGGTCGTCGAGGTGCGGGAGACGCGCCTCCGCCCTCACCCGGGCCAACCGCTCCGCCGCATCCGATCGCACCTTCGCAAGCGCTGCGGTGTGCTCGGTGGCGGTGACCTCCGCAGCCGCCCGGAGGGTGACCACCTTGGCCTCCGCTGCCTCCAACCGCTGCCGGAGGATGCCCACCTCCGCGTCCGCTTCGGCGCGAATGCGTTCCACGTCGGATGCGGCGGTGGCCTTCACGGAGGCGACCTCCGACTCTGCGCGGCGGTTCGCGGAGGCGGCGTCTTCGGTGTACTGCTGCTCCCGCGCCTCCGCCGCCCGAAGGTCCGCTTCGAGGCGGCGGAGGCGGTCGGCCATGTCGGTGCGCTCTGAGGCGTCCTTCGCGGCTTGGGCGTCGAGCGCGGACAGTTTCTCTTCCATGCGGGCGATGGCTTTGCCGGTGCGGTGTTGGAATTGGGCGGCACCTTCGACGAGGACGAACAGCATGAGCGGCCCGGCTGTGTGGGTGGCGACACCCAACCAGTCGACGCCGCCAGGGTTGGTCCACGGGCCGGCGGTGTTGAGGCCCCAGGTGGTGATGCCGGCAACCCAGCGGATGGCGCCAACCCAGCCGTAGGGCTGGTTGAGGCGGGCGAGGACGTTGGTGGCGATGATGCCGACGGCGAGGGCTCCGTCTACGGCGGGGCTGAGAAGCCAAGCCAAGCCTTTGGGGACTTGGTGGTCGACGAGCAGTTCGTACACGATCGGGATGCCGTAGATCATGATGACGACGGCGACGGTCCACACGATCCAGCTGACGACTGTCAGGGACCGCCGGGCGTCGGCGATCTCTGCGGTCAGCTTGGCTCGTTCGGTCACGTCGGGCTCCCCAGGTTGGACTGTTGGCTGTTCGCGTTACGGGCTTCCCTGTGTCAGACTTGCGAACAGTTCGACCAGTGCGAACAGATTGAACACTAGCACGATCGAAGCGGAAGGGCATCAATGGCAGCGGCGGTGATCGCGAACACCTGGAACAGTGGGTACGCTCACCGCAAATTCCAGCGGCTGAGAGCAGTGGTGATGGGGGACGAGCAGCGCGCCGAGCGCCCGCAAGACGAGGTCGCCGACCTTGAACGCCGGGTGCGTGCCGGCGAGTGGTTGAAGACCGGATCGGTTGCCACGCTGCTCGGGATGGGTCGGACGAAGGTCCACACGCTGGTGACGGCCGGGGTGATCGGGCATCGGAAGATTCCCGGCGCACCCCAGAAGCCGCAACGCGAATGCAACCCCGTCGACGTGTTGAAGCTGTTGGACGAGCGGCGCCGGGTGTTCCACGGCGACTCCGAAGACCAGACCTGACGCACTCCCCCACCTCCCCGATGACCGCCTGCCGTGCTGATGACCCCAGCGTGATCCGGGCCACCCGGCGTCGGAACGGCGTTCCGTGGGCGACCGGTGGGCACCTTGTGGGCGTCGCCCAGCACGCGCCCATACGCTGGTCAGGTAACGCCAACGCAACGACCAGTCGGGGGCGGCAACCATGACAGGCATCGAGGCACCGAACCGGCTCGCCGAACTGCGGCTAGCTGCGGCCCTCACCCAGCAGGAGGTTGCTGACCGGGTGGGGTCGGCTGTGTCGGCCGGTCAGGTGTCTCGATGGGAGCGGGGCGAGCAGGCCCCGTCGTTCCGGTATCGGCATCGGCTGGCGGAGGTGTTCGGGGTGCCTGTGGCGCAGCTCGGTATCCCCGCACCGTCGGCGCCGCTTCCCCGTCAACGGTCGAGCGCAGAGGATGAGTGGTTCGTGGGCGATGAGCAGGATCCCCGGGTGTTGCAGTCGCAGGATGAGTGGCGGCGCACCCGCGCCCTCTTGAACAGCAACCGGCACCGCCTGTCGCAGGTTGCCGCCGGCCTGTACCCCCGCCACCGCCTGGCCGACACCGGCCTGATCACGGGGCCGGGGTGGATCCCCGACGCGCCCGCTGACCTGGCGGACATCACCCTGGCCGAGCTGCCGGGCGCACCGGAACCCGCGTTGGACGGCACGGAACGGGAAGCGTCCCGGTGGCTGCCGGACCAGTCGCTGACCCGCCCATTCCCCCGCTACACGACCGCTGTTCGTGACTTGGCCCGGCCGCGGCTGTTTGAGGATCGGGTGTCGTGGCGGTTGACGGGGGTGGACTGGTCGGACGGCAAAGGGTCGATGGGGTTCGCGGACACCACGTACTTCGCGGCGGTGGACGTGTTCGAGCCGACCGCCCACGAGTTGGCGTATGTCGCGTTGGACGCGGACGGCGGGTTGGCCGGGCATCCGACGTTGCGGGATCTGCCGTTCCGGAAGCTGATCGGTGATGAGCCGTTCGTGTTCTCCCGCCGCCCGGTGATGCCGGCGGTTTCCACGTTGACGATCCGCCGCGACGGGGACCGGGCGGAGTTTCTGATGCACCGCCGTGACCCTCGCGCGGTGGCTGCCGCCGGCGGCATGTTGCAGGTGATCCCGTCGGGCATCTTCCAACCGTCGTCGCTGCTGCCTGCTGCTCGGGCGGCTGACTTTGACCTGTGGCGGAACATCCAACGGGAGTTCTCCGAAGAGTTGTTGGGGATGCCGGAGTGCGATGGGCATGGGCGGCCGGTGGACTACGCCTCAGGTCCGTTCGCGGTGCTGGACGAGGCGCGGGCTGACGGGCGGCTGTCGGTGCACTGCCTTGGTGTCGCCCTGGATGCGCTCACCCTGGTTGGGGAGATCCTGACCGTCTTGGTGGTCGACGCTGACGTGTTCGACTCCCTCGCGGCGGACTTCGTGGACCGCAACGACGAAGGCCAGGTGGTGGCTGAGCGGTTCGCGTTCACCGAACAAGGGGTGCGCGGCCTACTAGACTCTGGGAAGGTTGCGCCGGCCGGGGCGGGATGCCTTGAACTGGCGTGGCGGTGGCGGGACGTGTTAATGCTCCCGTAGAGTCGAGGGTGGTCGGGGGTGCTGGTAACACCACCGACCCGGTTGCCGCCGAGGCGGGGACTGCATTCAGAAGGTGATGGGGTCGGGCTGACGCTCGGCCCCTTCCTCTTTGCCAACACGGCGGGCGATGCCCTTGGCAAGTCGGGCCGTATGCCAAGTCGAGCTGCCCCCGAATGCACGAAGGGCCTCGCACGTGGCGAGGCCCTAAGGCGGTGCGGAGCGCACATCCCGGGAGCGCCCTGCGCATCGATCATACCGCCCGCCGATCAAGGCATCGGCCCAGGTCAGCAAGATCCGGACACCCGGTATGATCAGTGATGACAAATGAAATCGGGCCCGGAATCGCGGTGGTTGCACACCGGCCGGGCCCTTGATCGCCCCGGGAGGCGACCCGTGCCAGACGATAGCCCATCCATGTTCGCTGAACCCCGCAGCGCCCCGCCCGAGACGGTAATCCTCACGTACGTCGAGCCGTCGGAGCCGGAAGACCGATGGTGGGTGTGGCCGAAGCCTAAGCCAACTCACGACGAAGCCCGCGCCGGCCTGAGCCCCTATCAGGCGCTGCTCGACCGAATGGACGCTGCCGCCCGCTGGGAAGAAGAGGAACGGCAGCGCATAGCGGCAATCGCAGACGAAGCCGAGTTCGACATGCTCCGCCAGATCGCGGCCGACTACCGCTCAAAGAAGATGACGCAGATGGACCTTGCCGAGCTGTTCCACTGCTACGTCGAGGTGGCTAGTCGCCAAGGACGCACCGCGCGGTGGAACCAGATCGTCCCGTTCCACTCGGCCGACATCATCGGATGCAAGTTCAACGAGCCGAACGCCGACGGCAGTTGGTCCGGGACTTACCCGTACAAGTTCGGCCACTCGATGCCGCAGGATGGGCAGTCGGTTGTCTACTGGCTGACCGATGCCGACGGCGTGGACTGCTACATCGGGTCAACGGAGAAGCTGCGTGGACGGCTCAAGTGGCACCGCCAGGACGGCAAGGTGTTCGTGGCGTGGCGGGCAGTGCCGTACCCGGATCGGGAGGCGGCGTACGTGGCCGAGGACGCTCTACTCCGGTCCAACAAGCCGTACCTGAACCAGAAGGCATGCCGGTAGTCGACGGACGTGACCGCGAAACCAGCGAGGAAGGCTTTGGCCTGCCGGAGCAGGCATGATGGGTTACATGGCCCGAGTGAAGTTCGATGGCACCACCTACACGCCAACACCGACACATCCGCGCGACCGGCTCGACAACCTTGCCGCCGCGCTTGAGTCCCGGTTTGAGGCGGACACCCTCCGCGCCATGCTGTACGACGCCCGCGAGCTGCCCGGGAATGCGTGGGCCGAGGTGCGGGACGCCCTGCGGGATGCGGTCACCGCAGCGGAGGCACCAGAACCGCCCCGACCGGAGCCGATCGGCACCCCGGTACCGGAGGGCACACGGGTGTCCCTGTACTCAGATCCTGGCGCAACCGAGCCGACGGCGGTTGTGACCGCAGACGCCGCTGGTTTGGTGCGCCTGCCCGACGGTGAGCCGCTGGTTTACCTCAAGGTCGACGAGCCCCGCTGATGGTTTCGGCCACCGAGCTACGCTGACCTGCGTGAAGGTGCTGCTCAACGGTGGTCCGGCTGACGGTCGGGTGATCAACGGCTACGGTGGGACAGTGGTGCGCGGCACCTGCCTGTACGAGCAGACCGGGGAAACGGCCGACCACCGCGGCAAGGCCCTGCCCGTGTACCGGCACCGCCACGACTGCTGCGACACCGACGGCGGGGGTTCCGTGGACGGCTGCGAGTGAGCCTGGGAACGACGAAGCCGCCCACCCCTGATCGTCAGAGGGTGGGCGGCTTCGCTGCGGTCAGGCGACGGTGATGTTCTTGTCGTAGGGGTCGATGCCGCATAGCTTCCCGTCTGGTCCGGTGATGTACAGGACCCCGTCGGCCCCATCGATCTCCACAACCGGGTAGGTGCCCGGTTGCAGGGTGAAGCCGCGACCGGTGTGGGCGAGGGCGGTGGTGGGCTGGTTGACGGTGGCTGTTCGCTGCGCGGTGTCGGTCATGACGTCTCCTCACGGTCAGGGAACACAAGTAGCGCGATCTGCCAGAGGCCGACGAGCAAACTAGCGATGCCCACGGTGACACCGAACAGCGCGAGCGCGGCAACCATCAGACCGGTTTCGCCGACCACCACGAACAGCACCAGGCCGGCGAGGAACATGGCGATGTACACGCCTGTGACCATGAACGCGCCACGCTTGAGGTCGGTGTCGACGGCGCGAAGGCGGGCGAGCATGTCAGCGCCCCTCATCGGCAACAGCGGTCAGCAGGTCTTTCGCCCGCCCCGACCACAGCTCAACGTCCGCGTCGGACGCCTTCCCCAGGTCCCACTGCCGCAGCCGGTCTTCCATGTGAGCCGGACCCAACGCCATGCCGTACAACCACCGCCCAGCCCGGTACTCGCCGTCCAGGGGCCCGCCGTCGAACACCACAACCCGCTCGTCGCAAACGCCATCCCGGTTCCAGTGGCGGATGATGATCCGGTCGTCCCGGGCGGGCCCATCCCCGGGCAGTCCGCCGGTGATGTCGATGTGGGTCATGTCCCGGCGCCGCTTGAACCAGTCGTCGGAGGTGGCTTCGGCGGCGTGATACCGCTTCCACTCCTGCTTCTCGGTGTCGTTCTCCCCCGCGTGGGCGGACACCCCGAACCCGGCGAGCAGGCCCGGCTTGAGGTGCACCCCGATCCCGCCGCCGCGCTCGTTGCTCCACGCCCGGATGTCATCCACGGTCAGGCCGGCTGTGACTTCGGGCGGGTCGTTCACGTAGGTGTACCGGCGGGTGACCGTGATGCGCCGACCGTGGGAGAGCAGGTTACGGATCCGCTGGGCGATGTGGTCGATGGTGTCGACGGCGACCATGCAGGACAGGTCGCGCTGGGTGAGGATGCGGGCTGGGCTGACGGTCATGGTCAGTTCTCCTGTCCTGTGATGACGGCGAGGATGCTGTCAGCCTTCGCCCGCCACGGGTGTTTGTTGATGCGCTCGTCGCCGCTGTCCCACACCGCAGCCCAGTGCTGCCGCCCGATGTTCTGCGCGGTCAGGAACAGGTGCCGGGCGAGACGTTCCCGAGCATCCGGGGCCGGGCGCACGGCGGCGGCAGCCAGCAACGCCTTCCCAATTCGGGCGGCGTCTTCACAAGTCAGGTCGGTGTGCGACCCGGGAGTCTCCAACGCCACCGGGAGTTCCGCTGGCCCGTCGTCGTCAAACGCCCAGTAGCGGACCTGCACCCCGCCCGGCAGGTGGTTCGGGTTCAGCCAGGCGACGCCTTCCGGTGCGCGGGTCTGCTCAGCCACGGTAGATCACCACCTTGATGACGACGGTCCATGCGAGGATCGCGGCGAGCATGAACCCGCAGACGAGCATCCGGGAGTTCTTGGCGGCCACCCAGTCGATGAGCTTTACGTACCAGGACAGCGGCGGGTACCGGTACGGCCAGGACAGGACACGCAGCACGGCGAGGGTGCGCGCGTACGGTGCACGACGGTCAGCCACGGGTGCCACCGATCCCCCGGAACGCGACCCGCCGCACATCCGTCACGAACGCCTGCACCCGGCCCGGGTCGCGCGGGGTGTCGAACTGGTCGACCATCCGCAGCACCTCCCGCAACGCCTGCTCGGCCACAAGCTGCGCGGGTGTGGACGGCACCACGTCTTCCGGCCCGGACATCAACTGGTAGTTGACGATCACCACGTTGGCGTTCTCCATGAACGGCTTGTCGCGGCAGACTGACTGGACCAGCAGTTCGGTGATGAGGGAAATGTCCGACCAGCCTCGGATGGGCTGGGACAGTTTGAACTCGTGGGATCCCCACCCGCCGCCCCATCTGTAGGAGACGAAGTATTTGTACGGTCGGTCGGGCTCGTGTGAGGTCATGTCATTGCTCCTTCGGGTCGGGCCAGCAGATCGGGCACATGCGGGCGGTGCGGCGGGCTTCCGCCTCGGGCAGTCGACGGCCTGCGGTCGCGGGAATCCACGCCGCGCACACCAGCACACCCCCGGTGAGGGTGACCCGGTGGGCAACCGGCTCCGGCAAGTCCGGGTCGTCGGCGGCAACACCAAGCACGGTCGGGTCGGCCAGCCACGCCACATCAACCAGGGCAGTCACGGTCACACCGCACCGTCGCCTTCGAGAACCCGCTGCGCGGTGCGGGCGTCAATGCGACCCCATGCGAGCGGCGTGATCACAGTGTTGCGGGGAAACCCGCCCTGCCCGTCCCACACGTCAGCGGACAGGTTGGTGGTCGGGTCGAAGGCGTGACGTCCGCCGCTGTCAGACCCGTACGCCCGTACGGCGATGTTGTGGGCTTCGGCGAGGGCTTCCGCCGTTGTGCCCGGTTCGTGGCGGGCGACGGGAAGTCCGCGCGGTTCGTCGATGCGGCGGGTGGTGTGCCGGCCGGGGCGACGCTGCAACTGCGGCATCTCAGCTCTCCCTGCTGCTCAGAGGTTGACCCCGGCGCGCACCAGCACGTCGGCGGCTCTGGCGTAACGAATGGGATCCCGGAACCCGTGCTCAAACCGCAGGGCGGCGGCAAGGGTCATCGGGTTGGTGTGCTCCAACCGCAGCAGCCACGCCGTTTCCAGCAGGTCCCGGTAGTAGCTGCCGGTGTTGTGCCCGTTGGCGACAACGGTGATGGTGTCGCCGTCAACCACGGCAACAACCTGTTCGGCCGGCTTGTCCTTGACGAAGAATTCGTGCAGGTTCACGGTCTGCCAGGTGATCTCCGTGCCGCCCACCAACGTGATGATGGTGTTCGGCCCGTCGGTGTCGACGTCGGCCACCTCACGCCAGGTTTGCAGCACCGACGCCCCGGTGGCGGCGGGGTGTTTGATGGACTGGCCGGGGCGGATCATCGGCTGCATCTCGGTTCTCCCTGCTGCTGGTCGTGGCTGTCGTTGCGGTCGGGGTGGGTCAGCGGCGAACAGCGGCGACGACCCGGTCCATGAGGCGCGGGTTGCGCAGACGCTCCAACCGCTTCGAGCCCTTGGCGGTCAACCACCACAGGCGGCCGTCGTTGCTGCGCTCGACCAACTCGACCAGGCCGGCATCCTTCGCTGCGGCCACCTCGGCGGTGACGTCCTGCCACGGGTCGGACAGGCCGAACACCTCACGCAGGTAGTAGTTGCTGCGGTCACCGTCCTGCCAGATTTCGGCGCGGTTCACGGCGTTGAGCAGTTCGGTCAAGTCGATCGGCTCGGTTGGCATCTCGGTCATCCTTCGCTGCTGGTCGGGGTTTCGGTGTTGTCGCCGGTCCGGACCATGACGTCCGGGCTTCGCGGCCTCCTGCGGCCGACCGGCGGGGTGCTCAGTCGTGATTGGGGCACGAGTCGAACGGGCTGTAGCCGCACGGGCATTTCGTGGCGCGGGCACCCAGCTTCGCGAGTTCCGCAAGCAGTTCCGCCCGATGCTCGGCGTCAACCTGCACGCGGTAGTCGCTGTACGCGTTGTGGAACTCAACGGAGGTGGGGTAGTCGCTGGGGTTGGGGACAGTGATCGCCACGGTGGTTCCTCCCGTCAGCGGTTGTTGAGGGCGGCGAGGTAGGCGCGGTTGTCGCGCTGCGCGTCGGTGGTGGGCGCGTCGTCGTAGCAGTACGCCCGGCCGTCGATGATCTGCACCCGGCCGCCGGTGAACGTGAACCCGCAGACGGTGCAGTCGTGGTCGGTGACAGTGTTGCGGCCGTCGTTGTGCAGGTCCTCGATGGGAACCCATTGGTCGATTTCGCCGCCCCACATGGTGTTGGCCACCCGGTAGCCGTGCCGCAGGTCAGCCATGCACACCTGCACCCACACTTGCTGGCCGTCGATGGTGATCTGAACGTTGGTGCCGCCCGGGTGGGTGTCTTCGATGGTGCGGGTGGTGGTGTGCACGGTCAGCCTCCTCGGCGACAGATTGAGATCAGCGGCGCTTGTTGCGGTCGCGCAGGACGCGGGCGCAGTCCACGCAGTTGGTGTCGTTGGAGCCGAACAGGGCGTCGTAGGCGGTGGCGTCGGCGTTCGGGTCGTCGGTGATCGAGTACATCGGCTCGCCGCAGAACGTGGCGAAGTCACCGGCGAGCATCAGGTGGGTGGTGTGGTCGGGGGCGCACGCGTCGCACCAGCCCGCCTGCTTGCGGCTGGGGGTGACGCCGGGGGCACCCAGGGGGATGTTGCAGCCGGGGCATACGACGGCGGCGGCGGGGAGCGCGGCGAGGCCGTCAGTGGTGATGGCGAACATCTGCCGGTAGCGAGTGGTGGGGCCGTCGGTGATGTAGCTCAGGTCGGTGAGCTGCTGGACGTGGAGGTCTTTGACGGTGGCCCCACCGAGGCCGATGGTGACGGTGCCGATGACATTGCGGCCGAGGGTTCCGTCTGCGGCGGCGCGGAGTGCGCGGATGGCGGCTTTGGAAAGCTTCGGCGCGGCCACGGTGGCTCCTTCGTGTCGGGTGGTTGGGGTGGCCCCGCTCCCCAGGGGAGCTTCGGAAGCCCGCAGTCTGACCGGCACTGGTTGAGGCTGTGACCTCTCAGCCGGTCGATCCCTCACGGGAGCGGGGCCACGCTGTGGTGTTGTGCCTCAAGCTTATGCCAAGCGCGACTTGGCGTCAAGCGCCACTTGGCCTAACTTGTCTCGGCCAAGCGCGAGTGGGATACTTCCGCCATGACCGAAGACGAGCTACGTGACCTCATCGCCCGGTACGACAAGGCAGGCGAAGAGATCGCCGCAGCCGAGGAACGCCGCCTAGCCGAACGTGACGCCGGCCTACGTCGGGCGCGTGACGCTGGATGGCGGCCCGTCGACATTGAGAAGGTCACCGGCTACAGCCGCGAAGCCGTACGCCAAGCGCTCAACCCGGAAGCGCGGGCGGCAGCCAAGCGGGCGGCAGCGGACCGACGGGCAGCCCGCAGGGCACACCCCACCCGATAGTCACAACACCGAAGACGGCCGGCAGAACGGGCACGTGTCCGCCTGCCAGCCGTCCTCGTGTGCCGCCTCCCACGCATACTCCGCATCCGCGAAGTGGTCCCCGTCCCCCACCGCCCGACCGCACCCACGGCACACCACTAGCAGGCACCGTTCGTCGTCCTGCCACGGCACTGGCGGGTCACGGTCGGGGAACGCCGCCCACACCCGGGCGATAGCGGGCAGCCACAGTTCCAGGGCGTCGGCGTGCACGTCGTGCAGCTCGCCCGCGCAGTCGGCGGCGGTGACGATCCAGCACAGGGTGTGGTGCGGTCGCAGCGGCACGGGACGGTGTCCTACTGGCCGGGGGTGAGGTCGGTCCACGACACGGTGTGCGACAACCGGTCACGCCACACGTCGTAGGTGCCGTCACCGACGGACAGCACAAACCAGCCTTTGCCGCGTCCGACCAGTTCCACGGTGACGACCTCGTTGCCGGCGAGCTGCCGGCGGATCCGGTCGGCTTGGGCGACATGCACGAGGCCCGGGGTGGGCGGGGTGTGCCGGTGGTGCAGTCGGGCGGGCGGGGCGGTGAGCATGGAAGGGGTCATCGCTGGGCGTCCTCTCGGGTGGGGCAGTTCAGGGGGCAGGGGTGGGGTTGTTCGGTGAGGCAGGCCGGGCACACGGTGGGTGCCGGCTCGTACTCGACGGGGCGGCGAACCTGCGCCTGCTGCTCGGCGGTCACCGCTTGCCGCCCGTGGTGCGCACGAACCTGCTGGTCGACGGGACCGGCCCGGTGTGGTCGGTGACGTACTCGCCGCCAACCAGTCGGGTGGTGCCCCGCCCCGCGTCCTGTGCCGGCCCCGGGTAGCCGTCGAAGCGGCCCCGGTCACCCACCTCGGCGCGCGGCCGGTCGGCAGTCACCGCTCATCCCCGGTGCCGTCGGCGGGCTGCCGGTACATGTCGGCGAGGTTGCCTGCGGCGAGCATCACCGGGATGGCAAGCACCAACACGATCACCCCGCACGGGGCGAGCACCTGCCAACGGGCGGCGATGACACCC
This sequence comes from Micromonospora sp. NPDC047756, assembly GCF_055587245.1. Lineage (NCBI taxonomy): Bacteria > Bacillati > Actinomycetota > Actinomycetes > Micromonosporales > Micromonosporaceae > Micromonospora > Micromonospora sp. NPDC047756. The sequence continues at coordinate 115,671 of NZ_JBVJGQ010000008.1, forward strand.
AGGTTGGCGAGTAGGCCGGCGACGAGCATGACCGCTGCGGCGAAGGCCAGGCGGACGGCCACCGCGGCGACCAGTCGCGCCCGGTTGGCTTTGCGGATGCGCGCCGGGTCGACACGCTGCGGGGCGGTCACGGCTTGCTGCCCTTCACGGCAGCACCGACGCCGTTGCGCTGGGTCGGCGGGTACGCCTCACGCTTCAGCGCGGCGGTGATGGTGGCGGTGCAGGCTCCGCATCTGCCGCAGCTACACCGGGTACTTTGGGCCATGGCGACCCTCCTTCGGGTGGGTTGGCTGGCCCGGCGTGGGGGTGGTGCCCCTGCCGGGTGTGATCTCTCGGTTGGGGATGAAGGCGGGGTGCGGGCTTCTCAGTGCTTCCGCACCCCGCCGTCTTCGTCAGTAGCCGTGCCGTTTGAGCGCGTCGTACGCGGCGGCCTTCTCCGCCGGGGTGGCGTCACCCATCGCCTGCTCGAACCGGGACTTCGCCGCGTCGAACTCGGGGCTGTCAATGTCACGGTCGGCGGCGTCCGTCTCATCCATGCCCAGCTTGAACAGGTTGAGGACGGTGTCCCTGCGCACCGAATCAGGCTTGGGGGTGCGGTTGAACCAGGCCATGACCGCCCCCTCAGCTCGCCGCGGCGGCGAACACGGCCACGACGGCGACCAGAACCGCGACGATCACGTTTAGGCGCACCAGCTTGCGCACGGCCTTGCGGCGCCGCTGGGACACCTCGAACTTGCGGATGTTCCGGTCGGCCGCCCGCTGCACCTCGGCGTCGGCGAGCGCGTCGTTGAGGATCAGATCCCCGTCGGCTTCGATGCCGCGCAGCACCGCCGCGTAGTCGGGGTCGTGACGGTCAGGGCCAACCATCAGCGGTTCCGGCGGGCTTGCGAGTCCCACGCCGCACGCGGGTCCGCCAGCTCGTTGCTCATCTCGACCTTCACCGCGCTGGCGATGTTGTCGGCGAGCCGGTACGGGTTGTTGGTGCTGCCGCCGCTGGCGGTCTTGGTGATCGTCTGACCGTTCACGGTGACCGTGAGCGTGACGTCAACGGTGTTCATGTCCATGGGTTCTCCCTGCTGAGTGGCGGGCCTGTGGTGACCCTGCGCAGGCTCGGACCGTGGTGGGCCGAGCCCCGCAGGCTCACGTGCAGGTCAGCGACCGCTACCGAACATGCCGCCGGACAGGGCGTAGACGGCCTCGTTGTGTGCCGGATCGTCGGCGCACAGATCCACCCAGCATCGGTGGGTAGGGCAGGTGGTCCGCTCGCCCGGGTCCATGCCTGCGTTCTCGGCCGCGTCGTCGTCATCGAGCGCAGCGGTGAGGGAGTCGCGAAGGTCGTCGGAGTGGCTGAAGTTGTAGACGGTCATCAGAAGCTCAGCCCCATCTGCGAGGCCCGGATGGCAGCGTGCTTGACGGTGTGCCGGGCCGGGCGGCGGGCGGGACGGATGGTGGTGACCGTGCCGGCCTCGTCGGCGATCTCGACGGCAACGGTGGTGCGGTTGGCGCGGGCGAGACGGCGGGTGGTCGACTTCGCGAACATGGTGATCTCCCGATCAAGAAGGTGTGAAGCGGGTGTTAAGTGGGTGTGATGCCGGTCCCGCCCCCTCGACGGGGCCGGCGGGTGCTGCTACTTGCGGGTGTTGCGCCCGCTGCTGCGCGGGGCCGGCTTGTCCAAGTCGGCGCGAACCTCGTTCACCGCATCCAGAAGCTGGTTGTCGGCGGCCCGCTGGTTGCGGTCACGCTGCGCGGCGATCGACCGCACCTCCGCGCTCACGGCTTCTTCGCCTTCGGACGTGTGCGGGTCGACGGGGTCAACCAGCCGGTGAGCCGGTTCAGCGTGCGCCGGGCCGAATCCCCGTCCAACGTGGCCGCCCGCCCGCCCACCTCAACGGTGACGGTGGTGTCGGAAGCCGCGTCGTCGTAGCCGACGGTCAGCTTCACCCGCACCCCGTTCGGGTCGGTGACAGCGAACGAGATGGAACAGGTTCCGTCGTGGTTGCCGCGGTGGCACCAGATCGGATGCGTACCGAACTCGGCGGGCAGCGTCTCCCGCATCGACGGCTTGAGGTCGTCGTAGGCGGGCGAGTCGTTGCGGGCTTTGTGGCCGGCGCGTATCCCCCGCAGCCACCCGTTCACCGGGTCACCGTCCGGGCGTCGTACGTGCCCGTGCGGGACTCGTACCCGTACGACACCCGCGACTCGAACGGACCGTTCACCGCCTGCGGAACGGTCACCTTCCGGCCGTCCGTGTAGGTGACGTGCAGCGTGTTGTTGCGGCGCCGCACCCGGGCAACCTGCGCCTTCGGGGTGTTGGTGTTCGTCTCCGACGTCATCGCGCCGACACCCCCGCCCGCTGCCTGCGGACGTCCCGGGCGTACGCGTCGCGCAGCTCGCCGAAAACCTGCTCGCGGTTGCTGTCAGACACCCCGGCGGCTACTGCGTCGCCGACCATGCTGGCGAATTCCAGCAGGGCGGGGATCTCCGGGTCGTTCAGGTCGGGGTTGGGCTGCTTTCCGGTGCTCATCGCGCCGACACCTCCGCCCGCACGTACGCGGTCAGCTCGGCCAGGTCGGCGGCCGACACCGTGTCGACCTCGTCCATGGCCGCGTCCAGCTCGGCCACCCGCTGCTCGTAGCCGGGAACACCCCGGTAGTCGTTGGCCAACCGGATCAGCGTCTGCATGACCTGCTCCGGGCCGCCAGCGTTGGTGACAGCAGCGCGGTCTTCCGGGTTCGACAACCGCAGCATCGTGGCGTCCATCAGGACACCGCCTTACGGCCACGCTCGGTCAGCGTCGCCGAGGTGATAACCCGACGGAGGCCCGTGCCGGGCGCGTAGTTGAGGGTGACCAGGCCCTTGCGGGCCAGGGACTTGAGCTGCACGATCGTCGCCGCAGCCGACCGGTTGACGGTGCCACCGTTGTTGACGGCGGCCCGCAGAACGCGCTGTCCGGCGTCGGACGGGTTGGTGAGGTGCGCCCCGGCCATGGTCGGGGGGACCTGCCGGCGGCGGACCGTGGTGGCCGGCTCGGCGGGGTTCTCGTTGCGGTACATCTCCGCGTAGCCCCGGGCGACAAGGCGAGCGGTCTGCTCGTTGTCGTAGCTGCCGCAGTTCGCGTCGACGCGGAGGGTGCCCTGCATGGTGGTAACGCTGTAGACGTTCTCGCGGACGTACTGGAGCGTGACGGTGATCCGGCCGTTGGGGGTCGTGTAGACGACCTGCTGGCCGGGCGTGCACAGAACGGTGGTGCTCATCTCGGGGTACCTCCCGATTGGGGCTCCGTTCGGCGTTGGCGCGCTTCCCGGTGCCGTGTTCCTGATGTCTACGACGCTAGACCCCTCCGGTTTGCGTGTCAAGCGGGAACATGTTTACTATTGACACGGATATCAACTCGGCGGAAGGATGGGACGTATGGGAACAGCCACCACGTACCCTCAGCGCATGCCGCGAGGGAAGTACAGCCCCCCCACCAGCGACGTTGCCGACCGCATTGACGAGGTCGTCAACCTCTACAACCAGCTTCAAGAGATCGACACGAAGTACCGCGAGAAGCTAGGACAACTCGCAGACAAGGAGGGCGATGCCGTGCCGATCGCTCATCTCGCGGCGCGGCTCGGAGTCGAGCGCAAGACCGTGTACCGGCACCTCGGCAGGTCAATGACATGACGCTGCACAGGTACAACCGCACCGACCGGTCTGGGCTCTACCGCATCTACGACGCAGCTGACCGCTTCATCTACGTGGGCATCAGCTACGAGCCGCGTGCGCGAGTTGAGCAGCACCGAAGCCGACAGAAGTGGGGTGCCGAGATCGCCCGATACACCGTTGAGTGGTTCGACGACCGCGCGTCATGCGAGGCAGCAGAAGCGCAGATCATTCAAGACGACAAGCCGCCGCACAACCGCCATCCCGGCAACATTGGTGCGCACGGCATCCTCGCCGACGAAGATCAGGACTCACCCTGGCTGGCCGCAGTCGTGGAGGCGTACAACCTCATCAGCCAGCGAGAGCGTGAGTACCGCATGGTTCTTCGCCGCAAGCTCGACAGCGGCGAAGTTCGGCAGGCCGACGTGGCCAAGGCGCTTGGTCGGACGCGGGAGATGATCCGGCGTGACGCCATGTCGGATGAGAGACGCGACGTGCTGCGTGGCGCAACGGTCGGCAGCCCTCAGAACTAATTCGGGGCCGGGAGGCGCGCCAACGCCTTGATCCCAGCCCCTAACGGGAGGTACCCCGCTACATGCAACGTACTTGGCGTACTGGTGTGCGATCACGGGTGGTCTGCCCGTGAGTCGCCTTCATGCGCCCGACGACGAGGGCAAGCCGTTCATTGCCCGGTGGAACGTGCTCACCCGCATCCTGCTGGTGGAGCCGTCCGTCAAGGCCGTGGCACGCTCGGCCATGGACTTCGGCGACTTCGACGACGGGTCGTCCTGTCACCCGAGCAACGAACGCATGGAGCGGGAGTCAGGGCTGAGCGAACGGACCATCCGCAGCGGGTGGCAGGTGCTCCGGGCGTTGGGCATGGCTGAGCGAGTCGGCTTCGGGTCGCCCCATCGGCGGCTCGCCGACGAATACCAACTGATGATCCCGGCCCACTGGCGGAACATGCCGATCTACGGTCCGCACGTCCGCAAGTTCACCTGCCTCTACTGCCGGAAGCTGATCACCCCGCAGGGCAACTGCACGGTCCGGGTGGATGGCGGCAGGGAGTTGCCGCGCTACAAGCTCGCGAAGCTGGTGTTCTGCCCCGACCCGAGGGCAACTCGGGGCAGGGACGCGGCGAGCTGCTTCGCCGAGTGGAACGTGAGTCAGCAGCAGTGCGGCGAGCGGGTGTGGAACGACCTCGGCGACGACGCGTGGAAGCTGTTCCGGCAGGCGAGGGCAGACGAGTGGTGACGGTCGCCGAGATACCGGAAGTCACTTCCGCCATAGGAACTCACTTCCGCGTATACCGGAAGTCAGTTCCGCCATGTACCGGAAGTCAGTTCCGGCGATACCGGAAGTCACTTCCGCCCAACACTCATAGAACCACTCATCAGATCACTCATAAGACCTCTCCCGCTCCGCTTCGCGAAGCGGCGACGCGATCGGAGATTCGCCGATGACCAACACGCTGGATGATCCGCCGCTGTTCACGCGAGAGATCCCGCCGACCAGCAAGGTGGGGAGCAAGGTTGGTGAGGTGCCGCGTGCACCTCAAGACGTCGTAGAGGGCTGGCTGATTGGCGCCATGCTGCTGACTCGCGCTGCCATCATCCGAGCGTCGTGGATCGTTAACCCCTCTGCGTTCTCGCCTGAGAACCGCCCACTGGTCGACCGGGTTTTCGAGATGAGCGCCCAGCGGCATCCTGTTAACCCGGAAACGCTGGCCGCCGCGCTCGACGAGGCGGGCGAACTGAGTCAGGCTGGCGGTATTGCTCGACTGCGTCAGCTTGTGGCCGACGTGCCTCACCCGGTTGAACCAGAGCGCCAGGTCGATGAGTGGGCGACCATGCTCGCCGACAACAAGTTCGCCCGAGAGATCCAACGTGCTGCGACCGCCCTACTGACCGAGTGTCTGCGTGGGAACCGGCAGCAGATCGCCAAGCGGTATGCCCACATCCACGACTTGATGGTCGAGATGATCGGCATGGACTACCGCGCTGACTACACCTTCTTGAAGGCGCGCGATCAAGACACGGTCGTGACCGCCCTCTACCGCTGGTACGACGCGGATGACCTTCTGCTCTACATCGGCATCACTAACGACCCCCACGTCCGGCAGTCATCTCACGCCAAGAAGTCATCCTGGGCGGATTTCGCGGTTCGCGGCACCATCGAGCGACACCCGTCACGCCCAAAAGCTGAGGCTGCCGAGAAGGCCGCGATCGAGTCGGAGCACCCTCTGTTCAACTCGCAGCACAACAACACCCCCGAGGCCCGCCAACGCCTGGTGGCGTACCTGATCGAGCACGGCCGCATGGATCTGCTGGCCCCTGCCGTGTCTCGCGGCTAGCTAGCAACCTCGTAGCAACCCGATAGCAAATGCCACAGCAAGTGCTACAGCACCTGCCAACAACGACGAACGGAGTCCACGATGACTGATCCGAAGCGACCGACACCCAACCCGATGCCCGTCTCCCCTGTGAAGCCGCTGCGAACCGGTGGCGACGGCGGTCCGGGGAGCCTGTTCGCCACGCAGCCGATCCTCACCCGCAAGCCGACGCCGGCCACGATCGAGGACGACATCCGCCGCGAACATGAAACGGCCACCGCCGCCCTTCGTGACCTGCTCGCCGAGACTGAGGGCAAGCGGCGCAACGGCCCGGCCAGCGACGGTCGGGGCTGGTTCCGCACCGAAGCCGACCGTGAGGACTGCTACGCGGTTGCTGACGCCATGTTGCCCCTGTTCGAAGCCCGCATCGAATGGGGTGCCCGTCTTACCGGCCCGGACGCGGAACCGGACGCTGTGTGGGAGTGCGACGACCGGGAGGGTGCCGTCAACATGGCGGGGATTCTGTCCGGTAACCCTCCGGTGGTGCGCCGACTGTCGGTGCGGCTGGTCGGCCAGGAGTGGACGGAGGTGCAGCGGTGACCGCCCACGACGTGTCCTGGTCCATCCACCTTCCCTGCGGGCGGTGTGGGAGCACCAGCGAGACGCTTGACTGCGTGCCCGTGAACAGCGTGTGGACCGGCAACGACAAGCGCATCTTCACCGTCACCGGCATCACCACGATCAACGGCAAGCCGAACGTCAAGTACGAGACATCATGGCCGGACCGCGACGACAAGGGTGTGGGCATCGCCGACCTCGACTACTTCGTCAAGCACCACACGGAGGTGACCCGGTGACCATCCCGACCGTGGCTGACGCCGACCAGCTCGCCGACCGCGCCCACTTCGGCCAGGTCGACAAGGCCGGCAACCCGTACATCGACCACCCCCGCGCCGTCGCCGCAATGCTCACCGAACACGGCGACCACGCCGTCATGGCCGGTCTGTTGCACGACGTTGTGGAAGACACATCGATCACCCTCGACGACCTTCGGAACATCGGCTACCCCGATGTGGTGGTCGACGCCGTGGACGCCGTGTCCCGGCGCGAAGCTGAGACGTACATGGACCTGATCCGGCGCGCCGCCGCGCACCCACTGGGCCGGCTGGTGAAGCTGGCCGATAACAGCCACAACTCGTCCGAGGCGCGGTTGGCGGCACTGGATGCGGAGAACGCGGAGTTCCTGCGGCGCCGGTACGCGAAGGCCCGCGCTGTACTGCTCGCTGCCGCCCACCGTCTCGCGCGACTGACCCCCTCAACCCCTTCGACTGAGAGGCCCCACCCGTGACCACCAGAAAAACCCGCCGCCTGCCCGCCTGCGCCCACGTTGAGATCGGCGCCAACCTCCGCACCACACACGACTACCTTGTCCACCTCGCCGTCGACCTGGGCAACACCTACCCGAAGACGTCCCGGCAGGCGCGGGCCGCCGACAAAGCACGGCGTGCCGTCGACGAGCTGCGCAGCGTGCTGGATGGCGTGTCGTCGGGCGAACTGCCCGACGACAGGTGGTCGACGGCGATTTACTACGGGGCCAACGAGGACGTGCGGCAGTTGGAGATTCAACGCGTGATGGAAGCGCACTGGGCGGACGACCCGGACTGCCCTGATTGCGCGGAGGCCCGACTGTGACCCGCAGTGCCGCCGCCTCCCTGCTGGCCATGCCCGGCGACCCGGACTTGGACGCCGACGTGGACGGCCTCACCGTCACCCGGGTTGGGGTTGACGTGAACACCCGCAGCATCACCGTGGAACTGGTCGACGGGTTCGGCCGGTTCGTCGACACCGCCGGCACGGTGCACACCTGCCCACCGGGCGGCTCCGACGGCCGCGCCGGCACAGCCTCGGTGGCAGCGTCGTTTCCTGCCGCCACCGAAGCCGACTGGTTGGAGCGTGTGGCCGTCCTGCGACGCTGGTGGGAGACGGGCCTCCCCGTCCGGTTGTGTGCCGCCCCCGGGCGCATCACCACACTGATCGAGGACCGGCGCACGTTTCTGCTGTTCCCCCGCAACCCCGCCCGAACGGAGGCCAGCCGATGAGCGATCGCGAACGGCTGCAAGTCGCGATTGCCCGCCTGCAACCGCAGACCACAGACCCGGGAGTGTGGGACGACCTGGCCGCCGAGCATGCCGCACTGGCCCCCGCGCGGGCACGCGCCAATCAGGCGCTACTCGGGGACGAGACGGACGGCTATTCGATGGCCGGGGTGTGGACTGCGATTGTCGTTGACCAGTCGGGCGGGATCCTCACTGACCTCGGCAACTGCGATCCGCGGCCCTACCACCGCATCATGGTGGTACGGGCCCTACTCGGTATCGCCGACGTGTACGACATTCAAGACGACCAAGTGTTGTACGAGGCTCAGGGTTGGAAGGATCCGGCCGTGGAGTGGGTGGAAGCGCAGGCCGTGGCGGCGGCGCTCAACGCTGCCCAGAGTGCGGAGGTAACCCGATGAACGGTGCCCTGCTCGCCTTGACCCTCGTCCTACTGGCAGCCGCCGCCGGGTGGCTTCTGTTCCTGCTGATCCGCCCCTGGTGGGACGCCACCCGCCCCGGGCCGGAAGTGGGCTCCCCCCGGGATGTCCGGGACTCTGAGCGGCGCTGGCGGGAACACAACACCGCAGCCCGCAATGCTGGTTGCCCGTGCGGGCAGCCAGCCACCGAGGTTCGCCGCGACCCGCAGGTGATGGGGTCGGTGCCCTGCGAAACGTGGACGTGCGCCGAACACGTGGATGTGGGGGCGTGGACGTTCCCCCCGGACGCACCCCTTGACGCGAGCGAGCGGATGGCGACGGTGCCGTTGTACGAGCACCACCAGCCGATCGAAGGCTTGGATGCCCCTCTGTCGGGTGGTCCGATCGGTGGACCAACCACGCACTGGTACTACCCGGTCAAGCCCGATCAGGTGGCCCGATGAGCGACACGCAGTTTTGGGCACTCGTAGCCTTCGCCGTGCTGGCCGCGATACTGGCGGGCATCCTTCTGGGCGCGCTGCTCACAGCCGTCAAACGCTGGTTGAAGTGCCTCAACCCGGCGGACCTGCCACCGGTCGTGGCCATCGCCAGCCTCTGTGCCGTCACCGCAGTGGGCGCCACCCTGAGCGCGACGGGTGGTACCACGACCGGTATTGAGGCGGTCACCATCGTGACGGTGGGTGTTGCCGCGTTGGCCGCTATCGGCGCGGTCACGTGGTGGGCGCATCAACAGCTCAACCGGCGCTCCCTCAGCGCCTGGCGGCAGACTGACTGCCACGAGGCGGCGGACCGGTGAAAGAGTTCCTGGGCTGGCTGGGCGTCCTCTGGGTGTTGCTGGCGGCTGCCATGGTCGTCTTCTTCGTCGTCGCCTACATGACGGGCGGCGAAGTGAGCGACGGGGAGACGTATTGGCTGGTTAGGGGCGCGGTCGTACTGCTGCTGATGTGGGGGCTCGGCTACATCCTCGACCCGAACGCGGAGCCCATCAACCGTCGCCGCCGCCGGTGATGGCCCGCATGCCCGGCAGGGCGCACCCGCCGTGGTGCCCGACCTGCCGCCAAACCCCTGGCCGGGACTGCGTGTTACGGGAACGATCCGGTAAGCAAGTGAGGTTGAAGTTGAAGCGGGACCTACACCGTGAGCAGCACGAAAACTGACCAGACCACGAACGGAGACCCGTCATGGCCGAAGCCAACTGGCCGAGTGACAACCGCCTCGCCGACAATCAAAGCGCCACCTTCCGCGGCAGCGACTTCGTTGAAGCTGGTCTTGCAGCGACACCCCCGAGCGGCAGCGACGTCAGCTTCAGCAAGTTCACCGAGAACGGTCAGCGATACCTGGCCGTTACGGTTGGCGTCGCCGGTCACGCACGGCACTACGTGCTCAACCGCGATCAGATCGAGGCGTTGCGCGGCTTCCTGGCCGGGCCGGAGGCGACGCGATGACCGAGCCCACCGCAGCCGTGCTCGAATTCCTGAACGACAGCCGGCAGGTTGTCGAGCGACGACCGATCACCGCCGACCAGTTGGAACAGCTCATCGAGGACTGCGATGCGCGAGGCGTTCCGGCGCCGCAGATCGCCCACGACCTGCTCACCCTGGCCCGCCACGCGCCCCGCCTTGACGCGATCCTGGCCGAGTGGGATCCGCCGCGCTGGCCGGACTGGTTGGGGCCGCGCCCGGACGGGGTGCCGGCCACCGAGGCCGATCGCCCGCTGCTGCCGGTGGCGAGGTGGGGACGATGACCGCCCCGACCGCCGAGGTGACCGTGACGTGCCCCGACTGCGACGTGAGCATCCCGATCACCGTGTGGGCTGAGGTCGCCGGCCGCTCCGACGATGGGGTGCTGCAAGCGACAGTGCTCAGCGACCTAGTGGAGCTGAAGGCGCACAGTCTCACCTGCGACGGGAGCTTGGCATGAGCGACGATTCCCCGTGCCCCGGCCCGCTGGTGTGGTTTGACGCCCCACCGGACAGCGCCGTGCTCGAATGCGCCGCCTGCGGCTACCTGATCGTCTCCGGCAGCTTCAACGACCAAGCGCACGCCGAAACGCCGCTCATTCGGGAAGGACTCGTCGCATGACCGACGCCGCCGTGATCACCTGGGACTGGCGAGCACAACCCGACCTCGACCACCTGGCCCGAATCATCCGCGACCTGAGCGGCGGCACCGTTCACCTTCGCACGGTTGACACCAACTCCGATCAGTATGCGGTGGTCGTCGCCAACGCTGACCTGGACGAGGCGGCGGCGCAGGCGACCTACGAACGGTGGTACGAGGACGGTCAGGGCATGGGTGAGGTGCGCCGTGACTGACTCCCCCATTGAGCGTCTGATCGCCGCGTCGTCGCTGGGCACCCCCGAAGCGGTGGCCGCACGTGCTGGCGTGTCCGACGAGACAGCCCGGCGGATCGTGGAACGGTCAGCGCGCGGCCTGACAACCGAGGTCGTGCACTGCCCCGTCGACGGCTGTCAGTGGGATCACGTCCGCGTCGACCCCAACCAGTTCGCCCACCTGATCCGACTTGCCCCCGGCCGGCGTGGCCTCGACGTCGGCCCCGCGATGGCTGCCGCGTCACAGCTCGACGACGACGCCTGCCGCGTCCACCTCGGCACGCACCCGGTGGAGGACTTCGTGCGCACAATCAACGACCTACGCGCCCAACTGTCCCGCTAGACGTAGCCGAGTCGCTGACCTGCCTGGTCGCACCAGCCACCTACCGTGTCTCCGAGATCCCCCAACGTGAGGAGACACCCGGTGGCCCGCACCCGTGGCGAAGACAAACCCCTGTCAACGGCCATCAGTTGGCCTGCCGTGCTGGTGGTGGTGATCGCTGGCCTGTACCCGGCGTTCCACGGCGTGTACTGGGCCATCCCGCTCACCGCGGCGGCGACCGCAACCGGCATCGGGGTGTGGAAGGCGGTTCAAATCCTCGGCTTGACCCTCAACCACCTGCACTGGCGGGACGTTGAAGTCCCCGCCGCCGACGACTGACCGCCGGTGGCACTGCTGTGGGCGGTGAAGGTCGCTGCCATCCGACCTCCACACCACGGGGCGTGGATGCGGGTGCGCTCCCTGCGCCTGCCCGTGAAAGCCCTCGCCCGGCACCGGATGACCGCCGACCAGTACCGGCAACTCCGCAACCGGCAGGACGGGGTGTGCGCCATCTGCGGCGCCGGGAACTTCTACGCCGGCCAACCGGCGCCGCTCTACATCGACCACGACCACGCCTGCTGCTTCACCCACCACAAGACGTGCGGGCAGTGCGTGCGTGGGCTGCTGTGCTCCGGGTGCAACGGGTTCCTAGGAATGCTCGAACTGTGGGGGTCAACCCCCGGCGAAACCAACGACCGGAAGTGGACCGGCAAGGCGTACGACTACCTGATCCGCAACGGCTGCGACCCCGACGCCCCGGCCCGCCGGCAGCTCGCCGCGGACAGGCACCGGCAGAAGGTGTCCACCTGGCCGGGACCGTGCGTTTGCCGGATCTGCGACCCCACCCATCCGAAGCATGAAAGCTACAAGCGTCTGATCACCCGGGGGCTAACCGGTGGGATGCCGGCCAGTCAACCAGTGGAGTCGCCCGCAGCGCCGACGGTGGCAGACTGACCGTCCCCAACCGGTGCGAGGTGAACCCTGTGCAGCTTGACGACCTCGAACAACGACTCAGGCAGGTGTTGGCGAAAGCCGGGACCGGACGGCCCACCACCGCCGAGGATGTGCAAATGGCAGCCCAGGTGTGGTTGGTCGACGGCCAACCCGACGAGGCCGCCGCCGGCCACACCACTGGCGCCGACGTGCAATTGGCGGGGGTGGTTCGGGCGAACCTTGGCGGCGGGGACGCCGCAGCGCAAACCGTGTGCGACGCAGCCCACGTGTGGCGCGCCAGCACCCGGCTGGACCGTGGGCCCGAGCCGGGGCCGTCCCGCAGGATCCTCGCCGCGGTCGTCGACCAGCATCAGCCTTCGTGGTGGCGGCGCAACCATATGCGTGTCCTCATGGTGTTGGGGTTCGTGTCCGGGCTGAGCATCGCTACCGAAGGGATGATGACCATGCAGGGGTGGGGTCCCCTGTGGGTTCGGCAAACGATCCTGGTGTTCGGGGGTGTGCTGTTGTTGGCCTGGACGGCGCTCATTTTCGCGGACCGCAAGTTGTCGCGCCGGTGATGACCTGCCGATTCTTGATCTAAGAAATAGACAAACCCCTTCCCGTGGTCGCACAATTACGGTATGGGGACGACGACGGAAGCCGATGAGTTCAGCTACACCGTGTCGGGCTGGACGTGGGCCCGGCAGAAGGCGACCGTGCTGCGTAACGCTCGGATGGTCGCCCGCCGGAAGCGTCTCGAAGCCGACGGTGAGCCGGAGGTACATGTGACGCTGGTGTGGCGGCAGAAGACCCACCAGCCGCCGTTGGAGCACTGCTGAGTACCGAGCGCCACTAACGCCGCCGCCAGTTGCTGCACGCACTGCGGCGACTGGCGCGACGAGTACCCCAGCTCACGTGGTGTTTCGCACTACCGAAGCCACGCAGTTAGAGGCGTATGCTGCCTCGCATGGCCCGCCCGTCGGGGGCGGCGCAAGCAACACCCCTATCGGAGGGAGAACACCGCATGGCTTTGAGCAAGTTGGCGCAGCAGTTCGCCGACGAAATCCGGCAACACGACTGGTCAGACGCCCCCTACCGGGCCGACCGGGCAGGGCACAACCGGGACGACGACACCCGCAACCACCGCACTGTCGCCCAGTTGAACCAGGCAGAAACAGACACAATCCGGATGAACGTCATGTGGGTGACCGCCCAAGTGCTCGGCTACAACGACCCAAACCTTGACGTGTACGAGTACGCGGAAGCCTGCGGCGTCAACACCAACACCCCCACTGGCCGCCCCCGCTCGGGGGCTATCAGCGCCGGCCTGCGGTCCGCACTGACCGGCGGGTACGCCCGCCCTGGGACGAGGGATGACAGCTGATGGCGAAACCAATGCCGAACGGCCCCATACTCGACCTCATCGAGGGGTTGCTGATCGCCGCGCAGCACCCCGACTATCGCAATGTCACCCGCTACGGGCGCGACACGATGCCCGGTGGGCAGTCCCCGGCCGGGGTGAAAGCAACACACGACAGCGGATCTACGTCGATGCTGTGGGCGGCCGTGGAACCCCGCGACGCAAAACCTGTGCCCCCCGACGACGCGATGATGATGTCAATGCCCGGTCGCACCCTCCGCCTGGCACAACGCCTGCTGGACGCCGCCCAGCCCGCCGAGCTGGCGTCGTGGGAGTTGTGCGCCGCACCTGGCGTGGGTTGGCCGCAACACGGGGAAAGCGCATCCGCCCTGCGGGTCACGGCCCGTGATGGTTCGATAGCGTACCTGCGGGCCACCGCGGCGTCCGGGCCTCGCGGTGGTGCGGCGGAGCCGAAGCAGGATCCGTGCCCGGACTACCAGATCCCCCTGGAGGTAGTGGAGTGGCGCCACAGTCAAAATGCAGCGCGTGCGGTGCCCGTGTCGGTGTGATGCCGGACAACCCGGCTCCGCCGCATCAGCCGCAGGGCAGTCGGGAGACGTGCCCGGGTAGCGGTCAGCCGACGACCGAGATGTGAACGACGCGAAGCCCCGACCTATTGAGGTCGGGGCTTCGTCGTGTCGATCCTCATGTGCGCGCGGTTGGCACCCTCAGCACTCTTCTCTTGGCTTGCGCTTCCGCCCCCTACGGGCCGGTTCGATGCCCGCCGCCCTGGCGAGGGTCCTGAGGTGCGCGTCGGTGAACGGGCACCGCTCTGCCACAGCGCCTGGCGGTTCGCCCGCCCTCAGCATGTCCAGTGCGAGCTGTTCGATGCTGCGGCGCAACTCTCTCGCGTGGCGTTCAACCGGGCCCAGCTCCGCTGTCATCGCTTCAAGGCGGGCGTAGGCGTCGGCAGAGTCGGTCACACCGAAACAATATCGAACCTGCTTGCGATTTCCCTAGCCCTCCGGATACGCTCGGCGAGCACACCCCGTTGAAGCTCTGCGGTGGAGCGCCCGGCTCTTGGTACCGGGTGGACGCCGGTTCGAATCCGGTCGACGGGACAGGCCCCGCTGTAGCTCAGCGGTAGAGCGCCCGGCTCTGCATTCCGGGTGGACGCTGGTTCGAGCCCAGTCGGCGGGGCCCCACACTTCCTCACCCCACCACGAGAGGGGCCAGCCATGACCAACCCGAGCGTCCTCGACCAGTTGCACGCGTCCCTGGACTCCCGGCTGCGCCCCGAAGACGTCGCCGCCCTCATCCTCGACGCCGGCATCAACTTCACGGTCACGGAGCGGCGCCTGTTGGAACGCGCCAAAAAGGCACGCCCGCCGTGGTGGTACACGTCCATGTCCAGCGACTTCGCCCGCCCGGTCGACGCCTCACGTCAGCTCGCCACCCTGGTTCGCCTGTTCGACCACGACGCCCAGGTGTACGCGGGGACAGGTGTGGCCGGCGACCCGAACGCGCTGCGTGTTCTCGCCCACCTGGCGGGGCAGCCGCTGGGCTGGGCTTCCGGGGTTGACTTCAAGTCCCGGTCAAACCGGGAAGCACGCGCTGCCGCTGGCATCGAGTTGTCGAAGCGGCAGTACAACAGGGCGTGGCGTTTCCTCATCCGCCTCAACGACAAGATCGGCCGCCTGGACGTCGAACTACGTAAGCGGGAACTGATGCTGGTCGGCCGCTCCGGGCTGGTCGCTGACATCACCGCCGACCGGTTCAACGCGGACCCGAACGCGGCAGCGTTCGTCGCGTACTTCGTAGCCCGCAAGAACTTGCGCCGCCAGTTCAGCCTGTCCGGTAAGACCAACCCGATGGACGAGATCGCGGCCATGCTGTTGTCTCGCCTCGGCGACGAGTCGGACTGGTGGATGGTGTCACGCGCCCACTCTGTGCCCGAGGTTGTGGGCCGCCTGACACACGCCGAACAGGGCGAACTGCTGGGCCGCTGGTCGGCGCTGATGCGCGGCGCCGCCGACCTACTCAAGTCGGCGTGGGATCCGCAGGTCAACCGCACCACCATGATCGTGCGCCGGGGTATGGATTCGTCAACGTGGAACACGGTGGCGCAGGCGTACAACACGGCCCGTGCCGGCTGGATGAACGCCCTCTCCGCCACCGGCACCCTCGACCTGTTGGACGTGGCGTGCCCCGGCAAGGTGATGCGGCTGATGGCCGCCGACCTGGCGTACTGGCACCAGTCGACGGGTTCGGATGTGGACCCGGACACGGCGGTGTGGGCGGCGTTGCCGCTGCCGTGGGAGGTGCTTTCGGGTGAGGTGTCGTGCACCCGCGGCTACATGACGGAGACGTGCGGCCGGTTCGAGGTTGACCCGGTGAAGCGCGGTTGGGTTGGGCCGCGCGCCGTCGGCAACGTGGCACGGTTCGAGCCGACGCCGGAACTGGTGCACGGGGTGTCGATTGCCGACCCGGTGTGGGCGGGGCTGCTACGGCGGGCTGGCGTGTTCTCGGGCAAGAAGATCGCGGCCGGGTTCGAAGGCATCCCCGTTCCGCCGGACGTGGTGGTAAGCGGCCTGCCGTCCGGGAAGCTCGCGCTGTAGGTCAAGAGTCGAAGCCCCGACCTCGATCAGGTCGGGGCTTCGCCGTATCCGGGGCGGGTTAGGCGGCCCGCCAGCGTGCCCGCTCCTCCCCCGCCTTGCGGGTGCACCGCATCAGGGTCCCCTTCGACGTCCTACCCAACGCGCCTTCCGGGGTGCAGAACGCGCCCGGGTGCACCCCGCTTTGCACGGGCGGCTTGGTGGGCTTAGGGCTGGGTTTGCGGGTGGGTGGCTTCGTGGTCTTCGCCGGTGTTGGTGGCCGTGTCGACGGTTTCGCCGTCCGGGACGGGCTTGGGGCCGCCTTGCGTGTTGGTGTAACGCTGGGTGCCACCGCCACATCCGAGGCGGTGGGCGCAGGCACGGGTGTGGGTGTGGCGTCGTCGACGAGCTGTTGCACCCGGGTTGACGCGGTGGGGCTGCCCACGGCGGCGGGTTTGGTTTTGCCGTCGCCGCTGATGCTGTAGGCGATGGTGCTGCCGGTGCAGCACATGCCGAGGAGTGCGACAACACCGAGGGCGATCTTCTGGTGGCTGCGGAGTTTGCTCACCCCAGCCATGGTGGTGAGCGGGTCGGGTGTTGGGCACCCGCCGACCGGATGTCGGGGTGTCAGGTTGGCGACTGGTCGCTGCCCTTCCGCCGTGAGAGGCCCAGCAGGATCCGCATGTACTCGCGAGACCACACGTGCTTTGAGGCGCGCAGGATCGCGGACTGCTTCATGCCATCACGATGGGCAGCGCGCATAAGCTCGGTCAGGTGCTTCGCGGCTGCGCTTTGCCGCTCGACCGCGTCGCGGTACTCCTGAGCGGCCTCGGCAACGATCGGTAGCAGCGGACCGCATGGACGGGCCTGACGGTACCGCTGCCGGTGTTGAACCACGTTGAAGAGGGGCTTCTCGGCCAGGATTGCTTGCGCCTCGGCCACCTCGGCTGCGTCGCGGGTGTCGTACCAGGTGACCGCCTTGTCGGTGACCATGTGCCACCAGCCTTTCTCGCTGGCATGTGAGCGCCAGCGAGCGGCAGGGTCAAACCCGATGCCCACGTACAGCAGCTGGCCAGCCCCATTGCGCAAGCGGTAGAGAGCGGTCCGTTCCGCCGTCACTGGTTGGCCGCCTCATCGGCTCCCTGTCCGACGCTTCCGTCCCGTCTAGCTACCGGCTCCACCGGGGCCCGCCGGGGCATCTTCGCACCCTTCTCATGCACCGCCCATCGGGCGAAGTCACGCAGGTAGGTGGAGCGGTCTGTGCCCACGGCCTTCGCGGCGGCGTCCAGCTTCTCCCACAGCACCTCATCCATTCGGATGGTCTGCCGTGCCGTTCCCCGCCCGCTCTTTCCGGTCACGGCGGCCAGCGTAGTTGCCGTGCGGGTGTCATGACGGGAGGTGGCCAAGGTGTCATGACGACTCGCTCGCGGAGCAGTTGAAGGTGTCATGACACCATGCTACCTTTGTGTCATGACACAGGCCAGTCGCAACCAGCCGCAGAGTCGACCTGCCAGGCTGACGAAGCCGCAGCGGCGAGCCCTCGAAGGCATCGACATCCTGCGGGGTTGTAACGGCACCGAGATGAGGGCTCTGCGGGCAAACGGCAATCGGCGCGACGTTGTTGACCGGCTTTGCGCGCTTGGACTTGCGTTCGCCGCTGGCAGCTACGCCGACCCTGACCTGATCCGGTTTGACCTGACTGCGGCCGGGCACGAGGTGCTTGCAGAGGACGAGAGCCGATGAGTGCCGAGCCCGCCGCGATGACACGCCTAAGGGTTCGCCGCCACGGCAGCGGTCGAACCCACTACGCGGACGCGCCGCTCACACTCGTTCAGTCGGCCACGATCCTTGGCCGTGAATGTCGCGTCGTCGTTCCGCCGGTCGCAGCCTTATGCGGAGTAGTGCTGGGCGTTAGCGGTCCAGCGCCGATCGTCGTCATGCGCGAAACCGTGGAAGTCGGCTGCCGGGCTTGCCTTCGCCTGAGTGAGCGGAGCGCTGTATGACCCGCCAGCCTTTCGCCCACCAGGACTCCTCCGCCTTGGCCGGTGCCCCGATGGCCGTGTTCGTTGACGGCGAGTTCGTGGAGTACGTCGACCAGCAGGCCGACCCGTACGGCTATGACGCGATCGGTCGCATCCTGGCCAAGCTCGCGCCCCGCCACGTGTCGGCGGAGGCGCTGATCACGTGCGTCAACCACCCGCAGCAGTCCGCCGTTGACTGCACCATTTGCGACCCGGAGGACTGACCATGACCGTTGCGAACTCCGCACCGCTGACCGCTCGCGACTTCGTCATCCACATCCCGTCGCCTTCGCTGGCCTGCCTGTTGGAGGACTGCAATAACTGCCCGAGCGAGCCCGGCAAGTGCACCCACGATTGCCACAGCGCTCCAACCGCGGATCAAGCCGAGGGCTGACCGTTGCCGGTGGTCAAGAACCGTGCGGCGTTCGCCGAGCACGCCGCCCCGGAAGCCGTCGCCCACTATCTGCGCAAGGCGGAAGAGGCTGCGGCCAGGGCCAACGCGGAGGTGCGGTGGCTGACCGAACTGCTCGCCCAGAAGGCCAAGGCCGCCGACGAGGGCGGCACCCAACCGACAGACGGAGACACCGCATGACCACAGCGACCGACGAGCGCACCGAGCGTGCCGCGCGGACCCTCGCCTACTTCGAAGGCTCCGACGCGTTCACCGGCCCCGACACCGACAAACGGCGCGCCGCCCGCAACCTGTACCGGACCCGGGCCGCCGCCCTGCTGGCCCGCACCGGGACCGTTGCCCCACGGAAAACCAAGAGGCACACCGAACGCGCCGACACCGTTCTCGGCCTCAGCTTCGACCGGAAGGTCACCGCAGCCCAACTGGCGGCCCTCTCAGCCGACGAGATCACCGCCCTGTTTGGAGCGCTCAACACCATCGCGTCGATCACTCAGAAGCCGACCGGAGGAACCGCATGACCGACACCGCGACAACCGTCAGCCCGGAGGAGCGGCGCGCCCGCCTCGACGGACCTGTCCACCACTTCTTTGGCTTGTCCTACTCCAACTACCAGGTGATCCCCCGGGCTCTGATGCAGTCGATGCCCGTGCAGTGGCAGCAGCGCATGGTGGCCTGCCTCGAAGAGTTGACGGACGCCTACGCGCACCTCGATCACCCTGACGCCTACGAGGTGACAGCGGCGGTGGAATGCGATTACAGCGACCTCAACGACGCGGACATGAAAGAACTGGGCATCACCCAGCCGGACGCCGCCGAGGGTGAGGAGGACGAGATCCCGGACGTGTTCTACGACCGGAACGGCAACGAGCACCAGGCGTGGGAGCGGGTGCTGGTGCCGCGCAAGGGCGGCGACCCGATCCCGCACTACAACCGGGGACGGACGTTTGTCGAGCCAACGGCCTGATGGGCGTACCGCCGTGTCGGAACGCGTGTCCGACGCGAGCGGCAGCCGTTCAGACCAAACCTTCAGGAGGTCACCATGGACAACCGCGTCAGCGGCCTCAACCACGCCACCCTCGACGCCATCGGTGCGACAGCGGTCACCCTCCGCGCCAACCACCCGGCCACGGCACTACCCGACAGCCCGCACATCACCGACCGGGTGCGAGTGGAGTTCCTACGCGACCGGCTCTCCGACGTGGAGAACTCCACCGGGCGGCAGGCGACGCTGCGTGGGTTGGCGGAACTTGCGGCAGCGGCAGGCATGTGGATGGAACACGTCGACAGGCCGGCACCGCAGTTGAGCGGGCGAAAGCCGTCCGACCCGGGCGTCGACTACAGCGGGGAGGGCCAGTGACCGCCCCCGTGCACAGCATCCGTGTCACAGCGTTTTTCGGCGACGTGGAAACGTTCAACGAGCTGCACCTGATCGGCCTCTACCCGGACACCGCCACCCGGGACGGGGACGTGCACCGGTTTGCCGGACTGCCCGGCAACAACGGTGACGCCGTGTTCGCGCCGTCAAACTTGGATCCGGCCACCGCCGACCACATGTGCACCCCGGAGCAGGTGGCCACCGTCCGGCATTTCGGGCAGGTGGTGGGCGCCCTGTACGGGTATGAGGTGGACGACAACGGGCAGGACGTGCGGGATGCGGTCGAGCCTGTTCAGGCCGCGCCGCGTCGACGCCGGGCACGTCAGGTCGCTGGCCAGGGCGACCTGTTCACTGTCGGAGGTGCCGCTTGACGACCATCCCCGCCGATCTCAGCCAAGGCGAAAACGCCTGCCATTCGTGTTCCCGACCGGACGTCGTCCAACCGGACGGCAGCGTGCCACCCCACGACGTGCTCGGCCTTGCCTCACCGTGCGACGCCCCGCCGAGCATCTACCCCAGGTCGAAGGTGACGGCGGCTACCGACGAGGAACTGTTGGAGGCGTTCGGTAACGCCCGCATCCAGTTCTGGACGTGCCCGGAGCCGGGCCACAGTGACCGCAAAGGCCCCGGTGGGCGGCCCGTCGTCACCGTTGAGTGGCACGGGGGTGTTGCCCGCTGCACGCTGTCTGACTGCGGGCGGACCAGCGCGGGTGTTCGCGTGTTGCTGCTGCGTCACCCTGCCGCACCGCCCCCGATGGGCTGCCGTTGGTGTGGCACAGCACAGCGGGAACACCGGCAGCGGTGGAATCCGGGCCGGAAGTGGCATGGGTGGGCGGAGCCGACCCGGGCGCAGCGTGAGGCGCGGTTGCGGGTACGGCTCGGAGCGAAACCCCGCCCGGCGGTGACGTAATGAGCAGTGACGTCGAGTTGTCGGGCAACCCGTGGGACGACCTGTTCTGGTATCCCAACCACCCGGATGCCGGGCTGTGGCGGGCTGACATCGCCGCAGAGATGAACGCCGGATACCCCGCGAAAGCCGATATCCCCAGAGGCAGCGATTTGTCGGTACCGATTGATCAAGGAGAGACCGAGATGACAGCAGAGAACGAGCCTGACCATCCGGCCATCCGCCGGATGGTCGCCGCCTTCGACCCGCAGATCGCGGAACTGGTCCGTCGCGAGCGCGGCGGAGAGCACGGCCTACTGCGGGATGTCGGCTTCACCGCGCTGGCCGACGAACTGGTCCGCGTGGTGCCCGACACCGACCCGCACCTGCTCCACGCCGACGACTTCGAGGACGCCCACATGGCTGCCGCAGGTGCCGTCATGGGCGCGCGGATGGCCGGCAGGGACATCGCGGAATGGACCGCTGACATGAACGAGGCGTTCCGCGCAGCGGCAGCGGAGGCATTCGACGCCGGGGTCCGCACCGGGCGGAAGGAGTCGAGCCGATGAAGTACGCCCGGACCAACGCCGATGCCCGCTACCTGCCCGGTTGGTCGAAGCCGCCCGGCGCGGAGATCAACCCGGACCCGAACAACCAGTCCGCCGACCCGAACGGCAACCGGGCGCAGCGTCGCCGAGCCAAGAAGCTCGGCATCAAGACGAAGGCGGCTCAGCCGTGACCGCCCCCGCCGCCGTGCCGCAGCCGGGCGACCCGCTGAATCGGACGCCCGCAAGGCTGCGGCTGCTGACCGACGTGCAGCGCCACCGCGTGTACCGGCACCCCGACGGATCGAGCCTCAATGCCGGCCAGAGCGGTCGGCAGGTGACCACTCGCATCGCGCGCCTTGAAGGCGCGGGGTGGGTCCGCCTCGACGACGGCAGCGACTACGACATCCGCTACTGGGAGTTGACCGACGCCGGCCGGCACGTGCTCACCGAGGCTCGGCCCTACACCGACGCCGACGTTGAGTCGGTGGCAGCAGCCGTCGCGCGCACCCGCACCGACTGCGACCCTGCGGATCCGTGCCGCGCATGCCTGGTGTCCGGCTTCGCCGCACTGGACGCTCTGACCGCCGCCGGCCGGCTTCGCTCACCCGGAGCCAACCGTGACTGACCTCGCCCCGCTGCCCGCCGCAGACGACCCGCACGCCCGGCTGCTGGCCGCCTACCTCGACCGCCGCCGCAGTCCACTCACCGCCGACACCTACCGCCGCGACATCACCCATTGAGCGAAGGAGACCGAGATGGCCGACCAGATCCCGGCGGACGACCTCCGCGACGTCCCGCCCACGGTGCTCGCCATGGCCGACCAAGCCGTGCTGCGCATGCACAAGCTGCTCGACGGCGCACCGCTGACTCTGGTCGTCAACGCCTACCGCGCCGGGTACGCCCACGGCCGCATGGAGGCAGCCGCCGCGATCCGGGCCGACATGGAGGGCATCACGAGTCAGATGCGCGGCTTCACCCGCGAGGTTATGGAGAACGCCGCCCAGGTGGCCGACCTGCCCGAGCCCGAACGCCAGCCGACCATCCCGACCAGCGACACCCCCGCCGTAGTTCGCCGACGGAGGCAGCCATGACCGACCTGACCCCCGTCGACCGGGCACCCGCCACCGAGATCACCTGGGAAGAGGCCGACCAGATCGCCAAGGCCGAGTTCCAGGCGATCGAGCAGCGCCGGGCGGAACTCGCCACCCGCGACGCCTACCTTTCCAACGACGCCTCGGACCTCATCGGCGGCTCGGCAGCGGCCTGACGCACCCACCTACCAGGCATATTGGCTCAGCCTTGCAACTCCCGCTTGTCCGGACATAGCCGACCGATGCCCCGCCGGGCGGTTAACCCACAATCGCGGCGTGAGGGAGCCACCCGAGGTCAGCTCGGCTGAACTGGCCGCATCCCTCCGCGACCAAATACTTACCGGCCATCTGCCGCCTGGTGCCCGCCTGCCGTCCGAGAAGACGTTGGGGCAACAACACGATGTGTCCCGGGCCCTCATCCGCCAGGCCATTGCCATCCTTCGCAGTGAAGGGCTGGTCGTCACACGCCAGGCGCACACTACGAGGGTGCGGCCGGTGCACGACAAACAGCCGATCGACCTGACCAATGTGGTGCGGGTGGAGACGCGCATGCCGACGGCTCCGGAGCGGCAGCGGTTGGACGATGACGTGCCGGGCGGGTTTGACGCCGGGGTGCCCGTGTTCGTGGTGTACCGCATGGACCCGGAGCATCCGGGGGAGCCTGAGTTGTGGCCGCCGCCGGAGTTGCTGCCGGGGGACCGTTGGTTGATGCCGGGCCCTGCGCAGAACCGTGAGCAACGCTAACGAGTAGTCCCGTTCGTGGGATATGCGTTTGCGGAACCTTTTCACCATCCGCATGTCCGTACATGCGGGCGTTGCGGGCTGCGTCGATTCGGGCACTATCGACTACTCATCGAGGCAATATCAACTACTCAAACGGCGTGGTCAAACGTGGCATGACCCCCGAACGGGGGTCAACCGTTCGGACCACACATAGGGGATCTTTAAGCACGATCGACGCAACCAAAACCGGATAGTTCCCGACGCAACAATCCGCGAAAGTGAACACGTCACACGTTGTACCGGCACCCACGGGGAGGGACCGATGGAACGGCAGCAGCCCAGTCGCAGGCAACCACACCGCCTCCTACTGCTCGCCACCCTCACCATCGGACTCACCCTCACCACCGGCAGCCCCGCACACGCCGACACCCACCCAGGGCTGCCCACAACCACCACCCTGACCGCGCCCGAGCCGGCCCCCTCAGGTCCCCCCACATCGGAAGGTGCCAGCTCGGGCGCACCCACCCGGCAAGGACCAAAACTCGCCCACGGCGGCGACCACACCAGCGCCGGCACCCTGCGCGCCCCCGAACACGCCCCCAGCACCACCCGACCTGCCGGGCAACCCCGGTGGGCGCACCCCCACACCGGGCACCACAGCGCACACCACGACGGGTTAACCCAACCACCGTCACCGCCACCCGGCTGACCCGCAGCACACCACAAGCCTGGCAGCTGTACGCCCTCACCGCGTACGGCCTGCGACCGCCGCACCCCCGGTCGGGTAGCGGCGAGGGAGACACGCGCCGTCCCGCGCGCAGTCCCCGAATCGCACTCCCCTGCGAAGAACGGAGCACCACCACCATGTGCAGCACCACGCCTCACGCGGAAGACTCGCAAGACGTAAGCCGTATCAAAACCGAACACGAAACGATGCTGGAACTACTGGCGAAACGCCAGAAGGCCAGCATCAGCGCCTACGCCCTACCCGTGGTCACCCTCGACGCGGTCGCCCTGTTCGTGTGGGGGGTGATTCTCCGGGATGCGCAACACGCCCCACCTGAGCCTGTGACCGTGGCCTACGCGGCGTCCCTGACAGCCGCCACCGTCCTCGCCCTCTGCGCGATCACCGCCACGGCCGTGTGGGTTCTCGTCGGGTTCCTCAAGCGGGAAGCCGCCGAACGTGACCGCATCATCGAATACCAGACGAAGCACCACAAGAAGCGCCTCGTCGAGCAGGTCGACGCCATCGCCGACGCGGTGCACGCCCGAATCCAGCAAGCGGAACGTGACGCCAGGCAGACGTTTTGGGAGCGGAAAGCAGACGAGCAAAGGCAGGCCGCCACCGGAACGGGCCCGCCGCCGCGAAGGCACGCCAGCGAGGCGGGGAACACCGACCCCAGCCCGGTGCTCCAATTCCCCACCAGCCGCCAACCGCCCCGCAGCAACTAGTTCGACAGGTCCCGGTCCCGGGGTTTGACCTCCACCGACTCGGGGTCAAACCCGGGGCCGCGGCGGGTGGGCAGGATCCGCACTCGCACACCGAACGCATCCATGATTGCCCGCTTCTGAACAAACGTGTACGACTCCCACCGCTGCCTTGCCTGCGCCCCCACCGTCTGCACCACCAACGACAGGTGCGGTGACACCTGATGCCGTTTCGCTTCCGCCTCGGCCGCCTCCACCTGAGGCTTCAACTTCGCGGTGATGATGCGCAACTGAACGTTGGTGATCACACCCTCCGCGTAGTCGCTCGCCGCGGCAGACATCCGTCCACGAAGCGCGTCAGCTTTACTCAGGAACTCTGCCTGTTTGCTGGCCGACCCATCGAGCAGCCCGATCACGTCGGGCCGGGACAGCAGCGAGACCATCACAGCGTCGACCCTCCGGTCGACGGCTTCCTCGTTGCGTCCAACGCAGCCCTTCGCCTCGCACAGATACAGGCGGGCTTTCCTACCCCACTTCGCGCTCCCCTTCGACGCCACCCGCAGGTGCGCCCCACACACACCGCATTCACCGATCCCCCAGGTCAGCAGGTGCTGCCGGGAACCCGGCTTCTCATGCACCCGCTTCGGGTCCGTGAGGAGCGCCAACACCCGGTCGTACTTGTCGGGGTCCACGATTTTTGGCCACGCCGCCGGCAGCAACTGTTCATCTGGTAGCCCACGGTGGTAGATCCGCAGGGCGATGTTCGACGGCCTGATGGCGATCTTCTTCACCGACGTTTTGCCCCACAGGCTGCCGTCTTCCGCCTGGCCCTTGGCGCGCTGCTTGCGCCGGTGCCCTGTTCGCGGCGCGGGGACCTGCCGCCGGTTCAAGTCGTCGGTGACAGCCTTCAGTGTTTCGCCCGCAAGAAGCCGGTCGACGATTTCGCGCACGATGCCGGCCTGCGCCTTGTCCTCGACGTCTTTGAAACCGACGATCTTCCCTCGGCTGTCGTACTCGTAGTTCCGCTGCCAGCCGTAGAGGACTGCACCGTTCGCGCGGCCCTCTTCGGCTCGTTCGCGGGCGGCCGAAACGATGCGTTCGGCTTTGGTTTCGGACTCCCCGGTGTCGACCTCGCCGAGCATGCCGGCCACCATCCGCCCGGCCGCGGACGCCAGGTGCAGTTCTGGTCCGTTGACGGGCAGGACGATCACGCCGAGCTTGCCCAGGATGTCGATGCCTGCCGCCCGTTCGGGCCGGTTGCGCCAGATCCGGGAGGTGTGCACGCAGATGATGCGGCGTTGCACCCCGAGCGGGTTGGGGGCGCTGAGGGCGGACATCATGCGGTCGAAGTCTGGCCGTGGTGCGCCTTTGAGCGCGGACAGGTCGTTGTCTGAGTATTCGCCTACCACCTGCCCGGAGCGCTTGGCGGACATCTCGCGGCACTCTCGTAGTTGGCGGGTGACGCCCTTTTCCAACGCCAGCTCGTCTTCGCTGATGCGCGCGTACAGGTGGTCTTCGTACATGCCGTCATCCTATTGGCCTGTATGACACCCTGGCTATTTCCCGGCGGGGTGGGCAACACCGACAAGGACCCGGAGCGCTTCGCGGCGCTGATCGGTGACGTCGAGCACAAGCTGTTCGACCAGCTGCCGGACGACACCTGGTTCTACCCGGGCCACGGCAAGGACAGCACCCTGGGCGCCGAGCGCCCCGCCCTCCCCCAGTGGAAAGCCAGAGGCTGGTAAACCCCACCACCACCACCACCAGCCGCAGCCCACCAAACAGAAAACCCAACGTCAACCAAGAACCACCAAGATCACCAACTACCGACCGACGGCGGCGCACCCCCGCCCCCACCCACCGCAACCCGGCCCCGCCCCCGGCCCGCGCCCCCCAGCCCGCGCCCCGCGGCCCGCGCCCCCAGCAACGAACGACCCCTCAGCCGACGACGGCGAACAACCGCCGCCGCGCCCCCAGCAACGCGACCGACGCCAGCACCAGCCCGACCCCCATCGTCACCAGCAGTGGGCTGGGGTCGCCCGGCAGCAGCGCGGCCACCGACCGCGACGCGGTGCCCAGGGCGAGGTAGAGACCAGCCCAGGCGGCCGCGCCGATCGTCGCGCAGCCGAGAAATCGGCGGTACGACATCCGCAGCCCGCCGGCGGCCAGTGGCAGTAGCGCGTTGAAGACCGGCAGGAACGGCGCGACCACCATCATCCGGCCGCCGCCTCGACGCAGGATTCCTTCGGCCGCTGTCCAGCGCGCCTCGCCGATCCAGCCACCGATGCGGCTGTCGCGCAGTCGGTCGGAGTAGCGACGGCCGATCAGGAAGCTCAGTGACCAGCCGGCCAGGCAACCGATCAGCACCGCGGTGAAGGTGGCCAGCCCGGTGCTCGGGCGGCCGACGCCGACGGCGGCGAGGATCGCGACGTCGCCGGGGACGAGGACACCCAGCAGGGGTACGGCGTCGAAGAGCATGACGAGCCCGAGCGCACCCATCAGCAGCAGAACCGGTAGTTCTCCGATCTGGGCCAGCCATTGCGTCATGCGTCGACGCTATGGCCGTGGCGCCACTTCGGACATCCGGTCGTAGCCCCCACTGACCCCTGGTATCCACCTCGGGGTCGCCCCTGAGTCGGGGGTGCGCCTCAGGCGGGGCGCAGCACCTGCACGTGGCGTAGCGACGAGTCGACCGACGGTTCGGTGGAGGTGGTGGGTACCGGGTAGTCGGCCAGCACGGTCAGGCGGTCTGTCGGCAGGTGTCCGCGGCCGGGGTCGCCGACCAGCACGTCGGCGCCCGCCGCGGCGACCCGCTGCAGGAAGGGCAGCATCCGGTCGGCCATCGCGCGGTCGTAGAAGACGTCTCCGGCGACGACCAGGTCCACCTTCGCTTCGGTGCTGTCGAGCAGGTCGTCCCCGGTGGCGTCGACGGCGACGTGGTTGGCCCGCGCGTTGAGGGTGACGGCGGCGACGGCGTACGGGTCGATGTCGTTGGCGGTCACCTCCGCCGCGCCGGCGAGCGCGGCGGCGATGGCTACCAGCCCGGACCCGGCGGCGAGGTCGAGCACCCGGCGGCCGGCGGCCAGCTCCGGGTGGTCCAGGAGGTGGCGGGCCAGGGCCTGTCCCCCGGCCCATGCCGACGCCCAGTACGGCGCCGGCAGCGCGCGTCCGGCGGCGGCCTCCATCCGGGCCCACCAGACGATCGCGTCCTCGGCCAGGTGCAGCCGCACCTCGGGGACGAACGGGGCGGGCACCAACCGGAGCCGGTCCAGACCAGCACCGGGCGCGTGGATCTCGCGTTCCAGCTCGGTCATCGCGTCGGCTGCGGCATCCCTCATCGGCGCAAGCATGCCGCAGCGGCGGTGGGTCGGGGCGGGTTTCGCATGCCGCCGCGCAGAGTTCACCCGAGTTCGGTCAAATACCTACGGCACTTCGGCCAGCGGATCGGGGTTTTGCCCGTTACTGTCGGACAGGTACGGGCGATCATCGGCCAGAGGCCGAGGGTCAGCCGCTTTGAACAGGGAGAGATGCATGGCAACCGGCACGGTTAAGTGGTTCAACTCGGAAAAGGGCTTCGGCTTCATCGAGCAGGACGGTGGAGGGCCGGACGTGTTCGTCCACTACTCCGCCATCGCTTCGAGCGGCTACCGGGAGCTCAACGAGGGCCAGAAGGTCGAGTTCGAGGTGACCCAGGGGCAGAAGGGTCCGCAGGCGGACAACGTCCGCCCGATGTAGCTCCGTGCCGGTGACGGCGGCCGGTCTTCCGGCCGCCGTCGCAGCGCACTCAAGACGCCACCGGGGCGGCGGGCAGGTCCCGCCGCCTTCGGATTGGTCCGACAAGCAGAATCAACGGGGTGAGCGCCAGCCAGGCGGTCATCACGACAATTGCCGTCTCGACGCCGTATCGTGCGCCGATGGCACCGGCCAGCACGGCCGCCAGCGGGATCGTGCCGTAGTTGAGCAGATGCATGCTCACCGTCACCCGGCCCAGCAGGTGGTGCGGCGTGTAGGTCTGCCGGAAGGCGCCCTTGACCACGTTGCCGATGGCCACCCCGAGACCGATCAGCAGGCCACCGAGGGCTGGCCAGGCCAGCCCGACGCCGGGCGCGGCGAGCGGGATGAGCAGCGCGGGCGGGCCGGTGAGCGCCGCCGCGATCAGCACCGCCCGTGCGGTGCCGCAGCGCCGGGCCACCGTGGTGGCGAGCAGCGCGCCGATGATCCCGCCGGCGCTCATCACCCCGACGAGCCCACCCACCAGGCCCGGTTCGAGACGCAGTTCGCGGACCAGGAAGACCACCAGGACGGCCTGGTAGCCGGTCAGCCCGATGTTGCTGGCCGCGCCGAAGAGCGTGAGCACCCGCAGGTACGGGTCCCTGATGACGAAGCGCAGCCCCTCGGTGATGTCCCGGCGCAGCGACCGGGACCGCTGCGAGGGTCGTGGGCGTGGTTCGCGGGTGCGGATGCGCAACAGGAACATCGCGGAGAGCAGGAAGGTGAGCGCGTCCAGCAGCAGCGCGGCGACGGCGCCGACGAGTTGGGCGATCAGACCGGCGAGGCCGGGTCCGACGACGTAGCTCACGGTCTGGGTCGCCTGGAGCTTGGCGTTGCCCTCCGGCAGTTGCCCGGGTCGCAGCAGCACCGGCAGGTAGACCTGGTCGGCGGTTTCGAAGAAGACCCGCGCGGCGCCCGCGCTGAGGGCCACCACCAGCAGGTGCGCGACGGTGAGCCGGTCCAGCGCGGCGGCCAGCGGCACGCTGAGGAAGGCCACCGCGCAGAGCAGGTCGCAGATCACCATCACCGGTCGGCGGGGCAGCCGGTCGACCCACGCGCCGGCCGGCAGGCCGATCAGCAACCAGGGCAGCCAGGCCGCCGCGGTGAGCACCGCCACCTGGAAGGTGCCGGCGTCGAGGACGGCGACCGCGACCAGGGGCAGCGCGACGGTGGTGACGTTGCTGCCGACGCTGCTGACCGCCTGGCCGGCCCAGAGCAGCCGGAAGTCGCGGTGCCGCAGCAGCCCTCCGGTCGGCCGGACGTCGGTGTCGTCGCGGTGGGTGGTGACGGTCACGGTCGGGCCGGTACGCCGTGGACGAACACGAAGACCGGCCTGCGGTCGGCGTCGTCGTCGGGTAGCGCCCGGTCGGCCCAGCGGCCGAGGACCTCGACAACCTCGCGGCTCAGCTCGGCCAACTCCTGCGGCGTGAGGCTCAGCCAGTGGTCGGTGGAGAACGGCGCGTCGTTCCAGGTGGCCTGGGTGCTCTCGTCGGCGGCGTGCCAGGCCCGCGCCAGGGCGACGTGCCGGTCCAGGTTGAGCGAGGTGGCGGCGTCGGCGACGGCGCGGGAGGCCGGGTCGGCGTCGAAGTCGGCATTGGACCAGCTCAGCCTGCGGGTCACCAGACGCCACCACCGCTCGCGCCGGTCCCGGGCCAGCTCGGGCGCCTCGGCGACCAGGCCGGCGGCGGCGAGGACCTTGAGGTGGTGGCTGACGTTCGCGGGGGCCTGGTCGGTGCGTTCGGCGAGCAGCCCGACGGTGGAGGGCCCGTGGACCTTGAACACGTCCATCAGCCGGCGGCGCAGCGGGTGGGACATGGCGGCCAGCACCCGGGAGTCGGTGATCTGGCGTACGTCGGGGCTGTTCATTCCGACAGCCTGGCATCCGCAACGACTGTTGCGCAATGGTTGTTGCCCAACAGTCGTTGCGGATTGCGTCAAGAGGGGCGGCCCGGCGGCTACGAACCGCCCCTCGCTCAGGCGACGAGCCGGCGGGCCAACTCGTCGGCGACCTGCTTGGCGATCGTGGGCGGGATCGCGGCGGCGATCTCCTCCGGCGTCAGCCCGGCCAGCACGCCCTGGATGATCGCCTCCTCGTCGGTGAAGTCCCGGTTGGACAACTCCGTCAGCGCGGCCTGTAGGGCGGTGACCTGCAGACCGAGCGACTTGAGGGTCGGGTGGGCCGGCCGGAAGTTCGGCACGGTGGCGTCCTCACCCATCGCCATCCGGGTGTAGATCTGCCCGATCGGGTTGCGGCCGTCCAGGACGGTGAGGTTCTTGTGGACGGTGGCCAGCCAGTTGTGCTCTTCGGGGGTCATGTCGTCGTCCTCCAGGAGTCCGATGGAACTGAGGTAGCGGCGGAACAGGGGTCGCTGGTCGCGGCCCGCCTTGATGGCGTCACGGAAAAAGCTGAAGTGGGTGTGCCAACGGTGTGAGCTGTCGCCGGTGGTGCGCTTGCCGAGGCGATCCCACCGCTTCACCGTGCTGCCGTCGGGGCTGTAGATGATCTCCCGGATGTCCCGGGTGTCGGCCGCGTTCGCGACGCACTGCGCGACGCACCAGACCGAGAAGCTGGGCAGGGTGTTCGATCGGCCACCGGAACGGACATCGAACTGGCCGACGTCCATCGCCGACGCGTCGAGGGTCAGCCCAGCCCGGTCCCGGGGCGACTCGACCACCGAGTAGTCATTGGGGACCACCCGGTCCGATCCGCAGTGGTAGCCGCCCCGGTGGGCCGAGTCGCCGACGATGCCGACCTCGCCCGGTTCCAGGTCGTCGGGCCCGGGAGCGTTGTCGAGGTGAGTGAGGAGCAGACTTCGGACGGCCAGAAGGTTAGCCGGGGCCCGGGTCATGGGGTCCCCCTTTCCGAGAGGCGGGGACCGGGCACGACGTCACACCGCGTACGCGGTGCTGGGCTTCGGGCGAGCCCGGCCTACTGGTGCACGGCGCCGGGCGTTGACTCCACCATAGCCCGCGGTTTCGGTAAACGCCCAGCTCAGGAGGGGTCTGTTCAGATTGGAGGTTGATGCGGCGCAGAGTGGACGATCGGCAGCAGCAGCGCCGAGGGATGCTCCGGGTCGTGCAGAACCTGCCGCCAACCGGCACGCAGCGTCACCGCCGTGCCGAGCGGTTCTCCGGTGCCGGGGTTGCGCGCCCACCGTGGATGGGCGCCGCCGGAAACCTGCACCCGCAGTCGGTGCCCGGCGGCGAAACGGTACGCGGTCGGCCAGAGCGGCACCGGAATCCGCAGCGCCCCGGAAGGGTCGGCCGGAAAGCGCTCGGGCGTGACCCGCACCAGACCGTCGCACACGTTCCACGAGCGACCCCGCCGGTCCACGTCGCACAGACGAACGAAGACGTCCAGATAGGGCAGCTCGCTGCGCAGGTGGATCTCGGCGCGGACCGGGCCGATCACCTCGACCGGCGCGGTCAGCGGGGCGCTGGTGTAGGTCAGCACGTCGGGGCGGGCCTCGACACCCCGGTTGTCGACCGGGCCGGCCCGTTTCCCGACGAGCAGTGGACCGCCGAGTGACGGGGTGGGGTCGGCGGGGTCGTAGTGGAGCGCGTCCGGCGTCGACACGACAGGTGGGCGCGCCGCCACGTCGCCACCGGGTTGCAGGTGCCAGGCGGTCTCGACCGCCGGGGGTGGCCAGTCCGGCAGGTCCCGCCAGCCGCCACCGGCGCCGCCGACGTGGATGCGTACGGGCGGCGGGGCCGCTCCCGCCGGTACGCGCGATCGAGGCACGGCCGGCAGATGCTCGTCGAGCCAGGCCAACCCCTCGCGCAGCGCGCCCACGAACAGTCCGGGGCTGCCGTGCGTCCAGGGGCCGATGACCAGGCGCGGCGGTGTGCCGGCGGCGCGCAGCACGGCGTGGTCGTCGAGCTGGGCGGGCAGGAAGATGTCGTGCCAACCGGTGACCATGACCACCGGCGCCCGCACCTTCGCGACCTGGTCGGCGAAGACCCGGGTCCGCCAGTACGCGGCCTGCGGTGTGTGGTGGCGTAACCACTCTTGGAAGAACGGGATGGTCACGCCGGTGGCCACCCGGTCGGCCTCGGCCAGCGGGAGGTGTTCCAGCGCGGCGGCCAGGCGGGGTTGCCCGCGCTTGAGTTCCCACTGCCGGGCCAGCCACGGCACGGTCTGCGCGTGCAGCAGCTCCGCCCAGGTGAGCACGGTGTCCAGGGCGAAGGACTCCCCCGCGTACGTCGAGTCGCGGGTGGCCGAGGCGGTCACCACCGCGACCATGGCGCGCAGCTCCTCGTCGGCGTCGGCGGCCAGGGCCCATTGGGCGAAGCCCTGGTAGCTGACCCCGAACATGCCCAGTTGCCCGGACCACCAGGGCTGGCGACGCAGCCAGTCCAGTGTGTCCGCACCGTCGTCGCGCTCGTGCACCAGCGGGGCGAACGTTCCACCGGAGCCGCCGGTGCCCCGGCACGACTGGATGACCGCGTGTCGACCTCGGGCGGCGAGCAGCCGACCGAGCAGCCGCAGCGGCCCACCCCGCCCGTAGGGGGTGCGGATCAGCACGGTCGGCGCACCGCGGACGGCCGGGGCGTAGTGGTCGGTGCGCAGCACCACGCCGTCGCGGGCCCGTACCGCGAGGTCCCGGCTGACCCGCACCGGGCCGGGGCGGGTCGGGGGTAGGCGCAGCGCGGCGCTGGCGAGGCGGGCGACGAGGTGCGGCACCGGTCAGCCCGTCGGGCGGCGGGGTGACTCCGGACGGGTGGCGCGCACCGCGTCGCGGTGCCCGCGCAGCGACTCGCTCATCTCCTCCATGAACCGGTGCACCACCTCCAGCTCGTCCTCGCTGAAGCGGTCCATCACCGTGTCGGTACGGGCGCCCAGCGGCCGGAAGAACTCCATGGCCAGCGCGGCGCCCTGGTCGGCGTAGTGCAGCAGCACCTTGCGCCGGTCGACGGTGTCCCGGTCGCGGCGGATGTGCCCGGCCCGTTCCAGCCGGTCGATCAGGGCCGTGACCGAGCCGGAGGAGAGATTGAGCTGGTCGCCGAGACGACCGGGGGTGATCGGGTCACCGAGCAGCTCGGCGTCCATCACCGCGATCAACGCCTGCAGGTCGGTCGGGTTGAGGCCGTGCAGGTTGGCGAAGGCGTGGCCGACCTGCTGGGCGTCCACCGCGTACCGCCGGAGGTTGTTGGTGATCTCCGCGACCAGCTGCTCGCGGCGCGTGTCGCGCCGTCGGTACATGCCGTGAGTCGCCACCTCGCGCCGCTCTTCCCGTCGTCGATCCCCCGGGTTGCAGCATAGAACAACCCCGGATAATCTCGGCCATCAAGATACTCGGCTTTCGAAAGACCTTGAGGTCACCTGATGTCTGTGTTCACCAGAGTCGCTCGTGGCCGGCTGGCCGCCTGGCTCACCGTGGCCGCCGCGATCGTCGTGGGCGCGGCCGTCTTCGGGACACCCCAGCCGGACAACCCCGCGCCGGTCTCCGCCACCGGCCTGTCCGCACAGTGGCAGTCGACCCAGGTGCAACGTCTGCAGGACCAACTGCCCTCGAGCGACGTGCAGCCGGCCATCGTGGTGATCAGTCGCGGTGACGGCGACGCGCTGAGCGAAACCGACCGGGCGACCATCGGCGCTCGCGCCGACGACCTGCGCCGCTTCGCGGTGGGTGGGCAGGTCAGCCCCGCCCAGGTCTCCCCGGACGGCGCGGTGGCCCTGGTCGCCGTGCCGCTGGACACCGCCGGTGGGCAGGAGGTCGTCACCGACGCGGTGACCCAGCTGCGCGCCACCCTCGAGGACCTGCCCGACGGGCTGACCGCCGAGGTGACCGGCGCCCCGGCGTTCACCGCCGACCTCTCCTCGGTGTTCGACGGCGCCGACGTCACCCTGCTGGTGGTGACCGCCGCCGTGGTCGCGCTGCTGCTGCTGATCACCTACCGCAGCCCGTTCCTGTGGATCGTGCCGCTGGTCGTGGTCGCCGCCACCGAGCAGCTCACCCTGCGCGCCGTGGACGTCATCGTGCCGGGTGTCGGCATCAACCTCCAGCAGGGTCAGGTCACCGGCATCGCCAGCGTGCTGGTCTTCGGCGCCGCCACCGACTACGCGCTGCTGCTCATCGCCCGCTACCGGGAGGAGCTGCGCCGCGAGGAGGACCGGTTCGCGGCGATGCGCGCCGCGTTGCGCCGCACCGCGGAGCCGATCCTCGCCAGCGGCGGCACCGTCGTGCTCGGCGTACTCACCCTGCTGCTCAGTGAACAGGAGACCAACCGGGCGCTGGCCGTGGCCTGCGCCACCGGTGTGGTCTTCGCCATGCTCTCGGCCCTGTTCGTGCTCCCCGCCGTGCTGGTGCTCTTCGGTCGCGGCCTGTTCTGGCCGTTCGTGCCCCGGGTCGGCGGCCCGGCACGCGAGGGTCGGCTCTGGGGTCGACTCGGCGCCGCCGTGCAACGCCGCCCGGTGGTGGTCGCCACGCTGGCCACGGTGCTGCTCGGCGGCCTGGCGCTGGGTGGTCTCGGCATCCGCACCGGCCTGTCCGAGACCGAACAGTTCCGGGCCCAACCCGAGGCGGTGACCGGCGCACAGACCCTGGCCAGGGCCTTCCCCGCCGGCAGCACCCAGCCCGTCGCCGTGATCACCACCCCGGCGGCGGTGCGGGCGGTCACCGACGCCGCCAGCGCGGTACCCGGTGTCGCCTCGGCACGCCCCGGCGACGCCGGCGCGGCCGTCGCCCAGGTCGACGTGGTCCTCGACGCCGAACCCGGCACCACCGCCTCGGACCGCGCGATCGAGGCGCTGCGCGCGGCGGTCGCCGCCGTCCCCGACTCCGCGCCGCCGGCCGCCGCCGGCGCCGACGCCCCGTCCGGCGCGATCGTCGGTGGGTCCGTGGCCGCCACGTACGACTCCGACGAGGCCAACGACCGGGACCTGCGGCTCATCCTGCCGATCATCCTGCTGCTGGTCGGTGCCGTGCTCGTGCTGCTGCTGCGCGGTCTACTCGCGCCGCTGCTGCTGGTGCTCACCGTGATCGCCTCGTACTTCGCCAGCCTCGGCGCGGCCTGGCTGCTCTTCGACCACGTGCTGGACTTCCCGGCGCTGGACAGCGGTGTGCTGCTGCTCGCCTTCGTGTTCCTGGTGGCGCTCGGGGTGGACTACAACATCTTCCTGGTCACCCGGGCCCGGGAGGACGCCCGCAGCGCCGGCACCCGCGCCGGGATGCTCTCCGCCCTGCGGGTCACCGGCGGTGTGATCACCAGCGCCGGTGTGCTGCTGGCCGCGGTCTTCGCCGTGCTCGGTGTGCTGCCGCTGATCACCCTGACCCAGATCGGGATCATCGTCTGCATCGGTGTGCTGCTCGACACCCTGCTGGTCCGTACGGTCCTGGTGCCGGCGCTGGCGTTCCTGCTCGGCGACCGCTTCTGGTGGCCCGGTCGCATCACGCGCGACCCGGCCGCCGCCGTGCGCTCGCCCGAGACGGTCGCCACACCCGACTGACCGGCCCGTCGGGGCCGCGGCGAACCCGCCCCGGCCCCGACGAGGGTCAGTACGTCAGGCAGACGCACTCGTTCATCAGTGCCCGCACGTTGCGCACGTACGACGGGTTGGGAATGGTCAGCGGCTCGCCCTCCTGAGCCACCGCGCCATGCCCGAAGTTGTACGCGGCGATGACGGCGTTGAGCAGGCAGGAATTCAGCTCGCTGGTGCACAGTGCCGGGTCGAGCCGGAAGTCGGACTCGAAGTACATGTCGCCGATGTACTTCGTCGCCCAGGCCAGGTAGGTGGCGCCGAGGTAGGCGTTGTCCTGGTACGCGTCGATCTTGTAGCTCTTCTCGAACCGCTGGTTCATCCACGTCGCGGTGTCCGGCATCACCTGCAACAGCCCGACCCCGCCGTCGCAGGCGTAGATGTTGGACTGCCAGCCGCTCTCCTGCCACGCGGTGGCCTTGAGCAGGTCGAGCGGGATCGTGATGTCCGGTGCCGAGACCGGCCAGTAGGTGCGGTCGGCCGCGTTCGTCAGCGCCGCCTTCACCGCGGAACGCGACGCCTGGCTGCCCTTGTAGGTGGGTTTGCAGGAACTCGGCGCCGGCTTCGGCGGCGCCGGTGGAACCTCGGTCTCGGTGGGCGGCTTCGGCACCGGGCGCGGCTTCGGCGCCGCCCGGGTCGGCTTCTTCGTCGGCGTCTTCGGCTTCGGGGTGGCGCTGCGACTCGGCGCGGAACCCATCGATTCCACGGCGCTCAGCGACGGGCTCGGCTCCCCGTCGACCTCGTCGGACGGGGTATCGGTCGGCCCGTCGGTGATGGCGACCGGCGCGGCCAGGCCCGATGGGCTCTCCCCCTCGGCGGCGCAGCCCACGAGCGCGCTCGCCAGCAGAAGCCCGGCGAGCACTGCGGCGCCCAGCCGATCGGTGCGTCGAACCATGCCGTTGCCTCCCCCGTGTGATTGTCGCCGCACCTTAACAAGGTTCGACCGGGCGGCGTTGCCCCTGCGAGGGCCGCCGGGGGGCCTGGTCCACCGGGGGCTGACCGTTGGCCACCGCCCGGTCCCGGGTTGCCCAGGCGACCATGAACACCACGGTCCAGAGCACCCCGAGCAGCACCGCCGCGGCCGTCCCGCTGGCCGTTTCCAGTCCGAGATAGAGCCGCGCGCCGCCGATCCCGAGCAGCCCCGCCGCGGCGGCGGTCCAGGCAGCCACCGCCACCGGCCAGCGGGCGCTGCGCGACACCAGCCACGCCAGGGTGCAGAAGCTCGCCGCGACCACGGCGCTCTGGGTGGAGAGCGCCGCCACCTCACCACCGCCCGGGGCCGTCCCGTGCGGGCCGGTCAGTTCGGCCACCACGGCCAGCACCACCAGCGGCACGAACGCGCCCGCGGTGCCGACCACGCTGAGCAGATCCGTCCGCCAGGGTCGGTTGCGCCACGCCAGCACCGCCGCCACCAGCGCCACCAACAGGATCAGCACCGACCCACGTACCACCGACACCACGACCAGTGTGGCGTCGGCGGCGTCCGGGGTACGCCGAGCCGCGAACCACGCCGCGATGGCACCGTCCAGCGCGGCCAGCCCACTGTTGCGGACCGCCACCGCCAGCAGACCGGCGATGGCGAGCCCGGCGGCGAACAGCAGCAGCAACCCGGCGGCCAGATTGAGCAGCAGCGTCCAGGCCGGGCCGATCCGCATGGCCACCAGAAAGAACAGCACCCCGTAGCGGGCGGTCAGCCACCGCACCGGGGGCAGTGCGCCGGCCCGGGACAGCAGCGCGCGCACCGGGTCGGGGTTACGGCCCAGCCACCGACCCACGAGCACCACACCCACCAGGCCGGCCAGCAGCAGGAACGCCACTCCGGTGGCCCGGCCCAGGAGCCGGGAGACCGTGTCGTACGACTCACCGGCGAGGTGACCGAGCAGCACCGAGCCGCCCACCCAGGTCACCACCCCGGCCAGGTTCCAGAGGGCGAACCGCCGGTACGGCATACCTGCCGCGCCAGCGAGCCGGGGCACCAGGGTCCGGGCGAAAGCCACCCATCGGGCGGCGAACACCCCCCGCCCGCCGAGGCGGGCGAGCATGGCGTCGGCGCGGGCCCACCGCTGCGGCCCGACCCGATGACCCAGCCCGGCGCGCAGCCGGGAGCCGTACCGCCGTCCGGCCCGAAAGGCCAGCCCATCGCCGAGAACCGCCGCGACGATCATCGCGAGCAACGCCGGCCCGAGCCGCAAGGTACCGTTGTAGGTGAGGAAGCCGACGAGCAGCAGGGTAGCCTCACCCGGCACGAGCAGGCCGAAGATCACCGCGGTCTCGCCCGCCACGATCAGCGCGGCGACCAGGTAGATCCACAGGGTGGGCAGACCCTGCACCCAGGTCAGCAGGTCGTGCACTCAGGCCCCCAGGACACGGGAGCCAGCATGCCAGCCCGGGGAACCACCGGCACAGCGGTTTCACCATAGATCAGGGGCACCTGGGGGTGACCCCGACGCAGCCTGCGCGAGCGCAGGCGGAAGGATAGAGGGTATGCAGCTTCGCACCGACCTCCGCAACGTCGCCATCATCGCTCACGTCGACCACGGCAAGACCACCCTGGTCGACGCCATGTTGCGGCAGGCCGGCGCGTACGGCGCACGCGGCGAGAACACCGAGCGGGTGATGGACTCCGGTGACCTGGAGCGGGAAAAGGGCATCACGATCCTGGCCAAGAACACCGGCGTGCGGTACCTGCCGGCGGACGGCTCCGACCCGGTCACCATCAACATCATCGACACCCCCGGCCACGCCGACTTCGGTGGCGAGGTGGAGCGTGGCCTGACCATGGTCGACGGTGTGGTGCTGCTCGTCGACGCCAGTGAAGGCCCGCTGCCGCAGACCCGCTTCGTGCTGCGCAAGGCGCTGCGGGCCCGGATGCCGATCATCCTGGTGATCAACAAGGTGGACCGTCCGGACGCCCGGATCAAGGAGGTCGTGGACGACACCTACGAGCTCTTCCTCGACCTGGACGCCGACGAGGAGCAGATCGACTTCCCGATCGTCTACGCCTGCGCCCGCGACGGCATCGCCTCGCTGACCCAGCCCGCCGACGGCTCGGTGCCCGACGACAGCACCTCCCTGGAGCCGCTGTTCCGCACCCTGCTGGACACCATCCCGGCACCCGCCTTCGAGGACGGCGCGCCGTTGCAGGCGCACGTCACCAACCTGGACGCCTCGCCGTTCCTCGGCCGGCTGGCGCTGTGCCGGGTCCGCCAGGGCACCATCAACAAGGGTCAGACGGTCGCCTGGTGCCGCACCGACGGCAGCACCCAGCGGGTCCGCATCTCCGAGATGCTGATGACCGAGGGCCTGGAGCGTAAGCCGGCCGAGACCGCCGGCCCCGGCGACATCATCGCCGTCGCCGGCATCCCCGAGATCATGATCGGTGAGACCCTCGCCGACGTCGACGACCCGGTGGCGCTGCCGCTGATCACCGTCGACGAGCCGGCCATCTCGATGACCATCGGCACCAACACCTCGCCGCTGGTCGGCCGGGTCAAGGGCTCCAAGGTCACCGCCCGGATGGTCAAGGACCGGCTCGACAAGGAGCTGATCGGCAACGTGTCCCTGCGGGTCCTGCCGACCGAGCGGCCGGACGCCTGGGAGGTGCAGGGCCGCGGCGAGCTGGCGCTGGCCATCCTGGTCGAGCAGATGCGCCGGGAGAGCTACGAGCTGACCGTCGGCAAGCCGCAGGTGGTCACCCGGGAGATCGACGGCAAGACCTGCGAGCCGGTCGAGCGGTTGACCATCGACGCCCCGGAGGAATACCTGGGCGCGATCACCCAGCTCCTCGCCACCCGCAAGGGCCGGATGGAGCAGCTGGTCAACCACGGCACCGGCTGGATCCGGATGGAGTGGCTGGTGCCGGCGCGCGGCCTGATCGGCTTCCGCACCGAGTTCCTCACCGACACCCGGGGCACCGGCATCCTGCACCACGTCTTCGAGTCCTACGAGCCGTGGTTCGGTGAGCTGCGGACCCGCAACAACGGTTCGCTCGTCGCCGACCGGTCCGGCGCGGTCACCGCCTTCGCGATGATCAACCTTCAGGAGCGCGGCCAGCTCTTCGTCGAGCCGACCACCGAGGTGTACGAGGGCATGATCGTCGGGGAGAACTCCCGCTCCGACGACATGGACGTCAACATCACCAAGGAGAAGAAGCTCACCAACATGCGGGCGTCGACCTCCGACGAGACGGAGAAGCTGATCCCGCCGCGCAAGCTCTCCCTGGAGCAGGCCCTGGAGTTCTGCCGCGAGGACGAGTGCGTCGAGGTCACCCCGACCGCCGTCCGCATCCGCAAGGTGGTGCTCGACCAGCAGCAGCGGGGCCGCGCCGCCGCCCGCCGCAAGCACGCCGGCTGACCCACCCCGCACCCGGCACCGGGCGCGTCGACCGCTTGCGGTCGGCGCGCCCGGTTGTTTTCCACCCCGCCGGGTACGCGAGCCCGGCCACCCCTGATCCGCTACGGTCACCGGCATGACCTGGGATGATCTCGACGCCCACCTGGACCGGGTGCCCGGCACCGTCTCCGCGTACGTGGGGCGCCTCGACGCGCCGCCGACCTGGACCCGCCACGCCGACGCCGGCCACTACGCCGCGAGCACCATGAAGGTGGCGGTGCTCGCCGCGCTGCACCGCGCCGCCGAGGCCGGCACCCTGGACCTGGACGCCCCGGTCCCGGTCGTCAACGACTTCGCCTCCGCGCAGCCCGGCGCACCCCGCTTCGCCAACGCGCAGCCCTACGACAACGACGACGCGGTCTGGGACCGCGTCGGCGGCACCGCGACGCTGCGGTGGCTGGCCGACCGCATGATCGTGCGCTCCAGCAACCTCGCCACCAACCTCGTCCTCGGCCACGTCGGGCTGCCCGCGGTCGCCGAGGTCTGGGCGCTCGCCGGTGCCCGCAACAGCGTCACCGGCCGCGGCATCGAGGACTTCGCCGCCCGCGAGGCCGGCATCACCAACACGGTCACCGCCGCCGACCTGGCCGCCCTGCTCGGCGCACTGGCCACCGGGGCCGACACCCCCGGCCCACTCGCCTCACCGGCGGCCTGCACCACCATGCTGGACGTCCTGCTCGCCCAGGAACACCGCGAGGACCTCGCCGCCGGCCTGCCCACGGGCACCCGCATCGCCCACAAGAACGGTTGGGTACGCGGCGTCCGCCACGGCGTCGGCGTCGTGCTGCCCGACGACGCCCCGCCGTACCTGATCGCCGTCTGCACCACCACCGACCTGGCCGACGCCGACGACCAGGTGGAGGACGACGCCTGCCTGCTGCTCGCGCACATCTCGGCGCAGGTCTGGGCCGCCCGCCACCACCTCTGACCCGAGCGCCTCGGCGGCGAGGCCAACGCCGCCGACTGCGGCTACGCTGCTCGCACCCCCACCCCGGAGCCGCCGATGCCCCGCAGTCGCACCCTGCTGATCGCCTTCCTCGTCGTGACGGCCGCGAACCTGCTGGCCAACGCCACCGGCGGCGGCCTGGCCTTCCTGCTCACCAAGCCGCTGCTGATGCCGTTGCTGGCCGCGTACCTCTGGCGGGCCAGCGCCGAACGCGCGGCCCGACCGGACCGGCTGCTGCTCGCCGCGCTGGCCTTCGCCACCGGCGGCGACATCGCCCTCATGATCGACGGCACCGGCTGGTTCCTCGCCGGGATGGCCTGCTTCCTCGGCACCCACCTCTGCTACCTCGCGGCCTTCACCCGACGCGGCGCCGCGACCGCGCTGCGCCGCACGCCGCTGGCCGCCGTCCCCCTGGGGTACGCGGCGCTGACCGTCATCGCGCTGACCTGGATGTGGGCGGGGCTCTCCGATGCCGGGCTGGCCGTACCGGTGGCCGGCTACGCGATCGCGCTGGCCGCCATGGCCAGCACCGCCGCCACCCAGGGCTGGCGGGTCGGTGTCGGCGCCGCGCTCTTCCTCGGCTCCGACCTGCTGATCGCCGCCGGGGTGGCCGAGGTGGCCCAACCACCCGGCGCGCCGGTGCTGGTCATGGCGACCTACGCCGCCGGCCAGGCACTGATCGTCACCGGCTGCGCCGCCCGCGCCGGCACACCCACCGACGCGCCGGTCACTCCAGCAACTGCGCCCGCAACGCGGTGAGGTCGGCGTCGGTGAGCCCCAGCCCGTCGCGCAGGTACGCGTCGAACGATCCGTGCACCCGACGCACCTCGGCGTAACCGGCGTCGAGATACTCGGCGCGGACCTCCAGCACCGGCACCACCGCGTCGACGTCCAACTCGGGATTCCGCCGACGCATCGCCTCGACGATCACCGCCCGCAGGCTGTCGGTCAGCTCGTTGTTGCGCAGGTAGTCGGCGCGGACGGCCGCCTCGTCCACCCCGAGCGCCGTCAACAGGATGACGGTCAGCCAACCGGTGCGGTCCTTGCCGGCGGAGCAGTGGTAGAGCAGCGGCAGATTCTCCGGGCGGGACGCCAGCCGCACCGCCTCGGCGAAACCGACCCGCGCCGACTCACCGGTGACGAACCAGCGGTAGATCGCCTCCATCGCCCCCGCCGTGCCCTGCCGGGCCAGCTCGGCGTACGCGTTCAGGTCGTGTCCGAGCAGTACCGCCGAGACGTACGTGAAGACCGGGTGCTCCGCGTCGTGCACCGGCAGGCGCACCACCCGTGGCTCACCGGCGAACCGGTCCTCCGGAGCGACCGCGATCTCCGAGGCGTCGCGCAGATCCAC
Source organism: Micromonospora sp. NPDC047756 (assembly GCF_055587245.1). Lineage (NCBI taxonomy): Bacteria > Bacillati > Actinomycetota > Actinomycetes > Micromonosporales > Micromonosporaceae > Micromonospora > Micromonospora sp. NPDC047756. The sequence continues at coordinate 158,146 of NZ_JBVJGQ010000008.1, forward strand.
CACGCACGCCGGCCCCAACTTCGCCAGCACCGGTAGGTCCTCGTCGGTCAGCCGACCCAGCGCCGGCGTGCGGATCAACTGGCCGACCCGGACCCGCCGCCCGTCCGCGCCGACGAGCCCGCCCAGGTCACGCGCGTTCGGCGCACCCACCAGCTCCCAGCCCTGCCCGGTCATCCGGTCTCCCCTCCGAAGGTGAACCTCCGTATAGGGTGCCTGACATGACGATCTCGGCGGTACGCACCCACCGGGTTTCCGCCCCCTTACACACCCCGTTCGTCACCGCGCTACGCCGCACCACCACAGTGGACACCCTGGTCGTCGAACTCGTCGACAGCGACGGCCGGTCCGGCTTCGGTGAGGCGCCACAGGTCTGGCAGGTCACCGGCGCGTCGGTCGCCGGCGCGCAGGCGTGCGTCCGCGAGCTGCTCGGCCCACAGCTGATCGGCCGTGACCCGGACGACCTGGTGACCCGGTGCGCCGAGGTGCAGCGCGCCGTGGTCGGCAACGAGGCCGCGAAGGCGGCGGTGGACGTCGCCCTGCACGACCTCGCCGCGCGGCGACTGGGCGTACCCCTGGTGCGGTTGCTCGGGGGCACCACGCTGCGGGTCCCGACGGACGTCACGCTGGCGGCGGGCGACGCGGTGGACCTGGCGACCGCGGCACGGCAGCGGCAGGCCGACGGCTTCGGCGTGCTCAAGTTGAAGGTCGGCACCGACGCGGCCAGTGACCTGGACCGGGTGCGCGCGGTACGGGCGGCCGTCGGCCCCGGCACCCGGATCCGGCTGGACGCCAACCAAGGCTGGAACCCCCGGGAGGCGGTCCGGGTGATCCGCGGCATCGAGGACGCCGGGCTCGACGTGGAACTGGTCGAGCAGCCGGTGGCCCGCTGGGACCTGGACGGGCTGGCCTGGGTCAGCGACCGGGTGTCCGTGCCGATCCTGGCCGACGAGGCGGTCTTCGGGGTGCGTGACCTGGTGGAGGTGATCCGCCGCCGGGCCGCCGACCTGGTCAACGTCAAACTGGCCAAGTGCGGTGGACTGCACCCGGCCCGCACCCTCCTCGACCTGGCCCGCGCGCACGGGCTCGGCACCGTGGTCGGCTCGATGATGGAGAGCCAGGTCGGCATCGGGGCGGCCGCGAGCCTGGTCGCCGCGTACGGCACCACAGCGGTGGCCGACCTGGACGCCGCCTGGTGGCTGGCCTGGTCACCGGTGCAGGGCGGCATTCGCTACGACGGGGCGACGGTGGTGCTGCCGGACGCCCCTGGCCTGGGCATCTCCGGCCTCACTGAAGCAAAAGTGCAGTCCCGTGGTTGATGCCTGTCGGTTTCTTTCATAGGGTTCCCCTGGACAGCCGCACACGATCTGGGGGTTGACGTGGAGCTGCAACCGGGCCGCGAGGCCGTCGTCCGGGTCGCGGTGGCGACGCTGTGGAGCTCCCCCGAGGCCGTCCGCCCGGTCGACCGTCCGGCGCTGACCGCCGGCGCCGACATCCCGACCTGGGTCTCCGGGATGGACACCGACCAGCAGGTCGGCGACTGCGTGCTGAGTCAACTCCTGCTCGGCGAACGGGTCCTCGTCAGCGAGCTACGCCCCGACGGCTGGGCCCGGGTCGTCGCCGTCGAACAACCAGCCGCCAAGCTGGATCCGCGCGGCTACCCGGGCTGGCTACCCGCCGAGCAGTTGGCCGTTCTCGCCCCGACCCGCACCGGCACCGACCAACCGCTGGTGGTCGACGCCACGGTCACCGGGCTGCACGCCGCCCCGAACGGACCGGTGGTGCTGCCCGGCGTCGTCGTCGGCACCCGGCTCCTCCCGGCCGGCCCCGCGCTCGACGACTGGCGGCCGGTGCACGTTCCCGGTCGGGCCACCCCGCTCTGGCTGCCCGAGGGCCACCTGGTGTCGCCGGCGGACGCGTCGCCGACCGCCGCGCACGCGCTCGCTGTGGCACAGCGCCTGCTGGACGTGGTCTACATCTGGGGTGGTCTCTCCGCGCACGGCATCGACTGCTCGGGGCTGGTGCATCTGGCCTGGCGGCGGTTCGGGGTGCTGCTGCCCCGCGACGCCGACGATCAGGCCGTGGCCACCACCCCACTGTCGTTGGGCGCGGAACGCCCCGGCGATCTCTACTTCTTCGCCCGACCGGGCCGCAAGATCCACCACATCGGCATCGTCACCGCCGCCCCGGGCGACGGCGGCCAGCGCCGGATGCTGCACGCCTGCTACCGGCGGCGGCGGGTCATCGAAGAGGCACTGCCGGCGGACCGGACCGCCACACTGGTGGGCGCACACCGGGTCTGAGGCCAGTCTCGGTCGACCCTCAGCCGGAGTCCAGGCAGCGGGGGGCGGCACGGGCCGGGCAGCACGTCCGTCACCGGCCGGGCGCCTGTTCGCACCCGGCCGGTGACCGGTCAGGTCAGCGTCGGGCGTCGGCCAACTCGCGACGCCGGTCCCGGGAGGACTTCACCAGGCTGGCGACGGTGGCGACACCCAGGGTGCCGATGATGACCAGCAGCGACAACCAGATCGGGATGTGCGGCGCCCAGCCGACGTGCTCGCCGCCGTTGATGAACGGCAGGTTGTTGTCGGCCAGCGCCTCCAGCACCAGCTTGACCCCGATGAACCCGAGCACGACGGCCAGGCCGTAGCTCAGGTAGATCAGCCGGTCCAGCAGGCCACCGAGCAGGAAGTAGAGCTGCCGAAGGCCCATCAGCGCGAAGACGTTCGCGGTGAAGACCAGGTACGGCTCCTGGGTGATGCCGAAGATCGCTGGGATCGAGTCCAACGCGAAGATCAGATCGGTGGTGCCGATCGCGATCATCACGATCAGCATCGGGGTGAACAGCCGCTTGCCGGCCACGTGGGTGGTCAGCTTCGCGCCGTCGTACTCCTTCGAGATCGGCAGGGCCTTGCGGCTCCACCGGATCAGCACGTTCTCGGAGAACTCGTCCTCGTCCGGCTCACCCTGCCGGGCCAGGTTCACCGCGGTGTAGATCAGGAACGCGCCGAAGATGTAGAAGACCCAGGAGAACTGCGTGATCAGCGCGGCACCCGCGGCGATGAATCCGCCGCGCATCACCAGCGCCAGCACGATGCCGACGAGCAGCACCTTCTGCTGGTACTGCCGGGGCACCCCGAAGCGCGCCATGATGATCACGAAGACGAAGAGGTTGTCCACCGAGAGGCTGTACTCGGTGAGCCAGCCGGTGTAGAACTGGCCGGCCGCGCTGGCCCCGGAGGTCAGCCAGACACCCGCACCGAAGAGCAGGGCGAGACCGACGTAGAAACCGACCCAGAGGCTCGACTCCCGCACACTCGGCTCGTGCGGGCGCCGACCGATGATCAACAGGTCGACGAGCAGGACCGCAGTCAGTGCGACAAGCGTCCCCGCCCACACCAATCCGGACACGTCCAACGTTCATTCCTCCGGCAGACACGCGGCGTCGGGCACACCGTACGCCCCTGCGGGAGCCGGCGTGCCGCTGTCGCTCACTCTGGTGACTGTCGGAGGTCTCTTCCGCCGCCGCCCCTGGGGGCGACGACCTACGGGGCCGGGTCGGGCGCCGTGGTTCCGGCGATCGACCGTGCTGACGACTCCGTCGCGGGGGAATACTCCCCTCCTTGATGACCATTGTTGCCCACCACGCGGCGTGATCACACCCCGGGCACCCGGTGGCGCCGGACACGGCTCGACGCGTCCGGCCGCACACCCGCTACGGCTTCCTAGGAGGCTAGTGCACACCGGGTGCGGCGATCGGGTCGGCGAGCGACCAGCCGGCGGCCAGCAGGTCGTCGCAGGCTCGCACCGCCACCGCCAACCGATCGGCGTGCGACCCGGTCAGCTCCACGACCGGCACCCCGCACCCGGCCAACTCGGCCCGGAAACGCTCGGTCATCCAGGCCCGGAGGTGCTCACCGTCGCGCAGCCCGTCGTCGGTGAACGGCACCCCCCGGTGATCCGTCAGCAGATACAGCGCCGGCCGACGGGCCGCCGCCCGTACCTCCTCGGACGCGCTGCCCAGGTAGCGCTCCTCCCACACCGCCGTCGCCCGCGCGTCGGTGTCGCAGACCAGCAACGGCCCGCTCGTCCGGGCCGCCGCGTCCTCGGCCGCCTGCTGCTCGCGCACCACCGCGCGGAAGTCGTCGGAGTCCCAGGCGACGTCGAAGACGGTCGCCTCCGGCGCTCGTTCCCGCAATCGGGCCAGCTTGTGAGCGGTCAACTCCCGGCCGTACTCCGGCACCCAGGACGTGCCGTAATGCCCGGCCAGCGCCGCCGCCATCGTCGTGGTCCCGGTCGACTCGGCCCCGACCACCACCACCCGCCGGACGAACCACGCCCGCACCGGCGGGCTCAGCCACCGCCAGTGACCCGCCGGGTCCGCGCGCACGGCCGTCCCGGAAACCGGCACGGTCCGCCGGTCCGGATCCACCGACACGGGTACGGCGTGGAAGCGGCGCGCCAACTCGACGCCGTACGCCTCGGAGGAGAAGACCGCGTCCACCGACCCCGGTCCCACCGCCTCGCGGAACACCGCGCAGTGCGCGTCCCAGACCGCCGGATCGGCGTAGTCCACCGGGTGGTCGTCGTACCGGCCGACGACACGGACCCACGGCGTGTCCGCGTGCACCTCCCGCAGCCAGTCGAGGCGCAGCGGAAGCGGAATGGACTCCCGACGCGAGGGCGCCACGACGACGGTCACCTCGGCGCACCGGGCGGCGGCGGCCCGGATCACCGCGTGGTGCCCGGCGTGCGGCGGATAGAACTTGCCCACCACCATCCCGTGCCCGAACTCGGCGGCGGAGCGACGTGCCGGCCCGCGCGGCACCGGCGGCCCGCCAGATGTCGCGGGGTTCACGCGGTGACCGGGGCCGGGCCGGGCGGGACCGTGCTCGGCCGGTCGGCCCGACGCAGATCGGCGCGCCAGGCCCGCAACCCGAGCACGCACAGGACGAGGAAGACCAGGTAGAGCACGGCCGTCAGGTGCAGTCCCTTGTACGCGTACAGCGGGATGTAGATCAGGTCGGCGGCGATCCAGAGCCACCAGCTCTCCACCCGCTTGCGGGTCTGCCCGTACGTGGCCAGCAGGGACAGCGCCGTGGTCAACGCGTCCGGCAGCGGCACCGTCGAGTCGGTGGCCCGGTCCAGCAGGGCCCAGAGCGCTCCCGTGAGCAGGAGCCCGGCGGCGGCCAGCCCCAGCCACTCCCGCCGCCCCGTCCGGCTGACCGTGAGTCGGGTACGCCGCTCGCCCCCGAACAACCAGTGCCACCAGCCGTAGCAGCCGAGCGCCACGTAGACGACCTGGAGCCCCGCGTCGGCGTACAGCCCGGCGGTCCAGAACAGCACCATGAGCAGCAGCACGTTGGCGATGCCGATCGGCCAGTTGGCAATCTTCTGCCGGGCCACCAGCCACACGTTGAGCACACCGGTCGCGAACCCCAGCAGCTCCGCCCAGGTGGTGCCCGTGCCGGCCACCCGAAACGCGGTGCCGGTGAGCCAGTCGATGATCACGAGGCCACCCTAGGGTCCGTGTCAACGCCCTCGGTCGAGCCGAGGCGGAGTCCAGGCAGTGGTCCGGCACGGACCCGCGACACCGACCGCCCCGATCGCCGTGGGAGGCTGTCCGACATGGTGCTTGAGGTCGCGTTGATCGACGTACTACCCGGACACGAGGACGCGTTCGCCGCCGCGTACGCCGAAGGTCACCCGGTACTCGCCGGAGCGACCGGCTGCCGGTCCGTGCGGATGACCCGAGGAATCGAGTCACCGACCCGCTTCGTGCTGCTCGTCGAATGGGACTCGGTGGAGGCGCACGAGAACAACTTCCGGGCCACCGAACGGTTCGACACGTGGCGGGCGTTGATCGGGCCGCACTTCGCGGGACCGCCCATTGTCGAACACTTCCTCGACGTGCCGGCCTGAGCCGAGCTGTCGTACCCCGCGGTTATCCTGCCGGGCGCACGCGCCGGCCGCCGGTCCCGACGGGCTCGGGGGCGCCGGGCCCGGTGGCCGCGCGGCGCGTCACCGTCGGCACCGGTCAACACTCACTCGCCGACGCGGCGGGCCAGCACGGTGACCGTCTCCTCCGGTGACAGCGCCGCGGCCAGCAGCGCCGCGGTCATCCGCTCGTAGCGGTCGACGTCGAGCACGGTGGCCAACCGGACGTCGGTGGTCAACGCCTCGATCATGACCGTGCGCGGGTCGGCCGGGTCGGGAAAGGCGTAGCAGGAATACGGTGTGAGCGGGTGCAGCCCGCCACCGGCCGCTCCGCGGGGCAACAGCCGCACCGTCACGTGGGACAGGCCGGTCACGGCGACCAGGTGACGCAGCTGTTCGCGCCAGACCGCCACCGGCAGGTCACCCGGGTCGCAGACGGCCTCGGCGAGCACCGCCGTGTAGCGCGGCGGGTAGGCCCGCCGGAGCACCTCCTGCCGCAGTGCCCGTGCGCGCACCTCGGCCTCCACATCGACGTCCGGCGAGAGCTGGGCGCCGGCGCTGACCAACACCCGGGCGTACGCGGGCGTCTGGAGCAGCCCCGGCACCACCGACGGCTGGTACTCGACGATGTCGGCGGCACCCGCCTCCAACTCGGCGTAGGTGCGTTGCCGTTCGCTCATCTCGCCGAGCGTCTTCCACCAGCCTCGACTGGTCGCCGCGTCCCGGGCGATGACGATCAGCGCCTCCCGGGCGGGCGTGGGCACCTTGTAGACGTCCAGCAGGTCGAGCACGTCGGCAAGGTCGGGGCGACTTTGACCCAGCTCGATGCGGGACAGCTTCGACGTCGAGGCCCAGCCCAGCCGGTCGCAGACCTGCTCCAGGGTCAGCGACTCGCGCCGACGGAGTTGGCGCAGCTCTGCGCCGAGACGTGCACGTCGAATGACTGGACTTGTTGGCAGCGGCATCCCGGCCTCCCCACCGAGGGAGACTACGCAGGACGATCACCCAGTGCAATAGCGTGCTCGCGCACCGCAATCAGGGCATTCGACGCCGCTGGCCGGACCGGCCCGCCGGAACACATCGTTTCCGCAGGTCAGTGCGTTTTCGGATCGCGAAGGCGGGCCGTCCAACCCCGATCGGCGGTAGCTGGACTCAGGGCCGGTAGGTGCCGAAGGACCAGACGTTGCCGGCCAGATCGCGGGCCGCGTAGTCACGGGAGCCGTAGTCGGTGTCGAACGGCTCGCGAATGATCTCGGCGCCGGCCGCGCGGGCCTGGGCGCAGTGGGCGTCGACGTCCGGCACGGCCACGTAGACCGACCAGTCGTCGTCGGCCGGTCGCGGCGGGGCGTCGGCCCGACCACCCAGCATGATCATGCCGGTGTCGAGGACCAGTTCGGCGTGCGCGACCGCACCGTCCGGGGCCTCGTGCACGGTGTGCACCCGGAAACCGAAGGCGGCACCGAGCCAGTCGATCGCGGTGCGGGGATCGGGATAACGGAAGATCGGATAGATGGTTCGCATGACCCGATTCTGTGGCCGGTGACGGGGCTCCGGATTGGACGAATGTGACCTCGGCGGGTCGCCGAACCGGCTCCGGTCGCCCGGCGACCGTCAGCGGCCGGGAAGCAGCGCGGCCGTCAGCGGCCGGGCGGCTGTCAGCGGCCCGGCGGCTGTCAGCGGCCGGAGAGCAGCGCGGCCGGCGTGGCCCCCGCGAACTCGTGGAAGTCGCGAATCAGGTGGGACTGGTCGTAGTAGCCGCAACCCGCCGCCACGGCGGCCCAGTCGACGCCCCGCCCGGCCCCGCCGGCCTGGGTCGACGCGGCCTGAGCCCGCTGGAAACGCAGCAGCCGGGCGGCCATCTTGGGCGGTAGCCCGACCTCCTGCCGGAACCGGGACGCGAGGTGCCGGCGGCTCCAGCCCAACTCGTCGGCGAGCGCACCGACGCTCCCCCGCCCACCGCTGGCGGCCAGCCACCGCCACGCCCGGTCGAGCCGCGGGTCCACCGGCGGGGACGCCGCCAGCCGGGCGGCGAGCACCGCGTCGAGGAGGTCGAACCGCTCCGACCAGCCGGTGGCCTCGGCGAGCCGGCCGCGCAGCCGATCCAGCCAGCCGCCCGGGAGCTGCCCGACGCCGACGGCCCGATTGGTCAGCTCACCCAGGGGCAACCCGAGAAGCCGGCGGGCGGCCAGGGGAGCGAGCAGCAGCTCGACGCCCTCCCCCACGCCCACCGTGCGCGTGGTGCACCAACTGTCGAAGGTGCCGGCCACGAACGAGTCGACAGCGGTGACGCCACGCTGCGCGCAACGCGGGTCGGTCACGTCCAGCGGCGCACCCCAACCCAGTATCAGCACCACGAAGACGCCCGCCGACTCCCGACGGACCAGTGGCACGTCCGCCCGTTCCCGGTAGCCGACGTACCTGTCGACGAACGGACGCAGGCTGGCCTCGGGCAGCCCGAAGACCATCTCGCCGATCGGCGCCGCCGCCGTCACCAGTGCCCGCCCTTCGCGTGCCCCGCTCGGCCCGGCCCGAGCGGGGCGCTGGGCGGGGCCGACCGGCTGGCCGTCACTTCACGCCGGCGGCGTCCATGCCGCGCAGCTCCTTCTTCAGGTCGGAGACCTCGTCGCGGATCCGGGCCGCCAACTCGAACTGGAGCTCGCGGGCGGCGGCCAGCATCTGGTCGTTGAGCTCCTGGATGAGCTGGGCGAGGTCGGCGCGGGCCATTCCCTCCCGGGAGGTGGCGCCCGCGGCGGACCGGCTCCGACTGCGGGTCTCCTTGACCGGTGCCTTGCCTCGGGAAAGCTGACGCACCGCGCCGCCGACCCGGGAGTTTTCGGTGTCCTCCGCCTCGCGGTAGATGTCGTCCAGGATGTCGTGGATCTTCTTACGCAGTGGCTCCGGGCTGATGCCGTGCGCCTCGTTGTGCGCGATCTGCTTGGCCCGACGCCGATCGGTCTCGTCGATCGCCGCCGCCATCGAGGGGGTGATCTTGTCGGCGTACATGTGCACCTGGCCGGAGACGTTACGGGCGGCCCGACCGATGGTCTGGATCAGCGACCGGCCGCTGCGCAGGAAGCCTTCCTTGTCGGCGTCGAGGATCGCCACCAGCGACACCTCGGGCAGGTCCAGACCTTCGCGGAGCAGGTTGATGCCGACGAGCACGTCGTAGTCGCCCTTGCGCAGCTCGCGCAGCAGCTCCACCCGGCGCAACGTGTCGACCTCCGAGTGCAGGTAGCGCACCCGGATGCCGTTCTCCAGGAGGTAGTCGGACAGGTCCTCGGCCATCTTTTTGGTCAGCGTGGTGACCAGCACCCGCTCGTCCCGGTCGGTCCGCAGCTTGATCTCGTGCATCAGGTCGTCGATCTGGCCCTTGGTCGGCTTGATCACGACCTCCGGGTCGATCAGACCGGTGGGTCGGATCACCTGCTCGACGAACTCGCCCTGAGCCTGCTCCATCTCCCAGGTGCCGGGGGTCGCGGAGAGGTAGACCATCTGGCCGACCCGCTCCAGGAACTCGTCGAAGCGCAGCGGCCGGTTGTCGGCCGCGCTGGGCAGCCGGAAGCCGTGGTCGATGAGCATCCGCTTGCGGGACGCGTCGCCCTCGTACATGCCGCCGATCTGCGGGATGGTCACGTGCGACTCGTCGACCACCGTGAGGAAGTCGTCGGGGAAGTAGTCGAGCAGGGCGTGCGGCGGGCTGCCGGGCAGCCGCCCGTCCATGTGCATCGAGTAGTTCTCGATGCCGGAGCAGAAGCCCACCTGCCGCATCATCTCGATGTCGTAGGTGGTGCGCATCCGCAGCCGCTGCGCCTCCAGCAGCTTGCCCTGCCGCTCCAGCTCGGCGAGGCGCTCGGCCAGCTCGACCTCGATGTCACGGATCGCCCGTTCCATCCGCTCCGGGCCGGCCGCGTAGTGGGTGGCCGGGAAGATCACCAGCTGGTCGACCTCGCGGACCACGTCACCGGTCAACGGGTTGAGGTAGTAGAGCTTCTCCACCTCGTCGCCGAACAACTCGATCCGGATCGCCAGCTCCTCGTACGCCGGGATGATTTCCAGCGTGTCGCCGCGAACCCGGAAGGTGCCCCGCTGGAAGGCCATGTCGTTGCGGGTGTACTGGATGTCGACCAGCCGGCGCAGCAACTGGTCGCGGTCGAGCTCCTGCCCGACCTGCGCCTTCACCGCCCGGTTGAGGTATTCCTCCGGGGTGCCCAGGCCGTAGATCGCCGAGACGGTCGCCACCACGACAACGTCGCGGCGGGTGAGCAACGACATCGTCGCCGAGTGCCGCAGCCGCTCCACCTCCTCGTTGATCGAGGAGTCCTTCTCGATGTAGGTGTCGGTCTGCGGGATGTACGCCTCGGGCTGGTAGTAGTCGTAGTACGAGACGAAGTATTCGACCGCGTTGTGCGGCAGCAGCTCGCTGAACTCCTTGGCCAGCTGCGCGCAGAGCGTCTTGTTCGGGGCGAGCACCAGGGTGGGGCGTTGCAGCCGCTCGATCAGCCACGCCGTGGTGGCACTCTTGCCGGTGCCGGTCGCGCCGAGCAGCACCGTGCTGCGGTCGCCGCGCCGAACTCGACGCTCAAGCTCATCGATGGCTGCCGGTTGGTCGCCGGCCGGCTGGAAGTCACTGACGACCTGGAAGCGGCTGTCCAGCCGGGGAATGTCGAGCGCCATGCCATCAACGGTACGCCGGAGGTCCGACAGGAACGGCCGTCACGCCAGGTACGTGATCAGCTTCAATATTCCCATTGTGTGGCCCATGTCACCGGGACTACCCTCTTCATGTAGGCCGCTCGCGGCGGCCGACCGGGCCGGTGGCCCAGGCCAACATCACGGCCGGTCACCCCCGGCACTGCGGTCGCAGCACCCGGCTCGTCCGGCGTGCGCACCCGTGTGGTCGCGCTCGAGGCGCAGACCGGCCGCCGCGAGCGCCCCTGCTCGTCACCCCGGTGCCTCCCCGCCCGTTTCATCTCCGTGGACACCTCTGCGACCCCGGCGCCCGACACCGCCCGCACCGCCACGCCCTCCCCGGCAGCACCAGGCACCGGCAAGGGCACGGCCAGCGGCAAGAGCACGACCGGCGGCAAGAGCCCGACCGGCGGCAGAGGCCCCGGCACCGGGAGCGGGCCCACAGCCGGCCGGTCCGCCGGCGGCGCGCGCCGAGCCACCGCCGGCCGCAGGGCCAAGGACCCGCGGCGGACCGCCGCCGAGCGAAACCTCGCGGAGAACCGCGAGATCACCCGCCGTGGCGACACGCCAGACACCACTGACACCACCGGGGCCGACACCGCCGGGCCGCCCCCGACCGGCCGTCGTCGGCGTACGGTGCTGCTGTTGCTCGGTCTGACGGCGGTGACGTCCGCGACCGCGCTGGTGCTCGGGCTGTTGAGCTGGGCACCCGACCCGCCCGAGCCGGCCCGGCCGCTGACCCTGGCGGAGCGTGAACGGCTGGCCGCCGTGCGGGTCACCAACCTGCGGGACCTGCGCGCCGGCGTACGGGTCACGGCTGGTACCGGTGCCGCCCGCACCGAACTGGTGGGCTGGGTGGACTGGTCCCGGTCACTGCTCTACCTGGACGTGGGCGGGCCGGGAGCGGGTGCCGAACGGGGACTGTTGCAGAGGAGCGGTCCGGTGCTGGTGATCCGGCCCGACCCGGCGGCGGTGCCCACTCCCGCCGCCCCACCACTGATGCCCCCGGTGGACCGGTGGCGGTTGCACCGACCGGCACCGGGGTCACACCTGGCACCGGTGCTCGACCTGCTCCTCGATCTCGCCGCCGACCGCCCCGACACCACGACCCGGACGGCACCGTCCGACGAGGCGCGCTGGCTCGCCCGCGAGGCCGTTCCGGCCGGCCCGCTGGACGTCATACAGGCACCCCTGCCCACCGGTGCGTCAGCCGCCAGCACCGGCACCCCCAGCGCCGCGACGCCCGCCCCGGACGGAGAGACCCGCTACTGGCTCGATCAGGACGCCCGACTGCACAAGCTGGTGACCGTGCTGCCCGGCACCGGTCCGGTCACGATGATCTTCAACCGTGTGGATCGGCCGACACTCCGACCGGTGGACGCACTCGGCGGTCGCCCCGGTCTGCCCCGCGCGCTGACCGACTCCGAGCAACGTCGGCTCGACCGACTGCCGGCCCGGCTCCGCGCTCACGGCGGTGCCACCGTGACGCTGACCGCGGCCATGGGCACCGACACGAACCTGCGGGGCGCAGGCTGGTTGAGCTGGACCGCGCGCAGCGCCTACCTCGCGGTCGCCGACCTGGGCGTACCCGATCGCCGGACCCTGCTGCGCCGCGACGCCGGCGGCCTGGCCCGGGCGGACCTGCCGGCGGCCGATGGTGGGGGCGGCACCGCGGAGGCGCCGGCCCGGCCGCCGCTACCGCCCCCGGCCGGTGGATGGCGGGCCTCCCGACCCGCCCGAGACGACCTGAGTGCGCTGGTCGACGCCGCGATAGCCGCCGGGTCGGTCGGGCAGCGCGGCGCGGCCGTGCGGGTACGCGAGGACGTCATCGCCGGACGGACAGTGGACGTCATCGAGTCGGGCCCGGCCGACGCGCGGCTGCGTTACTGGCTCGACCGGGACGGGTCGCTCCGCCGCCTCGAGTTGCGGACCGACGCCGGCGCGTGGGCACACCTGGACCTCCAGCCCGCCGTCGTGCCCCGACAGGCTGCCAACCCTCGACCCCCGGCCCCTCGCTCTCCGACCCCACGGCCCGGTGCCCGCTGACCGACGCCTCAGGGACGCCAGCCGGTCTGCGCGGCCCACTGCTCGGCCCGCAGATACTCCTCGTCGAACCACGGGTTGCGGCCCGTACCGGAATCGCCCGCTACCGGCGCCGCGTCGATGAGGTCCCGCTTGAGCAGCAGATACGTGGCTCGCTGATCCGGGTCGGCACGCAGGTGGTCGCGCATCAACAGCGCGTACCGCCAACCCGGCGAATCCGCCACCCGCACATGCAGACGAACGGGGCGGGCCGGGTCCGCGCTACCGTGCAACCGCTTCTCCCAGCGGCCCCGGCCGGCCGGGCGCGGATCGTCCCACCACTGCCCCGGCACCCGCGGGAACCCCGCGCCCGCGAGCCGATCGACCAACGACCCGTCGGCCTCGGCGAGGCTGGCGACCGCCACCTGCACGTCGATGACGTTCTGCGTGGCCAGACCGGGCACCGCCGTCGAACCGATGTGATCGATCCGGAGGGCACTCGCACCGAGCGCGTGCTGGATCCGGGCGGCCAGCCGCTCGTACTGCTCCGGCCAACTCGCGTCGGCCCAGGCCAACTCGGCCTCGTCGGGCGGGACCACCCGCCGCTGGCGCAGATTGTCCTCGTACGGCACCAACCGCCGCTTCCAGAGCAGGTCGACGGCGTCGTGCAGCGCCGTCAGGCTCCCGTCGTTGGTCAGCACCACGTCCGCCGCCGCCCGGCGGCGGGCGTCGTCGGCCTGGGCGGCGATCCTCCGCTCGGCCTCCGCGCGACCCATCCCCCGGTCGCGTTCCAACCGCCGCAGTCGGGTCGCCACGGCCGTCTGCACCACGACCACCAGGTGGTACGTCGGCGCGAGACCCACCTCGACCAGCAGCGGTACGTCGTTGACGACGATCGCGTCCGGTGCCGCCGCGGCGGCCAGTTCCGCCGTGCGGGCCCGGACCCGGGGGTGAGTGATCGCCTCCAGCCGACGACGGGCGGTCTCGTCGGCGAACACCACCGCTCCCAGCGCGGCACGATCCAGTGCGCCGTCGGCGTCCACCACCGCGTCGGAGAAGGTGGCGACGATCTCGGCCAGCCCGTCCGTACCCGGTGCCACCACCTCCCGGGCCACCCGGTCCGCGTCAATCAGCACCGCGCCCCGCTGGACGAGCCGCGCGGCCACCGCACTCTTTCCTGACCCGATCCCGCCGGTCAACCCCACCCTCAGCACCCGAACAGTCAACCGGATCGTCAAACCCGCCGCCAACCCACCGCCCCGGCGACCTCGCCACCACCCCACCCCGGGCCCGATGACCCCCGCCCGCGCGCCGCCGGCCGACCGCCCCGCCGCCCTGCCGCGCCCCGCGCCCCGCGCCCCGCGCCCCGCGCCCAAGATCCGAACACCTTCCCGGAAGTTGCTGCCTCCGACACGCGCGGAGACACCAACATCCCTGATGTTGCGCGGATCATGACGACGAACCCCGCCCCGGAGACACCGGAAGCGGGGTTCGAGCCCGCCCATGACCGCCAAGGTCGTGCTCCAACCAGGATGTAGTGGTGTGCAGCCGCGGGGGAGGCCACTACATCATGGATTGAGCACGATCTTGGCGGGACGGTCGGCCGGCGGGCCGGTCAGCGGGGCAGCGGGGCGGCGGGACGGCCAGTGGGGCGGCGGGGCGGTCAGCGGGACGGCGGGCCGGACAGGCGGCGGATACGGCGAGGGCCCCGCCCCCAACGATCCGGAGATCGCGGGGACGGGGCCCGTCGTCGTTCAGCGGGTCACTTACCGCCGGCGAGCTTCTCCCGCAGTGCGGCGAGCGCCTCGTCGGTGGCCAGCGTGCCGGCCGGCTCCTCGGCCTGCCGGCTCGGGGCCGGGCTGGACGAGGAGGTGGTGCCACCGCCACCGCCGCCGGCAGCGGCCGGAACGGCCGGAGTCGGGTTGGCGGCAGCCTCGGCGTCGGCGGCCCGAGAGGTCTGCACCTGCTTGGTGTGGGCCTCCCAGCGCAGACGAGCCTCGGCGTACTGGTTCTCCCAGGTCTCGCGCTGCTTGTCGTACCCCTCGAGCCACTCGCCCGTCTCCGGGTCGAAGCCCTCGGGGTAGATGTAGTTGCCCTCGGTGTCGTACGTCGCGGCCATGCCGTAGAGCGTCGGGTCGAAGTGCTCCTCGCCCTCGACGAAGCCCTCGTTGGCCTGCTTGAGCGACAGCGAGATCCGGCGACGCTCCAGGTCGATGTCGATGACCTTGACCATGACCTCGGAGCCAACCTGGACGACCTGCTCCGGGATCTCCACGTGGCGCTCGGCCAGCTCGGAGATGTGGACCAGACCCTCGATGCCGTCGTCCACGCGGACGAACGCACCGAACGGAACCAGCTTGGTGACCTTACCCGGCACGATCTGCTGGATCGCGTGGGTGCGGGCGAACTGCCGCCACGGGTCTTCCTGGGTCGCCTTCAGCGACAGCGAGACCCGCTCGCGGTCCAGGTCGACGTCCAGGACCTCGACCTCGACCTCCTGGCCGACCTCGACGACCTCGGACGGGTGGTCGATGTGCTTCCAGGACAGCTCGGAGACGTGCACCAGACCGTCGACGCCGCCGAGGTCCACGAACGCGCCGAAGTTGACGATCGAGGACACGACGCCCTTGCGGACCTGGCCCTTCTGCAGCTTGTTGAGGAACTCGGTGCGCACCTCGGACTGCGTCTGCTCCAGCCAGGCCCGGCGGGACAGGACCACGTTGTTGCGGTTCTTGTCCAGCTCGATGATCTTGGCCTCGAGCTCCCGCCCGACGTACGGCTGCAGGTCGCGCACACGACGCATCTCGACCAGGGACGCGGGCAGGAAGCCGCGCAGCCCGATGTCGAGGATGAGGCCGCCCTTGACCACCTCGATGACCGAACCGCGGACGACGCCGTCCTCGTCCTTGATCTTCTCGATCGTGCCCCAGGCCCGCTCGTACTGCGCCCGCTTCTTGGAGAGGATCAGACGACCCTCCTTGTCCTCCTTCTGGAGGACCAGGGCCTCGATGTGGTCACCAACCGTCACAACCTCGGCGGGGTCCACGTCGTGCTTGATCGACAACTCCCGAGAGGGGATGACACCCTCGGTCTTGTAGCCGATGTCGAGCAGGACCTCGTCCCGATCGACCTTGACGACGGTGCCTTCGACAATGTCGCCGTCGTTGAAGTACTTGATGGTCTCGTCGATCGCGGCGAGGAATGCTTCCTCGGAACCAAGATCGTCGTGGGTGACCCGGGTGGCGCTCGAGGGGGCCTCGATGCTGCTCGTCATGTGGGCGGTTGCTCCGGTCGGTGGGTTGTCACAGCAGGCTGGTGTGTCGCAGTGACCTGTTCGCGCCAGCGGATCCGTCGCCGGGCACACCGAACGATCGCCTAGTGAGATCATGATGTGGCTCCGTCGACCGCGCACCTGCTCCCTGCCGAGGCAACGCGATCCGCGAGCGCATCGTCTAGCCTACCGTGCGCATTACCACAGCGTGCAAGCCCTCCCGGCTTCTCTTCGTGCGATGACCTGCGAAAGCCGAACAATCGCCCGGAAAAGACCACCGCTGTCTCCTGCGTCACAGCAGCCCCTCCCGCCCCTGTCGGCGCGCACCACGAGCCGCCGTGGTCGCTCCGGCTTCCAGGGTGTCGCCGCGGCCCGCCGCGGGCCAGTTTCCCGCGGATCGAACACCGCGACGTCACCGACACCGGGTCGATCAAGCCCGCCGCGCGGATCGTGGACGCGCCGCCGTGCCCAATGGGGTGGGTGGGGCCTAGCGTGAGCGCGTGGATGACGACAGCCGGGTTACCCGGCGCCGGGTGGGTGACGCCGAGGCCCGGCGGGCCAACCGCGGCTGGTGGGACACCGACGCCGACGACTACCAGGCCGAACACGGCGCGTTCCTCGGCGACGTCGACTTCGTGTGGTGCCCCGAGGGCCTGCGCGAGGCCGACGTCCGGCTGCTCGGCGACGTGTCGGGGCGGCGGGTGCTGGAGGTGGGCGCCGGCGCCGCGGCGGCCGCCCGCTGGCTCGCCACCCAGGGTGCCCGGCCGGTCGCCTTCGACCTGTCCGCCGGCATGTTGCGGCACGCCGCCGAGGCCGCCGACCGCACCGGGGTACGCGTACCGCTGGTGCAGGCCGACGCGCTCGCCCTGCCGTTCGTCGACCGGTCGTTCGACGTCGCCTGTACCGCGTTCGGCGCGATCCCGTTCGTGGACGACTCGGCGGCGCTGCTCGCCGAGGTGCACCGGGTGCTGCGCCCGGGTGGCCGGTGGGTGTTCTCGGTGACCCACCCGATGCGGTGGATCTTCCTCGACGACCCCGGCGAGGGCGGCTTGACCGCCGTGCACTCGTACTTCGACCGTTCCCCGTACGTCGAGCAGGACGAGACCGGCGTGGCCACCTACGTCGAACAGCACCGCACCCTCGGCGACCGGATCCGCGAGCTGGTCGGTGCCGGGTTCCGGCTGTTGGACCTGGTGGAGCCGGAGTGGCCGGAGGGACACGAGGGGATCTGGGGGCAGTGGAGCCCGCTGCGCGGACGACTCTTCCCCGGCACCGCCATCTTCGTCACCGAGAAGCCCGCCGAGTGAGCGCCGCACCCGTTGTCCGACGTGCGAGCCATCGACCGCCGGTAGGCTCGTGCCCATGAGCGCCGAGCCCGTTCCGACATCACCTGGCCCCTGGTGTCCGGATCCGATGCGGCAGCAGCGTGCCGACTACACGCTGGAGGACCTGCTCACCCTGCCGGACGACGCCCCCCGCGTCGAACTCGTCGACGGAGTTATCCAGGTGACACCCTCCCCCACCCTGGGCCATCAAGACATCTCGTTTCTGCTGCGGATGTGGCTCCACACGCACGCGCCGGCCCACCTGCGGGTCTCGCAGGCCGTCGGAGTCGGGCTCAGCCCCAACACCAGCCGTCAGCCGGACGTTCTGGTCTGCCGCGCTGAGGTGCCGTCCAACCGGTCTACTCTTCGGCCGTCGGACGTCCTGCTCGCCGTGGAGATCGTCTCGCCGGGAACGCGTCGAATCGACCGGTTCGCGAAACCGGGTGAGTACGCCGCGGCGGGTATCCCGTTCTACTGGCGGATCGAGCAGGACCCGGTGCACGTGTACGCGTACCGGATCGGTGATCGGGTGGGGCCGGGCGGTGAGCGGCAGTACGAGCTGGTCGCCGGCGGCGCCGACGTGATCGAGTTGGCTGACCCGTTCGACATCAAGCTGCCGGTCGCCGAGATCACGCCGTAGTCGTTTCGCCCCAGCCGGGTCGGGTAGCCGAGGACCATGGCCGAACCGAGATTTCACAAGGGCGACCATGTCTCCTGGTCGGCCCACGGCAGCCGCGCGTACGGCGTGGTGCAGGAGACGATCACCGAGCGGACCAGGGTCAGCGGGCGGGCGGTGAACGCGGCCCCCGACGACCCGCAGTACCGGGTCCGCAGTGACGGCACGGGCCGCGACGTGGCCCACCGACCCGAGGCGTTGCGCCATGAGTAAGAGCGACGAGGGCCGGGACACCTACCGGGAGTTCACCGAGGCGGTGAACATGAAGCCCGGCGAGCTGTCCACGTGGCTGGAGACCGACGAGTCGAAACAGGTCGGCTGGCACAGGGGCGGTCGCGCGGGTGGTGGTGAGTCCGTCGGGCACGAGTCCGGCCGGAAGATCATCAACCTGCTCCGTCGCAAACGCGGCGATCTGTCCGAGGGCGACTACAAGCACATGCGCAAGGTCGTCGGCTACGTACGCCGGCACATGGCGCAGCGCCCCTCCGGCAACGTCCGCGACACCAAGTGGCGCTGGTCGCTCATGAACTGGGGCCACGACCCCATGAAGTAGCCGGCCAGCGCCGCACGGGGCACCACTCCGGGCGGATGGCCGCCTGGCTGGCCGAACGCCCGCTCGATCTGCTCAACGTCGGCGACTCGTGGCTCAGAACGCCACGATCCGCGCCCGTCGGCGAGTGCCCAACCACGCCAGCGGCCGCGACCTGGTCAGGGGTCCCGGGCCAGCCCGACCCGCGCAGGGATCAAGCCTGACCGCCCGGAGTGGGTCGGGCTGCCCCGGAACCCCCACACCGCAACCACATCAGTGATCGGCGCTGTTCCAGTCCCGGCCCAGACCGACCGACACCTCCAGCGGCACCGACAACGGGTGAGCCTCGCCCATCTCCCGCCGGACCAGGGCCTCCAACGCCTCCCGTTCGCCCGGCGCGACCTCGAAGACCAACTCGTCGTGCACCTGCAGCAGCATCCGTGAGCCCAGCCCAGCCTCGCGGAGCGCGGTGTCGACGTGCAGCATCGCCACCTTGATGATGTCGGCGGCGGAGCCCTGGATGGGGGCGTTGAGCGCCATCCGCTCCGCGATGTCACGGCGCTGCCGGTTGTCGCTGACCAGGTCGGGCAGGTAGCGGCGTCGGCCGAGGATGGTGGACGTGTAGCCGTCCTGGCGGGCGCGGGCCACCACCTGCTGAAGGTAGTCACGCACCCCACCGAAGCCGGCGAAGTAGTTCTCCATCAGCCCGCGCGCCTCTTCGGTGCTGATGCTGAGCTGTTGGGACAGGCCGAAGGCGCTCAGGCCGTACGCCAGGCCGTAGTTCATGGCCTTGATCTTGCGGCGCTGGTCCGGGGTGACCTCGTCGAGCGGCACCCCGAAGACCGACGAGGCGGTGGCGGCGTGGAAGTCGGCGCCGGAGTTGAACGCGTCGATCAGCGCGTCGTCCGAGCTGAGGTGCGCCATGATGCGCATCTCGATCTGGCTGTAGTCAGCGGTGAGCAGAGACTCGTAGCCGCCTCCCACCACGAAGGCCCGACGGATCCGACGGCCCTCCTCGGTGCGGATCGGGATGTTCTGCAGGTTGGGCTCGGTGGAGGAGAGCCGACCGGTGGCCGCCACGGTCTGGTTGAAGGTGGTGTGGATCCGGCCGTCGTCGGAGACCGACTTCAGCAGCCCGTCGACTGTCGACTTGAGCTTGGCCACGTCCCGGTGACGCAGCAGGTGGGCCAGCACCGGGTGCGGCTGCTGCGCGTAGAGCCACTGCAGGGCGTCGGCGTCGGTGGTGTAGCCCGTCTTGATCTTCTTGGTCTTCGGCAGACCCAGTTCGGTGAAGAGGATCTCCTGCAACTGCTTGGGCGAGCCGAGGTTGAACTCCCGACCCACCGCCTCGTACGCGCCCTGCGCGGCGGCCTTCACCTCGGCGGCGAAGTGGGCCTCCAGCTCGGAGAGATAGTCGGTGTCGGCGGCGATGCCGGTGCTCTCCATGGTGGCCAGCACCCGCATCAGCGGCAGCTCCACGCCGGCCATCAGCCGGGCGGACTGCTCGCCGTCGCGGGACAGCTCGGCGTCGATCGCGTCGGCCAGGTCGAGGGTGGCGCGGGCCTGGAGCATCAGGTTCTGCTCGACCACCCCTTCGTCCCCGAGGCCGTCGAGGGTGAGCTGGCCGGACTCGGGGACGTCCACCCGCAGCTCCCGGTGCAGGTAGCGCAGCGCCAGATCGGTCAGGTCGTAGGACCGCTGATCGGGGCGGGCCAGGTACGCGGCGATCTGGGTGTCCCGGACGATGCCGGCGAGCTGCCAGCCGTGCGCGGCGCAGGCCAGCACGGCCGGCTTGCTGTCGTGCAGCACCTTGGGGCGCTGCTCGTCGGCCAACCAGCCGGCCAGGGCGCCCTCGTCGGTCGGGTCGAGCCGTGCCGGGTCGACCCAGGCCGCCGCGCCGCCGGCGGTGGCCAGCGCGAGACCGGTGATCGAGGCGGTGTGCCGGCGGTTGGGGCCGGTGTCGAGTTTGACCGCCAACCCGACCGGGGTGCCGGTCGACACGTGCGTGCTCAGCCACCCGGCCAGCGCGCCGGGCTCGGTGAGCACCTCGCCGGTGAGGTCGAAGCCGGACTCGGCCTCCGGCTCGACCGCCTCCAGGTACTGGTAGAGGCGGTCGCGCAGGATGCGGAACTCCAGGGTGTCGAAGACCTGGTGCACCGCCTCCCGGTCCCACCCCGTCCAGCGGGTGTCCTCCGGGCGCAGCGGCAGCTCCAGGTCGGAGACGAGGCGGTTGATCTCGTAGTTGCGGATCACGTCGGCGAGCCGCTCGCGCAGGCTGTCGCCGGCCTTGCCCTTGATCTCGTCGGCGCGGGCGATCACGCCCTCCACCCCGCCGTACGTGGTGATCCACTTGGCGGCGGTCTTCGGGCCGACGCCCGGGATGCCGGGCAGGTTGTCACTGGTCTCGCCGACCAGCGCGGCGAGGTCCCGGTACTGCTGTGGTGGCACGCCGTACTTCGCCTCGATCGCCGCCGGGTCCATCCGGGCCAGGTCGGAGACGCCCTTGCGCGGGTAGAGGACGGTGATCTGATCGTCGACCAACTGGAACGCGTCGCGGTCACCGCTGCTGATCAGCACCGACATGCCCTGGTCGCGGGCCTGGCAGGCGAGCGTGGCGATGACGTCGTCGGCCTCGAAGCCCTCTTTCTCCACCACCGGGATCTGCAGCGCGGCCAGGACCTCCTTGACCAGGCTGACCTGGCCCTTGAAGTCGGTCGGGGTCTCGCTGCGGCCGGCCTTGTACTCCGCGTACCTGTCGGTGCGGAAGGAGCGGCGGGAGACGTCGAAGGCCACCACGATGTGGGTGGGTTGCTCGTCGCGCAGCACGTTGATCAGCATCGAGGTGAAGCCGTACACCGCGTTGGTCGGCTGCCCCGTCGTGGTGGAGAAGTTTTCCACGGGAAGGGCAAAGAACGCCCGGTATGCCATGGAATGTCCGTCGACGAGAAGCAGGCGCGGTGTCGTAGCTGTCACGGCAGCGACTCTAGTCCGTAGCACCGACAACCTTGCGCCTAACCTCGCGCCCGCGAAGGGTGTCGGGGAACGCCCCGCATCTCACCGGCAGCCAACCCGTCACAGACCTCGACGCTTGGCCGTCACGGCATCGTTGGCGCTGCTGGAGGCACGTTGACGATCTGCCTCGACCATGCGGTTGAGCCGATCACCGATGCCCACGAGCGGCCGGTAGCCCAAGAGGGGGGCCGGCCGGACGGGCAGACACCGGTGGCAAACGGGTGAGCGCGGACGTGATCGATCGACTACGGTACGGAGACACATCTCGATCAACGGGGGTTGCGAATGCGTAAGACGATCATGCAAGTCGTCGTGGCGATGCTTGTCGCGGTGGGTGGGCTCACGGCCACGGCCGCCCCGGCTCAGGCGGGCGGCTGGATCACCATGTCCTTCTACTACCCCTCGGAGGAGAAGCAATGCGAGGCCGACGGCAAAGCGAAGGTCGCCGCCGGTTACACCACCTACTGGTGCATGCCGGGGTTTAGCGGCAGCCGTCCAGTCGCGGCTGAGCGCATCGCCGGTTCGGCAACCACCCAGGCTGTGGCCTGCGATCGGTGCGGTACGCGCGGCTTCTGGCTCCGGCTCTACATTTCCTAGCCCGATTCGGCAGGATGGCGAAACGCCTGGCGGTTCCTCCGCCGGAGCGCGTGTACGCGCTCCGGATCCAACTGACCGACAGGGCGCAGATCCCGGTCTGATGGACTGCGCGCCGGCCGGTGAGGGGTACCCCTCACCGGCCAACTCGCTCGTGCGGCAGTGGCTGACAGGCCACAGCCTCCTTGGCCGCCGGGTCACGCAGGAGTTCCTGACCCCCGGCTCAGAGCACCTTGGCCAGGAACGCCTTCGTCCGGTCGTGCTGGGGGTTGGCGATCACCTCGCGCGGCGCGCCGGACTCCACCACCACACCGTCGTCCATGAAGACCAGCGAGTCGCCGACCTCCCGGGCGAACCCGATCTCATGGGTCACCACGATCATCGTCATGCCGTCGCGGGCCAGATCCTTCATCACGTCGAGCACCTCGCCGACCAGCTCCGGGTCCAGCGCGCTGGTGGGCTCGTCGAAGAGCATCAGCTTCGGCTGCATCGCCAACGCCCGAGCGATGGCCACACGCTGCTGCTGCCCGCCGGAGAGCTGCCCCGGGTAGTTGCCCAGCTTGTCGCCGAGCCCGACCCGGTCGAGCAGCGCGGCGGCCCGGTCCCGGGCGGCGGCCTTGCGCTCCCGGCCCAACAGCACCGGCGCCTCGGCGACGTTCTGCAGGGCGGTCATGTGCGGAAAGAGGTTGAACCGCTGGAACACCATGCCGATGGCGCGGCGCTGGGCGGCGATCTCCTTCTCCCGCATCTCGTGCAGCTTGCCGCCGCGCTCCCGGTAGCCGATCAGGTCGCCGTCCACCCGGATCCGGCCGGCGTTGATCTTCTCCAGATGGTTGATGCAGCGCAGGAACGTCGACTTGCCCGAGCCGGAGGGTCCGAGCAGACAACAGACCTCGCCGCTGCGGACCTCCAGGTCGATGCCCTTGAGCACCTCCACCGACCCGAACGACTTGTGCACCTGCTCGGCGCGGACCATCACGCCGTCGCCGGCCGTTTCCGCGGCCTCCGCCGGTGTCGTCACCTGCGTCATCACCGACCCGCCTCGCTCGCGCTACCGCCGGCCTCAGCGGTGATCCCACGCAGTCTGATCTTCGCTTGGGCGCTCCTGCCGAACCCCCGGGAGAAGTGTCGCTCCAGGTAGTACTGCCCGACGAGCAGCACGCTGGTCAGCAGCAGGTACCACAGGCAGGCGGCCACGTACATCGGGAAGACCTGGAATGTCCGGTTACCCACGGCCTTGAGCTGGAAGAACAGCTCGGTGGAGACCGGCACGAAGGCCACCAGCGAGGTGTCCTTGAGCATCGCGATGGTCTCGTTGCCGGTCGGCGGGATGATGACCCGCATCGCCTGCGGCAGCACGATGCGGCGCAGGATCTGGGTACGGCTCAGGCCCAGCGCCTGCGCCGCCTCGGTCTGCCCCTCGTCCACCGACTGGATCCCGGCCCGGACGATCTCGGCCATGTACGCCGCCTCGGAGAGCCCGAGCGCCAGCATGCCGGCGACGAATCCCGTGAGGATCTCCAGCGCGGAGAAGCCGAACAACCGTGCCTCGAAGTCGTCGACGCCGAAGAGCGCGCCGATCTGCCGATCGAACGGGAGACCGAACTCGATCCGGGCCCAGAGGATGCCGAGGTTGCCGAAGAGGATCGCCAGCACCAGCCGGGGCACGGCCCGGAAGAACCAGGTGTACGCCCAGGAGACGCCCCGCAGGATCGGGTTCTCCGACAACCGCATGATGGCGACGACAACGCCGAGACTGACGCCGATCAGCATCGCCAGCACGGTCAGCGCGAGCGTGCCGCGCAGACCCTCCATGATCGGCGGTCGGAACATCTCGTCGACCATGAAAGCCCAGTTGAACGCCTTGTTCGTCACCAGAAGGTGGACGAACATGGCCACCAGCACCCCGATCACGGCGACCGCGACCCAACGCCCGGGATGCCGGACGGGCACGGCCTGGATGGGTTCCGGCCGTGCCCGTTCGGTTGTGTCCGTTTCCGATGACATGCGTCAGTTGGCGGGGTTCAACGCCGAGGAGGTGATGGCGCCGCCCTCGACGCCCCACTTCTTCAACGCGGTCTGGTACGAGCCGTCAGCGATGACCGCTTGGACGGCCTCCTTGAGCGCCTCGGCGAAGGCGGTCTGGTCCTTCTTGACCGCGTAGCCGTACGGGGCGGACTCGTAGATGTCGCCGAGCAGCTCCAGCGAGCCGTTGCTCTGCTTCACCGCGTACGCCCCGACCGGCGAGTCGGCCAGCATGGCGTCGTTCTTGCCGCTGAACACGGCGGCCGTGGCGTCGCTCTGCGCCTGGTACTGGTCGATGGTGATCGCCGGCTTGCCGCCGGTGGTGCACTTCTTCGACCGGGCGGTGATGTCGTCGACCTGCACGGTGCCGGTCTGCACGGCGATCTTCTTGCCGCAGGCGTTGTCAATGTCGACCTTGGCCGCGTTGCCGGCCTTGGTCACCCACTGGGTGCCGGCGGCGAAGTAGCTCACCATGTTGACGCTCGCGAGGCGCTCGGCGTTGATCGTGAACGACGACACACCGATCTCGTACTTGCCGGAGTCGACACCGGGCAGGATCGCGTCGAACGGCGCCGACTCGTACTCGGCCTTGAGGCCGAGCTTCTGCGCCACCGCGTTGAACAGCTCCACGTCGAAGCCGACCACCGTCTTGCCGTCCTGGTCCAGGAACTCCGCCGGAGCGTACGTCGAGTCGGTGCCGACCTTGATCACACCGTCGCTCTTGATGGCGTCGGGCACCTTCCCGGCCAGCGCCGAGTCGGCCGCCGCCGTGACGGTCGGGCCGGCACCGGACGAGCCGCTGTTCTCCTTCTCCCCGCACGCCGTCAGCGAGAGGGCGACCAGCGCCGCGCTGGCGGCACCGAGCGCCGCCCGCCGGGCACCGTTGGTAATGAACATTTCTGCACTCCTTGCGTGAGGGGTGTGACGGCCGCTCAGGCCACGCCGAGGTATGCCTCTTTGACCGCCGGGTCGTGCAGCAGCTCGGCACCGGTTCCGGACTTGACGATCCGGCCGGTCTCGAGCACGTACGCCCGGTGCGCTCGGGCCAGCGCCTGCTGCGCGTTCTGCTCCACCAGCAGGACGGTGGTGCCCTGCTCGTTGATCTCCTTGATGATGTCGAAGATCTGCTGGATCAGCATCGGCGCCAACCCCATCGAGGGCTCGTCGAGCAACAGCAGCTTGGGCCGGCTCATCAACGCCCTGCCGACGGCCAGCATCTGCTGCTCGCCGCCGGACAGGGTGCCGCCGGCCTGCTTACGCCGCTCCGCCAGCCGGGGGAAGAGGTCGAGCACCCGGGCCAGGTCCTCGGCGATCCCGGCGCGGTCACGCCGGGTGTACGCCCCCATGTCCAGGTTCTCGAGCACCGACATGCCGGGGAAGATCCCCCGGCCCTCCGGCGCCTGGCAGAGCCCCCGCCGGACCCGCAGATCCGCTCGGAGCTTGGAGATGTCCTCACCCTCGAAGCGGATGCTGCCGGTGGCGATCGGCCGAATCCCGGAGATCGCCCGCATGGTGGTCGACTTCCCGGCGCCGTTGGCACCGATCAGCGCGACGATCTCACCCTCGGCCACGGTCAGGCTGATGCCGTGCAACGCCTGGATCCGCCCGTAGAGCAGGCTCACATCGTCGATCTCAAGCAACATCGTCCGGCACCCCCAGGTACGCCGCGACCACCTTCGGGTTGTCCCGCACCTCGGCGGGCAGCCCTTCGGCGATCTTCTTTCCGAACTCCAGCACGACGATCCGGTCAGTGACGCCCATGACCAGGCGCATGTCGTGCTCGATCAGCAGCACGGTCACGCCGGTGTCCCGGACCTGCCGGATGAGCTGGAGCAGCTCCTCCTTCTCCGCCGGGTTGAAGCCGGCCGCCGGCTCGTCCAGGCAGAGCAGCACCGGATCGGTGGCCAGCGCCCGGGCGATCTCCAGCCGCCGCTGCTCCCCGTAGGAGAGGTTGCGGGCGAACTCGTGCAGCCGGTGCCGGATGCCGACGAACTCCAGCAGCCGCTCGGCCTTCTCCCGTCCCTCACGCTCCTCGCGCCGGTGCCGAGGCAACCGGAACAGAGCGGAGAGCACGCTGGTCTTGTGGTGCGCGTCCGCGCCGACCTGGACGTTCTCCAGGGCCGTCATCTCCGGGAACAGGCGGATGTTCTGGAACGTCCGGGCCATACCCATCTGGGTGATCTGGTGGCGCTTCTTCCCGCTGATCTTGCCGCCACGGAACCGGATCTCACCCGTGGTGGGCTGGTAGATACCGGTCATCGCGTTGAAGCAGGTGGTCTTGCCAGCGCCGTTCGGGCCGATCAGCCCGAGGATCTCCCCCTTGTAGAGGGTGAAGTTGACGTTGTCGAGCGCGACCACGCCGCCGAAGCGCAGCGTGACGTCGTCGACCTCCAGCAGCGGCTCCCGGCTGGGGACCGCCTCCACCGCCGGCGCGCCGGCCTGCGCCGGAACAGCCGGCGTCTGATCGGTGTCACTCACCGACGATCACCTCCTTGCGACGGTCTTTGAACTCCGCCGCCCGTCGTCGGTTCGGAATCAGGCCTTCCGGCCGGAAGATCATCATCACCACGAGGACCAGACCGAAGATCAGGAACCGGTACTCGTACAGCTCCACGCCGAACAGCTCGATGCCGCGGAACCGCTCGATCATGTACGCCACCAGGCCACCACCGACGATCGCGCCGACGATGTTGCCCGAACCACCGAAGATCACCGCCGCCAGGATGATGATCGAGTTGAGCAGCTCGAAGTTCTGCGAGTTGACGAAGTTCTGCTTACCCGCGAAGAGCGCGCCGGCCAGGCCGGCGATCGCGGCACCCGAGGCGAACGCCCAGAGCTTGAACTTGAACGTCGGCACACCCATCAGCTGCGCGGCGTCCTCGTCCTCCCGGATCGAGATCCAGGCCCGACCGACCCGACTGTGCGTCAGGTTCCGCACACCGATCACCACCAGGATGATCAGCGTGAGCACCAGCCAGTAGTACGGACGGGCGTCCAGCACGCCGAAGAACGGCTTGCCGTCGGCGTACTTGCCGGGCGGGTGCGGGATCTGGTTGAAGCCCCGCTGGCCCTTGAGGAACTCAGAGCTCACCGCGGCGATCCGGATCATCTCGGCGAAGCCGAGCGTCACGATCGCCAGGTAGTCACCGCGCAGACGCAGCGTCGGCGTACCGAGCATCACACCCGAGAGCATGGTCAGCCCGATCGCCAGCGGCACCACGAGCAGCCACGGCCAGAGCGTCTTGAGGTTGCTGCTCGGCGACGTCAGCACCGCGACGGTGTACGCGCCGACGGCGAAGAAGCCGAAGTAACCCAGGTCGAGCAGGCCGGCGAAACCGACCACGATGTTCAACCCGACGGCCAGCAGCACGTAGATCGAGACGGTGAACAGCACCTGCGTGAAGTTCGCACCAGGGGTCGGGATCGGCCCGAGATACTGGTAGAACTCCCTGTTCGGCAGCGCGTAGAAGAACGCGATCACCGCGACCAGCAACGCCCAACGCACCCAGCGCGGCGCGCCGCGCCACCGTTCTCCGGCCGCCTCGCGGCCAGAGCGCACCCTCTCCAGGACGGTCGTCATGCCCGTGCCCTCCCCAGCGATTCGCCCAGCAGTCCGGTCGGCCGGAACATCAGCAGCACCACCAACACCGCGAAGGCAGCGAAGTCCTTCCACTGACTGCCGAACAGACCGGCGGCGTAGTTCTCCACCACGCCCAGCAGCAGGCCACCGATCAGCGCGCCGCGCAGGTTGCCGATACCACCCAGCACCGCGGCGGTGAAGGCCTTGAGGCCCAGCAGGAAGCCGACGCTGTAGGTCAGGGTCTGGATCCGCACGTCGTACAGCAGACCGGCCACGCCGGCCATGGCACCACCGGTGATGAAGACCATCAGGATGATCCGGTCCTTGTTCACACCCATCAGCGCGGCGGTGTTGGCGTCCTGGGCCACGGCCCGGATGCCCCGACCGGTACGGCTGCGGTTGATGAAGAGGTCCAGCAGGACCATCATCAGCAGCGCCGCGCCGATCGTCAGCAGTTGCACCGAGTCGATCGGCACGCCGAAGAGGTGGAACAGCGGCTTGCTGCTCACCAGACTGGGCGCGCCCTCCGGCAGTCGGCGGGTCCAGATGCCGAAGGCCTCGGAGATCGCGATCGAGGCGCCGATCGCGGTGATCAGGAAGGCCAGCGGCGGGGCGTTGCGCTTACGCAACGGCCGGTACGCCACCCGCTCGATCACCGTCGCCGTGCCCGCCGAGGCGATGGCCGCGACGATCATCGCCACCAGCAGGTAGAACAGGATCGATCCAATCCCACTGACCTGTGAGTTCTGGTCGAGTCCAAAGCCGTTCCAGGTCCAGATCGCCGCGAACGCGCCGGCGATGAAAACCTCGGAGTGAGCGAAGTTGATGAGTCTCAGCACGCCGTAGACCAGCGTGTATCCGAGCGCGACCAGGGCGTAGATCGCGCCCTGGGTCAGGCCGGTCGTGGTGAGTTCCCCGAAGTTGGAGAACAGTCCATTGAAGTCCAAGGGAGGGACGCTCCATCACGTCTGGAGAGAAAATTGGGGTGCGGCCGGGAGCGAGCAGCTCCCGGCCGCACCCGCGATCACAACTCAATCGCCGAAGCAGCGACCAACATCAGGACTTCGGGATCTCCTGGTCCGGGACAACCTTGCCGCCGGTGACCTTGAAGGCCCAGACCTTGACCTGAGCCGGGTCCAGCTCGCCGGTCTCGGTGAACTTGTAGCTCGCCGCGACACCCTCGCCGCTGTAGCCCTTCACGAACTCCAGCAGGCCCTCACGGGTGGTCTTGCCAGCCTTGATACCGGCCAGCAGGATGTTCGCCGCGTCGTAGGCGGTGTCGCTGTAGGTGCCCGGCTCGGTGCCGGTGAGCGCCTTGAACTCCTCAACGAAGGTGCCCCGGGCCTCAGCGGCCGGCTGGCACGGGCAGGTGAGGATGGTGCCCTCGGCCGCCGCCTGACCGGCGGAGGTGATGTACGCACCGTCGTTGACGCCGTCGCCGGCGACCAGCGGCGCGGTGACCCCGGCAGCGGTGAGCTGCTTACGGATCAGGCCGGCCTCCTGGTAGTAACCACCGTAGAAGATCGCCTTCACGTTGGCGGCCTTGACCTTGGTGACCACACCGGAGAACTCGGTCTGCTTGCCCTCGCCCTGGACCTTGTCCGAGCCGACAACCGCCGAGCCGAGCACCTTCTTGACCTCGTCGGCCAGGCCGGCACCGTACGCGGACTGGTCGTCGATGACGTAGACCTTGTCGGCCTTCATCACGTTCTTCATGTAGTTGCCGGCCGCCGGGCCCTGGCTGAAGTCGTTGCCGACCGCGCGGAAGAAGGTCTTCCACTTCTGGTCGGCCAGGCTCGGCCGGGTCGCGGACGGGGTGATGGTCACCAGGCCGGCCTCGTTGAACAGCGGGCCAGCGGCCTCGGACTCACCCGAGTAGGCCGGGCCGACGATGCCAAGGATCTTGGTGTCGTCGATCGCCTTCTGCGCCAGACCAGGTGCCTGGTCGGGGCTGCCCTGCGAGTCCAGGGCGGCCAGCTCGACCTTGCAGTCGGCGTTTTCCTTGTTGTACTTGTCGACGGCGAGCTTGACACCGTTGTTCTCGTTGATGCCGAGCGCGGCCGAGCTGCCGGTCAGCGCGCCGAAGAACGCGATCTTGCTGCCGCAGGCGTCACCGCCGCCGCCTGCCGAATCGTCGCCACTGGAGCATGCGGTTCCGCCGGCGACGAGCGCCACCATGGCGACCCCACCGATAACGCGCGCGAGCTTTTGCCTCAAGGCCCGAACCCTCCTCGTCCCATGGTCCGAACCACCCGCTGGCTATTGGCCCTTGCGGGGGCGGACGAACCAGACCGTCGTCGCCGGTCTGGGGCCGGACGTTATCCCACCGTGGAGCTGTGACGTAAGCCCCAAGCGAGCGGGTTGACCGAACCGTTACACGCCGTGGCGGATTGGAAACGATCCCTGTAAGAACCTTCGGTTGCGAAGCTTTTTCACCTTCGTTTCGTCGGCACTGGCCAGCGGACTTCCGGCGGCTACCGGTCGAGCTCCGAAACCCCCGCCCACCAGGCACGCGATGCCTTTCCATCGTCAGCCACCAGCAGCAGTCGATCTCCAGTCGAGGTCACCGAGACCGCCGTGTCTCCGCTGTCCGGCACGGGCGACGGCACGCTCACCGGCCGCCACGACTCACCCACATCGACCGAGAGCCACAGTGCGTGACGGTCCCCATCCCTCGTCACCGCCACCAACCTCCGCCCGACGGCCACCAGCCCAGCCGCCGACGCCACACCCGGTCCGACCGCACCGAACCCGGCCGCCGGCCGCCAGCCCTCCGTCGTCAGCCGCCAACTGCCGAACCCAGCCCGGACCGGCCCGACCGCCACCGGCACGCCATCCGGCACCGCCACCCGCTGCGCCTGCCCCCGCCCGTCCACCACCGGCAGGGCGGCCCGCCGCCAACTCCGGCCGTCCGCCGAGGACCAGGCCAGCGGCGTCAGCGCCGTACCCCCGGGCGGCAGCACCGCACCCACCACCAGCCAGCCCGACGGCACCGCCACCGCGTCGTACGCCGCCGTCCTCCCCCGCTCGTCACCGGCCAGCTCCGGCGCCCCCTCCACCAGCGCGAACCCGGCCGCGTCCGAGGAGACCCAGACCGCCGCACCGTCGATCCGACTACCGGCGATCAACCAGCCCCGCGGCCCCGCCGCCAGCCGCGCCACGGTGACCGCTCGCGGCCCGGCGTACCGCTCGAAGGGCGCATCCACCTCGTGCAGCGTGCCGTCCGACGCCTGCCTCCAGGTGCCGGTGCGGGGATTGCCGTGCGCGCCCCCGTTCTTCGCCCCGACCGCCGCCAACCGTCCGTCTCGGCAGGCCGCCGCGGAAAGCACGTGCCCTCGGCCGTAGAACGTCACCGGCGCCGTCGGCAGCGGCACCCAGGAACTGGCGTCCGGGCTGGTCCAGGCCGCCGGGTGGGTGTCCCCGGCCGAATCGACCACACCGCCGACCACGTACCACCGGCCGGCACAGGCCGTGGCGTCGCGCACCACCGGTCGACCCGGCACACCCGGCGGGTCCGGCAGAACCACCGACTGCCAGGCCGGCCGGACCGGTGGCGGCTCCGGACAGTCGGGACAGGCCGCGGACTCACAGGACGCCACCAGCACGGCGAGAACGCCGAGCACCGCCCCCATCCGCCTCGACACGGGTCGATGCCGGTCAGGGTGCCGGCAGGGTCACCTCGCCGCCGGCGGTCTCCGCGAGGATCCGCTCGGCAACCTCTTTCATGGTCATCCGGTGGTCCATCGCGGTGCGCTGAATCCACTTGAACGCCTGCGGCTCGGTCATGCCGTACGTGGTCATCAGCGCGCCCTTCGCGCGCTCCACCGACTTACGGATCTCCAGGCGGTCGGTCAGGCTCGCGACCTCCGCCTCCAAGGCCGCAACCTCTGAGTACCGCGACAGCGCGATCTCCACCGCCGGGACCAGGTCGCTCTTCTGGAAGGGCTTCACCAGGTACGCCATCGCGCCCGCCGCCCGCGCCCGCTCCACCAGATCGCGCTGGCTGAACGCGGTCAGGATGATCACCGGGGCGATCCGGGCACCGGCGATACGCTCGGCGGCGGCCAGCCCATCCATGATCGGCATCTTGATGTCGAGAATGACGAGGTCGGGCTTCAGCTCCTCGGCGAGGCGTACGGCTGTCTCGCCGTCACCGGCCTCCCCCACCACCTCGTAACCCTCTTCGACGAGCATCTCGGCGAGGTCCAGCCGGATCAGCGCCTCGTCCTCGGCGATCAGTACGCGCCTACGCTCGGCATCCGTCGGCGTCTCAGCCACCAGCCCTACCCCCACCATCGATCACTGCACGGCTACCACCCATGCTCCCGCATGAGAGTAGTCGGGTACAGTAGGCGCCACCCGCCGGGATGGTGGAACGGCATACACGGAAGTCTCAAACACTTCTGCCCGAAAGGGCTTGCGGGTTCGAATCCCGCTCCCGGCACTTCGTCATACACGTGTTCGACGATGTGGGCGTGCATCCACCGCAGATGCGGGCACAGGCCCGCGCCCTCCGCGCTCGCGGACACAACATCCACGCAGTAGCTCGCACGCTCTCCCTGCCGTACGCGACGGTCTGGCACTGGTGCGTCGATCGACCCGAACCGGTGAAGCGCGGCACGGAGCTACGGTGCTTCCGGTGCCGGTCGGATGTCGAGAATCCGACCGACCCCGCCGCCTACGCCTACCTGCTCGGTCTCTACCTGGGCGACGGTCATCTGGCCGTGTCACCAAAGGTCCCAGTGCTCCGAATCGCTTGCACGGCCACCTATCCGGATCTCACCGACGCGTGCGAGGCCGCCATGCTCGCGGTGCTCGCCGCGCGCGTGCAAAGGATCACCAAGCAGGGCTGCGTCTCGGTCGAGAGCAGCGGTGCGCACTGGCCCTGCCTGCTCCCGCAGCACGGTCCCGGCAAGAAGCACAATCGACCGATCGTCCTCGCCGACTGGCAACGACCGATCATCGAACAGCACCCCGGCGACTTCCTGCGCGGGCTGTTCCACTCCGACGGCTGCCGCGTCGCCAACCGGGTCACGACGAGAGGCCGGCACTACGTCTACCCGCGGTACATGTTCGTCAACGAGTCGGCCGACATCATGCGGCTCTGCCAGTGGGGCCTCGACCTGCTCGGCATCGCCTGGCGGATGAACCGGCGCAACTGCCTCTCGGTGGCGCGGCGCGGCGCTGTCGTCGCGCTCGACCGGCACGTCGGCCCGAAGTCGTGACCGTCGGTCAGGCGCGGGCCATGGCCGGGGTGCCGATGAAGTCCCTGATCGCCTTGGTGACCTCGTCGGCGTGGGTCCACGGGATGCCGTGCGGGGCGCCCTCGAGGGTGACGAGGGTGCCGTCGGGCAGCATCGGGGCGAGCCGTTGGCCGGTCAGCGGGTAGGGCAGCACGGCGTCCTGGTCGCCCTGAACGATGAGGATCGGGAGATCGAGCCGGGGCACGTCGGCGCGGAAGTCGGTGGTGATGGCGTCGATGCACTGGTACATGGCGCGGGCGGAGGCCTGCGCGCCGATGGCCTGGTGCGCCCTGAACGCTTCCTCGCTGACCTGCTGGCCCTTGGTCTGGTCGTAGTTGAAGAAGCTGGTGCAGAAGGCGGTGAGGTAGGCGAACCGGTCGGCAGCGATGGCCTGCCTGAAGCCGTCGAAGACGCTGCCGTCGACGCCGTCGGGGTTGTCCGCGGTCTTGCGCAGGAACGGCGCGAGGGGGGCCAGCAGGATTCCCCGGCTGACCCGGTCGGCGCCGTACCTGCTGAGGTAGCGGGTCACCTCGCCGGTGCCCATGGAGTGGCCGGCGAGGATGGTGTCGCGTAGGTCCAGCTCCGTCATGAGGGTGTCGAGGTCGGCCGCCAGGGTGTCGTAGTCGTATCCGGTGTCGGGCTGGCTGGAGGCCCCGAATCCGCGACGGTCGTAGGTGATGACCCGGTAACCGGCGTTCAGCAGGGGGTTGGCGAGCTTCTCCATGGTGGCGCCGTTGAAGGGGAAGCCGTGGATGAGCACGATGGGTTGGCCGGAGCCGTGGTCCTCGTAGTAGATGTCGATGGCGGTGTTGTTTTCGGTGCCCACGGTGATGAACGGCATGTTCGTCCCTGTCTGTCGGTTCGGCGTTGTCGGCCGGAGCGGCTTTCCCCGGGCGTCAGCGGTCATGCCGATCGTGGGAGCCTGTGGTGCGACCGATGACAGGGGTGGATCTGATGCGGGTGGTCATCTTCGGTGCGACCGGCATGGTCGGTCAGGGTGTGTTGCGGGAGTGCCTGCTCGCCGACGACGTTCGGGAGGTCGTGACGGTCGGCCGGCGGCCGACGGGCCGACCGGATCCGAAGCTGCGCGAGCTGACTGTCGCGGACGTGGGCGAGTTGGCGGGCGTGCGCGCCGAGTTGTCCGGTGTGGACGCGTGTTTCTACTGCCTGGGTGTGTCGTCGTTGGGCCTGGATGAGGCCGCGTACACCCGGATCAGTTTCGACTACCCGGTCGCCGCCGCCCGGTTGCTGGCCGAGGTGAGCCCGCGGGTCACGTTTGTCTACGTCTCGGGGGTCGGGACCGATTCGTCGGGTCGGGGTCGGGTGATGTGGGCGCGGGTCAAGGGCCGCACCGAGAACGCGATCATGGAGTTGCTGCCGAACGGGTACGCGGCGCGGCCGGGGTTCATCCAGCCGACCCACGGGGCGGTGTCGAAGACGCGGTGGTACCGGTTGGGGTACGCGGTGACCCGTCCGCTGTTTCCGGTGCTGCGTCGGTTGCTGCCGAATCAGGTCACCACGACCGACGGGATCGGTCGGGCGATGCTGCGGGTGGCTCGGCAGGGGTCGCCGGTTCGGGTGTTGGGCAACCGCGAGCTGCGCTGATCAGGCGATCGTGTCGAGGGCCTGGGCGAGGTCGGCGCGCAGGTCTTCGGGGTCTTCGAGGCCGACCGAGAGCCGCAGCAGACCGGCTGCGGGTTTGGCGTCGCCGTCGACGGGCCGGTGGGTGAGCGAGGCGGGGTGCTGGATGAGGGTGTCGACGCCGCCGAGGGACACCGCGTGGGTGATGAGCCGGCAGGCGCCGGCGGCGGCGGCGGCGGTGGGCGCGCCGCCGCGTACCTCGAAGGCGAGCAGGCTGCCGGGTCCGGACATCTGTCGCCCGACCAGCGCCGCCGGGTCGTGCACCGAGGGGTGGTGCACCCGGTGTACGGCGGGGTGGTTGCCGAGCCAGCCGGCGAGTTTCTCGGCGGTTGCCTGTTGGGCGCGGACCCGCAGCGGCAGGGTTTGCAGGCCGCGGTGCAGCAGGTAGCCGCCGAGGGGGTGCAGGATCGCGCCGGTGACCGCGCGGACCTGGCGTAGGCGCATGGCCCAGGTGTCGTCGCAGGCGACGACGCCGGCGAGGACGTCGCCGTGTCCGCCGATGCTCTTGGTGGCGCTGTGCAGGACGAGGGTGGCGCCGTGTCGGGCGGGTTGTTGCAGTACGGGGGTGGCGACGGTGTTGTCGACCAGCAGGGGGGTGTCGCCGGCCGCGGCGGCGAGGGCGGCGATGTCGACCAGGTCGAGGGTGGGGTTGGCGGGTGTCTCGACGATGACCAGTGCGGTGTCGGGGCGGATGGCGGTGGCGACCTCGTCGGGGCGCGTCCAGGTGACGGTGGTGCCGAGCAGGCCGGTGGCGAGGACGTGGTCGGTGCCGCCGTAGAGGGGTCGGACGGCGACGACGTGGCGGCGGTCGTCGCGGGTGGCGGCGAGCAGGGTGGCGGTGAGGGCGGCCATTCCGCTGGCGAAGGCGACGGCCTGGGTGGTGCCTTCCAGCTCGGCGAGGGCGCCCTCGAAGCGGGCGACGGTGGGGTTCCAGAGCCGTTGGTAGACGGCGCCGCCGTCGGCGGGGAGGGTGCCGCCGGTGGCGAGTTGCTCGTAGGCGGCGCCGCCGTCGTCGACGGAGGGCAGTGGGTTGGTGGTCGACAGGTCGATGGGTGGTACGTGCACGCCGAGGGTGCGCAGGTCGTCGCGGCCGGCGTGTACGGCCCGGGTGTCCATCGCTGTCATGCTCGGTAGCGTCGAATATCTGCCGTCTGACAATCAATAGTTCGGCATATGATTCTGCTGAACGGCTTGGTTTCCGCTTTGGGTTCGGGCGAGGATGGCACCATGCCCCCTGAGCCGAATGATCTGCGGCCGTATCCGGCCCTGGACGAGGTGGACCGCGCGATCCTGACCGAGCTGGCGGTGGACGGCCGACTGCCGAACAACGCCCTCGCTGAGCGGGTGGGTGTGGCGCCGTCGACGTGTCTGACGCGTACCCGGGCGCTGCGCGAGCGCGGCGCGATCCGTGGTTTCCACGCCGAGGTGGATCCGGCGGCGCTCGGTCTGCCGTTGCAGGCGTTGGTGTCGGTGCGGTTGACCGCGCACGAGCGGGCGGCGGTGGACGGGTTTCGGGCCCGGTCGGTGCGGCTGCCGGGGGTGGTGTCGGTGTTCCACGTGGCCGGCGCGGAGGACTACGTGCTGCATGTGCGGGCGGCGTCCGGTGACGCGTTGCGGGACTTCGTGCTGGACCACCTGGCGGTGGACCCGGTGGTGCAGCACACGCAGACCAGTCTGATCTTCGAGCAGGCGCGCGGGATGGGCTGAGCGGCGGGTGAGGTGGCCGACGAAAACCCGCATGGTGGAACAAAGCCGGCCGCTGGCGGGTTGGCTGACCGTGTGATCACCGTACCGTTGTCTGTTCTTGATCTTGCCCCGGTCGCCAAGGGCACCACCGCCGGCGCGGCGCTGCAGGCCACCACCGAGTTGGCCCGCCGCACCGAGGAGTTGGGCTACCACCGGTTCTGGGTGGCCGAGCACCACAACATGCCGGCGATCGCCAGCTCCGCCCCCGCGGTGCTGCTGGCGCACCTGGCGGCCAACACCTCGACGATCCGGCTGGGCTCGGGTGGGGTGATGCTGCCCAACCACGCGCCGTTGGTGGTGGCCGAGCAGTTCGGCACCCTGGAGGCGCTGCACCCGGGTCGGATCGACCTGGGCATCGGGCGGGCGCCGGGCACCGACCAGGTGACCGCGCTGGCGTTGCGGCGCACCATGGAGGGCCTGTCGGCGGAGGGTTTCCCGCGCGAGCTGACGGACCTGATGAACTACTTCAGCGGGGAGAAGCCGGGGCAGATCATCGCCACGCCGGGCCACGGTGAGCAGCCGGCCGTGTGGCTGTTGGGCTCGAGCGGTTTCAGCGCCCAGCTCGCCGGTCTGCTCGGTCTGCCGTTCTCCTTCGCGCACCACTTCAGCTCGCAGAACACCCTGCCGGCGTTGGCCCTGTACCGGCAGAACTTCCGGCCGTCGCAGTGGCTGGACAAGCCGTACGCGATGGTGGCCGTCAACGCGGTGTGCGCGGAGACCGACGAGCGGGCCGAGTGGTTGGCCGGGCCGAGTGCCCTGTCGTTCCTGAAGCTGCGCTCCGGGCGGCCGGAGCCGCTGTCCACGCCCGACGAGGCGGCGGCCTACCCGTACTCGGAGATCGAGCGGGAGTTCGTGCTGGCGCGCCGTGACGGCCAGGCGATGGGATCGCCGGAGACGGTGCGTCGGCAGCTGACCGAGCTGGTGGAGCGCACCGGCGCGGACGAGCTGATGCTGACCACGCTGGTGTACGACGTGAAGGACCGGGTGCGGTCGTACGAGTTGATCGCCGAGCAGGTGGCGGGCGGTCTACGCCGGGACGCGTGAAACACGATCTTCACGTCAGCGTCACCCCGCCGACCCGGACGGTGCCTAATGTTGGTTCCGGTGGTGGTACGGCATTCCCGGTCGGGACGGGTTGGGAGTGCCGCGGTGTGGAGCACCGGGCCGGAGCTGAGCGGATTCCGCGGCTGCGGCCCGGTGCCTGCCACCCTAGGCGACCCCGCTCGGGACCGCCAGGGTTTTCATCAACGTAGGTGAATGTCTGGCGTCGGTGGCGTGCTCATTCCGTTGCCGACGAAGAACCCCGGGTGCGGCGGTTGGTTGTAGGCGGTGTTCTGCCACGCGATCGCCACCCGATACTGCGGGTCGTGCATCAGGGTGTAGATCCGGGTGCTGGTCAGGGTGGGTGTGCTGTAGATGCGCAGCGCCCGGCTGTCGGTGGTCCGCCAGATCACCTCCTCGCGCCAGTCGCCCAGGATGTCGCCGGAGAGCGCCGGCGTGGACTTGGTGCCGTTGTTGGACGCCACCCCACTGCCGTCGAGCAGCCGGGTCTCGCCGCCGGTGCCGTACTTGTCGATCTTCGTGCCGTCGAGTAGTTCCCGCACCGGGTCGCCGTCCCACCAGGCGAGGAAGTTGGCCGAGGACGGCTTGCGTCCCACGTTCTGCCCCCTGGTGTTGGCCAGCCCGGCGACCGCTGACGACCACGACTCCGCGCCGGGGCTGCCCGCCCAGATGTCCGCGGAGACACCCCGGCCGTTGTCGCCGGACGCGGGTGTGGACCAGAGGACCTGACCGGTGCGAGCGTCGGCGAAGTACGAGCTGGGCTTGCTGCCGTCCTCGTCGACCTTGAACACCTCCAGGCCGGCGCGGCCCGGGTCCAGATCCCCCACGTGCATGGCGTCACCGTGGCCGTTGCCGGTCGAGTGCAGCAGCCGGCCGTTGTCGTCGATGGTGGCGGCCCCGTACACGATCTCCTGGCGACCGTCGGCGTCAACGTCGGCCACGGAGAGCTGGTGGTTGCCCTGACCCGCGGCCGCGCCATTGCCGGAGGAGTTCGAGTCGAACGTCCAGCGCTTGGTCAGGCTGCCGTTACGGAAGTCCCAGGCGGCGATCACCGCGCGCGTGTAGTAGCCCCGAGCCATGATCAGCGAGGGCCGCTGCCCGTCCAGGTACGCGGTGCCGGCGAGGAACCGGTCCACCCGGTTGCCGTACGAGTCGCCCCAGGACGACACGGTGCCGCGCGGCGGGTCGTAGCTGACGGTGGAGGCGATCGCGCCGGTCTGCCCGTTGAACATGGTCAGGTACTCCGGGCCGGACAACACGTAGCCGCTGGAGTTGCGGTAATCCGCCGACGACGAACCGATGAGCTGACCGGTGCCGGAGCGGGTGCCGTCGGCGGTCTTCATGGCCACCTCGGCGCGGCCGTCGCCGTCGTAGTCGTACACCTGGAACTGGGTGTAATGGGCGCCGGCCCGGATGTTGCGGCCCAGGTCGATGCGCCACAGCCGGGTGCCGGTGAGGGTGTAGGCGTCGACGTAGACGTTGCCGGTGTAGCCGGACTGGGAGTTGTCCTTGGCGTTCGACGGGTCCCACTTGAGCACGATCTCGTAGCTGCCGTCGCCGTTGAGGTCACCCACCGAGGCGTCGTTGGCGCTGTACGAGTAGCTCTCCCCGCTCGGGGTGGTGCCCCCGGTCGGGACCTGCAACGGCACGTCCAGGTAGCCCGCGCCGAACTGCAACGCCGGTGCCGACGCCCCCTGCTCGACGCCGTCCAGCACGGCCCGAACCGTGTACGCCGAGCCGGCCGCCGCGCCGCTGTCGAGGTAGTTGGTGGCACCGGTGATCGGGGTGGCGTTGACCTTCGTGGCTCCTCGGTAGAGGTTGAACGCCACCCCGGTGGTCTCGGTGCCGAGCAGCCGCCAGGAGACCAGGTTGCCGCTGCCGGAGCGGACGCTGACCAGCCCCCGGTCCAGCTTCTCCATCTGGACCCGCCCGGCGCTCGGAGGCGGCGTGGTGGGTGGCGGGGTGGTCGGCGGCGGGTCCGTCGGTGGCGGCGTGGTCGGTGGCGGCGTGGTCGGCTCGTCGGTGGGTGGGGCGCCGGTGCAGGTGGTGCCGTTGAGCGCGAAGCTGCCCGGCACCGGGTTGCTGCCCGTCCACGAACCGTTGAAGCCGAACGAGGCGCTGCCGTTCGTGGCGATGGCGGCGTTGTGGTCGACGTTGCGCGCGCTCACCTGGGCACCAGACTGGGTGACGGCGGTGTTCCACGCCTGGGTGACCTGCTGGCCCGCGGCGTACGACCAGGTGACGGCCCACCCGTTGACCGGGTCGCCGAGGTTGGTGACGGTGACGTTGGCGCCGAAGCCGCCCTGCCACTGATTGGTGATCTGGTAGTCGACCCGGCAACCGACGGCGGCGGCCGAGGCGACCACCGTACCGAGGGTGCCGGCCACGACGGTGGCCGCCGTGGTGGCCGCGAGCAGGATCAGCCGATGTCTGGACGGGTGCATGCGCTGCCTCCGGGGATCCGGTGGTGATCGCCACGACCCACCGGCTCTGCCCGGGAAGCACTGTGGACCAACTCACCGCGACGGCGGCGGACGGCGATCTGATCGGGGTGGAACGCCCTGGAACTCACGGATCCGACTCACCGCGCATCGTATGGCAAGCGCTTTCCGACATGCAACATCGACCAACATCGCTTGGTTGCGAGTTCCGCTCCTGCCTCGGGTGGCGTCGCGCTCCTGCCTCCGTGGTGTCTCGCTCTTGCCTCGGTGATGGATGCCTGATCAACTCGTCCGGGTGAGCGTTCACCACATGGACCCTGCTGAGTTCCGTCGCGCCGGCCACGCCGTCGTCGACTGGATCGCCGACTACTGGGCGACAGTCGAGCAACGACCGGTCGCCCCGGCCGACCCACCGGGCACAGTGGCCGCCGCCCTTCCCACCGAGCCGCCCACCAGCGGCGGCGAACCGGTCGAGGCGATCCTCGCCGACCTGGACTCGATCGTCGTACCGGGGCTGACCCACTGGCAGCACCCGGGCTTCTTCGGCTACTTCCCCGGCAACACCTCCGGCCCGAGCGTGCTCGGCGACCTGGTCAGCTCCGGCCTCGGCGTACAGGGAATGCTCTGGGCCTCCAGCCCGGCCTGCACCGAGCTGGAAACGGTGATGATGGACTGGCTGGCCCACCTGATGGACCTGCCACAGCGGTTCCGCTCCACCGGCGCCGGCGGTGGGGTCATCCAGGACTCAGCCTCCTCGGCGACCCTCGTGGCCACCCTGGCCGCACTGCACCGGGCCAGCGGCGGACGCTGGCGGCACACCGGGATCGACCGGCGCTACCGCGCCTACACCTCCATCCACGGGCACTCGTCCATCGAAAAGGCGGTACGGATCGCCGGGCTGGGCAGCGACGGAACCCGGTCGGTCGAGGTGGACCCGGACACCCAGGCGATGCTGCCAGGCGCGCTGCGAGCCGCCATCGAAGCCGACCTGGCCGCCGGTGACGTGCCCGCCATCGTGGTGGCGACCATCGGCACCACCTCCACCACCGCCGTCGACCCACTGCCGGAGATCGGTGCCATCTGCGGCGAGTACGGGATCTGGCTGCACGTGGACGCCGCGTACGCGGGCGCCGCCGCCGTCTGCCCCGAACTGCGATGGACCCACGCCGGCCTGGAGTACGCCGACTCCTACTGCTTCGACCCGCACAAGTGGCTGCTCACCGGCTTCGACTGCGACGCGTTCTGGGTGGCCGACCGCGCCGAACTGATCGAGGCGCTGACCGTACTGCCGGAGTTCCTGCGCAACGCGGCCTCCGACTCCGGCGCGGTGATCGACTATCGGGACTGGCAGGTGCCGCTGGGCCGGCGGTTCCGGTCCCTCAAGCTGTGGTTCGTGCTGCGCTGGTACGGCGTCGAAGGGCTGCGGGCGCACATCCGCTCCGGGGTGACGCTGGCCGAACGGTTCGCCGCGCGGGTCCGCGCCGACGACCGGTTCGAGGTGGCCGCGGCGCACCCGTTCTCACTGGTCTGCTTCCGACTGCGCGCCGACGACGACACCAACGCGGCGTTGCTGGCCTCGGTGAACGCCACCGGACGCGTGCACCTCACGCACACCCGGGTCGCCGGCCGCTACACGCTGCGACTGGCGGTCGGCTCACCCCAGACCACCGAGGCGCACACCGACGAAGCCTGGACCCTGCTCTCCGAGACGGCCACCACCCTGCTCACCCCCTGACCCGCCGTCACCCCAGCCCCTCCCCCGCACCTGCGCCGTGCACCCACCCCCGCACCGCGCACCAGCACCGCATTGCGCGCCAAGATCTCCGCAACATCACCGATGGTGCTGCCTCCGCCGCGCGGAAGGCAGCAACAACCCTGGTGTTGTGCGGATCTTGGCAACGCACACCGTGCCCGACCGACCCCGGCCAGGACCCAGGGCGCTCACCGCCGCCAAGGCCACTCCCGGTGCGGATCTTGGCAACGCACACCGTGCCGGACCGACCCCGGCCAGGACCCAGGGCGCCCATCGCCGCCAAGGTCACGCTCGATCCTGGATGTAGTGGCCACGGCGAGCCGGGATGCCACTACATCCAGGATGTTGCGTGACCTTGGGGACGCGGCCGCGCCGATGACGACGTGGTGAGCCGGCATCGGCGGGTGGGTGGGCGCAACGCGGGTTCAGCGTGGGGTGGGCGTACCCGTTGCGGCCAGATCAGCAGGGACCTCGCCGACGGACGCAGCGTCGGAGACCTCGGCGGGAGCGACGGCGGCGGGAACACCAGCGGCGGGAACGGCGGGAACACCGGCAGCGGCGGCGGCGCGGGCTCGGCGGGTACGGCGCAGGGCGCGCACGGCCAACACCAGGGCGGCCAGCCAGCCGGCGGCCAGCAGGGCGTACAGGGCGGGGCGGGCCGGACCGTCCAGTTCGGCGGAGCGGATCAGGGTGCGGGCGTTGGTCAGTACGATCACGCCGCCGACTGCCGCGCCGAGCAGTTGGGCGGGCACGATTCGCACCAGCCAGGCGGCCAGCGGGGCGGCGATGAGGCCACCGACGAGCAGTGCGGCGACGGTGGGGAGCAGGAAGCCCTCCGAGCCCAGCCCGATCAGGAAACCGATGCTGGCCGCGCCGGCCACGACGAACTCGGCGGTGTCCACGGAGCCGATCACCTTGCGGGGTTCCATGCGGCCGGAGACCAGCAGCGCGGGAGTGGCCACCGGGCCCCACCCGCCGCCGCCGGTCGCGTCGACGAAGCCGGCGACCAGGCCCAGGGGGCCGAGGAAGCGACCGCGGAGCCGTCCGCCGACCCGGTCGGTGCGCAGTGGCCGGGCGAAGCGGATCAGGAGGTACGCGCCGAGCGTGAAGAGGATGCCGGCCATCCACGGTGCCGCGGCCTCGGTGGAGATGGAGCTGAGCAGGGTGGCGCCGAAGAAGGCGCCGATGGC
This sequence comes from Micromonospora sp. NPDC047756, assembly GCF_055587245.1. Classification (NCBI taxonomy): domain Bacteria; kingdom Bacillati; phylum Actinomycetota; class Actinomycetes; order Micromonosporales; family Micromonosporaceae; genus Micromonospora; species Micromonospora sp. NPDC047756. The sequence continues at coordinate 200,879 of NZ_JBVJGQ010000008.1, forward strand.
ACCGGGTAGGGCGATGCGGGTCACCACCCGCCAGTCGACGTTGCCGAATCGCCAGTGCGCCACCCCGGCGGCGAGCGTGGTGCCGATCTCGGCCAGGTGTACAGAGGCTGAGGCGGCGGCCGGGGCGACCCCGGCGACCAGCAGCAGAGTGGACGAGGTCAAGCCGTATGCCATGCCGAGCGAACCATCGATCAGTTGCGCGACGAGCCCGACCAGAGCGAGGACCAACAGCTTGCGCACGAGCGCCCCCAGACTTTTCGGCATCTCCTATCGACTTGGTCGACAATGCGGGATGGAGCAGCCAGGGTCAAGCCCCCGATCGGTGGATGGGACACGACCGGACGGTGCGCAGGGTCAGCGGGCCGTGACGCAGGACCGGCAACCGAGCGGCGGCAACCCCGGCACACCGGGGCAGGGATCCGACGTGTGGCCGGGAGGCGAGCCGGCGCTCAGATCCAGGCGCGCGGGTCGGCGGCCAGCTCGGTGACCCGCGCGGGCAGGGTGCCGGCGGCGACGTCAGCGATGCTGACCAGCTCCAGGATCTCCCGCTCACTGGCCCGTAGCGCGATCCAGACTTCCTGGAGGGCCTGCGCCGGGCCGTGGTAGCCGAGCTGCTCGGGGCGTTGTCCGCGTACGTGGGCGAGGGGCCCGTCGATCACCCGGATGACCTCGGCGAGGGAGATCTCCTCGGCGGGACGGGCCAGCCAGTAGCCGCCCTCCGGGCCGCGCTGGGCGTGCACGATGCCGCCCCGGCGCAGTTGGAGAAGGATGCTCTCCAGGAACTTCGGCGGGATCTCCTGGGCGCGGGCGATCTGGTCGGCCGTCACCGGCCGGCCGCGCCCGGGGCCGCTGGCCGTCGCGGCGAGCTCGGCGGCCGCGCGGAGGGCATAGTCGACCCGAGCGGAGAGGCGCATGTCGGCAAGGTTAGTCGCTGGCTGACCGGGCGGGCGGGCGACCCTCGGCCGATCGGCCACGCATCGATCGGAAGTAGCGCCGCCGCAGCCCGTCCGGAACCGATGGACGGCCGCCGGTCGAGACCCGCGACCCGCGTCATGATCCACCGTGCGGTGGCGGCGGAAATGCCGGGCCGGAGCGTCCCTATGCTGGGCGTGAGTACGAATGTCTGGCCGTTAACCCGGCCGCCAGCACCATATTGATAAACACCCGGCTGCGCTCGGGGGGAAGGCAACACGATGACCGATATCGCCACCCGCACCTGGGACGGCATGACCATCCCGGTGGCCGGCACCTATCTTCTCGATCAGGCGCACAAGCGGATCGGTTTCCTGTCCCGGCACATGATGGTCAGCCCGGTGCGCGGCGAGTTCGCCGAGGCCACAGCGGAGATCTTCGTGGCGGAGGATCCGCTGCTCTCCTCGGTGACGGCAACCATCATGTCGGCCAGCATCACCACCGGAAGCCTCGACCGGGACACGCATCTGAAGAGTGCCGACTTCCTCGACGTGGAGCGATTTCCCACCCTCGAATATCGAAGCACGGGCATTAAGTGGCAGGGCAGCGAGGACCCCATATTCCAGTGGGCGCGTCTACGCAACCATCGGTTGGGCGGGCGAGGCCGAAGTCACATTGTTCCGCCGCAGTCCGACGCTATTCCCGGACGATTCGTCCTCACCGGTGAGTTGACAGTGAAGGGGATCACCCGACCCGTCGACCTGGCGGTGAATTTTGGTGGTGCCCGTCAGGATCCGTACGGGCAGAACATCTTCGGTTTCAGCGCCGCGGCCGAGATGAACCGTGAGGACTACGGTCTGCTCTGGAACGTCGCCCTGGAGAGCGGCGGGGTGCTGGTCGGCAAGACGGTGCAGATCGAGATCGCCGGCGAGGCCATCTACCAGGCCTGAACCACGTCATCCCCGCCAGTTGCCTGGCGGGGACGAGCGACAGGCCGCCGGGCAGGCCGAGGGACAGGCGACCGGGGCAGGCCGAACCACGGGCTGCCGGGTCACGCCGAGCGACAGGCCGCCCGGCCAGGGCGAGCGACAGGCCGCCGAACGACAGGCCGCCGGGCCAGGCCCAGCGACAGCCTCAGGCGCCGACGCGGCGCAGCAGACCCTCCTGGACGGCGCTGGCGATCTGCCGGCCGTCCGTGGTGAACATCCGGCCGGTGGCCAGCCCGCGCGCCCCGGACGCCGACGGGCTCAGGCAGTCGTAGAGGAACCACTCGTCGGCCCGGAACGGCCGGTGGAACCACAGCGCGTGGTCCAGGCTCGCGCCGACCAAACCGCCCGGCCCCCACACCTCGCCGTGGGCGGAGAGCACCGAGTCCAGCAGGGTGAGGTCCGAGGCGTAGGTGAGCGCGCAGGCGTGCAGCAGGGGGTCGTCGGGCAGTTTGCCGTCGATGCGCATCCAGACGCGCTGGTGCGGGTCGGCGGGCCGGTCGCCGGGGCGGACCCAGCCGGGCTCACCCACGTAGCGCACGTCGATCGGTCGTGGGATCTGGCCCCAGATGCCCAGCCGCTCCGGGTAGCGGGAGAGCCGGTCGGCCATCGTCGGCACGTCCTGCGGCGGGGGTACGTCCAGCGGGGCCGGGGCCTGGTGGTCCAAGCCCTCCTCGGCCCGCTGGAACGACGCCGACATGAAGAAGATCGGCTTGCCGTGCTGGAGGGCCACCGCGCGGCGGACCGAGAAGGACCGACCGTCGCGGATGTTCTCCACCTCGTACGCGATCGGTTCGACCGGGTCGCCGGGGCGGACGAAGTAGCCGTGCAGCGAGTGCACGAACCGTTCCGGGTCGACGGTGCGGCCGGCGGCGACCAGTGCCTGACCGGCGACCTGGCCGCCGTACACCCGTTGTGGGCCGACCTGGGGGCTCATCCCCCGGAAGGTCATCTCGCCGGTCGGGTCGAGATCGAGCACTTCCAGCAGCTGGTCAACCGCCGCCTGGCCGACCGCGACCCGACCGTCGCTCACTGCAGGGCCCGCGCCGACGCGGCGTCGACCAGCGAACCGAGCTGGTGTACGCGCAGCGTGTTGGTCGAACCGGGGGTGCCGGGCGGGCTACCCGCGACGATCACCACGTAGTCACCGGGGTTGGCCCGATCGAGGCCGAGCAGCGCCTGGTCGACCTGGCGGAACATGTCGTCGGTGTGCTGCACGAACGGCATCAGGAACGTCTCCACGCCCCAGGTGAGGGCGAGCTGGTCGCGCACCTCGGGGACCGGCGTGAAGGCCAGCAGCGGCAGGTCGCAGTGCAGGCGGGACAGCCGTCGCACGGTGTCGCCGGTCTGCGAGAACGCGACGAGCGCCTTGGCGTTGATGGCGCGGGCGATCGACGAGGCGGCCACCGTGAGGGCGCCACCGTGGGTACGCGGGTCGTGCTGCAGGCGCGGCACCCCGATGGAACCGGCTTCGGTGGTCGTCACGATCTTGGCCATGGTGCTGACGGTGAGCACCGGATACTTGCCGACGCTGGTCTCGCCGGAGAGCATGACCGCGTCCGCGCCGTCGAGCACCGCGTTGGCGACGTCGGAGGCCTCCGCGCGGGTGGGGCGGGAGTTCTCGATCATGGAGTCGAGCATCTGGGTGGCCACGATGACGGGCTTGGCGTTCTCCCGGCACAGCTGCACGGCGCGCTTCTGCACCAGCGGGACCTCGTCCAGCGGCATCTCGACACCGAGGTCACCACGGGCGACCATGACGCCGTCGAAGGCCAGCACGATGGCCTCCAGGTGCTCGACCGCCTCCGGCTTCTCGACCTTGGCGAGCACCGGCCGGAACACGCCCTCCTCGGCCATGATCCCGTGCACGAGCTTGATGTCCTCGGCCGAGCGGACGAAGGAGAGCGCCACCAGGTCGACGCCGAGACCCAGGGAGAAGCGCAGGTCCTCGGCGTCCTTGTCCGACATGGCGGGCACGCTGACCGCCACGTTGGGCAGCGACACGCCCTTGTTGTTGGAGACCGGGCCGCCCTCGGTGACGAGGCAGCGGATGTCGTTGCCGGTGACGTCGGTGACCTCGACGGCGACCCGACCGTCGTCGATCAGCAGCCGGTCACCGGGCTTCACCTCCTGCGGCAGCTTGGTGTAGGTGCAGGAGACCCGCTCCTTGGTGCCGAGGACGTCGTCGCCGGTGATGACGACGGTGTCACCGGTGCGCCACTCGTGGGGGCCGTCGGCGAACCGACCCAGCCGGATCTTGGGGCCCTGCAGGTCGGCGAGGACGGCGACCGGCTTGCCCGTTGCCTCCGAAGCCTCCCGAACCAGTCGGTATACCGCCTCGTGGTCGGCGTGGCTGCCGTGGCTGAAGTTGAGCCTCGCCACGTTCATGCCGGCCTCGACGAGACCCCGGATGCGCTCCGGGGACGAGGTGGCGGGGCCAAGAGTGCAGACGATCTTCGCGCGGCGTGTCACGCCCATCAGGCTAGTCTCTCCTTCAGGTCGGACTCGGGGCCGACCCCTTGCAGGCAGTGGGACAGGTGTCCAACGACGCGCGGTGCGCGTCGGGCCGGCGGGCAGAACCGCACCGGGAACGTTGTGGCGACGGGCATCAGCGACCGCGCGCCGGGAATCGTACGCCTGTGTCGGCGTGCGCTGTCGGGGTGCTCCCGGCGGCGGCTCATTCCGGGTGCCCCGGGGGCGGCGGGCGGCGGCTTCCTCCGGGCACACCGGGATACCCCGGGCGGCGGCTCATTCGGGGTGCTCCAGGGGTGGCAGGGTGGGCACCGCGTGCAGCAGGTGGCGGGGGTCGTAGCGGCGCTTGGCCCGGCGCAGCCGCGCCCAGTTTGCGCCGTAGGCGAGCCGGACCCGGTCGGTCTCCTCCGGGGCCAGCAGGTTGGGGTAACCGCCGGGCAGGGCGTGCGGGGCGAGCGCCGCGGAGGTCCGCTCGGCCCACTCGCGGTGCGGACCGGCGTCATCGCCGGGCGCCCACACCGCGATGATCTCGGCCATCAGGTGATCGGTGCGCAGCCCGAACGCCGTGTCAGCGGGTCGGACTCGGGTGGCCGCGCCGTGGAAGTGGTGCACGGCCAGCGCGGAGAACGGCGAGGAGACCTGCCGGGCCGCGTCGACGAGGGTGTCCACCGCGCCGTCGGTGAGCGCGGGCAACCACCGGGTCCGCAGCAGGTAGTGGTTGCCGTCGACCATCCCACCGTCGAACATCCGCAGCGCGTCGGCGTACGGCATGGGGTTGATCTGGTCGACCAGCGGGGTGCCCAGCGCGCGCAGCCGATCCATCCACGGCGCCGCGGCGTCCAGGTCGGGGCCGCTGTAGAACGGGCAGACGAAGATCACCGGCTCACCGGCCGGGCCGGGCAGGAAACCGGCCATCACGGTCAGCTCGTCCGGGGCCTCGGCGACGAGCGCGCCGTAGCCGCGCAGCACGGCCGGCGCCTCGGAGAGCGCGAACATGATCATGCCGGCCAGCACGGCGGGCAGCCGGTGCGCGCGGAAACGCAGCTCGGTGACGATGCCGAGGTTGCCACCGCCGCCGCGCAGCGCCCAGTACAGCTCGGCGTCGTGCCGGGCGTCGGCGGTGACCCGGCGGCCGTCGGCGAGAACCACCTCCGCGCCGAGCAGGCTGTCCAGGGCCAGACCGAACCGGCCGCAGAGTGGGCCGTACCCGCCGGCGAGGGTGAGCCCGGCCATCCCCACGGCGTCGACCACGCCGGTGGGGACCACCAGGTCGTACTCGCGGGTGGCGGCCAGCAGTTCGGCGGCCGTGACACCGCCGCCGACGGTCACCGTGGCCGCGGCCGGGTCGACCCGGACGGCGCGCAGGCCGGTCAGATCGAGCGCCAGAGCGCCGTCGCGCAACGCCCGGCCGGCCCAGTCGTGCCCGCCGGAGCGGACCGAGAGGGGCAGGTGGCACCGGGTGGCGACGCGGACCACCTCGGCCACCTCGTCGGCGTCCTGAACTGCGGCGGCGAGTGCGGGTGTCCGGGTCGCCGCGCCGTTCCAGAGCCGGGTGGCGGCGGCGTAACCGGGATCGCCCGGCTCGTGCAACCGGTCGCCGAGCAGGGCACGCAGCCGGGCGGTGGCGGACGCGACATCGGGGGTGGCGGCGGAGACCATGGCGACTCCTCGACCGGGGCCGACCCACGACACCGGGTACGCCCCGGCGGCGGCCCGCGCTGGGCGCGACGGTAACACCGGCAGGCGGTCGAGCGCCGTCGCCATCACGACAGCCACCGATGGACCGGCGGCTCAGCTGTCCGCCTTGACCAGCGGGAACTCCAGGGACCCGGCCGGGCAGAGGAAGGTCAGCACCTCCACCCGGTAGAGCCCGGCCTGCACCGCCGGGTCGGCCTCCAGCACGCTGCGGACGTCCTCGACGCTGCCGGTGCGGGCCAGCCCGAAGCCGATCGGCGGATCCGGCTCGCGCGCCGGCCCGTCCACCGAGCCGGCGACCAGGACGATGCCGCGTCGCTGCAACGCCTGCATGTGTTCGGCGTGCTCCGCCTGCAACCGCTGCACGGTCTCCGCGGGCAGGGCCCGCCCGGCCGCGCCGGGATAGATCACGATGCACTCGTACGTGTCGAGCGCGAAGTTGACCTGCGGCACTCCCATGGGTGCTCCCTCCGCCGTCGCGCCGGAACGCACCGGCTCCGGCCAGCGTCGCACGGACAACCCGGTCGTACCGGGCGCTTCGCGGCAACTCGCTTCGGCGCGCTGACGGCGTGTCAGCGCCCACACTCGGCCGACCGGCGGCATGGCGGCGGGGTTCCGGGGGATGATCCCTCGGTGGCGGGTGGGCCCTTCACGCCCGCGCTGTCCACGCCCGCCACGACGAGACGATTGGGGATCGGGCAATGGCGACAAACATCAGTGAGCAGCCCGCGAAGGCGTCCGGCACGTACCGGATCGGCGGCGAGGTCACAGTCAACCGGCTCGGCTACGGGGCCATGCAGATCACCGGCCCGGGTGTCTGGGGTGACCCGAAGGACCCGGCCGAGGCGGTACGCGTGCTGCGCCGTGCGGTCGAGCTGGGCGTGACGTTCATCGACACGGCCGACTCGTACGGACCGTTCGTGTCGGAGCTGCTGATCCGGGAGGCCCTGCACCCGTACGCCGATGACCTGGTCATCGCGACCAAGGCCGGGTTGAGCCGCTCCGGCCCCGGCGACTGGCGTGCGCTGGGCCGCCCGGAGTACCTGCGCCAGCAGTGCGAGCTGAGCCTGCGGCACCTGGGCCTGGACAGCATCCCGCTGTACCAGTTGCACCGGATCGACCCGTTGGTGCCGCTCGCCGATCAGCTCGGTGAGCTGGCGCTGCTGCGGGAGGAAGGCAAGATCCAGCACATCGGGCTGTCCGAGGTCAGCGTCGCGCAGATCGAGGAGTCCCGGGCGATCACCACGATCGCATCGGTGCAGAACCTGTACAACCTCGCCAACCGCAGCGCCGAGGACGTGCTGGAGTACTGCGAGCGCAACGACCTCGCGTTCATCCCGTGGTTCCCGATCGCGACCGGTGAGCTGGCCCGCCCGGGCGGCCCACTGGACGCCATCTCCAACGCGCACGGCGCGTCGCCCGCGCAGCTCGCGCTGGCCTGGCTGCTGCGCCGCTCCCCGGTGATGCTGCCGATCCCCGGCACGTCCTCGGTGGCGCACCTGGAGGAGAACGTGGCCGCGGCCGACGTGCGGCTCACCGACGACGAGTTCGAGGCGCTCGCCAAGGCGAGCTGACCAACCGGTACGGACGCCGCCGGGTCAGCCGGCGGCGTCCGGACCGTGCGACGGTGCCGCGGGCAGCCCGGGGCGTCCGGGCGGCGTCGGTTCAGCCGGTGGCGTCCGAGCCGGGCTCCGAGCCGGGCTCTGACCCGGGCTCCCGGGCGGCGCGGAGCGCCTCCGTCGCCTGGGCCAGCAGCCGCGCCGAGTCGGTGCGCCCGCTCACCTGCAACTCCACTTCGGTGTCCCCCGCCTGGATCCGGATGCTGGCCTCGGTGCGCTGCTGGTCGACCCAGGACTGCAACAGGTTGAACAGCCCCGGAAGCAGCCCCTGGGCCAGCACCGCGATGATCACCGCGTCGCTGAAGCCTGGCCGGCCCCCGCCGCCGCCGGCCGTGCGCACCACCGGTCGGTACTCGGGGCGGCGGTGGATCCAGGTCAGCAGATCGACCGAGGGAGACTGCCGCTGCCGGGGGTTGATGATCAGCCGGACGGGCAGCCGGGCTGCGGCGTCGCTGTCGGTCACGGTCTGGCTCCCGGTCAGTTGGTGGAGGGTCGGAAGGTGACGGCGTCCCCGTCGGCGGTCGCGACGCCCGTGACGGTCAGCGCGTTGTCGTCGGTGAACGGTGAGCTGCTGCCGAAGTACGTGGTGGTGCCACTGACCTGCACCCTGCCCTGGGTCTCCACCGGGGTGGACACCCGGGCCGTGCTCTGGCTGGTCAACTCGACGGCGATCTCCGGGTACTCCAGGATCTTCCAGGTGACCTTCTGCGCGGTGCCGCCGTAGTAGCGGAACGGGCAGCCGGGCGGGGCGGCGACGGTCTGCTTCGCGCACTCGTCCAACCAGGCGCGTACCCGGGCCTCGACCGCGTCGATCGCCGCCGGCTTGAGCACCGGCGTCAGTTGCAGGGTGGCGGCGCTCTGCCCCGCGCCCACCAGCACCATCGCGCCCGGCGTCTCGCTGAGCGCGCTGGACGGACCGGTCGCGGTGTAGCCGCCGGGCAGCAGCACCAGCGGAGCGCCCTCGGTGGCGACCGGCAACTCCACCCCGTTGAGCCGCACCCCGGGCTCGGCGATCGAGGCGTTGAGCGCGGTCGGCCCACCGCTCAACCGCCAGCCGTGGAAGAGGCCGGCGGTGGTCTCGTCCTCGCGGCGCAGGGTGAGGGTGCCGCTCTGGCGCGCGTCACCCACCCGGTACGCCACGGCGGCGGTGGCGGTGTCGCCGTCGCGCTCCAACGAGCTGATCTCGACGTCGGTCGGTGGTTGGTAGCCCTTGCCGCGCAGCAGTTTGGCGAGAAGGTCACGGTCGGTGCCGTCGCCCTGGTCGGTCAGGTGACCGAGGGCGGCCTCGCTGTCCCGGTCGGCGAGCGCGGAGAAGTAGCCGTCGATCGCCGCCTGGGGGCGGAAGAACGCCCACTGCACCACGCCGAGGCCGCTGGTGCCGAGGCAGGCGACCAGGGCGAGGGCGCCGACCAGCAGCCACGTGCGGCGGGTGCCGACCGGGCCGGAGTCGTTGAACAGCCGCTCGACGGTGACGGGCCCGGTCGCCCCGGCGGGCACACCGGACACCGAGGCCCGCTCCAACGCGTCGAGCCGCAGCTCGTGCGGCGGGTGGGTGGCGCAGACCGCCTCGTCCCAGCCGCTGCGGCCGGTCTCGAAGGACAGCCGCCGCTCCAGGATGCGCCGCAGCCCGTCGACGTGCCCGGTGAGCACGGCGCCGAGGTCGGCCCGGTACTCGGCCGCGCGCACGTCGCGGGCGTGCAGCGGCAGCACCACGTACCGCATGGTGAGCAGCACCGGCCAGAAGAACACGAAGACCACGAAGTTGGTGCCCGGATGGGGGAACGTCCGCATCAGCCAGGTCGGCAGGGCGTGCGCGAGGGTCAGAGGCAGGCCGACACCGCGGACGAAGGCGCTGGTGATCTCGTCCCCGGTGCGCCAGTGCACCAGCTCGTGGCTGAGCAGCGCGGCCACCTCGTCGTCCGGTTCGGCCAGCACAGCGGTGGTGACCACCACGTGCCGGGCGTACGTGCGGGCGTTGCTCAGGACCGGGTCGTCCTCCATGAGCAGCCGGGGCACGCTGGGCAGGCCGAGCCGTCGGGCGCAGTCGTCGAGCACCGGGCGCAGCCGCGCGTACTCGCGGCGGCTGGGCTGGCGCGCCCCCGAGACGACCAGCAGGCGAGGTTCGAGCAGCACCCGGTAGAGCGTGTAGAGGACTCCGATCAGCGCCGCTGCGACCACGGTGCCGATCAGGCCGGTGAGCAGCGCGAACGGCTCGTCGGCGACGCCCATCCAGGGCAAGGCCAGCACGGCGAGAAAGCCGACCAGGAAGCCGATGGCGAAGCCGGCGACGCCGCCGAGCAACCCGCCGGAGCGGGTCAGGAACGCCTCGACCAGGGGGCCGACGAGCGGGGCGTCGCGCAGCACCTGGGGCACCTGGTCGTCGGCGCCGGTCCCGACGGCGAAGAGCCCGACGACGCCGAACGTGAGACCACCCCAGACCGCCAGGAGCAGCGCGACCGGCAGGTAGAACCAGGTGGCGAGGAACGCGCCGAGCACGCCGCGCCAGTCCCGCAGGATCCCGGCGCGCAGCCAGACCAGCGCGCTCGGGTAGCCGGGTGGACGGTCGGCGAACCCGCCGGTGGGTGGTGGGGTGTCGGCCGACGGCGGTTGGGCGGCCCGGACGTCGAGCTGCGGCACGGTCGGCGGGGTGTTCTCCGGCGGCACTGTGGGCGGCTCGGTCATGAGCGCTGCTCCTTCTCGGCGGGCGTCGTCCACTGTCGGGAATGGACAGCCGGAGCAGGTTATCGAGGGCGTCCGATGTCTGCCACACCGTTTCGGGGGATCGTCGCGCACCCGACACTCGGCGTGACGGGTGGGGGTGCGGCGGTCCCCTGCGGGACCGCCGCACCGCGGCGGGTCAGAGCGCGAGGCAGTTGGGTCGCACCGGGCCGTCGACCAGAGCGCCGCGCACGATGGTGTACGCCGTGCCGTCGAGCACCAGGCCGAGGTGCCCCACCACCCGCAGTGGGCAGTACGACTGGATCAGCACGTTCGTCGCGCCGTCGTTGACGGCGGCGTTTCCGGTCGGGCGGACCAGCTCGTCCTGCAGGGTGCGGATGGTGGTGTAGCGCACCGCGCCCGGGGTGTCGTCGCCGGCGTTGAGGTCGGCGAGGAACGCCGAGCCGATTGTCATCTGTTGGCAGGCCACGACGCCGGCGCAGCTGCCCAGGCCCAGGAACGCCACGATGTTGGCGACGTACGTGCCGTACTGGGGTGTGCCCAGGCTGACGTAGCGACCGACGGTGGCGGTGCCGCCGAGGCGTTTGAGGTAGTACCTGCTGACCAGGCCCCCTTCGGAGTGGGCGACGACGTCCACGCTCGCCGCGCCGGTGGTGGCGCGTACCTGGTCGACGTAGCCGGCGAACGCGCGCGCCGAGGTGGGGATGTCACCGAGGCCCAGCCCGGGTAGTTGGTAGATGAAGGTGCGGTAGCCGTCGGCGCGCAGCCGGGCGGCGATCGGCTCGTACGCGACGGCGACGCCGCTGAGCCCGCCGACCACGATCACGGGGTTGGCCGCCGCGGCGGCGAAGGGCGTGGCGGTGGCGGTCGTGGAGGCGGGGGCGGCGGTCGCCGTGGCGGTGGACGCCAGCAGCGCGGCGCCGGCGAGGGCCAGGACGAGGGCGGTCTTTCGGAGCAGCATGGCTGCACCTCCGGGGGGAGGCACCCGGCGAACCGGGCAGGTGGGTGGGGGTGTCCGGTCGACCGTGCGACGATCATGCCCGCAACAATTTAGAAACGTCAATGACTTGTTACGCGCCGGTAACCCGTTGTTCCGGCGGGGGCGTAAACGGTCATACCGCCGCGCTCCATATCGGACATCGGTGGTCGCTGGCATGCTGTGGCCGTGGCTGTCGACGAACCCACCGAGCGCGAGCTGCGGGTGATGCCGTGGTGGCTGGTCCTGGTCGGCCTGCTGGCCGCCATCGCCCTGGGCTGGCTGGTCCTGGACCTGCTGCTCACCGAGGCCGACCGGGCCAACCAACCGGACACCCGCGCCACGCTGCGCATCGACGCGATCCGCACCGGCCTGACCGTCGTCGCCGGCACCGGCGGAGGGCTCGCGCTGCTGCTGGCCGCCCGACGTCAGTGGATCGCCGAACGCGCGCAACGGCACCAGGAGAGCGTCGCCGCCCGCGACCAGGCGCACCGCGACCGGGTGCAGGCGCACGCCGAAGCGGTGGCCGAGGCCGCCCAGCGCCACCAGGATCGGCAGTCCGGGGCCGCCGAGCACGACGCGGCGGAGCGTCGACTGACCGAGCTATACACCCGGGCGGTCGAGCTGCTCGGCAACGACAGCGCGGCGGTACGCCTCGGCGGCCTACACGCGCTGGAGCGCCTCGGTCAGGACAACCCGGGGCAGCGCCCGACCATCGCGGCGGTGCTCTGCGCGTACCTGCGGATGCCGGCGCCGGACGGCGAGCCGCGCGAGACAGAGGTCCGGCGCAGCGCGCAGCGCGTGCTGACCCGGCACCTGCGCGCGGACGACGCGGCCCACTGGCCGGAGCTGAGGCTCGACCTGGCCGGCGCCGCGCTTGTCGACTTCGACGCCGCCGGCTGCACGCTCGTCGACGCGAACTTCACCGAGGCGGTGTTCGCTGGCACGACCACTTTCGTGGGCGCGACGACGCGGGGGCGGCTCCTGCTCGGGGCGGCGACCTTCGGTGACGTGGCCTTCGAGGGGCTCGCGGCCGACGGCGAGGTGATGCTCGACGGCGTTCGCGTCGGCGGCGAGGCCAGCTTCGACGGTGCCGCCTTCACCGGCGGTCTGTCCTGCCGGCGAGCCGGCTTCGCCGGCCCGACCTCGTTCCGCCGGGTGACCTTCGGTCAGCCGACCAGCTTCGACGCCACCCGCTTCGAGGACGTCACCTCGTTCCGGGAGGCAGTCTTCGACGGCTCCCTGTCGATGGAGCACACCGAATTCGGCCGTTCAGCCGGCTTCCACTCGGCCCGTTTCACGAACATGGCGCTGTTCCGCTGGACGGTGTTCGGCGCGGAGGCGCTGTTCGACCGGGCCCGTTTCCTCGACGCCGCGAACTTCGGCCGGGCCCGGTTCCACAGCATGGCCAGCTTCCGCGACACCGAGTTCAGCCGGCCACCGCAGGTCGAGCAGGCCCGGGCGGTGGCCGACAGTGGTCACCGCTGGCCGGCGGGCACGACAGTGGAACGCCTCGACGACGAGTGGCTGCTGCTGGTCGACCGCCGATCGGCGGGCTGAGCGGCCAGCGCGGCGGGCTCGGGCGGGGCGTCAACGCGGCGCGCTCAGGCGGGGCGTCAACGCGGCGCGCTCAGGCGGGGACTCAGCGCGGTGTGGCGGGCGGGCGCAGGCCGTCCAGGGCCACGCCGAGGACCCGGTCACGCTGCTCCGGTGACGGGAACTGGGCCATGGTGAGACCACTGATCAGCCGCACCACGTCGTCGAAGCCGATGTCGTCACGGACCACACCGGCGACCTGGGCGCGACGCATCAGCGGCTCACCGGCGGAGAAGATCTCCGCCCGGCAGCTGGTGAAGATTTCGGAGTCGTGCAGCAGTTGCTCGGCGAGCGCCCGCTTGGTGGCGACGTACGCGACGAAGCGGTGCAGCCAGGCGACCAGCGCGTCCCAGGGTGGCAGCTCGGCCAGACCCTCGGCGGAGTGGCACAGCGCCCGGACCTCCTCGACGTAGACGGCCTCGAACAGGTGCCGGCGGGTCGGGAAGTTGCGGTAGAGCGTGCCGATGCCCACGCCGGCCCGGCGGGCCACGTCCTCCAGGGAGGCGGCGGCGCCGTTCTCGGCGAACGCCTCGCGCGCAGCCGCGATCAGGGCGTCGTAGTTACGCCGCGCGTCGGCCCGCTTGGGCCGCTGGGCGAAGACCTCGGGCGCCTGCCCCGGGCTGGTCATGACGTGCGTCACCTCACTCTATTTGCATCCGGAGGATGCCCTCCGCTAGCTTAGCGGAGGCACCCCTCCGGAATCCCGGAGGCCTGCCTCCGGTTACTCTACCTCGGGACCCGCCCGATCGCCGCCTGGCCACCCCGATCGCCCGGACCCCGACAGACCACCCCGTCACGGACGACGGGCGACAAGCCTTCTTCCCGTACGTAATCAGGGAGTTTTCTCTCGTGGCAGTGACCTCCCGGCGCAGCTCGCGTCGGCTCACCTTCACCGTGCTCGCGGCCGGCGCCGGGTTCTTCGCGATGCTCCAGTCGCTGATCACCCCGGTGCTGCCGACCATCCAGCAGGACCTGCACACCACCCAGAACACCGTGACCTGGGTCCTGACCGCCTACCTGCTCAGCGCGTCGATCTTCACGCCGATCCTCGGACGCGTCGGCGACATGGTCGGCAAGGAGCGGATGCTCGTCGTCTCGCTCGCCGCCCTCGCCCTCGGCTGCCTGCTGGCCGCCATCGCGCCGAACATCGGCGTCCTCATCCTCGCCCGGGTCGTGCAGGGCATCGGCGGGGCGGTCTTCCCGCTGTCCTTCGGCATCATCCGCGACGAGTTCCCGGCCGCCCGGGTCTCCACCGCGGTGGCCGCCATCTCGGCCATCGTCGCCGTCGGCGGTGGCCTGGGCATCGTGCTGGCCGGCCCGATCGTCAGCACCCTGGACTACCGCTGGCTGTTCTGGATCCCGATGATCGTGGTCGGGCTGACCGCCGTGGCCGCGCACCTGTTCGTGCCCGAGTCGCCGGTCCGCACCCCCGGTCGCATCGACTGGCGCGCCACGCTGCTGCTCTCCGGCTGGCTCGTCGCGTTGCTGCTGCCGATCAGCCAGGGCGCAGCCTGGGGCTGGACCTCCACCCGGGTGCTCGGTCTGCTCGCCCTCGCCGTGGTGCTGCTGGTCGGCTGGCTGGTCACCGAGCTGCGGTCCAGCAACCCGCTGATCGACATGCGGATGATGCGCCTTCCCGGTGTCTGGACCACCAACCTGGTCGCCCTGCTCTACGGCGCGTCGATGTTCTCCATGTACGCGTTCCTCCCGCAGTTCCTGCAGACCCCGACCGCCGCCGGATACGGCTTCGGGGCGAGCATCAGCCAGGCCGGTCTGCTCATGCTCCCGATGGTCAGCGCGATGTTCGTCGCCGGCGTCATCGCCGGGCGGCTCCAGGCCGTCTTCAGCGCCAAGGCGCAGCTCGCCACCGGTGCCACCTTCAACGTGGCCGCCTCCGCGATGCTCGCCACCGCGCACGCCACCCGCTGGGAGGTCGCCATCGCCGGTGGCCTGGTCGGCCTCGGCATCGGCCTGGCCTTCGCCTCGATGGCCAACCTGATCGTCGCCAGCGTGCCCGCCAGCCAGACCGGCGTGGCGACCGGCATGAACGCCAACATCCGCACCATCGGCGGCGCGATCGGCGCGGCAGTGGTCAGCGGCGTGATCACCGCCCACCCGCAGGCCAACGGCCTGCCCCGGGAGGCCGGCTTCACGATGGGGTTTCTCGTCCTCACGGCGATCGCCCTGGCCGCCGCGCTCGCGGCCCTCGCCGTCCCGTCCGCCCGGCGGGCGTCGGCCGGTCGCCGGCCGTCCGCCGCGACGATCGTCGAGTCGGAGCTAGCCGGCGAGTTCGCCACCATGCCGGCAACCCGCTGAGGGAACGCGGCGCGGCCCGGGCGGTTCGCCGCCCGGGCCGCGCCGCGTTCCGGAGTACGCTGACCGCTGCCCATCCGCCGTTGCTCAGGAAGCGCCCATGCCCGAGTTGCTGACCGCCGACCGCATCGACGAGATCGGCGCCCTGGGTCTCAAGAGCCCCGACCCGGCCGCCTTCGTCGCCGAACTGGTGAGCGCCGTCGACGAGGGGCGGGTAGCGGACCCCGACGACACCGGGTACGCCCTGCTGGTCGCCGCGGACATCCTGCGACAGGCCGGCGACCTGGCCGACGCGCTCGCCCTGGCCACCCGCGCCATCGCCGAACAGCCGGACGACAACGCGTACGCCCGAGCGGTGCGCGGCGGTCTGCTGCTGCGCCTCGGCCGCTCGGACGAGGGCATGGGCGAGCTGACCGCCCTGCGTCCGCTGCTCGAGACCGACCCCGAGGCCACGTACCTGGTCGACGTGCTGGCCGAGTCCGACCGCGCCGACACGGCGTTGGAGTGGCTCACCGCGGCGCTCGACGCGATCCTGGAACGGAGCCGCACCGAGCAGCACGCATCCGAGGACGCCCAGGACGAGGCCGCGGCCATGATCTACGGCCTGGCCCAGCGGCGGCACGACCTCCGCGAAGAGGTGGGCCTCCCCCACGACGAGTACGACAACCTCGCCGACCGGCTGCGCGCCGCGAGCACCCACGCGCTCGACGCCCTCGACGACGGCCCGGCGACGCTGCTCTTCTGGCCGCAGGCGGAGTTCAACGCTCTGCTGGTGCGCTGGCCGGCGCTGGTCGACAGCTACCCGCCCACCTGGGACGAGCACCGCGCCCAACTCGAACGCGCCCTCGTCGACGCGTCCGGACTCGGCGGTGGCGTCGGCCTGGGCATCGTGACGGGCAGCGTCGAGGGTCTGTCGGCCTTCGCCGGCGCTGACGCCATCGACGAGGAAACCCTCGACGAGTACGCCGACAGCCTCGACGACGCGGGCATCACCTCATGGCCGCCGGGCCGCAACGACGCCTGCTGGTGCGGGTCGGGTACGAAGTACAAGAAGTGCTGCCTGCCCCGCTTGCGCGCCTGATCGCGTCCCGGTCCTGATCGCCGCACGGTCTGATCGCCGCACGGTCTGATCGCCGTTGCGCGGCTGCCGTGGAGCGATGTCCCCTGAGTCTCTGATGCCGGTGCGTCATCAAGATGACCCACCGGCATCACGCTCACCCGGCCAACCGCCCCTCACCCGACGGCCACCCCGCACCCACAATCGATCGATGGTGGCGATTGCCGGCGATGGCTACCGTGACCGTGGACATGCAGCCGTTCCATTGAGGAGGACCACCGTGCGCCGTGTCACCACCACCGCCGCCCTACTCGGACTGTTCCTGTGCGCACTGCTCGTACCGACCCCGGCGAGCGCGGCCAGCACCGTCGAGGTCACCTCGGCGAAACTGATCGCACGCGGGGTCGCCGTCGACATCACCCTCACCGTGACCTGCGAGTCCGGTCGAGACGGTGGTGCGGAATTCAGTCTGCGTCAACGCTCGGGCGACAACGTCGCGTACGGCAGCGCCGGGACGATCTTCACCTGCACCGGCGTACCGCAGGCCGTGATCGGCCGGGTCTACGCGGAGAGCGGTGGCTTCGCCTTCAATCGGGGCATCGCGCTCGCCACCGGGACTGTGTCGCTGTGCACCCCGGTCGACTGCGAATACTCGCCGCGCTTCGAGGGCGAGGTCCGCGTCACCCGCTGACCGTGAACGAGACACGCGTTGGGCGGTGACATCGGTAGCCGCGCTGCGGGGACAGTCCGGCAGCGCGGCACCATTGCTACGCCTCCCCGTGGCCCAGGCGGTTGAAGCGAAAGAACCACCAAGAGCGATGACCCTGGGGGCTTACCCGCTCTCTGCGCGTGGGACTCGGCGCCTCGGCAGCACTCTGGTCTCGGAACGCAGGAGACAGACCGCTGGCACTGGGCGTAGGGGATGTTGCTGGCCTGGCACTGCGGGTCACAGCGTGACGCCGGCTGCCGCGGGTGGTTGGTGGATTGCGCTGCCACCACCCATGGTCAGTTTCCCAGCGCTCGAACCTTGGCGATCGTCTCCTGCACGTGCTGCTTGGCCGGGTCGCCACCCTGGGACGCCTGCGCCAGCGCCTGACGGTACGAGTCGATCATGCCGACCAGCGGACCGGCGGCCACACCCTCCAGCGCACCGGCGACGAGGGCGCGCGCCTCGGCAGCGTCCTGGGCCGCCGCTGCGGTCTTGGCCTTCGCCTCGTCCAGCTTCTGCGACGCCGCCGCCAACCTCGCGATGATCTGTGCTGCGCTCACGCGCACCTCCCCCTGGTCGACCATCGCCTCCACCACCGCACCGGCAGAGACCACATGGGAGCGTACGAGATCCCCGCACCCAGCGCGACCGGCCACTCGCTCTCGCGTCACCGTGGGCATTGTCGCCCACGCTGGCGACTCTGACGGAGTTTGCCCACTGGAGCCCGACCGAGTCGGAACGCCACCAGATCTTGGACAGTTTCCGTTAGCCCATAACGGAAACTGTCCAAGATCTGAAGTGATACCACGAAACTGGGGCACTTCAGCGATCAGCGACGAACACCCCGACGCCGCCGACGCCCTCCACCAAGCCCTCGATCTTGAGCGCGTTGATGGCCTGACGAACGACGATGGCCGAAACCTCGTGCTGACGGCACAGCTCAGAGGTCGAGGGCAGCTTGTCTCCCGGCGCAAGTTCGCCGGACTTGATCTGAGCGCGGATGCCGTCGGCGATCAGCGCCCACTTCGCTTTGGCGGGCATTGGTGTCTCCCAGGTCTGCCCTGCCATTCGATCACGAGGAACTTTGTATAGCAAGCAATGTGCGATCGACGCTTGCGCTTACATGACCTGTTATATACGCTCTGCCTTAGCCGGCTCCCAGGTCTGCAACCCGGAGCTGGTTCGTTCCCACCGCGCAGGAAGCGCCCGGTCGGTCGGTCCCCCCGTTCGACCGGGCGTGCCGGGGTGTGCCCGCACGCCGCCCCGGCGCAAGAGCCGTGAGCAGCTAGGAGACGACCCGACGGGAGCCCTCGATGCCGGATCGACCCGACGAATCCCCCACCGACTCACCACCACCAGCTGAGCAGCTCCCTCGGCTCGTATCCGATCAGGACGTCGAGGACGCCGACGATGTCCTCTTCGCCCATCCGCCCCGGGTGGTGCGTCGCTGGCTCTGCGGGTGCGGCGTTGACTATCCCTGCACCGATGTGCGCTTCGCTCTCCTGGTCAAGTCCAGCGCTGAGGCGGGCGAATGAGCACCGATGCCGTGGACGACCTGAGAGCCGCCTGGCTGGCGACGATCTCCGCCGCCGATCGAGCCGGCGCGCAGTTGCACGGGGCGGGGCCGCCCGGTCGGCGGCTGCCCTGGCAGGACGCGGTAACGGAGTGCTGGCGGGCGCTGAGCCTGGTCTACGCCGGCTTGGCGGCGGATCGGAAGTCACCGGCAGGCTCGGTCGGGGACCTGCTCGCCGGTCTGCGCGCCGCCCAGGTCGACGCGGACCGGGCCGCCGCGCTGGCCGCTCGGGTCCGCTGGCGGTTGGGCGCGACCGAGGACCGGCTGCGGCGTACCCGGGAAGTGGCGGACATGGTCGCGGCCCGGCATCTCGCGGCGGCGATCACCCGGTTGGATCTGGTCGTCGCCCGGCTCGCGGTCGGCGGCTGCCGGATCCATCGGTCGGTGGCCGCACTGACCGCCAGTCCGGTGGCGACACCTGCCGGCCGCTCGGTGGCGGCACTCACCGGAGAGCCGGCGACACCGCTCGCGCCGTCCCGGCCCACCAGCCATGAAAACGGCAGCGAAACCGACAGGGCCAGCGACGCCGTCAGCGCCGACGTGATCGCTCGCGGGTGCCGGGCGGCGAGCGCTCTGGCGACCAGGCGGCATCGACTGACCAGACCACGCGCGCATCGGAGAGCACTCGCGATGATCAGGGACCGACGATGGTGAGCGACCCACAGGCAGCGTTACGCGGCCTGTTGACCGGGCGGTTGCGCGGCCACGAACGGCGGCTGGGCCGGTTTGCCGAGTCGGACTGGCGACGGTACGCGGATCTGCTCGCCGGTGCGCTGCTGGTGGCGGTACGGCGGCGGTTCGTCGCGGGGCAGGACCACGCGCCGGTGATCCGGTTCGTGGCGTCCGCTCGGGAACGCTACGACGGGACCGGGCGCGACGTCGACCCGGTGCTGGCCGAGGCGTTGGTGTGGGCGGCGCTCGGTGAGCGTCCGCCCGTGCCCCACGACGCGGCGGTGATCGTCGCACGGACGGTGCTGCTGCTCGGCCTGCTCGAAGACGAAGGTCTGACCGACCGCGAACTCGACGAAGTCCTGGTGGCCGCCGCACACGCCGCCGACGACACCGGGCACGCACGCATCCCCGGCAGGTAGGCGGGCCGACCGACGGTGAGCGCGATCGGACGGATGATCGACACGAGATAGCTGAAGTCGGGGTGTCCCGCTGGCACGGACACCCCGACTTGAGTGAAGCCGAGTGGATCATGCCCGCCGGCGAGCCGAGACAGCACCGGGCAGGCCGGGACGGGCCAGGCGGCGCGCTATGCCGACGGCGGGCCGTTCTGCGCGCGGGTGATCAGGTCGTGCAACGGCTTCGTGCCGCTGCCGACCATCACCCCGGTCACGACGGCGTCGACCCAGACCGCGACACCGTTCCAGTCGCCGCCGGCGACCGCGTGCAGAACGTAGAACCCGCCGGCGCTTGACGCCACGGTGGCCAACCCGCTGGCGAGGCCCCACGCGACGATGGTGCGGTTCGCCTTCGCCCGCGCGACCTTCGCGGTCGCGACGGCGACCGCTTCACGGTCGGTCTCGGTGGGGCCGCCCACCCGGCTGTTCACGTCGGTCACCGTCTGCAAGAGCGCGGCTTCGGCGGCGCGTCCCGGCAGCCACCGCGAGAACGGTTCCAGGATCCGCTCCACCGCCGCGGCGAAGACCAGCAGCGTGAGGAAGACACCGGTGGTGTCCTCGGGCTGGATCTTCGCCGCGGAGGCACCGCTGCGCCAGATCGCCCAGCCGGCGACGGCGCCGAAAGCGATCAGCCCGAAGCCCGCGACCACCGCGCCTGGACCGGCCTGCTGCGTTGCGGCGACGACCGACAGCGCGGGCTCCTGCTCGGAGCGGGTAGTTGCCGCTTCGGCGTTGACCGATGGGGCGACGGCCGTTCCGCCCCCTGTCGACAGTGACTCACCGTGGGTGAACGTGTGTCCCTGCAATTTCCTGACCAACCTTTCGACCTACCGCTCGCCGGACGTCGCCGCGCCCACTGCCCGCTTCGAGGCGGGCACCCGGGGTGTGACGAACCGGAGTCCTGGGCGAGCGGATGACGCACCTGCTGCGCTCGGGGCGCGAGACTACGGCACCGAGGCGAACACAGTGGACCAGCGGGGTCGGCGGTCCACCGGCACGACGCCGTCGCCCGTGAACTCCGGTACCCGGGCCGGGACGCCCGGCACGAACACGCTGACGACCGGCTGCGCGGCGAAGCGCAGACCCGGAGGTCGTCAGCGCAGGTTGCGGACCATCAGCAGGTACGCGCAGTAGGCCATCGGCACCACCAGGAAGCAGATCAGGAACCCGAGCGGCAGATATCGCGGCGGGGTGCCGGCGACCATGGCCGGCCGCCCCCACCGGCCCAGCACCAGGTAACCGCCGAAGAACGCCACCGCCGGCAGCCCCGCGCAGATCCACGCGCCCAGGGTGAACCCGTCCACCAGGCCGACCCCGGAGGCCAGCACCAGCACCAGCACGAGCACCCCGGCCGCCGCGCCACACCCGGCGTAGACGGCGACCGCCCGCGCCAGCGGTGACCACGTCGGTAACAGCGCCGGCCGCTGGGCCAGCACCTCTGCCTGCTGCCCGTGCCGGTCGGCCTCGTCGGCCATCCGCCGGGCCAGCTCCAACTCCACCGCCGGGTCGGTCGCGGCCGCGCGCTGCGCGGGCACCCCGCCGCCCGTCGGGCTCACCGCAGTCGGCAGCGCCAGCCGCGCCTCCCCCGCCGGCAGTTGGGGGTACGCCCCGACCCCCGCCCGCCCCGGCGCGCCGGCTGCGCCGGCGGGTGCCCCGTCCCCGGTTCCGGGTGCGGCGGCAGCAGACGGCGACCCGGCACCGGACGCCGGAGCAGGCCAGGCGGCGGCAGACGGCGACCCGGCACCGGACGCCGGAGCAGGCCAGGCGGCAGCGGACGGCGACCCGGCACCGGACGGCGGGGCGGGCCAGGCGGCGGCAGACGGCGACCCCGCGCCGGACGGCGGGGCGGGCCAGGCGGCGGTCTCGCCCGGCGTCCCCGTTTCCTGACCCGCACTCGGGCCGGGGGCAGCGGCGGGGGCGGCGGCGGGTGGTTGGTCGACGCCGATGGCTCGGCCGAGTTGGTCGAGGCGCTGCCCCTGGGCGGTGAGCCGCTGCTGGAGGTAGTCGACGGCGGCGTGCAGGTCGCGGCGACGCGCGGACTCGGCGGCGGCGTGCTGTTCCCCGGCGCGGTGCTGGGCGGAGAGTTGCCGGGCCAGGGCCGCGTACTCCTCGAAGGACACTGTCAGCGCTCCCCGTCCGGATCGTGCCCGTCGCCGACGAACGGGACGATCAGCCGGGTGCGCTGGTCGTGCCGGTCGATGAGCAGTGCCCGGTCGGGGCGGGGCGTGTAGGTCAGGTCGTGCGCCCCAAGGTGCAGGGCCAGCTCGGCGCCGGGCACGTTGAGCGCGACCAGGCAGGCGACGTCGTCGCGGTTCTGGGTGCCGCCGAGGTCGTCGGCGAGCCGGCGCAGCCCCCGCCACCACCCGAGCAGGTGCACCCCCTGCCCGGGGCCCTGACGCAGGACGGTGCGCAGGTCGTCCAGGCCGGAACGGAACGTGGCGGGGTCGGTGGCGCCGAGGACGGGCGCGGCGGCGTCCATGCCGAACACCACCAGGTATTCGCGGCCGGTGGGTTCGGCGGCCAGCGCGGCGATCCGGTCGCGCAGCCCGGCCGCGTCGAGGCGTCCGACCGGGTGGCCGGCGGCGCGCAGGACGGCTTCGGTGTCGTCGGCGACCGCGTCGGCGACGCCGACCAGGCAGGCCAGCTCGAACCGCGCGTCGCCGGGAGTGTGCTGGCGGGCCAGGCTGAGCGTCGCGGCCCGCAGCACGTCCGCGCCGGTCGGCGCGGTGCCCACCACGGCGAGGTGTCGACCGGGGGTGGTGTCCATCAGGAACAGTGCGGTGGTGCCGTGCACGTCGACGGTCCGACCGACCAGTGCCATCGGGCGTCGGCCACCGGGGCGCAACCCGGCGAACGTGCTGTCGTCCTCGATCCGCGCGGCTTCGTACCCCTTGAAGACCGCCGGGGCGCGCGAGCCCTGCGGGCGGGCCTGCCACAGGTCGTGGCGTAACGCGGCGAGGTCCGCCGTGGCGGCGTGCGCGTCGGGAAAGCGCAGCACGGTGTCGGCACCGACCGCGCCGGCGGCGGTGTTGACCACGGCGGAGCCGACCGGCAGGGCGGCGGCGGCCTCGTTGAGCTGGTCGAGCACCCCACCACCGCCGGGCAGGGCCACCCGCAACGCGAACTGCCCGAAGATCGCCTCGGCCCGCCCGTAGAGGGCTTCGATGCCGGTCATGCTCTGACTGGCGAGCACCAGGTGGATGCCGTACGAGCGGCCCTTGCGGGCCAGGTCCTCCAGCAGGTCGACGGCCTCCCGGGCCAGCGCGTCGTTGCCGGCCAGCAGCACGTGGAACTCGTCGACGACCGCCACGATGCGCGGCAGCGGATTGTCCCGGGGCAGGTCGGCGAGCTTGGTGACGCCGTGCCGCTTGAGCGCGGTGGCCCGGCGCTGCGCCTCCCGGCGCAGCTCGCGCAGCACGGCGAGGCCGTACTCGCGGTCGGACTCGATGCCGACGGCACGGGCGTGCGGCAGCCAGGACGGGTCCCGGTCGGTGGGTACGAACTCGGTGAAGCTCACGCCCTCCTTGAAGTCGAGCAGGTAGAGCTGCAACTCGGCCGGCGAGTAGCGGGCGGCCAACCCGTAGAGGACGTCGAGGAGGAAGACGGTCTTGCCGGCGCCGGTGCGCCCGCCGACCAGCCAGTGCGGGGTGGCGTCGTCGAAGGCGAGCGTCAGCGCGGTGTCGAAGGCGGCGCCGCCGCCGGCCCGGCCGACCACTGTCCGCAGGCCGTTGCCGGCGGACTCGGCCCAGCGCCGTTCGGGCAGCAGGTCGGTGAAGGACAACGCGTCGGCGCGGCGGGTCGCGGTGCCGAGGTGCTCGGCGAGCGCGCGGACCGAGGCCGGCGGCGGGTCACCGTCGAGCAGGACGGGTGCGGCGAGCCCAGTGCCGTCGGCGCTGAACGGGGTGCCGGGTGGGTCGCCGACGTGCGCGTACCCCTGACTGAGCCGGACCGCTGTGGTGCCGCCCAGCGGCGGCGCGGTCTCGCCGGGCAACCGGGACGGGTGGCCGGCCAGCAGCACGCACACGGCGGCGGCCGGGCCGGCGTGGGTGAGCGCGGCGAGCCGGGCCAGCTCGCGGGGTGGCGGTGCGGCGGTGGCGACCAGCACCAGCAGGCGACGGGCCGCGGGCTGGCCGTGCTGCGCGGCGCGGGCGTGCTGCTCGGCGGCGTCCAGCAGCGCGGCCACCTCGGCCTCGCCGGTGGCCGGCGGGTCGAGCACCCCGGCGTCGAGCAGTGGTCGCAGCGGGCCGAAGGTGGCGCCGAGCGCGGCGGTGTCGATGCCGGTGACGCGGACCTGGCCGGGCGGCGCGGTGGCGACCAGCCGCAGCACCAGCGCCCGCAGCAGCCCGGCGACCTGCGGGTCCCGGGCGTCGGTGTCCAGGGCGAGGTGGTGGCCGCCGCCGAGCGGGACCAGCACCGGAAAGCCGCCGTCCGAGGTGGACGCCTCGCCGATCCGCACCGCGGCCGGCTCGTCGGTCAGCGGGGTGACGCCCGGAGCGGGGGAGGCCAGGGCAGCACCGAGGCGGGCGAGGCGGGTCACCAGGTCATCGACGCCGGTCGGCGCGACGGCGGTCGGTGCCGCCCCCAGGGCGCTGCGGGCGGTGTCCAGATGCGCACGAGCCGCCCGGTGGGAGTTGACCGCCTGCCCGTACGCCGACGCGAGCCTGCCCACCCTCTGCCCCCAACACCACGGCCGCCTGGTCCCAGGAACCCTAACGGACAGCGGCGGCACCCGGACAGTCCTGGGAGGACGTGTCACGCCGGGTTGGTCAGGCGGGGCCGCACGCCGGCGGGTCGGACCCGTCGGCCGCCCCGCAGCGGAACACCTCCACCGGTGCCGTCGACCCGTCGGGCACCCGCTCCACCCGCATCAGGGCAAGCCGTTTGTCGACCGGCTCCCCCGAGTCGGGCGTGAACCGGATCAGCCCGGCCACCCCCGGATAACCCTGCCCGGCGTTCTGCCGGAGCACCTCGGCGTGCACGCCCACCGGGTTGACCGAATCCGGTTCCCAGCGTTGCCGGGGGTTGGCGGGGTGCAACCGGGCGGCGAGGCTCTCCACCGCCCGGACCATCATCATCGACGCGTCGTAGGCGAGGCTGACCCGCTCGCCGACCTGCTCCTCCGAGCCCGGCCGGCAGCGCGGCGGGTCGAGCAGGTCGTCGGCCTGGATCCAGGACAGGAAGCTGGCCCGGGCCTCGTCGCGCCGGTCCTGGGCGGCCCGCAGCACCGCGCAGGTGGCCAGGGACGCCTTGGAGACGTACGTGACGGGCAGGTTGCCGGGCGCGGCGGCGCGCAGCCCCGGGTTGGCCATGTACCGGTTGACCGAGTCGTCGGCCACGAGGTGCCGGGGCGGGTTGCCGCCGCACTCGCGCAGCGCCCGCAGGAAATCGTGGAACTCCGACCACCGGCCGGCGAAGAAGAGCAGCCCGGGGTAGCCGCACTCGTCGGTCAGCCGCTGCCCGGCGCTCCACTCGTCGAGGCGGGTGATGCGGGGTCCGAACTGTTTGCGGAGACCCTCGACGAGGGTGCCCACGTAGAGGTCCTCGGTGAGCGAACTGCCCTCCAGGAAGGTGTAGAAGACGTGCGCCTCGTCGACCTTCAGCACCTGCCGGGCGTACGCGTCGACCAGCTTCACCTGATCCTTGTTCGGTGCGGAGATCTGCAGGTAGAGGCGGGAGTTGGCGTCCATCCGGTCGGCGGAGAGGGTGGGTGCCAGCACCGGCAGGCCGACCCGGTTGAGTTCGCGCAGCGCGCGGGCGGTGCTGCTCCGGCTCTCCACCAGACCCACCACGCCGAGCACCGTGGGGTCGTCCCGGGCCAGTTCGGCCAGCATCGCCACCGCCCGGTCGGCGTAGACCATCTGGCGGCCGGCGTTGGCGACCACGATCCGCAGCAGCGCTGCGCCGCCCGCGCCGGCCGACTCCTTCAGCAACGCGTACTGGGCGGTGGCCATCCCTTCCAGTTCCTCGCGCTCGGAGACGTACGACTCCTCGTCCGCGCGGGTCAGGTTGCCGGTCAGGGTGCCCAGGTAGACCAGGGTCAGGAAGGGCCGTCGCCGTTCGCTGCGCTGCCAGACCTCCTCGGCGGCGCGGTTCTGCGCGAAGATGCGCTTTTGGACGGTACGCAGCCGCTCCTGACCCGGGTCGTTGTTGAACACCTGCGCGGCGCTGTCGCTGTAACCGACACACTCGTCGTCGCCGACCACCTCGACCGACACCTGGCCGGTCAACGAGGGGTGACAGCCCGGCCCCCACCGGCTCGTCACCCAGAGGCCGAGCGTCGCCACCAGCACCAGTGCGAGCGCCGTCGGCAGGAAGCGCCGCGACCACCACGGCGGGTCGGGCGCGGAGAAGGGCCGCAGGCCGCCACGTGACGGTGGACCGGTGTCGGTCTCGTCGGGGCGCAACGCCACCAGCCAGGTGGCCGGGCGGCGCAGCCGGCGCATCTCCGGCAGCGCCCCGGCCCATTCGTCGTACGCCTCGTCGGCCTCGGTCAACGGGTGCGGTTCGGGCAGGTCCGGTGGGGGTTGCCCACCGGACGCGACGATCAGCAGCGGGTCGTTGCGGCCGGTCTCGGTGCGGACGTCGCCGATCAGGCGGACCAGTTCCCCGCCGACGTTGCCGGGGGCGACGTGATCGATCAGCAGCGCCGGGTACGCGGTGCGCCGCCAGTCCGAGAGGCGCCACGGGCGACGCCGGTACGCCTGCCGCAGGTCCTCCAGGAACGCGTGCAGCAGCAGCTTGTTGACCTGGTCGGGTTGCTCCCCGTCGCGCCAGCCGGCGGTGAGGCGCTCGGCGAAACCGAGGAAGGTGACCGATTGCCGGGGCGCCAGGTACTGCTGGCGCATGAACCAGTTGTAGTGCCGCCCGAGCACCGGCACCCGACCGGAGAGGGCAGCCCGGAAAATCACCCCCGGCACGGCGCGACGGACCAGCCAGAGCAGCACCTGCGAGACGATGCTGACCGCGTCGCCGCCGGAGGGCACCGCCTCCGGCGCGCGCGGGCCCCTGCGGTCGCGTAGCCGGCGGACCAGGGCCGCGCGGCTGTCGTCGGCGTCGGCGCCCAGGTTGAGGCTCTGCTGCATCAGCCAGTCGGCGAGCGGATAGTGCCGGAAGCGCAGCCGGGCGGCGCCGAAGGCCTCCAGGGAGAGCTGCCGGTGCAGCTCGCGCAGCAGCGCCGGCACGTCCCCGACGCCGGGCGGCGCGTCGGCGTCCAGCACGGCGTGCGGGACCCGCCGCCGGGGGCCCTGGCCGAGGAACCGGCGTAGCGGCACCATCAGATCCGCGGTGTCGGAGCGGACCAGCCACAGCAGCGGCAGCCGGCGGTCGCCGCGGCGGGGTCGCCGCAACAGCCGGGCGAGCAGCGTGAACAACTCCAGACCGCCGGCCGGCAGGCGTTCCCGACCAGCGGTCGACTGTCGTTGGCCGGTCGATTCCCGGCTGGGTAACTCCGAGCGCCGCACGTGTCACCTCCGATCAACACAGTGTGACCTTGCGGCGCAACGCGCACCAGAGGGCGACGACCGACGATGGGTGTGGCGGGCCGACGACGTTCACGGTTGTCGATTAGGTTGGCCTGGCGAACACCCGATGGAGGGAGTCCACCCCGTGCGACGAGTCCTCACGGCGGCCACCACCGCCCTGACCCTCACCACCGCCGGCACCATGCTCGCCGGCACCCCCGCCCAGGCCGTCCCGACGGGCTGGGGCCGTCCGGTCGTCTCCGCGGCGCCGCAACCCGGCGCGCCCGGACTGGGCGACAGCTACTTCCCCGACTACGGCAACGGCGGTTACGACGTCGAGCACTACGACGTCCGGCTGCGCTACGAACCGGCCACCGACCTGCTCACCGGCACCACCACCATCCTCGCCACCGCCACTGAGGACCTCTCGACGTTCAATCTGGACTTCCTGCTCGACGTCGAGTCGGTCCGGGTCAACGGTTGGGCGGCCAGCAGCAGCACCGCGGGGGCGCACGAGCTGGTGGTCACCCCGGCCCGCACGGTGACCCGGGGCCAACAGCTCACCATCGTCGTGCGGTACTCCGGTGTCCCGTCGGAGGCCCTGGTCAACGGCTACACCGGCTGGACGCGTACCGACGACGGGGCCCTCGCCGTCAACGAGCCCGAGTCGGCGTGGTGGTGGTTCCCGAGCAACGACCATCCGCTGGACAAGGCCACCTACGACATCTCGGTCTCGGTGCCCACCGGCGTCGAGGTGATCAGCAACGGCGTGCAGCCGAGGCCCCCGCTGGCCGAGGCCGGCAACCGCACCCGGTGGATCTGGCGGACCACCTCCCCCACCGCCACCTACCTGGCCTTCATGGCCATCGGCCAGTACGACATCGTCACCGACACCTCCCCGGGCGGCCAGCCGGTGATCAACGCGTACAGCACGTCGCTGGGCGCGCTCGGGCCGGCCGCGCGAGCCAGCATCGAGCGGACCGCCGAGATCGTCGACTGGGAGAGCGGGATCTTCGGGCCGTACCCGTTCGAGACGCAGGGCGGTGTGGCCGGGCCGGTCGACGGCATCAGCTTCGCCCTGGAGACGCAGACCCGCCCGGTGTACGGGCCGGGCTTCTGGCGACGCGGCGCCAACACCTACGTGGTGACGCACGAGCTGGCCCACCAGTGGTTCGGCGACTCGGTCTCGGTGGCCGACTGGCGCAACATCTGGCTCAACGAGGGCTTCGCCTCGTACGCCGAGTGGCTCTGGTCCGAGGAGCAGGGCGAGGGCACCGCCCAGGAGGTCTTCGACTTCACCTATGCCAGTTACCCGGCTGACGACGGGTTCTGGCAGGTGCCGCCCGGCGACCCGGGCGCCGGGCGGGTCTTCGACAACGCCGTATACGACCGGGGTGCGATGGCCCTGCACCAGCTACGGCTGGCCGTCGGTGACGACGCGTTCTTCGAGATCCTGCCGACCTGGACCGCCGAGCGCCGGTACGGCAACGGCACCATCGAGCAGTTCCAGGCCCTGGCCGAGCGGATCTCCGGACTGGACCTGGACGACCTGTTCACCACCTGGCTGTTCACCCCCGGCCGACCCGAGCTGGCCAACGCCGCCCGCAAGGCCGCCCCACCGACCGAACCGAAGTCCTGGGCCAAGATCCGCGACTCCCACGAGCTGATGTCCCACTAACCCACCCCACCCCACCCCCACCACGTCGATCATGGAGTTGTGGTGCCCCGCATGTCGGGCAAGGGCGCATCTTCTGCCCACCACAACTCCATGATCGACCGGCGGGGGTCGCGCGGCCCGGGTTAGCGGGTCTCGGCTTCTACGGCGCGGATGTGCCGGTAGGCGAACCAGAGCGGCGGGAACGCCCCGACCGCGAAGGACAGGTCGATGAGCGTCCAGAACCAGGGGATGTCCCGGATCGGGCCGCAGATCAGCGCCAGCGGAACGATGCCGGCGCAGGCGATCATGCCGACCTGCACCACCCAGACGTTGCGCACCGGGTCGCGCAGCGGCCCCCAGAAGGCCACCGCCAGCACCAGGTGGGCGAAGGCCAACCAGTCGGTGCCGTAGAGCAGGAACGGGTAGTCCTCGCCGGCCGTCACGAGCCCGGTGTGCACCCGCTCGATCCAGGCGACCAGCGCAGGCAGGTGGTCGGCGAGCGGATCCAGTACGCGCAGCAGCCAGCGCACCTCGATCTCCAGCGGAAACGCGGTGACACCACTCAGGAAGAGCCCGATCAGCACGACCCACAGCCATCGGCGGGTTCGCCGTAGCCGCTCCTCAATGTCCATGATCGCAGCGTAACGATGATCTTCAGGTTGCCCTGTCCCGCAAGCGGGCCGTCGAGGGTGACCGCTGTCTCAGCGGTTCGGCACCGGCCCTGCGGTGGCCAACTCCCGGAGCCGGACCCCGCCCGACCGCGCCGCGCCGGCCTCGGCGGGCCCGATGACGCAGACCGCACCGGTGGGCCGCACGATGCGGGCGGCCCGGAACGCCGCTCGTCGTACCGGATGGCGGGGTCGCGGAACGACGAGCGCGAGGGTCGTCGCACGGCCGCGCTGCCGGTCCAGGGCGACACCCGCCGCCGTCGTGGCGATCGCCGCCGCGGCTCCGGCGAGGACGAGCGTCTGCCGCGGTCCGGCATGTTCGGCGAGCCAGCCGAGCAGCGGGGCGCCGACCGCGGCGGAGACCGAGCCGGTGACCGCCAGGGCGGCGAGCACCCGACCCCGCATCGCGCCGTCGGTGTCGAGCTGGGCGCGGGTGCCGACGGTGGTGTCGATGACCACCGCGGCGGCGGCGATCGGCAGGATCACCGCGGCGAAGCTCCAGGTGCCCGGTGCGAGGCCGGCGACGATCTGCAACCCGCTGGCGAACAGGCCCGCGACGACGAGCGTTCGGTAGCCCAGGGCTCGCCGCCGGGCCGCGACGAGCGCGCCCACCACGGTGCCGACCGCGAACACCGTCGACAGCAGGCCGTAGCCGGAGGCGCCGGCGTCCAGCGGCCCGTCGCTCATCGCGGCCATGGTCACCTGGTAGTTGCGGCCCAGGCTGCCGAGCACGAACGACAGGGCGAGCGCGAGGAGCAGCACCGGCTGCCCGCGCAGGTAGGCGAACCCGGCGCGGACCCCGCCCCGCGTCCGGCCGGCCTCCGGGACCGGGAGACCAGGGGCGACTGCCGGGCGTACCGCGAACAGCGCCACCACCACGGCGGCGAAGCTGACCGCGTTGATGCCGAACAGCAGGGCGGGTCCGACGGCGGCCACCACCACGGCACCCAGGCTCATGCCGAGGATGCGGCCGGCGGAGTTGCTGAGCGAGCCGAGCGCCAGGGCGTTGCCCAGCGTCTCCCGGTCGACGAGGCTGGCGGCCCAACGCCCCATCACCGGGCCCTCGATCGCCGAGACGGCACCGGTGGCCAGCGAGATCGCGAAGATCAGCGGCAGGCCGCCGACCCCGGTCAGGGCGACCGCCGCCAGTCCGGCGGCGAGCACCGCGTGGGCGCACTGGGCGGCGATCAGCAACGGACGGGCGGGCAGCCGGTCGGCCAGCACACCACCCCAGACGCTGAGCAGCAGCGTGGGCGCCGCCTGGAGCAGCACGGCGAAGCCCATGGACGTCGCGGAGCCGGTCTCCTTCAGGACGTACCAGTTGACCCCGAGGACCTGCATCCAGGTGCCGATGACGGAGACGAAGCCGGCGAGCGCCCAGATCCGGTAGTCGCGGTGGCGCAGCGCGGCGAAGGTGGCACCCGTGGCCACGACGGACCTCCAGCGATCGGCAGCAAGATTGTTCAGGCCGATCGCGGCGCGGTTCGGCAGCCGACAAGTCTTGCCGGCTCAAACCTCTTTGCCCACGTTTGTGAGCGTCTTCACCAGCGGGAATGTCCGGCCGGCGCGGCGGCGGACCCGCCGCACCGACCGGACGACCGCCCCTCAGCGAGCGGCGAGAGCCTGCGCGGCCGGGCCCACCGGGGCCGGCAACACACCGACACCGCCCAGATGGTCGTGGATGGCCGCGGCGACCGCCCGCCCCTCGGCGATGGCCCAGACGATCAAAGAAGCGCCCCGGTGCATGTCACCGGCCACGAACACCCCGTCGGCGTCGGTCTGCCAGTCGTCGCGGGCGTCGATCGCGCCCCGCGGGTTGCGGGACACCCCGAACTGCTCCAGCAGCGGCTGCTGCTCGGTGCCCTCGAAACCGATCGCCAACAGCACCAGATCGGCCGGCAACTCCCGCTCGGAGCCCGGCACGACGGTGACGATGCGCCGGCCGTCGCGCTTCTCGACGGTCACCTCGGCGATCCGCACCGCCCGCACCTGGCCGGTGCCGTCGTCCACGAACTCCTGCACCGCCGCGGCGAAGACCCGCTCGCCACCCTCCTCGTGCGCCGGGTAGCTGCGCAGCACCCACGGCCAGGTCGGCCACGGATCCCGGGCCTCGTCGCGCTCCTGCGGCGGCTGCGGGTACAGGTCGAGCTGGTGCACACCCGCCGCGCCCTGGCGGTGCGCGACGCCGAGGCAGTCGGCCGCCGTGTCGCCTCCGCCGATGATCACCACATGCTTGCCGGCCGCGTCGATCGGCGTGCCGTCCGCCAGCACCGCCGGTGCCAGCCGGCGCTCGGCGGCCTGGTCGGTGGTCGCGGTGGCGACCGCGCGATTGGCCGCGACCAGGTGCGCCATCGCCTGGTGTACGCCCCGAAGCGCACGCCCCGGGGTCTCCGGGGTGTCCCGGCCCTGCAACGCCCCACAGGCCAGCAGCACCGCGTCGTGCTCGGCGCGCAACTGCTCGGCGGTGACGTCCACGCCGACGTTCACGCCGGTGCGCAAGCGCACCCCCTCGGCGATGAGCTGGGTCAACCGGGCGTCGATGTGCCGCTTCTCCAACTTGAAGTCGGGGATGCCGTAGCGGAGCAGGCCGCCGATCGCGTCGTCGCGTTCGTACACCGTCACCGCGTGACCGGCGCGGGCCAACTGCTGGGCGGCGGCGAGGCCGGCGGGCCCGGAGCCGACGACGGCGACCGACCGACCCGACGGCGGCGGCACCGGGTGCGGGGTGAACCCGCGCGCCGCGGCGGCGTCGGCGATCTCCACCTCGACCTGCTTGATGGTCACCGGTTGACCGCCGGAGATGCCGAGCACGCAGGCCGCCTCGCAGGGCGCCGGGCAGAGCCGGCCGGTGAACTCCGGGAAGTTGTTGGTGGCGTGCAGCGACTCCACCGCGGCGTCCCAGTTGCCGGTGCGCACCAGGTCGTTCCAGTCCGGGATGCGATTGCCCAGCGGGCAGCCGTCGTGGCAGAACGGGATGCCGCAGTCCATGCATCGGGTGGCCTGCTCACGGACCAGCTCCTCGCCGGCCGGCGGGTACACCTCCCGCCAGTCGCTGATCCGCACCGGCACCGGGCGGCGGGCCGGCAGCCGCCGGTCGTAGCGCAGGAAACCGTTCGGGTCAGGCACGTGCCACCTCCTGGGCAGCCACCCGCGGGGCGGGCGGCACCGGCGCGGCCGGCGCGCTCAGCGCGCCCATCACCGCGTCGTCGACGTCGCGGCCGGCTGCTTCGGCGGCCCGCATGATCTCCAGCACCCGGCGGTAGTCGCGGGGTACCACAGCGGTGAACTCGGCCACCGCGTCCGGCCACCGCTTGAGCAGCTCCTCGGCGACCGCCGACCCGGTCTCGGCCACGTGCCGTTGGACCAGCTCGTGCAGGAGCGACTGCTCCTGCTCGCCCAGCGGCAGCAGGTCGACCAGCTCCGCGTTGACCCGGGCCCGATCCAGGTGGTGCACGAACGCCGTGCCGCCGGACATGCCCGCCGCGAAGTTCCGGCCGGTCGCGCCCAGCACCACCACGGTGCCTCCGGTCATGTACTCGCAGCCGTGGTCACCGACGCCCTCGACCACGGCGACCGCGCCGGAGTTGCGGACCGCGAACCGCTCCCCCACCCGGCCGCGCAGGAAGACCTCGCCCGCCGTGGCCCCGTACAGGATGGTGTTGCCGGCGATGATCTGATCCTCGGCCCGCTGCCCCGGCTCGGCGTCCGGGTCGAGGAACGGCGCGGCGGCGTCCGGACGGACGATGAGCCGGCCCCCGGAGAGGCCCTTACCCACGTAGTCGTTGGCGTCGCCGTGCAGGCGCAGGGTCACGCCGCGCGGCAGGAACGCGCCGAACGACTGCCCCGCCGTGCCGTGCAGCACGAACTCGACGGTGTCCTCGGGAAGGCCGGCGCCGCCGAAACGACGGGTCACCTCGCCGCCGAGCATCGCGCCGACGCTGCGGTGCTCGTTGCGCACCGCCACCTCGACCCGCACCGGCGCGCCGTCGGTCAGAGCCGGACGGGCCAACGCGATCAGCTCGTTGTCGAGCGCCTGCTCCAGGCCGTGATCCTGCGCGCGCACCCCGCGTCGGGCCGCGTCGGCGGGCAGCTCCGGCAGGTGCAGGACGGACGCCAGGTCCAATCCGTGCGCCTTCCAGTGCGTCAGCGCCGGGGCCACGTCGAGCAGCTCGGACTGCCCGATCGCTTCCTCGATCGACCGGAAACCCAGCTCGGCCAGGTATCCCCGGACCTCCTCGGCGAGGAAGAGGAAGAAGTTCTCCACGAACTCCGGCTTGCCGGTGAAGCGTTCCCGCAGCACCGGATTCTGGGTGGCGATGCCGACCGGGCAGGTATCCAGGTGGCAGACCCGCATCATCACGCAACCCTCGACGATCAGCGGCGCGGTCGCGAAGCCGAACTCCTCCGCGCCGAGCAGCGCCGCGACCAGCACGTCCCGGCCGGTCTTGAGTTGGCCGTCGACCTGCACCGTGACCCGGTCGCGCAGCTTGTTGAGCAACAGCGTCTGCTGCGCCTCGGCCAGCCCCAGCTCCCACGGGGTGCCGGCGTGCTTGAGCGAGTTCATCGGGGAGGCGCCCGTGCCACCGTCGTGGCCGGAGATCAGGATGACGTCCGCCTTGAGCTTCGCCACCCCGGCGGCGACGGTGCCGACGCCGACCTCGCTGACCAGCTTGACGTGCACCCGGGCCGCCGGGTTGACGCACTTCAGGTCGTGCACCAACTGGGCGAGGTCCTCGATGGAGTAGATGTCGTGGTGCGGCGGCGGGGAGATCAGACCCACGCCGGGGGTGGCGTGCCGGGTCCGGGCGATCCACGGCCAGACCTTGTTACCGGGCAGCTGACCGCCCTCGCCCGGCTTCGCGCCCTGGGCCATCTTGATCTGGAGGTCGTCCGCGTTGACCAGGTATTCGCTGGTCACGCCGAACCGGCCGCTGGCGATCTGCTTGACCGCCGAACGGCGGGCCGGGTCGTGCAGCCGCTCGACGTCCTCACCGCCCTCACCGGTGTTGGACTTGCCGCCGAGCCGGTTCATGGCGATGGCGAGCGTCTCGTGCGCCTCCGCCGAGATCGACCCGTA
This sequence comes from Micromonospora sp. NPDC047756, assembly GCF_055587245.1. NCBI lineage: Bacteria > Bacillati > Actinomycetota > Actinomycetes > Micromonosporales > Micromonosporaceae > Micromonospora > Micromonospora sp. NPDC047756. The sequence continues at coordinate 235,455 of NZ_JBVJGQ010000008.1, forward strand.
CGACATCGCGCCGGTGGCGAACCGCTTGACGATCTCGGTGGCCGGCTCGACCTCCTCGATCGGCACCGCCGGACGGACACCGGTGCGCAGGGTGAACAAGCCGCGCAGCGAGCCGGCCTGCGCGGCGAGCGCGTCGACCTTGGCGGTGTACTGCCGGAAGACGTCGTACTGCCGGCTGCGGGTGGCGTGTTGCAGCAGGAACACCGTCTCCGGGTTGAACAGGTGCAACTCGCCCTCGCGGCGCCACTGGTACTCGCCACCGACCTCCAGGCGGTCGGATGCGGCGGTGCCGGCCGGCGGCCAGGCCAGCGCGTGCCGGGCGGCCACCTCGGTGTGCACGCCGGCGAGACCCACCCCGCCGATGCGACTGGGGGTGCCCCGGAAGTAGCGCTCGACCAGCCGGCTGTCCAGACCGACCGCCTCGAAGACCTGCGCGCCGCAGTACGAGGAGACCGTCGAGATGCCCATCTTGGACATGATCTTCAGGACGCCCTTGCCGAGCGCCTTCGCGTAGTTGCGCACCGCGGCGGCGGGCTCCACCCCGGCGAGAGCGCCCGTGGCGATCATGTCCTCGACCGACTCGAACGCCAGGTACGGGTTGACCGCCGCCGCACCGTAGCCGATCAGCACCGCCGCGTGGTGCACCTCGCGGCAGTCCCCCGACTCGACGATCAGCGCCGCCCGCGTACGGGTCTGCTCACGGACCAGGTGCTGGTGCACGGCGGCGGTGAGCAGCAGCGACGGGATCGGCGCCAGGTCGGCGTTGGAGTCCCGGTCGGAGAGCACCAGGATGCGCACCCCGTCCTCGATCGCCTCGGAGACGTGCCGGCAGATCTCGGTCAGCCGCGCCTTGATCCCGGCGGCACCCTCCCGGATCCGGTACAGCCCGGAGACCCGGACCGCCTTGAAGCCGGGCAGGTCGCCGTCCTCGTCGATGGAGAGGATCTTCGCCAGCTCGTCGTTGTCGAGGATCGGGTGCGGGAGCACGATCTGCCGGCAGCTCGCGGCGCCCGGGTCGAGCAGGTTGCCCTCCGGCCCGATCGTCGACGCCAGGCTGGTCACCAACTCCTCGCGGATGGCGTCCAGCGGCGGGTTGGTGACCTGGGCGAAGAGCTGGTGGAAGTAGTCGTAGAGCAGCCGCGGCCGGGTGGACAGCGGCGCGATCGGGGTGTCCGTACCCATCGAGCCGAGTGGCTCGGCGCCGGTGCGGGCCATCGGCCCCAGCAGGATCTTCAGCTCCTCCTGGGTGTAGCCGAAGGTCTGCTGCCGGCGGCGCACCGAGTCGTGCGTGTAGACGGTGTGCTCGCGGGCCGGCAGGTCGTTCAGCTCGATCAGCCCGGCGTGCAGCCACTCGGCGTACGGCTGGGCGGCGGCCAGCTCGGACTTGATCTCCTCGTCGTGCACGATCCGCCCGGCCACCGTGTCGACCAGGAACATCCGGCCCGGCTGGAGCCGCCCCTTGGCGACCACGTGGGCCGGGTCGAGGTCGAGCACGCCCGCCTCGGAGCCGAGCACCACGAGCCCGTCGTCGGTCTGCCACCAGCGCCCCGGGCGCAGCCCGTTGCGGTCCAGCACCGCGCCGACGATCTCGCCGTCGGTGAAGGCCACCGACGCCGGGCCGTCCCACGGCTCCATCAGGCTGGCGTGGAAGCGGTAGAAGGAGCGCTTGGCCGGGTCCATCCCCGGGTCGTTCTCCCACGCCTCGGGGATCATCATGAGCACCGCGTGCGGCAGGCTCCGCCCGGCCAGGTGCAGCAACTCCAGGACCTCGTCGAAGTTCGCCGAGTCGGAGGCGGCGGGGGTGCAGACCGGGAAGACCCGCCGGATGTTGCCCGGCACGTTCGGCGAGCGCAGGAGCGCCTCGCGGGCCTGCATCCAGTTGCGGTTGCCCCGGATCGTGTTGATCTCGCCGTTGTGGGCGATGAACCGGTACGGGTGCGCCAGCGGCCACGACGGAAAGGTGTTCGTGGAGAAGCGGGAGTGCACCAGCGCGATGGCGCTGTCCACCCGCTCGTCGCGCAGGTCCGGGTAGAACGCCGGCAACTGGTCGGGCGTGAGCATGCCCTTGTAGACCATGGTGCGGCTGGACAACGACGGGAAGTACGCCGGCACGCCGCGCTCGGCGGTCTCCCGCTCGGCCTGCTTACGCAGACAGAACGCCACCCGGTCCAGTTCGAGGCCGCGCAGCGGGGAGCCGGCCGGCCCGTCGGGTGTGTCGGTGAGGCGGTGCGCCGCCAGGAAGAGCTGCCGGACCCGGGGCATCGCCGCCAGGGCGGTCTCACCCAGGTCGCTCGGGTCGATCGGCACGTCCCGCCAGCCGAGCAGGTCGGCGCCCTCGACCAGCGCGTACTTCTCGACGACGCGGCGGGCACGCGCCTCGGCGGCATCGTCGTCGGGAAGAAAGACCAGCCCGGTGGCGTATTCGCCCGCTGGGGGAAGCGCGATGTCGGCCACCGCGCGCAGGAACGCGTCGGGCACCTGGATCATGATGCCGGCGCCGTCGCCGGTGTTCGGCTCCGCGCCTCGGGCACCCCGGTGGTCCAGCCGACAGAGCGCGCCGAGCCCGTTGGCGACGACCGAGTGTGAACGCCGGCCGTGCAGGTCCGCCACGAAGGCCACGCCGCAGGCGTCGTGCTCCTGCGCTGGGTCGTAGAGGCCCTGGGCGGACGGACGGGGGTGGGGCGTCGGGGACGCCTGCGGGCTGTGCGGGTGCGGCTGTTCTGTGTCCGCGTACGGCTGAGCCACCGGGCCTCCTGTCGTCACTCAGGTTGGATCATGGTGGGGACGACGTCGGCCCGTGGGTCTATTGAGTCTACGTTAGGGCCGGGGCCGCACGGCCACCCGAGATTGATCACACCGTCCACTGGCTGGGACGTGTAGTCTCGCGCGGTGGATCCGTCACACAAGCACGTCTTCGACCGGTTGGAACGCTTCTACGACGCGGTGCCCCGCGACGTCGCCGGTGCGGAGGAGCATGGCGGGCTGGTGCTGTTCGTCCGCGAAGGCGACGGCTGGCCGTTCTATGCCCGGCCCCGGATCGACGCCACCGAGCCGCCGTCGCTGGCCGACGTGTCCTCGGTGCGCGAGCGCCAGCGGAAGCTGGGTTTGCCGGAAGCCTTCGAGTGGGTGCACGAGACGACCCCGGAGCTGCTGGCGGTGGCCCGCTCGGCGGGGCTCAGCGTGCTGGAGGCGCCGCTGATGGTGCTGGACCCGAGCGCGCTGCCCGACCCGGCGACGCTCTCCGACGCGGCGGTGCGGGTGCTGGCCGCCGACTCCCCCGGGTTCGCCGCCGATGTCGCCGCACGACGTGCGGTGGCGGCGGTGGCGTTCGCCGCTGCCGGCACCGCGCCCGGCGAGGCCGGGCCGGCCGAACGCGACGCCGCCGTCACCGAACTCGAACTGGCCGCGCTCGACGAGGAGCGTGTCCGGATCGCCGACGGGCGGCGGATCTCCGCGCTGGCCGGCACGCCGACCGAGGGCGCGCTGGCCAGCGGCATGGCGATGCGGGTGGACGACGTCGCGGAGGTCGCCGGGGTGGCCACCCTGCCGTCCGCCCGACGACGCGGGCTCGGCGCGGCGCTCACCGCCACCCTGGCCCGGGAACTCCTCGCCGCCGGCACCGAGCTGGTCTTCCTCTCCGCGGGCAGTGAGGAGATCGCGCGGGTCTACCTGCGGGTCGGCTTCCGCCGGATCGGCACCGCCTGCATCGCCGAACCCGCCGCCCTCATCCCCTGAGCAGCCCCGCCCCACACCGACCTACGTCGCGGCCGGGATCAGGTCGGTGGACGCCACTGGGCGGCGGAGGCCGCGGCGCTGGAGAGCAGTCGGGAGTTGATCGTGCCCAGTGCGGCGTCCCGGGCGCGCAGCGCCAACCGGCCCCGGGTCTGGAGCACCGCCGACATCCGCCGGGTCTGCCGGACCACTGTCGCGGCCCGGGGGCGGCGCACCCGGTCGTACGTCTGGACGGCGTCGGGCAGCCGAGCCTCCCGCAGCAGCGACGCCAGCGTCGCGGCGTCCTCGAACGCGAGGCAGGCGCCCTGCCCGAGGTGCGGCGGCATGGCGTGCGCCGCGTCGCCGAGCAGCACCACCCCACCGGGCCCGACCGGAAAGCCGTACGCCCGGGGCAGCGGGCGCAGCTCGCGAACCTCCTGCTGGACCAGGTCGGCCGGGTTGGTGGCGTCGAGCAGCGCGCCGACCGGCGCGGGCCAGTCCGCGTACCAGCGGCGCAGCAGGGCAAGCTGGGTCTCCGGTGGTTCCGGGCGGGGCGCGCCGGCGGCGGTGGCCACCCAGTAGATGCCGCCCCGGGTGGACCCGCCCGAGGAGCCGCGCTCGCCCAGCGACGCGGCCACGAACCGGTAACCCGCGCCGAGAATCTCACCGGCCAGCGGCTGGTCGTCGGGGAGCCGAGGTGCCTGGTACCAGGGGATGACGGCCCGCCAGGCGGCGCATCCGGAGCTGACCACCCGGGATTCGGGCGCGAGCTGGCGGCGGATGCCGCTGTCGGTGCCGTCGGCGGCCACCACCAGATCGGCCTCGATGGTGTGCCGCCCGTCGCTGACGCCCGGCCGCTCGCCCGGCTCGACGCGGACATGACGCACCGTCACCCCGGTCCGCAACTCGACCCGCTCGCCGAGGCCGGCGATCAGCGCGTCGTGCAGATCCTCCCGGTGCACCACCACCGGCATCCGGTCGGCCGGGATGGGCCGGGGCTGCACGAGCCAGTGGCCGTCCGGGCGACGGACCCCGCCGTCGGGCAACGGGGTGGCGATGGCGGCCAGGCCGGCGCCGAGGCCGAGGGCCTGGAGCGCGCGGACACCGTTGGGCCAGAGCACCACGGCGGTCGGCTCCGGGCGGACCCGTTCGGCGCGTTCCAACAGGGTGACCTGCCAGCCGGAACGCGCCAGCGCGCCGGCCACCGCGAGGCCACCGACCCCTGCGCCGACCACCACCGCGCTTCGCATCGGTGCCGCTCAGCTGTCCCGGTCGGCGGGTCGCACGCCCGTGGCGTCGGCCCGGTCGCCGCGGCCGGCGGACGGAGCGTCGGCCGGCTCGTCGTCGCTCAGCGCGAGGTCGTCGGCGACCGCGTCGCCGGACGGCTCGCCGTCGTCCGGCTGGGAGTCGTCGTCGACCGGTGGTACGACGCCGGTTTCCTGCCAGGCCGCGTACTGCTCCTCGCTCACCACCCGGTAGCCCTCCGGCGCGGCGGCCCGCGTCGGGGTCTCCCGCTCGGAGAGGTCGACCTGGGACAGGTCGGAGGTGGGGGGCGGGGTCGGCGTCGCCGCCGGGCCGAGTGGGATCAGGTAGTCCCGAGGGCCACGCACCCGTACGAAGTAGATGAGCGCGCCGAGGAAGACCAGGGCGGCGGTCCAGACGTTGAGTCGGACGCCGAGGATCTGGTTGGCCTCGTCGGTGCGCATCAGCTCGATCCAGAACCGGCCGACGGTGTAACCCATCACGTAGAGCGCGAACGCCCGGCCGCGGCCCAGCTTGAAGCGGCGGTCGATGACGAGGACCAGAGCTGCGACACCGAGGTTCCACAGCAGCTCGTAGAGGAACGTGGGCTGGTAGAGGCCCGGTTCGAGGATCGGCTGCCCGGCGTCGTCGCGCAGGGCGTGCCCGGGGTTGTCCGGGTCCATCCGGTGGATTTCCAGACCCCACGGCAGGGTCGTCCGGCCACCGAACAGCTCGTTGTTGAACCAGTTGCCGAGCCGGCCGACGGCCTGGGCGAGCGGCAGCCCGGGGGCCAGCGCGTCAGCCACCACACCGAACGGAATGCCGAGCTGTCGGGCCGCGATCCAGGCACCGAGCGCGCCACCGGCGACCGCGCCCCAGATGCCGAGACCGCCCTCCCAGATGGCGAACGCCTTCATCGGGTCGCCACCGGCCCCGAAGTATTTCTCAGGTGAGGTGATCACGTGGTAGATCCGGGCGCCGATGATGCCGGCGGGCACCGCCCAGACGGCGATGTCGAGCACCGCGCCGGGCGCGACGCCGCGCTGCCGCAGCCGGCGCTCCGTCACCCAGCAGGCCAGCACGATGCCGGCGATGATGCAGAGCGCGTAGGCCCGGATCGGCACCGGCCCGAGCTGCCAGACCGCGGTGCTGGGGCTGGGCAGGGCCGCCTGGGGGGAGAGCGAGGCGAGGGTCACGGGTGCACACGCTACCGCTGCACACCCCCGCAGCGGCACCCCGGGCCGCTGGCGGGCGCATCCCGGTGACTTCTGGTTTGCGCCGCCGTAGGCTCTTTGTCCATGAGCGCGCTCACCTGGGCGGTCGCCGCGGTCGTCACCGACGACGCCGGTCGGGTGCTGCTCTGCCAGCAGGGCCGGGGCACGCCCCGCTACGCGTTGCCCGGCGGACGACTGCGCCCGGCCGAGAGCCCGGTGCGGGCGGCCCTACGCGACATTCGCGCCGAGACCGGCTGGGACATCGAGCTGACCGGCCTGGTCGGCATCTACCAGGTGAGCCGCCCGTCGGGGGAGGCCGCCGCCGGCCGCGCCGGCCCGCAGCCGGACGTCCTCGTGCACGTGTTCCGAGCCCGCGCGGCCGGGGTCCGACCCGCCACCGACCCACCGCCGGGCTGCCGACTGTCCTGGCACTCCCCCGACGCGCTGCCCGAGGTGGTCACCCCGCTCACCCGAGCCGCCGTCACCGACGCGACCGCCGGCCGCTTCGGCGTCCTGCGCGACATCGGCTCCACGCCCGGCGCCGTCGCCACCGCGTCGCTGCCGGCGGCCCGCCCAGCCGGGGACGAGCGGCCGACGGCCGACCAGGACGCGCGGTACGCCAAGCCGGGTTGAGCCGGGCCGGGCGACGCGGGCTCAGCGGGTGGGGTTACGGACGCCCTCGGCCAGTTCGGCGCTGAGCGTGCGCAGGGCGGCCAGGCCCTCAGCCTCGGTGGGCGCGTCGAGCAGGCACCGGATCAGCGCGCTGCCCACGATCACCCCATCGGCGTAACCGGCCACCGTGCCGGCCTGCGCCCCGGTGCCCACCCCCAGCCCGACACCGATCGGCAGGTCGGTGACCGCGCGGGTCCGGGAGACCAGCGTCGGGGCGGCGTCGGAGGTACGCGCCCGGGCGCCGGTCACCCCCATCACGGCGGTCGCGTAGACGAAGCCGCGGCAGTGCTGCACGGTCATCGCCAGCCGCGCGTCGGTGGACGAGGGCGACACCAGGAACGTGCGGTCCAGCCCGTGCGCGTCCGAGGCGGCCAGCCACTCGTCGGCCTCGTCGGGAATGAGGTCCGGGGTGATCAGGCCGGTGCCACCGGCGGAGGCCAGGTCACGGGCGAAGACGTCCACGCCGTACCGCTCGACCGGGTTCCAGTAGGTCATGGTGACCACGGGAGCGCCGGTGGCCGCCACCGCCTCGATGATGCGCATCGTGTCCGCGGTGCGTACGCCACCGGCCAGCGCGATGTCGCTGGCCCGCTGGATCACCGGCCCGTCCATCACCGGGTCCGAGTAGGGAATCTCCACCTCGATCACGTCGACGCCGGCCTCGACCATGGCGGTCATCGCGGCGATGCTGCCCTCGACGGTGGGGAAACCGGCCGGCATGCAGCCGACCAGCAGTGCCCGTCCGTCGGCGCGGGCCTTGTCGAAGGCCACCCCGATCCGGCTCATCTCACCGCTCCTTGTCGAGGATGCCGAAGTAGTCGCCGGCGGTGTGCACGTCCTTGTCGCCCCGCCCGGAGAGGTTGACCACGATGGTGGGCTCCCGGCCCAGCTCCGCGGCGAGCTTCGGAGCCAGCGCGACGGTGCCGGCGAGCGCGTGCGCGCTCTCGATCGCCGGGATGATGCCCTCGGTACGGCAGAGCAGCTCGAACGCGGCCATCGCCTCGTCGTCGGTGACCGGCAGGTAGTTCGCGCGGCCGGTGTCGTGCAGCCACGCGTGCTCGGGCCCGACGCCGGGGTAGTCCAGGCCGGCGGAGATCGAGTGCGACTCCAGGGTCTGCCCGTCGGCGTCCTGGAGCACGAAGGTGCGGGTGCCGTGCAGCACCCCGGCCGAACCGCCGGTGATGCTCGCCGCGTGCCGGCCGGTGGCCACCCCGTCGCCGCCGGCTTCGAAGCCGTACAGCCGAACGGCCTCGTCGCCCACGAACGCGTGGAAGATGCCCAGCGCGTTCGAGCCGCCGCCGACGCAGGCGGTGACGGCGTCCGGCAACCCGCCGGTGAGATCCAGGCACTGCTGACGGGCCTCGTCTCCGATGCCCCGGACGAAGTCGCGCACCATCGCCGGGAACGGGTGCGGGCCCGCGGCGGTGCCGATCAGGTAGTGCGTCTCGTCGACGTTCGCCACCCAGTCGCGCATCGCCTCGTTCATCGCGTCCTTGAGGGTGCGCGAGCCGTTGGTGACCGGGACGACCGTCGCGCCGAGCATCCGCATCCGGGCCACGTTGAGCGCCTGCCGCTCGGTGTCGACCTGGCCCATGTAGACCACACACTCGAGGTCGAACAGGGCGGCGGCGGTCGCGGTGGCGACACCGTGCTGGCCGGCGCCGGTCTCCGCGATCACCCGGGTCTTGCCCATCCGCTTGGTGAGCAGCGCCTGGCCGAGCACGTTGCGCACCTTGTGCGCGCCCGTGTGGTTGAGGTCCTCGCGCTTGAGCAGCACCCGCGCGCCGACCTTCGCGGAGAACCGCCGGGCCTCGTAGAGCAGCGACGGCGTGCCGGCGTAGTCGCGCAACAGCGCGCCGAACTCCGCCCGGAAGGACTCGTCCGCCATCGCCGTACGCCACGCCCCGTCGAGCTCGTCCAACGCGGCCACCAGGGCCTCGGGAACGAACCGACCGCCGAAGCGGCCGAAGTGGCCGGCGGAGTCGGGCTGCGGGCCGGCCACCGGGGCCAGCGCGTCGGCGCTCATCGGGAATCCTCTCGGTGGGGCGTCAGCCCGGCGCGGGGTCAGCGCACCGGCCGGGGCGTTGCCGGGTGGTTGCCGGCGTTGACCAACTCGGCGACCGCCTCGCGGGGGCTCTTCTGAGTGACCAGGCCCTCGCCGACGAGGACCGCGTCAGCGCCCGCGGAGGCGTACCGGATCAGGTCGTGCGGGCCACGAACGCCGGATTCGGCGATCTTGACGACGCTGCTGGGCAGGCCGGGCGCGATCCGCTCGAACACCGACCGGTCGACCTCCAGGGTACGCAGGTCACGGGCGTTGACCCCGATCACCTGCGCGCCGGCCTCCAGCGCGCGGTCGGCCTCTTCCTCGTCGTGCACCTCGACGAGGGCGGTCATGCCCAGCGACTCGATCCGCTCCAGCAGGCCCATCAGGACGTTCTGCTCGAGGGCGGCGACGATCAGCAGAACCAGGTCGGCGCCGTGCGCGCGGGCCTCGTGGATCTGATAGCTGGAGACCACGAAGTCCTTACGCAGCACCGGCACGGTGACCGCCGCACGGACGGCCGCCAGGTCGTCCAGCGAACCGCCGAACCAGCGCCCCTCGGTCAGCACGCTGATCGCCCGCGCCCCACCGGCCGCGTAGTCGACAGCGAGATCGGCCGGGTCGGCGATCTCGGCCAGCCGGCCCTTGGACGGCGACGAACGCTTCACCTCGGCGATCACGGCCACGCCGGGCTTGCGCAGGGCCGCGTACGCGTCCATGGGCGGCGGCGCCGCCGCTGCCAGTTCACGGATCCGCTCCAGCGGAACCTGCTCCTGGCGTCGGGCGACGTCTTCACGCACGCCGGCCAGAATCTCGTCGAGCACGCTTACGGACGCTGCCTGGCCGGCCTCGTCCCCCTCCGCGTGCGCATGCTCAGCAGTCACGAACGGACTCCCCTCTCCGGGCGTCATGGGCCGATGCTAGGGGCAGCCGACCGACGCCGGATGCCGGGGGTATGGCGCTGCTCACGAAAAGGGCTGCGGCATAATGGCCGACTTGCCGTGAAGGGGTTGTCACGCAGCGCCACCTCCGGTATCGATCACCGTCACGCGGTATGGAGCCTGGCGGCCACGGTCAGACCGGGCCGACCCATCGATCATGCCACCAGTTACCGCGCGGCGCGCGACAGCAGCGACCCCGGTCGATGTTGTGAGCAAGCTCAAGGTCGGCCGGCCGGTCCTGGTCACGGCCGGGGCGAGACAGTTGACCGGGCGGTCACCGCGGCGAAACGTCGACGGGCGAGCATCGTCCTCGGGCAGACTCGATGGCGCGCCTGCCCCGACCGTCGCAACTCCTCGCGCGAGGTGATCATGAGCATTTCCGAGCCGCACCCGACCATCGGACTGACCACGATCTCGCGGACGGTGGCATCGCTCGCCGTCGGCGTGGTGCACACCGTGGAACGGGCCGTGGTGGGCGAGGGACGGATGCGGACAGCACGGGGCAACGCCTGGGAGGCGGTCTGCGCCGACCGGGCGCGCGCCGACCAGCGTGCCGAGCTGAACCGCCTGGTCGAAGAGCTGACCGCCGCCCGCGCCGCCGGCAGCCGCAGCCACTGGGAGCGCCAGCCGGTCGGCTGACAGCCCCCGGCCTCCGCGTCCGCCGGCTGTCGCGCCGTCAGCCGCCCGTCGCGCCGTCCGACGGCTGTCGCGGCGTCAACCGCCGTCGCGGCCATCGGGCCGGTCGAGCAGTCGGTCACCGTGATCATGCGGGGCCACCGCGTCAGTCGGCCGTCGGGTCCTCGCCCCGGTCCAGCGCGTCCCACGCCTCGGTGGTGCGACGCCTCGCCAACGGCGTCGGCGGGGCCGTCGGGTCGCTCTGCGCCGGCGCGTCCTGCGGCGCGCTCCGCGCCGGACGCTCGTACCGGGCGCCCATCGCCGGCCAGTCGCCGCCACGCAGCGCCGTCCACCAGCCTCCTCCGGCGGCCACCAGGCCGCCGAGCAGGCAGAGCGCCGGCCACTGCCGGCTCACCACGCCGCTCACGTCGGCCACCAGCCCGTACCCGCCGCCGGCCGCCACGGCCAGACCGAGCACGCCGAGCAGCGCCCCGAGCACCCGACGCAGGCGACCCCGGGTGGCCAGCACCGCGCCACCCCCGGCCAGGGTCACCAGGGCCAACGCCGGCAACCAGGGCAGCAGACTCGCACCGCTGCGGGTGTCACGCACCGGCGGCAGCGGTGCCGGACGGGCCGTCAGCTCGACCGACCAACCGCGCGTCGCGGCCCATAGCGCCAGGCCCGCGCCGGCCAGGCAGAGCAGCACCGCGTACGTCAACGCGCGCCGGCCCCCGACGGGCCGATCCCCGCCGCTCACGAGCTCGTCCCATCGTCCGCGACCGCCGGGCGCCGCTTCGCCGCCGCACTCCTCGCGCTCACCGAACCGGTCCTCCGTCAGCGACTGCGGGGCAACGCTTCGCCGCGTTCATCGTGCCGGCCGGAGGGTTTCGGCGGCGGCGATCGCGGCCAGCACGGCCGCCGCCTTGTTCCGCGTCTCCTGGTCCTCGGCGGCCGGGTCCGAGTCGGCGACCACCCCCGCCCCGGCCTGGACGTAGGCGCGGCCGTCACGGATGAGCGCGGTCCGGATGGCGATCGCCATGTCCAGGTCGCCGCCGAAGCCGAAGTAGCCGACGGTGCCGCCGTAGAGGCCACGACGGACCGGCTCCAACTCCTCGATGATCTCCATGGCGCGCACCTTGGGCGCCCCGGAGAGCGTGCCGGCCGGGAAGGTCGCGGCCAACGCGTCGAAGGCGCTCTGGTCGTCACGCAGCGTGCCGGTGACGGTGGAGACGATGTGCATGACGTGGCTGTAGCGCTCGATGGTGGCGAACTCGGGCACCTCCACGCTGCCGGGCTGACAGACCCGACCCAGGTCGTTGCGGCCGAGGTCGACCAGCATCACGTGCTCGGCTCGTTCCTTCGGGTCGGCCAGCAGCTCGGCGGCGAGGGCGGCGTCGGCGGCGGGGGTGCCGCCCCGCGGCCGGGTGCCGGCGATCGGGTGCAACAACGCCCGGCGTCGCCCGTCCGGGGCCCCGGTGACCTTCAGGTGCGCCTCCGGGGACGAGCCGACGATGTCGAACCCGTCGAAGCGCAGCAGGTACATGTACGGGCTGGGGTTGCTGGTGCGCAACACCCGGTAGACGTCCAGCGGGTCGGCGTGGGTCGTCCGCTCGAAGCGCTGGGAGAGCACGATCTGGAAGCACTCACCGGCCCTGATCGCCTCCTTGGCCGCCTCCACCGCCTTCGGGTAGCCGCCGTCGGGCGTCCGACAGAGCACCTCACCGGCCGGCGGACGCTCCACCGTGGAGATCATCGGCGGGATGGGCCGGGACAGCGCCGTGGTCATCGCATCCAACCGGCCGACCGCGTGGTGGTAGGCAGCGGCGACCTGCGCGGCGCGGTCCGGGGCGTCCAGCGGCGGCAGTACCGCGTTGGCGACCAGGATCGCGGAGCCGTCGTAGTGGTCGAGCACCACCAGGTCGGTCGCGAGCATCATGCCCAGCTCCGGGACGCCCAGGTCGTCCTCGGTCAGCTCGGGCAACCGCTCGAAGCGCCGGATCAGGTCGTAGCCGAGGTAGCCGACCATGCCCCCGGTCAGCGGTGGCAGACCGTCGGACGGGTCCCCGACCGGGCCGGCCAGCGCCGCCACCGTTTCCCGCAGCATCCGCACCGGGTCACCCTCGGTGCTCAGCCCGGCCGGCGGTTGGCCGAGCCAGGTCGCCACGCCGTCGCGCGCGATCAGGGTCGCGCTGCTGCGTACGCCGATGAACGAGTACCGCGACCAGGCCATGCCGGCCGAGCCGACGCCCTGCTCGGCCGATTCCAGCAGGAACGTGCCCGGCCCCCCGGCCAACTTCCGGTAGACCCCGACCGGGGTCTCCGCGTCGGCCAGCAGCCGCCGGGTGACCGGCACCACCCGCCAGTCGGCGGCCAGCTCGGAGAAGGTGGCCAGGTCGGGGCTGACGGTGCCGTCGGTCATGGCAGTGCCTCCGGAGTAGAGACGGGCAGCTCGGTGAAGAAGCAGGTCCGGTGGCCGGTGTGGCAGGCCGCGCCGACCTGGTCCACGCTCACCAGCAGCGCGTCTCCGTCGCAGTCCAGGGCGACCGACCGTACGTACTGGTGGTGCCCGGAGGTGGCGCCCTTGACCCAGTATTCGCGGCGGCTGCGCGACCAGTAGGTGGCTCGGCCGGTGGTGAGGGTGCGGTGCAACGCCTCGTCGTCCATCCAGGCGACCATCAGCACCTCACCGGAATCGTGCGCGCGCACCACGGCGGCGACCAGACCGTCGGCGCTGCGACGCAACTGGGCCGCGATGGCCGGGTCGAGCCGGGACGGGCGCGCCGTCGCGGGTGCGGCCAGCTCGTTCGGATCGCTGGGAACGCCGGTCACCGGCGGGTCAGGTACGGGCACAGTCACGAATTCTCCCGCACGCGGCGCGGGCACCGCCGACCGCTCCCGCCCCGGCTGCGGCGCGGGCCCCGACAGCCAGGGCTGCGACGAGGGCGACAACGGCCGGGGCTGTGCCGAGAGCCCGGACTGCGACGAGGGCCCGGACGGCCGGGCCAGCTGGGCGACGTAGCGGTCCAGCCGGCCGTCGACCAGGGCGGCGGCCAGGTCCGCGCCGGCCGTGTCGGCGATCTCCTCGGCGTACGGCCGGATCAACGGCAGCGTGCCGGCGACCAGCCGTACGGCGGCGGCCCAGAGCTGCCCGGTCGCGCCCGGGCGCAGCCCGAGGCAGAGCATCATGTCCGTCCGGTAGCCGGGTGGCGCCACCGGCAGTTCCAGGGCCGCAGCGAAGGCTGCCCGGCGGGAGTGGACCCGCACGGACGGGTTGGCCGGCCGCAGCACCGAGGGGCAGAGCCGTGCCAGGTCGGCGACGGCGAGCCGCACCCCGAGCCGGTCGCTGGCCACGCGGGCGGCGGCAGCCTTACCCAGCGTGGCGATCATCTCTTCCAGTCGGGGTGGCTCGGCGGGCTGGCAGAGCACCGGCAGGTCGATCCGGGGCCGCCAGTGCGGATCGGCCCAGAGCAGCCGCGCCGGCGCGGTGACCGGCAGCCCGAACGCCCAGTCGGCCGGTTCGCCCAGTCGGTGCACCCAGGACCGGATGTCGCGGGCAGCCACCGAGACGTGGGTGACCTGACCTGCGGACTCGTCCAGGTAGGCCCGGCGGGCCGCGTACGGGGCGCCGCCGACCAGCACGTCGAGGTCGACGTCGCTGTGCGCGGTGGCGGCGTGGCGGGCGTGGCTGCCGCGCAACAGGATGCCGACCACCGGCCGTTCGGCGGCCTGCCGCAACCGCGCGGCCCAATCCTCGAGAAAACCGCTGTTCGGTAACGGAGCGTGACCCACCGCGCCATCGTGCCGTACGTCCGATCGGCGCGCAATGCCCGTTGCCGGACTTCCTGTCCGGTCCGGAGCCTACTGCCCGTTCTCGCGCTCCGCGCGACGACGGTCGGCCGCACACCGGCGCGGGCGTTGCGCCCGGCGCGGTATTTCATCTAGCGTTGAGTTCAACAGGTGATGAGTTTCTCTGGAGGTGCGTGATGGACGATGCGATAGCCGTCCGAGACCTGGTCGTGGACCGGGGTGGGCGGCGGGTGCTGGACGGCATCAGCTGCCGGGTCCCGCGCGGCGCGGTCACCGGGCTGCTCGGCCCCAGCGGCAGTGGCAAGACCACGTTCATGCGCGCGGTGGTCGGGGTGCAGCTGGTCGGTGGCGGGACGGTCACCGTGCTCGGCCAGCCGGCGGGCACCCCCGCGCTGCGGCACCGGGTGGGCTACCTGACCCAGGCGCCCAGCGTCTACGCCGACCTGACCGTCCGGGAGAACGCCCGCTACTTCGCGGCCCTGTACGGGCGCGGGCGGGTCGAGGCCGACCGGGCGATCAGCGACGTCGGGCTGGCCGGGGCCGCCGGTCAACTGGTCGGCACCCTGTCCGGTGGTCAACGCAGCCGAGCCTCACTGGCGTGCGCCCTGGTCGGGGAGCCGGAGCTGGTCATCCTCGACGAGCCGACCGTCGGCCAGGACCCGGTGCTGCGGGCCGATCTGTGGGCCCGGTTCCACGCGATGGCCGCCGCCGGCACCACCCTGCTGGTGTCCAGCCACGTGATGGACGAGGCGGCACGCTGCGACCAACTGTTGCTGATCCGCCAGGGCCGGTTGATCGCCGACGACAGCCCCGCCGCGATCCGCGCCGCCGCCGGTGTGGACGACCTCGACGAGGCGTTCCTGCGGCTCATCCGAGCCGGCGAGGCCGCCTCCACCAGCACCGACGCGACAGTCGCACGGGAGACAGCATGAACGCGCGCATTCTCGCCGCCACCACCGGGCGCATCCTCCGTCAGCTCCGGCACGACCGGCGGACCATCGCGCTGCTCGTGGTGGTGCCGGCCGTCCTGCTCACCCTGGTCTACTTCATGTACGCCGACCAAGCGACCCCGCCCGGCCAACCCACCACGTTCGACCGGATCGCGCTGGTGATGCTCGGCATCTTCCCCTTCGTGATCATGTTTCTGGTGACCAGCATCGCCATGTTGCGGGAACGCACCTCGGGCACGCTGGAGCGGCTGCTCACCACGCCGCTGGGCAAGCTCGATCTGCTCTTCGGGTACGGCATCGCGTTCGGGCTGGCCGCTGCCGTGCAGGCCGCCGTCGCCGCCGCGGTGGCGTACTGGATCTTCGATCTGGAGACCGCCGGCAGCATCGGGCTGGTGCTCGGGATCGCCGTGCTCGACGCCGTGCTCGGCGTCGCCCTCGGGCTGCTGTGCAGTGCCTTCGCGCGCACCGAGTTCCAGGCAGTACAGTTCCTGCCAGTCGTGGTGGTCCCCCAACTGCTGCTCTGCGGGCTGTTCGTGGCCCGTGACCAGATGGCCGGCTGGCTCCAGGCGCTCAGCGACGCCTTCCCCCTGTCGTACGCCATCGAGGCGTTGCAGGAGGTCGGCGCCCACGCCGAACCGACCGGCCGGATGTGGCGCGACGTCGCCGTGGTTCTCGGCGCGGTGGTGCTGGCGCTGGTGCTCGCGGCGGCCACCCTGCGCCGACGCAGCGGCTGACCGCCAGCGCCGGGGGGCGGCGGCCGGCGAGGCAGCCGACCCCGGCGTGGCCGGGCCCGCCCCACGACGCGGCGAGGCGGACGAACGAAGGGCGGCGATGACGCGGCGGACCGGCCGGCGACCCGGCAACCCGGGCACCCGGGAGGCGATTCTCGACGCGGCGCGGACGGCGTTCGCCGACCGTGGTTACGACGCCGCCTCGATCCGTGGCATCGCCGGCACGGCGCAGGTCGACCCGGCGCTCGTGCACCACTACTTCGGCAGCAAGGACCAGCTCTTCCTTGCCGCGATGAACTTTCCGGTCGACCCCGCTCAACTGGTGCCGAGGGTGCTCGCCGGCGACCGGGACGGCGTCGGTGAGCGGATGGTGCGCATCTTCCTCGGCGTCTGGGACTCCCCGGCCGGCAGCGCCGCACAGGCGCTGCTGCGCTCCGCGGTGAGCAACGAGTGGACCGCTCGACTGCTGCGCGAGTTCGTCACCACCCAGGTGCTGCGCCGGGTGCTGGAGAACCTCGACGTCGACCCGGTCGAGCTACCGCTGCGAGGCTCCCTGGTGGCCACCCAGATGATCGGCCTGGCCATGATGCGACACGTGGTGCGCCTAGAGCCGGTCGCCTCCGCCGACCCGGAAACCCTGGTGGCCGCGATCGGCCCCACGATCCAGCGCTACCTCACCGGCCCCCTACCAACCTGACCCGCCCCAACCCCGCCCCGCCCGCCCCGCCCCGCTCCGCCCCGCCCCGCCCGGCCGACGCCCCCGCCTCGCCCGTCCCGCCCACCCCCGCGATCTTGCACTTTCTGTCCCGACGAAAGGGGCAGATAACGCGTAACGGCAACCCAAACTGCAAGATCGGCGCGGGCGGGCGGGCGCGGCGGGGCGCGCGGGGCGCGGGGCGCGGCGCGAGGGGCGGGGCGCGGCGCGCGCGGGGCGCGGGGCGAGGGGCGGGGTGCGGCGCGCGCGGGGCGCGGGGCGCGGGGCGAGGGGCGGGGTGCGGCGCGGCGGGCGGTTAGTGCGGGGGGCGGGCGTCGGCAGGTAGTCGCAGGGGTGGGAGCAGCCGCGGCAGGTCGGCCGGGTCGGTCACCGGGCCCGGGAAGGCCAGCCGGACCCGACGCCGCGCGCCGGGTCGACCGAGGGCCACCACCAGGCCGTAGCGGTCGATGCGCACCACCCGGGGCGGCCCGTCCGGGGTGTGCTCGGTCAACCCGAGCTGCTGGCGTAGGTACTCCGTCACCCGGGCGCCGTGGCAGTCGGCGAGGTCGGCCAGCAGCCGGGCCTCGACCGGGTGCACCGGGTCCGGTTCGGCCTCGGCGTACTCCACCGGGTCGATCCGGCGCACGACGCCGGCCCGCTCCCAGCGGACCTCGACCACCTCGAAGCGGAACAGCCGGAACCGGGTGCCCAGGTCGAGCAGGTCACCGGTCGGCTCGACCGCGGCGAACTCGTCAGCCGCGTGGCGGGCCTCGTCGCCGCCCAGCTCGGCCGCCCAGCCGGACACCCAGGCGCGACCCAGGCCGGGCGCGCCGGCGGCGGGCGGCAGGTCGAGCACGTCGAGTACGACAGCGACGTCGCTGCCCCCGGCGGCCGGTTGCAGGGCGGCGGCCAGGTGGCTGGCCACCGGCACCAGCAGCAGCACCCGCCCGTCCGAGTCGGTGGCGTGCCGGGCGTGGTGCGGGCCGGGCCGGTGGGCCAGGTGCACGAGGCCGGGCAGGCGGCCGGCGACGAGGGTACGGACGATCTCGGCGGAGTTGGGCCGCATGGGCGCGACCTCCTTCAAAGGTTAGGCTTACCTAACCCGGAGCCTAGAGCACCGGCCCGCCCGCGTCCACCGCACCGCCGCACCTCACCGGGTCTGCTCCAGCCAGGAGGCGTAGAGCAGGCCGTACACCGAGTCGGCGTCGCGCACCAGCTCGTCGTGCGGGCCGCGCTGCACCACCCGGCCCCGGTCCACCACGATCACCTCGTCGGCGGCCTGTGCGGTGGAGAGCCGGTGCGCGATGGCCAGCGTGGTCCGACCCCGGGTGACAGCGTCCAGGGTGCGTTGCAACCGCACCTCGGTCGCCGGGTCCACCGCGCTGGTCGCCTCGTCGAGCACCAGCAGGTCCGGGTCGGCCACGTACGCGCGGGCCAACGCGACGAGCTGCCGCTCCCCGACGCTGAGCGCCTCGCCGCGCTCGCCGACCGGGGTGTCCAGGCCCGCCGGCAGACCCTCCAGCCAGTCCGACAGGCCCAGCTCGGTGAAGGCGACGGTCAACTGCTCGTCGGTCAACTCCGGACGGGCGAACCGGACATTGTTCCCCACCGTCGCGTCGAAGAGGAACCCGTCCTGCGGCACCATCACCACCCGGGAGCGCAGCGAGCCGAACCGGACGTCGGTCAGCGGCACCCCGGACAGCAGCACCGCCCCGGCCGACGGGTCCATCAGCCGGGTCAGCAACTTGGCGAAGGTGGTCTTGCCGCTGCCGGTCTCACCGACCACCGCCACCCGACTCTTCGCCGCGATCTCCAGGTCGATGTCGTGCAGCACCGGCGGACCACCCGGGTAGGCGAACCGCACACCGGCGAACCGGATGTCCAGCGGCCCGCCCGGCAGCTCCCGCCCCTGCTCCCCCGGGTCGGCCACGTCGGGGGCGACGTCCAGCACGTCCAGCACCCGACGCCAGCCGGCGATCGCGTTCTGCGCCTCGTTGAGCACCTCGGTGGCGATCTGCACCGGCTGGATGAAGAGCGTCACCAGGAAGAGGAACGCCGTCAGCTGGCCGATCGACAGCGTGCCGTCCACCCCCAACAGCACGCCGAGCACCACCACACCGGCCAGCGCCAACCCTGCCGCCAACTCCCCGACCGAGCTGCCCACGATGCTGATCCGGATCGCCCGCTGCTGGGCCAGGCGCTGCTTGTCGATCGCCTCGTCCAGCCGCCGCTCGGTGCGCCCGGCGATCCCGTACGCCCGGATAACCGGCGCGCCCACCACGCTCTCACCGATCGCGCCGAGCAGCGTCCCGGTGCGTTGACGCACCGTCGCGTACGCGCCGCCGAGGCGGCGCTGCAGCTGCCGGATGACGAACACCGCCGGCAGGAACGCGGCCAGCACCACAAGTGTCAACTGCCAGGAGTACGCCAGCATGACGGCCGTGGTGACCACCAGCTGACCGAGGTTGACCAGCAGGATCACCCCGCCCCACTGGAGGAACTGGGTGATCTGGTCGACGTCGCTGGTGACCCGCGAGACCAGCGAACCGCGCCGCTCCGACTGCTGGTGCAGCATCGACAGGTCGTGCACGTGGCGGAACGCGCGCGTCCGGACGTTGGCCAGCGCCGTCTCGCTGACGGTGAACAGCCGGCGCATCATCAGGTAGCCGCAGATCGTGGTGATCGTCAGGATCGCCGCGGTGACGGCCACCACCGTCCACACCACGTTCAGATTCAAACCACCGACCAGGCCCCGGTCGATGCCCTGCTGCACGGCGACCGGCACGGCGACCCGACCCACCATGTAAACCAACGCCAGGGCCAACGTGCCGGCCAGACCGATCCGTAGCTCCGGGGAGAGCGCCAGGCCCCGACGCAGCGTCTGCCAGGTCGTCTCCTCCCGTGCCTCCGGCTCGTCCTTGTTCAGCGTCGACGTCGTCACCGGGCACGCCTTTCGTTCGCGACTGCGGGGCTCCGCTCCGCTGCACTCCTCGCGCTCACCGGTCCACCTCGATCTCCAGGCCCGACGGCAGCGGCGCCACGTCGTCGCCGTAGGAACTCTCCTGTGCCCGCTCCACCTCGGCCTGCTCGTAGGCGGTGACCAGGTCGACGTAGCCGGGCACGGTGGCCAACAACTCGCTGTGGGTGCCGCGGGCGACCACCCGTCCCTGCTCCACGTAGATGACCTCGTCGGCGAGCGCGATGGTGGCCCGGCGGTACGCCACCACCAGGATCGACGCGGCGGGAACACCCGCCTGCGTGGTCGAGGAGCGCAGCCCCGCCAGGATGGCCGCCTCCACCCGAGGGTCGACAGCGCTCGTCGCGTCGTCCAGCACCAGCAGGCGCGGTCGACCGGCCAGCGCGCGGGCCAGGGTGAGCCGCTGCCGCTGACCGCCGGAGAGCGAGGTGCCCCGCTCGCCGACCATGGTGTCCAGACCGTCGGGCAGCGCGGCGACGAAACCGTCCGCCTCGGCCAGCCGCAGCGCCGCCCAGACCACCTCGTCGTCCACACCGGGCCGATCGAGGGCGATGTTGGCGCGGACCGTGTCGTCGAAGATGAAGGGCACCTGGGCGACCAGGGCCACGGTGCCGGCCAACGACACGGAGGTCAGCTCGCGCACGTCCACACCGTCCAGGCTCACAGTGCCGGAGTCCGGGTCGACGAGACGCACCGCCAGCGAGGCGATGGTGGACTTGCCGGCCCCGGTGGGCCCCACCAGGGCCACCGTCCGACCGGACGGCACCGTGAAGCCGACCTCGCCGAGGACCTGCGCGCCGGGCGGGTGCGCCTCGGCCGGCGGGTAGGAGTAGTGCACGTCGGTGAAGGTGAGGGTGGCCGGGCCGGCGGCGTCCGGGTCGAGCACCCGCTGCCCGTACGGCATCTCGCCGGTGGCGTCGAGCACCCGGCGCACCCGGTCCCAGCCGGCGACGCTGCGCGGCAGCTCGGCCAGCACCCAACCGATCGCCCGCACCGGGAAGGCCAGCACGGTGAAGAGGAAGGCCACACTGACCAGCTCGGTCACGCTGATCGCGCCCTGGCGCAACCGGAACGCGCCGACCACCAGTACGGCCAGGGTGCCGAGGCTGGGCAGTGTCTCCAGCAGCGGGTCGAAGATGCCGCGCAGCCGGCCGACCGCGATCAGCGAGTCGCGCAGCTCTCCGGCGCGGCCCGCGAACCGGGCGGTCTCCTGGGCCTCGCGGCCCATCGTCTTGACCACCAGGGCGCCGTCGAAGCTCTCGTGGGCGATGCCGCTGACCTCGGCTCGTAGGCGCTGCGCCCGGGCCTGCCGGGGCGCCATCCGGCGGGAGTAGACGACGTTGAGCGCGAACAGGGCGGGGAAGACCGCGAGCCCGACCAGGGCGAGCGCCCAGTCGGTGGCGAAGAGCGACACGATCGCCCCGACCAGCATCACCAACGTGCCGACGGCGAACGGCAGCGGCGCGATCGGGTACCAGGCCGCCTCCACGTCGGAGTTGGCGTTGGACAGCAGGGTGCCGGTGGAGTTGCGGTGGTGCCAGGACAGCGGCAGTTCCAGGTACCGACGGGTCACCCTGCGGCGGTAGGAGGCCTGAAGGCGGTACTGCATGTAGCCGGCGCCGAGCCGGCGGCCGAAGATGCCCGCCACCCGCAGCACACTGATCCCGAACAACGCGGCCGCGGCCAGCGCCAGGGTGCCGGCGCCCACCTCGCCGCGCTCGATGGCCGGCAGCGCCACCTCACCGATGACCGACCCGACGACCCGGGCGCTGACGATGATCATCCCGCCGAAGAGCACGCTGCCGACGACCGCCACCGAAAAGATCCGCGGCTGCTCACGGATCGCCTGCCGCAGGACCCCCAGCCCTCGACTGAGAACGTCCCGACTTGTCTTGCTCGCCACGCTCTCCCCCGCCGTAAGCCGCAATTATCTCCCTCATCCTTACCGGTCGGAGCCAGTGCCGCCGACCCTGACCGGATATGTCGACCATCACGTACCGGACGGCGGCGTGCTCCCGGTGCCGACCGGCGTCCGCCGCCGCGCGCCGAGCGGCCACCGGGCCTACGATCGGGCCATGCCGCGGTACGCCCGAGCCGAGCGCGAGGCGCTGGCCGATCTTCTGCTGGCCCTCGGGCCGGACGCCCCTACTGTCAACGAGGGCTGGGCGACCCGCGACCTCGCCGCGCATCTGGTGCTGCGGGAGCGTCGTCCGGACGCGGCGGGTGGGATCCTGCTGCCGCCGCTGCGCGGCTATTCCGAGCGGGTCCGTCGCCGACTCGCCGCACGGCCCTACCCCGAGCTGGTGGCACAGGTGCGCCGACCGCCGCTGTGGAGCCCGATCAGCAACCCGCTGACCGACGAGCTGGCCAACACGATGGAGTTCTTCATCCATCACGAGGACGTCCGGCGAGCCGGCTCCGGGTGGCAGCCGCGCGAGCTGGCCACCGGCCTGCAGAGCGCCCTCTGGAAACGCGCGGCCCCGATGGCTCGGCTGGCGCTGCGGCGTTTCTCGGCGGACCTCTACGTGCAGGCGCCCGGCCACGGAGAGGTCTCCCTCGGTCGCGGTGGTGAGCCACTGCGCCTGGTCGGGCCCCCGGCCGAGCTGGTGCTGTTCTTCTCCGGCCGGCAACGGGTGGCCCGGGTCCAACTGAACGGCTCGGCGGAGACGGCTCAACGGTTGCGGACCGCCGACCTGGGGATGTGACTGGCTGTACGTAAACGGTCACCGAACGGCTGTGGAATTTCCCACACCCAGCGAAACATGCAGATACCTCCTCCCGTACGCTTCACCGCGCCGCTCCGCGCCGGGCGGCACGGAGTGGGGGCTCACTGTGCGGGACTTCGCGATTTCGGCGCTGCGGGAACCCCCGTTTCCCACGGGACGCCACGAGGCCACCGACCAGGTAGCAGGCGAGAGCATCGACTGGGCGCGGACGTTCGGGCTGGTCGATTCCAGCCAGCGCGTGCACCGCCTGGAACGGGCTGACGCCGCCGGCCTGGCCGGTCGCGCCTGCCTGGACGGCTCGGCGGAGGGCCTGCGGCTGCTCACTGACCTGATCAGCTGGCTCTTCGTCATGGATGACGCCTGCGACGAGGACGGCCTCGGCGCCGACCCGGTCCGGTTGGGCCCGGCGATCAGCACACTGCTCGACGTGCTGGACCGGTGCGGTGACCCGTACGTCGCACCGCCCGCCGTCGGGCCACTGGGCGACGCGCTGCACGACCTCTGCCGCCGGACCCGACTGCACGATCACGCCGGGCTGTTGCTGCGGTTCGTCAGCCAGATGCGCGAGTACCTGTTGGCGCTGCTCTGGGAGGCGGGCAACCGGGAGCGTCGGCGCGTACCCGAGGTGGCGGAGTACGTGCAGCTGCGCCGGCACATCGGGGGCGTTCATCCCTGCCTCACCCTGACCGACCTGGCGTCGACGCGGCCCTCCGGGCCGACCCAGCGCGCCAACCCGGGGTTGGTTGCCCTGGATCTGCTGGCGGTGGACCTGGTCTGCTGGTGCAACGACCTCTTCTCCTACGGCAAGGAGAGCCAGGCCGACCCGGACGCGCACAACCTCGTCACGGTGCTCGCCCAGGACGGCGACGCGGACGAGGTGACCGCGCTCCGGAGTGCGGCACACCGGTTCAACCAGGGTCTGGCGACGTACCTGGACGCGGAGGAGGCGCTGCGGACCACCGCCGACGACGGGATCCGCGACGCCCTGGCCGCTCGGCGCAACTGGGTCCGGGCCACCTACGACTGGTCGGTGATGGCCGCCCGGTACGCCTGATCGGCCGTACCGGTTGGTGAGACGGGCCGGCCGGACGATCACCAGGGCTAGCCGATGCACGGTGACAGGCAATACTGTTCGGTAACCATTATGACGTGACGACCGTCACGCCACCACCCCCGAAGGCGGCTACAGCGATGGCTCTCGATGTACCGTACCGCTCCATCCCGGACATGTTCCTCAAGCGCGTGGCGGCCACCCCCGACCGGCACGCGTTCGCGTCCCCGAACTCCGACGACTCGGGGCCGGCCTGGCTGACCTGGGCTCAGGTCGGTCAGCGCGCCAAGGCGGTCGCCGCCGGCCTGCACGGTCTGGGCGTCGGCCAGGAGGACCCGGTCGCGATCCTCGCCAACACCCGGCTGGAGTGGGTGATCGCCGACCTCGGCATCATGTGCGCCGGCGGCGCGACCACCACCGTCTACCCGACCACGGAGCCGGCCGACGCGACGTACATCATCGCCGACTCCGGGTCGAAGGTGCTGTTCGCGGAGAACCCGGCCCAGGCGGCGAAGATCGCCGGGGCGACCCTGCCCGCGCTCACCCACGTGGTGCTTCTCGACGGCGCGGTCGACCCGGAGGCCCCTGTCGCGCAGTTGACGCTCGCCGACCTGGAGGAGCGCGGCACCCAGGCGCTGGCCGCCGAGCCGGAGCTGATCGACATGCTGGTGGCCGGCATCGGCCCGGACCACCTGGCCACCCTGATCTACACCTCCGGCACCACCGGCCAGCCCAAGGGCGTCGAGCTGCTGCACGGCGGCTGGTGCTGGGAGGCGGTCGCGCAGGCGGAGGTCGGGCTGCTGCGCGACGACGACCTGCAGTACCTGTGGCTGCCGCTGGCCCACTCGTTCGGCAAGACCCTGCTCTGCGGCGCCATCCACGTCGGCCTGCCCACCTACGTCGACGGGCGGGTGGACAAGCTGGTCGAGCTGCTCTCGGTGATCCGCCCGACGCTGATGTGCGGCGCTCCCCGGGTGTTCGAGAAGGTCTACAACAAGGCGGTGACCACCGCGCAGGGCGCCGGCGGCGCGAAGGCGAAGATCTTCGGCTGGGCCGTCGGCGTCGGCAAGGAGAAGGTCACCCTGGAGCAGGCCGGCAAGCCCGTGCCGGCCGGGTTGAAGGTGCGCTACGGGCTGGCCGAGAAGCTGGTGTTCAGCAAGCTCCAGGCTCGTCTGGGCGGCCGGATGCGGGTGCTGGTGTCCGGTGCCGCGCCGCTCAGCCCGGAGATCGCCACCTTCTTCGCCGCCGCGAACCTGCCGATCTCCGAGGGCTACGGCCTGACCGAGACGAGCGCGGGCAATTTCGTCAACCCGCCGGACGGTCTGCGGATCGGCACGGTGGGGCGGGCGATGGGCGACCTGGAGTGCCGGATCGACACCGACGGGGAGATCCTGGTGCGGGGTCGGCCGGTGATGCGGGGCTACCACAACCTGCCGGAGGAGACCGCCGCCTCGTTCACCGAGGACGGCTTCTTCCGTACCGGTGACATCGGCACCCTGGACGAGCAGGGCTACCTCCGCATCACCGACCGCAAGAAGGACCTGGTCAAGACCTCGGGCGGCAAGTACATCGCGCCGTCGCACATCGAGGGCATGTTCAAGGCCATCTGCCCGTACACCTCGCAGGCGGTCGTGGTCGGTCAGGCCCGCAACTTCTGCACGATGCTCGTCACCCTGGACCCGGACGCCATCCGGGGCTGGGTCGCCGGCGGCCCACTGGAGGGGCGCAGCTACACCGACATCGTCGCGTCGGCTGAGGCCCAGACGATGGTCGAGGAGTACGTCGCCCAGCTCAACTCCAAGCTCAACCGCTGGGAGACCATCAAGAAGGTGGCCATCCTGCCGCGCGACCTGACGATCGAGGACGGCGAGATCACCCCGTCGCTGAAGATCAAGCGGCGTGGGGTGGAGAGCAACTTCGCCGCCGAGATCGACCGGATGTACGCCGGCACCCTCGCCGAGCTCTGACGCGTCGCCGGTGGCCCCGTACCCGCTCGGGTGCGGGGCCACCGGCGTTCGGGGCAGCGACGTTCAGGCGATGACGGCCGGCTCGCGCCACCGCTGGCGGCCGGCCCGGTCCAGGTCGTAGCGGATCGCCGCGAGACGCCCGACGGCCTCCACGAGGTCCGCGGCGGGCAGCGTGAAGGGCAGCCGCAGGAAGCGCTCCAGGGTGCCGTCCAGGCCGAACCGGGGGCCGGGAGCCAGCCGTACGCCGACCTCGTCCGCGGCCCGGGCCAGCGCGCTCGAGACCGGTCCGTCCAACTCGGCCCAGAGCGTCACGCCACCGCGCGGCACGGTGACCCGCCACTCCGGCAGTTGGTGCGTCAGCGCGCCGAGCAGGGCGTCGCGCTGGACGGCCAACTGGACGCGGCGGTCGGCGACGATGGCCTCGGCGTGGACGAGCAGGTGCACCGCGACCAGTTGGTCCAGCACCGGGCTGGCCATGTCGACCCCGACCCGCACGGCGGCCAGCCGCTGCACCTGCGGCGCGGACGCGCGCACCCAGCCGATCCGCAGGCCACCCCAGTAGGGCTTGCTCATCCCGCCGATGCTGATCACCCGGCTGTGCCGGTCGTAGGTGGCGACCGGGGGTGGCACCTCGGTGCCGTCCATCGACAGGTCCACGAAGGACTCGTCGATGATCAGATCGGTGCCGACGGCGTGCGCGGCGGCCACCACCCGCTCGCGCAGCGCGGCGGGCATCAGGTGCCCCGTCGGGTTCTGGAACTCGGGGATCAGGTAGGCCAGTTTGGGTCGGGTCTGGCGGAGACTGCCCAGCAGCAGGTCGGGCTCCCAGCCCGCGTCGGCGGCCAGCCCGTGGGTGCTGATCCGGGCCCGACGACCGGCCAGGGCGGCCAGGGCGTTGGGGTAGGTCGGGGACTCGACCAGCACGGTGCCGCCCGGGGCCAGGGCGAGCCGCAGCACCAGATCCAGCGCGTGCTGGGTGCCACTGGTGACCATGATCTGGTCGGGCGAGGTGGGCAGGCCCCGGGCGGTGTACCCGTCGGCCACCGCCTCGCGCAGCTCGATGATGCCGGTCGGGTGGTAACCGGCCCCGTTCAGGTAGCGGGGCAGGTCCTCGGCGGCGGCCCGTGCGGCCGAGAGCAGTTGCGGCGGCGCGGCCAGCGCGGCGACGCCGAGGTCGAGCATCTCCCGGTCGTCCAGTGGGGTCCACAGGCCGGTGCTGGCCACCCGGTGGTTGCCGGGCAGCATCGTCCAACTGCCGGCACCCCGCCGGCTGGCCAGGTGCCCGGTCTCGCGTAGCTGCCGGTAGGCGGCGGTGACCGTGGTCCGGCTGATCCGCAGCGCCTCGGCCAGCTCCCGTTCGGCCGGGAGGCGGACGCCCAGCGGCAGCCGGCCGTCGGCCAGCAGCCCGCGCACCGAGCCGGCCAGCGCGGCGTAGTCGGGGCTGCGGCGGCGGCCCGGCAGGGCATGCCACTGCCCGAGCAGACGGGCCAATTGGACGCCTCGCACCTGCCCGTTCATAGCCACTCCTCGAATATTGGCTTCTTCCTCGACGAGGATTGGCACCTAGGGTGGCACGCATGGCACTGCTTGGCAATCTGCGGCACCGGCCGGTTCGACGGTTGGTCCAGCTCTACCTCGGGCTCATCGTCTACGGCGTCAGCATGGCCCTGATGATCCGCTCCGGCCTGGGCCTCGACCCGTGGGACGTGTTCCACCAGGGGCTCTCCAAGCGGACCGGGCTCTCCTTCGGCACTGTCACCATCGCCGTCGGCGCGCTGGTCCTGCTGCTCTGGATCCCGCTGCGGCAGCGCCCCGGCCTCGGCACGGTCAGCAACGTCGTGGTGATCGGCCTGGTCGTGGACGCCACACTGGTCCTGTTGCCCGCGGGCGGCCCGCTCGGCGCCCGGATCGCGATGCTGGTCGGCGGGATCGTCGCCAACGGCGCCGCCACCGCTCTCTACCTCGGCGCCCGATTGGGCCCCGGCCCCCGCGACGGTCTGATGACCGGGTACGTGGCCCGCCGGCCCGGCCTCTCGATCCGACTGGTACGCACCGTCATCGAGGTCACCGTGCTGGCGCTGGGCTGGCTGCTCGGCGGCACCGTCGGCCTGGGGACCGTCGCGTACGCGCTGGCCATCGGTCCGTTGGCCCAGTTCTTCATTCCGCTGTTCGCCGTGCCGGAGGCCGCCGCACCGGACACTGCCGCGCCCCCGCCGGGCAACTCCGCGCCGGCCGCCCCGGCCGGCTGAACCTCACCGACCGTCCGCGAACCGGTACGTGGGGGTGGTACCGCGCACCGGTTCGTGGGTGGGTGTTCCCTTCCGCGACGCGCGCCGTCATCATCTGTGCATGGGGGAGAACGGTTGGCGCTGGAACGACGCCTGGATCTTCGTGTCGCTCGTCATCGCGAGCGGCGCCGGACGGCACCGTCGGTCGGCGACAAGCCGGCGGCCGGAGGGCGTCCGCCTGACCGACGTGCTCTCCACAGCCGACCACCTCAACCATGCGATTCCGCAGCGACACGAGGTGGAGGCCGCGGTCCAGCGGCTGGTCGGCGCCGGGCTGGTCAGCGTCGCCGACGGCTGGTTCCGGATCACCGCCGAGGGTGAGCAGCTGTGGCGTACCCGCCCGCGCGCGGGTGTGGCCACCACAGTGGACACCGTGCAGGGTGTGTTGACCCGCCGGCACGCGCCCGGCAACGCGGACTGGATCCTGGACGAGGCCGACCACGCGGCCGCCGTCCAGGAGTACGCGGTCCGTTCGATTCCCACCCCGCGTCGGTCACCGGAGGGGCACTCCGGCGAGCGCTGAGCCCTGTCGTCGCGATCCTCGACCCGGCGGGGGCGGCGGGAATCAGCGACGCCGGACCGGCGCAACGGGCAACGGCAGGACCAGCAGGTGCATGGGTGTGCCGTCGGGCATCGCTGAGCAGCCGACGTGCTGCCATCCCGCGCGCTGGTAGACGGCGCGGGCCGGTGCCGCCGGGTTGGACGCGAGGGTTGCCCACCGCTCGGACCGCCCGTCGAGGAGCCGACGGATGAGTTCCGCGCCGATACCCGCACCGCGCCGGTCCGGATGCACAATCCACTCCATCACCGCGAACTTGTCGGCGGCCCGTAGATCAGTAGAAGGCTCGTTGTCGGCGCGTGTCCACCAACGGCCGGCTGGCAACCTCCATCCGTACGCCGCACCCACCAGCACGCCTGCGTCCTCGGCAACGACAAGAATGAACCCGTCGCGTCGCGTCTCGTCGGGCAAACCATTGGCGAAGCCGGCCACCTGCTCCGGTCCCTCCGAGTACGGTGGCTCGGCGTAGACGACCGCGTACAGACTCACCAGCGCCGAAAACACCGCCTCGGCCGATTCGGCGGTGTGCACGCTGTACGTCACCGGCATGGCGGATGAGCCTAAGCCCGAACCCGGTCGGCGAGATCCGCGAACGCCGGCCTTGACCGCTCGGCCGGGGGTACGGCAGCCGTGACCTGGGCGGCCACCGACCGCAGCAGGTGGTTGTGGAGGCGGACTGGCAGCGCGTCGAGAGTGTCGGCAGCGTGCCGCAACCCGTCGGGAATGTGCCCACCCCGAACGAGCCGGGCAGCCTGATGCAGTTGCACCTGCGCACGTAACCGCGCCTGCGATGCTGGGTACAGGTCGAGGGCCCGCTCCTGCGCGGCCTCCGCGTCGACCAGACGGCCAGCGTGCGTGTACACCCACGATTCGGTGTGGTGCAGCCGATGCTCCGGCCACCCCCACAACGACTCCACGTCGCTCGCGATCGCGGCTGGTAGCTGCTGGGCCAGGTCGGCGAGTTGCCGCACCGTCGCCACCGCCTCCGTGTGCCGCCCAGCCAACGACAGGGCTTGGGCGCGGCCGGCGAGCAACCCGCACGCCGCCGACGTGGCTTCTCGGCCCAGCAGAGGCAACGCCTTGTCCGAAAGGGCGACGATCACCGACGGTCGGCGTCCGTCGTAGCAGCCGTTGACCACATCCCATGCCCGCACCAACATTCGAGTGTCGCTGTCCGCGGATTCGCCGGCAATGCGATGGGCGGTCTGCCACCAGCGGCGACCCATCACGTTCTGCCCCGACGCGACAAGGCTCAACGCGACGATGACGGATAGGCGCGCGGCAGCTCGCAGAAGACCAGGTCGGTGCCGACCAGTGTCGGCTGCGACCTGGTGTTGCAGCACGGTTAGGTCGGCTCTCAGCTGGGCCATCAGCGTGGGACGCGCTTGCCGGTAGTAGCTGTGGCCGTACTCGGCCGCGATCTGCTCCCACTCGTCATGGTCGGGCGTCACCGCGTCGCCGAGGCCGTGGCGAAGGGCTTCGAACCCTGCCAGAGGTGCGACGGCGGGGGCGGCGGCCAAGGTGGTCATGGCCCGCAGCATGGTGCGTCTGTGCATGTCGGTGGCACCGGCACGGTCGGTCCGGTATGCCTCGACAAGCGCGCCGTCAGCGTCCAGGGCCCGATCGCAGGCCACGGCCAGCGCAGCGGTGGGACGGCGTCCACCACGCTCCACCTGAGCAATGTGGCTGTACTGGAAGTGGATGAGCGACCCGAGCTGCCGCAGAGACAGCCCGGCGCTCTCGCGGTGCCGTCTGAGTAGCTGCCCGAAGGTGTCCATCTCCGACCTCCAGCGTGTGCAGGAGCGTGTGCACACCGCGCACACCTGCCATAGGCCCAGCTTATCGGCCACGCTCGACGTATCAGTTCATCTGGCGCAGCAGCTTCCCACGGGATCGGCGGGATCTGTGTCTGCCATTTCGGTGATGTCCACCCCTCGCCCTCGGAGCCGAACATGACCGACAACCTTCAGGTGCCTGCGGGCACCCCGCTGCACCTGCTGGCGTGGGAGATCAGCCCGAACCCGACCAACCGCGACGAGCTGGTGTGGGCGGTGGTGGTGGACCCCCAGCATGTCGACGGGATGGTGCGGTTGCGTGGGCACACGTGCGCTGGCCCCGTACCGGATTGTGCTGGGGGGTGGTGCTTCGAGGCGCAGGTGTCCGTCGCGGCCATCCAGGCGAACACGGATGGAGCCCGGTGAGTGCGCCCAGCCCGGAGCAGCTGGCTCGATGGTGGCGGGTTCTGGACGAGCATGAGCAGCGAAAGGGGCGATGCCCGATCTGCGGCACATGCGCCCGGTGCTGGGCATGGGCGGGAGCGTTCGCGGATCTGATCGCGCACGACGCGTACCACCTGGGCCCGGCGCGGACGGTGGCCCGCCTGACTAGCGCACCGGGTGGCCGTCGAGGCGCAGCGCGTCCTTGACCTCGGCGACGGTCAGCTCGCCGAAGTGGAAGACGCTGGCGGCGAGCACCGCGTCCGCGCCGGCGCCGATCGCCGGCGGAAAGTGGGCCACCTCGCCGGCGCCCCCGCTGGCCACCACCGGCACGTCCACCACGGCGCGCACCGCCGCGATCAGCTCCAGATCGAAGCCGGCCTTGGTGCCGTCGGCGTCCATCGAGTTGAGCAGGATCTCCCCCGCGCCCAACTCGGCGCCCCGGTGCGCCCACCAGACGGCGTCGATGCCGGTGCCGCGCCGACCCCCGTGGGTGGTGACCTCGAAGCCGCTGGGCGTGCCGCCGTTCGGCGAGCGCCGCACGTCGAGGGAGAGCACGAGCACCTGCCGGCCGAACCGGTCGGCGATCTCGGCGATCAGCTCCGGACGGGCGATGGCGGCGGTGTTCACGCCGACCTTGTCGGCACCGGCGCGCAGCAGCGTGTCCACGTCGGCGACCTGCCGGACCCCGCCGCCGACGGTCAGCGGGATGAACACCGACTCGGCGGTGCGGCGCACCACGTCGAGCATGGTGCCCCGGTCGCTGGAGGACGCCGTGACGTCGAGGAAGGTCAACTCGTCCGCGCCGGCCCGGTCGTACGCGGCGGCCAGCTCCACCGGGTCGCCGGCGTCCCGCAGGTCCAGGAAGTTGACCCCCTTGACCACCCGCCCGGCGTCCACGTCCAGACAGGGGATCACCCGTACCGCCACCGTCATGCCGCGAGCCTATCCTCCGCACGCGCGACGGCGGTCGACCCGCTCGGGTCGACCGCCGTACACGAGTGCTGCGTCACACCTTGACGAGCATCTTGCCGAGGTTGTCGCCGCGCAGCAGGCCGAGGAACGCGGCCGGGGCGTTCTCGATGCCGTCCACGATCGTCTCGTCGTAGGACAGCGTGCCGTCGCGCAGCCAACCCGAGACGTCGCGCACGAACGCCGCCCGCACGTCGTTGTGGTCGTTGACCAGGAAGCCACGCAGGGTCAGCCGCTTGCCGATGACCATCGCCAGGTTGCGCGGCGCGGCCGGCGGCTCGGTGGCGTTGTACTGCGCGATCATGCCGCAGATGGCGGCCCGACCGTGCAGGTTCATGGCCGAGATCGCGGCCTCCAGGTGGTCACCGCCGACGTTGTCGAAGTAGACGTCGACGCCGTCCGGGGCGGCCTCACGCAGCGACTCGCGGACCCCGTCGTGGTAGTCGAAGGCGGCGTCGAAGCCCAGCGCCCGCAGCCGTTCGACCTTGGCCGGCGAGCCGGCGCTGCCGATCACCCGGCCGGCGCCCTTGAGCTTGGCGATCTGGCCGACCAGGCTGCCCACCGCGCCGGCCGCGGCGGAGACGAAGACCGTCTCGCCGGGCTTCATCGCGGCCACCTCCAGCAGACCGGCGTACGCGGTCAACCCGGTCATCCCGAGCACGCTCAGGTAGGCGCTGACCGGGGCGATGCTCGGGTCGACGGGGCGGGCCGCGGCGGCGTCGAGCAGCGCGTACTCCCGCCAGCCCAGCCCGTGCAGGACTGTGGTCCCGACGGCGACGTCCGCCGACTCGCTGGCCACCACCTCACCGATCGCGGCACCGTCGAGCGGCGCGTCGAGCGCGAACGGCGGCACGTACGACTTGACGTCGTTCATCCGTCCGCGCATGTACGGGTCGACGGACATGTACTGGTTGCGGACCACGATCTGGCCCGGGCCGGGCGTCGGCACCTCGGTCTCGACGAGCCGGAAGGTGTCGTCGGTGGGCCAGCCCTGGGGGCGGCTGGCCAGGTGGATCTCACGGTTGCTGGTCATGGGGTGGTCGTCCTCTCGTCCGCGGGTGGGGGCCTGGGGCCGCGAGGTCACGCGGACAGGGTCTCGCGGACGGTGAGGGTGACGTCGACGTTGCCACGGGTGGCGTTGGAGTACGGGCAGACCTGGTGGGCCTGCTCGACGATCTGCTCGGCGACCTCGCGGGGCGCGGCGGGCAGGTCGACGACGAGCTGCACGGTGAGCCCGAAGCCGCCGCTGCCGTTCGGGCCGATGCCCACCTCGGCGGCGACCACGGAGCCGGTCACGTCGGCCTTGGCCCGGCGCGCCACCAGCCGCAGCGCGCTGTGGAAGCAGGCCGCGTAACCGGCGGCGAAGAGCTGCTCGGGGTTGGCCGCGCCGCCCGCGCCCCCCATCTCCTTCGGCACTGCCAGGTCGAGTGCGAACGTGCCGTCGGAGGTCTCGACGTGGCCGTCCCGGCCGTCGCCGGTGGCGGTCGCGGACGCGGTGTAGACAACCTGCATGGTGGTCACTGCTCCTTCTGTCGGTGGATGGTGTCGGTGACCCGGGTGAGGGTGTCGCGCAGCGCGACGAGTTCGCCGAAGCCCAGCCCGGTGGCCTGCGCGATGCGCAGCGGGACATCGCCGACCCGCTCGCGCAGCGCCCGGCCCTGCTCGGTGAGGCCCACCTCGACCCGCCGCTCGTCGAGGGCGGACCGCCGTCGCACCACCAGGCCCGCCCCTTCCAGCCGCTTGAGCAGCGGGGAGAGCGTGCCGGAGTCCAGGCGCAGCTCGGTGCCCAACTCGGACACCGTCGGGGCGTCGTCGGGGCGCTCCCAGAGCACCAGCAGCGCCAGGTACTGCGGGTAGGTCAACCCGACCTCGTCGAGGATCGGCCGGTAGACGTCGGTCAGTGCGCGCGACGCGGCGTAGAGCGCGAAGCACACCTGCCGGCGCAGCACCAGGTCATCCGTCACCACCGAACCGTAGCCCACAATTAAGTTGTGCACAACTTATCGGACTACGGGACCCCTCAGGTGCCGCCAGGGCGATCACCTCAACGATCGCCGAGGTACGCCTCCAACTCCACCTCGACCAGGTGCTCCGGGTCCAGCAGAGCGGCCACCACCACCAGGGTCGCCACCGGCCGGACCGCGCCGAAGACCGCGTTGTGCGCCAGACCCACCTCGTCGGCGTGCAGCCGGTCCGTCACGTACATCCGGGTCCGGACCACGTCCCCCGGCTCCGCACCCACCTCGGCGAGCGCCGCCAGCCCGATCCGCAGCGCCTGCGCCATCTGTGCGGCCGGGTCACCGACGTGCACCACCCGGCCGTCCACAGTTGCCGTGCACCCGGCCGTCCACGCCCACTCACCGGCCCGGACCACCCGGGAGTACCCGTAGCGCTGCTCCCACGGGCCGCCCGACCCCAGTCGGGTCGTCGTCACGCCTCGGCCAGCGTCCGCAGCGCCTCGGCCACCGTGAAGGCGCCCGCGTAGAGCGCCTTGCCGGCGATCACACCCTCCACCCCGGCCGACTCCAGGGTCGCCAACGCCCGCAGGTCGTCCAGCGTGGACACCCCGCCCGAGGCGATCACCGGCCGGTCCGTACGGGCACACACCTCGCGCAGCAGATCCAGGTTCGGCCCGCGCATCGTGCCGTCCTTGGTGATGTCGGTGACCACGTACCGACTCGCGCCCGCCTTGTCCAGCCGCTCCAGCACCTCGTACAGGTCACCGCCGTCGCGGGTCCACCCCCGCGCCGACAGGGTGTTGCCCCGCACGTCCAGCCCGATGGCCACCCGGTCGCCGTACTCCGCGACCACCCGGTCACACCAGACCGGGTCCTCCAGGGCGGCGGTGCCGATGTTCACCCGGGCCGCCCCGGTGCCCAGCGCCGCGCGCAGCGACTCGTCGTCACGGATGCCCCCGGAGAGCTCCACCTTCACGTCCAACTGGCGCACCACCTCCGCCAGCAGGTGCGCGTTGGTGCCCCGACCGAAGGCCGCGTCCAGGTCGACCAGGTGGATCCACTCCGCGCCGTCCTGCTGCCAGGCCAGCGCCGCGTCCAACGGGTCGCCGTAGATGCTCTCGCTTCCGACGGCGCCCTGCACGAGCCGGACGGCCCGGCCGTCAGCGACATCCACCGCGGGTAACAGGGTGAGGCTCAAGGTCTTCTCCTCGATCAGGTACGACGGTCCAGGGCGATCACCACGATCGCCGGCAGTACGAGCAGCAAGAGCGCGATCAGCGCGATACGCAACGCCAGGTTGTCGACAAACGTCCAGATCAGCAGCAACGCCGCGCCGGTGAGCAGCACGATCGCGGCCCGCTCACCCCGAGTGTGCCGGGCCAGCCGCCCGGAGCGACCCCGCCGCAGCCGCGGCGTCAGACTGCGGACCACCGCGCGACGCCGTTGCCGGCGGGCGACCTGACGCTGCCGGACCGCCCGTTCCCGGGCCTGCTCCGCCTCCCGCTCGGCCCGTCGGCGGGCGCGCTCCCGGCTCACCGCGACGCCCCTCGCCCGGGCACCGCGCGACGGCGCTCAGTCACCGCTGGGCAACGTGGCGAGCCAGTTGCGCAACAGCGCGGCACCGGTGTCGGCGGACTTCTCCGGGTGGAACTGGGCCGCCGACAACGAGCCCCGCTCCACCGCCGCGACGAAATCCGTGTCGTGGTGGGCGGTGGTCACCGCGGCACCGGCGGCGGCCAACGCCGCCGGGTCGCCCATCGCGTACGAGTGGACGAAGTAGAACCGGCTCTGCTCCGTCAACCCGGCGAACAGCACCGACTCCCGCGGAGCCCGGACCGTGTTCCAGCCCATGTGCGGCAACCGGGTGGCGGCCAACCGGGTCACCCCGCCGGGCAGCAGCCCCAGCCCCTTGGTCACCACGCCGTGCTCGTCACCGTGCTCGAAGAGCACCTGCATGCCCACGCAGATTCCGAGCACCGGCCGGCCGGCGGCCACCCGTTCGGCGATCACCGGGCCGGCGCCCAGCGCCTCGATCCCCGCCATGCACGCCGCGTACGCGCCCACACCGGGCACCACCAGACCGTCGGCGGCAGCCGCCGCGGCCAGGTCGGAAGTCACCCGGACGTCCGCTCCGGCGGCGGCCAGCGCCCGCTCCGCCGAACGCAGGTTGCCCGAGCCGTAGTCGAGCACCACCACGTCACTCATGTCGTCACCCCGATCACCCGTTCTCCGGCAGCAGCCGCAGCACCCCGGCGACGGTGGCGAGCACCGCGAGCGCCGCGGTGATCAGCACGGCGGCCTTGGGCGCGCCCTGCCGGTAGAGCGACCAGGTGCCGCCCACCAGCACCCCGGCCAGGATCAGCAGCAACGTCGGCAACGCGGCACCCATCAGAGCCGCCCTTCATTCACGACTGCGGGGCTCCGCCGCGCTGCGCTCCTCGCGCTCATCAGAGCGCACCCTTCGTGCTCGGAATCGCTCCGGCGGAACGCGGGTCGATCGAGGTGGCCTCGCGCAACGCGCGGGAGACCGCCTTGAACTGCGCCTCCACCACGTGGTGCGCGTCCGGGTGACCACCCGGCCGGGCCGCCCGCAGCACGTCGACGTGCAGCGTGACCCGGGCCGCCTGGCCGAAGGA
This sequence comes from Micromonospora sp. NPDC047756, assembly GCF_055587245.1. Taxonomy (NCBI): domain Bacteria; kingdom Bacillati; phylum Actinomycetota; class Actinomycetes; order Micromonosporales; family Micromonosporaceae; genus Micromonospora; species Micromonospora sp. NPDC047756. The sequence continues at coordinate 271,426 of NZ_JBVJGQ010000008.1, forward strand.
CTCCCAGATGTGCCGCGTCATGCTGGTCGCGTACACCGGCCCGATGTACGGGGCGAGCACCGGCTCGTCGTGCACCACGTACGGCCGACCGGAGAGGTCCACAGCGGCCCGGACCAGCACCTCGTCCATCGGCACCGTCGCCGAGCCGTACCGTCGGATGCCGGCCTTGTCGCCCAGCGCCTGGTCGAACGCCGAACCCAGCGCCAGCGCGGTGTCCTCGATCGTGTGGTGCGCGTCGATCTCCAGGTCACCCACCGTGCGCACGGTCAGGTCGAAGCCGCCGTGCCGGGCGATCTGGTGCAGCATGTGGTCGTAGAAGCCGACGCCGGTGCTGATCTCGGCGGCACCGGTGCCATCGAGATCGATCTCGACGAGGACCTTGGTCTCCTTGGTGATCCGTTCCACCCGGGCGGTCCGACTCATTGCGAAGTCTCCATTGCAGAAAGGAAGGCGTCGGTCTCGGCGGCGGTGCCGGCGGTCACCCGCAGCCAGCCGGGCAGGCCGACGTCACGGACCAGCACCCCCTGCGCCAGCAGGGCGTTCCAGACGATGGTCTGGTCGCCGCCCACCTCGAAGAGCACGAAGTTGGCGTCGCTGTCGGCGACCCGCAACCCCCGCTCGCGCAGCGTCGCCACGATCCGGTCCCGCTGCGCCATGATCGCGCTCACCGTACCGAGAAGGGCATCGCGGTGCGCCACCGCCGCGCGTGCGGCGGCCTGGGTGAGCGCGGAGAGATGGTACGGCAGACGGACGAGCTGCACCGCCCGCACCACCGCCGGGTCGGCGGCCAGGTAACCCAGCCGGCCACCGGCGAAGCCGAACGCCTTGCTCATCGTCCGGGTGACCACCAGCCGCGGGTGGCCGGGCAGCACCGCGAGGGCGCTGACCGTCCCGGGCCGGGCGAACTCGGCGTACGCCTCGTCCACGACGACCATGCCGGGCGCGACGTCGAGCACCGCGGCGATCACCGCCGGGTCCAGCGCCGTGCCGGTGGGGTTGTTCGGCGAGCAGAGGAAGACCACGTCCGGCCGGTGCTCCCGGACCTGCGCGACCGCCTCCTCGGCGGTCAACCCGAAGTCGACGCCGCGCGCGGCGGGCACCCACCGGGTGCCGGTGCCGAGGGCCAGCAGCGGGTGCATCGAGTACGCCGGCACGAAGCCGAGCGCGGTGCGCCCCGGCCCGCCGAACGCCTGGAGCAGCTGCTGCTGGATCTCGTTGGAGCCGTTGGCCGCCCACACCTGCTCGACGGTGAGCCCGTGCCCGAGATAGTCGGCCAGGTCGGCGCGGAGCGCCACCGCGTCCCGGTCCGGGTAACGGTTCAGCTCGCGCAGCTCGGCCGCGAGCGCCTTGCCGATCGCCTCGACCACCGGCTCGGGGACCGGGTGGGAATTCTCGTTGGTGTTGAGCCGCACCGGCACGTCCAACTGCGGCGCCCCGTACGGCGACAGCCCTCGCAGGTCGTCGCGGATCGGAAGGTCGTCCAGACTGGTCACGCCGGCCCTCCCGGGAAACGCGCCTGGACCGCCTGGCCGTGCGCGGGCAGGTCCTCCACGGTGGCCAGGGTGACCACGTGCGGGGCCACGTCACGCAGCGCGGCCTCGGTGTATTCGATCAGGTGCACACCGCGCAGGAACGACTGCACGGACAGGCCGGAGGAGTGCCGGGCGCAACCGCCGGTGGGCAGCACGTGGTTGGAGCCGGCGCAGTAGTCGCCGAGCGACACCGGCGACCAGGCGCCCACGAAGATCGCCCCGGCGTTGCGGACCCGCAGCGCCCACTCCCGGGCGTCGACCGTCTGGATCTCCAGGTGCTCGGCCGCGTACGCGTCGACCACCCGCAGCCCAGCCTCAAGGTCGTCGACCAGGACCACGCCGCTCTGCTCACCGGTCAACGCCGTGGTGACCCGCTCGGTGTGCTTGGTCGCCGGCACCTGCCGGGCCAGCTCCGCCTCGACCGCCTCGACCAGCGCCACCGACGGGGTGATCAGCACGCTCGCGGCGAGCGGGTCGTGCTCGGCCTGACTGATCAGGTCGGCGGCCACGTGCGCCGGGTCGGCGGTGTCGTCGGCCAGGATGGCGATCTCGGTCGGCCCGGCCTCGGCGTCGATGCCGACCACGCCGCGCAGCAGTCGCTTGGCGGCGGTCACCCAGATGTTGCCGGGGCCGGTGATCAGGTCGACCGGGTCGCACCGCAGCTCGCCCAGCGGGTCGACCGCCGCGCCGTAGGCCAGCATCGCCACCGCCTGGGCACCGCCCACGGCGTACACCTCGTCGACGCCGAGCAGCGCGCACGCGGCGAGCACCCGGGCGTCGGGCAGGCCGCCGTTGTCCTTCTGCGGCGGGCTGACCACCACCAGCGAGCGCACCCCGGCCGCCTGGGCGGGCACCACGTTCATCACCACCGTCGACGGGTACATCGCCAGGCCACCGGGCACGTAGAGGCCGACCCGGTCGACCGGCAGCCACCTCTCGGTGACAGTGCCGCCGGGCACCACCTGGGTGACGTGGTCGGTGCGCCGCTGGTCGGCGTGCACCCGGCGGGCTCGGGCGATGGACTCCAGCAGCGCGGCACGCACCGCCGGGTCGAGCACCCCCTCCGCCTCGGTGATCGCCTCGACCGGCACCCGCAGCACCTCCGGGGAGATGCCGTCGAACCGCTCGCTGGCTTCCCGGATCGCCGGGTACCCATGCTCACGGACCGCCTCCACCAGCGGACGGATGCGCTCGACGGCGACGGACACGTCGAGCTGGGCACGGGGCAGCAGGCGGCGCGGGTCACCGAGACCGTCGCGCAGGTCGATCCGATTCAGCACCCTTGCGAGTCTAGGCGGCCGGTCCGACGCCCACCCGAGCCGCCCGTACGCCGGGACGGTGAGCCGGGCCACGCCGCCACGGGTGAGATTGGTTAGGCTCGACCATGTGACCGCACGGCTGCCGGTGTTCCCGCTCGCAACGGTGCTCTTCCCCGGGTTGGTGCTGCCGCTGCACATCTTCGAGGAGCGCTACCGGGCGCTGGTCCGACACCTGGTCGGCCTGCCCGACGGTGCTCCGCGCGAGTTCGGCGTGGTGGCCATCCAGTCCGGCTGGGAGGTCGCGCCCGCCGGTCCCGCCGGCGCGCCGGCCGCCCCGGGCGTCGGCCAAGTGACGCTGCACGAGGTGGGCTGCACCGCCGAGCTGCGCCAGGTGACCGAGTTGACCGACGGTGGTTACGACATCGTCACTGTCGGTCGGCGTCGTTTCCGGATCGCCGAGGTCGACGACAGCGCCGAGCCCTACCTGACCGCCGACGTCGAGTGGCTGCCCGACCAGGGCGGCCCGGACGAGGTGGCCGACCTGCTGGCCGCCCGGGTGATCGCGGTGTTCCGGCAGTACCTCGGCCTGATCCGCTCCGACCCGGAAGAGATCTCCGAGCAGTTGCCGGAGGACCCGACCGTGCTCTCGCACCTGGTGGCGGCGACCGCGGCGCTCACCGTCGACGACCGGCAACGGCTGCTGGCGATCGACGACACCGCCTCCCGGCTCCGCGCCGAGCTGCGGTTGCTCAACCGCGAGGCGGCTCTGCTGCGTCAGGTGCGGGCGGTTCCGGTGCCGCTGTCGGAGCTGGCGTCCCCGCCGGCACCCAACTGAACTCCCCCGGCTCGGGTTCGGGGCGCAGCCCCGGCCACCGCGACCAGCCGGCGAGCAGGGTGTACATGACCGCGGCCCCGAACGCCGGCAGCAGCAGGTTGCCGTGCGGCACCGGCAGCACGCCGAGCAGCCAGTCCACCCCACCGGCGCGCAGGTCGGCGGGTTTGCTGAACGCCTGCCCGGCCGGAGCGGTCGCCAGCAGCCGTTCGAAGGTGGCCAGACCGATCCGCCGGCCCACCTGCCAGGCCACCGGCGCGGCGACCAGGGTGCCGAGCACCGCGGCCAGCAACCCGACCGGGCCGCGCCGCCGTCGCAGCACGAACCACAGAGCGAGCGCCACGAGCAGCCCGAAGGCGAGCCCGAGCAGGCTGAACCAGCCGTCGGCGGCGATCGGCTGCTCCGGTTGCGGCTCGGCGTAGATCGCCCCCTCGGCGGTCTTGAGCACCGGAGTGTCCGGGGCGAGCGCGGCCCAGAGCAGCCCGAGCGGAACACCCAGCGCGGCGAGCGCGAGCACGACGCCCAGCACCGTCGCCAGGGCACGCAGCGGACGACGCGGTTCGTCGAACCGCAGCTCCAGCGAGCTCAGGTACGCCGCCGAGGCCAGCGGTTGACCCGGACCGAACTCGCCCGGCGCCGTCCCGGCCGACGGGTCGACCTGCGGCGGTTGCGCGTCCGGCGTACGGGGTGGCGTGGGTTGGTCGGGCTCGTCGACGGGCCGCTCACGGTCGGGGTTGTCCGGGCTCACCCGATGATCCTCTCAGGCCCGGTGCCCGGCCGGGGCTCCGGTGGCGGCAGAGCAGCTCACCGGGCGAACGGCTCCACCATCATCGCCGCGGCCCGCAGCCACGCCTGCCGGGTCTCCGGCTGGAGCTGGTGGTACTCGATCGACGACCCGGTCTCCAGCGCCGGGTCGTACGGTACGACGGCCACGCCCCTGGTACGGGTGGCGAAGTGCCGTTCCAGGTCGTCCTGGAGCGTCGAGCGACCCGGGGTCGGGCAGGAGATGAGAGTGATCGCGTTGTCCGCCAACTCGCCCATGCCCTCCTCGTGCAGCAGGTCGAGCATCCAGTCCGCGCTGAACGCCGCGTCCTCCCGGGGCACCGTGGTCACCACCAGTTGGTCGGCGGCCTGCATCACGGTGCGCCAGTTGGGGCTCTCCACGTTGTTGCCGGTGTCGACGCAGACCACGTCGTGGGTGCGCCGCAGCAGCTCCAGCACCCGCCGGACGGTGAACTGGTCCAGTCGCTGGGCGAAGCGCGGGCTCTCCTCGCCGGCCAGCACGTCGTACGAGCCGTCGGAGGCGTGCCGCAGGTAGTCGTCCAGCCGGTCCAGCAGGGTCGCGCCCTCCAGGATCTCGATCTGGGCGAGGTCGCTGATCAGGTGCCGGATCGTCCGGGCGTGCCGGGCGCTGCCGGCGCGCAGACCGAGGGTGCCGCGCAGCTCGTTGTCGTCCCAGGCCAGCACGCCCTTGCCGCGGACGCTGCCGACCGTCGCCGCGGCGAGCACGGTGGCGGTCGTCTTGTGCACTCCGCCCTTGGGGTTGGCGAAGGCGAAGACCCGGGGTGTGCCGAGGTCCCGTTGGAGCACCCCGTTGGCGCGCTCCTGCTCTTGGTCCACGGCCGGTGGACGCCATTCGACCCGGGCCGGGTAGGCACGTTCGGCGACCGCCGAGCCGACCGCCGGGGCGGGTGGTGGCGGGACGGGCACGGCAACCGGCGGCGCGGCGACCGGCGGTGGCGGGGCGGCCGGGTAGCCGGTCTCCGGCTGGTAGCCGGTCTCCAGCAGGGCGTACCGCGATTCCGCCGGCGGGTCGCCCGGTCGGTAGCCGTTGTCCAGCAACGCGTAGCGCGACGGGACCGGGTCGGGGCCGCGGGCCGGCGGCTCGGGCTCGGCCGGGTACGCCGGCTCGGCCCGGTAGTCCGGCTCGGCCCGGTACGCCGGCTCGGCCCGGTAGGGCGGGTCCGCCCGGTAGTCCGGCTCGGCCCGGTAGCCGGGCGTCGCGCGGTAGTCCGGCTCAGCGCGGTAGCCGGGCGTCGCGCGGTAGTCCGGCTCAGCCCGGTAGCCGGGCTCGGCGCGGTAGTCCGGCTGCTCGGTCCGGTACGCCGGTTCCGCTCGATAGTCCGGCTCGGCCCGATAACCCGGCTCGGTCCGGTACGCGGGCTCGGCCCGGTAATCCGGCTCGGCCCGGTACGCGGGGTCGACCCGGTAGGTCGCCTCGGCCCGGTAAGCAGGCTCCGCGCCGTACGACAGGTCGGCCGGATGCCCGATGGCGGGTGCCCGCCCGGCGTAGCCGTTGGGGGCCGCACGCCGTGGCAGCGGGTCCGGCGGCGGTTCCTCGCCACGCCGATCCGGCTCGGTCTGCTCCGCGCCGCGACCGCCCAGCCGGGCACGGTCCAACAGCGCGCGCCACCGCGGCGCTGGTTCGGCCGGCCGGCCCCAGCCGGTCTCACTGCCCTCCACGGCCCGCCCTCCCAGCGCCATCGATCTCTGTCTGACAGGCTACGAACCCAACCCTATTCGGACCACACCTCAGAGCGCACACCAGCCGGCGCAGATCACGACGACGGCGATGGCGGCAAGGGCTCGCTGAGGGTGGCGTCCGGCGAGGTGGTGACACTCGGCGGCGTCGACTCGGTGGGCTCCGGCGTCGACGGTTCGGGTGACGGAATCGTCACGACTGGTGCGGGTTCCGACGATTCGCCCACGGAGGCCGACGGCGCCGGCGCGCTGACCATCGGCGCCGGCCGCTCGGACCGGGTCGGCACCGGGCTCGGCCCCGTGTCGGCCGGCGGGCGCACCACGTCACGCTGCTCCGGCAGGGGTGGCGTGAAAACCGTCCGGTCCAGCCGGTACACCTCGGGGGCGGGGTCGACCGCCCGTACGTCCGGCCGGGCCGCCACACCGCGCAGCGCCACCGGCGTCGCGCGCACCACCGCCGCGTAGACGCAGGCGCAGCCGGTGCGGTAAGCGGCCGCCTCGGCGGCGGCCACCTCGGCGCCGCTGACGTACTGCTCCCGCAACTCCCGCTGGCCAACCCCGTCGCCGTCGACGGCGGCGGCCCTGGCCCGGTAGTCGGCCGCCTCGGTCTCCTTGCGGGCCGCCACCTGTTCCATCCCGGCGACCACGTCGTCGGGCACCCGCAGCGCGGGGATCTTGACGATCTCGGTCTGCCGGCCGGGCAGCGGAACCCGCCCGAAGACGGTGGAGACCCCCACGTCGCCAAGCACCGTCGCCAGCCGCTGCGGAGGCAGGTACACGTCGAGCGTGACCAGCGCGTACGTCCCGCCCTCGGCGGCCGCAGCGGACGCGGGCAGCGCCGCCAGGTCGGCCGCGGCGGAGCGCAGGTAGCCGGGGACGGAGTCGCCGTCGGCAACGCCGACCCGGGTCACCTCGCCGACAGTCCGGTCGCCGACCGGGCTGTCGTCGACGGCCCAGACGGCGGTGCCCAACACCGCCGCCGCGGAGAGCACCGCGGCCCAACTGAGCACGCCGGAGCGCGCCGACCGGTCGCCCAGCCGGGCCACCGCCCGGGTCAGCGGCGGCAGCAACCGCTGGTCCAGCTGCCGCAGCAGGTTGCCGGCGCGCACGGGCGGGATCCCCTCTGTGAAACGGTGTCGGGCGGTCGCCGCTCAGTCACGCAGGATCTGAAGCGCACGGTCCAGATCGTCAGGGTAGTCGCTGACGAACCGGACCTCGTCCCCCGTTCGGGGATGCAAAAAGCTCAGTTCGCGGGCGTGCAGCCACTGTCGGGCCAGGCCGAGACGGGCCGACAGGGTGGGATCGGCGCCGTAGGTGAGGTCACCCACACAGGGGTGCCGCAGGGTGGAGAAGTGCACCCGGATCTGGTGGGTCCGGCCGGTCTCCAGCCGGACGTCGACCAGACTCGCCGCCGGGAACGCCTCCAGGGTGTCGTAGTGGGTGATGCTCGGCTTGCCGCCGGACACCACAGCCCAGCGGTAGTCGTGGGTGGGGTGCCGGTCGATCGGCGCGTCGACGGTGCCCCGCAGCGGGTCCAGATGACCCTGCACCACCGCGTGGTAGCCCTTGTCGACCTCGCGGTACTTGAAGGCCCGCTTCAACGCCGTGTACGCCTGCTCGCTCTTGGCCACCACCATGATCCCGGTGGTGCCCACGTCGAGCCGGTGCACCACGCCCTGGCGTTCGGCGGCGCCGCTGGTGGAGATGCGGTGCCCGATCGCGGCGAGCGCGCCGATCACCGTCGGCCCGGTCCACCCGGGGCTCGGGTGCGCGGCCACCCCGACCGGCTTGTCGACCACGACGATGTCGTCGTCGGCGTAGACGACCCGCAGGCCGGGCACCGCCTGCGGCACCACCGTCGGCGGTGCGACCGGGGCGGGCAGCGTGACATCCAGCCAGGAGCCGGCCTTGACCTTGTGCGAGTTGGGCCGGGCGGAGCCGTCGACCAGCGCGTCCCCGGCGTCGACCAGGGCGGCGGCGGCGGTGCGGGAGAGCCCGAACAGGCGGGACACGGCCTGGTCCAGGCGCATGCCGTCGAGGCCGTCCGGGACCGGAAGGGAACGGTGGTCGCCGCCAGCGGCGAATGCCGAGGTCATGCCCGCTCCCGCTGCTCGGTGCCCGGCGCGGCGTCCGTCGTGGCCGGGTCGCCGTCGCGCCCCGCCCGCCGGCCGTCACGCTGGCGGCCGGTCAGCTCCAACAGGACGGCCAGCAGCACGCCGCAGACCAGCGAGCTGTCCGCCAGGTTGAACACCGGCCAGACCTGACCGTACGGGTCGAAGAGGCTGATCATGTCGACCACGTGCCCGTGGAACGGGGACGGCGCCCGGAAGATCCGGTCGACGAGGTTGCCCAACGCGCCGCCGAGCACCAGGCCGAGCGACACCGCCCAGGGCAGCGAGCGCAGCCGCAGCGCCATCCACACGATCCAGCCGACCACACCGATGGTGATCAGTGGGAAGACCCAGGTGTGGTCCGCGCCGATGCTCCAGGCCGCACCGCTGTTGCGGGTCAGGCTCAGGTAGACGAACCCGCCGAGCAGCCGGACCGGCTCCCGGTCGGTCAGCGCGGCCAGCGCGAGGTGCTTGGTGACCAGGTCGGCCAGCAGGGCCACCAGGGCGACCCCGGCGAGAATCGCGACGGCCCGGGGCCGGCGGGTTCCGCCGCCCGGATCGGTGCGGCCGGGTTCGGCGGACGGTACTGCGGTCATGCGCTCCCCATCGACAGTCTCGGCGGTGATCACTCACCGTCTCATCGCCGCCGGGGAACGGACCTCAGCGCCGCTCCTCCAGCTGCTTGCACGTCACACACAGGGTGGCCGACGGGAAGGCGGCGAGGCGCTCGACCGGGATCGGGTTGCCGCACCGCTCGCACCAGCCGTAACCACCCTCGTCGAGGCGCTCCAGAGCGCGCTCCACCTGCGTGATCCGTTCCAGAATGCTGTTGGCGAGAGAGATCTCCTGCTCCCGCTCGAGCGTCTTGGTGCCCGTGTCGGCCTGGTCGTCCCCGGCCGAGTCGGTCAGCCGATCGCGCTGCAGCTCGGTGATCTCACTCAGCGTCTGATCGTACTCGGCACGAAGGTCGTCCCGCCGCGCCGCCAGCGCCGCCCGGATCTTCTCGGTCTCCGCCGTGCTGCGGGTGGCCTTCGCCACCGGCTTGCGCCCGGCGGTCCTGGTGTCGGATGGCTTCGCCATGGGTCGCTCCCTCGGCCGGGGAACCGCGCGGGCCGCGGCGCCTGGTCAGGGGGCGCCGACAAAGGCGTCCCCTATGGACGAAAAGGGGCGCACGGCGACGATGGCCGCGCACTCCCGAGGTTGGCAAGAATACGGAACGTACAGGCGTCCGACAACGTGCCGCACCGCCGCACCGTCTAACAGCCCCTAGCCATGCCTAACTGGGGCAAAGGGAACGCTAGCAGATCAATTGGGCGCCTCATCGCCGTACTCACCAAACCATCGGGCCAGCCGACCCCGCCGACTGACCGCCCGCAGCCGCCGTTCCGCCGCGTCCCGCACCCCGGCGGTCGCCACGATCAGCAGACTGTCGCCGGTCTTCAACCGGGTGTCCGGGGCCGGCACGAAGCCCACGCCGTCGCGCAGCACCAGGGTCACCGACGCGCCCAGCGGAAGGCGCAGCTCGTCGACGTGCACGCCGGCCAGTCGTGAGCCCGGTGGCACCTCCACCTGGAGCAGGTCCGCCCGCATCCGCTCCAGCGGCGCGGTCTCCACGTGGATCTCGGCGGCCTCAGCCGGCGCGGTCACCCGCAGCCGGCGGGCGAACGGCCCCAACGTCCCGGTCTGCACCAGCGTGAAGATCACCACCAGCACGAAGACCACGTCGAAGAGCCGCTCCGCGCCGGGCACCCGCTCGGAGAGCGGAATGGTGGCCAGCACGATCGGCACCGCCCCGCGCAGCCCGGCCCAGGACAGGAACGCCTGCTCCCGAAGCCCGACCCGGAACGGCAACGCCGAGACGGCCACCGACAACGGCCGGGCCAGGAGCACCAGAGCCAGCCCGGCGACCACCGCGGGCAGCACCGCCGCGTCCAGCCGGCCCGGCGAGGCCAGCAACCCGAGCAGCACGAACAACCCGATCTGGGCGAGCCAGGCCAACCCGTCCGCGAAACCGAGAATCGCCTGCCGGTGCGACAGGCGGGCATTGCCCAGCAGCACCCCGGCCACATAGACGGCGAGGAAGCCCGAGGCGTGCAGGACGGCCCCGGCGGCGTACGCCAGCACCGTGATGCCCACCGCGGCGATCGGGTAGAGCCCGGCCGAGGGCAGCGCGGCCCGGCGCAGCGCCCACGTGCCGGCGACGCCGGCGGCGACGCCCACCGCCGCGCCGACGCCCAGCTCGTAACAGACCAGCGCGACCTCGTACCACCACGGGTGTGCGAAACCCCGGTGGGACAGCAGCACCACCAGCAGCACCACCGGGGCGTCGTTCATCCCCGACTCGGCCTCCAGGGTCGCCACCAGCCGGGGCGGCAACCGCAGTCGGCGCAGAGTGGCGAAGACGGCCGCCGCGTCGGTGGACGAGAGCACCGCGCCGTAGAGCAGAGCCAACCGCCAGTCCAGCCCCAGCAGCAGGTGCACGGCCACGCCGACCACCACGATGCTGACGACCACGCCGACAGTGGACAGCGCGGAGGCCAGCCCCAGCACCGGGCGCAGCGTGGTCCACCGGGCGGTGAGCCCGCCCTCCGCGATGATCACGATCAGCGCGCAGAAGCCGAGGGTCCGGGTCAGCTCGACGTCGTCGAAACGGATGCCCAACCCGCCCTCGCCGATCGCCACACCCAGAGCCAGGTAGACCAGGAGGCTGGGCACACCGAGCCGGGTGGAGAGTCGCACCGCGCCGACAGCGACCAGCAGCACCGCCGCACCGAGCAGCAGCGCGATGTCCAACCCGGGCGTCACGGCTGCCTTGCCTGGGCTGTCCTCACTCGGCGGATCCGTCACGCAGACGGCGCAGCACCTCGGGCAGGTCCGGGCCGGGCCGATCGACGAGGAAGAGCTTGTCCCGGCTGGCCGCGCCGGCACGCAGCGACACGAGGGCCGGCCGGACGCCCAACGCGCCGGCCAACGCCCGCCGGGCGGCCTCGGTGGCCCGCCCGTCGACGGCCGGGTCGTGGACCGCAATCACGAGGGCAGGCCCGTGCGGGCCGTCGAAGCGGCCACCCACCCGGTCCCGGGAGGCGCCGGGCTTCACCCGTACCGCCACTGTGAGCGTGTCCTGCGCGGGCACCGGCGCCGCTTCAGATCGGACGGGCGTCGGCGAGGAGAGCGGTCGCCGGCGCGCAGTGCGCGCACGGGGTGAAGCCGAGGTCCACCGCCTCGGCGACCGGCAACGTCTCGGGCTGCCAGCCGATCAGGTGGGGGCAGCCGTCCAGGTGGTAACGGGGGCGGCCGTCGACGACCTCGACAGCGTCGAGCAGTCGGGCCACCCGGGCCGCCTCGGCGGGCGTGATCTGCTGGGCGGCCGGCTCGTCGGCCGCGACCGCCGGGTCGAACACGTCGCCGGTCGACTCCGTGAGGGGCGACGCCGGGCTGACCGGCCGGGCCCGCGCGGGCGTCTCGTCCGCCGCACTCGCCATCGGCGACGCGTCGTCGACACGCGGCGGGTCGACCGGCGGCACCTCATCGACCGGCGGCACATGGTCGACCGGCGGCTCGGGTGGTTGCCGCCACCCGGCGCCGCCGGTACCAAACGTCGTGGGCACGTGCTGAACCGGCACCTCCGGCTCGACCAGCGGCGGCCCGTACGCGACACCCGGTGTGGCCTGGCTGGCCGTGCGGGGCGCGTCGGGGTGTCGCCGGTCGGTCCGGCCGGGATCCGCCATGGCGCGGTTGGCAGCTGCCTGGCGGGCCCCCACCACCAACGCCACGGCGGCCAGCAGACTGGCCGCGATGGAGATGACCAACAAGAAGCTGGAGCCACCGGCCAGGCCGAGCACCAGTAGCACCACCGCGACGAGGATGAGCAGGAGACTTGCGACTATCACGGCTCACCCCCGCCGCGTCGAACCGTCCAGGCCGGGCCGGCGACCGTCACCATTGGCGGACAGCGATCGCCGGCCGGTGCTCAGCGTCCGGCTTCGAGGGCGCCGGAGCGCCCGCCGCCGCCGTACGAACCAGCGAGGCCCGCTGCGGCCAGCCCGTTGCCGCCAGTGACCCGGCCAGCTTCGGAGCGGGTCATCTCGGCTTCGAGGCCCTGGCCACGACCGTCGAGGTCACGCAGCTGGCTCTCCAGGTACGCCTTGAGCCGGGTGCGGTACTCGCGCTCGAACTGCTTGAGCTCCTCGATGTGCTTCTGCAGCGCCGTGCGCTTGGCGTCCAGGCCGCCCATGGCCTCCTGGTGCCGCTGGCGGGCGTCCCGCTCAAGGGCGTCAGCCTTGGCGCGCGCCTCCCGGGTCACCTCCTCGGCCTTGCCGCGAGCCTCGGACAACAGCTGGTCGGCCTCGCGGCGAGCGTCGGACACGTGGTCGTCGGCGGTGCGCTGGGCCATCATCAGCACGCGCAGGGCCTGCTGCTCGCCGTCACCGGTGACGCCGCCGGCCGGGCCGCCGGTCGCGCGGACCTGCTCCAGCTCGGCCTGCATCGCGCGGGCAGCTTGCTCGGCCGCCGACTTGTCGCGCTGCACCCGGTCCAGTTGGGCCTTGACATCGTTGAGCTCCGCCGCCAGTCGGGCGTCGCCGCCGGGGCCGGCGGGGGCACCGCCACGGCCGCCGCGCTCCACCTGGGCGCGCAGCTCGTTGTTCTCCTCGATGAGACGGGCGAGCTCGCGCTCGACCTCATCGAGGAAGGCGTCGACCTCCTCCTCGTCATACCCCCGTTTGCCGATCGGCGGCTTTTTGAAGGCGACGTTGTGGACGTCGGCCGGGGTCAGCGGCATCGAAACTCCTCGGGTCAGTTGCGGCCGCGAAAGCGCGTCGGTCATCAGGCAGATGCCCTGATCGACGGCCCTAACACGAACTCCATCAGCACGAACAGGATAACCAGGAGCACAAGGGAGGCCAGGTCGATGCTCACGGTACCAATTCGCAGCGGAGGGATCACACGCCTCAACGCGTTGAGAGGGGGATCAGTGACGCTCCACACGGATTCCAATCCTGCCGATGCTCCACGCCCCGGTTGCCAGCGACGGCCGTACTGCAGGACGGCGCTCAACACGAACCGGGACAGAAGAACTAGCAGGAAGACATAAAGGATCAGGTACAGCACTTGCAGTAAGATCGACAACACGGTCAGCGACGTCCCTCGGGTCGGGCGGGATCAACTCAGACTGAAAAAGCCGCCCTCAGCGATCTTGGCTTTGTCCTCTGCGGTGACCTGGACGTTAGCCGGTGAGAGCAGGAACACCCGATTGGTCACGCGCTCGATCGTACCGCGCAGGCCGAACGCCAGCCCGGCGGCGAAGTCCACCAGACGGCGGGCATCCGCCTCATCCATCTCGGTGAGATTGATGATCACAGGGACACCGTCGCGGAAGTGCTCACCGATGGTGCGCGCCTCCCGGTAGGTGGTGGGGTGCAGCGTGGTGATCTGGTAACGCTGCTCCTCCTCCGGCAGGGCCCGCTCACGCGCCGTGACCTGCGGCGCGAGGGCCAGATTGTCCCGAGTGTGGTAGGTCAGCGCACCGGAGGTCTCGCCCACCGACGAGCGGGTGATGGACCGGACGCTGGACCGCTCGACCCGCTCCGGCCGCTCACCGTCACCACGCTCGGACTCGCTCAACCGGCCGCTCGACCGCTCGGAGAGTCGACCCCGCCCACTGTCGCGCGGCCGGGGAGCCGGCGGCTCCTCGGCGTCGTCCTCGTCGTCGTCGGCGAACTCCTCGGAGTACCGGCTCTGCCGGTACCGCGAGTCGCGGTAGCCACCCTTGTCGTAGCCACCGTCGTCGTAGGCCCGCTCGTCGTCTTCTTCGACCAGACCGAGCCAGACCCCCGCCTTGCGCAGTGCACCCATCCCGCGCCCTTCCGTCCGCCGTGCGGCACGCGCCCCCGTGCCATGTCGCCCGTCGCGAATGGACAACCATGCCCATCGGACCGGAACAGCAATCCCCCCGGCGCGCGATTCGCGTCGCGCGCCACGACCCCCGACCGGGAGACGCCCGCCCCTGAAACAACACTGATGTAATTTGCTTGTCTCGCGGTCAGGCTACCGCAGCGTGGGACGCATTCCGAGCAACGCGCTACCGACGCGGACATGTGTCGCGCCGTAACGGATCGCGGTGTCGAAATCCCCGCTCATGCCGGCGGACAGCGCGGTGGCTCCCGGATGGACAGCCCGAAACGCGTCGGCGACCTCCGCGAGCCGGGCGAACGCCCGCTCCGGCTCCCACCCCAGCGGAGCGACAGCCATGAGACCGACCAGACGCAACCCCGCCGCCTCGGCGACCGCCTCCGCCACCGGCTCCAGACCGGCGGCCGGGTCCGCCGAGCCGGGCAGCGCGCCGCCCCGGGCCGCGTCGCCGTCGATGCTCACCTGGACCAGAGCGTCCAGCGGCTCGCGCCGGTCCGCGGTCGCGGTGGCCAACGCCCGGGCCAGCCGGACACTGTCGACGGAGTGCACCACGTCGGCGTAGCGGACCACCGAGCGGGCCTTGTTGCGCTGCAACTGGCCGATGAAGTGCCAGCGGGGACGCACCCCGGCGGCAGCCACCTCGGCGGCCTTGCCGGCGGCCTCCTGGTCCCGGTTCTCCCCCATGTCGGTCACCCCGAGCCCGGCCAGCGCCACCACGTCACTGGCCGGGTAGGTCTTCGTCACCGCGATCATGGTCACCTCGGCGGGGTCCCGGCCGGCCTGCGCGCAGGCGTCGTCGACCCGGGACCGGACCTGGGCCAGACCGGCCGCGAGTTCGGCGTGCCGATCCGGTCGTACCGTGGCTGAGCTGTCGGTCATCGGCGGTGCTCAGGACCCGTTCTTGAGGAAGTCGGGAACGTCCACGTCGTCGAAGAGCACGCGACGCGGCGACTGGGCCGGGGCCGGGTTGGTGGCCGGCACGGGCGCCGGGGTGCTCTGCGGTGCCGGCTGGTTGGTGTTGGTCTTGCGGGTCGGTTCGGCCGCCTTGTACGCGGGCGTGCCGCCGTCGAAGCCCGCCGCGATGACAGTCACCCGCACCTCGTCACCGAGCGCGTCGTCGATGACAGCGCCGAAGATGATGTTGGCGTCCGGGTGAGCCGCGTCGGTGACCAGCTGGGCGGCGTCGTTGATCTCGAACAGGCCCAGGTCGGAGCCGCCGGCGATGGAGAGCAGCACGCCCCGCGCGCCGTCCATGCTCTGCTCCAGCAGCGGGCTGGAGATGGCCGCCTCGGCCGCCTCGACCGCGCGGTTCTCGCCGCGGGCGCTGCCGATGCCCATCAACGCGCTG
This sequence comes from Micromonospora sp. NPDC047756, assembly GCF_055587245.1. NCBI lineage: Bacteria > Bacillati > Actinomycetota > Actinomycetes > Micromonosporales > Micromonosporaceae > Micromonospora > Micromonospora sp. NPDC047756. The sequence continues at coordinate 286,899 of NZ_JBVJGQ010000008.1, forward strand.
CCGGCGCCGCTCATCACGCTCTTGACGTCGGCGAAGTCCAGGTTGATCAGACCCGGGGTGGTGATCAGGTCGGTGATGCCCTGCACACCCGAGAGCAGCACCTGGTCGGCCGTGCGGAACGCGTCCATCATGCTGATGTTGCGGTCGCCCAGGGCCAGCAGTCGGTCGTTCGGGATGACGATCAACGTGTCGCACTGGTTGCGGAGCTCGTCTATCCCGGTCTCGGCCTGCACCTGGCGGCGCTTGCCCTCGAAGGAGAACGGCCGGGTCACCACGCCGATGGTCAGCGCGCCGAGCTTGCGGGCGATGTTGGCCACCACGGGCGCGCCGCCGGTGCCGGTGCCGCCGCCCTCGCCGCAGGTCACGAAGACCATGTCGGCGCCCTTGAGCACCTCCTCGATCTCGTCGCGGTGGTCCTCGGCGGCGTTCTTCCCGACGTCCGGGTTGGCCCCGGCCCCCAGGCCGCGGGTCAGCTCCCGACCGACGTCGAGCTTGACGTCGGCGTCGCTCATCAGCAGCGCCTGCGCGTCGGTGTTGATCGCGATGAACTCGACGCCCTTGAGCCCAACCTCGATCATCCGGTTGACGGCGTTGACGCCGCCACCCCCGATGCCGACGACCTTGATGACCGCCAGGTAGTTGTGCGGAGGTGTCATCTCCGGTCCTTTCCTTCGAGATTGGCTTCGGCCGACCGGTTACGGCGTGGCCAGACCAGCGGCCGACGACAGCTGTCTCCAACGAGGATCAGGGGGTGAACCCTAACCCTCTACTAGAGGCTTACAGTTATGTCAACCACTGAAGCTCTTCGAGGAAACGTAAGCGCCACCGCGCGATGAGCCAAGGACCCGGGCGGCGTGTCGCCGCGCGGAGCGCCACGGGTCACGCCACGCACGCTCACTGGTCAACGAAAGGTCACCACATCCGGCGCGCTCACGTCGATCCGGTCGGCGTCCTCGTCGAGCAGGGCGGTGGCCACCCGGGCCTTGTCCGTACCCCGGCTCGCGTCGCCCCAGACCACCGTCCGGTCGCCGCGCAACCGCAGGCTGATCCGGGCCAGCCCCGCCACGTTCACGTCCACCAGCTCCGCGCGCAGCTGCGGCGTCAGCGCGACGAGCACCTCCAACGCGGCCCGGGTGCCGGGGTCGTCGGCGGCCGGCCGGGCGACAGTCACCTGCGGCAGATCGGCCGGGCGTCGCTCCACCGTTCGGAACGCCACCCCGCTGCGGTCGATCAGGGCGAACACCTGGCCCTGCGGCACCACCGCCACCGCTGTCCGCTCGGTCACCCGCACCACCAGCGCCCCGGGCCAGTCCCGGGAGACCGTGGCCCGCTCCACCGGCGGCAGCGCGCCGACCCGACGGGCGACGGCGGCCAGGTCCACCCGGGCCAGCGGCACCCCGTCCGGCACCTCCGCCGCGTCGTGCACCTGCACCGGGCTGACCAGGTCGGCACCCTCCACGCGCACCTCCCGCACACCGAACAGCCCGGTGCCGAGCACCGTCCAGGCGACCAGCCCGGCCAGGGCGAGCACCCCGGCGGTCACCGCCCACGGCAGCGCCGCACGCATACGACGCTGCCGGGCACGGGCCATGAACCGGCGGGTCGAGGGCGGCACCGCGTCGCGGCCCGCCCGGACCAACTGCCACCGCCGGGCCGGACCGCGGCGCGGAGCGCCACCGTCGGCGGCGCTGGTCCGCCCTCGGGCCGGGCCGGGACTCATCCGGCCGTGGGCGCCGAGCCGCCGGGCACGGCGGTGCCACCGAGAGCCGCGCCGTCGCCGCCGGACGTCGTCCCACCCGGCACCGGGTCACCGATCGCCGGGGTGGTGGCCACCGGGTCGACGGTCGCTGTCGGCGCCGAGCCGGACGCACGCTCACCCAGGGCGGCCAGCAGTTCGTCGCCCATCAGCGAGATCGGCGGAGCGCCCATGGTGACCACCACGTCCCCGGAGCGGGCGCGACGGGCCACCTCGATCGGGGCCTGCTCCCACGACTCCACGAAGACCTTGCGGTCGGCGGGCAGATCCACCGCCGCGATCAGTGCCGCCGAGCCCTCGCCGGGCTGACGCAGCTCACCCGGCCCGAAGACCTCCAGGAGCACCACCTCGTCGGCGATGGCCAGCGCCTCGGCGATCTCCGCCTGGTTGTCGCGGGTGCGGTACAGCCGGTACGGCTGGAAGACGACGATCAGCCGGCCGTCCCCGGCGACCTCGCGCAACGTCTGGTTCGCCAACGTCATCGAGGTCGGGTGGTAGGCGTACTCGTCGTAGACCAGCACACCGTCCGCGACACCCTTGCGCTCGAAGCGCCGCCGCACCCCGGGAAAGACCGCCAGCGCGGCCTCCGCCGCCTCCAGCGGCAGTTCCAGCAGGTACGCGGCCAGCACCGCGGCGGCGCTGTTCAGCCCCATGTGTCGGCCCGGCACCGGCAGCCGGAACTCGCCCAGTGACCGCCCGTCGATGGCGGCCAGGTAGCGCACTCCACGCGCGGAGGAGACCATCTCGGTCAACCGCAGGTCGGCGTCGGCCGCCTCGCCGTAGGTGAACACCCGTCGTCCCTCGGACCGCAGGCTCTCGGCCAACCGCCGACCGCCGGGGTCGTCGACGCAGGTGATGATGAACCCGTCCGGGTCGGTCAGGCGGGCGAACTCCACGAACGCCGCCTCCAGCGTCGCGTAGTCGCCGTAGGTGTTCAGGTGGTCCGCCTCGACGTTCGTGATGATCGAGACGTACGGGCGGTAGATGAGGAACGAGCGGTCGCTCTCGTCCGCCTCGACCACGAAGTGCTCGCCGGTGCCGTGGTGGGCGCCCGAACCGACCTCGGAGATCTCCCCACCGATCACGAAGGACGGGTCCACACCGGCCTGCTGGAGCACCATCGTCACCATCGAGGTGGTGGTGGTCTTGCCGTGCGTGCCGGCGACGGCCACCGCCCGACGGCCGGTCATCGCCGCGGCGAGCGCCTCCGAGCGGTGCAGCACCCGCAGACCGCGCCGACGCGCCTCGACCAGCTCCAGGTGGTCCTGGGGAATGGCCGACGAGTAGACGACGGTGTCCACGCCGTCGAGGTTGCTCACCTCGTGACTGAGGTGGATGGTGCCGCCGAGCGCCCGCAGGCCGGCCAGCGAGGGCCACTCCCGCAGGTCGCTGCCGGAGACCCGGATACCGCGGGTGAGCAGCAGCCGGGCCACGCCGAGCATGCCCACCCCACCCACTCCGATCAGGTGGACGGCACCCAGGTCCTCGGCGGTGAGCGTGCCGGCCGGGGTGAACTGCGCGGTCATCGGGCCACCGCCGCCAGCACGAAGGAACGCAGCGCCTCGTCGCCGTCGCGCCGCCCGTACGACCCGGCGGCGGCACCCATGTTGTAGAGCCGCTGTGGATCACGGATGAGCGGGATGACGGTGCGCTCCAGCCAGTCCGGGGTGAGCTCCGCGTCGTCGACCAGCAGCCCACCGCCGGCCTCCACCACGGGCAGCGCGTTGCGCCGCTGCTCCTGGTTGCTGTGCGGGTACGGCACGTAGATGGTGGGCAGCCCGATCGCGGCCACCTCGGCGACGGTCATCGCCCCGCCCCGGGCCAGCATCAGGTCGGCGGCGGCGTAGCCCAGCTCCATCTCGGACAGGTACGGCAGCGTCACGTACGGCACCGGCAGGTCGGTCGGGATCGGCACCGGCTCGTTGCGGGCACCCATCACGTGCAGCACCTGCACGCCGTTGCGGGCCAGCTCCTTGGCCGCCCCGGAGACCGCCAGGTTGATCGAGCGGGCGCCGGACGAGCCGCCGGACACGAAGAGCACCGGCAGGTCCGGGCGGAGCCCGAAGTGGGCGCGGGCGGCGTTACGCAGGGCGTACCGGTCCAGACCGGCGATGGCGCGGCGCAGCGGCACACCGACGACCGTGGCGTCCCGCAGCGACTCGGCCTGGCTCGGCTGGTTCGGGAAGCCGACGGCCACATTCTTGGTGAACTTCATGCCCAGCTTGTTGGCCACGCCCGGCGGCACGTTCACCTCGTGGATCACCATGGGCAGCTCGCGGCGCCACGCGGCCAGGTAGGCCGGCACCGAGACGTACCCGCCGAAGCCGACGACCACGTCGGCGCGCACCTCGTCGATCACCTTGCCCGCGGCGCGCGCCGCGGTCCACATCCGACCGGGGGTACGGACCAGGTTCATGTTGACCGACCGGGGCAGCTGGTACGCCGGGATCTGCCGCAGGTCGTAACCCTGCGGCGGGATCAGGTCGTTCTCCATGCCCCGCGGTGTGCCGAGGCAGGTGATCCGGACGCCCGGGTCGTGTCGGCGCAGGCAGTCGGCGAAGGCGAGCAGCGGGTAGACGTGCCCCCCGGTGCCACCTCCCGCGAGCACCACCGAACGCAGCGGACCCATCAGCGTCTCCTCTCGCTCGCCGTACCACCGCGGCTGCGGTCCTGTCGGACCCCGCGCGGCGCGGCCTGATCGTCGTGGCGCCGCTCGCGGGACCGGGGTACGGACCCTCGGCCAGCGGGCGGCGTCGCCGGGCGGCGACGCCGGCCGGGAAGCGGCGGCAACGGGGCCCAGAGTAGTCGGACCCACCGGGCCGGCGGACGGGCATGCAGTGCTCTGGCCGCATCGGGTTCGGCGCGGGCGAAGGACGCCAGCATGCCGATGCCGGCCAACGTCACCACCAGGGCACTTCCGCCGTCGGAGATGAACGGCAACGGCAGACCGGTGATCGGCAGCAGCCCCACCACCCCACCAATGTTGATCACGGCCTGGCTGACCAGCCAGGTGGTCACGGCGGTGGCGGCGAGCCGGCGGAACGGGTCGTCGACCCGCCGGGCGATCCGGAAACCGGTGTACGCGAGGACCGCGAAGAGGCTGAGCACCACGACGCACCCGATCACGCCCAGCTCCTCGGCGACGATCGCGAAGATGAAGTCGTTGTGCGCCTCGGGGAGCCAGTCCCACTTCAGGCTGCCCTTGCCCAGCCCGACACCGAACCAGCCACCGTGCTCGATGGCCAGCCGCCCCTGGTAGAACTGGAGGCAGTCGTTGAGTTTGCAGGTCTCCGGGTCCGGCGGGTTGAAGAACATGTCCAGCCGGGCGAGGCGGTAGTTGTCCGCGCCGCGCTCGCCGGAGCCGGCGCCCAGTGAGGCCACCGCCACGAGCAGGCCGATGCCGACCAGCCCGGCCGTGGCCAGGGCCCCGAAGACCCGCATCCGCACCCCGGCGGCCCAGAGCAGGCCCACGACCAGGGCCAGCAGACAGAGCATCGTGCCGGTGTCGTTGTAGCCGACCAGGACGAAGAGCAGGCCGACCACCGGAAAGAGCGGGGTGGCCAGTTCGCGCCACCAACCGAGCGCGGCGCCCTTGCGGGCGACCAGGTGCGCACCCCAGAGCACCATCGCGAACTTGGCCAACTCCGATGGTTGGAGCTGGATCCCGCCGACGAACAGCCAGTTCAGATGCGCCTCGACCGGCCCGAAGCTGGCCGAATCCTGGCCGGTCAGCCGGGCGAACGCGACGAGCAGGTTGAGCACCACCAGGAGGGCGATCGAGGTGAACAGCAGCGGCCGGCCCAACGACCGGTAGGTGCTGGCCGGCAGGCGCTGGCAGATCCAGAACGCGCCGATGCCGATCACCGCGAAGATGGCCTGCTTGGTCACCGAGGCCGAGGCGTTGCCATCCTCGGCGTAGTCCTTCACGCTGGTCGCCGAGAAGACCATGGTCAGCCCGATCAGCAGCAGCAGGCCGGCGCAGGACAGCAGCAGGTAGTAGGAGGTCAGCGGCCGGTCCAGCAGGCCGCGCAGCGCGGCCAGCCCGCCGGCCGCGTCGAACCCACGCGGCGGTGTCGCCGCCACGGCCTCCGGCCCGCGTCCCGCCGCCCCGGGCTCCCGTGCCCCGGGTCCGGGTTCGCGGGCCGCCGCGCCGCGCTCCGGACCGCGCGCCCCGGCAGCCACCGGCGTACGCGCCGCGCTCGGCGAGCGTCGCGGTCGTCCGACAGTCCCATCCTCGGTGCCGATTTCCTCCCCCACCCCGACATCATCACCGCTGAACACGCCCCACCGCCCCACAACGCCCCACCGGGCGTGTCGAACCCACCCCCGCGCCGCCCCCACGGCCCTCCCACGCCGCCCTCCCGCGCCCCCCTCCCGCCCCCCTCCCGCGTCGATCTTGCACTTTGTGCACCGGCAAAACGCCCAGGAAAGGACGTTCCGCCAGCCGAAAGTGCAAGATCGACGGATGAGGGGGTGGGGCGCGGGGGCGCGGGGCTGCGGGTCAGGTCATGTTGGCGAGGAACTCGCTGTAGAACAGGCCCAGGGCGATGGCCACGCCGATGCCGGCGATGATCCAGAAGCGCACCACGATGTTGACCTCGCTCCAGCCGGCCAACTCGAAGTGGTGCTGGAGCGGAGACATTCGGAACACCCGTTTACCGGTGGTCTTGAAGGAGATGATCTGGATCACCACGGACATCGTGATGATCACGAAGAGCCCGCCGATGATCGGCAGCAGCAGGATGGTGCGGGTGGACATCGCCATGCCGGCGATCAACCCGCCCAGCCCCAGCGCCCCGGTGTCGCCCATGAAGATCCGCGCCGGGGAGGTGTTCCACCAGAGGAAGCCCACACAGGCTCCCGCCGCCGCCCCGGCGATCAACGCGATCTCCAACGGGTCGCGAACCTCGTAGCAGTACGGCTGGGTGTAGTTCGGGTCGGCGCACCAGTGCCGGTACTGCCAGAACGCGATCAGCGCGTACGCGGCGAGCACCATCACCGACGCGCCGGTGGCCAGGCCGTCCAGGCCGTCGGTGAGGTTGACGCCGTTCGTCGCGGCCATCACCACGAAGATGAAAATGATCACCGCGCCGACCTTGCTGACCTCCAGGAAGTCGATGTCCCGGATGAAGCTCAGCGTGGTGCTGCCCACCGTCTCGGTGTTTGTCGCCAGGCCCGAGCCGTTGGTCATCGTGCTCGGGAACCACAGCGCGATCACCCCGAAGACCGCGCCGACCAGGATCTGGCCGAGCAACTTGCCACGCTTGTTCAGCCCGGCACTGTTGCGCTTGCGCACCTTGAGGAAGTCGTCGAGGAAACCCACAGCGCCGGAGAAGACCATCAGCCCCAGCAGCACCAGCGCGGTGATGGTCGGCTCCACCTGGGCGATCTGCTGATCCGGCAGGGTGGTCAGGGCGAGGTGCCCGGCCACGTACGCGATCACCGTGGCCAGGATGAAGACCACACCACCCATCGTGGGGGTGCCCTTCTTGCCCTGGTGCATGGCCGGGCCGTCCGACCGGATCGGCTGACCGGCCTTGAGCCGGGTGAACACCTTGATCGCGATCGGGGTGCAGAAGAGCGAGACGAGGAAGGCCACCCCGATGGCGACGATCACCGCCCTCATCGGGTCGGCTCCCCACCGGCGTCGGCGCGCAGTGCGTCGGCCACCTCCCAGGTCCGGTACCGGGAGCCCTTGACCAGGACGACGTCACCCGGTCGTAGCTCGCTCCGCAGCACCTCGACGGCCGCCGCCTGATCGGTGAGCAGCACCGACTCTCCTCCCCAGTTTGCTACCGCTGTCGCGCCTTCGTGAATCGGCGCGGCCGGCTCACCCACCACGAGCAGCCGGTCGACACCCAACTCGGCCGCGAGTTGGCCGACCTCGGCGTGGCCGTCGTACTCGAACGGGCCCAGCTCGGCCATGTAACCAAGCACCGCGACGGTACGCCGCCCCTGGCCCATGCTGGCCAGCGCCCGCACCGCGACCGCCATCGAGGCCGGGTTCGCGTTGTACGAGTCGTCGATCACGGTCACCCCGTCGGGGCGGTCGAAGACGTCCATCCGTCGGGTCGAGACCAGCCCCAGCTCGCCGAGGGCCGTGGCCAGCTCGGCCAGCGGCATCCCCAGCTCCCGGGCGACCGCCGCCGCCGCGAGCGTGTTCCAGACCTGGTGGCGACCGGCCAGTCGGAGCCGCACCGGCGCGCGCCCCTCCGGGGTGACCAGGGTGTACGACGGGTGACCCCGTTCGTCGAGCGTGACGTCCTCGGCGCGCACGTCGGCGTCGGACGCCTCGCCGTAGCGGACCACCCGGGCCTGCGTGCGGCCCGCCATCGCGTCCACCAGTGGGTCGTCGGCGTTCAGCACGGCCAACCCGTCCGGTGGCAGCGCCTCGACCAGCTCGCCCTTGGCCACGGCGATCGCGTCCTGGGAGCCGAACTCGCCGATGTGCGACGTGCCGACGTTGAGCACCACGGAGATCCGGGGCGGCACCAGCTCGCACAGGTAACGGACGTGCCCGATCCCGCGCGCGCCCTTCTCCATCACCAGGTAACGGGTGTCCGGGTCGGCCCGCAGCGCGGTGTACGGGTGCCCCAGCTCGTTGTTGAACGAGCCGGGTGGCGCCACGGTGGCCCCGAGCCGGGAGGTGAGCTGCCCGATCAGGTCCTTCGTGGTGGTCTTGCCGGACGAGCCGGTCACGCCGATCACGGTCAGCCCGGTCAGCCGGTCCACCACCGCGCGGGCCAGTCGGCCCATCGCGGTCAGGGCGTCGTCGACGAGCACCATCGGCACCCCGGGCACCTCCCGGCTGCCGAGCACCGCCACCGCACCGGCCTGGATCGCCGTCGCCGCGTAGTCGTGCCCGTCGACCTTCTCCCCCGGGAAGGCCACGAAGAGCGAGCCGGGCCCCACCTTGCGCGAGTCGAACTCCACCGAACCGGTCACCGTGGCGGCCGGGTCGGCGGCCACCAGCCGCCCGTCGACCGCCGCGGCCACCTCGGCCAGGCTCAGCGTGATCACCGCTGACCCGCCAGGTCCCCGAAGCGGGCCCGCAGCGCCTCGGACAACTCGATGCTGTCGTCGAACGGGAGCACCTGACCCGCCACCTCCTGGCCGCGCTCGTGGCCCTTGCCGAGCAGCGCGATCACGTCGCCCGGCTCCGACAGCCGCACCGCCTCGTCGATCGCCGCGCGGCGGCCCGCCACCTCGATGATCCGAGCGGCCGTGCCGGCCCGGTACGCCCCGGCCAGCACCTCGGCGCGAATCTCCCCCGGATCCTCGGTACGCGGGTTGTCGTCGGTCACCAGCACCACGTCGGCTCCCTCCGCCGCGGCGGCGCCCATCACCGGCCGCTTGCCCCGGTCCCGGTCCCCACCGGCGCCGATCACACAGATCAGTCGGCCGGCGCTCAACTCGCGCAGCGCGGCGAGCGCGGCCACGATCGCGTCCGACTTGTGGGCGTAGTCGACCACCCCGCGCACCGGCGCGGTGACGTCGACCAGCTCCAGCCGGCCCGGGACGCCTCCGCAGGCAGCCACACCGGTCGCAGCGGTCCCCGGGTCCACCCCGGCACCGACGAGCGAGGCGATGGCCAGCAGCCCGTTGGCCACGTTGTGCCGGCCGGGCAGCGCGACACCGGCGGACACCGCCACGCCGTCCGGGCCGTGCGCGGTGAACCGCTGCGCGTACCCCTCGCCGCTCACCCCGTCGGCCCACCAGGTAGCGCCCTGGTCACCGCCCGCCGAGTAGGTGACGGTGGCCGGCTTGAGCAGCGGCTTCAACGCCGGGTCGTCGTGGTTGAGCACCTCGACCGCGCAGCGCCCGTCGAAGAGCAGGGCCTTCGCGGCGAAGTAGTCGTCGCTGTCGGCGTGGAAGTCCAGGTGGTCGGAGCCGAAGTTGGTGTAACCACCGACGGCGAACCGGACCCCGCCCACCCGGCCCATGGCCAGCGCGTGGCTGGAGACCTCCATGACCACGGCGGTGACCCCACGCTCGCGGGCGGTGGCCAGCATGGCGTGCAGGTCGGTCGCCTCGGGGGTGGTACGCACACTGTCGATCACCAGATCACCGAGGCGGGTCTCCACCGTTCCGACCAGTCCGGTGGTGTGCCCGGCGGCCCGCAGCCCCGACTCGATCAGGTACGCGGTGGACGTCTTGCCCGCGGTGCCGGTCACCCCGATCACGGTGAGATCGGCGGTCGGGTCGCCGTACACGGCCGAGGCCAGCTCGCCGAGCACGGCTCGCGGGTCGGGCACCACCAGGGCGGGCAGGCCGGTTCCCGCCGCCAACTCCGCACCGGCAGGGTCGGTCAGCAGCGCCACGGCACCCGCCTCGACGGCGCCGGCGGCGAACTCCGCCCCGTGCCGACGGGCACCGGGCAGCGCCGCGTACAGGTCGCCGGGGCGAACCTCCTGGCTGGCATGGGTGACCCCGGTGACGACCACCGCGGCGGCATCCGCCGGAAGGTCGACGGCGAGTCGGACGGCGAGATCACCGAGCCGGACTCCGGTCACGGTACGTGGACGTGGATTGCCGGGCACGGCGTCAGACCCTACCCGGTCGTCCGGTTCCGGCCGCACAGCCGCCCCGGTGGTTCGTCGGCACTCACCGATGATGTCCCGCCATCGCTGCTCAGGGCGGATAGACCACGAACTTGGGCGCGGATCCGCCGGTCGAGGGCGGCACCCGGTAGTGACGCAGAGTGAACTGCATCATGTCGCGGAACGCTGGATTGGCGATCGCCGCGCCCCCGCCGTTGGGCGCGTACACGAAGACCGCGATCACGTAGCGGGGGTTCTCGGCGGGGGCCATGCCGATGAACGACGACACCTCGCCGGGCTGCTTCTTGCCGTTCACCAGCCGCCACCCGGTCCCGGTCTTGCCGGCGACCCGGTAACCGGGGACGGCGGCGGTCAGGCCGGTGGCGTGGTCGACGGTGGTGACCGCCTCCAGCATGGTGCGCAGGGCCGCCGCGTTCTGCGGGCTGAGCACCGACCGGGTCACCGGGGCCGGCGCGGGGGTGCGCTTGCCGTCCGGGCCGATCACCTCCTTGACCAGGTGCGGCTGCACGTACGTACCGTTGTTGGCGATGGCGGCGTACGCGGCGGTCATCTGCAGCGGTGTGGCGTCGACGCTGTGCCCGATGGGCACCGACCCGTACGACGAACCGCTCCACTCGTCGGCCGGCAACAGGCGCCCGCTGGCCTCCCCGGGCATCCCCTCGCCGGTGGGCTTGCCCAGCCCGAATCGCTTCTGGTAGTCGATCAGCCGGTCCCGGCCGAGCCGGTCGGCGACAGTGATGGCGCCGACGTTGGACGAGTAGGCGAGCATGCCCGGGATGCTCATCCGCTTGCCGTCGGCCGGGTGTGTGTCGGGGAACCAGGTGTCGCCCATCTTGATGCCGTTGGCGACGGGGAACGTGGTGTCCGGGGTGATCACCCCCTCCTGCAACGCCGCGCCGTAGGTGATGGCCTTGTGCACCGAGCCGGGGTCGACCACGAAGCTGGTCGCGGCGTCCTCCCGGGCCACCGGGTCGCTGGGCGTCGGCTTCGCCGCGTTGTACGTCGGGTTGCTGGCCTGGGCCAGCACCGCGCCGGAGGGAATCTCCATGACCACTGCCGCGCCGGTGCCGCCCGGCGCCTTGGCCATGCCCGCGCTGAGGATCTGCTGGGTTCGGAACTGCAGGTCGCGGTTGAGGGTGAGAGCCAGCGAGCTGCCCGGCTTGGCGAGAGTGGTCCGGCTGTAGCCGCCCGGGATCGGCGCTCCGAGGTCGCCGAGGCCAGCCTCGTACACCCGTTTGCCGTCCTGCCCGGCGAGCACGTCGTCGTAGCGAGCCTCCAGCCCTTCCAACCCGTCCATGTCCTGGCTGGTGAAGCCGATCAGGTTGGCCGCCAGGTCACCGCCGGGCACCTCGCGACGCTCGTCGCGGTGCACCCCGATGCCGGGCAGTTCCAGCGCCTGCACCCGCTTGGCGGTGGAGATCTCCACGCCTCGGGCCAGGTAGGCGAACGTGGACGACTTGCCGTTCTCCAGCTTGCGGGGCTTCATCTGCTCGACGAGCTTCGACACCGCGATGCCGAGCAGCGGGGAGAGCGCCTTGGCGACGGCGGCGGAATCCTCCACCTCGGTCGGGTCGGCGTACACGTACCTCGCCTCGACGCTGCGGGCCAGCGCCGCGCCGGTGCCGTCGTAGATCGCGCCCCGCGGTGCCGGCAACTCAACGGTGCGGAGTCGATCAACGATGCCGCCACCGGCGTACGCCGGAGCGTCGACCGCCTGGAGGTAGATCAGTCGGATCCCGATGGTGGCGAAGAGCGTCAGGGCGAGCACAGTGCCCAGCCGCAGCCGCAGCCGCGAGTCGGCCAGCTTCGGCGGGCGTCGCGGCTTGCGCGACGGCCGCCGGGCCGCCGGTCGGTCGGTGCGCCGCGGCGCGCGGGGCGTGGTCCGGCGACGCGGCGGCGGCTCGTCGCCACCCGGGCCACGGGGGGTACGCGGTGTGACGGTGCGCACCACCCCACCGCGTCCGGCGGCCGGAGCGTCGCGCCGGCCGGCCCGGGCGGCGGCCCGACCGCCGTCGAGCACCTGCAACGCCGGCCGGAACGGGTCACCGGACCGGCTGCTGCGCGGCGTACGCCGCTGTTCGGCGCCCTGACCGCGCGCCGGCGTGCCGCGCTCCTCGCGGACGGTCCGGCCCCTCGGGGTGTACGCCCGGGCGCCGGAGATGCCCCCGATGCCCGGCTCGCCGGTGCGTGGCTCGCCGTCGGCGGGCCGGGCGTCACGCGCAGAACCGCGCCGGGACCCCGTAGGGTCCCGGCGCGGCTCGTCCGACCTTGGTGGCACCGGTCAGCCTCCCGCACCCTGGCTGGTCACCGACGGCTGGCCGTTCGCCGGCTGCGGCACCCCGATGGTCTTGCCGTCCGGCAGTCGGATGTAGCCCGGCTCGCCGGCGTCGACCAGGCCCAGCCGCCGTGCCTCGGCGGTCAGGTTGCCCGGCGCCTCGGCGTCGGCGATCTGCTTGTCCAGTTCCTGCTTCTCCAGGTCCAGTCGGGCCTGCTGCTGCTGCAACCGCTCCAGCCGGAACGCGTTCTCATTGATCTTGGTGTTGACCGCCAGGATGCCCAGCACCCCGCCGACCACCAGCACCACGATCAGCGCCGCGAACGGCGCACGCGGCACCGAGATCGGCGGCGGCGGCGCCACCCGCAGCCGCGGCGGCCGGGCACCGGTGGCGCTGGCGGCCTTCTCGACCGGTCGCAGCGCGGCGGTGCCCTGAGTCGGGAACTCGCGCGCCCCCCGGGCGCGAGTCTCCCCCTGCCGGTTCACTCGATCGATGCGTGACGTACCGTTACCGAGGCGCGGAGCCCGCTCCGCCGCGGTCCGGCCCCCCGACCGCGGTGCGCGCTGCCCGCCGCCGGTGACGTCCCGGCGGTCGCGCTTGTCAATGCTCATGTCCCTCCCCCTCAACGTCCGTCCCTCTAGCCGTCCCGGTGCCCCTGACCCCCCACGGATCAGGCGGACCCCGTGCCCGGTTGGTGCATTCCCTTCACCCGTCGGCGAGACCGTTCGCGGTCGGTCCGCCCCTGCTCTGTCGCGTTCGGGTCGAGTCGCTCCGCGGCCCGTAGCCGCACCGAGGCGGCCCGTGGGTTCGCGGCGACCTCCGCCTCCCCCGGCAGTTCGGCGCCCCGGCTGAGCAGCCGGAACGTCGGACCGGACCCGGGGAGCTCGACCGGGAGGTCAATCGGGCCCTTACTGCGAACCCGGTCCGTGAGGGCCGCCTTGGTGAGCCTGTCCTCCAGCGAGTGGTAGGACAGGACCACCATGCGACCGCCCACGGTCAGCGCGTCGAGTGCAGATGGCAACGCTGTCTCCAGCGCTGCCAGCTCTCTGTTTACCTCGATCCGTAAAGCCTGAAACGTTCTCTTTGCCGGGTGCCCACCCGTTCGTCGGGCTGGTGCCGGAATGGAGTCCCGAACCAGCTCCGCCAGCAGCGCGGACGAGGTGATCCGGGCCCGCTCCCGCTGCCGGATGATCGCCGAGGCGATCCGGCCTGCGAACTTCTCCTCGCCGTAGACCCGCAGCACCCGGGCCAGGTCCGGGTGCGCGTACGTGTTGACCACCTCCTCGGCGGTCACCCCCCGGGTCTGGTCCATCCGCATGTCCAACGGCGCGTCCTGGGCGTAGGCGAACCCCCGGTCGGGCGCGTCCAACTGCAACGACGAGACACCCAGGTCGAACAGGATGCCGTCGATGGCCGGATAGCCCAGCCGGTCCAGCACGTCCGGCAACTCGTCGTAGACGGCGTGCTCCAGGTGCACCCGGTCAGCGAACCGGGCCAGCCGGACCCGCGCGTGAGCGAGCGCCTCGGTGTCCCGGTCGAGCCCGATCAGCACCGTCTCCGGATGCGCCTCGAGCACCGCCTCTGCATGCCCGGCCAGACCGAGCGTCGCGTCGACGTAGACCGTCCGGCCGCCTCGACCCAGCGCGGGGGCCAGCAGCTCGAGACACCGCTCGAGCAGCACCGGCACGTGTGTGCCGCGCAACTCCCCCATGATGACCCCCACTGGTTGAAACGTCCGTTCTTCTCGTGCGCCTGTCGTCGGACGGCGCTGCCGTCGTACCGCCAGATCCCCATCCGCTCCCGCCTGACACCGGACCGTCGCCCAATGACCGGATCGTGCGCCTGGCACCGGGGAAGTGATGCCAGGAACTCGAAAGCGGCTGGAGATCTCGCAGTACGTCGGGCGCCGTTGCCGCCCTACAGACCGCCGGGCAGCACCCCCTCCTCGATGTCGGCGAAGTCGTCTTCGCTCTCGGCGAGGTAGGTCTCCCAGGCGACCTTGTCCCAGATCTCCACCCGCGTGCTCGCGCCGATCACGACCAACTCGCGGTCCAGTGCGGCATAGGCCCGCAGGTGAGCCGGGATGGTCACCCGGCCCTGCTTGTCCGGAACCTCGTCGTGCGCGCTGGCGAAGAAGACCCGGCTGTAGGCACGGGCCGCCTTGTGGGTCATCGGCTGTGCGCGCAACTGCTCCGCGATCCGCTGGAACTCAGGGGTCGGGAAGACGTAGAGGCAGCGCTCCTGCCCTTTGGTGACCACGACACCCCCCGCCAGCTCATCCCGAAACTTGGCCGGAAGGATCAACCGGCCCTTTTCGTCCAGGCGCGGAGTGTGGGTGCCGAGAAACATCGGCCCAACCCCCTCGCCCTTGAGCGGCGTTCGCGGCGCCGCTGACCCCCCGGGCCGGTGAGCCCTCCCGGCCTCACCATTGGTCCCCACTCTACTCCACTTCCCTCCACCCGCAACCAAATTCGCCCGCGTGGCGCGCCTGGCCCGAGGACAAAACCGCACGTCACAGGGGGTGGAGCGGAGTGGAGGGCTTCAGCCGCCCCTCGGCGTGGTCCGCTTTCCGACATTGATCGACTCCGTCCGGGGGACGCCGACCCGGCCGCCCGCGCGGTCACCACGGCCGAACGGTTCACCGTCGGCGGCGATCTGGCGAGGCCGGCGGTCCGGTAACCTCGCTCGCGTGACGGACGCGAAAATGCCCCTACGGGCCAAGGTGGCCAGCTCCGTGTCACGGACCGCCGCGGCGCTCTCCCGGGCGGCCGGCCGTGGCGACGGTTCAGTGATCGGCGGGTGGATCGGCCTGAAGATCGACCCGGACCTGCTGGCCCACCTGTCGGCCGGGCGCGCGATCGCGCTCGTCTCCGGCACCAACGGCAAGACCACCACCACCCGGTTGACCTCCGCCGCGGTCGGCGTGCTCGGCCGGGTCGCCACCAACTCGTTCGGCGCCAACATGCCCAGCGGGCACACCTCGGCGCTGGCCAAGGCCGGCAGCACCCCGTACGCGGTGCTGGAGGTCGACGAGCACTACCTGGCACAGGTGCTGGAGGCGACCGAGCCGCACGTGGTCGCGCTGCTGAACCTCTCCCGCGACCAGCTCGACCGCGCCAAGGAGGTCGCCATGATGGCGCAGCTCTGGCGTGCGGCGCTGGTCCGGCACACCAACGTACGGGTGGTGGCCAACGCCGACGACCCGCTGGTGGTGTGGGCCGCCACCCCACCGGGTGATCCCGCCCGGGGCATCAACCCGCCGCACGTCACGTGGTTCAGTGCCGGCCAGCGGTGGCACGACGACTCCTGGGTCTGCCCGGAGTGCGGCTCCACCATCCAGCGCTCCGGCGAGCAGTGGTGGTGCACCGGCTGCCCGCTACGCCGACCGGAGCCGCACTGGGTCGTCGAGGACGAGGGTGTGCTCGATCCCACCGGCGCCTGGCACAAGGTCTCCCTCCAGCTGCCCGGCAAGGTCAACCTCGGCAACGCCGCGACAGCGCTGGCGGTGGCCGCCGAGTTCGGCGTCCGCCCGGTCGACGCGGTGTCCCGCCTCGGCATCGTCACCTCGGTGGCAGGCCGTTACGCGCAGGTCGACAAGGACGGGCGCAACATCCGGCTGCTGCTGGCCAAGAACCCGGCCAGTTGGCTGGAGGCGTTCGACATGGCCGACAACGCGCCGACCCTGCTCTCCATCAACGCGCGCGATCCCGACGGTCTGGACACCTCCTGGCTCTACGACGTCGACTTCGCCCCGCTCCGGGGCCGGCAGGTGCTGATCACCGGCGACCGGGCATACGACCTGGCGGTTCGACTGGACGTCAACGACGTGCCGTTCCAGCACGTCCGCACGTTCGACGACGCCCTCCGGTCGGTCCCGCCCGGGCGGCTGGAGGTCATCGCGAACTACACCGCGTTCCAGGACATCCGAGCGGAGTTGGACCGTGTCATCTGAGAGTCTGCGCATCGTCTGGATCTACCCCGACCTGCTCTCCACCTACGGCGACCGGGGCAACGCCCTGATCCTCGCCCGGCGGGCCCGTCAGCGGGGGATGCCGGTCGAGGTGCTGGAGGTCCGCTCCGACGAACGGCTGCCGGCGACCGCCGACATCTACCTGGTCGGTGGCGGCGAGGACGGCCCGCAGGCGCTCGGCGCCCAGCGGCTGCTGGCCGACGGCGGCCTGCACCGCGCCGTCGCGCAGGGCTCGGTGGTGTTCGGCGTCTGCGCCGGCTACCAGCTGCTCGGCACCTCGTTCTTCGCCAAGGGTGTGCAGTGCCGCGGGCTGGAGCTGCTCGACCTGCACTCCGACCGGGGCGAGAGCCGGGCCGTGGGCGAGCTGGCCGGTGAGATCGACCCCCGGCTGGGTCTGCCCCCGCTGACCGGTTTCGAGAACCACGGCGGCCGCACCCACCTCGGTCCGGAGGTCTCGCCGCTGGCCCGGGTCACCGCCGGGGTCGGCAACGACAGCGCCACCGAGGGCGCGTGGCGCGGCAAGCTGCTGGGCACCTACTCGCACGGGCCGGCGCTGGCTCGCAACCCGGCCCTGGCCGACCTGCTGCTGCGCTGGGCCACCGGGGCGCACCAGCTGCCGCCGTTGGACGACACCTGGTCGGACCGGCTCCGCAACGAGCGCCGCTCCGCGGTGGCCGCCGCTCGGGCATGATCCGTGCCGTCCGGCGGCTGCTGCGGCAGCCGCCGGCCGCCCGGTTCGCCCTGCTCGTGCTGCTGATCGGCGGGTGCGGGTTACTGCTGCTGCTGGTGCCCCGGCCGGATCCGGCGCAGTTGCCGCTGGTCGCCGACCGGCTGGGCGACCTCGCCCCGGTGGCGGCGATCCTCGGTGGCGCGCTGCTGCTTGTAGCCCTGGTGCCCCGGACCTTCATCACACTCGCCGCGGGTGCGATCTTCGGCCCGCTGGAAGGTGCCGCGTACGCCCTGGGCGCCGCGCTGGTGGCGGCGGCGATCGGGTTCACTGTCGGCCGGTTGCTCGGTCGGGAGTTCGTGGCCGAACGCGTCCGGGGTCGACTGGCCCGCCTCGACGGCTGGTTCGCCCGGCAGAGCGTGCTCGGTGTGGTCACCGTCCGGCTGCTGCCGATCGCCGGCTTCGGCCTGGTCAGCTACGGCTACGGCACGACCGGCGCCCGAGTGCTGCCGTTCCTGGCCGGCAGCGTGATCGCGTCCGCGCCGACCGCCTTCGGTTACGCGGCGATCGGCGCTGCGGTCAGCTCCCCCGGCCACGTCAACTGGTACGCCGCCGCCCCGGCCAGCCTCGGCCTGATCGCCAGCCTGGTGCTCATCCACCAGTGGTGGCGCGCGGAGCGCCGCCGCCGCACCATGCCGGTCTGACCCCGACCGCCCCATCCCGTCCCCAACCTCCGCGATCTTGCACTTTCTGTCCCGGCATTACTGAACAAAAAGGGCATAACCCGCACCGAAACTGCAAGATCGCGGAGGCGGAGGGCGGGGGCGGAGGCGGGGCGGGGCGGGGGATGCGCCGAGGAGCGTGATGACTCAGAGACATATTGATGTCTCTGAGTCATCACGCTCGTTTCAGTGTTCGCTTCGGTGGAGGTTACTGTGCGTCTCGCTCACGACGCGGGGCACCGTTGTCAGGCGACGACCGAGACCATCCGGCCCTTGACCACGATGACCTTGCGCGGCTCCTTGCCGTTCAGGGTCGCCGCCACCGCGTCCAGGGCCGCCGCGCGGACGCTCTCCTCGGAGGCGTCGGCGGGGACCTCGACCCGGCCGCGGACCTTGCCGTTGACCTGCACCGGGTAGGTCACCGTGTCGGCCACCAGCAGAGCCGGATCGGCGGTCGGGAAGTCCGCGTACGTCAGCGAGGTGTCATGGCCCAGCTTGCGCCACAACTCCTCGGCCAGGTGCGGGGCGAACGGCGCGACCATCAGCACCAGCGGCTCGGCCACCTCGCGGGGCGTGGCCGACAGGCCGGTCAGCCCGTTGGTCAGCTGGATCAGCTTGGCGATCGCGGTGTTGAACCGGATGGCGTCCATGTCACCACGGACCCCGTCGATCACCGTGTGCAGCAGCCGGCGGGTCGCCTCGTCGGCCGGGTCCTCGGTGATCCGCAGGTCGCCGGTCTGCTCGTCGACGACGGCCCGCCACACCCGCTGCAGGAACCGGTACGAGCCGACCACCGCCCGGGTCTCCCAGGGGCGGGAGACCTCCAGCGGGCCCATCGACATCTCGTACACCCGGAAGGTGTCCGCGCCGTACGCGGCGCACATGTCGTCGGGGGTCACCACGTTCTTCAGGGACTTGCCCATTTTGCCGTACTCGCGGTTGACCACCAGGTCTTCCAGGTAGTACGCGCCGTCGCGCTCGACCACGTCCTCGGCCTGCACGTAGCTGCCACGCGAGTCGGTGTACGCGTACGCCTGGATCATGCCCTGGTTGAACAGCTTGCGGAACGGCTCGAACGACGACACGTGCCCCAGGTCGAACAGCACCTTGTGCCAGAAGCGCGCGTACAGCAGGTGCAGCACGGCGTGCTCGGCGCCACCGACGTACAGGTCGGTGCCCCCGCAGTCGCCGTCGCCGCGCGGACCCATCCAGTACCGCTCGTTCTCCGTGTTGACGAACCGCTCGCTGTTGGTCGGGTCCAGGTAACGCAGCTCGTACCAGCAGGAGCCGGCCCACTGCGGCATCACGTTGGTTTCCCGGGTGTAGCGCTTCGGCCCGTCACCCAGGTCCAGCTCGACCTCGACCCAGTCGCGCCGCCGCGACAGCGGGGTCTCCGGGTTGCTGTCGGCGTCGTCGGCGTCGAACGTCTTCGGGGAGAAGTCGTCCACCTCCGGCAGCTCGACCGGCAGCATCTCCTCCGGCAGGGCGATGGCCGCGCCGGTCTCGTCGTAGACGATCGGGAACGGTTCGCCCCAGTAACGCTGCCGGGAGAACAGCCAGTCACGCAGCCGGTAGGTCACCGCGCCGGTGCCGTGCCCGTTCGCCTCCAACCAGGCGATGATCGCCGCCTTGGCGTCGGCGACCCCCAGGCCGTTCAGGTCCAGGCCGCGCTCGGGCGCGGCGCTGTTGATCGCCGGGCCGTCCCCGGTGTACGCCTTGCCGTCGAAGCCCTCCGCCGGCTGCACGGTACGGACGATGGGCAGCTCGAAGACCTCGGCGAACGCCCAGTCCCGCTCGTCCTGCGCCGGCACCGCCATGATCGCGCCGGTGCCGTAGCCGGCCAGCACGTAGTCGGCGATGAAGATCGGGATCTGCCCGCCGGTGACCGGGTTGGTGGCGTACGCGCCGATGAAGACCCCGGTCTTCTCCTTGGTGTCGGACTGCCGCTCGACGTCGGTCTTGGCGCCCGCCGCCTTGCGGTACGCCTCGACGGCCTCCCGGGGGCTGGCGTGCCCACCGGTCCAGGCGTCCCTCGTCCCGTCCGGCCAGGCGGCCGGGGCCAACGTGTCGACCAGCTCGTGCTCGGGCGCCAGCACCATGTAGGTGGCCCCGAAGACGGTGTCCGGACGGGTCGTGAACACCCGCACCGGTGCCGCGCTGGTCGGGAAGTCGACGTGGGCGCCCTGGGAGCGACCGATCCAGTTGCGCTGCATCAGCTTGATCGGCTCAGGCCAGTCCAGGCTGTCCAGGTCGTCCAGCAGCCGGTCGCCGTAGGCGGTGATCCGCATCATCCACTGCTTCAGGTTGCGCTTGAAGACCGGGAAGTTGCCCCGCTCGGAACGGCCGTCGGCGGTGACCTCCTCGTTGGCCAGCACGGTGCCCAGCCCCGGGCACCAGTTCACCGGCGCCTGCGAGACGTACGCCAGGCGGTGGTCGTCGACGACCTGGCGGCGCTCGGCGACGCTCAGCTCGGCCCAGGCCCGGCCGTTTGGGGTGGGCCGGTTACCGCCCTCGAACTCGGCGATCAGCTCGGCGATCGGGCGGGCCCGGCCAGCCTCGCTGTCGTACCAGGAGTTGAAGATCTGCAGGAAGATCCACTGGGTCCAGCGGTAGAAGTCGGTGTCGATGGTGGCCACCGAACGACGCTCGTCGTGCGCCAGCCCCAGCCGGCGCAGCTGCGCCTTGTACCGCTCGATGTTCGCGACGGTGGTGGTCCGGGGGTGGGTGCCGGTCTGCACCGCATACTGCTCGGCGGGCAGGCCGAACGCGTCGAAGCCCATCGCGTGCAGCACGTTGCGACCGGCCATCCGCTGGTAGCGGGCGTAACAGTCGGTGCCGATGTAGCCCAGCGGGTGGCCGACGTGCAGCCCCGCTCCGGAGGGGTACGGGAACATGTCCAGCACGTACAGCTTCTCCGCGCCGGCGCGTGGGTGGGTCGGGTCGGCCAGCGGGCCGGTCGGGTTCGGTGCGTGGAAGGTGCCCTCGCGCGCCCAGGTGTCCTGCCAACGAATCTCGATCTCGTCGGCCAGGGCCGCGGTGTACCGGAACGGGGGGATGTCGCCCGCCGGTGCGGCTGCCTCACTCATCGTCTCTCCTCGCTTCGCTTCGCTTCGTCTCGGCACCACCGGGCCGGGCCGGCGGAGGGCACAAAAAAGCCCCTCGCGCAGGAGGGGCCGCCGTGCTGTCGCTGGGTTCAGCGCATCAGCACGGCCCGGTAAGAAGCAGGAAGACTCCGGCCATGCCCCGCAGTGTACCTCGCCGCCCGGTCCGCTGACGCGCCACTACCGCCGAGGCCGGACAGCCGGGGGCTCAGCGACCACGCTCGGCTGGCCGGCGAATATTCCGGGGAGTAACCGACGGACTACCTGCGGGGGTCGGCGATAACGACAAACATGGTTAGCCTGAGAGACTAGTGAGATTCCTGCGGCATACGAGGCTCGACGTCGCGAACCCAACGGCGGGTCCAGGTGCTCTCTAGAGAGCTGCCGTGACGGCGACGAGGAGGAGGCCCGTGACACAACAGACCTGGGACGAGGTGGGCGGCCTGTTGCCGCACGACGAGTTCCGAGCCGCCAGCGAGGCCATCGTGGCCAACATCGAGCAGGTCATCGAGGGTAAGACCGCCACCGTGCGGCTCGCCCTGGCCGTCCTGCTCGCCGAGGGTCACCTCCTGATCGAAGACGTCCCGGGTGTCGGCAAGACGAAGCTTGCCAAGGCCCTCGCGCGGTCCATCGACTGCACGGTACGACGGATCCAGTTCACCCCCGACCTCCTGCCCAGCGACGTCACCGGCGTCAGCGTCTACAACCAGGAGACGCACGACTTCGAGTTCCGCCCCGGGGCCGTGTTCGCCAACCTGGTGGTCGGCGACGAGATCAACCGGGCCTCGCCGAAGACCCAGTCGGCGTTGCTGGAGTGCATGGAGGAGCGGCAGGTCACCGTCGACGGGGTGACGTACCAGCTCCAGACCCCGTTCATGGTGATCGCCACCCAGAACCCGATCGAGATGGAGGGGACCTATCCGCTGCCGGAGGCGCAGCGCGACCGGTTCACCGCCCGCATCGCGATGGGTTACCCGGACTCCAACGCCGAGCTGGCCATGCTCGACGGGCACGGCGCCACCGACCCGCTGCACGAGCTGCGCGCGGTCGCCGACGCGGCCATCGTCCGACAGCTGATCGCCACCGTCCGGCAGGTGCACGTGGCGGACGCCGTCAAGCAGTACGCGATCGACCTGGTCACCGCCACCCGCGAGGCCCCCGACCTCCGGCTCGGCGCGTCCCCCCGGGCGACCCTGCAACTGTTGCGCACCGCCCGGGCGGTGGCCGCCCTGGAGGGCCGCGACTACGTCCTCCCCGACGACCTTCAGGCCCTGGCGGTGCCGGTGCTGGCCCACCGGATCATCCCGAACGCCGACGCGCAGCTCGCCCGGCGCACCACCGACGCGATCGTCTCCGAGCTGGTGCACCGCCTGCCGCTGCCACACGACAGGCAGCGCAATCCGTACGACACCCGGCCCCCCGCCACCGGCAACGGTCGCGCACCCTACGAGCCGCGGAGGCCATGACGTGCGTGCCGGGCTACGCGGGCTGACCACCCGCGGCCGGTCCTTTCTTGCCGCTGCGGTCGCGGCGGCGATCTCAGCCGGCATCCTCGGCGAGAAGGACCTGCTCCGGGTGGCTGTGCTGTTGGCCATCCTGCCGTTGCTGGCCGCCGCCTACGTCGGGCGGAGCCGCTACAAGCTGGCCTGCAACCGTTCGCTCGACCCGCACCGGGTTCCGGTCGGCGCCAACTCCCGGGTGGTGCTGCGCCTACAGAACCTCTCCCGGCTGCCGACCGGCACCCTGCTCCTGGAAGACCGGCTGCCCTACGCGTTGGGCAGCCGACCCCGGGTGGTGTTGGAGCGACTCGGCGCTCACCAGGCCAGCTCGGTGGCGTACACGGTGCGGGCCGACGTGCGGGGCCGCTACGACGTGGGCCCGCTGGTCGTCCGGATGACCGATCCGTTCGGCCTCTGTGAACTCACCCGCTCCTTCCCCAGCACCGACCACCTGACGGTCATCCCGCAGGTCACCCCGCTGCCGTCGGTCCGGCTCCCCGGCGAGTACGCGGGCAGCGGCGACAGCCGGGCCCGCTCGGTGGCCGTGCACGGCGAGGACGACGCGGCGACCCGGGAGTACCGGCGCGGCGACGACCTGCGCCGGGTGCACTGGAAGTCCACCGCCCGCACCGGTGAGCTGATGGTGCGTCGCGAGGAGCAACCGTGGGAGAGCCGCGCCACCGTCGTCCTGGACACCCGGGCGTACGGCCACCGGGGCGAGGGGCCGACCGCCAGTTTCGAGTGGTCGGTCTCGGCCGCCGCGAGCATCGCCGTCCACCTGCGGCAGGCCGGTTACAAGTTGCGCCTGGTCACCGGTTCGGGGGCGGATGTGGACGCCTCGGAGGCCGGCGGGGACGGCACGCTGCTCGATCACCTCGCGGAGGTGCGACTGGACCAGCGTGCCGAGGTCACCGGCCTGGTGCAGCGGGTCCGCCAACGCGCCGACGGCGGCCTGATCATCGGCCTGTTCGGCGCGGTGAGCGTCGCCGAGGCGGAGGTACTGGCCGGGCTGCGGGGCAACGGCGCCACCTGCGTCGGCTTCCTCCTGAACAGCTCCACCTGGCTCAGCCTGCCGGAGAAGGCGCGCAGCGAGGCGGAGCACGCGCACGCCGCCGCCGTCCTCGCCATGGTGCAGAGTGGCTGGCGGGTGGTCGGCGTCGACCACGGCGGCCGGCTGCCGGCGCTGTGGCCGCAGGCCGGTCGGGGGGCCCAGGGGTTCGCCCTGCGGGCCGCGCTGGCCGAGACCGTCGCCGGCGGCGTGCGATGAACGGAAGGCTCCCCTCATGATCAGCAGTCGGAACATCGGCATGGTGGCGGCCGCTGCCACGCTGCTGGCCGCCGCGCCGCTGTCGGCCATCTTCCAGGGCTGGACGTGGCTGATCGAGTCCATCATCGCGGTTGCTGTGGTGGCCGGGGTGGCCGCGCTGACCCGCCTCGCCCGGGCACCGCTGTGGGGTCAGGTGCTGGGCATGCTGGCCGGGCTGATGCTCGCCCTGACCTGGCTGTTCCCCAGCGGCCAGGAGCTGTTCGCGATCCTGCCCACCCCGGGCACGTTCGCGTACTTCGGCGACCTGCTCGCCGGCTCCATGCAGGACATGCGCTCGTACGGGGTCGAGGTCCCGGACACCGACCCGTTGCTGTTCATCGCCGTGCTCGGCGTCGGCGGGGTCGCCGTGCTGGTGGACGTGCTGGCCGTGGGGCTGCGCCGGCCCGCACTGGCGGGGCTGCCGATGCTCGCCATCTACTCGGTGCCGGTCGCCGTCTACGTGGACAGCGTCCCCGCCGTGCCGTTCGTGGTGGGCGCCGCCGGTTACCTCTGGCTGCTGGTCACCGACAACGTCGACCGGGTGCGCCGCTTCGGGCGGCGGTTCACCGGTGACGGCCGCGACGTCGACGTGTGGGAGGCCTCTCCGCTGGCGTCCGCCGGCCGCCGGCTCGCGGCGGTCGGGGTGGCCCTGGCGGTGGTGCTGCCGCTGGCGGTGCCCGGCATGACCGGCGGACTGCTCGACTCGCTGAGCCGAGGGCCGGGCAACGGCACCGGCAACGGGTCCGGCTCGGGCGGCACGTCGGGTCGGATCGACCTGTTCGCCTCGCTCGCCGGCCAGCTCAACCAGTCCCAGGTAGCCGACCTGGTCAAGGTCAAGACGTCCGAGCAGAACCCGTTCTACCTGCGCTACGCGGTCGCCGACGAGCTACGACCCGCTGGTTTCCAGGCGCGCAACCCCAGCGGCCGGTCGGTCAACCGGGACCTGCCGAACCCGGCCGACCGGGCCGGTCCAGGCGTGCAGCAGACCACCTACAAGGCGACCGTCGAGGTCACCAAGAGCTTGAGCATGTCGCTGATGCCGGTCTACGCCGAACCGACCCGCGCCGACGACCTCAGCGACAACTGGCTCTACGACACCGGCCAGCAGGTCGTCTTCTCCAACCGGGAGAACTCCCGCGGTCGGAAGTACTCCTTCGACTACGTCCGCTCGACCTTCACGCCCGAGGCGTTGCGGGCCGCGCGATCACTGCCGACCGAGCACCCCCTACGCCGACAGATGACCGCCACCCCCGGGCCGGTGCCCGAGGTGGAGGAACTGGTCAAGGGCCTGATCCAGGGCAAGCGCACGGACTACGACCGGGTGCTGTCGATCTACCAGCACTTCTCGGCGGACAACGGTTTCAGCTACCGGTTGAGCACCGAGAGCGGCAGCAGCGGTCAGGACATCGTCAACTTCCTGACCAACAAGGTGGGCTACTGCCAGCAGTACGCCGCCGCGATGGCGTGGCTGGTCCGTTCGGCCGGCATTCCGGCCCGGGTGGCGTTCGGCTTCACCAACGGCAGCAAGCGCGACGGTGACACCTTCACGCTGACGAACCTCAACCTGCACGCCTGGACCGAGGTCTACTTCGACGGGGCCGGTTGGGTGCCGTTCGACGCCACCCCGGCGTACGGGGTGCCCGGCTCCACCCGGTCGGCCTGGGCACCGGACACTGACGCGCCGGAGGAGCCCAGCCCGAGTTCCGGCGCCACGAGCGCCCCGACGGACCCGGGCGCCTCGACGGAGCCGACCGGCCCGGACAACGCCGACCGGGACGCCGACGACGGGCTCTCTCTCGGCGGGACGACGCCGAACGAGCAGCCACCGGTCTGGCCCTGGTGGGCAGCGGGCCTGGTGGCCCTGCTGCTGCTGCTCGCGGTGCCCGCGCTGCGCCGGATGGCCCTGCGCCGCCGACGCAGTGGTCGCGCGACGAGCGGGGCGATGGCCTCCGCCACGGTCGGCGGCGACAGCGAGCCGGGGGCACGTCCGGTGGTGGTCAGCGCGGACGCCAACCGGGCCCGCGCGGACGCGCACGCCGCCTGGGCGGAGCTGCTCGACACGCTTGTCGACTTCCGGGTGCCGGTCGATCCGACCGAGACGCCCAGGGCAACCGCGGACCGGCTGGTCCGGGACTCCCTCGACGATGACGACGCGATCGGGTCGGCGCGGCTGCTCGGCCGGGCCGAGGAGCGGGCCCGCTACGCGCGGGATCCGCTGACCGGTGAGCCGTTGCTGCCGGCGCTGCGAGCGGTCCGTGCGGCGCTCGCGACACAGGCGGACCGACGGACCCGCCTGCGCGCCGCCGTGCTGCCGCCTTCGGTGCTGCTGCGCTGGCGCACCAGCATGGCCGACAGGTCCAGCCGGATGGTGGCGTTCACCGGGCAGGCCCGGTACCGACTGCTGCGGTGGAATCCTCGACGGCTGCTGGCCGGCCGGGCAGCTCGCTGACCGACCGGTCCCTGGGTTGGGACGGCGACTCACCCGCCGCCGTCCCAACCCAGCCCGTCCCAGCCCGTCCCAGCCCCGCCCGTCCTAGCCCGCCCGACCCAGCCCAGCGCAGCCCGCCCCGCCCAGCCCCAGCCCGCCCAGCCCGGCCCAACCCAGCCCAACTCAGCCAGCCCAGCCATCGCGCCAGCCTGCCCAGCCCATCGCGCCAGCCTGCCCAGCCCAGCCCGGCATCCCTACGCCCGGCTCACCATCCCTACGCCCGGCTCACCATTCCCATGATCATGTGATGAAAAGTAGGTCTCTCGGACCTTCGGTGCCTACTTTTCATCACATGATCATGCGTCAGGTGCCGGCACGCGACGCGGCCAGCCGGGCGACGCGGCCAGCGCGGCACCGAGAGCCAGCGCGGCGGTGCGGCGACGCAGCCGGCACAGCGACGAGAGCAGGCGCGGCGGCGGGACGCTGGCAGCGGCAGAGGGCGCGCGGATACGACGGAGGTCGCCGGGGGCTGTGCCCGGCGACCGCTCGTCGCGGCGTACGGCCCGCCTCAGCGGCGGGACCGGCTCAGCGGTGCCCCTCCGGGCGCTGCCGCCACCTGTCCTCCATGCGGTCCAGGATTGACGACCGGCGACCGGATCGGCCACCGCGGGGACGACGACGACTCGTCGTGCCGCCCACCACGTGCAGGTCGGGTGACTGCGCCCGCCGGTGCGACTGCACCGCGAACGCGGCCGACGCCAGCATGACGACGAAGCCCGCCACCGCCAGTGGTGGAGTCTTGATCACCGCGCCATAGACCAGTAGAGCCAAGCCAGCGATGATGACGCCGGCGGCGACGAGCAGGCGACGCCGCGCATGGAAGCGCGGATCGCTGGCGCGCACGGCCGAGGCGAATTTGGGGTCCTCGGCAAGCGACCGCTCGATCTGCTCGAACAGCCGCTGCTCGTGCTCCGAGAGCGGCACGGCACTCCTCCCCGGTCACGTTGGTCGGGCCCACTCGGGCCGACAGACCGTGGCAGCCAACCGGCTGCTTACCCGCAAGTCTACGAGGGGGCTCGCGCGTCGGAAAGCGGGACGACCTATGGGCGGGGTGGATTTTCGTTTCGACGGGGATCACGGTCGCCCATCAGACTGGCCGGACCTATGACGGACCGCCCGAAACGGGCAGCCGCGGCGTCCGCGGCAGCTTCCGCTTCGCGCCACCCGCGCTCGGGAGCGCCGAGGGTGAGTTGCCGGGGGGCGCCCTGCGCCGGGGCGAGCCCTTCCACCCGGACACCCACGAGTCGGATCCGCTCGCCCGGGTCCAATGCGGTGTAGAGCGCCCATACCGTGTCGAACATCTCGCGGGCGGTGTCGGTGGGAACGTCGAGGGTGCGAGATCGGCTGACGGTGCGGAAGTCGGCCAGCCGGACCTTGAGTGAGACGGTGCGCCCGACCTGCCCGGAGCCGCGCAGACGGACACCGACCTTCGCGCTGAGCGCGAGCAACGCACGGCGGATCTCCAGCGGGTCGGCCACGTCGACGTCGAAGGTCACCTCGGCGCCGATCGACTTGTCGACGTGCTCGGGGCTGACCCCGCGCGGGTCGCGCCCCCAGGCCAGCTCGTGCAGGTGCGAGGCCGAGGCGGCACCGACGGCTCGGCGGAGCATGCCGACCGGAGCCTCGGCGAGGTCGCCGACGGTGGCCAGACCGAGTCGGCGGAGCGCCTCGGCGGCGCGCTCCCCCACCCCCCACAGGGCGTCCACCGGCAGCGGGTGCAGAAAGTCGAGCACCTGCCCCGGGGGCACGACCAGCAGGCCGTCCGGCTTGGCCCGGGTGGAGCCGAGCTTGGCTACGAACTTGGTCGGGGCCACCCCGACCGAGCAGGTCAGCGCCTGCTCGTCGGCGACCCGGCGACGGATCAGCCGGGCGATGGTGGCCGGGGAGCCGAAGAGCCGACGGGCACCCGTCACGTCGAGGAACGCCTCGTCGAGGGAGAGCGGCTCGACCAGCGGCGTGACGTCCCGGAAGATCTGCATGACGGCCCGGGAGGCGGCCGTGTAGGCGGAAAAATCCGGTGGCAGGTAGACCGCGTGGGGGCAGCGGGCCCGGGCCTGACTGGTCGGCATCGCGCTGCGGACGCCGTACCGGCGGGCCTCGTAGCTGGCCGAGCTGACCACCCCGCGCGGGCCGACACCGCCGACGACCACCGGCCGGCCGCGCAGCTCCGGGCGACGGCGCACCTCGACGGCGGCGAAGAAGGCGTCCATGTCGACGTGCAGGATCGGGCTGGCGGAGTCGTCGGCGTCCGGTCCGAAGCGCGGATCGTCGCCCCGGGGCAACGACTGGCTGCGACCCATCCCGGCAGGTTAACCCGGAGGTACGACACCACCGTCGGCCGGCGGGCCGAACCGTCCGCCTGGGTCAGCCCCGGACGACGAGCAGCGGTACGGTCAGCTCCGCGGCGGTGTCCGACCCGTGGTAGGCCACCAACTTCGACGCCATCGGCCGCTCGGTGCGACTGGCCATGACCGCGTACGTGTCGTTGCAGATCACCACCACGTCGCCGATCCGACCCAGGTGCTCCTCGGCCACCGGCCCGAACCAGCCGGTGGCCACCATCTCGTCGCGGGTGCGTACCCGGGCCGTGGCGCCCAGCACCTCCGACCAGGTGGCCCGCACGTCGTCCACCGCGCCCGGCTCGACGTGCAGGTAGCGGACCCGGGCCTCGCCGGCCACCAGCCGCAGGCCTGCGCGCAGTCGCGGGTCGGTGTCCAGGTCGAAGCGGTGCGCGGCGGGGATGTCGAGCTGCCCGTGGTCGGCGGTCACCAGCAGCGCCGCGTCCGGCGGCAGCCCGTCGACCAGTCGGGCGAGAAGGGCGTCCACCTCGGTCGCGGCGACCCGCCAGGGTGCCGAGTCGACGCCGCTGAGGTGGCCGTGCCGGTCCAGGTCGGCGTGGTAGCCGGAGACCAGGGTGGGCCCGGCCCCGGCGGTCAGCGCGGCCAGCATGGCGGTGGCCACCGCGTCCGCGCCGGCGGCGCCCCGGAAGTCGCCACCCCGGTTGGCGGCCACTGTCAACCCGCTGCCGCCGAACTCCGGCCGGCTCACCACGCTCGTCGTGACTCCGGCGGCGCGGGCCCGCTCCAACTGGGTGGGCACCGGCTGCCAGCACAGCGGCGACGGATCGGCGGCCCAGTCGGTGTGGGTGAGCACCCGCTCGGTGCCGGGCACCCGCACGGTGAAGCCGAGCACACCGTGTGCGCCTGGCGCGACGCCGGTGCCCAGCGACACCAGGCTGGTCGGGGTGGTGGACGGGAAACCGGCGATGAGCGGCCGGGCCACCGTCGCGGCGAGTCCGGCGAGAGTCGGCGCGTACGGCGCCGCGGTCGGCAGCTGGTACCAGCCGAGCCCGTCGACGAGCAGCACCGCGATCCGGCGTACCCCGGCCAGCGCGGGCCGGAGCCCGAGCGGGTCGGTCGAGCCGGGCACCCCGAGCACGGCCAGTGCGCTGGGCAGCACGTCGGCGAGGCGACCGCCGCCGTGACCCGGCCCGAGGATGTCCAGCGCTGCCGGCTGGCCACCGGCCTCGGCGATCATGCCGGCCGGCGGGCGAACAGGTGCAGTTGGGCGGCCAGGTCCCGGTACGGCGGTTGGGCGGCCAGCGCCCGTTCCAGCTCGACCACGGCCGCGGACTGCCCGTCGGCGACGGCGGCCGGCAGCAGGTCGGCCAGCACGCGTACCCCGTGGATCTCCTCGACCTCCAGCCCGGCGGCGCCGAGCAGCGCGGCGGCGGTGGCGGCGTCGTAGCGTCGGCGCAGCGTGTCGCGCGGGCCGGCGGTGCCGGCCGGATCGGCGGCCAGGGTGGTCGCGACGTCCAGGTGCCCGTTCATCGCGCGGCCCAGCACGGCGGCGGCCCGGCCGGCCACCAGCACACTGGCCGCGCCACCCGGGCGCAGCGCGGTGGCCAGCGCGGTCACCACCGGCGTCGGGTCGTCGACCACCTCCAGGACGGCGTGGCAGAGCACCAGGTCGACGCCGGCCGGCTCGACCAGCCCGGCTAGGGCGTCACCGTCGCCCTGCACGGCGGCGATCCGGTCGGCCACCCCGGCCTCGGCGGCGCGGCGGGTGAGCGCGGCGAGCGCGTCGGGGCTGGCGTCGACGACGGTGACCCGGTGCCCGGCGCGGGCCAACGGAACGGCGAAACCACCGGTGCCGCCGCCCACGTCCAGCACTGTGAGCTCGGCGTCGCCGCGCCGGTCCAGCTCGGCGCGGAGCACCGACCAGATCACGGCGGTGCGGGGTGTCAGCGGCGGCTCGGCGAACCGGCCTCGGGTCTGCTCCACCCGGCCGAGCCTAGTCACTCGGCCCGGTGATGGTGTGGGCGTGTGGCGGGGGCGCCCACCACACGCCCGATCGGTGCGTGGCGCGGCGGCGGTCAGGCCTCGGTGCCCTCGGCCTCGTCCTCCGCCCGGGACCGGCGCTCGTTGGCCACCGGGCCGTTCGTCACCTCGTACTCGCGGGGGTCGGCGAGGTGCGACGGCACCCAGCCGGTGCCCAGTCGGGTCCGCCGGGCGTTGGCGATTCCACCGGTGTACGCGTGATTTCCCGTCACTGTCGTTCCCCCTCACGGATCACGGGCCGCTCTGCCCGCTCGGGACGAGTCTCCCGCCCGGCGGCTCCGGAAACCGTAATGTGGATCACTGAATTCAGCGGAAGTCGCGGGACGCCGGACGCACCGGAGGCTCGATGGCGTCCAGCCGGTCGGCGACCAGGTTGGTCACCCCCTCGTGCCGCTGCAACCGCCCCCGTACCACCAGCGCGGCACTGGTCCGCGCCACCCGCCGGTAGCGCTGCCACAGCCCCGGCGAACAGGTGACGTTGAGCATCCCCGTCTCGTCCTCCAGGTTGAGGAAGGTGACCCCGCCCGCGGTCGCCGGGCGTTGCCGGTGGGTGACGATGCCGCCGACCCGGATCCGTTGCCCCGGCTCCACCCGGCCGAGCCGGGCGATCGGCACCGCGCCGAGCACGTCGAGCTGCCCCCGGATGAAGCGGGCGGGGTGGCTCTCCGGCGACAACCCGGTGGCCCACACGTCGGCGACCAGCCGGTCCACCGCCTCCATCCCGGGCAGCGTGGGCGCCGCCGCGCCGGTCACCGTGCCGGGCAACCGGCCCGGTCGGTCCTGGGCCGCCGCACCGGCGGCCCACAGCGCCTGCCGCCGGGTCAACCCGAAACAGGCGAAGGCGTCCGCGGTGGCCAACGCCTCCAACTGCGCGGCGGTGAGACCGACCCGCCGGGCCAGGTCCGGCATGTCGGTGTACGGCCCGCGCCCGGCCCGCTCGGCCTCGATCCGCTCGGCCACGTCGGCACCGAGTGTGCGCACACTGGACAGGCCGAGCCGGACGGCGGGGCCGCCCAGCCCCCAGGCGTGCGGCGGCTCCCCCGGCCCGCTGCCCCACCGGGTCTCCGGAGTGGACTCCAGCACCGCCACCGCCCCGCTGGCGTTGATGTCCGGACGGCGGACCTCCACCCCGTGCCGACGGGCGTCGTCGACCAGGGTCTGCGGCGAGTAGAAACCCATCGGCTGGGCGTTGAGCAGCGCGGCCAGGAACGGCGCGGGGTGGTAACGCTTGAGCCAGGAGCTGGCGTAGACCAGGTAGGCGAAGCTCATCGCGTGGCTCTCCGGAAAGCCGTAGCTGGCGAACGCGGTGAGTTTGCGGTAGACGTCGTCGGCCAGCTCACCGGTGATGCCCCGCTCCGCCATCCCAGCGTAGAGCCGGTCGGCGATCCGGGTCATCCGCTCCACCGACCGTTTGGCGCCCATCGCCCGGCGCAACTGGTCGGCCTCGGCCGCGTCGAAGCCGGCCAGGTCGATGGCGAGCTGCATCAGCTGCTCCTGGAACAACGGCACACCCAGGGTCTTCTCCAGGGCGTTGCGCATCAGCGGGTGCGCGAAGGTCACCGGCTCCTGGCCGTTCTTGCGGCGGATGAACGGGTGCACCGAACCGCCCTGGATCGGGCCGGGACGGATCAGCGCCACCTCGACCACCAGGTCGTAGAACTCGCGGGGCTTGAGTCGGGGCAGGGTGGCCATCTGGGCCCGGCTCTCCACCTGGAACACCCCGACCGAGTCGGCCCGGCAGAGCATGTCGTAGACCTCCGGGTCGTCCAGGGTCATGTCACCGAGGTCGAGGCTCATCCCGATCATGTCGTAGCCGTAGTGCAGGGCGGAGAGCATGCCCAGGCCGAGCAGGTCGAACTTGACCAGGCCCACCGCGGCGCAGTCGTCCTTGTCCCATTGCAGGACGCTGCGCCCGGGCATCCGCCCCCACTCCACCGGGCAGACCTCGATCACCGGCCGGTCGCAGATCACCATGCCGCCGGAGTGGATGCCCAGGTGCCGCGGGAACGTCTGCAGCTCGTTGGCGTACTCCACCACCTGCTCGGGGATGTTCTCGACATCGACGGTGGCGACCGAGCCCCACCTGTCGATCTGCTTGCTCCAGGCGTCCTGCTGCCCCGGGGAGTAGCCGAACGCCTTGGCCACGTCCCGTACGGCCGACCGGGGCCGGTAGGAGATGACGTTGGCGACCTGGGCGGCGTGCTCCCGGCCGTAACGGGTGTAGACGTGCTGGATCACCTCCTCCCGGCGGTCGGACTCGATGTCCACGTCGATGTCGGGTGGGCCGTCCCGCTCCGGGGCGAGGAACCGCTCGAAGAGCAGTTGGTGCCGGACCGCGTCCACATTGGTGATCCGCAGCGCGTAACAGACCGCCGAGTTGGCCGCCGAACCCCGACCCTGGCAGTAGATGTCCTGGTCACGGCAGAACGTGACGATGTCGTAGACCACCAGGAAATAACCGGGGAAACCCAGCTCCTCGATCATGTTCAGTTCGTGCTCGAGTTGCGCGTACGCCGTCGGGTGCGCCTGCGGCGGCCCGTAGCGCTCGTGCGCACCGTCGGCTGTCAGCTTCCGCAGCCAACTCATCTCGGTGTGCCCCGGCGGCACCGGGTACGCCGGTAACTGCGGCGCGACGAGCTGAAGGTCGAAGGCCAACTCGGCGCCGAACTCGGCGGCCCGCGCCACCGCACCCGGGTACGCGGCGAACCGGGCCGCCATCTCCGCGCCGCTGCGCAGGTGGGCGGTGGCCGCCGCGGGCAACCAGCCGTCGATCTCGTCCAGGCTGCGTCGGGCCCGGACCGCGGCGACGGTGGTGGCCAGCCGACGCCGGCCGGGGCTCGCGTAGTGCACGTTGTTGCTGGCCACCGTCGGCAGCCCGGCCGCGGCGGCCAGCTCGGCGAGCGCGTCGTTACGGTCGGCGTCGACGGGATGGCCGTGGTCGGTCAGCTCCACCGCCACCGTCTCCGCGCCGAAGAGCGAGGTCAGCCGGTCCAGCTCGCGGGCCGCCGCGTCCACCCCCTCGGTGAGCAGGGCACCCGGCACGTGCCCCTTGCGGCAGCCGGTCAGCACCAGCACGTGATCCTTCAGCTCGGCGGCGACCTCCTCCAGGCTCCCGTAATCCGGGCGGCCCTTCTCCCCGCCGCGCAGCTGGGCGCGGGCGATGGTGGTGGCCAGCCGGGCGTACCCCTCGTGGCCGTGCGCGAGCACCAGCAGGTGCGCGCCGTGCGGGTCGGGCTCACCGTTCTGCGGGCCGGGCAGGCCGAGGGACAGCTCCGCGCCGAAGATGGTCGGCAGCCCCAGCGTGCGGGCCGCCTCGGCGAAGCGGACCACCCCGTAGAAGCCGTCGTGGTCGGTGACGGCGAGCGCGGTGAGCCCCAGCCGGGCCGCCTCCTCGGCCAGCTCCTCCGGGTGGCTGGCGCCGTCGAGGAAGCTGAAGTTGGTGTGCGCGTGCAGCTCCGCGTAGGGCACCACGCCGTCGGGGCGGGTCAGCTCCGGTGGCTGGTACTGCTCGCGGCGGCGGCTCCAGGCCGGGGAGTCGCCGCCATCGGCGTCCACGGCGAGCGGGTCCACCACGTGCAGGTGCCGCTCCTCGCGCGACCGCCCGCCACCCGACCGGCCGGCGCCGCCGCTGGCCCGCCCGGAGAGCACCCGCTCCAGCTCCGACCAGGGCATCTTCGGGTTGTGGAAGCTCATCCGGCCGCTCCGGCCGCGTTGCTCGGCCCGGTCCTGCTCGGCCCGGTCCTGCTCGGCCGAGGGATGCCGGGTGACCGGGTCGACGACGGACACGACGACGGTCGCCCCGACGGCGGCGAGAGGTGCGATGAGCGTGATGACTCACAGGCATCAAGATGTCTGTGAGTCATCACGCTCATCAGGACATCTGCTCCCCGGCCAGCGCGGAGCCAGCCGACGCCGGGCAGGGATCGACCTGACCTAGTCATAGATCGCTTCCACCAACCACTGCCCCGACTCCACGGCCAGCAGCAGGGCGGCACCGTCGGCCAGGCTGACCTGGAACCGGGCCCGTCGGCGGGCCTCGGCCGGCGCCCACCAGCGCTCGTCCACCGGCCACGGCCCGGCCCAACCCACGATCTCCGCCGGCTGACCGGCACCGACCACCAGTCGGGCGGGCGCGGCGCTCACCGCCAACCGCGCGCTGATCACCACCGGCTCGCCAGCGGCGTCGTGCACGGTCGCGGCGAGCGGGCTGGGCAGCACCACGGCGGGCGCGGGCGGCGGCAGCCGGCCCGGCCACGGCGGAGCACTCCCGCCCTGGCCGGTGGTCGGGCCGACACCGGCATCGGGCGGCGGGCCGGGGCGGGTGGGGACGCGTTCGTCGCCCCACGGCACCAGTCGCACCTGGTCGGCCGGGGCGCGCCCACCACCGAGCACCGCGGTCACCACCGCCTCCGGGCCGAGGATGCCCTGCACCCGGCTCAACGCCCGGTGCGCGCGTTCCCGCTCCTCGCCGGTCTCCCCCCAGAGACCGGCCTGCAGACCAGCCTGGGCGATCACCCCGTCCGGGATCAGTCGCAGCCGGATGATGCCGGCCGTCGGCCGGGCCGGTCGGGCACCGGCCCGGCCATTGCTGCCGGAGAGCCACCCGTCGAGCTGCCAGCGCACCCGGTCGGCGATGGCCGCGGCGGTGAGCAGGCCATCGTGCCGCCACACCCGGTGCAGCTCCTGCCCGTGCTCGGTGACCGCCTCGATGCCGAGCCGGGTGCAGGCCAGACCGTGCCCGGCCAGGCGTTCGTGCAGCTGCTCGGCCAGCGCCCGGGCCACGAACGCCGCCGCGTCGACCCGGTCGATCGGGTCGTCGTGCTCCGCGGTCACCGTCAGGTCGGCCGGCGGCTGCCGGACGGCGAGTGGGCGGTGGTCCCGCCCGGCGGCCAGCCGGTGGGCCAGCGCACCGTCGAACCCGAACCGGGCCAGCACGTCGCCGGCCGGCAGGGCGGCGAAGTCGCCGAGGGTGCGTACTCCCAGCCGGCGCAGCAGGTCGGCGAGCGCCGACCGCCCGAGCGCCTCGACCGGCAACCCGGCCAGGAACCCCGGTGTCCCACCCGGTGCCACCACCCGGCCGGCGCGAGCGGCCAAACCGGCCGCGAACACCCCGTCGGCGATGCCGACCTGGCTCTCCACCAGGCACGACTGCGCCACATGCTCGATGATCCGCTCAGCGGCCGCCTCCTCGCCGCCGAGGTAACGGCCCGGCCCCCGGGCGGCCACCGCGCAGGCGCCCGGACGGACCACCTCGACACCGGCGACCAACTCCTCCACCGCGGCGACCACCGGTTCGAACGCCCGGGCGTCCCGGCCGGGGTCGTACTCCACGACGGTGAGCTGCGGACAACGCCCCTGTGCCTCCCGCTTGCGCAGCCCTCGACGCACCCCTTCGGCGCGGGCCCGCTCGGAGCAGGCGACCACCCGGTTGGCGTGCAGCACGGCGACCGGGCCGGTCGCCGGCACCCCGTCGACGATCTCGGCGGCGAGCACCGGCCAGTCCGGGCACCACAGCAGCAGCGTGCGTGCCGGCGTGCCGGTCACCCCTGACCGACCAGCGCGAGTGGCGCGGCCGATCGACCCACGGGCGACGGCAGCGTACGAGGGATCACCCGGGTCAACTCGTCACCCGGGAGCCAGACCTTGATCTCCTTGGGCCGGGCAGCCGCCCCGCGCCCGCGCGCCGAGACGGTGATCTCCCGACGGCGCAACCGCCCCCGGCCCAGCCCGAGACCCTCCCAGACTCCCCGGACCACCTGCAGCGTCACGTCCGCGCCGTCCCACCGGCCGTACGGAACGAGCACGCTGCCGCGCTGCCGGGCCCGGGCGGCCAACCGGGTGGCGACCGAGGCGGAGACCGAGGCCGGCACGGTGGTGACCACGA
Source organism: Micromonospora sp. NPDC047756 (assembly GCF_055587245.1). Classification (NCBI taxonomy): domain Bacteria; kingdom Bacillati; phylum Actinomycetota; class Actinomycetes; order Micromonosporales; family Micromonosporaceae; genus Micromonospora; species Micromonospora sp. NPDC047756. Next base: position 323,469 of record NZ_JBVJGQ010000008.1, read on the forward strand.
CGTCCACCCCGTCGATCAGCGCGGCGACCACGGTGGCCCACTCGGGGCCGGGGTTCGGCACCAGGGCCAGCCGGTCCAGGGCGATGCCCAGCTCGGCCGCCGCGCCCGCGCCGAACGTCGGCACCCCGACCACGGCGCACCACGAGCCGGCCCGGGACGCCTCGGCGAGCAGGGCCAGCATCAGCGAGGTGCCACCGCTGCGGCGGGGCTGGCCGGCGGCGACCGCGATGGTGCTGCCCCGGCGCAGGCCCCGGTTGGGCAGCAGACCGGTCAGCTCGGGCACCACCGGCAGCACCCGGTGGCCACCGACCGGGTCGGGCGCGCTCGCCGGGCGCACCAGATCGGCCAGCGCGGCGGAACCAGCCACCATGCGGCCCGCCATTGGACCAACTCCCCCGTCGTTGCTGTGGATCAGATGAGGACCGGCACGCCGTGCCACCGGCCGCCCGGCTCCCCTAGCGGGGCGGCCGGTGGCACGGCGGGATCAGGCGGCGAGACCGTCCAGGGCCGGTTGGTGGGCCACGCCGAGCGCGGTTTCCACCACCGTGACGAACTGTTCGGCTGCGCGGAGCAGATCGTCGGCCTCCCGGGCGCTGACCACCCGGGGGATGCCGGCCTCGGCGGCGGCGCGCTTGCTGGCCCCCGCGGCGAAGAACCGGGACCACTCGTCGAGCTCCGGAGCGACGGCGCAGAGGAGGACCCAGACACTGGTGATCCGGTTGCGTCGACTCGGCGCGGGGCGGGCCCGGGCGGCCAGCAGAGCTGCCGCCGCGCGCAGGGCGGCCAGGTGGGCAGCCGCGTAGCGCAGGCCATCGGGTCGGGTCTGGCCGGCCTCGACCAGCCCACGGCGGGCCAACGTGAGGAGTTGGGTGGGGGTGCGGTGCGGCAGCACGTGCGCCGGCACCGTCGGTGCCTGAGCCGGGTTGGTCGGCATGGATGTCTCTCCTCCACGTGGCCGAGACGTCACTGCGGTGGCTGATGCCACCGACGAGACGCCGAGGTCGGGGTGGTGCGGAGGAAGACGCACCGGGTGTGGCCGGCCGGGTGTGGATGCTTCCCCACACCACACCCGGCCGGCGGACCGGCGGGTGCGTCGCCCGCCGCCCGGGGGTCGTGGGCGGCGAGCGACGCTCCTGCCTAATGGGGACCAGGCTCGCGACTGCCCGGAAACCCCGGTGCGGCCCGCGGAGCCGCACCGCCCGGAGGTGGCGCCGCGAAACGCCGCGCTCCGGCTGGTTGGAACGGGCGTTCGAGGCAATCGAACACTCGTTCTAACTGCTGCTGACAGTACACCTCCCCTCCGACGAAAATGCAACGTGTGACGCGCCGAGCGTGCCGGCCGACTGAACCGGCCACCGACGGACCGGGAAGAATGGCGGGATGCAGCCACACCCGAACGTACGGGCGGTGCAGGACGCGCTCACCGCCGCCGGCACCCTCGACGGCGGCGGTGAGCCCAGCGTGGTCCGTCTGCTGCCCGACGCGGTGCACACCGCCGCGGCGGCCGCCGAGGCGCTCTACGTCGAGGTCGGCCAGATCGCCAACTCGCTGATCTTCGACGCGGACGACACGCCGTTGCTCGTCCTCACCTCCGGCGCACACCGGGTCGACACCGCCGGCCTGGCGGCATCGATCGGCGTCACCCGACTGCGTCGGGCCACCCCGGAGTTCGTCCGGGCCCACACCGGGCAGCCGATCGGCGGGGTCGCCCCGCTCGGGCACCCGCGCCCGCTGCGCACCCTGGTGGACACGGCGCTGGCGGCGTACCCGGAGATCTGGGCCGCGGGTGGCGTGCCCCAGGCGGTCTTCCCGACCACCTACCCCGAGCTGTTGCGGGTCACCGCCGGCACCCCGGCCGAGGTGGCGTGAGCGAGCGGAGCGAGCGGACCAGCAGGCACAGCAGCGACACGTTCGCGTCGCCGCGAAGCGGTGGCGCAAACGAGCGGAGCGAGCGGACCAGCAGGCACAGCAGCGACACGTTCGCGTCGCCGCGAAGCGGTGGCGCGAACGAGCGGAGCGAGCGGACCTGCGGGCACAGCGGCGACGTCAGCGCGGCTCCGGAGCTGGTCACGCTGCACGTGTGGCGGACCTCCCGTGGCGCGTTGCCCCGGGCGCTGACCCGGATGGCGGTGGACCCCCGCCGGTTGCGGGCCCTCCCCGGCGTTCGTTTCGGCAAGCTGCTGGGCACCGGGACCGGCACCGACTTCGGGCCCCGGGACGCCGACCTGACCCGCTGGGCGGCGCTGACCGTCTGGGACTCCCCCGCCGCGGCGGCCGGCTTCGACGACTCTCCGGTCGGGCGGGCCTGGGCGCGCATCGCCCACGCCCAGGTACGAATCGACCTATGCCCGTTGACCAGCCGGGGCGAGTGGTCCGGCCAGCGACCGTTCGGCGACCCGTCGGGCGGCCGGGTCACCGGCCCGGTGCTGGCACTGACCCGGGCCCGGCTGCGGGCCCGCCGGGCGGCCACCTTCTGGCGGGCGATCCCGCCGGTGGCCGCCGCGTTGCGCGACGCGCCCGGGCTGCTGGCCCGGTTCGGGGTCGGAGAGGCCCCGCTGGGTTGGCAGGGCACGGTGAGCGTGTGGCGCGACCCGACGGACCTGGTGGCGTTCGCGTACCGTCACCCGGAGCACCGGGCGGCGATCATGCGAACCCCCACCGCGGGCTGGTACGCCGAGGAGCTGTTCGCCCGGTTCGAGGTGCGCGACGTGGTCGGCGACCGGTCGGTGCTCGGATGGGTCGTCGACGACGGCTCGGAAACGGTGAAGGGTGGACGGGCATGAGGTTGGTGCGCTGGACGCCGGACGATCTCGTCCGGCGGCTGGACGACGTGGTGGCCGTCTACGGCGAGGCGATGGGATACCGCACCGACCTGCTGGAGGCCCGGCGCGGTTACATCGCCACCCATGTCCGCCGACCGGGTTTCCGGGCGGTCGCCAGCCTGACCAGTGAGGGTCATCTCGCCGGCTTCGGCTACGGCTACCTGGGCGCGTCCGGTCAGTGGTGGCACGACCAGGTGCACCGCGCACTGAACGCCCCGACCCGCGCGCGCTGGCTCACCCACTGCTTCGAGGTGGTCGAGCTGCACGTCCGGCCACCGGCGCAGGGGCACGGCCTGGGCACCGGTCAGCTGCGGGCGCTGCTCGGCATGGCGGAGGGCGACACCGTACTGCTGTCCACTCCGGAGGCCGACGAGCAGACCTCGCGGGCCTGGCGGTTGTACCGACGGTTCGGCTTCGTCGACGTGCTGCGCGACTTCCACTTCCCCGGCGACGAGCGACCGTTCGGCGTACTCGGTCGGGATCTGCCGCTCGAGCCACCGGCGTCATGACCCGGCGGATCTCCTGGACGCTGCTCGCCGTCCTGGTCCTCGCCCAGATCTGCTACCCGCTCACCACCGGCGCCACCCGGGCCGGGCTCACAGTGGCCACCGTCGTCCTCGGTTGGCTGCTCTCGGTCGGCCACGCGCTGCTCAGCCGGGGCCCCCGGGTGGCGGCGGCGCTGGTCGCGGTGGCCACCGGCGGCGGGTTCGCGATCGAGGCGATCGGGGTGGCCACCGGCGTGCCGTTCGGCAGCTACGACTACTCCGGAGAGCTGGGTCCGAAGCTGGCCGGCGTGCCGCTGATCATTCCGCTGGCCTGGACCTGGATGGCCTGGCCGGCCTGGCTGGCAGCGGTCCGACTGACCGGCGGCAGGACCACGACGGCCGGCGGCAGCGGGCCGACGGTGGGGCGGTGGGTGGGGCGGATCGCGCTGGCCACCGTGGGGCTGGCCGCCTGGGACCTTTTCCTCGACCCGCAGATGGTGGCCGAGGGCTACTGGGTCTGGCGCGATGCCACCCCGGCCCTGCCCGGCCTGGCCGGCATTCCGGTCAGCAACTATCTGGGCTGGCTGCTCTTCGCGGTGCTGATGATGAGCGCGCTACGCCCGCTGGCCGGGCCGGCCGCCGAACACACCGATCGGCGGGACCACCCGATGCTCGCGCTCTACCTGTGGACGTACTTCTCCAGCATCCTGGCCCACGCCGTCTTCCTCGACCTGCCCGCCTCGGCGCTCTGGGGCGCCGCCGGCATGGCGGTGACCGCCGTACCCCTGGCGGTGACCCTCCTGCGTGCCCGCCGGGGCGGTGACCCCGCTCGGGAGGCCCACCAGCCACACCGCCCCGGCGTCGACGCGACCCGATGACCGTCCTGCTCGCCCTGCTCATCGCCGTCGCCGCGTTGACCGGGCACACCTGGCTCAACGCCACCCGGTGGCTGCGCCGACCCACCGACCGGCCCGACGACGTCGACGAGCCGGTCACCGTGCTGCTGCCGCTGCGCGACGAGGCCACCCGGGTCACGCCCTGCCTGCGTGCCCTGCTGGCCCAGCGCGGCGTACCCGGGCTGCGCGTCGTGGTCCTCGACGACGGGTCCACCGACGGCACCGCCGACGTGGTCCGCGCGGTGGTCGGCGACGACCCCCGGGTCACGTTGCTCACCGGGGTCGCTCCACCGCCGGGCTGGCTGGGCAAGCCGCACGCCTGCTGGCAGCTCGCCACCCGGGCCGATCCGGACGCCACCGCACTGGTCTTCGTCGACGCCGACGTGGTGCTCGCCCCGCACGCCGTGGCCGCTGCCGTCACCGAGCTGCGCGCCGCCCGCGCGACGTTGCTGTCGCCGTACCCCCGGATCGTGGTGGCGACGGCCGGCGACCGGTTGGTGCAGCCGCTGCTGCAGTGGCTCTGGCTGACCTTCCTGCCGCTGCGCGCGATGGAGCGCTCACCGCGGCCGTCGCTGGCCGCGGCGGGCGGGCAGTTCCTGGTGGTGGACCGGCGCGGCTACACCGCCGCCGGCGGGCACGCCGCGGTCGCCGACAAGATCCTGGAGGACGTCGAGCTGGCCCGGGCGGTCAAGCGGGCCGGTGGGCGGATCGCCCTGGCCGACGGCTCCCGGCTGGCCACCTGCCGGATGTACGACGACTGGCCGCAACTGCGCGACGGGTACTCGAAGTCGCTCTGGGCGTCGTTCGGGCACCCGGGCGCGGCGGCGGCCGTGGTGGCGGCGTTGCTGCTGCTCTACACCGCCCCACCGCTGATCGCGTTGACGGGTGCGGCGGCCGGCGCACCGAGGGTGGCCACCGTGGGCCTGGCCGCGTACGTGCTCGGGGTGCTCGGACGGGTGCTCACCGCCCGCGCGACAGGTGGCCGGTGGTGGCCCGACGCGCTCGCACACCCCGTGTCGGTCGTGGTCCTCGGTTGGCTGACCCTGCGGTCGTACCATCTGCGGAAGCGACGCCGCCTGACCTGGCGGGGCCGCCCGGTCAGCTAGGGAGGACGCGGCATGGCGCGGATCGTGGTCGTGGGTGCCGGGGTGGGTGGCCTCGCCACCGCCGCCCGGCTGGCCGCCACCGGGCACCAGGTGACCGTCTTCGAGCGGGCCGACACCGTCGGCGGCAAGCTCGGCCGGTACACGCACGACACCCCGGCCGGGTCGTTCCACTTCGACACCGGGCCGAGCCTGCTCACCCTGCCCGAGGTCTTCCACGACCTGTTCGAGGCGACCGGGGCGAAGCTCGACGAATACCTGGACCTGGTTGCCCTGGACCCGATCGTCCGGCACGTCTTTCCCGGCGGTGGCCCGACCCTGGACTCGTGCGCCGACCCGGCGGAGTTCACCGCCCGGATCGGTGCCGCGTTCGGTGACCGGGCGGCGGCCGACTGGCAGCGGCTGTGGCGTCGGGCGGCGCGGGTGTGGAACGCCTCCTCACGGGACATCCTGCGCCGTACCGTCGACTCTCCCCGCGACCTCGCGTCGCTGGCCTGGCGCGTCGGCGACCTGGCCGCCATCGCCCCAGGCCGTAGTCTGCGCGGCCTGGGCCGCCGGCACCTGTCCGATCCCCGGCTGCGGATGATGCTGGACCGGTACGCCACCTACACCGGCGCCGACCCACGTCGGGCACCGGCGGCGCTGGTCGCGGTCCCCTACGCCGAGCTGGCCTTCGGCGGCTGGTACCTGCGCGGTGGTCTGGGCACGCTCGCCGACGCGCTGCTGACCCGCTGCCTGGACCTCGGCGTGGTCGTGCAGACCGACGCCACCGTCACCCGGATCGACGCCACCGGCGGCCGGGTGCACGGGGTACGCCTCGCCGGCGTCACCGCCCCGGTACCCGCCGACGTGGTGGTGGCCAACGTGGACGCGCTCACCGTCTACCGTGACCTGCTGCCCCACCCGGGTCGGCTGGCCGCGCTGACCGACCGAAGCCTCGCCGGCTTCGTGCTGCTGCTCGGCGTCTCCGGCAGCACCGGGCTGGCCCACCACAACGTCTTCTTCCCGGACGACTACGACGCCGAGTTCGACGCGGTCTTCGGTGACCCCGGGCGCGGGGTACGGGCCCGGCCGGCGGTCGACCCGACGGTGTTCGTCACAGTGGCCGACGACCCGATGGTCCGCCCAGCCGGACACGAGGCGTGGTTCGTGCTGGTCAACGCCGCCCGACAGGGCACTGCGGCGGGTGCTGTCGACTGGCGACGCCCGGGGCTCGCCGACGCGTACGCCGACCGGATCCTGGACGTGCTGGCGCGGCGCGGCGTGGACGTGCGCGACCGGCTGCTGTTCCGCGAGATCCGTACCCCGGCCGACCTGGACGTGGCGACCGGCGCACCGGGTGGCTCAATCTACGGCACCGCCGGTGGGCTGCTGCGCCCGGCGAACCGGGGCCCGGCTGACGGGCTGTGGCTGGTGGGCGGCTCCACCCACCCGGGCGGCGGGTTGCCGATGGTGACCCTCTCCGCGCAGATCGTCGCCGACGAGATCGGCCCCGCCTGGTAGGGACTGCGTCGAGCCGGGCTGGCCCGGCCGGGCTCAGTCGGCGTCGAGCAGGGCGCGACGGATGCTGGAGAGCAGTTGCCCCAGGCCGAAACCGGCCAGCAGCACCCAGACCGCGGTCGCCATGGTGATGGTGCCGGCGGCCAGGTCCGGCTCGATCAACCCGGCCAGCCCGGCGACCAGCAGGCCGGCCAGCGCCACCGAGACCCGGGTGGGGCGTTCGCCCACCGTCACCGCGCCGATGTCCCGCATACCCGCGGCGACCGCCCGCGCCCGGACGTACTCGTGCAACCAGGACAGCGCGCCGCCCGCGACCACCAGCCCACCTGGCGCGCCCACCAGCCAGAAGGCCAGCAGCCACGCCACCTCACCGAGCCGGTCGGCGACCGAGTCGTAGACGTAGCCGAGCCGGGTGGTGCGGCCGGTGGCGACCGCCACCGCACCGTCCACGCTGTCCGCCACGGCGGCGAGCAGCACGAACAGCGCGCCGAGGAACAGCCCGTCCCCCGGCCGGCCCACCAGCAACGGTACGCAGAAGCAGAGCAGCACCCCGGCCACGGTGACCGCGGTGGGGCTGACCCGCAGTCGACCCAGCACGTATCCGACGTGGTACGCGAATCGCAGCCAGGCGCGCACCACCGGCGCGGCGACCCGAGGGTCGAACCCGCCGTGCAGCCGCGCCCACGCCGTGGCGTACTGATCCCAGTTCAGCTGTGTGCCCACCACGGATCAACCGTCGTGCCGGGCAACAGGTGTCGCAAACGCAGCGTTCACACGCGGGCGCCGGCCTTCAGGTTCTGCCAGACCTCACGGGTCGCCGTGGACCGGTTGAGGGTGATGAAGTGGATTCCCGGCACGCCCTCGTCCAGCAGTCGGCGGCACATCTCGCTGGCCTGCTCGATGCCGAGCCGACGGACGGCGTCCGGGTCGTCGGCGACGCGTTCGAAGCTGGCCGCCAACGCCGGTGGGAACGGCGCACCGGACAGCTGCACGGACCGCTCGATGGTGCTGAACTGGGTCACCGGCATCACCCCGGCCAAAATCGGGGTGTCACAGCCAGCAGCGGCCACCCGGTCACGTAGCCGCAGGTAGTCGTCGGCGTCGAAGAACATCTGGGTGACCGCGAACTCCGCGCCGGCCCGGCACTTGCGGACGAACTGGGCGGTGTCGCTGGCCACGTCGGGCGAGCGGGGGTGCTTGTACGGGAAGGCCGCCACGCCGACGCTGAAGTCGCCGGCGTCGCGCACCAGCCGGACCAGGTCCTCGGCGTAGTCCACGCCCTCGGGGTGGCGGATCCACTCACCGCCCGGGTTGCCCGGGGGGTCGCCACGAACGGCCAGCACGTTGCGCACCCCCACCCCGGCGAGCCGGCCGACCACGTGCCGCAACTCGGCGACGGAGTGGTTGACCGCGGTCAGGTGGGCCATCGGCAGCAGCGTCGTTTCGGTGGCGATCCGCTCGGTCACCGCCACCGTGGTGTCCCGGGTCGAGCCGCCGGCGCCGTACGTGATCGACACGAACGACGGGCGCAGGGACTCCAGCTCGCGGATGGCCTGCCAGAGCAGCTGCTCCCCCGCCTCGGTCTTGGGCGGGAAGAACTCGAACGAGAAGGTCGGCTGGCGCTCACGGATGAGCTCCCCGATCGCCGGCTGCGGATTGGGGAGTGTCGAGGGAAGACCGAGCGCCACGACCCGACTCTAGCGGTCGATGGCACCAGGACCCAGGCCCTTCCCACCCAGCGGCCGGTGCCGCCCGGCCCGGCGGGCGGCGTCATCTGGCCGGCGGCCGGCGTCGTCCGGTCTGCGGGGAGACTGTGGGCGGTGTCGCCGGGTCCGCCGTGAGCCGGCGGATGTGTCGCACCGCGCGCCCGACCTGACGACGGAAAGGCGTCGTACCCCCGAGGTAGAAAGGGACGGTGCGGGAGGGGCGGCGGGGGTGGCCAGGTCCCGCGCGGGGGTCAGCAACCGAGCGGTGACGCCGATCCCGTCCGGTCAGCCGGGTGGGTCGTCACCGCACCGACGCCCGCCAGGAGGACCCATGATCCCGCTCGCATCGCCGCGTCCCGCGCAGCTCGGGCCGCTGCTGGCCCGGTGCCGACTGGCCCGTGGCTGGAGCCAGCAGCGAGCCGCTGCCGAGTTGTGTGCCGCCGCCGGGGTGCCGACGCTGAGTCGGCACGAGGTTTCCCGGTGGGAACGACAGCGTCGCGTGCCGGGCGGGTTCTGGCTCGGCTGGCTCGCCGTCGTCCTGGACGTGCCGCTGGTGGTGCTCGCGGAGGCCGCCGCGGCCACCCGTCGGGCCGGCTCGACGCGGGCCACCGGGCCGGGCCGCACCGCGGCGGCCGGCGCGCGACCGGCCGGGCGGACGGGTCCCGGCCGCACCGGCGGGACCACGCGTGGCGGTGGAGCACGAGCACGGACGACCGGCTAGCGTCGGGGCGTGACCCACGCTGCCCCCGTCTCCCCCGTCGACCGTGCCGGCCTGCGGCAGCGGGTCGACAAGGCTCTCACCGAGTTCCTGGCCGGCCAACGGGCTCGGCTCGTCGCCGTGGACGAGGCGTTGGTTCCGGTGGCCGAGGCGATCGAGGCGTTCGTGCTCGGCGGCGGCAAGCGACTGCGTCCCGCATTCGCCTACTGGGGGTTCCGGGGGGCTGGCGGGCTGGACGGTGACCAGGTGGTGACCGCCCTGGCCGCGCTGGAGTTCGTCCAGGCCAGCGCCCTGATCCACGACGACCTGATGGACCGTTCCGACACCCGGCGCGGCGAGCCGGCGGTACACCGACGGTTCGCCACCCGGCACCGGAAGGCCGGCTGGGGCGGCAGCCCGGACGGTTTCGGCGACGCCGCGGCCATCCTGCTCGGTGACCTGTGCCTGGTCTGGTCCGACGAGTTGCTGCACTCCGCCGGCCTGGACCTGCGCTCGTTGGCCCGAGCCCGGCCGGTCTTCGACGAGATGCGCACCGAGGTCACCGTCGGGCAGTACCTCGACGTGCTGACGCAGGTCACCGGGGACACCTCGGTGGAGCGGGCCAGCAAGGTCGCCCGGTACAAGTCCGCGAAGTACACCGTCGAGCGTCCGATGCTGCTCGGCGCCGCGCTGGCCGACGCGCCGGAGGACTTGCGGACGGCCTACTCGGCGTACGGGCTGCCGCTGGGCGAGGCGTTCCAGCTCCGCGACGACGTGCTGGGGGTCTTCGGCGACCCGACGCTGACCGGCAAGCCGGCCGGGGACGATCTGCGCGAGGGCAAGCGCACCTACCTGGTGGCGGCAGCCGTGGAGGCCACCGACGACGCGGGCCGCGAGCTGCTGCTCGGCCGGCTCGGCGAGCCGGAGCTGGACGAACACGGGGTGGCCCGGCTCCGCGAGGTGATCTCGGGGAGCGGGGCGCTGGCCCGTACCGAACAGCGGATCGCCACCCTCACCGACGCCGCCCTGGCCGCCCTGACCACCGTCGACCTCGACACCGAGGCTCGCCAGGCCCTGGTCGACCTGGCCATAGCCGCAACCCGCCGAGCCGACTGACCCACCCCCGCCGGGTTGATCATGAGGTTGGCGACGTTCGCCTCGGCGTGTCACCGCCAACCTCATGATCAACGCCGGAAGGCGCGGGGTGGGGCGGGGTCAGAAGCCTTGGGCTTGGGCTCGGCGCTTCACCTCGCGGGCCTGGTCGCCCGAGAGGGCGGCGGCCGGGGTGGCACCGGGGAGGGTGTCGTCCGGCTCGTAGAGCCAGCGCAGGGCGGCCTCGTCGTCGTAGCCGTTGTCGGCCAGCAGATTGAGCACGCCGGGCAGGTGCTTGAGCACGGTCTGGTTGGCAACCAGGTCCGCCGGGATCCGACGGACGCCGTCGCGGCGGACCGCCAACAACTCGCGGTCACGGATCATCTGGTGCACCTTGCTGATCGACACGTCGAGGCGTTCGGCGACGTCGGGCAGGGTCAACCAGCCGGCCGGGTCGGTGGGGCCGGCAAGCTCCGGGCCGGGCGCGGCCTGGTCGGGTACGGGTTCGGTCACCCGACCACCCTGCCACGCCACCGCCGCGACGAGCCACCGGCACCCCGGGCGGGCCCTCCGCGTCCTCTTTCCTGATCCCCGCTGACCAGCGAACAAGGGGCGGGGAGCGCGGCGGGACGGACCGGTTCGGCGTACGGCTGTAGCATCCTGTTCATCCTTCACCCTCTGGACACATAGACTGCCTGCCGATGGACACTCAGGTCGCCGACACGTTGCTGGGCTCGCTGATCGACGGGCGCTACCGCATTCGCGGTCGCGTGGCCCGTGGTGGCATGGCGACCGTATATACCGCCACCGACGAACGCCTAGAGCGCACCGTCGCTGTCAAGATCATTCACCCGACCCAGGCGAGCGATGCACGGGCCCGGATCGCCAACTTCGTAGCCCGGTTCACCGACGAGGCGAAGACCATCGCCCGGCTGACCCACCCGAACGTGGTGGCGGTCTACGACCAGGGCACGCACGCCGGCCTCCCGTACCTGGTGATGGAGTACGTCCGGGGCCGCACGCTGCGTGACGTGCTGGCCGAGCGACGCCGGCTCAACCCGGACGAGGCGCTGGCCATCGCCGAGCAGATGCTCGCCGCGATCGCCGCCGCGCACCGGGCCGGCCTCGTGCACCGCGACGTCAAGCCGGAGAACGTGCTGGTCGCGGAGGCGCCTACCGGTGGCGTCGCCAACCTGGTCGACAGCGTCGTGAAGGTGGCCGACTTCGGCCTGGCCCGGGCGGTCGAGGCGAGCGCCGACGAGGAGCAGGGCAACCAGCTGATGGCCACCGTGGCGTACGTCGCCCCGGAGTTGGTCACCGAGGGCCGCGCGGATCCGCGCACCGACGTCTACTCGGCCGGCATCGTGCTCTTCGAGATGCTCACCGGTCGGGTGCCGTACGACGGTGACCGCCCGGTGGACGTCGCCTGGCAGCACGTCGACCGGGACGTGCCGGCGCCCTCGACGCTGGTGCCGGGCCTGCCGTCGGTCCTCGACGACCTGGTGCAGCGGGCCACCCGCCGCGACCCGGGAGCACGGCCCGCTGACGCTGGCGCGTTGTTGACCGAGGTGCAGGTGGCCCGGGATCGTCTGGGCGACGCCAACAGCCACACCGCGGTGCTCAGCCCGGTCAGTGACGCACCGTCGCTCGCCCAGCCGACCATGATGGTCGCGACGCTCCAGCCGCCCAATCGCCCGTCGTGGGCACGCCTGCCCGAGGGCGCCGGCAGCCAGGGGCCGGGGCGGCGTCGGGCCGCGCCGGAGCCGGCGGAGGGCCTGGGCGCCCGCCTCGCCACGCTGCGCAGCACGCTGCTGAGCAGCCCGCGTGGCCGGCTGGCCGTCGCGGCCGTGGTCGTGACGCTGGGCCTGGTGGCCGCGCTCGGGGGCTGGTGGTTCGGCGTCGGCCGTTACACGGACGCTCCGCAACTGGTGAGCCTGAGCAAGGCCGATGCGCAGGCGCGGGCCGACCGCGCCGGGCTTCTCGTCGCGTACGCCGAGCCACGCTTCGACGAGAAGGCTCCGAAGGACAGCGTGCTGGAGCAGAGCCCAGCCTCCGCCGCCGAGATTCTCAAGGGTGGCACGATCACCCTGACCCTCTCCCTGGGTCCGGAGCGTTTCCCCGTCCCCGACGTGATCGGCAAGGAGTTCGAGCTCGCCGAGGCGGACCTGGTCAACGTGAAGCTGGTGGTGGCCAGGGGCACCCCCCGCTACGACGACAGCCTGCCGGCCGGGGTCGTGGTGGACAGCTCCCCGAAGGTCGGCACCGAGGTCAAACCCGGTGCGAAGGTCACCCTCGTTCTGAGCCGGGGCAGGGCGCCGGTGACGGTGCCGAACCTGGTCGGCAAGAGCCTGACCGACGCCCGGACGACCCTGGCCCAGCTCAACCTGGTGCTGAAGGAGACCTACAAGGAGTCCGACAAGCCGAGGGACGAGATCCTCGGCCAGAGCCCGGCCGACGGCGCCGGTGTGGAGAAGGGCACCGAGGTCAAGCTGGACGTCAGCAAGGGGCCACCGCTGCTCGCCATGCCGCGGGTGATCGACCTGCCGTGCCAGCAGGCCAAGCAGGCGTTGGAGGGTCAGGGCTTCCCGGTGACAATGGCGATCAACCCGAACGCCGTGGTCCGGATCCAGATCCCGGGCGAGAATTCGCAGGTGGCGCCCGGCACCCCGGTCACCCTGACGTGCTTCTGATGCCGACGATCTCCGCGCGGCCGGTGGGCACGCACACTCCGACCTCGGGTGGGCTGGCGAAGGCCGCCCTGCCGTACGCCGACGCGACCGGCGCGCAGGTGGTGCAGGTCTACGTCTCCAACTCGCGAGGCTGGGCACTGCCCGCCGGTGACCCGGTGCAGGACGCGCTGTTCCGCGACGGTTTCGCCGAGCGGGGCGTTCCCACGTTCATCCACGCCGCTCTGCTGGTCAACCTCGGCTCGCCCACTCCGGCCACTGTCGAGAAGTCGGGCCAGACGCTGGCGCACGCGCTGCGTCGGGGCGTGGCGATCGGTGCGCGCGGGGTGGTGTTCCACGCGGGCAGTTCGGTGGACGAGGGTCACGCCGAGGCGGCGATGGGACAGGTCCGCGAGGTGCTGCTGCCGCTGCTCGACTGGGCTGCCGACGCCGGCGGGCCGATGTTGCTGGTCGAGCCGAGCGCCGGCGGTGGCCGCTCACTGGCCTCCCGGGTGGAGCAGCTCGGGCCCTACCTGGACGCGGTGGACGGGCATCCCATGCTCGGGGTCTGCTTCGACACCTGCCACGCCTGGGCGGCCGGCCACGACCTGGCGGCCGAGGGCGGCATGACGGCGACCCTGGACACCCTGGTGGCCACTGTCGGCGCGGACCGGCTGCGGCTGATTCACGCCAACGACTCGAAGGATCTGTGCGGCTCCACCCGGGATCGGCACGAGAACATCGGCAAGGGCAGCATCGGCGAGCCCGCCTTCGCCGAGCTGATGGCGCACCCGGCGACCGCTGGCGTCCCGATCGTGGTGGAGACCCCCAGCGAGAAGCACGTGGGCCACGCCGCCGACATCGCCACCCTCACCCGCCTGTCCCACCCCTGACCCACCCCACCCCACCCCACCCCACCCCGCCCCGACCCCTCCCTCTCCGGCGCACCCACCCCCCGGGTGATCATGAAGTTATTGCCATGACACGCCGATGCGAGTGGCAACAACTTCATGATCACCCGGGGGTCGGAGGGCCCGGGTGAGAGGGTCGCAGGGGCGGGGTTTGTGGGGTGGGGTGGGGTGGGGGTCAGGCTGCGGCGAGGATGCGGGGTAGGGCTGCCAGGGCGCGGTCGATGTCCGCGTCGCTGACGCCCAGGTGGGTGACCAGGCGGGCGGTACGGGGGCCGAGCACCGAGATGAGCACCCCCTCGGCCCGCGCTGCGGCGGCCAGGGCCCGGGCGTCCAGGGTGTGCTTGGTGAGGTCCAGCGCGACCAGGTTGGTACGGACGGTGGTGGCCAGCACACCGAACGGCGCGATCGCCTCGGCGAGCCGGGCCGCCCTCGCATGGTCGTCGGCCAACCGGTCGATGTGCTGCGCCAGCGCGTACCGACCGGCGGCGGCGAGAATGCCGGCCTGGCGCATCCCCCCGCCCATCCGCTTACGGATCAGCCGGCCACGTTCGATCTTGTCAGCGCTGCCCACCAGCAGCGAACCGACCGGCGCGCCGAGGCCCTTGGAGAGGCACACCGACAGCGTGTCGAAGAGCCGGCCGTACTCGATCAGCGGCACCCGGTCGGCGACGTGCGCGTGCCAGATCCGGGCGCCGTCGCAGTGCAGCGCGACGCCCGCCTCGTCAGCCACCCCGCGCAGATCCCGCAGGGTCGCCAGCGGAATCACCCCGCCGCCGCCGCGATTGTGGGTCTGCTCGACGGCGATGGCGCGGGTGGGGACGGCGAAGTAACCGTCCGGCCGGATCATCCCGGCCACCACCTCCGGGTCGATGTCCGCGCCCACCGAGGGCCAGGTCCGCGAGGAGATCCCGCCGTACGCGGCCGCGGCGCCGATCTCGTACGTGACCACGTGCGCGTCGGCGTCACAGAGCAACTCCTCGCCGGGCGAGACCAGCAGTTGCAGAGCGATCTGGTTGGCCATCGAGCCACTCGGGGCGAACAGCGCCGCCTCGTGCCCGAACATCGCGGCGACCTCGGTCTCCAGCGCGTTGACGGTCGGGTCCTCGCCGTAGACGTCGTCACCGACCTCGGCGGCGGCCATCGCCTCCCGCATCCCGGCGGTGGGTCGGGTCACCGTGTCGGACCGCAGGTCCACGAACAGATCAGGCACTGTCATCCTTTCCACAACCGACTGCTGGCTCGCACGCTCGTTCCTCGCGTCGGCCCTGGCCATCCTCCGGCTGCCGGCTGCGGGCTCGCAAGCTCAGCCACGCAGCATTTCGGCTACGAGGAAGGCCAACTCCAACGACTGCTGGGTGTTCAGTCGCGGGTCGCAGGCGGTCTCGTACCGGTCGGGCAGGTCGAGATCCTCGATCCCCTGGGCGCCACCGAGGCACTCGGTGACGTCCTCGCCGGTCAACTCGACGTGCAGGCCGCCGGGGTGGGTGTCCAGCCCCCGGTGCACCTCGAAGTAGCCGAGCACCTCGTCGACGATGCGGTCGAAGTGTCGGGTCTTGTAGCCGTTGGACGACTCGTGCGTGTTGCCGTGCATCGGGTCGCACTGCCAGACCACCTTGGCCCCGGCGGCGGTGACCTTGGCGACGATCGGCGGCAGCGCGTCGCGTACCCGGTGGTTGCCCATCCGACTGATCAGGGTGAGCCGACCGGGGATGTTGTCCGGGTTGAGCTTCTCGCACAACTCGATCGCCTCGTCCGGGGAGGTGGTCGGGCCGAGCTTGACCCCGATCGGGTTGGCGATCCGGGAGATGAAGTCGATGTGCGCCCCGCTGATCTGCCGGGTGCGCTCGCCGATCCACAGGAAGTGCCCGGAGAGCCCGTACGCCCGACGGTCGGAGACCCGGGTGAGCGCGCGGTCGTACTCCAGGGCCAGGGCCTCGTGGGAGCAGTAGAGCGTGACGGTGCGCAGCGCCTCGTCGTCGGTCATGCCGCAGGCCCGGATGAAGGCCAGCGCCCGGTCGATCTCCCGGGCGATGGCCTCGTAACGCTCCCCCGCCGGGGAGTTCTTCACGAAGCCCTTGTTCCAGTCGTGCACGGCGTGCAGGTCGGCGAGCCCGCCGGCGAGGTACGCCCGGAGCATGTTCATCGCCGCCGCCGAGTTCGCGTACGCGCGGATCATGCGCTGCGGGTCGGCGACCCGGGCGGCCGGGTCGGCCTCCAGCGAGTTGATCATGTCGCCGCGGTACGCGGGCAGGCCGCGGGCGTCGGTCGGCAGCGAGCGGGGCTTCGTGTACTGCCCGGCCACCCGGGCGACCTTGACCACCGGCAGGGACGCGCCGTAGGTGAGCACGATCGCCATCTGGAGCAGGGTGCGGGCGTTGGCCAGCAGGTGGCTCTCGGTGTTGTCCACGAACGTCTCGGCGCAGTCACCACCCTGCAGCAGGAACGCCTTGCCCTCGCAGACCAGGGCGAGCTTCTGCCGGAGCTGGTCCACCTCGTAGGGCGCGACGACCGACGGCACTGTGTCGAGGACCTTGCAGACGGCGGCCACGGCAGCCGGGTCGGACCACGGCGGGACCTGCTCGCGGGGCAGTTCCCGCCATCGGTCCAGACCCAGCGCGGCGTCCTCGGCGGAGTCGATCGTCGGTCGGCTGGTCTGCAGGCCCGGGCTGCCCACCGCGGGATGGCTCAGCTGATGCCACTCATGGCGCATGACAGAAAGCGTACGGCGACGGTCGGGGTGGCCGGGCGGCGAGGGGGACGGTTCCGGCAGATGGGAGATCAATCTGCCGGGCGCTGGTCAGGACGCGGGCGAGGGGACCACACCGGTCGGCGTCGGGTTGGCGACCGGTGTGCCGTCCGGCGCCTCCCCGGCGATGCACCAGTCGCTGCCGTCGCGGGTGACGGTGAAGACCAACGGCCGGACGACCGTGCGCTTGCCGACCGCGACCGAGACCGAGACGCGGACCTCCTGCCCGAGCGGACCGGACCGGATGTCCGTGATGGCCGCCTCCGGCACCTGGAAGTGGTCGGCGAAGTCACCGTTGGGGCCGGTGGCACCACGGTCGAAGCCGTCGTGCAGCAGAGCGCAGAGCTGGCTGCGGCCGGCGGCGACGTCCTTGGCCGTCATCGCGTCGAGGTACGCCTGCACCCGCTCACGGGAGCGGGTGGCGGCCTCCTCGGCGGGGGCCCGGGCCGGCTTGGGGGCCGACTTCTCCTCGTCCTTGTCGCCGATCCCGCAGCCGACCAGGGCCACCGGCAGCAGCATCAGCCCGGCAGCGGTCGCCGCCAGCCTGCTCTGTGTCGGGCGCATGATCACCTCCGTCGGCGGTGAGATCGAGACGTGCCGAGCCGCGAGTCTGCCACATCCGGCTGTACGAGCCCAACGGCGGCGGCCCGGTCGACGCGCTGGGCGTCGGCCGGGCCGCTGTGTCACGGGCGGGAAGGGACGGTGCGGGCCCCTTCCCGCCGTGTGGGTGGTGCGTCGGCCCTCGGCTCAGCCGAGACCGCCCTTGATGGCGCCGATGAGCTCGCCGTTGCTCGTGTCACCGGAGAGCTCCCAGAAGAACGCGCCACCGAGGCCCTGGTTGTTCGCGTACGCCATCTTGCCGTTGATGGTCGACGGGGTGTCGTAGCTCCACCAGTTGCTACCGCACTTGGCGTACGCGGTGCCGGCGATCGTGCCGGTGGCCGGGCAGGTGTTCTTCAGGACCTTGTAGTCCTCGATGCCGGCCTCGTAGGTGCCCGGCGCCGCGCCGGTGGCGCTGCCACCCGGAGCGGCCTGGGTGACACCGGTCCAGCCTCGACCGTAGAAGCCGATGCCGAGCAGCAGCTTGTTGGCCGGGACGCCCTTGCTCTTGAGCTTCTGGATCGCCGCGTCGGAGTTGAAGCCCTGCTGCGGGATGCCGGTGTACGAGGTGAGCGGCGAGTGCGGTGCCGTCGGACCCTGGGCCGCGAAGGCGCCGAAGTAGTCGTAGGTCATCGGCATCAGCCAGTTGAGGTTGCCGATGGCACCCGCGTAGTCGGTGGCGTCGATCTTGCCGCCGTTGCTGCCGTCCGCGGTGATGGCGGCGGTGACCAGGGCGCTGGAACCGAACTTCGACCGCAACGCGCTGATCACGTTCTTGAACGCGTTCGGGCCGCTGTTGTCACAGCTCAGACCACAGGCGTTGGGGTACTCCCAGTCGACGTCGATGCCGTCGAAGACGTCCGCCCAGCGCGGGTCCTCGACCAGGTTGTAGCAGCTCTCGGCGAACGCGGCCGGGTTCTGCGCCGCCTGGGTGAAGCCGCCGGACCAGGTCCAGCCACCGAACGACCAGATCACCTTCAGGTGCGGGTTGAGCTGCTTGAGCTTGCGCAGCTGGTTGAAGCTGCCGCGCAGCGGCTGGTCCCACGTGTCGGCGACGCCGTCCACGCTCTCCGCAGCGGTGTACGCCTTCTCGTAGTCGGCGTAGCTGTCACCGATCGAGCAGCGACCGCCGGTGGTGTTGCCGAAGGCGTACAGGATGTGGGTCAGCTTGGCGGCCGAGCCGCTGGTCTGGATGTTCTTGACGTGGTAGTTGCGCCCGTAGACGCCCCACTCGGCGAAGTAGCCGACGATCTTCTTACCGCCCGGGTTCGGCGGGTTGGTGGTCGGCGGCGGCGTGGTGGGCGGAGGGGTGGTGGGCGGCGTCGTCGTCGGCGGGGTGGTGGTCGGCGGAGTGGTGGTCGGCGGGGTCGTTCCGCCGCCGCACGCGGCACCGTTGATGGTGCAGTTCAGCGGAGCCTTGTAGGCGCCGCTGCCGTTGTAGCCCCAGCTGAACGAGGCGCCGGGGGCGATGCCGCCGGCCCAGCTCTTCTTGACCGCGACGTAGTGGTTGCCACTGCTGGTGACGTCGGCGTCCCACGCGCTGCTGATGGTGGTGCCCGACGGCAGGTCGAACTCGATGCGCCAGGTGGTGACGGTGGCGCTGGAGCCGTTGGTGACCGTCACCCTCGTCTCGTGACCGGTCCCCCAGTCCTGCGCCTTGGTGAAGGTGGTGGTGACCGTGCCGGCGCCGAAAGCGGTGGTCACCGGCACCGCTGCGACGGTCACGGCGACCACGGCACCGGCCCAGAGGGCCCGGCGGAGCGATCTTTTCATGAGGCGTCTCCCGAACTGTTAGGAAACTTTCCAAAAGAGATGGTGAGACCGTACTCACACCGTCATCCGTTCGTCAAGATGTGCATGTTTCGATTTCTCCTGGTGCACGGAGTGCGTACGCTGCGCCCACCCCGCCCCGACGCCCGGCCGGCGCGTAGCCTCGGCCCATGACCGTCTTCGACACCCCGATCGACGCCCTCAACGGCGGCCCCGCCGACCTCGCCCGCCACCGCGGCAAGGCATTGCTGGTCGTCAACGTGGCCTCCCGCTGCGGCCTCACCCCGCAGTACGCCGGCCTCCAAGAGCTGGCCGACACCTACGCCGACCGGGGCCTGGTGGTGCTCGGCGTGCCGTGCAACCAGTTCGCCGGGCAGGAGCCGGGCAGCGCCGCCGAGATCAGCGACTTCTGCCAGGTCAACTACGGGGTCACCTTCCCGCTGACGGAGAAGGTCGACGTCAACGGCCCCGACCGGCACCCGCTCTACGCCGCGCTCGTGAACACCCCGGACGCCGACGGGCACACCGGCGACGTGCGCTGGAACTTCGAGAAGTTCCTGGTGGCCCCGGACGGCTCGGTCGCCGCCCGCTTCGCTCCCACGGTCGCGCCCGACTCCGACGACCTGCGGGCAGCCATCGAGAAGACCCTCCCCACCCCCTGAGCCGGGCCTCCTGACTTCGAGATGGCGCGATCACGGTGGGGCCGCTCGTCACCGGAGAGTGGCAGGTCCTCGGAGAGCCGGTCCGCGGTCGGCGTGAGCGCTACGTTGGGCGGGCGGACCCGCGTCGCGACCAGGCATTCGCCGGGCGACGACGATCGCGAGCAGTCCGCGTAGCTACCGGCAGCGGGTGATCCGAATAACCCACCAGTGCGGTCGGGAATGCGTCGTGGGTGGACGAAGTTGGGAACGAGCATGACAACTGTGGGACTGATCGGCAGTGGCAACATCGGCGGCACCGTGGCACGGCTGGCCGTCGACGCCGGCTACGACGTGGTGCTGAGCAACTCGCGGGGCCCGGAAACCCTCACCGACCTGGTGGAGACCCTGGGCGGGCACGCCAGCGCCGGCACGGCGCAGGACGCCGCACAGGTGGGCGACCTGGTGGTGGTCAGTGTGCCGCTGAAGGCGTACCGCGCGGTGCCCGTCGAACCGCTGTCCGGCAAGGTCGTCATCGACACCAACAACTACTACCCGCAGCGCGACGGCACCTTCCCGGAGCTGGATTCGGGCGAGACCACCAGCAGCGAGCTGCTCCAGCGGCACCTGCCGAACTCGCGAGTGGTCAAGGTCTTCAACAACATCTACTTCAAGGGCCTGGCCGCGCTCCCCCGGCCGACCGGCGCGGCCGACCGCAGCGCCCTCGCGATCGCCGGTGACGACGCCGCCGCGAAGGCCGAAGTGAACGCCTTCCTGGACCGGATCGGCTACGACGCGGTGGACGTCGGCCCGCTGGCCGAGGGGTGGCGCTACCAGCCGGACACCCCGGCGTACGGCACGCTCTACTCCGCGAGCCCGACCGACTGGGAGCACCCGGCCCCGGGCGACGCCGCGAAGGTGCGCGCCGCCGTGGCCGCCGCCACCCGCTGAGCAGCGCCCGCCGCCGCCCTGCCAGCGACCGCCTACCTGGTGGCCGTGCGGAGGGCGGCGGCGAGTTCGTCGTCGTAGCTGGCGATCGGCTGCCCGTCCGCGGCGTACGCGACGAGCCGACCGTGGGCCATCGTCGCCGAGCGGAACGAGAAGGTACGCGGACCCGGGTACGCGGCCAGCAGCGGAATGTCCCGGGGTGCTCCACCCGGTGCTGAGTAGTACTCCAGGCGGGTCACCTGCGGGGAGACTACGCCGTTGACCCGCACCTTGGTCTTCTCGGCGCGGGTGCCGAAGGTGACCGGCACGTCGGTCGCGTAGGCGGCGCATTCGGCCGCACCCCGGCAGACGAAGAAGTATCGCGGGTTGACCACGTCGTCGAGGCTGTACGCCTTGAAGGTGGGGTCGGCCCCGGCCGGCAGCGGCTGCACGGCGAAGAAGGCGACCGCCACAGTTGCCGTGACGCCCACCCTCAGCCAGGCACTGCCGGCGGCCGGTCGTCTGCTCGTGCGCCGGGCGGCGACGGCGACACCGCCGAAGCCGACGAGGCACAGGACGCACACCCCGAGGGCGCGGGCGTTCTCGAAGAGGAACTGCACCCCCGGCCGCGTCGAGATCGGGCTGAGCACCGCACCCAACGAGACGACCACGGCGGCGAGCAGCGCCGCGCCGGCGACCCGTTGGGTGACGCCGGACGCGCCGATCAGCAGCATCGCGGCGAGCACCGGCCACACCTGGTGGTGGGTCCAGGACACCGGGGACGCGGCCACTGTGGCGCAGCCGACGAGCACTGCGGCGTGCCCGGGGCAGCCCTGCCGCGTCAACTGCCGGGCCCGGAGCAGCGCCGCCACGCAGATCAGTGCCACCATGCCGGCCCACAGCAGGGGCAGCGCCGTCTCGTCGACGCCGACGCGCAGCAACAGTCCGTGCAGGGACTGATTGCCCAACGAGGACAGATTGCCGATGCGGGAGGTCTGTCGCACGGTCTCGGTCCAGTAGGACCAGCTCTCCCGGGGCAGCACGATCGCGGCGAGCCCCGCGCAGGCCACGAACGCGGCCACCGATCGGCCGGCGTCACGGTAGCGCCCGACGGCCAGGAAGTAGACCACGAACAGCAGCGGGGTGAGCTTGATCGCCGCGGCCACCCCGACCAGCGTCCCGCGCAGTCGGGGTGGGACGACGCCCAGCCCGTCGAGCAGGGCCATCAACACGATGAAGATGCTGACCTGCCCGAAGCGTAGGTTGCTCTGCACCGGCGCGGAGAGCATCAGCACCGTGGCCGCCAGCGCCACGACGAGCGGGCGTCGGGACCGTCGGGTGGTCAGCGCGACACCCACCGACCTGGCGATGGCGACGACCGCCGCGCACGTCGCCACCAGCCAGATCCCCTGGAGCACGCCCTCGCTGAGGGCGGTGATCGGCCACAGCACGAGAGCGGCGAACGGCGGATAGGTGAACGGGCCGCCGTTCTCCGCCACGTACCCGTACAGCGGCTCGCCGGCCTGCAGGTCGGACAGCGCACCGTAGTAGATGTGCAGGTCGGAGAGGCGATCCGGGCGGCGCAGAACGAGCACACAGGACACCAGCGCGACGACGACGAAGGCCGCCCACGCCAGCGCCACCCGGCGATCCCGCATCGCCCGAGAATAGGCGACCGCCGTCATCCCGGTGGGCCCGGTCAGGGCCGGCGCGGGGCTTCGGGCGGGGTCAGGTCATGGGGTCGGGCGACGGCTCTTCCGCGACGCCGGCCGCCCGGTGCGCCAGTTCGGCGCGCAGCCGGTGGAGGTTCGGCGTGACGGCAACCACCGACAGGTGGACCTCCTGCGAGTTCCGCCCGCGCGCCCGGTTCCACACGCCCACCCGACCCCATTCCCAGCGGTCCAGCACCGGCCGGGTCCGATCCCGATCAGCGATGTCGAGGATCAGGCTCGGGCTGATCCGGCCGCGTACCTCGGCTCGGGTCAGGTCGGCCCAGTCGATGTGCACCGTCCCGCCGGCAGGCAGAGTCAGTTCGAGGAAGTCACCGGTCAGCCGAAGTGGCAGCCCACCCTGACGTCGTAGTTGCACGGGGTAGCGGATCGCCGCCCACAGAAGTATCGGCCCGTGCGGAAGCGGGTGGTACCAGGCGTTGCCGAACGCGACCCCGAGCAACGCGAAGGCCGGCAGGACCACAAGGCCCGCGCAGGCCACCCGGGCCAGCACCCGCCAACGGGATCGTCGGAACCAGGTGTCCCCCGCATCGACCTTCGTCACCACCGTTGTTCAGTAGCCACACCGGAGCGGCCGCAAACGCCCTACTTCTGCCGTCGGAAGAACGGGTCTCCCGCGCGGACGCCGACTCGTAGCCTCGGCGAATGGGGACGACGAGCACACCGGCGTACGACGCGCACGCGGACTGGTACGAGGGCTTCATCTCCGGCGGCGGCGACTATCTGCGGCGGGTGCACGCGACGGTGGCGGACCTGCTCGGCGCGGGTGAGGGTCCCTGCCTCGACATCTGCTGCGGTACCGGTGCGCATGCTCGGGTGTCGACGGATCTGGGGTGGACGCCGGTGGGCGTGGACCTGTCTGGCGGGCAGTTGCGGCACGCGCGAGGGCGGCTGCCGGTGGTCCGGGGTGACGCAAGCGCCCTGCCGGTCGCCGACGCGTCGCTGCCGGCCGCGATGTGCGTGCTGGCCAGCACCGACCTGCCCGACTACCCGGCCGTGCTGCGCGAGGTCGCCCGGGTGCTGCGCCCCGGCGGGCGGTTCGTCCACGTGGGTGTGCACCCGTGTTTCGTGGGCGCGTTCGCCGACTGGAGTCACCATCCGCGTGTCGTCGTCGACGCCCGGTACGCCGACCGGTCGCACAGCTTCGACAGTTGGAACGTCACCGGCGTGCGGGTGCGGGTGGGTGCCTGGCACGTCCCCCTCGCCGACCTGGTGAACGCGACAGTGGACGCCGGCCTTCGGCTGGTCCGGGTCGTCGAGGCGGGCCCCGGCGGAGTCCCCGACCTGTTCGGCCTCCTCGCCGTCCGCGAGCGGTAGCGACAGCAACAAAAAGATCGCTGTGGCAACTTGCGTTGCAGTCCTGTTCACGGGACCCTGTTTCCCTGGGTTGCCGCCCGCTCACCGAACGTGCCCCCGGAGGCGACATGCACACGCTTCGTACCGTGCCCCGCCGGCTGCTGGCCGGCTCCGGCGCGCTCCTGCTCGGCACCGCTCTCGCGACCGCCGCCATTCCGGTTCCGGCCAACGCCGGCGCGGACACCGTCGGTTACGTCCGGCTCGCGCACCTGTCTCCGGACACCCCGGCGGTGGACGTCTACCTTGCCGCGCCGGGCGCGGAGAAGCCGCAGGTCTTCCCCGGGGTCGGTTACGGCGTGGTCTCCGACTACCTCGAACTCGCGCCGGGCCGGTACGCGGTGGCCATGCGCGAGGCGGGCGCCCCCGCCAGCGACCCCCCGGTGTTGACCACCGAGGTCGCGGTGACCAGCGGGGACGCCTTCACGGTGGCCGGCGTCGGCCGGCACGCGGACCTCGGCCTGCGGGTGCTCAACGACGATCTCAGCGCCCCCACCCACGGCCGCGCCAAGGTGCGGGTCGTGCAGGCGTCGGTGCGCACCCCGGTGCTCGACGTGGCCGCCGCCAACGGTCCGATGATCGCCGACGGGGTGCAGTTCGCCACCACCACCGACTACCAGCAGGTCGAGCCGGGCAGTTGGCGGCTCAAGCTGACCGGCGCGGGCGGGCCGAGCACCGACGCCGAGGTGCGGCTCACCGGCGGCGCCGTCTACTCGCTGCTGGTGCTCGACGCGAAACAGGGCGGGCTCACCGCCGAGCTGCGCCGCGACGCCGAGGGCGGCACCGTCGTCCCGGCCGGCGGGGTGGACACCGGCGCCGGTGGCACCGCCCGGGCAGGACTCGACGCGTACCCCCTGATGGCCGGCGGTTTGGCCGCGGCGGCCGGCGCGGTGGCCCTGCTGCTCTGGCGTCGGCGGCGGCGCACCACCTGGTGAGCGCCGGGCCGGACCCGTCGATCCGGCGACACCGTGAGCGCCGGACACCGCTGGCCGCGCTGGTCGCGGCCGGCGCGGCGGTCTGCCTGGCCGCCGGCACCGGGGTCGGGCTGGCCACCACCGGCCCGCCACCACCGGCGGCGATCTGGCACCCCGGCTGCGGCGACGACTGTCCGTCGGTGGCCGCCGCGCCCACGCCGGACGGTCCACCCACCCGGGTACGCGTACCGCGCATCGACGTCGACTCACCGCTCACCGTGCTCGGTCTGGACCGCGCGGGCGTGCTGATTCCGCCGACCGACTTCCACACCGCCGGCTGGTACGGCGGCGGTCCGGCCCCGGGCGACACCGGTCCGGCCGTCCTCGCCGGGCACCTGGACTCCCGACGCGGCCCGGCGGTCTTCGCCCGGCTCGGCGAGCTACGGCCCGGCGACCTGGTGGAGGTGTGGCGCGGCGGGCAGCGGTTGCCGTTCCGGGTGACCGGGTCGCTGCGTACCCGCAAGGACCAGTTTCCGACAGCGGTGGTCTACGGGCCGACGCCCGGTGCGGAGCTGCGCCTGGTCACCTGCGGGGGCGACTTCGACCGGCGGCGGGGCCACTACGTCGACAACGTGGTGGTGTTCGCGGTGACCGATGCCCCCGACCCGGTCCTGCCGACCTCCGCGGCGGGCTGAGCCGCCCCGCCTTGATCCACTCGGAATCACGGAAGTCGGGGCATCCGCCGCGCTCGAATACCGCGATTTCCATGAACACGAGTGGATCAAGCGAGTGAGGCGGCAGGGTTCAGAGGGGGCGGCGGCCGGCGAAGCCACACTCGGCCCGGTGGTACCAGCGCACGTCGGAGTCGCCCTCCAGCCAGCACCAGAGCACGGCACGGCCGGCCCGCTCGCCGGGGAAGTCGAGCAGCACCGGGGCGATGCCCTTGACCTGGATGTCGTGCTGGTGCAGCTCGTCGACGACGCCGTGCAACCGAGCTTCCAGTGCCTTGACCTCGGCCAGCCCGCCGAGCGCGCTCATGCCGTGGTCGGCCAGGTCGGCGCGCAATTCGGCCAGGTCGGCCCGGACCCGGATCAACTCGTCGACGCGCGGTTGCAGGGTGGCCACCAGGTGCCGGGCCTGGGCAAGTGTGAACACCGGGCCAGTATGCGGCACGTACGGCCTCACGACGTGACCCGATCGCTCAGTCGGCCTGTGCCGCCAACTCGCGGGCGCGGTCCCGGGCGGCCTCCAGCGCGGCGAGCAACGCCGCGCGTACGCCGTGCTTTTCCAGCTCGCGGATCGCGGAGATGGTGGTGCCGGCCGGTGAGGTGACCGCCTCGCGCAGCTTGACCGGGTGCTCGCCGGAGTCGCGCAGCATCACCGCCGACCCGATCGCGGTCTGCACGATCAACTCGTGCGCCACCTGACGGGGCAGTCCGAGCAGGATTCCGGCGTCGATCATGGCTTCGACGAGGAGGTAGAAGTAGGCCGGGCCGGAACCGGAGAGCGCGGTGACAGCGTCCTGCTGCGATTCGGGCACCCGGATCGTCTGGCCGAGCGGCTTGAACATCTCCTCGGCCAGGGTGAGATGCGCGCCGGTGGCGTGCGCGCCGGCCGAGATCGCGGTCATCGCCTCGTCCACCAGCGCCGGGGTGTTGGTCATCACCCGCACCACCGGGGTGCCCTCGGGCAACCGGCGGCTGAAGAAGCTGGTGGGCAGACCGGCGCAGAGCGAGATGACGAGCTTGTCGGCCGGAACCTTGGGGCCGATCTCGTCGAGGAGCGCGGCGGCGTCCTGCGGCTTGACCGAGACTGCGAGCACGGCGGCCTCGTCCACCGCGGTCAGGTTGTCGACCACTCGTACGCCGTACCGCGCGGTCAGCTCCTGCGCGCGAGCGGGTCGGCGGGCGGTGGCGAGCAGTCGGTCCACGGGCCATCCCGAGCGCAGCAACCCGGAGAGCATCAGCTCACCGATCTTGCCCGCGCCGATCACCGCGACCGTGTGCACTCCGGCTGACATGTCGGCCCGTACCCCCTCTATCGGGTCGCGGCGCGGCGGACCCGCAGGCCCGCCGCGCCGCCGACGATCGATCAGCTGCCGAAGAAGACCTCGGCCTCGGCGTACCGCTCCAGCGGCACGGTCTTCAGCTCGCGGGTGGCCTCGGCGAGGGGCACCCGGACGATGTCGGTGCTCTGCATCGCGACCATCTTGCCCCAGTCGCCGTCGTTGACGGCGTCGATGGCCTGCAGGCCCAGGCGGGTGGCGAGCACCCGGTCGAAGGCGGTCGGGGTGCCGCCGCGCTGAATGTGGCCCAGCACCACGGTGCGGGCCTCCTTGCCGGTCTTGGCCTCCAGCTGCTCGGCGAGCCACTGGCCGATGCCGCCGAGGCGGACGTGGCCGAACGAGTCGAGCTCCTGGTTGGCGAGCACCATCTGACCGTCGAGCGGCTGGGCGCCCTCGGCGACCACGACGATCGGGGCGTACTGGTGCTGGAAGCGCTTCTCGACGTAGCCGGCCACCTGGTCGACGTCGAACTGACGCTCGGGCAGCAGGATCACGTTGGCGCCACCGGCCAGGCCGGCGTGCAGGGCGATCCAGCCGGCGTGCCGGCCCATCACCTCGACGACCAGGGTGCGGTGGTGGCTCTCCGCCGTGGTGTGCAGCCGGTCGATGGCCTCCATCGCGATGTTGACCGCGGTGTCGAAGCCGAAGGTGTAGTCGGTGGCCCCGAGGTCGTTGTCGATCGTCTTCGGCACGCCGACGACCTGCACGCCCAGCTCGTAGAGCTTGGTGGCCACGCCGAGGGTGTCCTCGCCGCCGATCGCGATCAGCGCGTCCACGCCCTGGGCGGCGAGGTTGTCCTTGATCCGCTCGACGCCGTTCTCGATCTTGAACGGGTTGGTCCGGGACGAGCCGAGGATGGTGCCGCCGCGGGGCAGAATGCCGCGAACGTCCGCGATGTCCAGCGGGCGGGACAGACCCTCCAGCGGGCCCTTCCAGCCGTCGCGGAAGCCCACGAACTCGTGACCATAAGTGGCGACGCCCTTGCGGACCACCGCCCGGATGACCGCGTTGAGACCCGGGCAGTCGCCGCCGCCGGTGAGCACGCCGATACGCATGATCCGCTCATCCTCCTGGAGCATCAGGTAAAGCCCGATATGCCCCAGGGTATGTGTCAGGTCAGACCATCGGCGCCGTTGCCGGCCCGGGGCGGGCCGTCACTGCGAACTGTAGTCGGCCCGCCGGTACGACGACAGCGCGCCCCGGGCACCCGGCCCCGGTCAATAGGTCACCTCGTGGTTCTCGCCAGCCTTCGGCGGCCGGCCGGTGACCGCGGCCCTGGCGTAGTCGAGCAGGTTCACCACCGTGCTGTTCGGCGAGTCCCAGTACTCGGCGGAGCTGGCGTGCACCTTGATCAACGTGAGACCGGAGGTGTCCAGCCCGTCGGGGAACCACGCCTTGAGCAGCGGGTTCCACAGCCGCTCGGCCCGGGCCCGGTCGAACCCCTCGGTGGCGGTGCCGGAGATCGACACCCACGCGTTGTTCTTCTGGTCGGAGAAGGCGACGTTGACCTCCGGGTTCACCCGGAGCTGGCGGACCTTGGCCGAGTCGGCGTAGGCGAAGAACCACAGCTCGCCGTCGAACTCGACCTCCTGGAGCCCCATCGGTCGACTCACCTGCCGCCCGTCCAGAGCGGTCGTGGTGAGCATGCAGATCCGCGCGGCCCGGGCCAGCCCGGTGACTCGGGCGCGTGCCTCCGCCGCGCTGCTCGGCTGGTGGCTCATGGCAATCTCCCTCGGCTCGGCTGGTCGAACCGTTGCCCGGGACAGAACCGGTCAAACCTACGGCGGCGCGGCCACCCTCAGCGGGAGGTCATCGCCCGCCAGCGGGCCAGATTGTGCCGGGCATCGACCAGCGCGTCGTGCCGGGCCGCGTCCGCGTCCGGCAGAGGCGGGCGGCCCCGGTCGTCCCAGAGCTGCCGCAGCTCCTTGGTGTAGCGGGGAATCTCCCGGGGCAGCGCCGGCATCGCGCCCCAGAGCTGGGCGAGCACCACGTGGTCGTACGCGGCGAACCACGCCCACAGCTCCAACTGCTCCCCCGGCCGGTCCCGGATCGGCTCCATCAGGAAGTCGTACAGGTCGTCGCGGATGCGCTCACGCGAGCGCCAGGCCCGGTCCGCCGGGGAGGGCAGCTTGTCCAGCACGTTGCGTCGAACCCAGGGCACGGCACGGGAGTCGTCGAACTCGGTGGAGACCGCGTAGAACTCGCGGCCGTACTCGTCGACGACACCGATCGAGACGAGGTCGACGGTCGTGCCGTCCTCGATGAACTCGCAGTCGTAGAAGTAGCGGTAGACCATTCCGGGCATCCTCGCCCACCGCCGCCCGGCCGCGTCGGGCGGGGCCCGTCCGACGGTGGAGCGCACCGCCGCGACACTTCGCGTACGGCGCGTCGCGGACCGTGACGGTCACGGAAGTGCTTCGAGGGGTGTACAGCAAGCGACCGGACCGTCATGATCTGATGTGTACCGCTACCGGACGCCGGATCGGCGTCAGTTCACCTTGTCGGGGCCCATCAGGTTCGCCCGGTGAGCGAGTTGTGGTCCATGACCGGGGGAGGGGTTGGGCCGTGGAGGTTCGCCTGCCGGAGCCGGGTGACGCGCTCACGGGTGTCGAGATGTTCGCCGGGCTGGAGCCCGAGGTGCGGCAGCGCGTCATCGCTGCCGCGGTTCCGCGCACCTACCGCAAGGGCCAACTGCTCTTCGTGGAGAACGACCCCGGCGAGTCCCTGATCGTGCTGCGCCGCGGCGCGGTGGCGGTCTTTCGCACCGCGCCCACCGGCGAGCGGGCCGTGCTGTCGGTTATCCGTCCACCGGACGTGCTCGGTGAGGTCTCCCTGCTCGACGCGTCCACCCGGTCCGCCTCGGCGGAGGCCATCGAGGACTGCGCGGCGCTCGCGCTCTCGCGGGGCGCGTTCATGGAGTTGGTGCACTCCAACCCCCGCATCCTGGACGCGGTGATGCGCTCACTGGGCGGGCTGATCCGCCGGCTCACCGAGCAGAACGCCGACCACGTCTTCCTCGACCTGCCCGGTCGGGTGGCGAAGACGCTGGTGCGGCTGGCGGGCGAAAGCCAGGCACCGATGATCACGATCGAGCTCAACCAGAGCCAACTGGCCGAGATGGCCGGTGGTTCTCGGCAGAGCGTCAACCAGGCGATCGGCTCGTTCGCCAGCCGTGGCTGGCTGCGCACCGAGGGCCGCCGGATCGTGGTGACCGACGTGGCCGCGCTGCGCCGCCGCGCCGGCATGGCCGACCGCTGACCGACCGGCACCTCGCTCAAGCGTCCGATCTGGACAGGCCCCACCCGAATGCACGGCTGCGCCGGCTGCCAGTGGCGGCCGGCGTCACCATGCTCGCGGCTCAGCGCGTGGGGTTCAGCGGGTCGCGCCCGGCCAGCGACCGACTGGTAGCCGGGGCCCGCCCCGAACTGGTTGGTGCATGGTGCCTGTCGGGCCGGGGACGCTACGGCGTAGAGCGGGTGCGGCCGGTGGACCGAGGGCCCGCCGACCGCACCCGGGCGATCACTTCTCCGTGCTGTCGGCCGGCGGCGCACCCGGCCCCGGCCCGATCTTCTTCGGGTCGGTCGGCTTACCAGCCGTGGACGTGCTCGACGAGGTGGTCGTGGTCTCCCCCGACCCGCCCGACTGACCCTCAGGCTCTTCCACCATGCCCTGCTCCTCCAGTTCGGCGAGAGTGACCGCATCGACGTCGATCGTGTCGCCCGGCGCCCAGAGCGTGCCACCCGGATCGGTCCACGAGGCGGACAGTCGTACCTGCACGACACTCTCCCTGACATGAAACTTCCTGGTACGGAACACTAACCCCGACCGATCGATGCCGTTGCCCGTCCGCACGTCGGGTACCCGACTGGCCGACCGGGCGCGATACTGACCTCTTTCGCCCACGGAGCTGAACATCGACCTCAAGTGTGGACACTGCGCACGCGCGGCCGGGCCGGACGACCGCTTCTGCGGCGGGTGTGGCCAGCCGCTGGGTGTCAACTGTGCGCACTGCGGGCACGCCAACAGCACCGAGGTCAACTTCTGCACCGGCTGCGGTCGACCGCTGCGCGACCATGCCGTCGCGGTGCAGGAGGACCGGCGTCAGGTCAGCGTGCTCTTCGTCGACATCGTGGACTTCACCAGCTACGCGGAGCGGGCCGACCCGGAGCAGGCCCGCAGCTTGCAGCAGACCTACTTCGCCACGGTGCGCCGGATCGTGCACCAGTACGGCGGGGTGGTCGAGAAGTACATCGGCGACGCGGCGATGGCGCTGTTCGGCGCGCCGGTGGCCACCGACAACGACGCGTTGCGGTGCGTCCGCGCCGGCCTGGAGCTGCAACGGAGCCTGGCCCGCCAGCCCGCCGGTCCGCAGCCGCCGCTGAGCTTCCGGGTCGGCATCGCGACCGGCGAGGCCCTGGTCGACCTCTCCGCCACCCGCGACGGTGGGCAGGCGTTCGTGACCGGAGACGTGGTCAACACGGCCTCCCGCCTACAGGGGTTCGCCCCGCCGGGCGGCGTCGTGGTCGACGAGAGCACCTGGTCGGCCACCCGACACGAGATGGAGTACGCGGACCAACCACCGGTCACCCTGCGCGGCCGCTCCGCGGTGAGCCGGATCTGGCTGGCCGTCCAGGTGCGACCACACCGGGACCCGCGCGGCGCCGAGCTGACCCCGATGGTGGACCGGGAGCACGAGCGCGGCCTGCTGGTCAACGCGCTGCACCGGATGGTGACCGAACGGACGTCGCAGTTGGTGACGGTGTTCGGCCCGGCCGGGGTAGGCAAGAGCCGGCTGCTGCGCGAGCTGGCCCGGCACGCCGGCAGCCTGCCCGGACCGCCGATCACCTGGCTCGTCGGGCAGTGCCCGCCGTTCGGCGAGAACGTCACCTGGGCCGCCCTGTCGGACATCGTGAAGACCTGGGTGGGCGTGCCGGAGGTCGACGGTCCGACCGCGCTGCGCGAACGGCTACGGTCCCGGCTGGGGCAGCTCGCCGACCCGCACGCGACCCGCCTGGCCGAGGCGCTCGGCCCGCTGATCGGCGTACCCGGTGAACGGCTCACCCCCGGTGAGACCGAGGCCGCCTGGCGGCGGTTCCTGATCACCCTGGCGACCACCAACCCGACCGTGCTGGTCTTCGAGGACATGCACTGGGCGGACCAGCCGATGCTCGCCTTCGTCGAGCAGTTGGGCGCGTCAGCCCGCGGCGTACCGCTGCTGGTCGTGGCGACCGCCCGGCCGGAGCTGCGGGAACGACACCCGGCCTGGACCGGCACGATCAGTGGCGCGATGTCCATCTCGGTGCCGCCGATGCACGACACGGACATCGACACGCTCTACTCGCTGTTGCTCGGGCAGGCGACGCTGCCGTCCAGCTCGCGTACTCCGCTGATCGAGTTCGCCGACGGCAACCCGCTCTACGCCCAGGAGTACGCCCGGATGCTGCTGGACGGCGGCCTGCTCGACGCGGTCGGCGCGACCGCCCACCCCGACCTCGACGGCGGCGCGGAGATGCCCCGCACCGTGCAGGCGGTCATCGCCAATCGGCTCGACCTGCTGGACCCGGCCGACCGGGCGGTGCTCCAGGCCGCCGCCGTGGTCGGCGTGGTGTTCTGGGCCCCACCGGTGGCAATGGCCTTGGGACGGCCGGTGGAGTGGGTGGAGCGCGCGCTGGACCGCCTGCAACGTCGCGACCTGGTGTACGAGCAGAGCACGTCGACGATGCCCGGAAAGTCCGAGTACCGGTTCCGGCACATCCTGGTACGCGACGTCTGCTACCAGCGACTGCCCCGGGCCGAACGGGTGCTGCGCCACCAACGCACCGCCGACTGGATGGCACAGCTCACCGACGGCCGGCAGTACGACCTGGCCGAGGTGCTGGCCAACCATCGCTGGGCGGCGCACCAGATCGCCCGGACGGTCGGGCTGGACACCGCCCCCTACGCCCCGCCGGCGCGGGCCGCGCTGCACCGGGCGGCCCGCCGCGCGTACGAGCTGCACGCGCTGGACACCGCCGCCGCGCTGGTCGGCCGGGCGCTGGCCCTGGACGTCGGGCCGGACCCGGCGCTGGAGCTGTTCGACGCCCAGCTGGCGTTCTATCGGGACGGGGACGCCTTCCTGGTGGCGGGGGGCACGGACATCCTCTCCCGGTTGGCCGCTCGGCTCACCGCGAGCGGCGACCGGACGGGGGCGGCGCGCGCCTGGACGCTGCTGGCCACCGCGGCCTGGAGTCGGGCCGACCGGTCGGCGACCCTGCACTGCCTGGACCAGGCGATCGGCATCTACGGCGACCTGCCGGACAGTCAGGAGAAGGCGGGCGCGCTGCTGGAGCTGGCCCGGGTGCACATGCTCAACGCGGAGACCGAGCCGGCGTGCACCGCGGCGCAGGCGGCGGCGTCCCTCGCCGAGCGGCTCCAGCTGCGCGAGGTCCAGGCCAACGCGCGCATCACCCTGGCCGTGGCGCGCTACCTGGCCGGCTCCGCCGAGGCGTTCCCGGAGCTGGCGGAGGTGACCGAGCACTGCCGGGTGGAGCGGCTGACCAGTCGCCGCCGGGCGGTGCAGAACCTGGCCTGGGCGTTGCAGGAGGAGGGTGACCTGGCCGGCTCGGCCCGGTTGGTCGACGAGCAGCTCACCCTCGACCTGAGCGGCGAGCACAGCCTCGCCACGAACTTCGCCGACCAGTGGGCGCGGTCGTACTACGCGGGTGACTGGACGGCGGCGCTGGCGATGGCGGCGGAGTCGACCCGGCGGCCGACAGCGGAGTGGGATCTGCACATCGTGGCCGTCTCGGGTTGGATGCGCGGTCTGGCCGGAGCCGAGCTGGTCGGCCCCGACGGGCCTGACGACACCATAGGGCCGGACGCACCGGGTGGGGATCTGGTCGAACAGGCGCTGGTCGCGGCGCGGCGTACCGGATTCCACCGGGTGCTGCGCTCCACCCTGGCGCACGCCGCCCTCTGCCGCGCGGCGCAGGGCCGCCGGGACGAGTCGATGGCGCTGCTCACGGAGCTGGACGAGGACTGGCGACGGACCCGGATGATCCCGTTCGCGGAGTGGGTGCCGGCCGTCGGGCACGTCGCCGGGGTGCTCGGCGCGGACGCGGCCCGGCTGGTCCGACAGTTGCTCGACCGGGCGCCCCGGACGACCCCGTGGGCTCACGCGGCCGGTCAGGTCGCCGACGCCACGTTGGCCCGGCACGCCGGGGATCCCTCGACCGCGGCGAACCTGCTGCGCTCGGCGGCGGCGAGCTACGCCCGGATGAACGACGTGACCGACGAGATCATCACGCTGGCGCTGGCCATCGGCCCGCTTGCCGAGACCGACCCACCCTCCGCCGCGGCGACCCGGGCCCGCCTGCACGACTTCGCCAACCGCCACCACGCCCCCGCCCTGCTCCACCTGCCCTGACCGCCGACCGGGGCCGGCGGCGGTCAGGCGGCCAGCGGCGTCGCAACGGGCTGCTTGAGCTTCTGGGCGTAGACGTCCACGTACTCCCGGCCGGAGAGTTCCATCAACTCGTACATGATCTCGTCGGTGACCGCGCGCTCGACGAACCGGTCACCGGCCAGCCCGGCGTAGCGGGAGAAGTCCAGCGGCGCGCCGAACCGGATCCGCACCCGATCGATCTTGGGGATGAGCTTGCCCGGGGGCTGGATCTCGTCGGCGTTGAGCATCGCCACCGGCACCACCACCGCGCCGCTCTCCAGGGCGAGCCGGGCCACCCCGGTCTTGCCCCGGTAGAGCCGTCCGTCCGGGGAGCGGGTGCCCTCGGGGTAGATGCCGGCCACTCCCCCGGCCCGCAGCACCTGCAACTGGGTGTCCAGGGCGGCGCGCGCGGCCTGGCCGCCGGAGCGGTCCACCGGAATCGTGCCGGTGCCGACGAAGAACATCCTGGTCAGCCAGCCCTTGATCCCCTTGCCGGTGAAGTACTCGGCCTTGGCGACGAAGGTGACCTTCCGGGCGGTGATCAACGGCGTGAAGATCGAGTCGGAGAAGGAGAGGTGGTTGCTGGCCAGGATCACCGGACCGGTCGCCGGGACCTTGCCCAGGCCCTCCACCTGCGGGCGGAAGATCAGCTTGAGCAGCGGACCGAGGATGACGTACTTCAGCAGCCAGTAGAGCACCGGCGTCCTTTCCCGTGGTGG
The DNA here is from genome assembly GCF_055587245.1 of Micromonospora sp. NPDC047756. Taxonomy (NCBI): domain Bacteria; kingdom Bacillati; phylum Actinomycetota; class Actinomycetes; order Micromonosporales; family Micromonosporaceae; genus Micromonospora; species Micromonospora sp. NPDC047756. The sequence goes on from NZ_JBVJGQ010000008.1 coordinate 358,232, forward strand.
GCCCGCGACAGCGCCAGCCGTCGTCGCCGACGAGCCTACGAAGCGAGCGCTCGCACCACAACGGACGATGCCCGCAGCCGAGGCGTCGACCCCGTTGACGTTCACCAGGCGACCGCGTTGACCCCGGTCAGCAGGGCCGCGAGCAGGTAGTCGGGCGAGCGGGCCAGCATCGCCGCCCGCCACAACCGGCTCCGGGGGTTCCACAGACGCTCGGGCAGATACCAGACCAGCAGCATCTTCGCGGCGTGCACGGCCATCATCCAGAAGGGGAAGAAGATCGCCCACTCGCCGACGTCGAACGCCAGGTCCTTGACCTGCTCGTCGGCGAAGACGGACACCGGGACCAGGACGAGCGCCCCGAGGATGAACGTCACCCCGAACAGGACGAACCAGGCGGCCGCCAGGGTGACGTGCCGCAGGCCGAGGTCGGCCAGGTCGTCCCCCGGCAGGCTCGCGTGCTCGATCACCTCGGCGCGGCGCTCCTCGGGCGTCTCGCCGTCGGCGTCGACGACCTTCGCGACGGGACCAGCCAGCCAGCGGGTGATGCCCAGCGCCAGATCCATCTCAACCCCTCAGTGCACGGCTGTCACTCCCCGCCCTTCCACTGTAGGTATTCGTGTTCACCATCCGTCACGTGGGCCTCTCCGCACTCATCGATCGCTGGCAGGTCAGCAGGGCGACGCTCGGCGTGTCGCATCGCCCCGCTGCCAACGATCACCGATCGCACGTGTCGCGCAAGAACGGACAAAGGAGCCCCGCCGCGACCTGCGGTAGCAGCCGTGACTTTGGAAGACGCGACACAACGCACTCCCGGAACCGGGTCCTGACGTGTCACGATTCAAAGCACGGCGTGCCGTCGGGCGTCGAGGGGCAGAGGTGGCCGCGCCGGAAGGCGCGTTAAAGGGGGATGTCCGGGTGTCAGCGGGTGGGGCCCGCCGGGGACGGCGGGACAACGGGCTCGACGCGAACGAGTACGCCGTCGTCGGCGACGTCGATCCGCGCGTCGGTGAGCACCTGCTCGACGTGCTGGCCGCCGGTGGGATCGCCGCCTACCTCCAGCCCTCCGCCGACCTCAACCCGGTCACCCGCACCACCACGGTGCCGGCCCGGCCGGTCGACCGGCTCTACGTCGACCGCTCGCACCTGACCACCGCCCGGGACTACCTGACCCAGCTCGCCGACGAGACCGCCCCGGAGCAGCCACCGGCTCGCGACGAACCGGACATCGACGCCGAGTGGGCACGGATCGTGGCCAGCTTCCACACCACCTCCACGCCCGGTGACAACCCGTGGCCGGCCTCGGAGGACGTGGACGAGCGGGACACCCGGGACGAGCCGACCTCCGGGCCGCTGACGCGCTCCGGCACCGACGAACCGGGTCCGACCGCCACCGACGTTCGCCGGCTGCCGTCCGCGACGGACATCTCCGGAATCTCGGTGGGGCGCGGCACCCGGCCGGACGAGCCGTCGCTGCTGGACGGGTTGGACACCTTCGGCGCCGACCTGCCCGACGACGAGGACGACGAGGGCTACCACCCGCCGCCACCGCCGCCGCTGCCGCGGGTCAGCAAGTACGCGGTGATCGGCGTACTCGGGGTGGTCGTCGGGTTCGTGCTGTTCCTCTTCCCGTGGCTGCTCCCGATCGACCGCTCGGCGGTCACGCTGTTCGGGTTCACCGGCATCCTGGCCGGTTTCGTCACGCTGATCTGGCGGCTGCGCCCCGGCGACGAGGACGAGGACGACCCGGACAACGGCGCCGTCGTCTGACGGTCGGCCCGCATCCCGAGACAGCAGCGCCCCGCCGGGCGCGTAACAGTGGTGTAACTTACTGTCAGTAGGAATACCGCTGTACGTCACTTCCCCCGCTGACTGACCGGTTTTTCCTTGCTCGCGGCGGTCAGTCCTCTGCTGATCGGAATGCCCGAGATGCGACAGAGTTCTCTCGTGGTGGTGGCCAACCGCCTCCCCATCGACGACAATCAGGCCCCCGACGGGGCCTGCGAGTGGCGGCGCAGCCCGGGTGGGTTGGTCAGCGCGCTGCTCCCGCTCCTGCGACACACCCCAGCCACCTGGGTCGGCTGGGCCGGTGGCACCGGGCCGGCCCCCGCCCTGCCGGACGTGGACGGCGTGCGGATGCACACCGTCGCGCTCAGCCCGGAAGACCTGCGCGACCACTACGAGGGGTTCGCCAATGCCACCCTCTGGCCGCTCTACCACGACTCGGTGGAGCAGCCACAACACCACCGCCGGTGGTGGGAGGCGTACCAGCGGGTCAACCAGCGCTTCGCCGAGGCGACCGCGGAGGTGGCCGAGCCGGGTGGGGTGGTCTGGGTGCAGGATTACCACCTGCAACTGGTCCCCGGTCTGCTGCGCGCGCTCCGCCCGGACCTGCGCATCGGGTTCTTCCTGCACGTCCCGTTCCCGCCGCCGGAGTTGTTCATGCAACTGCCCCGTCGGGCTGAACTGCTGCGCGGCATGCTCGGCGCGGACCTGGTCGGTTTCCAGCGGGGGCAGGCAGCGCACAACTTCGCCCAGTTGGTGACCCGGGTGCTGGAGCTGCCGGCCACCGACCGGCGGATCGGCATCGACGACCGGGTCGTCCGCATCGGCGCGTTCCCGGTCTCCATCGACACCGCCGAGATGGCCGCGCTCGCCGACCGCCCGGACGTTGCCGCCCGGGCCCACCGGCTCCGGCAGGACCTCGGTGATCCCCGCCAGGTCGTCCTCAGCGTGGACCGGATGGACTACACCAAGGGCATCGAGCAGCGCCTCAAGGCGTACAGCGAGTTGCTGGCCAGCGGCGACGTCAAGGTCCGCGACACCGTGCTGGTGCAGGTCGCGATGCCGAGCCGGGAGCGCGTCGGCCAGTACCAGATCCTCCGCGAACGCATCGAACGCGAAGTCGGCCGGATCAACGGCGAGTTCGGTCGGGTCGGTGAGCCGGCGATCCACTACCTCACCCAGCCCTTCGACCGGGCCGAGTTGGCCGCGCTGTACCGGGTCGCCGACGTGATGGCGGTGACCCCGCTACGCGACGGCATGAACCTGGTGGCCAAGGAGTACGTGGCCGCGCGGGTCGACGACACCGGCGCGCTGCTGCTCAGCGAGTTCGCCGGCACCGCCGCCGAGCTGTCCCAGGCGTACCTGGTCAACCCGCACGACCTGGAAGGGCTCAAACAGGCCCTGCGCGCGGCGCTACGGGCCGACCCGGCCGACATCGTGCAGCGGATGCGGGCCATGCGTGCCCACCTGCACCAGCACGACATCCGGGCCTGGGCCCGCTCCTACCTGCGTGCCCTGGACGAGGGTGGTGCCCTGATCAGTCGCCTGACCAGCACCGACACCGGCCCCGACGGCGCTGCCCGGGTGCCCCGACCGGCCACCCCGGCGGGCAGCCCGGCCGTCCACCAGGCCGGCGGCTGACCGCCGGCGGCCTGGCCGCTCAATGCGCTGCCGGCTCCTTCTCCAGCCAGTCCAGGATGGCGTCGATCGGCTCCGCCCACCGGGCGTCCAGCATCAGGTCGTGGCCCATGCCGGGAAAGAGCAGCGGGGCCGACCCGTACCGGCGGGCCACCCGGGTCAACGTCGACGCCGGCACCACCCGGTCGTCCGGGCTGCCCAGCACCAACACCGGGGGCGCGCCCACGGCCGGCTCGGCCTCCGGCTCGCCCAGCAGCGCCCACTGGGCCCGCCGACCCGCCCGGCCGAGGCGTCCGACATACCGCCGGGCCTCCTCGTCGGGCAACTCGCGGCTGAACAACTGCCCCCGGTTGAGCCGCAACGGCCCGCCGAACACCGCCGGCAACGTGCCCGCCGGGTTGCGGCGCAACGCCGCGCCCAGCACTCCCCAACCGCCGAAGACCGGCGCCACCAGCACCGCGCCCCGCGCCGGGTAGCGGGCCAACGCGTGCGCCACCACCAGCGCCCCGGCGCCGTGCCCCACCAGCACCGCCTGCCGCGGCAGGCTCGCGGCCACCTGGACCACGTCGTGGGCGTACGCCCGCAGCGTCGCCTCCGGCGCCGGCTCGCTGCCACCGTGCCCGCGCAGGCTCACCGCGTACGCCGGGAACCCGCGCGACGCCACGTGGCCCAACCAGTGCTCGGCGAACGCCCACGCGCCGTGCCCGAACCCGGGTACGAACAGCAGCGGCGGTCGCCCCTGCTCCAACTCGGGGACCGCGCTGAGGACCTCCCGCCGGGCCGGCCGGACCGGCCGGGACCACTCCCGGCCCCGCATGATCCGCAGCTCGCTACTCGCGCTCACCGTGCCAGCCTTTCGTTCGCGACTGCGGGGCTCGCAAGCTCACTCCTCGCGCTCACTTGCCCTCCAGCTCGACCAGGGCGCGTTGGATGGCGCGCAGATAGTCGGCGTGCCCGACCTCGAACCAGTGCCGGCTGCTGTCCTTGACCGGCCCGGAGTACCGCTCCCCCGCCCGCTCCCGCACCCGGGCCGCGAACGCCGTGGCCCGTTCCGGCCGGTCCCGGCGGGCCTGTAGCAGCCGGGCGAAGAGCACCGTCTGCCAGTGCGACAGGGTGAACAACCCGGAGTCCGGTTGCAGCAGACCGGCGACGGCCAGGGTGGGGTGCCCCGGCGTGAACGCGTTGAGCCACAGCGTGGGCCGGCCCGCGCCCGCGCTGTCACCGAACACCGACGCGTCGAGGAACTCGAAGCGCGGCAGGTAACCGGTGGCGAAGACGACCACCTCGGGGTCGATCTCGCGGCCGTCGGTCAACTCCACCGCGTACGGGTGGAACCGGGCGACGTCCGGCACCGGGCCGATCCCGCCGTGGCCCACGTAGTACACGAGCTGGCTGTTCGCGATCGGGTGCGTCTCGTACACCCGGTGGTCGGGCTTGGGCAGGCCGAAGCGGGTCAGGTCGCCGACGGTCAGCCGCAGCGTCCAGTGGTAGAGCCACTGCCGCACCCGCAGCGGCACCCGCAGCGCCAGCAGGCTGTCGTTCACCTGGTCGGCGGGGCGGCCGAGGACGTACTTCGGCGCGTACCAGTAGCCCCGGCGGGTGGAGTGCCAGCAGCGCGACGCCTGCTGGGCGGCCTCGACGGCGATGTCGCAGCCGGTGTTGCCGGCGCCGACCACCAGCACCCGCTTACCGCGCAGCTGCGCCGGGTCCTTGTAGGACGAGGCGTGCATGATCTCGCCGCGGAACTCCTCCAGGCCCTCGTAGCGGGGCAGCTTCGGCGACCAGTTGTGGCCGTTGGCGATCACCACGGCGGCGTACCGGGCGGTGCGCTCGGGGCCGTACCCACCGGTGGAGCGGGTGGTCACGTCCCACCGGTCCCCCTCGACGGGCTCGACCCGGATCACCTCGGTGCCGAACCAGATGTGCGAGCGCAGGTCGAAGTGGTCGGCGTACCGCTCGAAGTAGGACAGCAGCTGACTGTGGTGCGGGTAGTCCGGCCAGGAGTCCGGCATCGGGAAGTCGGGGAACTGGGTGAACGGCTTCGACGAGATCAGGTGGGTGCTGGCGTACACGGGGCTGCGGTCGTGCCGCCAGTTCCAGGCGCCGCCGACGCCCGTCTCCCGCTCGTAGCAGTCCACGCCGAACCCGTGCTCACGCAGGTTCTTGATGGCGGTCAGCCCGCTGGCCCCGGCCCCGATGACGCAGACCGTGTCGCCCCGGTCGGAGACCGGGCGCCCGTCGCTGTTCGCCGTGGGCGAGGTCGCCTCCGGGTCGGGCCGGCCGTGGTCGGTGGAGGTGGACACCGGGGACATCTCCTTTTGGTACGGCAGGCGTGCCGGTCGCCGCGAAATCCTCTCCACAACCGGGCCGGATGTCCAGTCCTGAGCCGGAGGCGCCGACGGTCGAGCCGGGGTCGGGGGTCAGCCGTCGGCGGGCAGCAGCAGGTCGACCAGGACCGGGAAGTGGTCGCTGGCCCGGCGGGTCTGCGGGGTGTCCACCACGTCGTAGTCGACCACTGTGATCCTCGGGGCGACGAAGAGCGCGTCGATGCGTCGGCGCGGGTCGGCGCAGGAGTAGGTGAGCCGCTCGGCCCGGTCGGCCGCCACCGCCGCGTCGGTCAACCCGCGCGACACGGTGGCCCAGGCCGGCCCGTCCGGACCCTCGTTGAGGTCGGCTCCGGCCAGCACCGGGCTGGTCGCCGCGTCCAGACCACGCTTGAACTCGGCGGCCTGGGAGGGCCGCTCGGCCGGGTCGGTGGACAGGTGCGAGCCGGCGAGGGTGAACCGGGCGTCACCGACGCGGCAGTCGGCGTACGCGGCACCGCGCAGGTGCCGGCCCGGGGTCAGCGGAAAGCGCTGGCAGCGGGTGCCCAACACCTGGACCCGCAGGCTGGTCAGGAGCAGGTTGCCCAGCGCGGGCAACCCACCGGCGGCCACCACCAGGCCGAACGACTCGGCCAACGTGGCGGACTTCTGCCGCCACCGGAACCGGCGCGGCCCCTCCTGCACGATCACCACGTCCGGCGTCGCGGCCCGGACCACAGCCGCCAGCGCGTCGGTGTCGTCGCGCTGGCTGTGGACGTTGTACGACACCACGCGCAGCGGCACGCCCATCGGAGACCCGCCTCAGATCCGGCGGGCCAGGTCGGCGGCGCCGATCACCCCGGCGCTGTTGCCCAGCTCCGCCGGGAGCACCTCGGCCACCGGCAGGCGACCGCGCTGGGCGAGCGCGTCGAGGTACGAGCGGCGGGTGGGGCCGAGCAGCAGGTCACCGGCGTCGATCACGCCGCCGCCAACCACCAGGGTCTGCGGGTCGAGGATCTGCGCCATGTCGGCGAGGCTGGTGCCCAGCCACCGGCCGATCTGGGCGAACGCCTCGGCGGAGACCGGGTCGCCGCCCTGCGCCGCGGCGGTCACCATCGGGCCGGTGATCGCCTCGGCCTCACCGCCGGCCAGCTTCAGCAGTGCGCTGGCCCGGTTGGGCTCCTGCCGGGCGCCGGCCCGGGCGAAGCGGACCAGGGCGCTGCCGCTGGCGTACTGCTCGATGCAGCCCAGCCGGCCGCAGCCACACTGGTGCCCGTCCGGTACGGCCAGCATGTGGCCCAGTTCCGCGGCGATGCCGTGCGCGCCGCGCATCAGGTCACCACCGAGGACGACGCCGCCGCCCACACCGGTGCCGATGGTGAACATGATCATCGAGTCGTCGGCGTCGCGGGCCGCGCCGTAGCGGAACTCGGCCCACGCGGCGACGTTCCCGTCGTTCTCCACGATCACGGGCAGCCCGATGGCCTCGCTGACGTACTCGCGCAGCGGTTCGTCACGCCAGGCCAGGTTGGGCGCGAAGAGCACCGTCGAACGGCTGGCGTCGATCCACCCGGCCGCGCCGATGCCGACGGCCTCGATCGTCCGCCCGGCAGCCAGTTCGCCGACCAACTCGATGATGACGTCGCGGGTCTTGGCCACGTCATCGGCGGGAGTGTCCCGTCGGGTCTGCACGAGGACCGTGCCGGTGTCGTCCACGACACCGCCGGCCACCTTCGTGCCACCGACGTCGACTCCGATGGTCAGCGTCACCGCTACCGCCCCCCTCTGCTGTGCTGTCCGGCCCGGTCCCGGCCCACTGCCGGCCCGGGTCGGAAAGGTCCCGCGCTCAGGCGCCGTCGCCCGATGCTTCCGCGTCGGCGTCGTCGGGCACCCGCGAGGCGGGCACCGCGGGACGGGTGGTCGGCGCCGGTACGGTCGCCGTCCCGGCCTCGTCGACGGGTGGTACGGCGGCCGGGGCGAGTGGGTCCGCCGTCCGGGTGGCGACCGACCAGACATCCCGCTCCGGCGCCGGCTGAGAATCATGCCCGGTACGGGTGGCATCGCGCCACACGTGCTCGTCTACGGTCGCGGTGGGCGGGGCGCTCGGGGGTGGCTCGGGGAGCACGTCGTCGGTGCTCGCGGCGGGTGCCGGCGAGGACGGGGTGCTCGGCTCGGCAACCGGCTCGGCGGTCCCCGGCGCGGACGGTTCCGCCGGGGAGAACGCGCGGAGCAGGCTGGCGACGCCCGCGGCGAGGTCACCGGCGCCGGTGGCGAGCCGTTCGGCGAATTCGGGACTCGGGTCGCGCAACGCGGCGATCCCCCGACAGACCGGGCAGACGCAGCATTCGGCCGAACCGGTGGCGAAAGCACCACCCGTCGCGGGGCGGGCGTCCGGACCCGTGCTGTGACCGAGGACACCGGACAGCATCCCGCCCAACGAGCCGAACGCGCCGCCCGCCGAGCCGGCGGAGGCCAGTCGCGCCCCTGCCAGCAGGGTGGCGACCAGCCGCTCCGCCTCTTCCCGGGCCGAACCCGGATCCGTTCCGCCCACCGTCGGCTCCTCTACCGTGCCACCGGACACGTCACTGCGCCGCACCGGTTGCTTCTACCCGGCGCTTGAGCTGCTTCAACGCGGTGTCCATGATCATTTTCTCGGCTTTGCGCCGAAACATCCCGAGCATGCCGACCGACAGGTCGACCTCCAGCGTGTAGGTCACCGTCGTGCCGCCGTCCGCGTTACCCACCAGGTCGTACGAACCACGCTGGGCCTTCTGCATCTTCGAGGGCGCGACCAGGTGCCACTCGATCCGGGACAGGTCCTCGGCGTACTCGTAGGCGAGCACGTACTCGTCGGCCATCACCCCGGCGTCGATGGTGAACCGCACCTGACTGGCGTAGCCGTCCTCGTACTCCTCGACGACCTCGGCGCGACGCACCGCGTCGGTCCACTCCGGGTAGCGCGCGAAGTCGCAGATGACCGCCGTCACCCGATCCGGTGCGGCGCCGATGATGATCGACTGGGTGGAGGAGTCCGCCATGGGGGGAGGCTACCCGCCTCCTGGGTGTCTCACCCCGACCGCCCGCCGGGTAGGTTTCGACACATGCCGACGCCACGGCGGCGGCCGGCCCAACCAGTGCGAGCACGAAGGAGTGCAGGTGCGCGAGTTCTCCGTCCCGCCGATCGTCACCGTTGGCGACGCGGCCAACCTCACCGATCCGGTCTGGGACAACGCCGAAGTCGCGCCCGACACCGTCCAGTTCGCCCGCCCCACTCCGCGCGCCGACGGCACCGTCACCGAATGGACCGAGGTGACCTGCCTTGAGTTCCGCGACGAGGTGGCCGCCGTGGCCCGCGGGCTGATCGCCGCCGGCATCGAGCCCGGTGCCCGGGTCGGGCTGATGAGTCGCACCCGCTACGAGTGGACGCTGCTGGACTACGCCATCTGGGCCGTCGGCGCGGTGACAGTGCCGATCTACGAGACGTCCAGCGCCGAGCAGGCCGCGTGGATCCTCGAAGACTCCAACGCGGTGGCCGTCGTGGTGGAGAGCGAGGCGCACGCCGCCCTGATCGCCGGTGTCCGGCACCGGCTGCCCGAGCTGGGCCAGGTCTGGCAGATCGACAGCGGCGGGGTCGACGAGCTGGTCACCAGCGGTGCCACCGTCGAGCTGGCCGAGGTCGAGCGGCGGCGCAAGGCCGTTCGTGCCGGCGACCTCGCCACCATCATCTACACCAGCGGCACCACCGGCCGGCCGAAGGGCTGCGTGCTCACCCACCGCAACATGTACGCCGACATCGCCAACGCCGTGCCGGTGCTGCCGAACCTCTTCAACGCCGGCGCGAGCACCCTGCTCTTCCTCCCGCTGGCGCACGCCTTCGCCCGACTCATCCAGATCGGCGTCGTGCAGGCGCGAGCCACCATGGCGCACTGTGCCGACACCAAGAACCTGGTCGCCGAGCTACAGGCGTTCCGGCCGACCTTCGTGCTCTCCGTACCCCGGGTCTTCGAGAAGGTCTACAACGCCGCCAAGCAGAAGGCCGAGGCGGACGGCAAGGGCGGCATCTTCGCCCGCGCCGAGCAGGTCGCCATCGCCTACAGCGAGGCGCTGGAGACCCCGGGCGGCCCTGGCCTCGCGCTGCGCGCCCAGCACGTGGTCTTCGACCGGCTGGTCTACCGCAAGCTGCGCGCCGCGCTCGGCGGACGGTGCCGGGACGCGATCTCCGGCGGGGCGCCACTCGGCGCCCGGCTCGGCCACTTCTTCCGGGGCATCGGCGTGACGGTCCTGGAGGGCTATGGCCTCACCGAGACCTCGCCCGCCGCCGCCGCGAACCTGCCCAGCGGCACCCGGATGGGCAGCGTCGGCCGTCCGCTGCCCGGCGTGACAGTGCGCATCGAGGACGACGGCGAGATCCTGATCTCCGGCGACCTGGTCTTCCAGGGTTACTGGCGCAACGAGACCGCGACGAGCGAGACGATCAGCGCCGACGGCTGGTTCCGCACCGGCGACCTGGGCCAGCTCGACTCCGACGGCTTCCTGAGCATCACCGGTCGCAAGAAGGAGCTGATCGTCACCGCCGGCGGCAAGAACGTCGCCCCGGCGGTGCTCGAGGACCTGGTCCGGGCACACCCGTTGATCAGCCAGTGTGTCGTGGTCGGTGACGCCAAGCCGTTCATCGCGGCGCTGGTCACCGTCGACGAGGAGGCGCTGCCGACCTGGCTGGAGAACGCCGGGTTGCCCCTCGACACCACCGTCGAGCAACTGCGCGAGCACGAGGGCCTCCGCAAGGAGATCCAGGCCGCGGTCGACACCGCGAACCAGGCTGTGTCGAAGGCCGAGGCGATCAAGGTGTTCCGGGTCCTGCCGCGCGACTTCACCGAGGCGACCGGCGAGCTGACCCCGTCGCTCAAGGTCAAGCGCCAGGTTGTCCACAAGACGTACGCGGCGGAGATCGCCGATATCTACCGAGGCTGACTACCATCCGTCACGTGCCCGCATCCACAGCCACCGCCCCGCACCCGCATCCCCTCGCCGCGGCCGCCCGCGTGGTGATGCTGGCGCTGGTCGCCATCCTGACCCTGTTCGCCACCCGCGACGTCACCCAGCTGTGGTGGATCGCGCTGCTGGCGGTGGCCGGGCTGCCGTCGCTGCTGGCACCGCAGCACCGGCTGGTCGGCCCGCTGAGCCGGGTGGCCGAGGTGGTGGTGCTGGGGCTGGCCGCGAGCCACGTCGCCGCGGTGGCGTCCATCGGTGGCACCGTCGACGGCCTGGGCGCCTCGGCGGTGCTGCCCTACCTGGCGGTCCCGGTGACCGTCACCGCGCTGCGCCGCCGCTTCCCGGAGGGCGCCGCGCTGCTCGTGGTCACCGCCGCCACCCTGCTGCTCAGCGGCGCGCTGACCCGGGTCGACGGTGGTCTTCAGCTCGGCCAGCCGGGTTACCTCGCGGTCTGCGCGCAGTGGCTGATCCTGGCGGCGTTGGGGCTCTACGCCGCCGGCACGCTGCACCGGGTGATGGCGGTCCGCGGTGAGGGCAAACCCCAGCCGTACGCCGAGGCGACCCGACTGCTGACCCAACTGCGGACGGTGGCCCGGCAACTGCCCGGAGCGACCCTGGACCCCGGCGGCATCTCCGAGCACCTGCTGGAGGAGCTGCGGACGGTGGCCCGCGCGGACCGCGGCGCGGTGTTGTCGGCCAGCGGCGGCGGTCGCCTCGTGGTGCTCGCCCAGGCCGGCGTCGACCGGGTGGACTGGGAGACGACGCTGGACGCGGACTCGGCCATCGCCGACGCCTGGGCCACCCAGCAGGCCACCACGGCCGCCCGGTCGCAGTCCCGCTCGCACCGCGGCGGCGACGTGTCCGCGCTGATCATTCCGCTGGTCGCCGGCGTACGCACGGTGGGGCTCGTGGTGCTGGAGGCCGACGCCACGCAGGCGTACCCACCACCGGTGGTGTCCCGGGTGACCGCGCTGACCCGCCCGGCCGCGCTGCGACTGGAGGCGGCGCTGCTCTTCGACGAGGTGCGCTCGCTGGCCACCAACGAGGAGCGGCAGCGGCTGGCCCGGGAGATCCACGACGGGGTGGCCCAGGAACTGGTGATGGTCGGCTACGGCATCGACAACGCCCTGGCCACCGTCTTCGACGACGCCGACGAGACCGCCGAGGCCCTGCGTACGCTGCGCGGCGAGGTCACCCGGGTGATCCAGGAGCTGCGGCTGAGCCTCTTCGAGCTGCGCAGCGAGGTGGACCGGCAGGGTGGGTTGGCCGCGGCGATCGCCGAGTACGCGCGCACCGTCGGCGCGTCCGGCGGGCTGCGGGTGCACCTCTCGCTGGACGAGTCCACCGCCCGGCTGCCGGCCGCCACCGAAGCCGAGTTGCTGCGCATCGCGCAGGAGGCGGTGACCAACGCGCGCAAGCACGCCGGGGCGTCGAATTTGTGGGTCACGTGCGAGATCGACCCCCCGTACGCGCAAATAGAAGTGTCGGATGACGGTCAGGGGATGGCTGACCAGCGCCCGGACGGACGGTACGGTCTTGCGATCATGGCCGAGAGGGCGGAACGTATCCGGGGCCGGTTGGAGATCAGGCCGCGGCAACCCAGCGGCACGACCGTGGCGGTGGTTCTCGGCACCTCGGCCCGGCGCGATAACGTGCGCGGCAGCGCAGCACCAGAAGGGGAGTAACCCGAGGATGACCACAAGTCCGATACCGGCCACCCGTACCAAGGTCCTCCTTGTCGACGATCATGACCTGATTCGCAAGGGTTTGCGGCACGCCTTCGAGCGCGACCGCCAGTTCGAGGTCGTCGGTGAGGCGGCCACGGCGGCGGAGGGAGTACGCCAGGCCGGCGCCTTGCAGCCGGACGTGGTGATCATGGATCTGCGGCTGCCCGACGGCAGCGGCCTGGAGGCCACCCGCGCACTACGTAAGTCCAGCGCGTCGATGGGCATCGTGGTGCTGACCATGTACGCCGGCGACGACCAGCTCTTCGGCGCCCTGGAGGCCGGCGCGAGCGCCTTCGTGCCGAAGACCGCCCCGGCCGACGAGGTGGTGGCCGCCGCACGGCACGCCGCCTCCTCCCCCAGCGCGTTCACCGCGGCCGACCTGGCCGAGGCGATGAAGCGCCGGCTCGCCCCGTCCGGCCCGCAGTTGTCTCCCCGGGAGGGGCAGGTGCTGCGGCTGCTGGCGGACGGCATGAGCGTGGCGGGCATCGCCAAGCAGCTGTTCGTCAGCGAGTCCACGGCGAAGACGCACATCTCGAAGCTCTACGAGAAGCTCGGCGCGGCCAACCGGGCTCAGGCCCTGATGACCGCGCTGCGGCTGGGCCTGCTCGAGGCACCGGACGCGCCCAAGTTCTGACCTGCCCCCCGCTCGTCGAGCGGGACGACGCGACCGACGGTCCGCGCCAGCTGCTGCCGGCGCGGACCGTCGCGCATCGACCGACGTCGGCGGGTAACCTTCGGCACGCTATGGTCTGGCGTGCGTGGCGGGTGCACAATACCCGCGCGGGCGATGAAGCTCGCGTCGCGGATTCGAGGGGTGAAACGCATGCAGCGGCCGGACTGGGCACCCGACACCATCGACATCGAGCGCCCGAGCGTCGCGCGGATGTACGACTACTACCTCGGCGGCTCGCACAACTTCGCCGCCGACCGGGCCGCGGCGCAGGCGATGGTCGCCGCGGTGCCCGAGGCACCGTTGATGGCCCAGGCCAACCGGGCGTTCCTGCGTCGCGCCGTGCACCACCTCGCCGACGCCGGGATCCGGCAGTTCCTGGACATCGGTTCGGGCATCCCGACGGTCGGCAACGTGCACGAGATCGCCCAGCAGCTCGACCCGCGGTCGCGAGTGGTCTATGTGGACGTCGACCCGGTGGCGGTGGCGCACAGCCGCGAGATCCTCGCCGGCAACGAGCAGGCCGCGGTCGTGCAGGAGGACCTGCGCAACCCGGAGGCGATCCTGGCCCATCCGGACGTCCACAAGCTGCTCGACCTGAGCCAACCGGTGGCCGTGATGATCGTGGCTGTCCTGCACTTCGTCCCCGACGACGACCGGCCGGCGGAGCTGCTGCGGACGCTGCGAGAGGCGTTGGCGCCCGGCAGCTACCTGGTGCTGTCGCAGGCCAGCGACGACGGGCGCAGCGAGGACGAGCGCGCCGAGGCGGAGCGGGTCTACCGGCGCACCGACAACCCGTTGTCGGTGCGCAGCCGCGCCGAGCTGACCGCGCTCTTCGACGGCTTCGAGTTGCTCGACCCCGGCGTGGTCTGGGTGCCCGAGTGGCGACCGGACACCCCGGAGAGCGCGGAGGACGCCGAGCGCGCGGTCTTCATGGGCGGCGTCGGGCGCCTCGGTGACTGAGTCGCCTGGGGCGGCCCCCTACCCGGGGACGTTCGCCCGGGCCTGGGCGAAGGCGGTTTCCGGCACCAGCTACCTACCGATGACCCAGGCGCAGTTGGAGTCCCTGCTGGACCGGCTCACCGGGGAACTGGCCGGGGCGTTGCTCACCGAGCCGTTCGACCTGCGGGCCGGGCACCGGGTCGGCGCCGAGTTGGTCGCCGCGCACATCGCTTCCGCCGAGGGACTGGGTCGTACCGTCGAGGTCATCCAGCTCCGCCTGGTCCGCGACCTGGGCTTGGTGGCCGAGGACGTCGAGGACCGGATGGCCCGGCTGCTGGCGGCCGTGGCAACCGGCTACGCCCGCGCGCTGCGCGACCGGACGCTCGACGAGCAGGAGTCGATCCGCCGCGCCGCCATGCGGGCTCGCACCCAGGCCGAGCGGGCGCTGCGCGCCAGCGAGGCCCGTTTCCGGCATCAGGCCACCCATGACCCGCTGACCGGCCTGCCCAACCGGACGTTGTTCACCGAACGGCTCGCCGCCGCGCTCAACGAACCGGGCCGGGGCGCGCAGCGGGTCGGGGTGTGCTTCCTGGATCTGGACCGCTTCAAGGTGGTCAACGACACGCTGGGGCACCAGATCGGTGACCTGCTGCTGGCCACGGTGGCCGAGCGGCTGCGCAAGGCCATGGGTGAGCACCTGGTGGCCCGGCTCGGCGGCGACGAGTTCGTCATCCTGGTGGAACGCACCGCCGGCACCGACGACATGGTGGCGGTGGCCGAGACCGCGCTCGCCGCGGTAAGCACACCGGCCCTGGTCGACGGGCACGAGTTGCAGATCTCCGCGAGCATCGGCATCGTCGAGCGCCAGGTCGCCGGGGCCAACCCCACGGACCTGATGCGGGCCGCCGGCAGCACCCTGCACTGGGCGAAGTCCGCCGGTGGGGCACGCTGGGCGCTCTACGACGCCGAGCGCAACCAACGTGAACTGGCCCGCTACGCGCTCTCCGCGGCCATCCCGGCGGCGTTGGAGCGGGGCGAGTTCTACCTCGACTACCAGCCGCTGACCTCACTGCGCGACGGCAGCCTGGTCGGCGTGGAGGCGCTGGTCCGCTGGCGGCACCCCGAGTTGGGGGTGCTGCGCCCGGACAGCTTCATCGGGTTGGCCGAGGAGACCGGCCTGATCGTCCAGCTGGGCGGTTGGGTGTTGGCCGAGGCGTGCCGCGAGGCCGAGGCGTGGTCGGCCGGGGGTGCCGCCGCGCCCTTCGTCAGCGTCAACCTGGCGGTACGGCAGGTGCACCGACCCGGGTTGGTGCAGGAGGTCCGGGCGCTGCTGCGGCAGACCGGCCTGCCGCCGGAGCGGCTCCAGCTGGAGATCACCGAGAGCACGATGATGAGCACCGCCGAGGAGCCGGTGCGCGCCCTGCGGGTCCTCGCCGACCTCGGGGTCCGCATCGCCATCGACGACTTCGGCACCGGCTACAGCAACCTGGCCTACCTGCGGGACCTGCCGGTGACCGAGCTGAAGGTGGCCGGGGAGTTCGTGGCCGGCCTGCGGTCGCCCTCCGTCGGCCGCACCGACGAGCGGATCCTCGCCAGCCTCGTCTCGCTGGCGCACGCGCTGGACCTGACCGTCACCGCCGAGGGGGTGGAGACCGCCGGGCAGGCCGAGCGGCTGCGCGCGATCGGCTGCGACGCCGCCCAGGGCTGGCACTTCGGCCGTCCGGCCCCCGCCGATCGCATCCTGGCCCGCATCCGCTGAACGTCCCCGGCGAGCCCCACCCCCGCCGACCACCTGGGCCGTGCGGCTGGGGGTGTGTCGCGCCAGGGCCGCCCTTTGCTCTGCACCCGCCGATGCGCCAAGCGCCCACGCGCCACCCATGCCCAACATCGCCAGGCGCGCACCACGCCCGCCCACGCGCAGGTCACGCACTCCACGACAGGTCATCACCCCCATGCGCAGGTTGCGCGGATCGTGCGGCTGTGCGCAGCGTCCCGGCCGGCAAGATCGCGCAATTTCCTGGTTGTAGTGGTGTCGGTACGTCGATGAGGCCACTACATCCTGGTTCGAGCAGGATCTTGGCGGCCGGCGGTGTCTCGACCCTCGCCCCCGGTACCAGGACACCCCGACGTCACCACACGGGATCTGGGGACCCGGACAGACGGCAGGCGTGCTGCGCCGTAGCCCGAAGGGCACCGGCGGTAGACACCGTCTACGGCGACTGGTAGACATTGTCTATGGACGCGGACGAGACGGGGCTGCGAGCCCGGTTGGTGGCCGCCGGGGTGGACCTCGTGCTGCGCGAGGGCCAGTCGGCGGTGTCGCTGCGGGAGATCGCCCGGCGCGCCGGGGTCTCGCACGGCGCACCGCGCCGCTACTTCCCCACCCACGTCGACCTGCTCTCCGCCATCGCCCGGGAGGGCTTCGCCGACCTCACCGCCCAGGTCGAGCGCACGTTGCGCGACGTCGATCCGGACCCTCGTACCCGCTTGACCGCGCTGGCCCGGACGTACCTGGACTTCGCGGCGGCCCACCGCGGCATGTTCGAGCTGATGTTCCGCCACGACCTGCTGGACAGCGGCCGCCTTCGGCTGCGCGAGACGAGCCTGCCGCTCTTCGCCATGCTGGCCGAGCTGGTGGCGCAGGCACGCCGGCCCACCGACGCGCCCGCGGCGGTGCTGGCCGGCGCGCTCTGGGCGAACCTGCACGGCATCGCCCAACTCTGGGCCTGGGGCAGCCTGCCGCTGGCCACCGGCGCCACCAACGACGATGCCCTGCTGCACGCCGCGTTGGACGCGCACCTCGGCCCGACGCCCGCCTGAAAAACCGACCCGGAGGACACGTGCCCCTGCTGTACGACGTCACCAAGCTGACCGTCGGCACCGCGCTGCGGTTCGGCTGGCAGCCCCGGGTGGAAGGGCTGGAGCACCTGCCCCGACACGGCGGCGCGATCCTCGCCGGCAACCACCTGTCCGTCGCCGACGAGTTGTTCCTCGTCACCTCGACGCCCCGACACGTCACCTTCTGGGCCAAGGTCGAGTACTTCAACGGCCGAGGCCCGGCTGGGTGGCTCAACCGGCGGATCGTCGCCGGCATGGGCGCCATCCCGGTCGACCGCGCCGACGGCCGGGCCGCCCTGCGCGCCCTCGACGCCGCCGTCCCGGTGCTCCGCTCCGGTGGCCTGGTCGCCGTCTATCCGGAAGGCACCCGCTCCCCGGACGGGCGGCTCTACCGGGGCCGGGTCGGGATGACCCGGCTGGCCCGCGACGCCGAGGTGCCGATCATCCCGGTCGGCGTGCTCGGCACCGCCGAGGTGCTGCCGGTCGACGCGCGGCTGCCCCGTCGCCACCCGATCACCCTTCGGTTCGGCCCGCCGATCCCGGTCGCCGAGCGGATCAACGGGCCGCGGGACATCCGGACGGTCACCGACGAGGTGATGGCGGCGATCCAGCAGCTCACCGGCCAGGAGTACGTGCCGCACTACGCGCCCGCCCGGGAGAGCTGAACGCGGCCGGCGATCAGCCGGCGAGCAGTGCCGCCATGCGGCCCGCCTGCGCCTCCCAGCGCCACTCCCGTTCCACCCAGGCCCGGCCGGCCGCGCCCAGCTGACGGGCCAGGTCCCGGTCGGCGAGCAGCCGGGCGACCCGATCGGCGAGTTGGGCGATGTCCCGACCGCCCACGACGTAGCCGGTCTCCCCCTCCCGGACCGCATCCGGCGCTCCCCCGGAGTCACCGGCCACCACCGGCAGGCCGGTCGCGGATGCCTCCAGGTAGACGATGCCCAGCCCTTCGACGTCGAGGCCACGGTTGCGGGTGCGGCACGGCATCGCGTAGACGTCACCGGCCGCGTAGTGCGCCGGCAACTCGACCGACGGCACCGTGCCGGTGAACACCACGTCCCGTTCCACCCCGCTCTGGCGGGCCAGCTTCTCCAGGGTCGCCCGGTACGGCCCGCCACCGACGATCAGCAGCGCCGCGTCGGGCACCCGGCGGCGGATCTCCGGCAGGGCCCGGATCAGGGTGTCCTGGCCCTTGCGCGGCACCAGCCGGGACACACAGACGACCACCGGCCGGTCGGTCAGGCCGAGCCGGGCCCGGACCTGTTCACCGTCCACGCTCGGGTGGTAGGTGTCCACGTCGACCCCGGGCGCGAGGCGGCGCAGCTCGGTCACCCCGTCCAGCACCCGGGCCAACCGGCTGCGGGTGTACTCGCCGAGATAGGTGGTCACGTCCACACCCCGACCGATGCGCCGTAGCGCCGGCCGGGCGGCCGGCACGGCCGCCCAACCGACCTCGTGGCCATGGGTCTGCGCCACCACCCGACGGATGCCGGCCCGCCGCCGCAGCCCGGCCGCGAGCAGACCCAACGGGGCCGCCGCGCCGAACCACACCGTGTCGCAGTCGTACGCGCGAGCCAACCGGGCCGCCCGGCGGGCGATCAACGGGGTGGGCAGCAACACCCGGGTGCGTTCCCGGATCACCTCGTACGGCTGGTCGGCGTCGAACTTCGCCGCCCCGCGCCAGTTCGACGCGTAGACGACCACCGAGCCGGCCGGTTGACGGACCGCGAGGTGGTGCACGAACGACTGGATCCCACCCGGGCGGGGCGGAAAGTCATTGGTGATCAGCAGGGTGCGGTTCATCGGCCGGCCTCCCGGGCGTACGCGCGGGCGGCGGCCATCCGCTCCACTGTGGACGGGTGTGAGGCCGAGTAGAGGTATTCCCAGCGGGGCGGGTCGGGGTCGCCGAGGTTGACCGAGCCGAGCCGGCGCTGCATCGACTCGAAGGACTCCGGGTCGTTGGTGAGCGCGAGCGCGTGCGCGTCGGCCCGCGCCTCCACCCGTCGGGACATCAGCGCCTGCACCGGCGCGGCAACCAGCCCGGCCACCGTGACCAGGGCGACCAGCAGCGGGAACGCGCGGGGTTGGGCCACCGAGTCGACACCGGCCAGCCGCAGCAGCGGCCCCCACGAGCCGAGCAGGTAGAGCGCCACCACGGCCGCCGCGGCACCGAGCGCCCCGGTCAGCGTGCCGGTCGCCACGTCGGAGTCCTTCGCGTGCCCCAACTCGTGCGCCACGACGGCGGTCACCTCGGCCGGGGTCGCCTCGCGCAGCAGTGTGTCGTAGACGACCACCCGTCGGGTCGGCCCGAGACCGGAGACGTACGCGTTGACCGCCCTGGTGCGCCGGGAGGCATCGGCGACCAGCACGTCACGCACCGGCACCCCGTCGCGGGCGGCCATGCTCATCAGCTCGGTGCGCAACGGGCCCTGCTCCATCGGGGTGAACCGGTTGAACACCGGCTCCACCAGCACCGGCAGCACGAACGACAGCAGCACCACGAGCACGGCGGCGCCGGCCGCACCGAACGCCCACCACCACCGGGGCGCGAGCCGGATGACCGCGTAGAAGCCGAACAACGCCACCGCGCCGATCACCGCGCTGACGGCGTACGACTTGAGCAGGTCGACGGCCCAGCCGCTCCAACCGTTGGTGCTCAGCCCGTAGCGGGTGAGCACGCTCTGGCGCCAGGCGGCGAACGGGAGCGTCACCAGGTCGGCGACGAGCACCACCGCCAGCCCGCCGAGCACAGCCTGCGCCGCCCAGTGCCCACCGAAGGGCCGGCCGACCAGCTCGACCAGGCGACTGCCCAGCGGGGTCAACCCGAGCGCGAGGGCGATCAGCAGCCCAACGGCGAGCGCGGTGTAGCCACCGGGACGCAGCGCGGCCCGGAACTCCCGCCCCTTGGCCACCTGCTCGGCCGGCAGGTCGCCCAGCGCGGCGAGCTGGTCGGCCCGGGGTGCCGGCGGGCGGTGCCACGGGATGAGCAGCGCGGCCAGCACGACCAGTGCGAGGGCCAGCCCGGCCAGGGTCAGCAGCGCCCAACCCCGCGGGGTCACCGCGTCACCGCCCGGCGGGTCGGATCGCCGCCACCGAAAGCAGCACCACCGGACGCAACACCACCGGAAGCGGCACCACCGGACGCAACGCCACCGGACGCAGCGCCGCCGACCAGCCCGCCGTCGTCCCGCCGTACCTCGCTCATCGCGCCGCTCCTCCCGCCGTGACCGCTCATCCTATGGCCCGCGAGAAGCCTGCTTCCGGGCGCGGTGGAACGCTCAGGCGACCCGGCGGGTGGGATGGCGGGGAGCGGCCTCCGGGCGCGCGGGGGCGGCCAGCACCTCCACGTCGAAGCCGGCCCGGGCGAGCACCTCGATGGCCTCGACCTCGGCGGCGACCAACCCGGCCGCCGGGGACGTCTCGTCGAACAGGGCGGTCAGCGGGCAGCCGGAACAGCCGTCGGCCCGCTTCGCGCACCCGTCGCAGTCGATGAGCATCACGCCTCCTGATCGGCTCGCGGCGCACGGGCGACTCCTGCTGTCGTCGACCGGGCACCGTCGGTGACATCGACACTAACCACCGGGTACGACAGCAACCCCATCCGACCGCCTGTTTCAGGGCTAGATCCACTCCAGATCAGCGATATCGGGGTATCCCACCCGACCGGGAGCCTCGACCAACGACACCGACGACCTCGTGCCGGCCGAGCCAAGGAGAGAATCGTTTGACCGACCGACCACTCGGGCACTGGGCGACCGTGGCCGATCTCGATGCGTCGTCAGTCGTGGAATTCCGGCACTCCCCGCGCCGGGTTCGCATCGCCATGGTTCTCGCCGTGCTGGCCGGCGCGGCTCTCCTCACCTTCTACACCCTGGTGTTCGACGAGGCGTGGTGGAAGGTGCTGCTGCGCTTCGGCATGATCGGTGCCGTCGTCGGGCTGACCACCAACTGGCAGCTTCGCCATCAGCCTCGCCTGCCGCTGCGGTTGACCGACGAGACGCTGCACCTGAGCGGACCGAAGGGGACCACACTCAGCATCGACTGGGTCAACGTGGCCAGCGCCCAGGTGCGGGGACGCCTGGATCCGCGACTGGTGGTCGTCACCCGCGACCCGCAGCAGACTCGTCCGCCCCTGCGAGCCGGGCAGTGGTCGACCCCCGGACGTGGCCCCTACGAGCTGGTCGTCCGGCTCACCTGGATGGAGCCGGGCACCGACGCCCTGCGTCGCGAGCTGACCCGGCGACTACCGGCCACCTGAGCTGGCTGCGGTTCGAGCGCTGGGCCGGCCGAGCAGCCGTCGGGGACGGGGGGTCAGCGCTGCGCGTCGAGGTCACGCAGGGCGAAGCGCAGGTGCTGCCACTCCTCGTTCAGGATCACGTGGAGGCAGTGCCGGACGGACACCACCTTTTCGGGCCACCACGCGCTCGGCCGAGACTCGGCCAGCACGTCCGGCGTGAGGGTCGTGAGGAAATCGCGCACCATCTGCTGCCGCTCGGCCCGCGCCCGCAGGACCGCCTCGAAGGTCGGCTGCTCCGTGGCGAAGACCGACATGTCGAAGCCGTCGGTCTCGTACTCGACATGGGGCTGACCGAGCGGGTGGAACGGCTGCGGCAGACGCAGGATCGCCTTGCCCAGCCAGGCGTCGGCGGCGAACACGAGGTGACGCAGCGTCTGCGCGAACGACCACTCGCCGTGGATCGAGACGTCGACCGCGCCCACGGGCATGGCGAGGACCCGGTCGACCGCCGCCGCCCAGGCCCGCTCGGCCGCCGCCCATCCCGCCCTGAGACCGGCGGGTTCGCTGGCCCGTCTCAGATCGCGGCCGGGAAACCGCCGGTCCAGCTCAGCCTCGACGAGCGGCACCACGTCGACTCCGTTGACCAGCAGCGCGGTCTCGGCCAACCACGGCGCGTCGATGTCCAGGCCACTCACGTCGACGCCGCGCATCACCGCGCCGGCGAGCGTCGACCTGTCGAAACGCGCACCCCGCAGATCCTCGTCGACGAAGACCTTGACCTCGTTCCGAGCCATCACGACTCCCGTCCCTCGGCGGTCGCGGCGATGCTAGCGCCCGGGTGCGACAGCCGGGGCGGTACGGCAGCGGGACGTGTCCCCTCAGGAGCGGGCGAGCCGCCGCAGGAGCGAGTCCGCGCCCAGCGGGTACGCGCCGTGCCGGCGTACCCCGTCGGCGACCTCGCGGTCCGACGAGACGACGACCACCGGCCGGCCCGCCGGCTCGGCGCGGACCAGTCGCCGGATCAGCTCGTCGGCGGTCTCACCCTTGCGGGAGAAGAGCACCCGGACGCCGCGCGGCGCGGGCGGCAGCCCGTGCATCCGCTCGGCGCCGTCGAAGACCACCGTGACCTCGTCGCCGGTCTGTGCGGCGATCCCACCCAACCCGGTGATCAGGCGTTTGCGCTGCTGCTCCAGGGACATCTCGCCGAAGCCTCGCTTGGTGACGTTGTAGCCGTCCACCACGAGGTGCGCCCGGGGCAGGGCGAGCAACTGGTCGAGCCGGGCCGGGTCGTCGGTGTCGCGCGCGCGGGCGGCGGGGCCGGCCGGCGCGGTGCCCGGCTGCTCGGCGAACGCGTCGGCGACGAAGTCGGCCGGGAGTTTGTCCACCGGGTCGAGCGCCAGTTCCCGACGTAGCCCGACGGCGGCCTGGCCGATGGTCTCCAGGAGCAGCCAGAGCCGGGCGTCGTCGACCGAGCGCGCCTCCTTGGCGCTGGCGCGGGCCACCCCGGCGGCGGCCTCGGCCTCGGCCAGCCGGGACCGGGCGCGGCGGAGTTCGGCGTCCACGTCGGCGCTGGCGCGGGCCGCCCGGCCGCGCTCGGTGGCCAACAGCTCGGTGGCCTTGCGCTCGCGGGCCTGGGTCTCGCGCAGGGTGCGGGCCACCTGCCGGGACTCCTCGCGGAGCTGACCCAGCTCCTCGCGGACGCGGGCCAACTCGTCGCGGAGCTTCTCGGCCTCGACCCGGGCCACCGCGCGGTCGTGCTCGGCCCGGGTGGCCCGCTGCTCGGCCTCGCGGACCAGCTCGGCGACGACGGCGCTGTCCGCCTCGGCGCGCACGGCCGCGCCGCTGGCGTCGATCAGCTCCCGCCAGCCACGGGGCCGGGCCAGGTAGGCCAGCGCGGCCACCTCGACCGGGTCGGCGGCGGCCGGCGCGGTGCCGTCGACCACCGCCGCACCGAGGTCACCGGCGTCGGCCAGGACCCGCGCGGTGACCCGCTGCCGGAACAGCGGATCGGCGGTGAGCTGGGCGGCGATGACGGGCGCGCCGAGCCGGGCGCGCCGGTTGGGGGCGAACTTGGCCACCCGGCGCAGCGGCACCGGGACCTCGTCGGTGGGGAGGGTGGGCAGCACCGCGGCGGTCAGCGTCACGATCCGCTGCCGGACCGGCTCGGGCAGTGTCGGCTCCGGCTCGGCGGCGGCGCCGTCGCCCATTGTCGGGTCCGATGCGTCCGATGGGTCGCTGACTACGTTGTCGTCCGGGTTGCCCACAGCACCGTCGAGCGCGACCTGGTCCTCCTGCGGGAGGTGGTCGTCGTACGGCTCGGTGAGGGGCATGTGGCAAGTCTCCCACCGCGACCGGGCCCACCGCCCGGTGAGTGAGCCGATCTCTCATCCTAGCCCCATGGTGACGGATGGGACGGCTGCGACGGGAGTGTCGGACCGGGGCGCTAGCGTGCCGCCGATGGCACAGGCGGAGTACGTCCAGGAGTCACTGGCCGGTCTCGACCCGGCGGTGGGCGGGGTGGACCCGGCGCTGCCGCTCTACGCGACGACCTTCGTGGTGGTCGACCTGGAGACCACCGGCGGCGCGCCGGACGGCGGCGGCATCACCGAGATCGGCGCGGTCAAGGTGCGCGGTGGCGAACAGCTGGGGGTGCTGGCGACCCTGGTCAACCCGGGCCAGCCGATTCCGCCGTTCATCACGGTGCTGACCGGCATCACCCAGGCCATGCTGGTGCCGGCGCCACCGATCGAGCAGGTGCTGCCGAGCTTCCTGGAGTTCATCGACGACGCGGTGCTGGTGGCCCACAACGCGCCGTACGACGTGGGCTTTCTGAAAGCCGCCTGCGCCAGACACGGCTACCGGTGGCCCAACCCCCAAGTCCTGGACACGGCGGCGCTCGCCCGCCGGGTGCTGACCCGCGACGAGGTGCCCAACCGCAAGCTGGGCACCCTGGCCGCCTACTTCCGCACCGCCACCCAGCCCACCCACCGGGCGTTGGACGACGCGAAGGCCACCGTCGACGTGCTGCACGGGCTGATCGGCCGGCTCGGCGGGCACCGGGTGGACACGGTCGGCGACGCCATCGAGTTCGCCCGCGCGGTCACCCCGACCCAGCGCCGCAAGCGACACCTGGCCGAGGGGTTGCCCAAGGTCCCGGGGGTCTACATCTTCCGGGCCGCCGACGACCGGCCGCTCTACGTGGGCACCTCGGTCGACATCGCCACCCGGGTGCGCAGCTACTTCACCGCCGGCGAGAAACGCGCCCGGATCTCCGAGATGCTGGGCGCGGCCGAACGCGTCGAGGCGGTGGAGTGCGCCCACTCGTTGGAGGCGGAGGTCCGTGAGCTGCGCCTGATCGCCGCGCACGCCCCGCCGTACAACCGCCGGTCCAAATACCCGGAACGGATGGTCTGGCTCAAGCTGACCGACGGTCCGTACCCTCGGTTGTCGATCGTCCGTGACCTCTCCCCCACCGACACCGCGTACCTCGGGCCGTTCACCTCCCGGCGGGCCGCCGAGCTGGCCGCCGCCGGTTTCCACGACGCGGTGCCACTGCGCCAGTGCACGCACCGGCTCTCGCTGCGCACCGTCACGCCGGCCTGCGCGCTGGCCGAGCTGGGTCGCTGCCCGGCACCCTGCGAACACAAAATCACCCCCGAGGAGTACGACGACAGCGCCGCCGCGCCCTTCCGCACCGCGACGGCCAGCGACCCTCAGCCGGTGGTGGACGCGCTGCTCGCGCGGATCGACGTGCTCTCGGCCGACCAGCGCTACGAGGAGGCCGCCGTGGTGCGGTCCCGGCTGGCCGCCGTGCTGCGGGCCACGGTGCGGATGCAGCGGCTGGCCGCGCTGACCGGGATCGTCGAGCTGGCCGCGGCCCGGCCCGCCGCCCGGGGCGGCTGGGAGTTGGCGTTGGTCCGGCACGGCCGACTGGCCGGTGCGGGGGTGTCCCCGCCGGGCGTGCACCCTCGTCCCACGTTGACCACGATCCGGGCCACCGCCGAGACGGTGTCCGGCGGGCACGGTCCGGTGCCGGCGGCGACCGCCGAGGAGTCCGAGCGCATCCTGTCCTGGTTGGAGCGACCGGAGACCCGACTCGTCGAGA
The DNA here is from genome assembly GCF_055587245.1 of Micromonospora sp. NPDC047756. Lineage (NCBI taxonomy): Bacteria > Bacillati > Actinomycetota > Actinomycetes > Micromonosporales > Micromonosporaceae > Micromonospora > Micromonospora sp. NPDC047756. Next base: position 383,466 of record NZ_JBVJGQ010000008.1, read on the forward strand.
TGTCCTCCGGTTGGTCCTCTCCGGCGAGTGGCGCGGCCCGGTTCCGTGACCTGCTGGCGAAGGCCGAGGGCGGCGGGTCCCACCAACTCTCGACCGAACGCTCATGACCAACTGACCGATCGGACTACGTCGACTCGCTTAGGCTGTTAGAGAAGTGCAGTCCTGCCCGATTCGTGGGCCTGCTCCCCCGCCGGGATCCGGCGGTGTGGGGCCGGGGTGAGGAGGTGTCCCTCGTGGACGTCGACGCCGGACACGGCGCCGCCCTGGGGGGCGCCCTGCCGACACAGCCGGGTGAGCTGCCGCTCGCCCGCCGGCTGCGGTCGCTGCTCAGTTGGCCGACCACCGACTCGGACCCGGTCACCCAACTGGTCCGCACCCACCGGGGCATCCATGCCGGCACCGACCCCGCGGTGCTGCGCCGTGCCTACACGATCGCGGAAAACATGCACCGCGGGCAGTTCCGCAAGAGCGGGGAACCGTACATCACCCACCCCCTCGCGGTGGCGCAGATCTGCGCCGAGCTGGGAATGGACACCACCACCCTGGTCGCGGCGCTGCTGCACGACACCGTGGAGGACACCCGCTACACCCTCCAGGCGCTCTCCGAGGACTTCGGCGGTGAGGTGGCCCACCTGGTCGACGGGGTGACCAAGTTCGACAAGGCGTTCTACGGCAAGGCCGCCGAGGCGGAGACGGTCCGCAAGATGATCGTCGCGGCCGCCAAGGACGTCCGGGTGCTGATCATCAAGCTGGCCGACCGGCTGCACAACATGCGCACGCTCGGGGTGCGCTCCGCGTCGTCGCGGGAACGGATCGCCCGCAAGACCCAGGAGGTGCTGGTCCCGCTCTGTGACCGGCTGGGCATCCAGACCCTCAAACGCGAGCTGGACGACGTGGTGCTGCTGCACCTCGAGCCCGACGAGCACGCCCGGCTGGCCCGGCACGTGCACGATCGGCCGGGTTGGGAGACGTATCTCGACTCGGTGGTCACCCGGGCCCGGGTGGCGCTGCGCCGCAGCCGGGTCGACGCCGAGGTGACCCCCCGTCCCCGGCACCTCTACTCGATCTGGAAGGACACCATCGCCGGCGGCCACACCGCCCCGTACGACCTGCCCCGCATCGTGGTGGTGGTCGACGGCCCGGCCACCGACTGTTACGCCGCGCTGGGCGCGATCCACGGCACCTGGCGACCGGTGCCCGGCCGTTTCAAGGACTTCATCGCCTCGCCGAAGAACAACCTCTACCGTTCGCTGCACACCAGCGTCTGCGGCCCACAGGACCGCACCGTGGAGGTGCTGATCCGCACCGAGGAGATGCACCGCTCGGCCGAGTACGGCATCGCCGCCGACTTCCGTTTCCCCAGTTCCGGCAGCGGCACCGCCGCGGCCCGTGCCGAACAGCTGGACTGGCTGCGCCGGGTGCTCGACTGGGAGCCGGACGCCGCCGACCCGGCACAGTTCTACGAGTCGCTGCGCTGCGACCTGGCCGAGGGGCAGATCCAGGTCTTCGCCGACGGGCGGCAGGTCGTGCTGCCGGCCGGTGCCACGCCTGTCGATCTCGCGTACGAGCTGGGCAACGACCGGGGCGACCACTGCCTCGCCGCCCGCATCAACGGTCGGCTGGCCCCGCTCAGTTCGGAGCTGGACGAGGGCGACGTGGTGGAGATCTTCACCGAGAACGACGGCGACAACGGCTTCGAGGCCGGTGTGGCGCCGCGCGGCCCCCGGCGGGAGTGGCTGACCTTCGTCAAGTCACCGCACGCGCAGATGCAGATCAACAGGTGGTTCGCCGAGCACACCGAGCCGGGCATCACGATCAGCGACAAGGTGCGCCTCGGTCGGGCCACCATCGGGCTCGCCCTGCGCCAGCACAACCGGGGCCTCGCCAGTGACCTGCCGTTACTGCGCCTCTCCGAGGAGTTGGGCTACCCCGACCTGGAAACCCTGTTGGTCGCGGTCTTCGACCGGGTCATCGAACCGGACACCGTGGTCCGCCAGCTCATCGACCTGGTCGACCATCGACAGTGACCTGGCCGGCCCCAGCGCGTACGAAGGACATTCGTGACCACTAGCCTGGAGTCATGATCCCCCGCTCCCGCGCCTCCGCTCGGGCCCTCTTCTACCAGGCCTTCTACCGGATGCCGCTGCCGGTGCGTCGGCGCCTGGTCCGGTTGGCGGTGCCCAAGTACATCGTCGGCGCGGTGACCCTGGTCCGGGATTCCGAGGCGACGGGCGCGGGTCGGTTGCTCATGCTGCGCCAGCCTCCCGGCAAGGGCTGGTCACTCCCCGCCGGCCTGCTCAACCGGGGTGAGGCCCCGGTGGTGGGCGCGGCCCGTGAGCTGTTCGAGGAGTCCGGCGTCCGGCTTCCGCCGTCCCGGCTGCGCCCGGCGGTGCCGAACGCGATCGTGCACGCCAAGGGCTGGGTGGACGTGGTCTTCGAGACCGAGGTGCCGGCATCCAGCACCGGGCTGGCCGTCGACGGCGGGGAGGTCATCGAGGCCGCCTGGCAGCCCCTGGACGACCTGCCCAAGCTGACCTGGCCGACGGCCCGGCTGCTCGCCTACTACGACATCGGGCCGCTGGCCGGGCAGTTCCCGCCGCCGGTGCCCGACGAGACCCCGTGACCGGCGCGGTCGGTGTTCCGGCCGAGCTGTGCGCGGTGGTGCTGGCCGCCGGCGAGGGCACGCGACTGCGCCCGCTCACCGAACGGCTACCCAAGGCGCTCTGCCCGGTGGGCAACGTGCCCCTGCTGGATCGGGCGTTGGCGCGGCTGGCCGGCCTGGGCCTGACCGGTCCCGACCGGGTCGCGGTGAACGCCTGCTACCTCGGCGAGCAGGTGGTGGCGCACGTCGGCGACCGCGCCCACCTGTCGGTGGAGCCGGGCGAACCGCTGGGCACCGCCGGCGGCGTGGCCAACCTGCGGGACTGGATCGACGGGCGGCCGGTGCTGGTCGGCAACGCCGACGCGTACCTCGCCGACCCGTCTGCTCCCCCGGGCCCGGACGTGGCCGCCCTGCTCGACGGCTGGGACGGGCACACCGTACGCCTGCTCGGCCAGCCCGCCGCGGACCCGGCCGCGCCGGGCACCTTCGCCGGGCACTGCTTCACCGGCTTCTCGCTGCTGCCCTGGCGGCTGGTCCGGGACCTGCCGGTCGTCTTCTCGGACCTGGTTCGCGCCGTGTGGCGTCCGGCCGAGGCCGCGGGCGCCCTGACCGTGGTGCCCTACCCGGGCACCTTCTTCGACACCGGCACCCCGGCCGACTACCTGGCGGCCAACCTGCACGCCGCAGCCGGTGGTGTTCTCGTCGAGGAGTCCGCGACGGTGACCGGCCACTGCGTGGAGTCGGTCGTCGGCGCGGGAGCGCGGGTGGACGGTGACGTGTCCCGCACCGTGGTGTGGCCGGGCGCGACCGTGCGGGCCGGCGAGCGGCTGCGGAACGCGATCCGGGCCGGCAGCGACCTGACCGTGCCCTGCCCCGCTCAGGGCTGAGCAGAGAAGGCGCCCGCCTCCGGTCCCGGCCCGGAACGTGCTCCCGCCTCCGGTCCCGGCCCGGAACGTGCTCCCGCCTCCGGTTCCGAACCGGAACATCTAGCATGGGCGACGACGCCGACGAACGGAGAAATGCCCCGTGATCACCGCGATCGTGCTGATCGACTGCGCCACCGATGCGATCCCCGAGGTGGCGGAGAATCTGGCCAACCTTCCCGGTGTCAGCGAGGTCTACTCGGTGGCCGGGCACGTCGACCTCATCGCCATCGTCCGGGTCCGCGAGTTCGACCAGATCGCCCAGGTCATCGCGGGCAGCATCTCCAAGGTTCCGGGGGTGCTCAACACCGAGTCCCACATCGCCTTCCGGGCGTACTCCCAGCACGACCTGGAGGAGGCGTTCGCGATCGGTCTGGCCAGCGCCGACTGACCCGCTCGCCGTTTCGCCGCCGGTGCCGGCCGCACGGCGGCGCGTGGCGCGCACAGGGCGGCCGGCCCACCGTGAGGGTGGGCCGGCCGTCTGCTCGCGGCTACGTCAGCTCTCGCTGGGAGCCGGTACCTCGGTGCTGCCACCGCCCGGAGCCGGCGACTCGGTGCCGGTGCCACCCGGGGCCGGCGACTCGGTGACAGTGCCACCCGGAGCCGGCGACTCGGTGCCGGTGCCGCCCGGGCTGGGCGTGCCGCTGGCGCTGGTCTGCGGAACCGGGATGCCGAGCTTGTTGGCGAGCGCCACCAACTCGTCGTAGTGCGTCTGCAGCGTCGGAAGCGCCGTCTGCGCCAACTGGACCACCGACTGCTCGGAGCCCTGCGAGATCTCCGTCTGGGTGGCCTGGATGGCCTGGACGTGGCCGGCCAGCTCACTGGTCACCCAGAGCCGGTCGAACTCCGCGCCGCTGGCGTTGTTCAGCTTGTCGATGACCGCCTGCTGATCGGCGCTGGGCTCGTTCGGCAGTTCCACCCCGAGCTGCGACGCGGTCTGCTGCACCGTCTGGTCCAGCTGGGTGTGGTCGGTCTTCAGCATCGCGCCCAGGTCCTTGACCCCCTGGTCCTGACCCTTCTGCTGAGCCAGGTCACCAGCGGTGATCTCGAACAGGTTGACCTGGTGTACCGCCTGCAGGTACTGGGTGTCCTGCGTCGACGGCTGTGCCGCGGCCTGCGCGGCCGCGGCCGGCGCGACGCCGACAAGTACCAGCGCGGCCAACAGGCCGAGGCGTTTGATACCCAACATGCTTCCCCCCCTTGAGACGTTGGACCGCACGCATACCCGGCTCACCGGGGTTATTCCTGCGATCGCCCGTCGCGCGGCGTCGACCGGTCCCGTCAGGGCCGTCCGACTCCTGGCCGGATGGGTCCGGAGGGTGGATACGTCGGGGCGCCCGCCGGAATCCGGCGGGCGCCCCAAAAACGGTGTGACCGGGCGGTCAGCGGCGGCTCTCGCCGCTGCCGATCTCCTCGCGCTCCGGTCGGGCCTCGACCGGGGGGTGCCCCGGCGAGACCGGTGCCTCGACCGGCTTCTCGATCGGGTAGAAGAAGCCCCGGATGGCCGGGCCGAGGGCCCCCAGCCGGTTCATCTTCTTGGGCACGACCCAGCCGACGTAGTCCAGTTCGCCGTGACCGTCCGCGTGCCCGTTGGACGCGCTGAGCGGCTGGTGCACCTCGACGAACCGGCCGTCCGGCAGGCGCCGGATGATGCCGGTCTCGACGCCGTGCGCGAGCACCTCCCGGTCGTGCTGCTGCAGACCCAGGCAGAGCCGGTAGGTGACGTAGTACGCCAGCGGCGGGACCACCAGCAGGCCGATACGGCCCGCCCAGGTCATCGCGTTGAGGCTGATCTGGAACTTGTCGGCGATCACGTCGTTGGCGCCGGAGAGCGTCAGCACGATGTAGAACGAGACGGCCATCGCGCCGACGGCGGTCCGGGCCGGAGCGTCCCGGGGCCGCTGGAGCAGGTTGTGGCTCTTGCGGTCCTTGAGGTGCCGGGCTTCCAGGAACGGGTACATCGTCGAGAGGCCCACCAGGATGCCGGGCAGCACGACGGTCGGCCAGAACAGCGGCGGGATGACGTACCCGTCGCCGAGCGGGATGTTGATCTCCCAGGCCGGCATGAGTCGGGTCGACCCGTCGAGGAACATGACGTACCAGTCGGGCTGGCTGGCGGCCGAGACCACCCACGCCTCGTACGGGCCGAACAACCAGATCGGGTTGATCTGGAACAGACCGCCCATCAGCGCGATGACGCCGAAGACGACCATGAAGAAGCCGCCCTGCTTCAGCGCGTACCGCGGGAACATCCGCTCGCCGACCACGTTGTTGTTGGTCCGGCCGGGGCCGGGCCACTGCGTGTGCTTCTGCTTGAAGACCAGACCCAGGTGGACGCTGATCAGCGCGACCAGCAGACCCGGGATGAGCAGCACGTGGGCGATGAAGAACCGGCTGATGATGATCGTGCCCGGGAACTCGCCTCCGAAGATCGACGAGGTGACCCAGGAGCCGACAACCGGGATGGACAGCATGATCGCCGAGGCGATCCGCAGACCCGTGCCGGACAGGCCGTCGTCCGGCAGCGAGTAGCCGCTGAAGCCGGCCAGGAAGCCCACCCAGAACAGCAGCGAACCGATGATCCAGTTGGTCTCGCGCGGCTTGCGGAAGGCACCGGTGAAGAAGACCCGCAGCATGTGCACGACGATCGCGGCCATGAACAGCAGCGCCGACCAGTGGTGCATCTGCCGCATCACCAGACCGCCCCGGACATCGAACGAGATGTCCAGGCTGGAGGCGTACGCGGCGGACATCGGGGTGCCCTGCAACGGCGCGTAGCTGCCGTCGTAGACCACCTCGGTCATCGCCGGCTCGAAGAAGAAGGTGAGGAACACACCGGTCAACAGCAGCACGACGAACGAGAACAGCGCGATCTCGCCGAGCAGGAAGGACCAGTGGTCCGGGAAGACCTTGTTCAGCAGCTTGCGCAGCGGGGTGGCCACCTGGAAGCGGTCGTCCACTCCCACCGCGGCCTTGCCCGGCGTCGCCGCAAGGTCAAACTTTCGACGCTTCATGGCCGCTCCCAGAAATCAGGCCCGACGGTCTCGGTGAAGTCGGACTTCGCCACGAAGAAGCCCTCGGAGTCCACCTCGATCGGCAGCTGCGGCAGCCGCCGGCTGGCGGGGCCGAAGACTGGCCGGGCGTTGTCGGTGATCAGGAACTGGGACTGGTGGCACGGGCAGAGCAGCCGGTTGGTCTGCTGCTCGTACAGGCTGGCCGGGCATCCCGCGTGCGTGCAGATCTTGGAGAACGCCGCGTAGTTGCCCCACATGTAGTCACCGTGACCAACCTTCTCGTTGGCCCGGCGCGACTCCTGCGCGTCCGAGTCGCGGAGGTGGATCAGCAGCGTCGGCGAGTCGGCGTGCTTGTTGCTCACACCGTGGTCGATGCCGGGGAAGACGGTCAGCTGCCCACCGGTGCTGATGTCCGCCGGGCGGATCGGCCGGCCGTCCTCGCGGACCAGGCGGATCCGCTGGCCGCCCTCGGGCGTGGCGAACCCGGTGGTGAACATCTGGTTGTTCTTGTGCGGCTGCGAGATCAGGCCACCGACCAGCGGCGCCGCGGCGACCGCGGCGACCGGCGCGAGGCCCGCCAGCAGCGAGATGCCGAGCAGGGGGCGACGCTTCACGCCCAGCTCGTCCGCCATGTAGAGCATGGTCTGGCCGGTGATGGTGCGGCCTTCGGAGTCGACCTGACCTTCGTGCCGGTCCTGGATCGAGACCTCCTTGGGCAGCAACTTCTTGCCCCACGTCAGGATGCCGAAGCCGACGGCGAGCAGCGCCACGCCGAGGGTGAAGCCGAGCAGCGGGGTGTAGAACTTGTCGCCGCCCCGGCCCGCCTCGTACTGCCACGGCCACCAGATGTAGATGGCCAGGAAGGCGGTCGCGGCAAGGCCGGTGATCAGGAAGAAGCCGGCAACCACCCGGGTCAGCCGACGCTCCGCCTTGGTGCCCGGCAGCACCTGCGGCTCGTAGTGGACGATCTCGATGTCGTCCCGCCGTGCGCCCTCGCGAACGATGTCGAACCGGGTGAGTCTGGGGTCGTTCACGTCGAGCGGCTCCGGGCCCTGTGCGGCCTGGTGCTCGGGGTGGGTGCTCATGCCGTCACCTCGCTACGGGTGGCGCCGAGCGGCACCACAGCACTGAATCGGATGGCCTGCTCGATCACGACTTACCCGCGATCCACAGGCTGGCGAAGACGAGCGCGACGATGCCGACCAGGAAGATCGCCAGGCCCTCGGTGGACGGGCCGTACCGTCCGAGGTTGAACCCACCCGGGTCCTGGTCGTGCTTCAGCGTCTCCTGGATGTAGGCGATGATGTCGGCCTTCTGCTCCGGCCGGAGCTGGTTGTCGCCGAACACCGGCATGTTCTGCGGGCCACTCAGCATCGCCGCGTAGATCTGGCGGTCGGTCGCGGGGTGCAGGCTCGGGGCGAACTTGCCCGAGGAGAGCGCACCACCGCCGCCACCGAAGGCGTGGCACTGCGAGCAGTTGATCCGGAACAGCTCACCGCCGGCGGCGATGTTGCCGTCCTCGCGGAGGTCGTCGCCCTCGGGCACGACCGGGCCGCCGCCAAGCTCCTGGACGTACTGGGCCAGCTGACGGGTCTGCTCGTCGGTGAAGACCGGGGGCTTGCGGTGCGCCTGGGCCTCCTGGCGGGCCAGCGGCATCCGCCCGGAGCTGACCTGGAACTCGACCGATGCCGCGCCGACGCCGATCAGGCTCGGCCCGCGGCCCTCGACGCCCTGGGCGTTACGGCCGTGGCAGGTCACGCAGCTCACGTCGAACAGCGCCTTGCCCTCGGCTGCGGCGCCGGTCAGCTGCGGGTTGTCCTGCGCCTGGGCGCCCGGGGCGAAGACGGTGTACGCGCCACCGGCGAGCATCAGCGCGGCGATCAGCCGGACCGCGGCGCCCAGCCGGCGGCGGCCCCTGCTGCGCGCGGCGGGCCGCTCGCGCAACCGCGCGAGCAGACCGCGTCGGCGGTCGTTGTCAGAAGTCATGAGCGGTGTCCTTAACCGGTTGGACCTGTCTCAGGGGACGGAGCAGCAGCGCGGAATGTGACGCGCAAGATCACTGGAGCCAGTAGATCATGGCGTACAGCCCGATCCACACGACGTCGACGAAGTGCCAGTAGTACGACACGACGATCGCCGAGGTCGCCTGCGCCGGAGTGAACCGGCCCATGGTCGTACGGACCATGAAGATGATGAAGGCGATCAGACCACCGGTCACGTGCAGGCCGTGGAAGCCGGTGGTCAGGTAGAACACCGACCCGTACCCGTCTTCGTTGATCTTGACGCCGTCGGCGACCAGGTGCCGGTACTCGTTCAACTGGCCGAGGACGAAGATCAGGCCCATCACGAAGGTGACGGTGAACCAGCGCCGCAGCGCGTGCACGTCACCCTTCTCCGCCGCGAAGACGCCGAGCTGGCACGTCACCGAGGACAGCACCAGGATCACCGTGAAGGTGGTCGCGTACGGGATGTTCAGCGCCTCGGTGTGCTTCTCCCACTGCTCCGGCGCAGCCGCGCGGATGGAGAAGTACATCGCGAACAGCGCCGCGAAGAACATGAGTTCACTGGAGAGCCACACGATCGTCCCGACGCTGACCATGTTTGGTCGGGTCAGAGAGTGGATCCGGCTCTTGTCAATGGCTGGGGCCGCAGTCACGCCGTCATTATTGCCCCTGACCGGGGCCGCCGATCAGCGGGGTGGCAAACCTGCGCCTTCCGTGGCCCGAGCGTCAGGGTCCGGTTCGCCTGGCCTAGCCTGAAAAGCGTGCTGCACGTCGATCCGATCTTCGCCGCCACCTCGGCCCCGCCGCCGTTCACCGTCGGCGCGGTGCTGACCGAGACCCGGCTGGACAGCTGGCTGGCCCTCGGCCTGGTGCTCGCCGCCGGCCTGTACCTCTACGGGGTGTACCGGCTGCGCCTGCGCGGCGACCGATGGCCGGTCGCCCGTACCGTCTTCTTCCTCGGCCCCGGCCTGGGCGGCATCGCGCTGGTCACGGTCAGCGGGATGCACGCGTACGACACCGCGCTGCTGTCCGTGCACATGATCCAGCACATGGTGCTGTCCATGGTGGCGCCGATCTTCCTGGCCCTGGGCGCGCCGATGACGCTGGCCCTGCGCACCCTGCCGGTCGGGCCACGCAAGCGCCTGCTCGCGATCGTGCACAGCCGGGTCGCCCGGGTCTACAGCTTCCCGCTGGTGGCGTTCGCCATCTTCGTGGTCAACCCGTTCGTGCTGTACTTCAGTGACCTGTACCGCTACACCCTCGAACACGCCTGGGCGCACGAACTGGTGCACGCGCACTTCATCATGACCGGCTGCGTGTTCTTCTGGCCGCTGCTCGGCCTCGACCCGCTGCCCGGCCGTTGGCCGTACCCGGCGCGCGCGCTGCTGATGCTGCTCTCCGTGCCGTTCCACACAGTGCTCGGCCTCACCATCATGCAGAGCAGCACGCTCTTCGGCGGCGACTGGTACCCCTCGCTCAACCTCGGTTGGGTCGACCCCTGGCAGGACCAGGTGGTCGCCGGCGGCATCCTCTGGGCCGGTGGCGAGTTCGTCAGTGTGACCATGCTCGCGGTGCTGGTGGTGCAGTGGGTCAAGCAGTCCGAGCGGGAGGCCCGCCGGGTGGACCGCGAGCTGGACCGCCAGGAGGCCCGCGAACGCGCCGCCGACGCCGCGCCGGCCTGAGCTGCCCGGACGGTACGCCCGACGCGCGACGTCGGGCGGGATGTCGGCTACGTCACGCCGACCGGTACGATCTGCGGGCAGCTACGAGGTGGAAGCGGAGTCCTGGCATGACCGATCGTCTTTGCACCGTGTTGCTCTACAGCGACGACCCGCAGGTCCGTGATCGGATGCGGATGGCCGTCGGCCCCCGGCCCGCTCCCGGTCTGCAGATCGAGTTCGTCGAGGCGTCGACCTACGCGGAGACCATCCGGCTGGTCGACGACTACGAGATCGACCTGCTGCTGCTCGACGGTGAGGCGAGCCCGGGCGGCGGCATCGGCATCGCCCGGCAGATCAAGGACGACCGGGACGACGCTCCCCCGACCTGCCTGGTGATCGCCCGCGCCGCGGACCGATGGCTCGCCGCGTACGCCGAGGTCGACGCGACGCTGGTGCACCCGCTCGACCCGGTGACCACCGGCGGCACGGTGGCCGAGCTGCTGCGGACGCACGCACCCGCCTGACGTCCCCCGCTCCTCCGGCACCCCCACGGCGCCGGATCTCCTCGGCGCCGGTTCCAGCCCACCCGCACTTCGCATGCTCGGGAGGCCCGCCATGGGCGATCGGACCTGGCCGCACCTGCTCAACGCGCTGCTGCGCGGTGACGAACTCTCCACCGCCGACACCGCCTGGGCGATGGACGAGATCATGACCGGCTCGGCGAGCGCGGCGCAGATCGCGGCCTTCGCCGTGGCGCTGCGGGCCAAGGGTGAGACGCCCGCCGAGGTGGCCGGCCTGGTGGAGGCGATGCTCGGTCGCGCGGTGCCGGTGGCGCTCCCCGAGGAGCTTCGCCGCACCGCGCTCGACGTGGTCGGCACCGGCGGTGACCTCGCCCACACGGTGAACATCTCCACGATGACCGCGCTGGTGGTCGCCGGCACGGGCGTCCGGGTCGTGAAGCACGGCAACCGGGCCGCCTCCTCCCTGTGCGGCACCGCCGACCTGCTGGAGTTTCTCGGCATCCCGCTGGATCTCGGCCCGGAGCAGGTTGCCCGCTGTGTCGAGGAGGCCGGCATCGGGTTCTGCTTCGCGGCCCGCTTCCACCCCGGGATGCGGCACGCCGGCCCGGTCCGCCGCGAGGTGGGCGTGCCCACCTTCTTCAACTTCCTCGGCCCGCTGACCAACCCCGCCCGACCCCGGGCCGGCGCGGTCGGCTGCTTCGACCTGCGGATGGCCCCGGTCATGGCCAGCGTGTTCGCCGCCCGTGGCGACTCGGCGATCGTGATGCGCGGCGAGGACGGGCTGGACGAGTTCACCACCGCCGCGCCCACCCGGATCTGGGCGGCCCAGGGCGGCACCGTACGCGAGGTCGTGCTGGACGCGACGGACCTGGGGGTACCCCGGTCCACCCTGGCGGACCTGCGCGGCGGTGACGCCGCGTACAACGCGGGCGTGGCCCGCCGCCTGCTGGCCGGCGAGAAGGGCCCGGTCCGGGACGCGGTGCTGGTCAACGCGGCGGCGGCGCTGGCCACCCAGGGCCCCCTGGACGGCGACCTGACCGAGGCGCTGCGCGCCGGCCTGGCCCGTGCCGCCGAGTCGATCGACTCCGGCGCGGCCGCCGCGACCCTGGACCGCTGGATCGACACCGCCAACGCCGCCGCCTGACCGCACCACCACCCGACCCGGCGACGCCGTCCGCAGTAGGGCCCGGGGCGTGATCGCAGTAGGCCCGGGGCGTGATCGCAGTAGGGCCGGGGCGTGATCGACTCGGATTTCTTGAATCTGCGGTGTCGGGGCCGCTCCGATGCCCCGACCTCGTCGAAGTCGGGTGGATCACGCGCGGATGCCGGCGAGCGAATGACGGTGCGCGGAGATTTGTCGGACCCGTCTGGGAAACTACAGCTGAGTAGTTTTCTGCTGCCGTCGGTGTGTCTCTGTCGCATCCGGGGGCGGCCCGCCTGAAGTGAGAGGAGACGCCGGTGTCGCACCGCGATCTCTACTGCGACGTCTGCGAGGGCGTGGCGCCGTTCGAGCCGCCGCCCTGCGTCGACGGCCACGGCACCGACTGTCCCGAGCTGATCTGCACCGGCTGCGGCGCCGCCGTGGTGGTCAGCGCGTTCGCCGTCCCGGTCATCCGGTTGGCCGCCCGCCGCCAGCCCGTCCGCCGCCGCGCCGCCTGACCGCAAGCACCGCAGGCCCACCCCGGCGGGGTGGCGCATGACCGAAGGCCCGCTCCCCCACTGGGGAACGGGCCTTCGTCGTGCCGGGTCGGTCGCGACGGCGACCGGGTGGGTCAGTGCTCGGCGGTACGCCGGGTGCCGCTGTAGTACTCGAACAGGAGCCCGCAGGCGGAGAAGACGACAGCCACCAGGCCGGCACCGATCAGCCAGTACTGCCAGAACACCATGCCGAGCGCGGCGATCGCGGCGGCCAGCGCCAGACCGAACGGCCAGTAGCTGCCCGGGCTGAAGAAGCCGACCTCACCAGCGCCGTCGGCGATCTCGGCGTCCGGGCGGTCCTCCGGGCGCAGGTCGATGCGGCGGGACACGAACCAGAAGAAGCCACCGCACATCGAGCAGAGCAGGAACGACAGCAGCAGGGCGACGGTGCCGACCCACTCGACGCCGCCCGACTCCCCGTGCGTCCAGGCACCGTAGAGGATGGTGGCGCCGAGGAGGAACCCGGCGATGATCAGGAAGATACGCCACTCGGTCTTCATTCCGCTGCCTCAGCTTCCGGTGCGGGCCGGAACGTCGTCCGGGTTGAAGTTGTCCTGCGTCCGCCGCGTGTCGAACGGCTTGGTGGTCGTCGCGTACGGCTCTTCACCGATCGCGGACAGCGCATCCTGGGTCGACTTGCCACTCTGCTTGGCTGCGAGGAACTGGTCGTACTTCTCCGGCGAGACCACCCGCAGCTCGAAGTTCATGAACGCGTGGTAGCTGCCGCACAGTTCGGCGCAACGCCCGACGTAGGCGCCCTCGGCGTCCAGGCTCGAAACCTCGAACACGTTGCGGATCTTGCCCGGCATGACGTCCCGCTTGAAGAGCAGCTCCGGCACCCAGAACGAGTGGATGACGTCGCGGCTGGTCTCCTCGAACCGGATGGACCGGTTGGTCGGCAGCACCAGCACCGGGATGACCTCGCTGGTGCCGAGCGTCGACGCGGTGGTGCGGGCTTCCGTGCCCTGGCCGTCCCGGTAGTTGAACTGCCAGTTCCACTTGAACGCGACGACCTCGACCGTGACGTCCGGGTTCTTCGACAACTTGTCGACGTCGGTCTGCACGATCGCCGTGTAGTAGAAGAGCACGGAGACGATCAGGATCGGCGCGATGGTGTAGAGGAACTCCATCGGCATGTTGTAGCGGGTCTGCACCGGCAGCGCGTTGCCACGCTTGCGGTAGCGCACGACGCACCAGAAGATCAGGCCCCACACGAAGACGCCGACCGCGAGCGCGGCGATGCAGGAGGCGATCCACAGGTCGTACATCCGCTTGGACTCCGGCGAGATGCCGCCCTGCGGCCAGCCGAAGCCGTGGAACGTCTGACCGACGTCACAGCCCGTGAGCAGAACCAGCAACGCCACGCCACCGAGACCGAGCCCGGCCAGGCGACCAGCACCACGCCCCCGGCGTCCACCAACCCCTGGGGAAGCGCTGTGCCGTACGGCCGACGGCCGTACCTCCGAACTCCTTGCGACCACCTGGTCCTGCCTCCCTAGCGCGCCGCGGTGCGTCTTTCCTCAGCACCCGCGGCAAAGGCGTCACCGACGGTCGCAGATTACTCGACCATGACGGACTCGGCCGTGGTGGGGTCACTGTCCGACCCCCATCGGGGGGATCCTAGGCATACCGCCGCGATAGCGTCTTGGTCTGTGAGCGCGAGGAGTGAGCCGGGGTCGCGAGCCCCACAGTCGCGAACGAAGGCAGGTCTGTGAGCGCGAGGAGTGAGCCGGGGTCGCGAGCCCCGCAGTCGCGAACGAAGGCAGGTCTGTGAGCGCATCCCCGGTCTACCTGGACGCGGCGACCGCCGCGCCGATGCATCCGGTCGCGCGGCAGGCTCTGCTGGCCGCGCTCGACGACGGCTGGGCCGACCCGGGCAAGCTGTATACGCAGGCCCGGCGGGCCCGACAACTGCTCGACGCCGCCCGTGAGGCCACCGCGGTGACGCTCGGCGTCCGCGCCGATGAGGTCTCCTTCACCCCCAGTGGTACGACCGCGGCCCACGGCGCGGTGCTCGGCGGCCTGGCGGGGCGACGCCGGGTCGGGTCGACGCTGGTGCACTCGGCGATCGAGCACTCGGCGGTACTGCACGCGGCGGAACGGCACGTCGGAGCCGGCGGGACGGCCGCCGCGGTGCCGGTCGACCGGTTGGGCCGGCTGGACCTGACCGCGTGGTCGACCGCCGTTCGGGCCCCGGGGGTCGCGCTGGCCGCGTTGATCACTGCCAGTCACGAGGTGGGGACGGTGCAGCCGGTCGCCGAGGCGGCGGCGGCCTGTGCCGACGTGGGCGTGCCGCTGTACGTGGACGCTGCGCAGTCGGTGGGCCGGGTACCGCTGCCGGCCGGCTGGTCGGTGCTCACGGCTAGCGCCCACAAGTGGGGTGGGCCACCCGGCGTGGGGGTGCTGGCGGTCCGCAAGGGCACTCGCTGGGAGTCACCCTGGCCGGCCGACGAGCGGGAGAGCGGACGTACCCCCGGGGTGGTGAATCTGCCGGCGGTTGTGGCGGCGGCGGCGAGCCTGCGGGCGGCGGCGGCCGACGCGGCGGCCGAGGCGACCCGGTTGGCCGCCCTGGTGGACCGGGTCCGGGAGCGGGTCGCGGCGGAGGTGCCCGACGTGGAGGTGGTCGGCGACCCGGTGCTCCGGCTCCCGCACCTGGTCACCTTCTCCTGCCTGTACGTGGACGGGGAGGCGTTGCTGCACGCCCTGGACCGGCGGGGCTTCGCCGTGTCGTCCGGCTCGTCCTGCACCTCGTCCACGTTGCGTCCGTCGCACGTGTTGGAGGCGATGGGGGTGCTCTCGCACGGCAACGTTCGGGTCAGCCTGCACCGGGAGACGACCGAGGCGGACGTCGAGCGGTTCCTGGCCGAGCTGCCGGGGATCGTCGCCGGGCTGCGCGCCGAGGCCGGGGTGGTGGGGCTGTGACGGTGCCCGACGAGGTGATCGACTGCCGGGGGCAACGCTGCCCGCTGCCGGTGATCGCTGCGGCGCGACGGATGCCCGAGGTACCGGTCGGCACCGTGGTCCGGGTGCTGGCCGACGACCCGGCGGCGGCGGTCGACATCCCCGCCTGGTGCCGGATGCGCGGCCAGAAGTTCCTCGGCCCCGTCGACGCCCCCGAAGGCCCCGCCTACGACATCCGCCGAACGAAGTAACCCCACCCCGCTCCCCCGCACCCCCGCACCCCCGCACCCCCGCACCCCCGCGTCGATCATGGAGTTGTGGTGGTGGACGAAAGCCACGTAAGGCGACTATTCGGCCACCACAACTCCATGATCGACGAGAGCAGGGGCGGGCGGGGCGGGTTGAGGCGGCGCGGCAGAGCCTGAAGCTCCGCCCCTAGACCCTCGCCCTACCTCACCCACGCGATCTTGCAGTTTCTGCGGGGACGAAAGTACGCAGAAGCCGCGAACCGGCGACAGAAAGTGCAAGATCGCGAGGGCGAGGGCGAGGGCGAGGGCGGGGGCGGGGCGGGGGGCGGGGGCTGGGTTAGGCCGGGAGGAGGTGGGGGCGGACCTCTTCGGCTGCGGTGTCGCCGTAGGACTCGGCCAGGCGCTTGACGAACAGGTCGCGGCGGACGTCGTACTCCTGGGTGCCGACGGTCTCCAGGACCAGCGTGGCCAGCAGCGAGCCGACCTGGGCGGCGCGTTCCAGGCCCAGGCCCCAGGAGAGCGCGGTGAAGAAGCCGGCCCGGAAGCCGTCGCCGACGCCGGTCGGGTCGACCGCCCGGATCTCCCGCGCGATCGGTACGTGGATCGGGTCGATGCCGCGCCCGGCGATCTCCACACCGTGCTTGCCCAGCGTGGTGACCCGCACCTTGACCAGGTCCAGCAGTTGGTCGTCGCTGAGCTGCGCCTTGCTCTGCAGCAGCGACTTCTCGTAGTCGTTGGTCATCAGGTACTCGGCGCCTTCGATCAGCGCCACCACGTCCTCGCCGGGCATCCGGGCGAGCTGCTGGGACGGGTCGGCGGCGAAGGCGTACCCGCGGGTGCGGCACTCGGCGGAGTGGCGCAGCATCGCCTCGGGGTCGTTCGCGCCGACCAGCACCAGGTCCAGACCGCCGAGCCGGTCGGCGACGGGGGCCAGCTCGATGTTGCGGGCCTCGCTCATCGCACCGGCGTAGAACGACGCGATCTGGCACATGTCGGTGTCGGTGGTGCAGACGAAGCGGGCGGTGTGCGCCACCTCGCTGATGTGCACCGAGTCGCAGTCCACACCGTGGCGCTCCAGCCAGGAGCGGTAGTCGGCGAAGTCGGCGCCGACCGCGCCGAGCAGCACCGGGCGCAGCCCGAGCTGACCCATTCCGAAGGAGATGTTCGCCGCCACGCCGCCGCGGCGGAGCACCAGGTCGTCCACCAGGAAGGAGAGGGACACCTTGTGCAGTTGATCGGCGATGAGCTGGTCGGCGAAGCGACCGGGGAAGCTCATCAGGTGATCGGTGGCGATCGAGCCGGTGACGGCGATCTTCATGTCAACCCTCAGGGTCGGGAGCAGGGCGCGGTCAGCCTACCGGCACGGCAACGCGATGGTCGCCGCTCGGTCGGACAACGGCAATCAGCCCGCCACGGCCCGCTGGCGGACCGGCGCGACAGCCGACCGGTACGGCGATGGGGCCGTCCCGAAGAACGGCCCCATCGTCGTTGAGGTGTGGTGTGACTCAGTTGAACGAGTCACCGCAGGCGCAGGAGCTGCCCGCGTTGGGGTTGTCGATGGTGAAGCCCTGAGCGTCGATCCGGTCGGCGAAGTCGATCGTCGCGCCGGAAAGGTACGGGGCGCTCATCCGGTCGACGACGACCTCGACACCACCGAAGTCGGTCACGACGTCACCGTCGAGCGAACGCTCGTCGAAGAAGAGCTGGTACCGCAGGCCGGAGCAGCCGCCCGGCTGCACGGCGACGCGGAGCCGCAGGTCGTCGCGGCCTTCCTGCTCGATCAGGGCCTTGACCTTCTGCGCCGCGACGTCGGTGAGGACGACGGAAGTAGGGGCCTTGGCCTCGGTCGACTCGGTCTGCGCTGGCGTGGTCACGTGGAAGTCTCCCTGCGCGGTTTGGGTCCGGACGCACTGGCCAACGTCGCGCGCCGTCCAGTGATTCCCGGTTGTGGTCCTCAACCGATCGTACGCCGCCTTGGCCGGGCCCACCCGCGTGGCGTGACCCCCGCCGCAGGTCGACCCCGGTCGGGGCGGGCGCTCGGGCGGCCGGGACGCTCAGCGGCTCCACTGCCGGGCCAGTCGGGCCCCCAGTTCCCGCAGCCCCTCCGCGGGTCGGCTCAGCGCCGCGTCGAGCCCGCCGGCCTCCTCGCCGCCGAAGTGCTCCACCAGGCTGTACGCGTCGGTCACCCCGGCCGAGGCGGCCTCCCGCCGGCCGGTGCTCACCTGCCCGGCCACCACCACGCAGGGCACTCCGCGGTCGCGGGCGGCGTTGGCCACCCCGGCGACGACCTTGCCACGCAGCGACTGGTGGTCGAACGACCCCTCACCGGTGATCACCAGGTCGGCGGTGTCCAGCGCGGCGTCGAGGCGGGTGGCCCGGGTGACCAGGCCGATCCCCGACTCGCAGTCGCCGCCCAGGGCGAGCAGCGCCGCGCCGATGCCGCCGGCCGCCCCGCCCCCGGGCAGCGCGCCGAGCCCCGCCGGGCAGCCGGCCAGGTCCTTTTCCAGCACCGCCGCGAAACGCTCCAGGGCCGCGTCGAGCAGTAACACGTCGGCACGGTCGGCGCCCTTCTGCGGGCCGAACACGTTGCTGGCGCCGTGCAGGCCGAGCAGGGGGTTGTCCACGTCGGTGGCCGCGACCAGCCGGGCGCCACGCAGCCGGGGCGCGCCGTCCAGCGCGTCGACGGCGGCGAGGGCCGCCCCGCCGTACGGCAGCGCGGCGCCGCCCTGGTCGAGGGGGGTCACGCCCAGCGCGGCGAGCATTCCAGCGCCGGCGTCGTTGGTGCCGGAGCCACCCAGCCCGATCACCACGGTGCGGGCACCGCTCTCCACCGCTGCGGCCACCAACAGACCCAGCCCGTACGAGGTGGTGGTCTTCGGGTCGCGTTCGGCCGCGGAGAGCAGGTGCAGACCGCACGCCTGCGCGCTCTCCAGATAGGCGGTCGAGCCGTCGGCGGTGAGCAGGATCTCACCGGCCGCCGGCCGGCCCAGCGGGTCGACCGTCGACACCGGCACCCGTCGGCCACCGAGGGCCTCGGCGAGCACCTCCACGAAGCCCGGCCCGCCGTCGGCGAGCGGCCGGATCAGCAGATCGTCTCCGTCGGTGACGGTGCGCCAACCGGCCGCGACGGCGGCGGCCACCTCCGGTGCGGACAGGGTGCCGGCGAACTTGTCCGGGCAGAGCAGCACGCGCATGCCGAGCAGTGTGGCAGCCCACACCGAGCGAGGCTGCGGCGCGCTCGCGCTGTGGGACCATGGGCTACGTGACTTCGACCTGGGTGGAACCCTCCAACACGGCGACGGCTCTGCTGCTGCTCGGCCGGGGCAGCGACCCCGACACCGAGCGCGGCGTCGAGTGTCCGGGCGACCTGCCGGCGCCCAGCGACCCGGATCTGGTGGCCCGCGCCACCGCCGCGAAGGCGCAGCTGGGCAGCAAGGTCTTCGTGCTGGGGCACCACTACCAGCGCGACGAGGTGATCCAGTTCGCCGATGTGACGGGTGACTCGTTCAAGCTGGCGCGGGAGGCCGCGGCCCGCCCGGACGCGGAGTACATCGTCTTCTGCGGCGTGCACTTCATGGCCGAGAGCGCGGACATCCTGACCACCGACGCCCAGCGGGTGATCCTGCCGGACCTCGCGGCGGGTTGCTCGATGGCGGACATGGCCGTGCTGGGCCAGGTCGAGGCCGCGTGGGACACGCTGACCGAGTTGGGCATCGCCGGTGACACGGTCCCGGTGACGTACATGAACTCCTCGGCCGACATCAAGGGTTTCGTGGGCCGCAACGGCGGCGTGGTCTGCACCTCGTCCAACGCCAAGCGCGCCCTGGACTGGGCCTTCGAGCAGGGGTCGAAGGTGCTCTTCCTGCCGGATCAGCACCTGGGCCGTAACACGGCGGTGCTGGAGATGGGCCTGTCGCTGGACGACTGCGTTCTCTACGACCCGCACAAGCCCGGCGGCGGGCTCACCCCGGAGCAGCTGCGCGACGCCACGATGATCCTGTGGCGGGGGCACTGCTCGGTGCACGGCCGGTTCACCCTGGAGAGCGTCAACGACGTACGGGAGCGGGTGCCCGGGGTCAACGTCCTGGTCCACCCGGAGTGCCGGCACGAGGTGGTGACGGCCTCCGACCAGGTCGGGTCCACCGAATACATCATCAAGACCATCGAGGCGGCTCCGGCCGGCTCGGCGTGGGCGCTCGGCACCGAGCTGAACCTGGTCCGCCGGCTCGCGCTGGCGCACCCGGACAAGCAGATCATGTTCCTGGACAAGGCCGTCTGCTACTGCTCGACGATGAACCGGATCGATCTGCCGCACCTGGTCTGGGCCCTGGAGGAGCTGGTAGCGGGCCGGGTGGTCAACCAGATCACGGTGGACGCCGACACCGCGCACCACGCCCGGGTGGCGCTTGACCAGATGCTCGCGTTGCCCGGCACGGACACCCCACCGCCGGCGGTGTCCTGATCACGATGCGTAGCGCTCTTGGTACGCAAAAGTGCCGGATCACCGATTAATGCCACACACGCCGATGTGACCGAGTCCTTTTTCGTCACCGAGGGCTATGCTGCCCAAGCGACGACACACGCGAGCCGTTTCGATGTGGCCGCATCCGGGGTAGCGACGACGTTCAGGCGCCCCACCAATCAACACAGCAGCACCGACGCGCTGGAGGTTGCGTTGACCGACGACGTCCTGGTTGTGCACGGAGGCACTCCGCTCGAAGGGCGGATCCGCGTGCGCGGCGCGAAGAACCTGGTATCGAAGGCGATGGTCGCCGCGCTTCTCGGCGACAGCCCGAGCCGATTGTTCGACGTGCCGAAGATCCGTGACGTCGAGGTGGTGCGCGGTCTGCTCGGCCTGCACGGCGTCAAGGTCACCGACGGCACCGAGGACGGCGAGCTCGTCTTCGACCCGGCGAACGTGGAGAGCGCCAGCACCGACCAGATCAACGTGCACGCCGGTTCCAGCCGGATCCCGATCCTGTTCTGCGGCCCGCTGCTGCACCGCCTCGGGCACGCGTTCATCCCGGATCTGGGCGGCTGCCACATCGGCCCGCGTCCGATCGACTTCCACCTGCAGGCACTGCGCGAGTTCGGCGCGACTGTCGAGAAGCGGCCCGAGGGGTTGCACCTGTCCGCGCCGAACGGGCTGCACGGCACCAAGTTCGCCCTGCCGTACCCGAGCGTCGGCGCCACCGAGCAGGTGCTGCTGACCGCCGTGATGGCCGAGGGCGTCACCGAGCTGCGCAACGCCGCGGTGGAGCCGGAGATCATCGACCTGATCTGCATCCTGCAGAAGATGGGCGCGATCATCAAGGTCCACACCGACCGGGTGATCGAGATTCAGGGCGTGCCCAAGCTGCACGGCTACACCCACCGGCCGATCCCGGACCGGATCGAGGCGGCGAGCTGGGCGGCCGCCGCCCTGGCCACCCGTGGTCACGTCGAGGTGCTGGGCGCTCAGCAGGCCGACATGATGACCTTCCTGAACATCTTCCGCTCGGTCGGCGGCGAGTACGAGGTCACCGACGCCCGCGCGCCGAAGCTGGGCGACCCGGGTCAGGAGGGCGGCATCCGCTTCTGGCACCCGGGTGGCGAGCTGAACGCGGTGGCGCTGGAGACCGACGTGCACCCCGGCTTCATGACCGACTGGCAGCAGCCGCTGGTCGTGGCGCTGACCCAGGCCCGCGGTCTGTCGATCGTCCACGAGACGGTCTACGAGCAGCGGCTGGGCTACACCGAGGCGCTCAACTCGATGGGCGCCAACATCCAGGTCTACCGCGACTGCCTCGGCGGCACCCCGTGCCGCTTCGGCCGGCGTAACTTCAAGCACTCCGCCGTGATCGCCGGGCCGAGCAAGCTGCACGCCGCCGACCTGGTCATCCCGGACCTGCGGGCCGGGTTCAGCCACCTGATCGCGGCGCTCGCGGCCGAGGGCACCTCCCGGGTGTACGGCGTGGACCTGATCAACCGGGGCTACGAGGACTTCGAGGCGAAGCTCGCCGACCTGGGCGCGCACGTCGAGCGTCCGTAACGTCGCTCACCACCGTTCGGCTCCGACGGCTCCAGGTCGCGCTGCGACCTGGAGCCGTCGGCCGCTGTACCCGCGATGTGCACCGGGCGTGGACCGTTGGCTACCCTTGCCGCGTGCCGTCGCTCTTTCGCCGCAAGTCCACCGACCTCGTCGACGAGGCCGTCACCTCGGTGACCCCCGAGGAGACCGCTGAGCGTCCCCGGGGTTACACCCCGGCCAAGGGTCGGGAGACGCCCAAGCGACCGACCGCCGGCCGTCGCCCGGCCGGCCCCAGCCGCCCCCTCACCAAGGAGGAGGAGCGGGAGCGCCGCCGGCAACTGCGCGCCGAGGCGGCGTCGGAGTTCCGCCGCGAGGGTGGCCCCCGCGACCGTGGCCCGGAACGGCTGCTGGCCCGCAACGTGGTCGACTCCCGGCGTACCGTCGGCACCTGGTTCTTCGGCGGCGCGCTGATCGTGCTGGTCGGTTCGAACGCGGCCATGCCGCCGGTGGTCCGGCTGGTCTCCAACGTGCTCTGGGGAGCGCTGGCGCTGGGTGTGGTCGTCGACTCGGTGCTGATCTGCCGCAAGATCAGCAAGTTGGTCCGGGAGCGCTTCCCGAAGACCAACCAGCGGATGGGCTCGCTCTTCCTCTACGCGGTCATGCGGTCGATCACCTTCCGCCGGATGCGCGCACCGGCGCCCCAGGTCAAGCTGGGCGACAAGGTCTGACCTGCGGGCGGGCCATCGGCACACCTCCACGATCCGCGCGACATCGGCGAAACTGCTGCCTCAGACATCTGCGAGGCAGCAGTTTCGCCGTAACTGCGCGGATCGTGCCGTGCGTTCTTCATGCTGAACGGGCCGTTGTTCGACAGACCGAACATGTGACCAATGGAGCGAAGGCATGCCTTCGGAACCGGCTGCCCCCCTGGCCACCATCGCCGCCGCCCTACGCCGGGAGCGGGAACGGGTCGGCATCTCGCTGACCGAGCTGGCCCGCCGAGCGGGGGTGGCCAAGTCCACCCTCTCCCAACTGGAGTCGGGCACCGGAAACCCGAGCGTGGAGACGCTCTGGGCGCTGGGCGTCGCGCTCGGCGTGCCGTTCAGCCGGCTGGTGGAGCCCGTCGACGACGGCGTACGGGTCGTCCGGGCCGGGGACGGGCCGCACGTCCGCTCGGAGCAGGCCGACTTCAGCGGAACGCTGCTCAGCGCCGGTGCGGCGCACCTGCGCCGGGACCTCTACCTGATCAGGCTCGAACCCGGCGCGGTCCGGGCCGGGCACGGACACACACCGCGCAGTATCGAGCACGTGGTGGTCGCCGCCGGTCGGCTGCGGGTCGGACCCGAGGCGGCGCCGGTCGAACTCGAACCCGGCGACTACGCCACGTTCCCCGGCGACGCCCCGCACCGTTACGAGGCGCTCGCTCCCGGTACGTTCGCCGTCCTCGTCATGGAGCACCCCTGAACTCGGACGGCCATCCCGCCGCGGCCGGGTGCTCTTCCAGTGCGGTAAGGTCGGAGGTCAGATTGGCTTATACGCCCAAATGTCCGAAACCAATGGGATAACGTTTGCGCTGGCGGGCGGCACCACAGTGGCGGTGAGCGAGCCCGCGCCGTTACCCTCCATCCGCAGCCACGGCCTGCCGGAGCGGCGATCTGACCGGCGCGTGCGGCCCCAGCGCGACAATTTGCAACGAGGTGACAACGCGTGAGCGAGCGGACGCGAGCCGGCCACCGGGGCGTGGCAGGCGGCGACCGGACGCCCAGCGGTCACCCGACGGCGGCTGCGGACACCTCACCCCCGGCGAGAATCGGCCGAGCGGCCGGGTGCGGCGACGGGCTCGACGGATGAACGGCCGCTACTCCGACCGGTGGTCAGACCCGAACGAGCCGTCCTGGGTGGTCGAGCCGACCACCGAGTGGCACCCCCAGTTCCCCGGCCAGCGTTACGCCGGGGACATCGGCAGGCCGCACCAGCCACCACCGCGCGGCCGTGCGACGGTCACCGGTCGCGCCGAGGTGCCGCCGCTGGCGCCCACCCGCCCGGACGGCACCTACCTCGGCCGGTCCTGGTCCGACGAACCACCGGCGGAACAGGCGCCGCACGGCCGTTCCTGGGGGGACGACGAGCCGGGTGAGGCATCGGCCTACAGCCGACTCCGCAGCGACGATTTCGCGGCCGACACGTCCGCCTACGGCCGGCCGGACAGCGCTGACTCCCGCCACTACGACCACGAGCCGTACCGTCGTCCGCTGCCTGAGCCACCCCGCCGCGACGACCGCCGCTCGCCCGAGTCGGACCGACGGACCGCCTGGTCCGACCGACGCCCCGCCGACGAGCGGGGGCCCGCGCGGGAAGCCGCCTGGCACCGGGACCAGCCCAACCCCGAGCGGTACGACAGTCGCGGCCCCCGGCCGGAGCCGGCCGAACGGGATCGGGGTTACCGGGGATCCCCGCCGGTCTCCCCCGCGCCCCGGCCCGAGCCCGGCTGGGTGCCCGAGCCGGACGACACACCACGTCGGCGCGGCACGCCGGAACGACCCGCCGCTGGTCACGAACGGCACACCGCCGACGGGTACGGCGTCCGACCCAACCGCGACCACGACGGCCGCGTCGCCGACGGGGTCGACCCGTGGGCGTCAGCGGACGGCCGCACGCGCTACCGCGCCGACGGGTACCCGGACCGGCCCGCCGACGACCTGCGCCGCCCGGAGCCGCGCTACCGCGCGGATGAGGGGATCGGCGCAGCGCCCTCACCCAACGGTGGGCGACGGCGTCGCCCCGAGCCGGACCTGCCCGACCCGTCGCGCCTCGACAACGACCGGCGGCGGCCCGACACCGAGCCGCACCGGCAGCAGCCCCGTGAGGCGGCCGCCCGCGCCGAGGCGTACCCGGACCGGCGACCCCGCGAGCAGGCCCGCCCGGACGGGTACCGCGACAACGGGTACCGCGAGGACGCACCCCGAGAGGACGCGTACCGCGAGCCCCGGCCGCAGCCGGGCCACCGGTCGGACGGCAGTCTGCCCTGGCCAGCACCGGGTCCGGTGCGCCAGGACCGCACCTCGGATCGCACCCGGGAGTCCGGCCACCGCACCCCGGACCCGTACCGCAGCTCCGATCCCCACCGCACGACGGACCCGTACCGCGGCACCGAGCCGGGCGTGTCCTCGCGGCCGGCCGCACGGTACGACGAGCGGCCGGTACGTCCGGCCGCCACGGCGCCGCCCGCCTCCGACCGCGCCATGCCGGTCTCCCCGGAGCGACCCGTGTCGCCGGCACCCATCTCCCCCGCTTGGGACCGACCGGTGTCAGCCGCCCCGGCCACCCCGCACCACCCGGTGTCACCAGCACCCGACTCCCCCACCCCCCGCGGCTGGGACCGGCCGGTGTCGGCCGTTCCCGTCTCTCCGGCCTCCGACCGGCCAGTCTCCGGGCCACCCGCCGCGCGCCTGCGGATGGAGTACCTGCCCGCGCCGGTGGACCCGCCCGGTGCCGACGATCGCTCGGACGCCCCGCCGGCATCGGCACGCCGGCCGCTGGCCGAACCACCACCGGCACCCGGGCCGCATCCCGCTGCGCCGCCGCGTTACCCCGGGCCGGACAGCCGGGACCGTCCGGTGGACCAGCGGCGCGGCGAGGAGCAGCGCCCGGACCGCCGTCAGGTCGGCGAACCGTTGGCCGGCACCCCACCGACCGACCGCCGCCCGACCTCTCCGGACCGCTCGCCCCCGGCGGAGCGGCCGCACCCCGCCGAGCGCCCGGCCGCGCCGGATCGAGCGGCCGCGCAGCAGCGCCCGTACCCGCCGGAGCGACTGGCACCGACGGCGGACGCCCGCCCGTCGGTGGCCCCGCCACCCACCTGGCAGGCACCGCCGCCGCCGGCGACCCGGTTCGACCCGCCCCCGGCCGACCCGCCCCCGGCCGACCCGAGCCCGGTGGCACCGCAGCCGGCGGCCCCGCAGCCACCGACGGCGGAGGTCGAGCCGGTGCTCCCGCCGGCCCCCGGTACGCCGCGCCGCTACGTGCCCCCGCCGCCCACGGACGAGCCGGTGGCGCCCGTTCACGAGCCGGACGACGTCCCGGGCGCCCGCGGACCAGAGGCGTGGTTCAGCCCCGCTCAGCCCGCCGCCTCCGACCAGGCCGAGCCCGCGACGGACCAGCGGTCGTCCGACCAGGCCGAGCCCGCGACGGACCACTGGTCGTCCGACCCGGTCGACGACGAGGCGACGGCCGGCGACCCCGACCGTGCCGCGACACCGGACGCGCAGACGTCGTCGGCAGCCGACACCTATCTCGGCGTGGCCGGCGAGCACCCCGGCGGGTCGGCATCGGACGACGTGTCCGACCCGGTCTCCGCGCCGCCCGCCGACCCGGTGTCCGGTGCCCCACGATTCTGGGCGGACGACCTGGACGACGACCCGCAGCCCGGGTTCGACACCGAGACTGTGGAGGGCGACCAGCCCGTCTCCGGCGTACCTGTCGTCGCGATGCCCCACCAGCGGACCGAAGCCGACCTCGACGCCGAGGGCGAGACCGACCAGCAGCCTGTCGCCGCTTCGCCCAGCGCGGCCACCGATCCGGTCGCCCACGACCCGACGGGCGAACTCGCGCCACCCGACGGGCCGACGGACGCGATCGACGATCCGAGCGCGAGCCCGACGGACGGCTCGGGAGTCGACGAGTGGCGGGGCGACGCGGCGACGCACGTCACGGCTGCGGACGACACCAGCCCGCCCGTCTCCGCACCGCCGGTCTCGGCACCGCCGGCCTCGGTCAGGCCGGTCTCCGCACCGCCGTTCTCGCCACCGCCGGTATCCGCACCGCCCGCCTCGGTCACGCCGGTCTCCGTTCCTCCGGCACCGCCGGTTTCGGCACCGCCGGTATCGGCACCGCCGGTATCGGCACCGCCGGTATCGGCACCGCCAGTTTCGGCACCGCCGGTATCGGCACTGCCGGTTTCGGCCCCACCCGCGGCACCCGTCTCCGGGCCGCCCCTCTCCACCGCGCCCGTCTCCGCGCCGCCGACATCGGCCGCGCCGGTGTCCGCACCACCCGCCTCAGCGCAGCAGTACTCCGTAGCGCCCGTATCCGCGCCACCGGCACAGCCGTACTCCGGGGCACCGGTCTCCGCACCGCCGGCACCCGCGGCAGAACCCGCCTCCGCGCCACCGGCCTCGACACCACCGCCCGCGGCAGCGCCCGTCTCCGGCCCCCCGGCCTCGACAGCTCCGGCGTCCGGGCCGCCAGCGTCGGTGGTGCCGACCTCCGCGCCGCCGGCGTCGGCCGTACCCGGCCCGAGGAGCGGCTCGGACGGGGAGCACGAGCAGGAGTCCGCGCCACCCGACGAAGCACCGCCGGTGGTGACCCGTCCGTCGCTGGCCGACCCGGGCGACCCGGAGCAGGTGCTGGCCGCGTACCGGTGGCGGTTGGACCCGGTCACCCTGCGCGAGGAGCTGACGGAGCCGGACGACCTGCGGGCCATCCGTCGGCGGCTGACCGAGAAGTTGGGCTCGGCGGTCGACAACCGTGCGCGGGCCCGGCTGCTCAGCCTGCGGGCGGTGGCCTCGCGGATCCTCGGCGACCTGGACGATGCGCTGGCCGACGGTCGGCTCGCCCTCACCTACGCCGAGGCCACCGGCGAGCTGCGCCGGACCGCGCTGGCCCAGGCCCGGCTGGCCCATGTGCTGCGCTGGCGCGGCGACTTCGCCGAGGCCGACCAGCTCTTCGCCCAGGCCAACTCGATCGAGTTGCCCGACCGGCTACGGGCCGCGCTGCACGAGCACGCCGGGCGGTCGTGTTACGACCAGGGGCGGCTCATGGAGGCGTGCGAGCACTTCGAGAAGGCGCTCGACCTGCGCGGCGCGGGCGACGCCGAACTGTTGGACCGGGTCCGGGTCGCCCTCGACGCGGTCACCGTCCGGGCCGGGGCGGATGGCTTCGGGGCGTACCCCCGGGGTCGGGACGAGGTGCTCGACCGGGACCGACCCCCGTTGCCGGACCGGGACGGGTCGCTGTGGGGTTACACCAGCCAGGACGGCGACGTGGTCGTCCCCGCCCGGTACGCCGAGGCGCAGCCCTTCCACGACGGGTTGGCCTGGGTCCGCCGGCCGGACACCGACCGCTGGTCGCTGATCAACCTGCTCGGTACGACGGTGATCCCGCCGTCCTTCCGGGCCGCGCAGCCGTTCAGCGACGGCCTGGCCTGGGTGGTCGGCGAGGGTGGCTGGACGGCGATCGACGCGACCGGGGCGGTGCAGGTCGCGCCCAACTTCGCCGAGGTACGACCGTTCCGGCGTGGGCTGGCCGCGGTGAAGCGCGAGGGTTGGGGGGCGGTCGACCGGACCGGTCGGGTCATCGTGCCCACCCGCTACCACGGCTTCGTCACCGAGTTGGCCGACGGCCAGGAGATCGACGGGTTCACCGACGAAGGGCTCGCCGTGGTCGACGTGGCGGGTCGACGGGGCGTGGTGGACCGCACCGGCACGGTGCTGGTCCCGCCGGCGCACCCGATGCTGGTCATCCACCCGGTGGCGTTCCTGGTCGAGAGCGACAACGGGCGGTGGGGCGCGCTGGACCGGCGCGGTGTGCCGCTCATCGATCCGGTGCACCGCGATCGCGCCGAGGTGCTGGAGGAGATCGACCGGCTACTCACCGACGCCAACCCGGTGCTCTGAGTCGCCGGTCGCCGGTGTTGATCCACTGGGGCTAGGGTCGGTACATGGAATTCCGACACCTGGGCCGCTCCGGCCTGATGGTCAGCGAGATCTCGTACGGCAACTGGATCACCCACGGTTCGCAGGTCGAGGAGGACGCGGCGTTCGCCTGCGTCCGGGCCGCTCTCGACGCGGGGATCACCACCTTCGACACCGCCGACGTGTACGCCGGCACCCGGGCCGAGGACGTGCTCGGCCGGGCGTTGCAGAACGAGCGCCGTGAGGGCCTGGAGATCTTCACGAAGGTCTACTGGCCGACCGGGCCCGGCCGCAACGACCGGGGCCTGTCCCGCAAGCACATCATGGAGTCGATCAACGGCTCGCTGCGCCGACTGCGCACCGACTACGTGGACCTCTACCAGGCCCACCGCTACGACTACAGCACCCCGCTGGAGGAGACGATGGAGGCGTTCGCCGACGTCGTCCACTCCGGCAAGGCGCACTACATCGGCGTCTCCGAGTGGACCGCCGCCCAGCTGCGCGCCGCCCACCCGCTCGCCCGGGAGCTGCACGTCCCGCTGGTGTCCAACCAGCCGCAGTACTCGCTGCTCTGGCGGGTCATCGAGACCGAGGTCGTGCCCGCCAGCGAGGAGCTGGGCATCGGGCAGATCGTCTGGTCGCCGATGGCGCAGGGCGTGCTCTCCGGCAAGTACCTGCCGGGCCAGCCGCCGCCGGCCGGTTCCCGGGCCACCGACGAGAAGTCGGGCGCGGGCTTCATCTCCCGGTTCATGAACGACGACGTGCTGACCCGGGTCCAGCAGCTCAAGCCCCTCGCCGAGCAGGCCGGGCTCAGCATGGCCCAGCTCGCCGTGGCGTGGGTGCTGCAGAACCCGAACGTCTCGTCGGCGATCATCGGCGCGTCCCGCCCCGAGCAGGTGCACGACAACGTGAAGGCGGCCGGGGTCAAGCTCGACGCCGACCTGCTCACGGCGATCGACGACATCGTCGAGCCGATCGTCGAGCGGGACGCGGCGAAGACCGAGTCCCCCGCGCAGCGTCCCTGACGGTGTTCCGGCCCGGCCGGCGCGAATCCCTCGCGCCGACCGGGCCGGGTCAGCTGCGCCCGGTCGCCGGGCCGGGTCAGCTGCGCCCGGTCGCCGGGCCGGGTCAGGTCCGCCCGGCCACCAGGCCGGTCAGCTCTGCCAGAAGCGGATCAGCTCCAGGCCGGTGGCGTACAGCCACGACGGCAGACCGAGCAGGTCACCTACCGCGAAGACGGCGTCGAAGAACCAGCCGCCGATGCGCGGGTTCCACAGCAGCGCGAAGAGCAGAATGAAGCCGTACGGCGCGAACAGGTCGTACATCTTGCGCCACTGCGGGTTGAGCCACGGCTGGATCATGTTGCCGCCGTCCAGGCCGGGCACCGGCAGCAGGTTCAGCACGCTGGCGGTGAGCTGGAGGAAGGCGAGCAGCGCCACCCCGGCCCAGAACTCCACCGGACCACCCGACCGGGTGCCCACCTGCACCGCCGCCACCAACACCAGCGTGAACAGCACGTTCGTCGCCGGGCCGGCGAGGCTGACCAGGGTGTGCCGCAGTCGACCGGGGATGGCGTGCCGGTCCACCCAGACCGCTCCACCGGGCAGGCCGATGCCGCCGAGCAGCACCACCACCACCGGCAGCACGATCGACAGCAACGGGTGGGTGTACTTCAACGGGTTGAGCGTCAGGTAGCCGCGATGGGCGATGTCCCGGTCGCCGGCCCGGTAGGCCACCACCGCGTGGGCGTACTCGTGCAGGCAGAGCGACACCAGCCAGCCGGACACCACGAAGAGGAACACGTTGAACCGGACGCTGCCGTACCCGTTCCAGGTCAGCACTCCGCTGACCGCGAAGAGCGCGACCAGGCCGAGGAAGACCGGGCTGGGCCGGAACGCCGCCCTGGGCACGCCGAGGACCAACGGGTCGCCGCCCGGGCGGTCGTAGGCCATCACTCGGCTGTGGGCAGCAGGCTCATCCGGTAGTCCACCCGGTCGTCCTCCACGAGCGCGACCGAGGTGACGCCGGACGCCGCGAGCTCCCGCCAGGTCTGACCGATCCAGGATTCGGCGTCGGCCTGGCTGCCGAACGACTCCGCCGGTCCCTCGACCGTCTGGCCGTCCGTGCCCTCGTACCGCCAGCTCCACGCCATGCCGCGTCTCCCCTCGCCGCTGAAGTCCCCGTGGGACGAACCCCCGCCAGCGTAGTCGGCCCGGCGCGCAACGGCCGCTCGCTCGCCCCCTGCGGGGCCGACGGGGTGGATCAATCCGATCGACGCCGGCCGGTACGGTGGCTCGGTGCTGACACGGGGAGTGCTGCTCGGCGGCCGGTACCGGCTGGGCGAGCGGGTGGCGACGGGTGGGATGGGAGCGGTCTGGCGCGGCACCGACGTGCTGCTGGAACGCGAGATCGCACTGAAGGTGCTGCTGCCGTCGCTGGTCGCCGATCCGGAGTTCACCGCCCGGTTCCGGGCCGAGGCGCGGATGCTGGCCGCGCTGCGGCACCCCGGCGTGGTGCCGGTGCACGACGTCGGGCAGGCAGTGCTCGACGACGGCAGCCAGGTCGACTACCTGGTGATGGAGTACGTCGAGGGCGAGCCGTTGTCCGCCCGGGTGCGCGCGGTGGGGCGGCTGGATCCGGCCACCACCATGTCGGTGCTGGCCCAGGCCGCCGACGCGCTGCACACCGCACACCTCGCCGGCATCGTGCACCGGGACGTGAAGCCGGGCAACCTGCTGGTCAAGGGCGACGGCACCGTCGTGCTCGTCGACTTCGGCATCGCCCGGTCCCGCGACATGGCCGGGCTCACCGCCGCGAACATGGTGCTCGGTACCGCCTCGTACATGTCTCCGGAGCAGGCCACCGGGCAGCCGGTCTCGGCCGCCACCGACATCTACGCGCTCGGCGCGGTGGCGTACTTCTGCCTTTCCGGGCAGCCGCCCTTCCACGGTGACAACCCGCTCGCGGTGGCGCTGCGGCACGCCCAGGAGGACCCGGCGGCGCTGCCGGCGGACACCCCGCCGGCGGTTGCCGCAGTGGTGGCCCGCGCGCTGGCCAAGCGCCCGGAGGACCGGTTCGGCAGCGCCGCCGAGTTGGCCGCTGCCGCCGCCGATGCCCGCGACGCGACAGTGGCGAGCATTCCGGTCTCCGCCCGCCCACCGTGGGCGCTGGCCGCTCCCACCCCGGGCGTCGCGGCCCCCGCCGTCCCGACTTCCGTACCGCCGGCCGGCCCGACTCCCGGCTTGGATTCCGCACCGTCGGTCGCGGCGACGCCGCCCGCCGGGTCGGTGTCGGCGGGGCCCGCCGCTCTACGCCCACCGGCGAACGTCGCGGTCCAAGCGACGACCGAGCCGAAGCCGACCCGGGAGGACGCGCTCGGGAGCGGGCCGCCGGGCCGACGCCGTCCGCTGCTGGTCGGGGCAGGTGCTGCCGTTCTCGTCGCGCTCGTCGTCGCGGTGGCCGTGGTGGCGCTTCGACCCGAAGCGAAGTCGGGTTCGGCGGACCAGCCGCCCGCGTTGGCCGGCGGGTCGGCGGCGGTCACCGACGCACCGCTGCCGACCGGGGACGCGACCACCACCGGGCCCGTGCCCAGCGCAACGCCGGGGGTCGGTCGCACCGCGACGGCCGACCCGACCGGGTCTCCCGCCGACGCGACGACCAGCGGCGACCCCACCCGCGCCGCGGTGCCGGGCAGTACGCCGACCGGTACGACCAGCAGCCGACCGACGCCCAGCCGCACCCCGTCCAGCCGGCCCAACCCGTACACGGCCGCCCAGGCGTGCGGCAGCGGCTACCAGGTGATCGACTCGGCGACGCTGACCGGCGGGGACGGGCAGCGCAAGGGCCGGGTCTTCCTGCTGTACCACTCGGGCACCGGGACCAACTGCGTGGTCACCCTCAAGGACACCGCGGTCGGCGCGAAGTCCGCCGCGTCGGCGTACCTGGAGGTGCAGGGCCGGGCCCGCAGCACTGACAGCGGGTCCTTCGACTACTACGCCGGGCCGGTGCGGGCCACCGCCGCCGGGACGTGCGTCAAGTGGGGCGGCACCACCGGCGGTGTCAGTTACGGCAGCGGGTTCGAACACTGCGACTGAACGACGGGCCGACCGTGCCACGGTAGATCTTGGACACTTTCCGTTCCGCGCTGACGCTAAGTGTCCAAGATTGCCAGCGGCTGCGGGTGCAGCGGGCCGGGGTCGCGCCGCATTCGGGTCGGGGAACTGGGCGCTTCCCCGCAATGGACGCGGAACGGGCTTTCGATCTTCGGCAGGGTCGGGGCGACGTGCCCGGCCCCGAAGGATGAGAACTAAGGTACGGGCATGTCGGTAGACGGGTGGAACACGGTCCTGGTGCTCGGCGGTATCCGGTCCGGCAAGTCCGAGTTCGCCGAGTCCCTGGTCAGCGCCGCGCCGGTGGTCCGCTACGTCGCCACCGCGCCCGAGGGCGACCCGGAGGACACCGAGTGGGCGACCCGGCTGGCGGCGCACCGCGCCCGACGGCCGGGCAGCTGGACCACCGAGGAGACCACCGAGGACCCGCGCCGGCTGGCCGACGTGCTCGGGTCCGCCGAGCCCAACGAGCTGTTGCTCGTCGACGACCTGGGCGGCTGGGTGACGGTGCTGCTCGACCCGGACCACCAGCCCGCCGACGACGTGGCGACCATCGCCGAGCTGGCCGAGGCGATCCGCGGGTGTGCCGCCCGGGTGGTGCTGGTGAGCCCCGAGGTGGGGCTGTCGCTGGTGCCGACCACCCCGCTGGGCCGGGCGTTCACCGACGCGTTGGGCGCGGCCAACCGCGCGGTCGCCGACGCCTGCGACGCGGTCGTACTGGTCGTCGCCGGTCAGCCGGTCTGGCTCAAGTCCACCGCCACCGCCACCGCCACCGCCCCCGCCACCGAACCGTCCGCTTCCGCCCCCGTGACCGCGTCGACGGCCGCCGCCGCACCGGTCGTGGCGAGTCTGACCGACAGCGAGCCCACCCCCGAGGTGCAGCTGCCCGACGTGCTGACTCCCACTGCGCCGGCCGCCCCGACCGCGGAGGCGGGCAACCCGTGGGCCGCGCCGACCATGGCGCTGCCGATGGTCTCCACCGGGCTGGTCATCCAGCCCGGCATGGAGCTGCCGATGCCCGACGAGTACGCCGGCCCGCAGGCGGTCGACCGGCTTGCCACGTTGGACGTACCGGGCGCGGGACTGGGGGTGTTGGACCGGGTGGTGGGCTTCGCCGCCGCCACCCAGGGCACCTCGACCCCCGTCGCCTGGGCCTCGGCGCGGGTGCTGCTGCTGCACGGCGACCACGCCGGTGGGGCGGCGGCCGGCACCGTCGCCGGTGAGTCGGCGCGCCGCGCCGCTCAGGCCCGCGCCGGTCAGGGCGCGTTGGCACGGCTGGCCGCCGAGAGCGGCGCGAGCCTCCAGGTGGTGGACACCCCGGCCTCCGCGCCGATCGAGGACCAGCCGGCCCTCGCGGCGGAGCAGGTCGAGTCCGCGCTGCGCTACGGCTGGCGGTTGGCCGAGCAGGCCGCCGACGCCGGCGTACAACTGCTGGTGCTCGGCGCGTGCGGCGCCGGCACCGAGGCGGCGGCCGCGGCGGTGCTCTCGGCGACCGCGGGCGCGGAGCCGCCCGCCGTGCTGGGCCGGGTGATCACCGACTCCGGCGAGATCGACGACGCGGCGTGGATGATCCGCTGCGCGGCGGTGCGCGACGCCCTGCACCGCACTCGGCGCTCGTCTCGGGGCGCCAAGGACATCCTGGCCGAGCTGGGCGGCGGTGACGTGGCGGTGGCCACCGGCGTGCTGCTCGGCGCCACCGCCCGGCGGGTGCCGGTGCTGCTCGACGGTCCGGTCGGGTTGGCCGCCGCCATGGTGAGCCGTGACCTGGCCGGGCAGGCCCGGCACTGGTGCCTGCTGGCCGACCACGGCGGCCACCCGGCCGTGCGGCTGGCCGCCGACGTGCTGGGCCTCACCCCGCTGCTCGACCTGCGGATGGATCTCGGCGAGGGCGCCAACGCGCTGGTCGCGCTGCCACTGCTGCGCTCGGTGCTGGCGTTGTCCGCCGCGCTGCCGGTGCACCCGTCGCTGGGCGGCACTGACGACACCGCCCCGGCCGCCGACGAGCCGGAGTCCACCGACCCGAGCTACGCGGACCCGGATCTCACCGAGCCCGACGTGACCGAGCCCGACTTCACCGAGCCGGAGCCGGCCGGGCCGGGCCCGGCCAGCACCGGGGCGGACGAGCAGCCGGCGTCGGGCTGGCGTGCCGGCTGAGCCACGGCTGCTCGCGGGAGCCCGGCTGGCGGTCACCACGTTCACCACGCTGCCGGTGCGGGCCGGGCGCATCGACCGCCCCGTCGCCGGCACGGCGATGGCCCTCGCCCCGGTGGTCGGCGCGCTCCTCGGCGCCCTGCTGGCCGGTGTGCTGCTGCTGGCCGGGGCGCTCGCCCCGCCGCTGGTGGCGGCCGGCGTGACCGTCGCCGTCGCCGCGCTGCTCACCCGGGGGCTGCACCTGGACGGGCTGGCCGACACCGTTGACGCGCTCGGCTCGTACCGGCGGGGCGCGGCAGCACTGGAGATCATGAAGAAGCCGGACGTCGGCCCGTTCGGGGTGGTCGCCCTGGTGGTCGTACTCCTGGTGCAGGCTGCGGCGCTCGCCGACCTCGCCGGTCGGTCCTGGCCGGCATGTCTCGCGGCGGTGGTCGCGGCGACCGCGGCCGGGCGGCTCGGTGTCACGGTGGCCTGCCGGCGGGGCGTGCCGGCGGCCCGGCCCGACGGCCTGGGCGCGCTGGTCGCCGGCACGGTCGGCCCGGTGGCGGTGGCCGCCGGCGCGCTCGCCGTCGTGCTGCTGGCGGTGCCCGCGGTGCCGGGCCGTCCATGGCAGGGGCCGCTGGCCGTCGTCGCCGCGATCGCCGTCGCGCTACCGCTGCTCAACCACGTGGTACGCCGCCTCGGCGGGATCACCGGCGACGTCCTCGGCGCGACCGTCGAGGTGGTCACCACGCTGGTCTACCTGGGTCTGGTGCTGTCCGGCTGAACCGGGCCCGGCGGGCCGGGTAGCGTTCGGCTCGACAACACCGGCGCGGCCACCGGGGGATCCCACAATGCTCATCACGGACGACTTCCTGCCCGTTCCGGTGCCGGAGTCGCTCAGCGCGACCTACCTGGTGCCGATAGCGGGGCTCCCGAAGGTCAGCGCGAAGACCGCGGTGGCGGCCCTGACCGGCCGGCTGGCCGAGCCGGTGCACGGGCTGGCCCGGCAGATGCTCGACAGCCCGCTGATGAGCGTCGACACCCGGCCGATCGCCGAGTTCCCCGAGCTGCCACCGGACCTGCTCACCGCGTTCGGTGCCACCAAGGAGCAGCTGGACCGGCTGGCGGCGGCGACGCACCTGGTGGTCGTACAGGCCGAGTACCGGCCCGGTTGGCCACCCGCGCACGAGTGGGCCGCGCGGGCGGTCGCGGCCGCCGTGGCGGAATCCGTCGGCAGCGACGTGGTGGACGTCTTCGGGCTCCAGTTCCTCGACCCGGCGACCGCGCTGCGCTCCCTCCCCGACGAGCAGGGCCGCATCCGACTCGTCGACTGGGTGCTGGTGCCGTACTCGTCGGACACCGAGGGCCTGTGGTTCACCACGAAGGGGTTGCGCCGCTTCGGTCTGCTGGAGTTGCAGACCCAGGGGGTGCCCGACCACCTCACCCGGGCCTGGGGCGCGGTGATGACCGGGGCGGCCCGCCGACTGCTGCGGGACTGGACCGACGGGCTCACCGGCGAGGAGGTGCCGGCGTTCGTGCAGCTCCCGGTGCTGGCCACGGTCACCGGGCACGACATCGCGGTGGCGTACGGCAACCCGGAGCAGCACGGCGCGACCGCCCCGGTGCTGCTGCGCCTCGAACTGGACCCGGCGACCGACCCGGAGGCCGACTCGTTCCTCAGCCTGCGCCCGCCGGCCGGGCACCCCGGCCCGGACGGGCGCTACTACGCGGCCGCCTGCGCGACCCTGTTCTCCGGCATCCAGCCGGACGTGCGTTACGCCCGCTCCGGTGACGCGATGAGCCGTGCGGTCGCCACCGCCCGGGCCGCGCTGGACGACGCTCGGGCCCGGTTCGTCGCAGGCCTCCTCCCCACCGAGTCACAGCTCGTGGTGAAGTACGGCCTGCCCGGAGACGACGGTCCGGAGTACGTCTGGGCGGGCGTCACGTCCTGGGAGACCCCGGAACGCATCGTCGGCGTGAGCGCCAGCGATGCCAACACCGACCAGAGCGTCCGCATCGGCGCTCCCGTGGTCGTGGAGACGTCCGACGTGGTCGACTGGGCCGTCCTGGACGCCACGGGTGTCATCGAAGGCGGCTGGACCCAGGCAGTCCTGGACTCCGGCGAACCCCCAACCCCCCAAACCCCCTAACCCCACCCAGCCCCAGCCCGGTGGCCCCAGCCCCGTGGCCCCAGCCCCGTGGCCCGAGCCCCGTTGATCATGAAGTTATCGCCATGACTGCCCGGCGTGTCGTGACAATAACTTCATGATCAACAACATCTGGGGCCCGGGGTGAGGCGGGGGCGGGTTACTTCACTGAGGGGGTTACGAAGGGGGGCTTGGTCAGGGTCAGGGGGGCTCGGCGGCCTCGGATGTCGATCTCGACCTCGTCGCCGTCGGTGAGGTTGGCGTCGGTGTTGAGCAGGGCCAGCGCGATGCCCTGCTTCCTCGTCGGGCTGAAGGTGCCGCTGGTCACGGTGCCGACCTGGGCGTCGCCCACGTGCAGGGTCATGCCCGGCCGCGGGATCGCCCGGTCGACGGCCACCAGGCCGCGCAGCGTACGCCGGGGGCCGGCGGCCTTCTCGGCCAGCAGCGCGTCGCGGCCCCAGAAGGCCGGCTTGTCCCAACCGACCGCCCAGCCGGAGCGGGCCTGCACCGGGCTGATGTCCAGGGAGAGGTCCTGCCCGTGCAGCGGGTAACCCATCTCGGTCCGCAGCGTGTCCCGGGCGGCCAGCCCGCAGGCCCGCAGCTCGAACGCCGCGCCGGCGGCGAAGAGCGCATCCCAGACGGCGACCGCGTGCTCCGCCGGAACCACCAGTTCGTAGCCCAGCTCGCCCGTGTAGCCGGTGCGGCAGACAGTCAGCTCCACCCCGGCCAGGCTCGCGGCCGAGAAGCTCATGTAGCCGTGCTCGGTGGGCAGGTCCAGGGCGGCGAGCAACTCGGCCGAGCGGGGACCCTGCACGGCCAGCACCGCGTACGCCTCGTGCTCGTCGGTGACTGTCACCTGTGCGGGCGCGGCGGCGCGCAACCGGCGCACCACCTCCGCGGTGTTCGCCGCGTTCGGGATGAGGAAGACATGGTCGTCGGCGTAGAGG
Source organism: Micromonospora sp. NPDC047756 (assembly GCF_055587245.1). Taxonomy (NCBI): domain Bacteria; kingdom Bacillati; phylum Actinomycetota; class Actinomycetes; order Micromonosporales; family Micromonosporaceae; genus Micromonospora; species Micromonospora sp. NPDC047756. Next base: position 421,075 of record NZ_JBVJGQ010000008.1, read on the forward strand.
TAGGCGATGATGTCGTCCACCACACCGCCGGTGGCGTCGTCGCAGCAGAGCGTGTACTGCGCCCGGCCCGGGCCGATCCGGCCCAGGTCGTTGCTGAGGCAGGAGTTGACGAAGTCGGCCGCGCCGGGGCCGCTCACCCGGGCCTTGCCCAGGTGTGACACGTCGAATACCCCGACCGCCGTACGCACCGCGGTGTGCTCCTTGAGCACCCCGCCGCCGGCGTACTCCAGGGGCATTTCCCAGCCCCCGAAGGGGGCGAACTTGGCGCCGGCGGCGGTGTGCCGCTCGTGCAGCGGGGAACGGCGCAGCCGGGTCGCGGCGGCGTCGGAGGTCACGTCGGTCATGGGTGGCAACTTACCGGGGGCAACGTCGCTGGTTAGCATCGGCGGGAGCCCGCTGGCGCTGTCGGCGGGACAGCCATGACGTCCGGCGGGTAGGTTCCGCCGGAGACCTTCACCGCTGGTACGCGACGCCGCGACCGGCCCGGCCCGCCCGGAGTAGCTTCAGTGACTTCACCCCGCACCACCAACCTGAGCCTGGTCGACACCGACCCGGCGGAGCTCGCCGTCGACGCGATCGTGATCGGCGTGCACAGCCAGACCGGAGAGCAGGGCGCCACCAGCGGCCTCGCCGGCACCCTGCTGCTGGCCAGCGGCGCGGAGAGCATCGCTGCCGCGTTCGACGGCAAGCTGACCGAGACCCTCGCGCTGCTCGGCGCGACCGGCGGGCCGGGTGAGGTCATCAAGCTGGCCACGCTGGGCACCGTGACCGCCCCGCTGGTCACCGCCGTCGGGCTCGGTCCGGAGCCGTCGGGTGCCGCTCCGGCCCCGGAGACGCTGCGCCGGGCCGCGGGTGCGGCGATCCGGGCCCTGGCGGGCGCATCCACCGTCGCGCTGGCGCTGCCGCTGCCGGACGACGCGGACGCGTCGGCCGAGCTGCGCGCGGTCGCGGAGGGCGCGCTGCTGGGTGGGTACCGGTTCGCCGGTTACAAGACCCGTCCCCAGCCGACCCGGCGCGAGCCGGTGGCCGAGGTGCTCATCGCGGTGCCGGACGCCGGTGACGCGGGCGCCCAGGCGGAGGTCGTCCGGGCGCAGGCGGTGGCGGGCGCGGTCCGGCTCAGCCGGGACTGGGTGAACACCGCGCCGAACGAGCTGCGCCCGCCGTCGTTCGCCGACGCGGTCGCCGGCGCGGCGCGCGAGGCGGGCCTCGGCGTCGAGGTGCTCGACGAGGCGGCGTTGGCCGCTGGCGGGTACGGCGGCATCGTCGCGGTCGGGCAGGGCTCGGAGGCCCCGCCGCGGCTGGTGAAGCTCACCTACACCCCGCAGGACGGCGGCAACGGCAAGCGGGTCGCGCTGGTCGGCAAGGGCATCACCTTCGACACCGGCGGCATCTCGATCAAGCCGGCGCAGGGTATGTGGGAGATGAAGTCCGACATGGCGGGCGCCGCCGCGGTGGGCGCGGCCATGCTGGCGATCGCCGCGCTGAAGCCGACGGTGGCGGTCAGCGCGTACCTGCCGATGGCGGAGAACATGCCGTCGGGCACCAGCTACCGGCCGGGTGACGTGATCACCATGTTCAACGGCAAGCGGGTCGAGGTGCTCAACACCGACGCCGAGGGCCGGATGATCCTGGGCGACGCCATGGCCCGTGCCTGCGCGGACGGCACCGACTACCTGTTCGAGACTTCCACCCTGACCGGCGGCCAGGTCATCTCGCTGGGCAAGCGGATGGCCGGCGTGATGGGCACCCCGCAGCTGTGCGACCGGGTGAAGGTGGCCGGCGACGCCGTCGGCGAGCCGGCCTGGCCGATGCCGCTGCCCGACGACGTCCGTAAGGGCATGGAGTCGGATGTGGCGGACATCTCGCAGGTCAACGCCGGGATGGACCGGGCCGGTCACATGTTGCAGGGCGGCGTGTTCCTGCGCGAGTTCGTGACCGACGACGTGGCGTGGGCGCACATCGACATCGCCGGGCCGGGCTACCACTCGGGCGAGCCGACCGGCTACTGGACCAAGGGCGGCACGGGCGTTCCGGTCCGCACGCTGGTGCAGCTCGTCGAGGACGTCGCCGCCAACGGCTGACGGTACGGACGAAGAAGGGCCCCCGGTCGATGCCGGGGGCCCTCTCAGTAGCGTTCGGGGCGACGTTTGCGGCGTTCGTTGAAGTCGCGCATCCGCTGCGGGTAGCCCATCAGCCGGACGTCGTAGACCGGGATGCCCATCCGGTACGCGAAGCGCCGGGCTCCGTCCGGGCCGTCGATGCGCCGACGGGTCCACTCCCCGTCGTCGGCGATCAGGATGACGGTGGTCTCGGTCACCGTCGTACGGGGTTCGATGTACGCCTCGACGCCGCGCCGACTCCGGATGAAGTTCTCCAAATGGTCCAGATCCCCACGACTGGCAGCACGGTCATGGCTCGGCACAGCCGCCTGTTTGCGGCGCCGGAACAAGCCCACCGGTTCTCTCCCCCACCGTGCGTCATCGACAACGGTGCCAAGGGTACGTGTCGATGACGTGTCGTTGGGCACCTCGGTACGCACCCTGTGCTCAGTGGTGACAAGATGACCGAGGTGGGGTGTGTCCGTGTTACACCTCTGTGACCCCCGATGCAGCGACGCGACCTGGGAGTTGGACGTGAGCGAGCCGAACGAAGCGACCTTCGACATTGTCATTCTCGGAGGTGGCAGCGGCGGCTACGCGACCGCGCTGCGCGCCGTCCAGCTGGGCCTGAAGGTCGCGCTGGTCGAGAAGGGCAAACTCGGCGGCACCTGCCTGCACAACGGCTGCATCCCGACGAAGGCCCTGCTGCACGCCGCCGAGATCGCCGACCAGGCCCGTGAGTCGGAGCAGTTCGGGGTCAAGGCCGAGCTGATCGGCATCGACATGGCCGGGGTCAACTCGTACAAGGACGGCGTGATCGCCCGCCTCTACAAGGGCCTGCAGGGCATGTTGAAGGGCAACAAGGGCATCACGATCGTCGAGGGTGCCGGCAAGCTGGTCGGCAAGAACGTGGTCGAGGTGGACGGCAAGCGCTACACCGGCCGCAACATCGTCCTGGCCTCCGGCTCGTACGCGAAGAGCCTGCCCGGCCTGGAGGTCGACGGCGAGCGGATCATCACCAGCGACCACGCCCTCACGATGGACCGGGTGCCGTCGTCGGTGATCGTGCTCGGCGGCGGCGTGATCGGCGTCGAGTTCGCCAGCGTGTGGAAGTCCTTCGGTGTGGACGTGACGATCGTCGAGGCGCTGCCCCGGCTGGTCGCCGCCGAGGACGAGGAGTCGTCCAAGGCGTTGGAGCGGGCGTTCCGCAAGCGAAAGATCAACTTCAAGGTCGGCAAGCCGTTCGAGAAGGTCGAGAAGACCGAGGGCGGCGTCAAGCTGACCATCCAGGGTGGCGAGACCGTCGAGGCGGAGCTGCTGCTGGTAGCCGTGGGTCGTGGCCCGAACACCGCCAACCTCGGGTACGAGGAGCAGGGCGTCACGATGGACCGCGGGTTCGTGCTGACCGACGAGCGGCTGCGCACCAGCGTGCCGAACGTCTACGCGGTCGGCGACATCGTGCCCGGCCTCCAGCTCGCGCACCGCGGCTTCCAGCAGGGCATCTTCGTCGCCGAGGAGATCGCCGGGCAGACCCCCGCCGTGATCGACGAGGTCGGCATCCCGCGCGTCACGTACTGCGACCCGGAGCTGGCGTCGGTGGGCCTCACCGAGGCCAAGGCCAAGGAGCAGTACGGCGCCGACAAGGTCAAGACGTACAACTACAACCTGGGTGGCAACGGAAAGAGCCAGATCCTCAAGACCACCGGCTTCGTGAAGCTGGTCCGGGTCGAGGACGGCCCGGTCGTCGGCGTACACATGATCGGCGCCCGGGTGGGTGAGCTGATCGGTGAGGCGCAGCTCATCTACAACTGGGAGGCGTACCCGGCGGAGGTCGCCCAGCTCGTGCACGCCCACCCGACCCAGAACGAGGCCCTGGGCGAGGCGCACCTGGCCCTCGCCGGCAAGCCGCTGCACGCGCACGCCTGATCATCCACAACCGCGGCGTCCGGCGACGGGCGAAGATCCCACCAGGGGAATGAAGGAGTCTCAGAACATGCCGGTATCGGTCACCATGCCCCGGCTCGGCGAGAGCGTCACCGAGGGCACCGTCACTCGCTGGCTCAAGCAGGAGGGCGACACGGTCGAGGTCGACGAGCCCCTGCTCGAGGTCTCCACCGACAAGGTCGACACCGAGATCCCGTCACCCGCCGCCGGCGTGCTGAGCCGGATCGTGGTCGGCGAGGACGAGACCGCCGAGGTCGGCAGCGAGCTGGCCGTCATCGCCGGTGAGGGCGAGTCGACCGGCGGCGGCGAGGCGGCCCCGCAGGAGCAGGCCCCGGCCGAGTCGGTCGAGCCGGCCGCCGAGCCGACGGCCGCCGCCGAGGGCACCGCCGACGAGGTGGCCCAGGACGAGGCCCCGGCCGAGACGCCGGCTCCGGCCGCCGCCTCGTCGGGCGAGGGCACCGCGGTGAAGATGCCCGCCCTGGGCGAGAGCGTCACCGAGGGTACGGTCACCCGCTGGCTGAAGCAGGTCGGCGAGACCATCGAGGTCGACGAGCCGCTGCTGGAGGTCTCTACCGACAAGGTGGACACCGAGATCCCGTCGCCGGTCGCCGGCACGGTGCTGGAGATCAAGGTCGCCGAGGACGAGACCGCAGCGGTCGGCGCCGACCTGGCGATCATCGGCGCTGCCGGCGGGGCCCCCGCCCAGGCGCAGCCCGAGCCGAAGGCGGAGGCCAAGCCGGCGCCGAAGGCCGAGCCGGAGCCGAAGGTCGAGGAGCCCACGCAGGGCGCCTCGTACAGCGAGCCCGCCGCGGAGACCGAGAGCTCGGCGCAGCCGGCGAAGACCGAGCAGGCCGCGCAGCCCGCCGCGTCGACCTCGGCGCCGGCACGTCCGTCCGCTCCGGCGCCGGGCGCCGGCGAGGAGGCCGCCGGGTACGTGACCCCGCTGGTGCGCAAGCTCGCCGCCGAGCACGGTGTGGACCTGTCCGCGCTCAACGGCACCGGCGTGGGTGGTCGGATCCGCAAGCAGGACGTGCTGGAGGCGGCCGAGAAGGCGAAGGCAGCCAAGGCCGCTCCCGCCGCCGCACCGGCGCCGTCGGCCGCGCCGTCGGCGGCTGCGGCCACGCCGGCCGCGAAGCCGCAGCCGAGCGGCAAGCGGGGCACCACCGAGAAGCTCCCCCGGATCCGCAAGGCCATCGCCAAGCGGCTGCACGAGTCGCTGCACGAGATGGCGCAGCTCACCACGGTGGTCGAGGTGGACGTCACCCGGATCGCCAAGCTGCGGGCGCAGGCGAAGGACTCGTTCGTGCAGCGACACGGCGTGAAGCTGTCCTTCCTGCCGTTCTTCGCGCTCGCCGCCATCGAGGCGCTGCAGACCCACCCGATCGTCCAGGCCAGCATGGACCTGGAGGGTGGCACGATCACCTACCCGGCGGCCGAGCACCTCGGCATCGCGGTGGACACCGAGCGGGGTCTGCTGACGCCGGTCATCCACAACGCCGGCGACCTCAACCTGGGCGGCATCGCCAAGCGGGTCGCCGACCTGGCCGAGCGGACCCGGACCAACAAGATCAGCCCGGACGAGCTGGCCGGGGCGACCTTCACGCTGACCAACACCGGCAGCCGGGGCGCGCTCTTCGACACCCCGATCGTGCCGTCGCCGCAGTCGGCGATGCTCGGCACCGGTGCCGTGGTCAAGCGGCCGGTCGTGGTCAACGACCCGGAGCTGGGCGAGGTCGTCGCGATCCGGTCGATGGTCTACCTGGCCATGTCGTACGACCACCGGCTGATCGACGGTGCCGACGCGGCCCGCTTCCTGACCACTGTCAAGGAGCGGCTGGAGGCCGGCAACTTCGAGTCGGAGCTGGGCCTGGCCTGATCCGCCGAACGACGAGAAGGGCGCCCCGGTCATCGACCGGGGCGCCCTTCGGCGTTCTGGTGCTCAGCTCTTGAGCAGAGCGGTGGACACCTGCCAGAGTCGCTCGGCGGCCTCCGGGTCCAGCGCGTAGTCGGCGACTCCGGTCCGCTGGCCCGGCTGGGCGGGGGCGGCCTGTTGGCAGTCCTCGAAGTAGCGCCCACCCACCTCGTCGAGCAGCGGTGACGCGGCGACGAGCACGGAGGTGGCCGCGCCCTGCTCGACGGTCTTCCAGGCCGCCGCGTTGCCCGACCGCATCCGGTCCAGTTCCTCCGTGCTCACGTAGCGCTGCAGGTTGGTCTGGATCGCGCCGGGCATCAGCGAGTTGGTGTAGATGCCGTCGTCGGACCAGCGCCGGGTCGCTTCCACGGCGAACAGCACGTTCGCCGTCTTGGACTGCCCGTACGCCTGCCACGGCTCGTACTCCCGCTTGTCGTACTGGATGTCGTCGAAGACCACCGGCGAGCGCAGGTGGGCGGCGGAGCTGACCGAGACGATCCTGGCCCCGTCGCCGGCGGCGAGCGCCCGGCGCAGCCCGTTGGCGAGCGCGAAGTGCCCCAGGTGGTTGGTGGCGAACTGCATCTCCCAGCCCTGCGGTGTACGGGACAGCGGTGCCGCCATGATCCCGGCGTTGTTGACCAGGATGTGCAGGGGGCCGTCCCAGTTCGCCACGAAGTCGGCGATCGAATCCTGGTCGGCGAGGTCGAGCGGGGCTACCAGGACCCGGTCGTTGCCGGTGGTGCCGGTGATGTCGTCGGCGGCCCGCTGACCCGCGTCCGGGTTACGGACGGCCAGGGTGACCTCCGCGCCGGCGCTGGCCAGGGCGCGGGCGGTCTCCACGCCGATCCCGGAGGACCCGCCGGTGACGATCGCCCGCCGCCCGACGAGGTCGACGCCCCGGATCACGTCCATGGCCGTGGAGTGATGGGCGAACGAGGTGGTGATCGGGTTGTTGGTCGTCATTGTCCATCCTTGTCCGGGGTGGGCGGACCGACCGGCCCGCTGCGGGAGGCCGTGGCCCCGGTGTTTCCCCGACCCCGGCCGGAGTAACGCCGGGCCCTGTCACCCTCGCCGTTCGGCCTCCGACCAGCCCGGACGCTGCCAGAGTGGGATCGTGGGCGGCTACCGGCGGCGTGGACAACTGGGACCTGCCGTCCCGATCGCCCCGGGCGCCCGGGTGGACAAGTTCGAGGTCTTCTTCGACCTGGTCTTCGTCTTCTCGTTCTTCATCATCACCCGGGCCACCGCCGCGAACATCACCGGTCGGCAACTGCTGCACGCCGCCCTGGTGCTCGCCGTGCTCTGGTGGATCTGGGTGGTGCACAGCCTGGTCGCCACCCGGGTCCGGCTCGGCGAGGGCTACGTCCCGGTGCTCATGGTCATCGCGATGGTCGCCCTGTTCGCGTTCGCGTTGGCGCTCCCGCAGGCGTTCAGCGACCCGAAGGGGAGCGCCGCCGGCCCGATGCTGGTGGCGATCAGTTACGTCGTGGTCCGCGGCATCCACTGGATCCTCTACCAGCACGTGGTGCGGGACAGCCCGCAGGAGCGGCGGCAACTGCGGCGCTTCGCCCCGGAGCTGGCGGTGAGCATCGTGCTGCTGCTGGCCGCCGCGCTCATCCCGCCGCAGATCACCGACCCTGACCAGGCTGCCCTGGTGCGCGACGGGCTGTGGGTCGCCGTGGTGGTGGTGCAGTACGCCACCGGCTTCATCGTCGGGACCTGGGGCTGGGGGGTGACCAGCGCCGAGCACTGGACCGAGCGCTACGACCTCATCCTGATCATCGCGCTGGGCGAGTCGATCATCTCGACGGGGGTGGGCGGCAACCTGCTCGGCAAGCCGGTCACCTGGCCGGCGGTGGCCGCCGCCGCGCTCGGCATCGTGGTCACCGCAGCCCTCTGGTGGGCGCACTTCGACTTCATCGGACCGGCCGCCCGGATCGCCCTGCACGCGGCAGAGGGCGGCCCCCGGGTGGCGATGGCCCGCGACGCGTACGCGTACGCGTACCTGCCGATGATCGCCGGGGTGATCCTCTTCTCGATCGGCAACGAGCAGATCCTCCACAAGATCACCGACCCGGCCGGCGGGATCGCCGAGAAGATCGAGGGGCCGGCGACAGCGATGTTCTTCGGCGGTCTGATCTGCTATTTCACCGTCAATCTGCTCTTCCAGTTACGCACCCTGCACACCGTCATCTGGACCCGCATCGGCGTCATAGTGGTTCTCACGGCGGCCCTTCCGTTCGGCCAGCACCTGCCGGCGCTGGGCGTGCTCACCCTCGCGACAGTGATCTGCGTGGCGCTGGTGGCCGTGGAGGTGATGGTGATGGCGCAATCGCGGCACGCCCTGCGGGCCGCCGTCTTCCAGGAGCGGACCAGCCACGAGGCCCATGAGGCCGCCTGGCGGGCGCGCTGGCACGACGTCGAGGAGACCGACGAACCAACCACGCCGTGATTCCCGGGTTTGGGGGCGTGGCCCTCCGGTCCTAGACTTCGGCGTAGCGTCGCAGTGCACCCGGCCCGAAGGCCGCCGTGGGCATGGAGGCGCGGGACAGCATGGGACGACACGTGCACCCCACCGGTTCGCCGGCCGGCCGGCTCGCCGCCGTCGGCAATCAGATGATCGAGATCCACCTCTGGCTCAGCGCGGAGCTGGCCCGGCTGCAGGCAAGCCTCGACACCCCATCGCGGGACCTGCGGGCGCACTGCCTCACCTTCTGCGCCGCGCTCGGCCGACACCACAGCGGTGAGGACGCGGGCGCGTTCCGGCTGCTGGCCGAGGAGGCCCCCGAGCTGCGCCCGGTCATCGACAACCTGATCACCGATCACGAGGTGGTGGCCGGGATCCTGGAACGGGTCGAGGCACTGCTGAGCGGCGACGCGGCGGTGCCGGTCGCCCAGGTTCGCGCCGAGCTGGCCGGGCTCGCCGCCCTGCTGGAGTCGCACTTCCGGTACGAGGAGAAGCGACTGGTCACCGCCCTGAACGCGCTCACCGGTCGCACCGGAACGACAGAGGACCTGCTCGGCCTGTCGGCGCCCGATTCCCGCTAGCCGGCCCGCTCGGCATGAGCGCGCCCGGTTCCGGCTAGGCGGCATGAGCGCGCACGGTTCCCTCTAGCCGGCCTGCTCGGCCTCCGCGCCCGGGGCGATCGGGGGTTGTCGCTCGTAGAAGCGGATCTTCTCCCGGAGGTGGTCGTACTGGCGCTGGAGCAGGCGCATCTGCTCCTCGACCCGCGCCGCGTGGTGGCACAGCAGCTCGTGCCGCTCGTCGGTGGTGTGCTCGCCGTCGCGGGCCAGTTGCGCGTAGCGGCGCATCTGCGCGATGGGCATCCCGGTGTCGCGCAGGCAGCGGAACAGCACCAGCCAGCCGAGGTCGTCGTCGGTGAAGACCCGCTGCCCGCCCGCCGTGCGCTCAACGTCCGCGAGCAGGCCGATCTTCTCGTAGTACCGCAGGGTGTCCAGGCTGAAGCCGCTGCGGCGGGCGGCCTCCGAAGGGGCGTAACCGCTCATCTCGCGAGATGGTAGCGCTTGACCTGGAGCGCGCTCCAGGTTGGAGGCTGGTGACCATGACGACGACACGGACGCTGGGACGCAGCGGCATCACGGTGAGCGCGATCGGAATGGGGTGCTGGGCGATCGGCGGCCCGCTCTGGGGTGACGACGGGCAGCCGTTCGGCTGGGGTGAGGTGGACGACGGCGAGTCGATCCGCACCATCCATCGGGCGCTCGATCTCGGGGTGACCCTGTTCGACACCGCCAGCAACTACGGCGCCGGGCACAGCGAGCGGATCCTCGGTCGAGCTCTGGCCGGGCGCCGGGACAGCGTGGTCATCGCCACCAAGTTCGGCAACGTCAGCGAGGAGAGCACCCGGCGGGCGCTCGGCACCGAGGCCAGCCCGGCCTTCGCGGTACGCAGCCTGGAAGACTCGCTGCGCCGGCTCGGCACCGACCACGTCGACCTCTACCAACTGCACATCAACGCACTGCCGGTGCCCGCCGCGCTCGACCTGATCGACACCCTGGAGGCCCTGGTCGACCAGGGCAAGATCCGGGCGTACGGCTGGAGCACCGACGACCCGGCCTCGGCGGAGGCGTTCGCGACCGCCGGCCCGCACTGCGCCGCGATCCAGCACGACGAGTCGGTGCTGCGCGACAACGCGGCGGTGCTGGCGGTCTGCGACAGGCACGACCTGGCCAGCCTCAACCGCGGCCCGTTGGCGATGGGGCTGCTCACCGGGTCGACCCGAGCGGTCGGGGCGGACGACGTGCGCGGCCGGGCACCGGAGTGGCTGGAATGGTTCACCGACGGCCGGCCGACGCCACGCTGGGCGGCCCGGGTCGACCAGGTCCGCGCGGCGCTCACCGCCGACGGCCGTACCCTGGCCCAGGGCGCGCTCGGCTGGCTGCTGGCGCGCAGCCCCCGTACCGTGCCGATCCCCGGCCTGCGCACGGTCGCCCAGGCCGACGAGAACCTCACCACCCTGGAACTGGGCCCGCTGAGCCCCGAGTCCTACGCCGAGGTGGAGCGCCTCCTAACCGACCTCCGCACCCCCTAACCCCCCTCACCCTCACCCTCACCCCCGTCGATCTTGCACTTTGTGTGCCGGCAAAAGGGGGTGTAGCCCGGCAGAACGGCGACCGTAAGTGCAAGACGCTTCTATGTACGTGGTGATCGGTTCGGCTGGTTGCCGCTAGGTTCGGCGTCGATGATTGCTTGGGTGGCTCATTGCCGATCTGGCC